>NZ_JBIWFS010000001.1:0-1435916 GCF_044763135.1 Streptomyces sp. NPDC096205 | reverse complement strand
TGGGTCGTGCTGTCGCTGGTGGGCGATGTGTTGGTGGGGTTGTATCTCACGTTCGATTTCTTTGCCGAGGCGGAGAGGGTGGGGGGGGTGGAGGGGGGGGGGCCGGGGCCCCCCCGCCCGTTCACCGGCCTGGCCGGTGCTGGCTCGTCGTGGACGCGAATGGTCAGTGCTCTTCTTCCGAGGCGGATGCCGGAGCGGCAGTGAGCCGCTCAGTCTCGTCCTGTATCTCAGCGGCGATCTTCTTGAGTTCCGGCTCGAACTTGCGACCGTGGTGGGCGCAGAAGAGCAGTTCTCCGCCGCTCAGCAGGACGACGCGCAGGTATGCCTGGGCGCCGCAGCGGTCGCAGCGATCAGCGGCCGTCAGCGGGCTCGCGGGGGTCAGAACAGTAGTCACGTCGCCTCTTCTCTAGCTCGACGAGCTGTCGTACCAGGGTCAACATCCAACCAGCCCGAAATCGTTCCCGCTCGGGGCTTTCTCTCGAAAAAATCTTCCGAGTGGCTGTCTGCTGCCGGTTGGCGGCGAATGTGCCGTATTGCGTGTCTCTGTGTCGTACGGGTTCGCGCTGTCTTCGGTTTCGGTCCCCCCGGCTGGGTTGCCGGTTGTTCATGAGGACGTGCCCGGAGCCTAAATGGTTCATGCCTGGAAGGGAACGTGATGTGCACTTCACCCCTTCGAGGGATCGAACACCTATGCGACCGTGGACTAGTCTGTCTTCCATGTGAGGGTGGCGTTACAACGGCTCTACCAGGCCTCGGTACCCTCTGAGCGGCGACCGAAGCCGTGCCCTTACCCAGAAGGGCCCCACCTGAAATTCAGCGAGGAGCGAACCGCGTGACCGCCGAGACGTCCGTGCCGTCCACAGCGCTGCTGGCAGGAGCAGACCGGGACGGTTCCAACTACACCGCGCGGCACCTGCTCGTCCTCGAGGGGCTCGAGGCCGTACGCAAGCGCCCGGGTATGTACATCGGATCCACCGACAGCCGCGGTCTCATGCACTGCCTGTGGGAGATCATCGACAACTCCGTGGACGAAGCCCTCGGTGGCTACTGCGACCACATCGAGGTGATCCTCCACGACGACGCCTCGGTCGAGGTGAGGGACAACGGCCGTGGCATCCCGGTCGACGTCGAGCCCAAGACCGGCATGTCCGGTGTCGAGGTCGTCATGACCAAGCTCCACGCCGGCGGCAAGTTCGGCGGCGGCTCCTACGCCGCCTCCGGCGGTCTGCACGGCGTCGGTGCCTCCGTGGTCAACGCCCTGTCCGCGCGGCTGGACATCGAGGTCGACCGCAGCGGCCACACCCACGCCATCAGCTTCCGCCGCGGCGTCCCGGGCGCCTTCGCGGCGAACGGCCCGGACGCCACGTTCGAGGCCAAGGGCGGACTGCGCAAGACCAAGAAGCTGCCCAGGACGCGTACCGGCACGCGCGTGCGCTACTGGGCCGACCGCCAGATCTTCCTCAAGGACGCCAAGCTCAATCTGGAGACGCTCCACCAGCGCGCCCGGCAGACCGCGTTCCTGGTGCCCGGCCTGACCATCGTCGTCCGCGACGAGTACGGCCTCGGCGAGGGCGGCAGCAAGGGCGAGGAGTCCTTCCGCTACGACGGCGGCATCAGCGAGTTCTGCGAGTACCTGGCGAGCGACAAGGCCATCTGCGATGTCCTCCGCTTCACCGGACAGGGCACCTTCAAGGAGACCGTCCCCGTCCTGGACGAGCACGGTCAGATGACGCCGACCGAGGTCACCCGCGAGCTCGGCGTCGATGTGGCGCTGCGCTGGGGGACCGGCTACGAGACGACCCTCAGGTCGTTCGTCAACATCATCGCCACGCCCAAGGGCGGCACCCATGTCGCCGGCTTCGAGCAGGCCGTCGCCAAGACGATGAACGAGGTGCTGCGCGCCAAGAAGCTGCTGCGCGTCGCCGAGGACGACGTCGTCAAGGACGACGCCCTGGAGGGCCTGACCGCAGTCGTCACCGTCCGGCTCGCCGAGCCGCAGTTCGAGGGGCAGACCAAGGAGGTGCTCGGCACCTCGGCGGCCCGCCGCATCGTGAACAACGTGATCTCCAAGGAGCTCAAGGCGTTCCTGACCGCCACCAAGCGCGATGCAGCGCAGCAGTCGCGCGTGGTGCTGGAGAAGGTCGTCGCCGCGGCCCGTACGCGGATCGCCGCCCGGCAGCACAAGGACGCCCAGCGCCGCAAGACGGCCCTGGAGTCCTCCTCGCTGCCCGCCAAGCTGGCCGACTGCCGCAGCGACGACGTCGACCGCAGCGAGCTGTTCATCGTCGAGGGAGACTCCGCGCTCGGCACGGCCAAGCTCGCCCGGAACTCCGAGTTCCAGGCGCTGCTGCCGATCCGCGGCAAGATCCTCAACGTCCAGAAGTCGTCCGTCACGGACATGCTGAAGAACGCCGAGTGCGGCGCGATCATCCAGGTCATAGGGGCCGGCTCGGGCCGCACCTTCGACATCGACGCCGCCCGCTACGGCAAGATCATCATGATGACCGACGCCGATGTGGACGGCTCCCACATCCGCTGTCTGCTGCTGACGCTGTTCCAGCGCTACATGCGGCCCATGGTCGAGGCCGGCCGGGTGTTCGCCGCCGTACCTCCGTTGCACCGGATCGAGCTGACCCAGCCCAAGAAGGGCCAGGACAAGTACGTGTACACGTACTCGGACCGTGAGCTGCGCGACAAGCTCATGGAGTTCCAGAGCAAGGGCATCCGGTACAAGGACTCGATCCAGCGCTACAAGGGTCTGGGCGAGATGGACGCCGACCAGCTGGCCGAGACCACCATGGATCCGCGCCACCGCACGCTGCGCCGGATCAACCTCTCCGACCTGGAGGCGGCCGAGCAGGTCTTCGACCTCCTCATGGGCAACGACGTGGCACCGCGCAAGGAGTTCATCTCCAGCTCGGCCGCGACGCTGGACCGTTCACGCATCGACGCCTGAGCGCGGCCCGCGCGGGCTCAGGTCACCTGAAGGGGTGAACAGCCCAAGGAAGAAGAGTGGGGATCTTCCCGTTCTGTCCATCCTTGGGCATGCACTCAACCCATGGTCGTCCCCGCGCGGGCGGGGACGGTCCCGCGACACCGGCGGACCGCCCCGGCGCTCGGCAGCACAAGGCCGCCGATCCGTCCGGCCCGGCGGGGTACGACGACCCCTGGTACGACGCGCTCGCCACGGGCTGGGGCGAGGCGGGTGAGACCGCCGGTGCCGTGCCCTCCGCGCGCGGGGACGGCCGGGACGGCGCCCTCGCCGCGGCGGACGTGTATCTGGAGGTCCAGCGCAGCGCGGCCTTCCAGGAGGTGCGCAGCCGGTACCGCAGGTTCGTGGTGCCGGCCGTCGTCGGCTTCCTCGTCTGGTACCTCGGGTACGTCGTCGCCGCCACCACCGCGCCCGGGGTGATGGCCCGGCCGGTCGTGGGCGCGGTGAACGTGGCGATGCTCGCCGGGCTCGGCCAGTTCCTCACGACCTTCGTCCTCACCTGGGCCTACGCCCGCCACGCCCGGCTGCGCCGGGACCGCGCGGCCCTCGAACTGCGCTGGGACACCCAGGAACTGGCCCGCGGTGTGCGAGGCGGTGGCCTGTGACGGACGATCACCAGACGCTGGCGCTGGTGCTGTTCAGCGCGTTCGTCGCCGTCACCCTGGGCATCACGACATGGGTGAGCCGCAACCGGCATGGCTCCGCAGAGGAGTTCTACGTCGGCGGACGGCTGTTCTCACCCATGGAGAATGGTTTTGCCATCGCGGGTGACTACATGTCGGCCGCCTCCTTCCTCGGCATCTCCGGTCTCATCGCGCTGTTCGGCTACGACGGGCTGCTGTACTCGGTCGGCTTCCTGGTCGCTTGGCTCGTGGTCCTGTTCCTGGTCGCCGAACTGGTACGCAACTGCGGCCGGTTCACCCTGGCCGACGTCGTCGCCGCGCGGATGCGTGAGCGACCGGTGCGGATCGCGGCGGGAACTTCCTCGGTGGTGGTGTCCGTTCTGTATCTGGTGGCGCAGATGGTGGGTGCGGGCAGCCTGGTCGCGCTGCTGCTGGGCGGTACGAGCGAGGCGGCGCAGTCCTGGACGGTCATCGGCGTCGGCGCGCTCATGGTGATCTATGTGTCGATGGGAGGGATGCGGGCCACCACCTGGATCCAGATCGTCAAGGCGGTCCTGCTCATGGGCGGGACGATCGCCCTGACCGTGCTCGTACTCGTGCGGTTCCACGGGGACTTCGACCATCTGCTGCGCAGCGCGGCCGAGCGCAGCGGGCACGGCGACCGGTTCCTGGCGCCCGGGCTGAGATACGGCGGGGACTGGACCGCCCGCTTCGACTTCATCAGCCTCGGCATCGCCCTGGTGCTGGGCACGGCCGGGCTGCCGCACATCCTGTCGCGGTTCTACACCGTGCCCACGGCGCGGGCCGCCCGGCGGTCGGTGGTGTGGTCGATCGGGCTCATCGGCGGCTTCTACCTGATGACCATCGTGCTGGGCTTCGGAGCGGCCGCGATCGTCGGCCCGGACGCCGTGCGTAGCTCGAACGCCGCGGGGAACACGGCCGTTCCGTTGCTGGCGCTCGATCTGGGCGGCGGCGCGGACTCCACCGGCGGAACGGTTCTGTTCGCGATCGTCGCCGCCATCGCCTTCGCCACGATCCTGGCGGTGGTCGCGGGGATCACGCTGGCCTCGTCCGCCTCCGTCGCCCACGACCTGTACGCGTCCCTGCGGCGCAGGCGCGCCGAGCCGCGCAGCGAGGTGGCCGTGGCGCGGATCGCCGCGGTCGGTATCGGTGTGGTCGCGATCGCGCTCGGCCTGCTGGCCCGGGAGCTGAACGTCGCGTTCCTGGTCGGCCTGGCCTTCGCCGTCGCGGCTTCCGCCAACCTGCCGGTGCTGCTCTACTCGCTCTTCTGGCGCGGCTTCACCACCCGTGGCGCCGTGTGGGCGGTCTACGGCGGGCTGGTGCCGGCCGTGCTGCTGGTGGTGTTCTCGCCGGTGGTGTCCGGCAGCCCCGACGCGCTGTTCCCGGGCGTCGACTTCCAGCTCTTCCCGCTGCAGAACCCCGGCATCCTGTCCATCCCGCTGGGCTTCCTGGCCGGGTGGCTCGGCACCGTGACCTCCACCGAGGAGGCGGACGAGGCCAAGCACGCGGAGACCGAGGTGCGGTCGCTCACCGGGGCCGGGGCGGCGTAGCGGCGCCTCGGGCGCGTCTCAGGGGCGCTTCGCCCAGACGTAGCGATGCTCGGGGCGGCCCGCGTCGCCGTACTTCAGCGTGAGCGTGGCGCGGCCCGTGCGCTCCAGGAGCTTCAGATAGCGCTGGGCGGTCTGCCGGCTCACCCCGGTGCGCTCGGCGATCTCCTGGGCCGACAGCGGGCCCTCGGCGTGCATCAGCGCCTGCCGCACCAGCTCTGCGGTCGTGGGGGAGTGGCCCTTGGGCAGGTCGGGCTCCGAAGGGGCGGACAGGGCGCCGAAGATCCGGTCGACCTCGGCCTGTTCGGCCTCGCCGCCGCCGTCCAGGGTCCGGCGCAACTGCGCGTACGCCTCCAGCTTGGTGCGCAGCCCCGCGAACGCGAACGGCTTGACCAGGTACTGCAACGCCCCCTGCCGCATGGCCTCCTGCACGGTGGAGACGTCCCGGGCCGCCGTCACCATGATCACGTCCGTACGGTGGCCACGGCGGCGCATCTCCCGGACGACCTCGAGCCCCGTCTCGTCCGGCAGGTAGTGATCCATGAGGACCAGGTCGAGGCCGGGCAGTTCCTCCAGCCTGCGCAGTGCCTCGGCGGCGCTGTGCGCCTCGCCCGCGACGTGGAAGCCCGGCACTTTGTCGACGTAAGCGGCGTTCACGCGCGCGACCATGACGTCGTCGTCCACGACCAGCACCTCGATCATCGCGACTCCTCGGGGACGTCGGTCTCGCCGGACGGCACGGTCACGGCCGCCTCCAGGGCGGGCTCGGTGAGCGCATCGGGCAGGACGACCGTGAACTCCGCGCCCCCGCCCGGAGCCTCGCCCACCGTCGCACTGCCGCCATGGCGCTCGGCCAGCCTGCGGACCAGGGACAGCCCGATGCCCCGCTCCCGGTGGGCGGGAGGCTCCTTGGTGGACCAGCCCTCGGTGAAGATCACCTCACGCTGCTCCGGCGGGATGCCCGGCCCTGTGTCCCGTACCTGGAGCACGACCGCGCGGGCTTCGGTGTGCAGCTCGATCTCCACGCGCGCGTGCGGGGTCCCGGCGACGGCGTCGAGGGCGTTGTCCACCAGATTGCCGACGATCGTGACCAGACCGCGGGGATCGACCAGCCGGTCCGGCAGCCGGGTGCGGTCGGACACCCACAGGGCCACCCCGCGCTCGGCGGCGACGGTCGCCTTGCCGACCAGGACGGCGGCCAGCAGCGGATCGTGGATGCGCTCGGTGACCTGCTCGGAGGTGGCCCGATGGTCGCCGACGACCTCGCCGACGAACTCCACGGCGTCGTCGTACATCTCCAGCTCCAGCAGGCCCAGCAGGGTGTGCATGCGGTTGGCGTGCTCGTGGTCCTGCGCGCGCAGCGCGTCGATCAGGCCCCGGGTCGAGTCCAGCTCACGGCCGAGCTGCTCCAGCTCGGTGCGGTCGCGCAGGGTGGCGACGGCGCCGCCGTCGTCGGTCGGCATCCGGTTGGCGACCAGCACCCGCGGGCCGCTGACCGTCAGCAGGTCGGTCCCGGTGACGCGCCCCGCCAGCACGTCGGCGGTGCGTCCCTCGCCGAGCGCCTCGTCGGGGGAGCGACCCACGGCCTCGTCGCCGATGCCGAGCAACCGCTGCGCCTCGTCGTTCAGCAGGCGGACGCGCCCGGAGCGGTCCAGGGCGACGACGCCCTCGCGGATGCCGTGCAGCATCGCCTCCCGCTCGGCCAGCAGGCCGGAGATGTCCGAGAACGCCAGGTCCCGTGTCTGCCGCTGCACCCGGCGGGCGATGAGCCAGGCCGCCAGCGCGCCGACCGCCAGGGCGCCTCCCGCGTAGGCGAACAGTCCGGGGATCGCATGGATCAGCCGGGCCCGCACGCTGTCGTAGGCGATGCCGACCGAGACCGCGCCGACGATGTCGCCCTCGCCGTCGCGCAACGGCACCTTGCCGCGCGCCGAGCGGCCCAGCGTGCCCTCGTCGATCTCCATGACCTCATGGCCGGCGAGCGCCTGGCTGGGGTCGGTGGAGACCCTCCGGCCGACCTCACGGGGCTCGGTGTGCGACCAGCGCACGCCGCGCCGGTCCATCACGACGATGTACTCGGCCCCCGTGGCCCGGCGGATGCGCTCCGCCTCCCGTTGGACCGGGCCGTCGACGGTCGCGGGCGTGCCGACGACGTCCTCGGCGATCTGCGGCTGTGCGGCGGTCGTCTGAGCGATGGCCAGGGCCCGGCGCATCGCCTGGTCGTCCAGCTGGTCGCTGAGCGGTGCGAGGAAGAGACCGGTCGCGAGCACCGCGACTCCCGCGGCGATCGCCACCTGCATGAGCAGCACCTGCGAGAACACCCGGCGGGGCAGGCCGAGCCGCAGGCGGCGTGCGGGGGGAGTGGGGCTCATACCATGACGGTACGTGGCCGGGCCCGGGCCGCCGCAATGGTGTGGGGTTGATCTCTTGATCAAGACTTCCTGACGAACGGCCCTGATCAACTGCTGATCAACCCATGATCAAGGGGCGTCAGCTCGCCAGCGCCGCCGTCGCCAGCTCGCGCACGGACACCACGTCCATCCGCGCGGGCGCCCCGAGGATCGAGGTCCCGCAGCTTTCGGGGCGGGGCGGCTGGGAGGCGCCCTGGGCGACGCTCACACGCCAGTGGCGGCCGTCCACGTGCGCGACGGTCACCTCCCAGCGGGGAGCCGCGCCGTCGGTCCGTACGACGGTGAGCACCTCGGCCGCGTCCTCGCCCACCGCCTCGCGCACGGCCAGCTCGGCCGCCTGCCCGGGCCGCTCCCAGGCGGAGGCACCCCGGCAGCCGTCCAGCACGATCCGGCCCTCCCGTACGCCGTGCAGGACCTCCCTGACGGTGTGGGCCTCGGCGCGCCCGTACGCGTACCCGTACGGCAGGACGAGCACGGTGGGCGAGAAGCGGTGACCACCCAGATGGGTGACCTCCCAGACGCCGCCGACCCCGGACGAGGCGAGTTCGGCCGCGAGCGGCCGGCCCAGCAGGGCGCAGCAGCGGTCGCGCTTGCCGTTGGTGCACACCAGGGCCAGCGGGCCGTCGGTGTGGGGGCGGCCCTCCAGGGCGGCGTCGAAGGAGCTGTGTTCTCCCCTGCCGAGGGCGGCGAAGTCGAGGCCGAGCAGCCGGTGCGGGTCGGTGACGGTGGCCTCGCGCAGCCAGACCCTGCCCGGCACGGTGTGCGACACGTACACCCGGCGTGCGGCGGGGAAGTGGCTGTCGGCGTGCCGTCCGGAGCGGCGGATGAGCGCGATGCGCACGCCCGTGCCCTTGGCGGCGGCCTCCAGGGCCCGGCCCAGGGCGGGGTCGAGATGGCTGGAGGTGAGCGCACGGGCACCCCACGGGCCCGGCTGTTCCAGCAGCAGCCAGGTCGTCGCCGGGGCCGCGGTCCCGGCGACGGGCTCGTCGAAGTCCCGCGAGACGGTCGCACACGCACTCACAGAGGTGAGCCTAACCTGAGTTGCCGCACCGTGACCTGTTGTCGCGTGTGTGTCCCGACGGGGGCCGGGTCAATTGTCCTGTTGCCGGAGTGACTGGTGCGGTTCGCCCGGCCTCCTCGGAGGCGCCTACTCGGGAAGCGGCTGCGGCGGTCTGGGCCCCCCGTACAGGCCGCTCGGCCGCATCCGCAGGGGCCGCTCGCCGTACTCCTCCAGTGCATGGGCGATCCAGCCCGCCGTACGGGCCACCGCGAAGATCGTCTCGCCGGCCGTCGCGGGCATCCCGGAGGACACGGTGAGCACCGCCAGAGCCAGGTCCACGTTGGCGTGCAGCGGGGTGTGCCGGGCGGTGGTCTCCACGACGTCCCGGGCGGCGGCGAGCGCCGGCTGGGCGTTCGGGATCTCCTCCAGGAGGGCGAACAGGGCACGCGCGCGTGGATCCTCGCCCGCGTAGAGCCGGTGGCCGAGGCCGGGGATGCGACGGCCCGCGCGCAGTTCGTCGGCGACCACAGGGGCGGCGTCGCCCTGGTCGAGCACCTCCAGCAGCATGCGGTGGGCCAGCCCGCTGGCCGCGCCGTGCAGCGGGCCCTCGATCACGCCCAGGCCCGCCGAGACCGCGGCATAGGCGTGCGCGCGGGCGGAGGCCGCCACGCGCACTGCGAGGGTCGAGGCGGCGAGGTCGTGGTCGGCCAGCAGGCCCAGCGCCGTGTCCAGGACGCGCAGTGACGCCTCGTCGGGCTGTCTGCCGCTCAGCCGCGGCCACAGACGCAGTGCCAGCGGGCCCTCGTCCTGGCGCGCGCCCCGCACCGGGGGCAGGGCGGCCACAAGCGTGGGGATGAGGGTGCGCGCGGTGCCGAGCACGGCCTCCTCGGACAGGTCGAACCG
Source organism: Streptomyces sp. NPDC096205 (assembly GCF_044763135.1). Lineage (NCBI taxonomy): Bacteria > Bacillati > Actinomycetota > Actinomycetes > Kitasatosporales > Streptomycetaceae > Streptomyces > Streptomyces sp. NPDC096205. The sequence continues at coordinate 1,426,419 of NZ_JBIWFS010000001.1, read as the reverse complement.
CAGCGGGTCGGCGGTGGCCGCGGCGATGGCGGCGACGCGCAGCCGGTCGGTGGGGCCCGCGTGCTCCGGCAGGGCGTCGACCGCGCGGCGGGCCACGGCCACCGAGGCCGCGGGCGCGGCGAAGGTGATCCCCGGGCGCAGCCGCCCGGTCCACAGCCACTCGGCGATCTCCTCGTAGGAGTGGCGCGCGGCGAGCTCGGCCGCGTCCACGCCCCGGAAGTAGTACCGGTCCTTCTCGATGAGCGTGATGCGGGTGCGCACGGACAGCTCACCGCCGGACGCCTGGGTCGCCGCGCTCTCCCGCCTGTTGCGGCGCGCGAGTGCCTCGACCTCCTCGGCGGCGAAGGTGCTGCCCCGGCCGCCCTGCGCGCGTCGGCTGCTGAGCTGCCCGCGGCTGACGTACGCGTACACGGTCTCGGGCTTCACGCCGAGGAGTTCGGCGGCCTCCTTGGTGCTCAGCCGTCGCTCCGCGGGGCCGGCACCGGATTGCTGATCACGCATGGGGGCCACCGTATCCAGATCCACGACAGATTGATTATGTATTGATTCAATCAATATTGACAGACTCTCAGTCAACCATGGACAGTCGAATCAAGTCCAGGGAGGAAACATGTCCGTCAACCGGTCCGCAGCAACTCTTGTCGACGTACCGCGAGGACTCGCGGGCGTCGTCGTCACCGACACCCAGATCGGCGACGTACGAGGACGCGAGGGCTTCTACCACTACCGCCAGTACTCCGCCGTCGAACTCGCGCAGACCCGCAGCTTCGAGGACGTCTGGCATCTCCTGGTCCACGGCGAGCTCCCCGACGCCGACCGCGGCGCCGCCTTCGCCGCCGAGACCGCCGCGCTGCGGCGGCTGCCCGACCAGGTGGCCGCGGCGCTGCCCGCGATCGCCGCGGCAGGCGGCCGTTCCGGCCCGCTCGCGGGCCTGCGCACCGCGCTGTCCCTGCTGGGCGCCGCCCAGGGATTCCGGCCGGTGTACGACATCGATGCCGGCCGGCGCCGCGCGGACGCGGTGACGGCGACCGCCGCCGTACCCACGCTGCTGACGGCCCTGCACCGGCTGGGCAAGGGGCTCGACCCGGTCCCGCCGCGCGAGGACCTGTCGTACGCCGCCAACTACCTGTACATGTTGACCGGCGAGGAGCCGGACGCACGGCGTACCAGGGCGATCGAGCAATACTTGATCTCAACCATTGACCATGGATTCAATGCATCAACCTTCACGGGACGCGTGATCGCCTCGACGGGCGCGGACATCGCCGCCTGTCTCGTGGGGGCCGTCGGCGCCCTGTCCGGGCCGCTGCACGGCGGCGCCCCCAGCCGGGCGCTCGACACCCTGGACGCCATCGGCACCCCGGACCGCATCGACACCTGGGTGCGTGAGCGTGTCCTCGCCGGCGACCGCATCATGGGCTTCGGGCACGCCATCTACCGCACCGAGGACCCCCGTTCCCGGATGCTGCGGGCGATCGCGCAGGGGTTCGGCGGCGCGCGCGTGGACTTCGCCGTCCAGGTGGAGCGGGGCGTCGAGGCGGTGCTGGCCGAGCTGAAGCCCGGCCGGGAACTGCACACCAATGTCGAGTTCTACGCGGGCCTGGTCATGGAGCTGTGCGGGCTGCCGCGCGAGATGTTCACGCCGACCTTCGCTGCCGCGCGGGTGGTGGGCTGGAGCGCCAACATCCTGGAGCAGGCGGAGGACCCGAAGATCATCCGCCCGGTGGCGCGGTACGTCGGCCCCGTGCCGCCCGTGGCGGTGCCCGAGGCGCAGCAGGTCGCCTGACATGCGTGTGGCCCGGTGCCGATCTGGGCGCCAGGCCACATCGAGGGGGGCGAGCAGGACGGGATGCCGGGCTGCTCGCCGGGTCGGTACCCGATTCGCTCGGTTGTCACATGCGGTCGGGTGGGTTTCCCACGGGGACGGGGGTCCTGTGGGGACACGCGCCCGTGTGGGATCAGACGTCCGTGTGGGATCAGGCGTCCGGGATGTCTGCCTTGGCGCGGATCAGCGTCTCCCGGCTCACGATGACGATGCGCTCGTAGTCGGCGCGGGAGGCATCGGAGGGGAGTTCACGCTCCAGCGCCTCGGTGGCTTCGGTGCCGATGACGGCGAAATTGCCGTCGCTCAGCTCGAACAGGTCCGGGCAGTTGGCTCCAGAGTTACTACCTCGGGCGCTCGGGGGCACACCGATGCGGCGCACGATTTTCAAGGGGGTACCGGTCCTTAGGCGGGCTGGGCACAGTTCTGGGACAGCACCGTACTGGGACCGGAGGGACGCACGGGCGCAGACGTGCCAAAGACACCCTGCCGGGTCAGTGATGAAGGTGAGTTGACAGCCGGCAGGGGCACGTTCAGCGATGAAGGTGAGTTGACAGCCGACAGGGCACGTTCAGTCGGCCGGCGGGTGCCCCACAACCCACCACTCGTCCGTGTCGGCGTCGTCCAGCTCCTGCACGAGTCCGTCGACCATGCGTCCGATCCTGGCCTCGTCGGACGACCGCTTCAGCGTCGCGCGCTGAGCCTTCGACGCCTCCCAGTACTCCCGGAACAGCGGACTCTGGAAGAACTCGCGCAGCACCGTGTACAGCTCGTGCTGGTCCAGGACCTCGGCGCGGTACTGATGGAAGAGATAGGCGTACCAGGCGTTGGCGTAGAAGAACTGGCGGCGCTTGTCCGCCGGGATGCTCTTGTCGTAGGTGTCGATCACCGCCGCCAGCGAAGGGTCGTCGATCGCCCTGGCCAGCAGCTCCCAGTGCATGCGCTGCTGATGGGCGAACGCCCTGCGCCGGACGGCCAGTTCTTCGAGTTCCAGCCGTCGTTGCTCCAGCCGCGCCTCGTCGAGGCGGCGCCTGCGGGCGACCAGCGTCAGGGTGGTGGCGGAGATCAGAAGGGCAGTTGCGGCGGAGTTCAGCCTCCCCGTGAGGTGCTTCCGTGTGGCCATGTCAACCCCCGAATCAGGCACCGTCCGCCGGTCGTCGGGATGCGGGTCGACTGATGGGAACCGGCGAGCGATGGGCGGCGCGTGCCACCTCCAGGGTGCCGAGCGGCTCTGATCGGCGGGGAGGCGGAGGAAGGAGGCGCACGGAGGGAAGCGAGGGTCGCACGCCCGCCGCACGCCCCGGCACCTTGCCAGACGTCTGCCCCGCAAATGCTGCTAACAATCGTTCACTTCGCGGTGATTCCTGCGGCTCGTATCCTGGGGCGGCATTCAATCCTCGACGGCGTGCACGGTCGCGATCCGGTGCGCGCCCGGGCGTGAGAGAGGTCGCACATTGGGTCACCGTCCGCGGCAGATCCCCGTCGTCGTGCTTGCCGGATTCCTGGGTTCCGGCAAGACCACGCTGCTCAACCATCTGCTGCACCACAGCGGAGGCAGTCGTATCGGCGCGATCGTCAACGATTTCGGCGCCATCGAGATCGACGCCATGGCCGTCGCGGGCGCGCTCGGCGACTCGACCGTCTCCCTCGGCAACGGTTGCCTGTGCTGCGCGGTGGACGCGAGCGAACTCGACGTCTATCTGGAGCGGCTCGCCCACCCCACGGCCGGCATCGACGTCATCGTCATCGAGGCCAGCGGACTCGCCGAACCTCAGGAACTCGTGCGCATGCTGCTCGCCAGCGAGCTGCCGGGGATCGTGTACGGCGGGCTGGTCGAGGTCGTCGACGCCGCCGAGTTCGACGCCACTCGCGCGCGGCACCCCGAGATCGACCGGCATCTCGCCCTCGCCGACCTCGTCGTCGTCAACAAGACCGACCGGGCCGCCGACGGCGAACGGCTCCTCGCACTCGTGCGCTCCCTCGCCGACAAGGCGGCCGTCGTCCCGGCCTCGTACGGCCGTCTCGACCCCGAGTTCCTCTTCGACTGCCGGCCCAGCGAGGAACGCATCGGGCAGCTGTCCTTCGACGACCTCCACGAGCACGACCCGGACGAGGACCACGCGGGTCATCTCCACTCGGGCTACGACACCCTGTCGTTCACCTCCGGGACCCCGATGGACCCGCGCCGGCTGATGGCGTTCCTCGACAGCCGTCCCGAGGGGCTGTACCGGATCAAGGGGTACGTCGACTTCGGACCGTACGACACAGGGAACCGCTACGGCGTCCATGCCGTGGGGCGGTTCCTGCGGTTCGAGCCGGAGCCGTGGCCGGCCGACGACGCGCGGCTCACACAGCTCGTCCTCATCGGCGCCGGGATCGACGCGCCCGCTCTCGACAAGGAGCTCGAGGCCTGCACGAGCGACACCCCACACGCCGACGAGCACGGCATGTGGGGCGTTCTGCGCTACGTACGCGACGCGGACGACCAGGAGGCCGAACCCGGTCTCTAGACCGGTCCCGCCACCGCCGCCACCGTCTTCGCCAGGGACACGCCCGAGCCGTCCCGGCGCGGGTCCATCTCCGGCAGCTCGGCCGGGGTGCCGTTCTTCTGCGCGGCGCGGGCAGGAGCGGCGCCCGCCCAGGCCAGGGACAGACAGTCCTCGCCCTTGAGGAACCGCTGGCAGCGCACACCACCGGTGGCCCGGCCCTTGCGCGGGTACTGGTCGAACGGCGTCACCTTGGCCGTCGTCTGCACGGAGTCGTCCAGGGTGCCGCGCGAGCCCGCGACCGTGAACACCACCGCGTCCACCGCCGGGTCGACGGCCGTGAAGGAGATGACCTTGGCGCCGTCGGTGAGCTTGATGCCCGCCATACCGCCCGCGGGCCGGCCCTGCGGGCGGACCTGCGAGGCCTGGAAGCGCAGCAGTTGGGCATCGTCCGTGATGAAGACGAGGTCCTCCTCACCGGTGCGCAGCTCGACCGCGCCGACGATCCGGTCGCCCTCCTTGAGGGTGATGACCTCCAGCTCGTCCTTGTTCGCCGGGTAGTCCGGGACCACGCGCTTGACCACGCCCTGCTCGGTGCCGATCGCCAGGCCCGGGGAGGACTCGTCGAGCGTGCTCAGGCAGATCACCGTCTCGTCGTCCTCCAGCGAGACGAACTCCGCGAGCGGCGCCCCGCCCGACAGGTTCGGCGCGGCCGCGGTGTCCGGCAGCTGGGGCAGGTCGACCACGTTGATCCGCAGCAGCCGGCCCGCCGAGGTCACCACACCCACCTCGCCGCGCGCGGTGGAGGGCACCGCGGAGACGATCACGTCGTGCTTGGTGCGCCGCCCGTCGGCGTCCTCCGCGAACGGCTCGGCGTTCGCCGTACGGGCCAGCAGCCCCGTCGACGACAGCAGCACCCGGCACGGGTCGTCGGCGACCTGGAGGGACACGGTCGGCGCCGGGGAGCCCGCGGACTCCAGCAGGACCGTACGGCGGTCGGTGCCGAACTTCTTGGCGACCGAGGCCAGCTCGGCCGAGACCAGCTTGCGCAGCTCGGTGTCCGACTCCAGGATCCGGGTCAGCTCCTCGATCTCGGTGTTCAGCCGCTCCTTCTCCGCCTCCAGCTCGATGCGGTCGTACTTGGTCAGGCGGCGCAGCGGAGTGTCGAGGATGTACTGCGTCTGGACCTCGCTCAGCGAGAAGTGCTCCATCAGGCGCTGCTTGGCCTGCGCGGAGTTCTCGCTGGAGCGGATCAGGCGGATCACCTCGTCGATGTCCACCAGCGCGGTGAGCAGGCCCTCGACCAGGTGCAGCCGGTCGCGGCGCTTGGTGCGGCGGTACTCGCTGCGCCGGCGCACGACCTCGAAGCGGTGGTCGAGGTAGACCTCCAGCAGCTCCTTCAGGCCCAGCGTGAGGGGCTGGCCGTCGACGAGCGCGACGTTGTTGATGCCGAAGGACTCCTCCATCGGCGTCAGCTTGTACAGCTGCTCCAGGATCGCCTCCGGCACGAAGCCGTTCTTGACCTCGATGACCAGACGCAGGCCGTGCTCGCGGTCGGTGAGGTCCTTGACGTCGGCGATGCCCTGGAGCTTCTTCGAGCCGACCAGGTCCTTGATCTTCGCGATGACCTTCTCCGGGCCGACCGTGAACGGCAGCTCGGTGACGATCAGACCCTTGCGGCGCGCGGTGACCGAGTCCACGGAGACGGTGGCGCGCATCTTGAACGTGCCGCGGCCGGTCTCGTAGGCGTCGCGGATGCCGGACAGGCCGACGATCCGGCCGCCGGTGGGCAGGTCCGGGCCCGGCACATGGCGCATGAGGGCGTCGAGATCGGCGTTCGGGTACTTGATCAGGTGGCGGGCGGCCGCGATGACCTCGCGCAGGTTGTGCGGCGGCATGTTGGTGGCCATGCCGACCGCGATGCCCGAGGAGCCGTTGACCAGGAGGTTCGGGAACGCGGCGGGCAGGGCGACCGGTTCCCGCTCCTGACCGTCGTAATTGGGGACGAAGTCGACCGTGTCCTCGTCGATCGACTCGGTCATCAGGCTCGTCGCCTCGGCCTGCCGGCACTCGGTGTACCGCATGGCGGCCGGCGGGTCGTCGTTGCCCAGCGAGCCGAAGTTGCCGTGGCCGTCGACCAGGGGCACGCGCATCGAGAAGGGCTGGGCCATGCGCACCAGGGCGTCGTAGATCGACGAGTCGCCGTGCGGGTGCAACTTACCCATGACCTCGCCCACCACGCGGGCGCACTTCACATAGCCGCGCTCGGGGCGCAGCCCCATCTCGTTCATCTGGTAGACGATGCGGCGGTGCACCGGCTTGAGGCCGTCACGCGCGTCGGGCAGGGCTCGGGAGTAGATGACCGAGTACGCGTACTCGAGGAAGGAGCCCTGCATCTCGTCGACGACGTCGATGTCGAGGATGCGCTCCTCGAACGAGTCGTCGGGCGGCGGGGTCTTCGTGCTGCGGCGGGCCATCGCTGCCTGGCTCCTTTTGCTCTGGTCGTTCGCCTACGGGACGCGTCCCCTCGGCTCGCTCCGGCGGAAGCGTGAACGAATTCTGACGCGGACCATTGTGGACCTAGGCACTGACAACGACGGACCGGACCCCGCGTCGCCAGTGGCGGCGTGTGTCCGCAGGCTACGGGATCTCGCTCTGGGCGTACGGCGGCCGGGAACTCCACCGGCGGTCCGCACGCTTGCATACAGTGGCAGGACCGGCAGGAGAACAGCGGTTTTCAGCAACCGCATCCGCGATCGAAGGGACGTACATGCCCATGGGTCACACGGCCACAGACCAGGCAGGCTCCGGCGGCCTGACAGCGACCGAGCACCGCCTGGCCAACGGCCTGCGCGTGGTGCTCTCCGAGGACCATCTGACCCCGGTCGCGGCGGTGTGCCTCTGGTACGACGTCGGCTCCCGTCACGAGGTCAAGGGACGCACCGGCCTGGCTCACCTCTTCGAGCACCTGATGTTCCAGGGCTCGGGCCAGGTCAAGGGCAACGGTCACTTCGAGCTGGTGCAGGGAGCGGGCGGCTCCCTCAACGGCACCACCAGCTTCGAGCGCACCAACTACTTCGAGACCATGCCCGCCCACCAGCTGGAGCTCGCGCTCTGGCTGGAGGCCGACCGCATGGGCTCCCTGCTCGCCGCCCTCGACGACGAGTCCATGGAGAACCAGCGCGACGTCGTCAAGAACGAGCGCCGTCAGCGTTACGACAACGTGCCCTACGGCACCGCGTTCGAGAAGCTGACCGCCCTCGTCTATCCGGAGGGCCACCCCTACCACCACACGCCGATCGGCTCGATGGCCGACCTGGACGCGGCGACCCTGGAGGACGCGCGCGCGTTCTTCCGCACCTACTACGCGCCCAACAACGCGGTGCTGTCCGTGGTCGGCGACATCGACCCCGAGCAGACGCTCGCCTGGGTCGAGAAGTACTTCGGCTCCATCCCGGGCCACGACGGCAAGCCCGCCCCGCGCGACGGCACGCTGCCCGACGTCATCGGCGAGCAGCTGCGCCAGGTCGTCGAGGAGGAGGTGCCCGCGCGGGCGCTGATGGCCGCCTACCGGCTGCCGCAGGACGGCACACGCGCGTGCGACGCCGCCGACCTGGCGCTGACCGTCCTCGGCGGCGGCGAGTCGTCCCGCCTCTACAACCGGCTCGTACGACGTGACCGTACGGCCGTCGCGGCCGGCTTCGGCCTGCTGCGGCTGGCCGGGGCGCCCTCGCTGGGCTGGCTGGACGTGAAGACCTCCGGAGACGTCGAGGTGCCCGTCATCGAGGCGGCCATCGACGAGGAGCTCGCCCGGTTCGCCGAGGAGGGCCCCACGGACGAGGAGATGGAGCGCGCCCAGGCGCAGTTGGAGCGCGAGTGGCTGGACCGGCTCGGCACGGTCGCGGGCCGCGCCGACGAACTGTGCCGCTTCGCCGTCCTGTTCGGCGACCCGCAGCTCGCCCTGACCGCTGTGCAGCGCGTCCTGGAGGTGACCGCCGACGAGGTCCGCGAGGTCGCCGCGGCGCGGCTGCGGCCCGACAACCGCGCGGTGCTCGTCTACGAGCCGCTGTCGCCCGAGTCCGCGGAGCACACCGAGGACGAGGACTTCCCCGAGGACCCGGAGGCCGAAGCCACGGTGGAGGCCGCCCACGACAACGACGAGGAGGCGGCCAAGTGACCGAGCTCGCCGCGATGGACTTCCACCCGCAGCCCAAGCCGGGCGAGGCCAGGCCGTGGGCGTTCCCGGCGCCCACGCGCGGGACGCTCGACAACGGCCTGACGGTGCTGCGCTGCCACCGCCCCGGCCAGCAGGTCGTCGCCGTCGAGGTGCTGCTGGACGCGCCGCTCGACGCCGAGCCGGCCGCCCAGGAGGGCGTGGCCACGATCATGGCCCGCGCCCTCTCCGAGGGCACCGACAAGCACTCCGCCGAGGAGTTCGCCGCCGAGCTGGAGCGCTGCGGCGCCACCCTCGACACGCACGCCGACCACCCCGGCGTCCGCCTCAGCCTGGAGGTCCCCGCCTCCCGCCTGGCCAAGGCCCTCGGCCTGGTCGCCGACGCCCTCAGGGCGCCCGCCTTCGCCGACGGCGAGGTCGAGCGGCTGGTGCGCAACCGCCTCGACGAGATCCCGCACGAGCTGGCCAACCCGGCCCGCCGCGCGGCCAAGGAGCTCTCCCGGCAGCTGTTCCCGCAGGCATCGCGCATGTCCCGGCCGCGCCAGGGCACCGAGGAGACGGTCGCCGCGATCGACTCCGCGGCCGTGCGCGCCTTCTACGAGCGGCATGTGCGTCCCGCGACCGCCACCGCCGTGGTCGTCGGCGACCTGACGGGCCTGGACCTGGACGCCCTGCTCGGCGAGACCCTCGGCGCCTGGACGGGCTCCAAGGCCGCGCCGCGGCCCGTGCCGGCGGTGACCGCCGACGACACCGGCCGGGTCGTCGTCGTGGACCGCCCCGGTGCCGTCCAGACGCAGCTGCTCATCGGCCGCGTCGGCCCCGACCGCCACGACCGTGTGTGGCCCGCCCAGGTGCTCGGCACGTACTGCCTCGGCGGCACCCTCACCTCCCGCCTGGACCGCGTCCTGCGCGAGGAGAAGGGCTACACCTACGGCGTGCGGTCCTTCGGCCAGGTGCTGCGCTCCGCGCCCGACGGCACGGGCGTGTCGATGCTCGCCATCAGCGGGTCCGTGGACACCCCGAACACCGGCCCGGCGCTGGCGGACCTGTGGACGGTGCTGCGCACCCTCGCCGCGGACGGGCTGACCGACGCCGAGCGGGACGTGGCCGTGCAGAACCTCGTCGGGGTGGCGCCGCTGAAGTACGAGACGGCCGCCGCCGTCGCGAGCACGCTGGCCGACCAGGTCGAGCAGCATCTGCCCGACGACTTCCAGGCGACGCTGTATCAGCAGCTCGCCGCCACCGGCACGGTGGAGGCCACGGCGGCCGTCGTGAACGCCTTCCCGGTGGACCGGCTGGTGACGGTCCTGGTCGGCGACGCGGCGCAGATCAAGGAGCCCGTGGAGGCCCTCGGCATCGGTGAAGTCACCGTGGTGAGCGCCGAGTAGGGACGGCGAATTCGCGCCACACACGCGTGGGCCCTGGTGACCGGAGCGTCATCAGGGCCCTCGTTTGTCCGAGTTGGCTGTGAATTGCAGGAGATGCTGCCCGTCTGCCCTGTGGCATGCGCTACAAAAACGCTGATCCATTAGAGGATCGAAAGATGATCCCCTTAGTGTCGTCCGGGCTGTTCGTCACGCAGTGCGCCGCATCCGCGGCACCGGACAGTCATCGCCGAGTCCCCCTACGGCGCGAGCCAGGGGAGCCGGGGACCCATCGCAGTCCCTGGGGTGAATCGGACGCCCGCGCGTGAAGCGAGGGGGTCCGTAGGAGACCTTCCTGCTCCGAACCCGTCAGCTAACCCGGTAGGCGAGAGGGAAGGAAAGGACCAGCCACTTCATGGCGTTCACGCGCGCCACCGGGAAGCATCGTCGTCCCAGCCGGATGCAGCGCAGCACCGCCCGTGCGGCGGGCGTCGCGGCGCTCACCACCACCGGCGTCATCGGCACCCTCGCGGGGCCGGCCCTCGCCGCCGAGCCCGAGGCCGAGCAGACCGGCCTGCTGCCGGTCGTCACCATCGGCGACTCCGTCGCCGAGCAGATCGACGCCCAGGCCGCCGCGCAGAAGCAGGCCGCCGAGGAGGCGCTCGCGGAGCAGAAGGCCGAGGAGGCCGCCGTCAAGCGCGCCGAGGCGCGGGCCGAGGCCGCCCGTGAGGCCAGGGAGCGCGCCGCCCGTGAGGCCGAGCGCAAGCGCCTGAACACCTTCGTGGCCCCGATCGCCGGCTCGTACGTCTCCACCGCCTACCAGGCCAGCAGCGCGCTGTGGTCCTCCGGCAGCCACACCGGCGTCGACTTCCACGCCGCGAGCGGCACCCTCGTCCAGGCCGTCGGCATGGGTACGGTCGTCGAGGCCGGCTGGGGCGGCGCGTACGGCAACCAGGTCGTCATCCGGATGCACGACGGCACCTACACCCAGTACGGCCACCTGTCCTCCATCTCCGTCGCGGTGGGCCAGTCGGTCGTCCCCGGCCAGCAGATCGGCCTGTCCGGCGCCACCGGCAACGTCACCGGCCCGCACCTGCACTTCGAGGCCCGCACGAGCCCCGAGTACGGCTCCGACATCGACCCGGTCGCCTACCTCCGCTCGCACGGCGTGAACATCTGACCGACAGGTCTTGCTCGAAAGCCTCGACAGCCTAGAAAGCCCCGGCTCCCGCAGCCGGGGCTTTCGGCGTTCCGGTCGCCGCCCGGCGGCCGATTGTCCAAAAAATATCCATGGATTCCGGCCCGCCGTCGGAAATGCGGCCGCATTGCAATAGAGTCGCTGAACACACGTCAATCGTCGACGTTTCACGGGGATTAAAGGCGGAGGTCGGTCATGCGTGTTCCGGCGCACTCGGTATGCACGGCGATCCGGGACGACATCGTCGCGGGGGTCCACGAACGCGGCAGCCGGCTCACCGAGGAACTGCTCGCGCGCCGCTACGGCGTCTCGCGCGTCCCCGTCCGCGAGGCGCTGCGCACGCTGGAGGCGGAGGGGTTCGTCGTCACCCGGCGGCACGCGGGCGCGTGCGTCGCCGAACCCACCGAGCAGGAGGCCGCCGACCTGCTGGAGATGCGCGTGCTGCTGGAGCCCCTGGGGGCCGCACGGGCCGCCCAGCGCCGCACCGAGGCCCATCTGAAGGTGCTGCGCGGCCTCGTCCGGCTGGGCCAGGAGCGGGCCAGGCGGGGCAACAGCGAGGATCTGCGCTCCCTGGGCGGCTGGTTCCACGAGACGCTGGCCCAGGCCTCCGGCAGCCCCGCCCTGGTGTCGGTGCTGACCCAGCTGCGGCACAAGATCGCCTGGATGTACACCGTGGAGGCGCCGTCCGGTCCCATGGACTCCTGGGCCGAGCACGGCGCGATCGTGGACGCCGTCGCGCGCGGGGACGGCGAACGCGCGCGGGCGATCACCGCGCTGCACACCGAGCGGTCGATCGCCGCGCACCGGCTGCGCTTTTCCGGCGGCGCCGATCGCGCGGACCGTGTGAGGACTTCGCAACATCCCGTAAACATGTCGGGCGTGCGGCATTAACACGGGCACCGTATACAAAGAGGAAGTAATTCCCGGGGGGTTTATTTCTGATGCCCGGAAACCTCGCCCGAACGGGAAATGCGAAAGGCTCGCCCGATAATTCGGACGAGCCCTTCGTGACTCAGCGAGTCATTCCTCAGACGGTCTCGGGAAGCTCCTCGAGACCCTCGGCGACCAGCTTGGCCAGGCGGTCGAGGGCGACGTCCGCACCCTCGGCGTCGGAGGCGAGGACGATCTCCTCGCCGCCCTGGGCGCCCAGGCCGAGGACGGCCAGCATGGAGGCCGCGTTGACGGGGTTGCCGTCGGCCTTGGCGATCGTCACCGGGACGCCTGCGGCCGTGGCGGCTCGGACGAAGATGGAAGCGGGGCGGGCGTGGAGGCCCTCGGCCCAGCCGACGTTGACGCGGCGCTCAGCCATGTGTTGCTGCCCTTCAGTGCTCAGGGTTGTCTAGACCAGTGTTCCACACGTGAAGCGACTCCGGGACAGACGTATGTCCCGGGGTGGCAGCCGGAACCGCGGCCTCGGTCCGACCCCACGTCCTCACAGACTGCCCCGCGCCGTTGTCGTACGCGAGCCGTACTCTGGGCCCCATGCAGAGCGCGCCGGACCGGCAGGAGTACCCCGCCCACTGGGAAGCCGACGTGGTGCTGCGCGACGGCGGCACCGCGCGCATCCGCCCCATCACCGTCGATGACGCCGAGCGCCTGATCAGCTTCTACGAGCAGGTCTCGGACGAGTCGAAGTACTACCGCTTCTTCGCGCCCTACCCGCGCCTGTCCGCCAAGGACGTCCACCGCTTCACGCACCACGACTTTGTGGACCGGGTGGGACTCGCGGCCACGATCGGCGGCGAGTTCATCGCCACCGTACGCTACGACCGCATCGGCACCAACGGCCTGCCCGCGTCCGCGCCCGCCGACGAGGCCGAGGTCGCCTTCCTGGTCCAGGACGCCCACCAGGGGCGCGGTGTCGCCTCCGCTCTCCTGGAGCACATCGCGGCCGTGGCCCGCGAGCGCGACATCCGCCGCTTCGCCGCCGAGGTGCTGCCCGCCAACACCAAGATGATCAAGGTGTTCACCGACGCCGGGTACACCCAGAAGCGCAGCTTCGAGGACGGCGTCGTCCGCCTGGAGTTCGACCTGGAGCCCACCGACCGCTCCGTCGCGGTCCAGCACGCGCGCGAGCAGCGCGCCGAGGCCCGGTCCGTACGGCGGCTGCTCGCGCCCGGCTCCGTCGCCGTCGTCGGCGTCGGCCGCACCCCCGGCGCCGTCGGCCGCAGCGTCCTCGACAACATCCGCGAGGCGGGCTTCACCGGACAGCTGTACGCCGTCAACCGGGCCTTCCCCGAGGAGCTGAAGGAACTCGACGGCGTCCCGGCCCACCGGTCCGTGCGGGACATCCCCGGGCCGGTCGACCTCGCCGTCGTCGCCGTGCCCGCCGAGCGGGTGCCCGAGGTCGTCACCGAGTGCGGCGAACACGGCGTACAGGGACTCGTCGTGATCTCCGCCGGATATGCCGAGAGCGGGCCCGACGGGCGCGAGCGACAGCGCGAACTGGTCCGCCACGCGCGCGCGTACGGGATGCGGATCATCGGGCCCAACGCCTTCGGGATCATCAACACCTCACCCGAGGTGAGCCTCAACGCCTCCCTCGCCCCCGAGACGCCCCGCCCCGGCCGCATCGGACTGTTCACCCAGTCCGGCGCCATCGGCGTCGCCCTGCTGTCCCGACTGCACCGGCGCGGCGGCGGAGTCACCGGCGTCACCGGCGTGTCCACGTTCGTCTCCGCCGGCAATCGCGCGGACGTCTCCGGCAACGACGTCGTGCAGTACTGGTACGACGACCCGGACACCGACGTCGCCCTGATGTACCTGGAGTCCATCGGCAACCCGCGCAAGTTCACCCGCCTCGCCCGGCGTACGGCGGCCATGAAGCCCCTGGTCGTCGTCCAGGGCGCCCGGCACGGCGGCGCCGCGCCCCAGGGGCACGCCGTACGGGCGACCCGGCTGCCCCACGACACGGTGTCGGCCCTGCTGCGGCAGGCCGGGGTGATCCGCGTCGACACCATCACCGAGCTGGTCGACGCGGGGCTGCTGCTCGCACGCCAGCCGCTGCCGGGCGGGCCGCGCGTGGCGATCCTCGGCAACTCCGAGTCGCTGGGGCTGCTGACGTACGACGCGTGTCTGTCCCAGGGGCTGCAGCCGTTGCCGCCGCTGGATCTGACGACGGGAGCGGCCGCGGAGGACTTCCGGCGGGCGCTGTCGAGGGCGCTGGCCGACGACTCCTGCGACGCGGTGGTCGTCACCGCCATCCCGGCCATCGGGGAGGGGACCCCGGACGACGCCGAGCTGGCGGAGGCCCTGCGGTCCGCGGCGGAGGAGGTGCCCGGGAAGCCGGTGCTGGTCGTGCATGTGGAGCTCGGAGGGCTCGCCGCGGCGCTGTCCGCGGCCGCGAGCACCGCACCCCGGGCCGGTTCGCGATCCCAGGGCGTCGCCGGCGATGCCCTGGGCCCCGCGGAACGCGTGCCCGCCGCGGAACAGCCGCCCGCCCCCGCCGCTCCCTCGGAAGCCACCCCCCGCCTCATCCCCTCCTACCCCGCCGCCGAACGGGCCGTCCGCGCGCTCGCCGAAGCCGTGAAGTACGCGCAGTGGCGGCGGGACGCGGCGCAGCCCGGGAAGGTGCCGGAGTTCGAGGAGGTCGACGAGAAGGCGGCCGCGCGGCTGATCGACGGGCTGCTCGCGCGCGGGCAGGGGCTCACCCTCGGCACGGACGAGACGTGCGACCTGCTCGGGATGTACGGCATCAGGGTGCTGCGCGCGCTGCCCGCGCCCACGCCCGAGGCCGCCGTCGAGGCCGCGCGGGCGCTCGGCTACCCCGTGGCCCTCAAGGCCACCGCCCCGCATCTGCGCCACCGCGCGGACCTGGGCGGCGTCCGGCTCGACCTCGCCGACGAGGAGCAACTGCGGCGGGCGTACACGGAGTTGACCGAACTGTTCGGCAGGCCCGAGGAGCTGCGGCCGGTCGTCCAGCGCATGGCGCCGCGCGGCGTCGACACCGTCGTACGGGCGGTCATCGACCCGGCGGCCGGAGCCGTGCTGTCGTTCGGGCTGGCCGGGGCCGCCTCCCAGCTGCTCGGCGACACCGCGCACCGGCTGATCCCGGTCACCGACCGGGAGGCGGCCTCGCTGGTGCGGTCGATCAGGACGGCTCCGCTGCTGTTCGGCTGGCGCGGCTCGACGCCCGTCGACACCCCGGCCCTGGAGGAGCTGCTGCTGCGGGTGTCCCGGCTGGTCGACGACCACCCCGAGGTGGTGGCGGTCACGCTGGAGCCGGTCGTCGTCGCCCCGCAGGGCCTGAGCGTGCTCGGCGCCTCCGTGCGCCTGGCCCCGCCCCCGGCCCGCGACGACCTAGGGCCGCGCACGCTCCCCGCGTACTGATCCCGCGGTGGTCAGAAGTGCCGAGGAGCCCCGGGGGACGCCGAGTAGCGCGTGACAGGTCCCTCGCAGTCAGTGGGCCCCCGTAGGATGGACGGCATGGCCAAGACCAGTACGACGACCCAGGGGCTGCGTGCGGCGATCGAACGCAGCGGCTACTACCCGGCCCTCGTGGCCGAGGCGGTGGAGGCCGCTGTGGGCGGCGAGCCGATCCGGTCGTACCTGGTCCACCAGGAGACCACGTTCGACCAGAACGAGGTCCGCCGGCATGTGACCGTACTGGTCCTGACCGGCACCCGCTTCATCGTCAGCCACACCGACGAGCAGGCCGCCGACACCACCTCCCCGACGCCGTACGCCACCACCTCCACGGAGTCGGTCAAGCTGGGCCGGATCTCCTCGGTGGTGGTGAGCCGGGTCGTGGCCAACCCGGAGCAGTACACGCCGGGCACGCTGCCGCGCGAGGTCGTGCTGACCATCGGCTGGGGCGCGGTCTCCCGGATCGACCTGGAGCCCGCCGCTTGCGGCGACCCCAACTGCGACGCCGACCACGGCTACACCGGCAACTCGACCGCCGACGACCTCAGCCTGCGCGTCAGCGAGGCGGGGGACGGCCCGGAGACCGTGCGCCAGGCGCTCGCCTTCGCGCAGGCCGTCTCCGAGGCCACCGCGGACACCACCCGCTGATGGTGCACCCCGCCCCCTGGGACCACCCGGAACCCCTCGCCGTCGCCTCCGCGCCCGTACCCGAGTACGGCAGCGGCTCCCTCGCCGACCTGCTGCCCACGCTGGCGGCGGGCATGGGCGTGCCCGGCCTGACGGCTGCGATCCCGGAGCTGGCCGCGGCCGACCGGGCCTGCGTCTTCCTGATCGACGGCCTCGGCTGGGAGCAGCTGCGCGCGCACCCGGACGAGGCGCCCTTCATGACCTCGCTGCTCGCGAGCTCGCGCGGCGGCACCGGGCGGCCGCTCACCGCCGGCTATCCGGCGACCACCGCGACCTCGCTCGCGTCCGTCGGCACGGGCCTGCCGCCGGGCGCCCACGGACTGCCCGGCTACACCGTGCGCAACCCGGCCACCGGCGAACTGATGAACCAGCTGCGCTGGCAGCCGTACAGCGACCCGCGCGCGTGGCAGCCGTACCCCACGGTCTTCGAGCTGGCCAGCCGGGCGGGAGTGCACGCCGCCCAGGTGTCGTCCCCCGCCTTCCAGAACACCCCGCTCACCAAGGTCGCCCTCAGCGGCGGCACCTTCCACGGGCGGCTCACCGGCGAGGAGCGGATCGACTTCGCGGCCGAGCAGCTCGCGGCCGCCGACCGGGCCCTGGTCTACACGTACTACGCCGAACTGGACGGCGCCGGGCACCGCTACGGCGTCGAGTCCGACACCTGGCGCGGCCAGCTGATGTACGTCGACCGGCTCGTGCAGCGGCTGGCCGAGCAGCTGCCGCCGCGCACCGCGCTGTACGTCACCGCCGACCACGGCATGGTCGACATCCCCTTCGACGAGCAGCACCGCATCGACTTCGACGAGGACTGGGAGCTCCAGGCCGGCGTCACCCTGCTGGGCGGCGAGGGCCGGGCCCGGCATGTGTACGCGCTGCCGGGCGCCGAGTCCGACGTCCTGATCTGCTGGCGCGAGGTGCTCGGCGAGCAGTTCTGGGTGGCCTCGCGGGACGAGGCGATCGCGGCGGGCTGGTTCGGGCCGCACATCGACGAGCGGGTGTACGCGCGCATCGGCGACGTGGTCGCGGCCGCCCGGGACGACGTCCTGATCATCGCCTCCGAGCGGGAGCCCAAGGAGTCCGCGATGGTCGGCAACCACGGCTCGATGACCGCGGCCGAGCAGCTCGTCCCGCTGCTCGAAGTCCGCTCCTGAATCCCGACCCCTCCCATTCGCCGAAAGGTGTTCAACCTGCCATGCCCGAGCTGGTGTTCTTCTCCGGAACGATGGACTGCGGGAAGTCGACGCTGGCTCTGCAGATCGAGCACAACCGCTCCGCCCGCGGCCTCCAGGGCGTGATCCTCACCCGCGACGACCGGGCGGGCGAGGGCAAGCTCTCCTCGCGCCTGGGGCTGGTGACGGACGCGGTCGAGGTCGAGGACGGCATGGACCTCTACGCGTACCTCGTCGACCATCTCTCCCACGGCGGACGGGCGGACTACGTCATCGCCGACGAGGCGCAGTTCCTCGCGGAGGAGCAGATCGACCAGCTCGCGCGCGTGGTGGACGACCTGGGCCTGGACGTCTACGCCTTCGGCATCACCACCGACTTCCGCTCCAAGCTCTTCCCCGGCTCCAAGCGGCTCGTCGAACTCGCCGACCGCGTCGAGGTGCTCCAGGTGGAGGCCCTGTGCTGGTGCGGCGCGCGCGCCACGCACAACGCCCGTACCGTCGGCGGCGAGATGGTCGTCGAGGGCGCCCAGGTGGTCGTCGGCGATGTGACCCGCTCCGCCGACGAGATCGGCTACGAAGTCCTGTGCCGCCGCCACCACCGCCGCCGTATGACCGCGGCCACGGCCCACGCGGCCGCCCTGTCCCCGGACGTCCTGCCGGTGCCGTCGGCGTAGCAAGCGCCGGAGTCCCCGCAGGTCAGGCCGTGTGCTGGATCAGTGCGAAGCGGGCGCCCTCGGGGTCGGTGGCGATGGCGACGCGGCCGTGGGGGCTGTCGTGGGGCGGGGTGAGGACGTGGCCGCCGAGGGCGACGAGGCGGGTGAGGGCCGCGTCGGTGTCGGCGACCTCGAAGTAGGTCAGCCAGTGCGGACCGCGGTCGCGGGGCAGGGCGTTGCCGACGCCGTGGACGTCGGCGACGGGGCGGCCGTCGAGGAGCAGGGTGACGTCGTCGGCGGTGGCATCCGCGGACGGCGCGGACTCCTGGCGCTCGTAGCCGAACACGGTCTCGTAGAACTTGACGACGGTCGCCGACTCGAAGGTGAGGAGTTCGTTCCAGGCGGGCGTGCCGGGCACGCCGGTGATCGCGGTGCCGAGGTGCGCGTCCGCCTGCCAGATGCCGAACACCGCGCCCGCGGGGTCCGAGCCGATCGCGATCCGGCCGGCCTCGGCGGCGTCCAGCGGGCCGACGCCGATCGTGCCGCCGCACAGCCGGACGGTGTCGGCGGTCTGGTCGACGTCGTCCGAGGCCAGATAGGGCGTCCAGGCGATCGGCAGATGGCGGTCCGGCGGGAGCTGCCCGATGCCTGCCACCTCCTGGCCGTCGAGCACGGCCCGCACGTAGGGCCCGAGTTGCTGCGGGCCCGGGCGGAACTCCCAGCCGAACAGCGCCCCGTAGAACTCCTGCGTCGAGGTCAGCCCGTGCGCCATCAGGCTCACCCAGCAGGGCGTGCCGGGCGCGTGCCTGCTGCGTGCTGCGCCGTTGGGACCGGCCGGACCCTGTGCCTCGGTCATCGTCACTCTCTCCTCGGCCCCTTGGCGGTGGCCGTGTCGCCGTCGCTCTGCGGATCCCCGTGCCGATGCTCGCACCACCCGTGGTGCGACGCGCTCCGGGCGCGCCGCCGCGTCGCGGCCGGTGAGCCGCCCCACACCGGAGGGTGCCCGGCGTGCGGCTGCTCGACCGTTTCCGTGCCATTGCCGACGGATGCCGATCGGCAGTACAGCAGGTGCTCGATCACGTACGCGGGGTGACCGGACGTGTGGCGGAGCAGAGTAGCCGGACCTGGACGCCGCGGCCACCCGGTGCGCAAGGATGGTGACCATGAACGCCATCATCTCCGCATCCGAACTCGCGAGCGAACTGGCGGGCGAGAACCCGCCAGTCGTGCTCGACGTCCGCTGGCAGCTCAGTGTCGCCAAGGCCGCCGGTGCACCACCCTTCGACGGCCGCGCCGCGTACGCGTCCGGGCACATCCCGGGCGCCGTATTCGTCGACCTGGACCGGGAGTTGGCCTCCGAGCCGGGCAAGCACGGCCGGCATCCGCTGCCGGATGTGACCGAATTCGGTGCGGCGATGCGACGGGCGGGGGTGTCGTCCGCGCGACCGGTGGTCGTGTACGACGGCGGACAGGGCTGGGCGGCCGCGCGCGCCTGGTGGCTGCTGCGCTGGACGGGTCACCCGTTCGTGCGGGTCCTCGACGGCGGGTTGCCGACCTGGGAGGGGCCGCTGTCGACGGACCTGCCCTCGCCCGCGGAGGGCGACTTCCGGCCGGAGCCGGGGGCCGCGGATCTGCTCGACGCCGACGCGGCCGCCGCACTGGCCCGCTCCGGCGTGCTGTTCGACGCGCGCGCGGGGGAGCGCTACCGGGGCGAGGTCGAGCCGATCGACCCCGTCGGCGGCCATATCCCCGGGGCCGTGTCCGCGCCGACCAACGACAACGTCGGCCCCGACGGCCGTTTCCTGCCCCCCGACGCCCTCCGCCGGCGCTTCGAGGCGCTCGGCGCCGCGAACGACACCCAGGTCGGCGTCTACTGCGGCTCCGGCGTCTCGGGCGCGCACGAGGTCCTCGCCCTCGCCGTCGCCGGCATCCCGTCCGCCCTGTACGTCGGCTCCTGGTCGGAGTGGTCCAACGACCCGTCCCGGCCGGTCGCGGTGGGGCCGGACCCGCAGTAGGCGTCCGGCGGGGCAGGCAGGCAGGCCGGGCCTGCGGCCGACGCGGGGCTACGAGAGGAGGCTCGCGTCGGCCGCGGTGCTCGGGCCCACCCGTCGTAGGCGTGCATGGCCCGCAGGACAGCTTGCAGCCACCCCGGGCGGCAACGGCGGACCGGAGCTGTCGCCCGGTGAGGTGAGGCCTACTCCTGCTTCTTACGGCGGGTGCCGAAGACGATCTCGTCCCAGCTCGGCACGGCAGCACGGCGGCCCGGGCGGACGCCGTCGGCCTCGGCCTGACGGTCGGTGGCGCCGACGAGGCGGTCGCGGTGGCTGCCGACGGAGCGGGGCATGAGGACGTCCGCGTAGGCGGAACCGGCCGAGGCCGCGGGGGCCGGCGGTTCTTCGGGCACGGGCTCGTCGGCGGGCTCCTCCGAGGGCTCGGCGGGCCGCTCGGGCACCACCAGGTCGCCCCGGAAGCTCGGCACCGCCTCCAGCAGGCTGGTCAGCGAGTCCCGCTCGCTCGGCGTCTCCTCCACCGGCTCCGCCGGCGGCAGGCTCGGCCGCTCGCGGTCGGCGGTACGGTCCAGCGGGCGGTCGCGCGGCAGCCGGGCGATCCGGGGCACGAACGGAAAGCTGGGCTCCGGCGCACCGAGGTCCTCGGACTCGCCGATCAGCGAACGCGCCTCGGAGTCGACGGCCTGCACGAGCCGCCGCGGCGGGTCGTACGTCCAGCTCGCGGAGTGCGGCTCACCGGCCACCCGGTAGACCAGCAGCACTTCCCAAGTGCCGTCGTCGCGGCGCCAGGAGTCCCACTGGACGGTGTCCTTCTCGGCGCCCCGCAGCAGCAGCCGCTCCTGCACGGCCTCGCCGAGCAGCGGGCCGGAGTTCTCGCCGGGGCGGCGGACGGGCGTCTTACGGGCGCGCTCGGCCATGAAGGCACGCTCGGCCAGTACGGGCCCCTCGAAGCGCCGTACGCGCTCGACGGGGATGCCGGCCATCTGGGCGACCTCTTCCGCGGTCGCGCCCGCGCGTATCCGCGCCTGGATGTCACGGGGGCGGAGATGACTCTCCACCTCGATCTCGATCTGGCCGAGGCGGGGACGGTCGCCGCGCACGGCGGCGCGGAGCCGTTCGTCGATCGGAAGCGTGTACTCCGTGCTGTCCGCAGCCTTCAGCACCAGCCGTGTGCCGTCATTGGAGACGGCCACGACACGCAGTTCGGGCATGGGGACCTCCCGGGTGGTGCCTGCCGACGTCACGTGCGTCGCTGCTTCCGCTAGTCGAGTGTGGCCTGCCCGGGTGCAGCCTGCCACAACCTTGCCGAGTTGCCCGGCGTGTCGGGCACGGGCCCTGGATCGCCGTTATGGCACGGTTACCTATTCGCAACGCTAAGTGACCAACTCCGTCACCCTGTGCAACTAGCCCCCTCCCGGCGGTCCTTGAAGGCCCCGACACCCTGGCGGGAGACCGGACCCAGGGCTCGCAACAGTACTCCATTCGGGCCATCTGCGTGGATGACCGTGCCGCTCAACTTCCCCCGGAGCGCGGGAGTGGGGCGCCTTGGGCGGATTTCTCGATCTTGAGCGTGGCGTACTTCACGTAATCGCCGGAAACGGAACTAACCCTTTCGTCCGTACGTACTTCTTCCAGCACTTCTCCCAGCGCACGCGCGGGCAGATCCGTGACACGACCGCGAGCGGCCGCCCGTCCGAGCCGCAAACCCGTCGGGACGGGGGGCGTCCGGCACCTCCGACGAGCCGACGCCCGAGGCGAGTTCGGGCCCCTCGCGCATGCCGCTACGCCCCCAGAACCCGGCGCAAGTAGTCGTTCTGGAACAGCCGTTGCGGGTCCAGCCGGTCCCGCAGTGCCGTGAACTCGTCGAAGCGCGGATAGACCCCGGCGAGGTACTCCGCGTCGCGTGTGTGCACCTTGCCCCAGTGCGGGCGTCCCTCGTGCGCGGTGAAGATGCGCTCGGCGGCGGTGAAGTACGCCTGGTAGGGCGTGCCGCGGAACATGTGCACGGCGATGTAGGCGCTGTCCCTGCCCGACGCGGTGGACAGCGTGATGTCGTCGGCCGGGGCCGTGCGCACCTCCACCGGGAAGCTGACCCGCAGCGGGGACCGGTCGACCATCGCCTTCAGCTCGCGCAAGGTGTCGACCAGGGCCTCGCGCGGGACGGCGTACTCCATCTCCACGAACCGCACGCGGCGCGGCGAGGTGAAGACCTTGTACGGGATGTCGGTGTAGGTCCGCGCGGACAGCGCTGTGCTGGAGATCCGGGCGATCGTGGGGATCGTGCCCGGCGCCGCGCGGCCGACCCACTGGGCCGCCTGGAAGACGCCGTTGGAGAGGAACTCGTCCTCGAACCAGCCCGCGACCCGGCCCACCGGACGCTCGGGGCCCGCGCTGCGGTTGTTGCGCTTGGTGCTGGTGTTCCCGGTGTGCGGGAACCAGTAGAACTCGAAGTGCTCGTTCTCGGCCCACAGTTCGTCGAACTCGGCGAGGACCCTCTCCAGCGGCATCGGCTCCTCCCGCGCGGTGAGCAGGAAGACCGGCTCCACGGCGAAGGTGATCGCGGTGACGATGCCGAGGGCGCCCAGGCCGATCCGGGCGGCCGCGAAGACGTCCGGGTTCTCCTTCTCCGAGCAGGCCAGCACCGAGCCGTCGGCCAGGACCAGTTCCAGGCCCTTGATCTGCGCGGCGATGGAGGCCGACTCCCGGCCCGTGCCGTGGGTGCCGGTGCTGATGGCGCCGGAGACCGTCTGCTCCATGATGTCGCCCATGTTGGTGAGCGACAGGCCCTCGCGCGCGAGCGCCATGTTGAGTCTCTTGAGCGGGGTGCCCGCCTCCACCGTGACCGTCATGGATTCCCGGTCGATGGTGCGTATACCCGTCAACAGTTGAGGGCGTATCAATACACCGTCGGTCGCGGCTATGGACGTGAAGGAGTGCCCCGTGCCGACGGGTTTGACCTTCAGCCCGTCCTGCGCCGCCGCGCGGACGACCGCCGAGAGTTCCTCGACGGAGGCGGGTGTGGCCTCCCGCGCGGGGCGGGCACTGACATTGCCGCCCCAGTTACGCCACGTGCCGCTCTTCCCGCTCGCTGTGCTGCTCAACGGTGCCTCCCCGACCCGGAGCCGGCCTGCCGAGCCGGCGGTAGCCCAGGAAACCCACCGCGACCGCGACGGCCCCGGCGACGGCCGGAACCCCGTACCCGGCGCGCGCGCCCGAGGCGTCGATCACCCAGCCCGCCATGGAGGAGCCGAGCGCGACCCCCACCGCGAGACCGGTGCTCACCCAGGTCATGCCCTCGGTCAGCTGCGCGCGTGGTACGTGCTGCTCGATGAGGGACATGGTGGTGATCATCGTGGGAGCGATGGCCAGACCCGCAACGAACAGCGCCACGGCCAGAAACGGCAAGTTTCCGACCAGTAGGAGGGGGATCATACTCACGGCCATCGCGCAGACACCCAGCAGCCAGCGACGTTCGGGCGCCCCCTTGAAGTGCAGCAGCCCGAACACCGCCCCCGCGACACAGGATCCGGCCGCGTACACCGCGAGGACGACGCTCGCCGCGCCCTTGTGGCCGCGTTCGTCGGCGAAGGCCACGGTGACCACGTCGACCGCGCCGAAGATGGTGCCGGTCGCCGCGAAGGTGCCCACCAGCACCTGCAGTCCGCGCGAGCGCAGGGCCGTGCCGCCGCCGTGCTGCGCGCGCGGGTGCGGGGCCGGCTCGGTGGCACGCTGCGCGGTCAGCCAGAAGACACCCACCGCGAGGAAGCACGCGGCGAGCAGCGGGCCGGCCTCCGGGAACCAGGCCGTGGACAGGCCGATGGAGAAGATCGGCCCGAAGATGAAGCAGACCTCGTCCACCACGGACTCGAAGGAGTACGCGGTGTGCAGCTGCGGAGTGCCCCGGTACAGGGTCGCCCAGCGCGCCCGGATCATCGCGCCGACGCTCGGCACGCAGCCGATGCCCACACAGGCCGCGAACAGCACCCAGTCCGGCCACTCGTAGTGCGCGGCCAGCAGCAGCACGGCCGCCGCGCACAGCGACACCAGCGTCGCCGGGCGCAGCACCCTGCGCTGCCCGTACTGGTCGACCAGGCGCGAGACCTGCGGTCCGGCCACCGCCGCGGCCAGCGCGATGGTCGCCGACAGCGCACCGGCGAGGCCGTAGCGCCCGGTCAGCTGGGAGACCATCGTGACCACGCCGATGCCCATCATCGACAGCGGCATACGGCCGAGGAACCCCGCCGCGGAGAAGCCCTTGGTGCCTGGGGCAACGAACAGGGCGCGATAGGGGCTGGGCACAGGGCACTCCGGGGGCTCGGCAGGGCGTCTTCGCACGACTTCAGGGCACGGCTTCTCGGCACGGTCGCTCGGTAAGGCGCGAAGACAGTCCTTACAGCTTACGAGTTAGGTGACCCTAATGCACCCCGTTCTCCGGGCGGCCGTTTCCCGGCTGTCAGTGGCGGGTGGCAGGATCGGAGGCATGCCAGACGCGCTCGATGCCAGCCCCTACGACGCCCTGCTCCTGCTCTCCTTCGGCGGACCCGAGGGCCCCGACGACGTGGTCCCGTTCCTGGAGAACGTGACGCGCGGCCGGGGCATCCCCAAGGAACGCCTCAAGGAAGTCGGGCAGCACTACTTCCTGTTCGGCGGGGTCAGCCCCATCAACGACCAGAACCGCGCCCTGCTCGACGCCCTGCGCAAGGACTTCGCGGAGCACGGTCTGGACCTGCCGGTCTACTGGGGCAACCGCAACTGGGCGCCGTATCTGACCGACACCCTGCGCGAGATGGTCGCCGACGGCCGGCGCCGTGTCCTCGTCCTGGCCACCAGCGCGTACGCCTCCTACTCGGGCTGCCGTCAGTACCGCGAGAACCTCGCCGACGCGCTCGCCGCGCTGGAGTCGGAGGGACTCCCGCTGCCGCAGATCGACAAGCTGCGGCACTACTTCAACCACCCGGGCTTCGTCGAGCCGATGATCGAGGGTGTCCTGGCGTCCCTCGCCGACCTGCCCGAGGACGTCCGCGACGGCGCCGAGATCGCCTTCACGACGCACTCCATCCCGAACTCCGCGGCCGACGCCTCCGGCCCCGCCCCGGACCACGGCGACGGCGGCGCGTACGTCGCCCAGCACCTGGACGTGGCCCGGCTGATCGCCGACGCCGTCCGCGAGCGCACCGGCGTCGACCACCCCTGGCAGCTCGTCTACCAGTCCCGCTCCGGCGCCCCGCACATCCCCTGGCTGGAGCCCGACATCTGCGACCACCTGGAGGAGAGGCACGCCGCCGGGGTGCCGGCCGTCGTCATGGCGCCGATCGGCTTCGTCTCCGACCACATGGAGGTCCTGTACGACCTCGACACCGAGGCCACGGCCAAGGCGGCGGAGCTGGGCCTGCCGGTCCGCCGCTCGGCCACCGTCGGGGCCGACCCGCGCTTCGCCGCCGCCGTGCGCGACCTGATCCTGGAGCGCGCCGCCGTCGAGAGCGGCCAGGAGGTCACGCCCTGCGCCCTGGGCGCGCTCGGCCCGAGCCACCACCTGTGCCCCGTGGGCTGCTGCCCGGCCCGTGCCCCGCGCCCGGCCGCCGCGGGCGCCGACAGCCCCTACGCCTGAGGAGCGACGTGACCGACGCCCAGCACACCGACGCCCTGCACTCGGAACTGCTCGACCTCGCCCGTGAGGCCGCCCGCCGGGCCGGCGCCCTGCTGCGGGACGGACGCCCCGCCGACCTCGCGGTGGCCGCCACCAAGTCCAGCCCCATCGACGTCGTCACCGAGATGGACATCGCCGCGGAGAAGCTGATCACCGGCTTCCTCTCCGAGCACCGCCCCGAGGACGGGTTCCTCGGCGAGGAGGGCGCCTCCAGCGAGGGCAGCTCGGGCGTGCGCTGGGTGATCGACCCGCTCGACGGCACGGTGAACTACCTCTACGGGCTGCCGACCTGGTCGGTGTCCATCGCCGCCGAGCAGGACGGCGAGACCGTCGTCGGCGTCGTGGAGATCCCGATGCGCGGCGAGACGCACAGCGCGGTCGTCGGCCGCGGGGCGTGGGCCACCGGCGCCTGGGAGGGCGAGCGGGCCCTCGCCTGCCGCCCGGCACCGCCGCTGGACCAGGCGCTGGTCTCCACCGGCTTCAACTACGTCACCGAGGTGCGGACCCATCAGGCCGAGGTGGCGCACCGGCTGATCCCGCTGGTGCGGGACATCCGGCGCGGCGGCTCGGCCGCGGTCGACCTGTGCGACCTGGCCGCCGGCCGTCTCGACGGCTACTACGAGCGCGGTCTGAACGCGTGGGACATCGCCGCGGGGGACCTGATCGCCCGTGAGGCGGGCGCCCTGACCGGAGGACGCCCCGCTGAGCGCCCGGGACGCGCCCTGACGGTCGCCGCCACCCCGGGCGTCTTCGAGCCCCTCCAGCGCCTGCTGGAGGACTTCGGCGCCTGGCACGACTGAGACCCCGTCCGAGGCCCTCGCCGACACAGCGGCGGGCCCCCGGCGCTGGATTCGCCGGGGGCCCGCCACTGGTCGGCCGAGCTCGTCAGACGCTGTACGCGCCGACCTCCACACCGTGTTCGGCGGCGAGGCGGCGCAGGTCGTCGAGCTCGCCCTGCTCCACCTCGACGAGGAAGTCGTCGCCCTCGTCCAGGGCCCGCGTCAGGTCGGACTCGGTCGCCTTTATGCGCTGCAGAAGTCCTGCGGTGAATGCGTCCATGCTGCGCCCCCTCGTCCTGGGTCGTGGGTCTGTGGCACGGGGGTGTGCCGTTCGGAAGGGGCGATCACGTCTCCACGGATGCCCGGCGCAGCCGTGCCGGGCGGCGACGGTGCCGGACACCCACGCCCGCTCTGCGGCAAGCGGACCGAGGCGTACCGCATGGTGCTGCGGCACTGGCAGAGCGTGATCGCGGGGTGTAGAACCCGTCCTCCCCGCGCTCCATTCCGCGGAAACCTCAACCGCTGGAGAAAATCTGGCATTCCCGCCCCGGCACACCACTGTCCCCGGCCCCGCCACCTCCCGCTCATCTGCCCCTTCCGGCCCGCCCACCTGGCTCTTCCCGCCCGCTTGTCCGGCTCTTCGCTCCCGCTCGCCCTGCCTGCGTGCCCGCCCACCTCGCCTTACCGCCGACTTATGGCCGAAAAGGGCAGGATGGAGGCCAACACACCCACGACCCCCTGCCCGCGCGCGCTCCGCTACGCGGGTGGACACAGGAAGGACAGCGACGTGCGCGTACTCGTCGTCGAGGACGAGCAACTGCTCGCCGATGCGGTGGCCACCGGACTGCGCCGGGAGGCCATGGCCGTCGACGTCGTGTACGACGGTGCGGCCGCCCTGGAGCGCATCGGCGTCAACGACTACGACGTGGTCGTCCTCGACCGCGACCTGCCCCTGGTGCACGGCGACGACGTCTGCCGGAAGATCGTCGAGCTGGGCATGCCCACGCGCGTGCTGATGCTCACGGCCTCCGGCGACGTCAGCGACCGCGTCGAGGGCCTGGAGATCGGCGCCGACGACTACCTGCCCAAGCCCTTCGCCTTCAGCGAGCTGATCGCGCGCGTGCGCGCCCTCGGCCGGCGCACCAGCGTGCCCCTGCCGCCCGTCCTGGAGCGGGCCGGCATCAAGCTCGACCCCAACCGCCGCGAGGTCTTCCGCGACGGCAAGGAGGTCCAGCTGGCGCCGAAGGAGTTCGCCGTGCTGGAGGTGCTGATGCGCTCCGAGGGCGCGGTGGTCTCCGCCGAGCAGCTCCTGGAGAAGGCCTGGGACGAGAACACCGACCCGTTCACCAACGTCGTCCGGGTCACCGTCATGACCCTGCGCCGCAAGCTGGGCGAGCCCCCGGTCATCGTCACCGTGCCCGGCTCCGGCTACCGGATCTGATCACCCGTGGCCACGACTCCCGCGCCTCCCCAGGCGCCCCCGAAACCCACCTGGGACCCCCGAAGGCCGGAACCGCCCTTCCCCTGGCTGCGCCCGACCATCCGCATACGGCTCACGCTGCTGTACGGCGGCATGTTCCTGATCGCCGGCATTCTGCTGCTGTCGATCATCTACCTGCTGGCGGCGCAGGCGCTGAACTCGGGCAACGAGCCCCTGTTCAAGATCGTCGGCGGCAAGGCGATCGAGGTCACCAGCGACAGCTGCCCCGCGATCAACACCGACAACCTCCCGCTGAGTGCCTTCAACGACGCGATCAGCGCGTGCATCGACCAGCAGCGCCGGGTCGCCCTGGACCGTCTGCTCAGCCGCTCCCTGCTGGCCCTCCTCGGCCTCGCCGTGATCGCGTTCGCCTTCGGCTACGCCATGGCCGGCCGGGTCCTGTCGCCGCTGGGCCGCATCACCCGCACCGCCCGCGCGGTGGCCGGCTCCGATCTGTCGCGCCGGATCGAGCTGGACGGCCCGGACGACGAGCTCAAGGAACTGGCCGACACCTTCGACGACATGCTGGAGCGCCTGCAGCGGGCCTTCACCGCCCAGCAGCGCTTCGTCGGCAACGCCTCGCACGAACTGCGCACGCCGCTGGCGATCAATCGCACGCTGCTGGAGGTGCATCTGTCCGACCCGAACGCGCCGGTGGAGCTCCAGCAGCTCGGCAAGACGCTGCTGGCCACCAACGAGCGCAGCGAGCAGCTCGTGGAGGGCCTGCTGCTGCTCGCCCGCAGCGACAACCAGATCGTCGAGCGCGGGCCCGTCGACCTGGCGGAGGTGGCCTCCCAGGCCGTCGACCAGGTGCATGCCGAGGCCGAGGCCAAGGGTGTGGAGCTCCGCGGCAAGCGGGAGCCCGCGCTCGTGCAGGGCAACGGCGTGCTGCTGGAGCGGATCGCGCTGAACCTGGTGCAGAACGCGGTGCGGTACAACATCCCCGAGAACGGCTGGGTCGAGGTCACCACCGAGGTCCAGCACGGGCAGGCGGTGCTGGTCGTCTCCAACACGGGGCCGGTCGTGCCGGCGTACGAGATCGACAACATCTTCGAGCCGTTCCGGCGACTGCGCACCGAGCGCACCGGAAGCGACAAGGGAGTGGGCCTGGGCCTGTCCATCGTGCGGTCCGTGGCCCGGGCGCACGGGGGGCATATCTCGGCCCAGCCGAGGGACGGCGGTGGACTCACGATGCGGGTCACGCTGCCGGTCTGAGATCATGTCGCCGACACACGCGAGGATGTTCGCTTTGCGCGGAATTTTCCGGGCACTCGGGAAGCTTCATCGTGTGTGATCGATCACAAGGGCGAATTTCCAGCCATCTACTCTCCGTGATCATGCAGGCTGTCGGAAAGTCGGGAAAATCCGTGTTTTCCGGGGTCCTGATCACGGGAAGTACACGGGGAGGCGCCTTTGAACTGCAGTGATAGGGCCGTGTACGGTCCCGATCGCCACCTAAACCGATCACTCGTGAGGAGTCGGGTTGGGTGTCGATTGAGTAACAGACCTTGATGTGAGGCAAAATCTCCGCCTCAGGTCGGGCACAAGTCCGGCCTCTCACGCGTTACGTGCGCTGGAGACACCGCAGACACCCGGAGGGGGAGAGCGACATGGCAACCGATTACGACACCCCACGCAAGACCGACGACGACGTGGACTCGGACAGCCTGGAAGAGCTGAAGGCCCGGCGGAACGACAAGTCCGCGTCGTCCGTAGACGTCGACGAGTTCGAGGCGGCAGAGGGACTGGAGCTGCCCGGCGCGGACCTCTCCAACGAGGAGCTGGCCGTCCGTGTCCTGCCCAAGCAGCAGGACGAGTTCACCTGCATGAGCTGCTTCCTGGTTCATCACCGCAGCCAGCTGGCCCGCGAGAAGAACGGCCAGCCGATCTGCCGCGACTGCGACTGAGGCCGGGTCGGCCGTGACTGGCTCGACCCCACCTCGGAAGCGCCGCTTCTCCTTCGGGAAAGCGGACCCCGGGCCGTCCGACGGCCCGTACGGCGTGCGTGACGACGAGTGGGGCTCATCCACGGGGGGACCGGTTCCGGAAGAACCGGCTCCCACGGACAGGGCTGTCCCCGAAGGGGGCACCACTGTCCCGGAAACGGACCTGGCGGTCCCGGAACCGGCCCCTACGGGAACGGTTCTGCCGGGACAGGTCCACCGTGGATCGGCCTCGCTCGAAGCGGCCGGTGATCCGACCGGCCTCCCGGCACCGGCGCAGACTCCCGCGCCCGCCGCTCGGCGGCGGAGCGCGGTCGTCCGTGAGCGTGCCCGGGAACTGGCCAGGGAAGGCGCCCGAAGGGGCGGCAGCCGGGCCAGGGCCGGCCTGGCGTACATCGCCGACCGGATCATCGACAACGCGCCCAGAATCCCCGTACGCGACCTCGCCACGCTGCGCCGGCAATTCCCGGGCCTCGGGCCCGAGCAGCTCGCCGACAAGCTGGTGGCGGGCGCGGCCAACGCGTCCGCGACGGTCGGTGCGGGCGTCGGCGCGGCGGCCATGCTGCCCGTGCCGCCCGCCATGCCGGCGGAGCTGGCCGCGGAGATCACCGGGGTCGCGGCGATCGAGCTCAAGCTGATCGCCGAGCTCCACGAGATCTACGGCGTACGACCGCCCGGCTCCCTCATGGAGCGCAGCACCGCCTACCTGCGCTCATGGTCGGGCGAGCGCGGCGTCGACGTACTGAAACCGACGTCGGTGAACACCGCCCTCGGCGGTCCTATGAAGCGCGAGCTGCGCCAGCAGATCATGAAGCGCATGGTGCGCGACCTGCCGAACCTGATGCCGTTCATGGTGGGCGCCGCGGTCGGTGCGGTCATGAACCGCCGCGACACCAAGAAACTCGCCGCCCGCATCCGCGCGGACCTGCGCAAGCTCCAGGTGCCCTGGGACGCCCTGCCCGAGTTGCCCGCACTGGAACAGCCGGCGAAGCCGCTCGAGATCGGCGACATCTCCAGAGAGCTGGGCGGCCACTGACTCCTAGGAGGCCGTGGCCCTGGCCGTGCGGATCGCCTCGGCCAGTCGGTCCGGCTCCCGCGTCGACAGGTACAGGTACGGCGTCGGGTCGGCCGGGTCGGTGACCTCGACCTTCAGCGCCGTCGGGATGTAGGCGCGCAGCAGCAGGAAGGCGCGGGTGTCGGCCTTGTAGGTGCGCCAGGCGCGCGCCTCCTCGGGGTCCAGGATCTCCGTCTCGCCCAGCGCCGTCACCGGGAGCCTGGCCTCGCCCGCGATCAGCGAGCCGTTCACCACGCGGATGCGCACCGAGCCGTAGGAGCTGGCCACGACCGCCGCGGCGGCGGTGCCGCCGGCCAGGCCGCCGAGCATCGGCAGCGTGCCGAACGGCAGCAGGATCAGGGCCAGCGAGACGCCGACCAGAAAGCTGACCAGCCACCACGAGCGGGGGGCCGTGAGGCGTTCTTCGTACGGGGTGGCGGAGAGCTGCATGAAACCAAGCTTGGCACGGTGTCCTGACCACACCGACGCGCGGGTAAGGTCTGCGCCTGTGAGTGGTACTTCCGCAAGCCTTCAGCCGCCGGCCGACGCGGTGCAACCCGTACGGCACCCCGACGCGCCCGCGCCCGGGGAACTCCTCGGCGCCCACTACGGCCAGTGTTTCGGCTGTGGCGGTGAGCAGCCGCACGGGCTGCATCTGGCGGCCCGGGCCGGTGACGGCGTCAGCATCACGGCCGAGTTCACCGTGCAGAGTGCCCACCAGGGCGCGCCGGGCCTCGCGCACGGCGGTGTCCTCGCGACGGCCCTGGACGAGACGCTGGGTTCGCTGAACTGGCTGCTGCGCACGATCGCGGTGACCGGGCGTCTGGAGACCGACTTCCGGCGGCCGGTGCCGGTGGGCACCACGCTGTACCTGGAGGCCGAGGTCACGGCGGTCGCGGGCCGGAAGATCTACTCCACCGCCACGGGACGGATCGGCGGCCCGGACGGGCCGGTCGCGGTCCGCGCGGACGCCCTGTTCATCGAGGTGAAGGTCGACCACTTCATCGACAACGGCCGCCCGGAGGAGATCCAGGCCGCCATGAGCGACCCGGACCAGATCCGGCGGGCCCGTGCCTTCGAGGTGAACCCGTGAGCCGTCACCCCCGTCCAGAGCTCGACGTATTGATCCGGCGCGTCGATCCGGACGTACCGCTTCCGGCGTACGAGCACCCCGGGGACGCGGGTGCGGACCTGCGGACCACGCAGGCGTGCGAGCTGCAGCCCGGTGAGCGGGCGGTGTTGCCCACCGGGGTGTCCATCGCGCTCCCGGAGGGGTACGCGGCCTTCGTGCACCCTCGTTCCGGCCTCGCCGCCCGGTGCGGTGTCGCCCTGGTGAATGCCCCGGGGACGGTTGATGCCGGGTACCGTGGGGAGATCAAGGTGATCGTGGTGAATCTCGACCCGCGCGAGTCCGTGCGGTTCGAGCGCTTCGACCGGATTGCCCAACTGGTCGTCCAGCAGGTCGAGAAGGTCCGCTTCCAGGAGGTGGCGGAACTTCCCGGCTCGGCGCGGGCCGAGGGGGGCTTCGGGTCCACCGGCGGCCATGCCGCCGTGGGCGGCGAGAGCGGCACAACAAGCGGCACAAGCGGTCAGGCCGCCGAGGGCGGCACGACGGGTGGGAATCGATACGCTTCGGTCGTATCCGACCGGGAAGGACAGTGACGTGTTCGGACGTCGCAAGAAGAGGGATGCCGCCGATGGCGCGGCCGGCGAGGCCGAGCAGGTCGTCGACAGCGTCGACAGTGAGGCGTACGACAGCGCCGACGACGCCGGTCGCGAGCGCGTGAGGCTGGAGCCCGAGCCGCGCCCCGACGGGCCGTGGGACAGCACCGAGGTCCGCGAGCCCGGCGAGGGCCGGGTCGACCTGGGCGGCCTCTTCGTGCCCGGCGTCGACGGCATGGAGCTGCGGGTCGAGGTCGCGGGCGACGCGATCGTCGCGGCGACGGTCGTGCTGCGTGACAGCGCCATCCAGCTGCAGGCCTTCGCCGCCCCCAAGCGCGAGGGCATCTGGGGCGAGGTGCGCGAGGAGATCGGCGCCGGCATCACCCAGCAGGGCGGCATCATCGACGAGGTCGAGGGCCCCCTCGGCTGGGAGCTGCGCGCGCAGGTGCCGGTCCAGCTGCCGGACGGCACGGGCGGCTTCCAGGTCGTGCGGTTCGTCGGTGTGGACGGCCCGCGCTGGTTCCTGCGCGGTGTGATCTCCGGCCAGGGCGCGGTGCAGCCGCAGGCGGCCGGACTGCTGGAGCAGATCTTCCGTGACACGGTCGTGGTGCGCGGCGAGGGCCCGATGGCGCCCCGCGACCCGATCGTCCTGAAGCTGCCGAACGACGCGCAGATGGTCCCCGAGGGTGTCCAGCAGCAGGAGGAGGGCTCGCGCTTCTCCGGCGGCATGGGCCAGCTCCAGCGCGGCCCGGAGATCACCGAGGTCCGCTGAGTCCCGTACGTCCGCTGGGTCCCGTACGACGAAGGGCCGCACCCCATCGCGGGTGCGGCCCTTTCGCATGCCCGACCCCTTGACGGGCTATTGGTCTGTACCTATGGTCTCCGGCCAACGCCTACGTTCATAAAGGCGCTCCGCGTTCACATACAAGAACGGAGTCGCTATGCGTCGCACCCCACTGCTCGCCGTGGTGGCCTCACTGCTGCTCGGAGCCTTCACCGCGCCCGCCGCCCGGTCCGCCCCCACCACCTTCACGCACCCCGGCGTCACCGTCTCCCGCAGCCAGCTCGACTTCGCCCGCACCCAGGTCCTCGCCGGCGCCCAGCCCTGGAAGGGTGCCTTCGACCAGATGATGGCGAGCAGGTACGCCGACCAGAGCCGCGTCCCCAAGCCGCGCGCCGTCGTCGAGTGCGGCTCGTACTCGAACCCCAACTACGGCTGCACCGACGAGCGCGAGGACGCGATCGCCGCGTACACCAACGCGCTCGCCTGGTACATCACCCGCGAGCCACGCTACGCCCAGAAGGCCATCCAGCTCATGGACGCCTGGTCCGCCGTCATCCAGGACCACACCAACAGCAACGCGCCCCTGCAGACCGGCTGGGCGGGCTCCTCCTGGCCGAAGGCCGCCGAGATCATCAAGCACACCTACACCGGAGGCTGGGCGAACTCCGGCCGGTTCGCGACCATGCTCCGGAACGTCTACCTGCCCGAGATCATCAACGGCTCCAACTCCAACGGGAACTGGGAGCTGTCGATGATGGAGGCCGCCGTCGGCATCTCCGTCTTCCTGGAGGACAAGGCGTCGTACGACAAGGCCATGCAGAAGTTCCGCACCCGCACGGCCGCCTACGTCTACCTCGCCTCCGACGGCGAACTACCGAAGACCGTGCCGAGCCAGAACCTCGACACCCGCGACAAGATCGTCAAGTACTGGCAGGGCCAGACCACCTTCGTCACCGGCCTGACCCAGGAGACCTGCCGCGACCTCACCCACACCGGGTACGGCATCTCCGCCATCTCGCACGTCGCCGAGACCAGCCGGATCCAGGGCCAGGACCTGTACGGCACCGACGTCGGCGAGCGGCTGCGGCACGCGCTGGGGTTCCAGGCGAAGTACGAACTCGGCACCGCCGTCCCCGGCTGGCTCTGCGGTGGCACCCTGCACCTCGGGCTCGGCCCGGTCACCGAGGTCGGCCACAACGCCCTGCACAACCGGCTCGGCATCGCCATGACCAACACCCAGGCACTGACGGAACGCAACCGTCCGGCGGGCAGCAACAACCTGTTCGTCGCCTGGGAGACCCTCACGCACGGCGACAACCCGAACTGAACCGTTGATCGGCCGGGCGCCGGTCCGTGATACTGGCGCCCGGCCCACGGGGGAGGCACAGCATGAGCCAGGTCGTCACCGAGACCATGGTGCGCGTCACCGACGTCCACAAGACCTACGGCACCGGCGCCGCCGCCGTCCACGCCCTGCGCGGCGTCTCCTTCGAGCTGCGCCCCGGCGAGCTGGTCGCCCTCAAGGGCCGCTCGGGCTCGGGCAAGACGACCCTGCTGAACATCGTCGGCGGGCTCGACGCCCCCGACCGGGGCAGGATCGTCGTCGACGGGCACGAGCTGTCCGGGCTCGGCGAGCAGGGGCTGCTGGAGCTGCGCCGCGACCGCATCGGCTTCGTCTTCCAGTCCTTCGGGCTCATCCCCATCCTCACCGCCGCCGAGAACGTCGGCGTACCGCTGCGGCTGCGCCGGGCCGAGGTGCGCGAGCGCGAGGAACGCGTCGAGCTGCTCCTCGCCCTGGTGGGGCTCGGCGACCACGCCGCCCAGCGGCCCGGCGAGCTCTCCGGCGGCCAGCAGCAGCGCGTGGCCATCGCCCGTGCCCTCGCCAACAGCCCCGCCCTGCTCATCGCCGACGAGCCGACCGCCCAGCTCGACGTGGAGACCGGGCACGCCGTGATGGAGCTGCTGAGGGCCGTCGTGCGCAGCGAAAGTGTCACCGCGCTGGTCGCCACCCACGACACGACCCTGCTGGACCTCGCCGACCGGGTGCTGGAGCTGCGAGACGGCGAGATCAGCGAGGGGTGAGGGCCGCAGAGCCAGGGGGTACTGGCGTGTCGGTGGGGACCGGTAGGCTTTTGGCATGAGTGCTGTTCCTCGATCCGACAAGCCGGTGGGCCGGTTCCGGCGCATGCTCGACCGGCTCTCCTCGTCGCAGGAGGACCTGGAGTCCGAGGAGCTGCGAGAGGACGCCGAGACCACGGGCTGCACCCGCATCGGCGACTGTCACGACCGCGAGGTCGTCACCGTTACTGGTACCTTGCGCACCGTCACCCTGCGCCCGCGCGCGGGCGTGCCCGCCCTGGAGGCCGAGCTGTTCGACGGCTCCGCCGCCCTGGACGTGGTGTGGCTGGGTCGGCGCTCCATAGTCGGGATAGAGCCGGGACGCAGACTCATCGCGTCCGGCCGGGTCTCGATGAGCCGGGGCCGCAGGGTGCTGTTCAACCCGAAATACGAACTGAGACCGCTCGGACGGGAGTAGCCGGTGACGTCACTCGACAAGCCGACCCAGGACGCCCAGCAGGACGCCCACGATGCGAGGGCGGTGACGGAGGCCGCGCTCTTCGAGGCGTTCGGCGGCGTGCGCGGCATGGTCGAGACGGTGGTGCCCGGCCTTCTCTTCGTCACGATCTACACGATCAACAAGGACCTGCACATGTCCGCGATCGCCGCGCTCGCGGTGTCGCTGGTCCTGGTCGTGGTCCGCCTCGTGACGAAGGACACCGTCAAGCACGCCTTCAGCGGTGTCTTCGGCGTGGCCTTCGGTGTCGTCTTCGCGATGATGACCGGCAACGCCAAGGACTTCTACCTGCCCGGCATGCTCTACACGCTGGGCCTGGCGCTGGCGTACATCGTCACGACCCTGTGCGGGGTCCCGCTGATCGGCCTGATCCTCGGCCCGGTCTTCAAGGAGAACCTCTCCTGGCGCACCCGCAACCCCGGCCGCAAGAAGGCCTACGCCAAGGCCAGCTGGGCCTGGGGTCTGATCCTGCTCGCCAAGTGCGCGATCCTCTTCCCGCTGTACTGGTGGGCCGACACCACCCAGCTCGGCTGGGTCCTGGTCGCCCTGAAGATCCCGCCGTTCCTGCTCGCCGTCTATCTGACCTGGGTGTTCCTGGCGAAGGCGCCCGCGCCGATCGACGTGTTCGCCGAGATGGAGGCCGCGGAGAAGGCCGAGCAGGCCGAGCAGGCCGAGAAGGAGCGCGAGGCCGCCGCCCGCTCCGCCGAGTAGGCCCCGACCGCCTCACGAAAAGGGCGCCCCCGCCGTGCGGCAGGGGCGCCCTTCGTCGTCGTACGAGAACTCACTCGGCGGTGTCGTCGCGGCGCACCGACAGCAGGTCCTCCAGCTGCTCCTCGCGGGCCTGTGCGGCCACGAAGAGGAGTTCGTCGCCGGCCTCGAGGGAGTCGTCCTTGGACGGCGTCAGCACGCGCGTGCCGCGGATGATCGTGACCAGGGACGTGTCCTGCGGCCACTCCACATCGCCGACCTGGGTGCCGGCCAGGGCCGACTCCTCCGGCAGGGTCAGCTCCACGAGGTTGGCGTCGCCGTGGCTGAAGCGCAGCAGCCGGACCAGGTCGCCGACGCTCACCGCCTCCTCCACCAGGGCCGACATCAGGCGCGGGGTGGAGACGGCCACGTCCACGCCCCAGGACTCGTTGAACAGCCACTCGTTCTTGGGGTTGTTGACGCGGGCGACCACGCGCGGAACGCCGTACTCCGTCTTGGCGAGCAGGGAGACGACCAGGTTGACCTTGTCGTCGCCGGTCGCGGCGATGACGACGTTGCAGCGCTGCAGCGCGGCCTCGTCCAGGGAGGTGATCTCGCAGGCGTCGGCCAGCAGCCACTCGGCCTGCGGGACGCGCTCGACGGAGATGGCGGTGGGGGCCTTGTCGATCAGCAGGACCTCGTGGCCGTTCTCCAGCAGTTCACCGGCGATCGACCGGCCGACCGCACCGGCACCGGCAATGGCGACCCTCATCAGTGACCGCCCTCCTTCGGACCCTCGGAGAACGCCGCCTCGACCTTCTCGACCTCGTCGGTGCGCATCATCACGTGCACCAGGTCGCCCTCCTGCAGCACCGTCTGCGAGGTGGGCAGCATCGCCTCGCCGAGGCGGGTCAGGAACGCCACGCGCACGCCCGTCTCCTCCTGGAGCCGGCTGATCTTGTGGCCGACCCAGGCGGCGGAGGCGTGCACCTCGGCGAGCTGCACGCCACCGGTGGCGTCGCGCCACAGGGCCTCCGAGCCGGAGGGCAGCAGCCGGCGCAGCATCTGGTCCGCCGTCCAGCGGACCGTGGCCACGGTCGGGATGCCCAGGCGCTGGTAGACCTCGGCGCGGCGGGGGTCGTAGATGCGGGCCGCGACGTTCTCGATGCCGAACATCTCGCGGGCCACGCGTGCGGCGATGATGTTGGAGTTGTCGCCGCTGGAGACCGCGGCGAAGGCGCCCGCCTCCTCGATGCCGGCCTCGCGCAGGGTGTCCTGGTCGAAGCCGACGCCGGTGACGCGGCGGCCACCGAAGGAGGAGCCGAGGCGGCGGAAGGCGGTGGGGTCCTGGTCGATCACCGCGACCGTGTGCCCCTGTTGCTCCAGGGTCTGGGCGAGAGCGGACCCCACTCTGCCGCAGCCCATGATGACGATGTGCACGACCGTCCTTCCGGTGTCAAAGGTCGTTGACTTGGCTGAAACGCTCAAAACAGGGTCTCAGACCGCCGACCAAGCTACACACGCACGGTCGGCCGACGGCACCCCCGTGCACGGTCCGACCCGCTCAGCGGCGGCTGATACTGCGCACACTGGCGAAGGTCAGGACGGTCAGGGCGACGAGCGCGGCGGTGGCGCCGATGAGTTCTGCGGCGGTGGCCATAAGGGGCTCCGAAGTGGGGGTACGGGCTGTCGCAGCCGGCGGACGGGGCGTGGTGGACGGGTTTGTCATATAGACATGGAGACGCCTGGGGCGCGGTTGCGCCTTGCTGGTCCGGTGGCCGAATTTCACTCGTGAGGCACAAGACGGTGGGCCGGTGGGCGGTCTGCTGTTCGAGCCCTTACGATGTTCTGTTGTGTCCAAACTGACCGACGTGCCCAAACGGATTCTGATCGGGCGCGCTCTGCGCAGCGACCGGCTCGGAGAAACGCTCCTGCCGAAGCGCATCGCCCTGCCCGTCTTCGCCTCCGACCCGCTGTCCTCCGTGGCGTACGCGCCCGGCGAGGTGCTGCTGGTCCTGTCCATCGCGGGCGTGTCGGCCTACCACTTCAGCCCCTGGATCGCCGTCGCGGTCGTCGTGCTGATGTTCACGGTGGTCGCCTCCTACCGGCAGAACGTGCACGCCTACCCCAGCGGCGGCGGCGACTACGAGGTGGCCAACACCAACCTCGGCCCCAAGGCGGGGCTCACCGTCGCCAGCGCCCTGCTCGTCGACTACGTCCTCACCGTCGCCGTCTCCATCGCCTCCGGCATCGAGAACCTGGGGTCCGCGGTCCCGTTCGTCGTCGAGCACAAGGTGCTCTGCGCGATCGGCGTGATCGTGCTGCTGACGCTGATGAACCTGCGGGGCGTGCGGGAGTCCGGCGCGCTCTTCGCGATCCCGACGTACGTCTTCGTCGCGGGCGTCTTCGTCATGATCGCCTGGGGCGCCTTCCGCGGGCTGGTCCTGGACGACACCCTGCGGGCGCCGACCGCGGGATACGAGATCGAGCCCGAGCACCAGGGCCTGGCCGGCTTCGCCCTGGTCTTCCTGCTGCTGCGTGCCTTCTCCTCCGGCTGTGCCGCGCTCACCGGCGTGGAGGCCATCTCCAACGGCGTCCCGGCCTTCCGCAAGCCCAAGTCGAAGAACGCCGCGACCACGCTGGCCCTGATGGGTCTGCTGGCCGTCACCATGTTCTGCGGGATCATCGCCCTCGCGATGGTGTCCGAGGTCCGGATGGCCGAGAACCCCGCCAAGGACCTGCTGGACGGCGGCGTACCGGTCGGCGCGGACTACATCCAGCACCCGGTGATCTCCCAGGTCGCCGAGGCCGTCTTCGGCAAGGGCAGCTTCCTGTTCATCGTGCTGGCCGCGGCCACCGCGCTGGTGCTGTTCCTCGCCGCCAACACCGCCTACAACGGCTTCCCCGTCCTCGGCTCGATCCTCGCCCAGGACCGCTATCTGCCGCGCCAGCTGCACACCCGCGGCGACCGCCTCGCCTTCTCCAACGGCATCGTGCTCCTGGCCGGCGCGGCCACGCTGCTGGTGTGGATCTACGGCGCCGACTCCACGCGGCTGATCCAGCTGTACATCGTCGGTGTGTTCGTGTCCTTCACGCTCAGCCAGATCGGCATGGTCCGGCACTGGAACCGCCACCTTGCCGAGGAGCGCGACCCCGGCAAGCGCCGCCGCATGGTCCGCTCCCGCGCGATCAACACCTTCGGCGCCTTCTTCACCGGCCTGGTGCTGGTCGTCGTCCTGATCACCAAGTTCACCCACGGCGCCTGGGTCGCCCTGCTCGGCATGGTGATCTTCTACGTCACCATGACCGCGATCCGCCGCCACTACGACCGGGTCGCCTCCGAGATCGCCGCCCCCGAGGGCCCCAGCGACGACAGCGTGCGGCCCTCCCGGGTCCACTCCGTGGTGCTGATCTCCAAGATCCACCGCCCGACCCTGCGCGCCCTCGCCTACGCCAAGCTGATGCGCTCCGACACCCTGGAGGCGCTCACCGTCAACGTCGACCCGACCGAGACCCGGGCGCTGCGCGACGAATGGGAGCGGCGCGGTATCGACGTACCGCTGAAGGTCCTCGACTCGCCCTACCGCGAGGTCACCCGGCCGGTCATCGAGTACGTCAAGAGCCTGCGCCGGGAGTCGCCGCGCGACGCGGTGTCCGTGATCATCCCCGAGTACGTCGTCGGCCACTGGTACGAGCACCTGCTGCACAACCAGAGCGCCCTGCGTCTGAAGGGCCGGCTGCTCTTCACCCCCGGCATCATGGTCACCTCGGTCCCGTACCAGCTCCAGTCCTCCGAGGCCGCCAAGAAGCGGGCCCGCAAGCGGTCGGAGTGGAACGCGCCGGGTTCGGTGCGCCGGGGCCCCGCGCAGGAGCGGGAGAAGGAGCCGAGCGGCAAGGAGTGAGGCCGGCCTTCCGGGGCCCTTCCTCGGCGGGCGGAGGCCCGCACCGGACGACGTAGACTGGTGGGCTGTTGTCCCGCGAGCGCGGGCTGTCGCCGTCCCGCGACAGGGGGCCCGCCGCCCTGTCACCCGTACCTTTCCCTGATCTGGAGTCACCCGCCATGCAGGCAGAACCGAAGAAGTCGCTGGTGGGCGAGGAGTACGAGGTCGAGGTCGGCCCGGTCGCCCACGGCGGCCACTGCATCGCCCGCACGTCCGAGGGGCAGGTGCTGTTCGTACGGCACACGCTGCCCGGCGAGCGGGTCGTGGCGCGGGTGACCGAGGGCGAGGAGGGCGACCGCTTCCTGCGGGCCGACGCCGTCGAGGTGCTGTCGGCGTCCAAGGACCGGGTCGAGGCGCCCTGCCCGTACGCCGGCCCCGGCCGCTGCGGCGGCTGCGACTGGCAGCACGCCAAGCCGGGCGCCCAGCGGCGCTTCAAGGGTGAGGTCATCGCCGAGCAGCTCAAGCGGCTCGCGGGCCTC
This sequence comes from Streptomyces sp. NPDC096205, assembly GCF_044763135.1. NCBI lineage: Bacteria > Bacillati > Actinomycetota > Actinomycetes > Kitasatosporales > Streptomycetaceae > Streptomyces > Streptomyces sp. NPDC096205. The sequence continues at coordinate 1,385,461 of NZ_JBIWFS010000001.1, read as the reverse complement.
ACCCCGGAGGAGGCCGGCTGGGACGGCACGGTGATGCCGGCCGAGGGCGACAAGCTGCCCGCGGGACAGGTGCCGCAGTGGCGCACCCGCGTGCAGTACGCGGTGGACGCCGAGGGCCACGCGGGGCTGCGCCGCCACCGCTCGCACGAGGTCGAGCGCATCGAGCACTGCATGATCGCCGCGGAGGGCGTCAGCGAGCTGGGCATCGAGCAGCGCGACTGGACCGGCATGGAGTCGGTCGAGGCCATCGCGGCGACGGGCAGCCAGGACCGCCAGGTCATCCTGACCCCGCGCCCGGGCGCGCGCCTGCCGCTGGTCGAGCTGGACAAGCCGGTCTCGGTGATGCGGGTCGAGGAGAAGGACGGCGGCGTCCACCGCGTACACGGCCGCCCCTTCGTCCGCGAGCGCGCCGACGGCCGTACCCACCGGGTCGGCAGCGGCGGCTTCTGGCAGGTCCACCCGAAGGCGGCCGACACCCTGGTGACGGCGGTCATGCAAGGCCTGCTCCCGCGCAAGGGCGACATGTGCCTGGACCTCTACTGCGGCGTGGGCCTGTTCGCCGGCGCCCTCGCCGACCGCATCGGCGACAAGGGCGCGGTCCTCGGCATCGAGTCCGGCAAGCGCGCGGTCGAGGACGCCCGCCACAACCTCGCCGACTTCCCCCGCGTCCGCGTCGAACAGGGCAAGGTCGACGCCGTCCTGCCCCGCACCGGCATCACCGACGTCGACCTCATCGTCCTCGACCCGCCGCGTGCCGGCGCGGGCCGCAAGACGGTGGCCCAGCTCGCCGCGCTGGGCGCCCGGCGCATCGCCTATGTCGCGTGCGATCCGGCCGCGTTGGCTCGGGACATCGCCTACTTCCGGGAGGGTGGGTACCGGGTGCGGACGCTTCGGGCGTTCGATCTGTTTCCGATGACCTCGCATGTGGAGTGCGTGGCGATTCTTGAGCCGGTTACAAAGGGAATCTGACCTGCGGTTTTATTGGGTTCTGCAGGCATGGCCGGTTGCGCTCGACCTGTTTTCTGAAGTGCACAACGTGAACACGACCCGCGCTTACGGACCCCGCTGACCTGCTGTTTCGCGAGCTGTGTCCAGGTAATGGACGCGCATCCTCTGTCCAGGCTCACGCGGCGGCAGGTCTTGTTGACGCTCAGGCGACGCTCGTTCTGATGGCCTGTCAGCGATGTCGCGAATGGACGTGAAGCACACACCGTGTCGGCAGACGACTAAAGGTTGTCCCGTATGGGGTCTGAGTCAATGCGAGAGGGCCATGTTGTGGAGGCGTGCGACACCGAGCATGGCGTGATGAACGCCGCTGCCCTTGAGCCGGCCGGCCCGCAGGACTTTCCAGTTCTTCAGGCGGGACAGGGCATGCTCGACTCGTGCCCTTGCCCGGCGATGGACGGCGTTCTCCGCCTCCTGCTGCGGACTCAGATGGTCCTGGCCTCGCTGTCTGCGGTGCGGGATAAGCAGTCCCGTGCCCTGGTAGCCGCCGTCGGCGATGGCGGGCACGCCGCGGCAGACCCGGTCGACGCCGGACCCGGTGAAGGCCCGGCAGTCGTTGCGGCTCCCGGGCAGCGGATCACCGACGGCCACCACCAGCCGGCTGTTGGCGTCGATGACCACCTGTAGGTTCGTCGAGTACCGGTAGTTCTTGCTCGACGCGGCCACGCTGCGATCCCTGGTGGGCACCAGCGTGCCCTCGACGATGTAGACGGTGTCCTCACGTTTGCGGCGGGCCGGCGAGATCGCCAGCAGCGGAGCCAGATGGTCCAGGATCCGGTCCGCGGCCGACTTCGAGATCCCGAACAGCGGTGCCACCTGCCGCAACGTGAGGTTCGTACGCCAGTAGGTGGCCACCATCAACACCCGGTCCTCCAACGGCAGCCGCCACGGACGGCCCCGCTGGACATCACCACCACGTCGTCCAACCATTGCGACAAGCCGGGTGAACTGCGCCGGGCTCAACCCGACGAACGGCTCGATCCACTTCGGACCATCTGCTGAGATCACCCCATCCCGCCTCAGCCCTCCCACCCGTTACGGGACCACCTTTAGGCATTACCACGCCCATGATGCGGCGTTCTGAGGAGGCGTGATGGGTCGTGGGTGGATTGCCGCTTCTGCGGATGCAGGAGTCGGGGCGTTCCGCTGCAACCGGGCCGGAGTGCCAGATGTCCGGACATCCGGATGTTCAACTTCTGAGATGCCGGGCAGGCGCGTTTTGGCTGCTCAGCGCATATTCGGACATGTTTTCGTGACCTGCGTCACATCTAATTGACCGGTTTCCGTAACTCCATTTTTACTCTCTGCATCCTGTGTGAGTTCTGTGTCCAGGGGATGGGATCTGTGAAGTCTTGGTGGGGTGGGACGCCTGCGTCGCGGGCGCGAAGAACAAGATCTGTGGTGCTGGGGGGCGTTGCAGCCTCGCTGGTGCTGACGGCGTTGCCTGCGTTGCCGATTTCGTCGGCGGCAGTCGGTTCAGCTGCTGCCGCGGAAGCGTCCACGGGTGCGGCGCAAGTGTCCACGGGTGCAGTGGATGAAGAGACGGCGCTGGAGAAAGCCCGGAAGACCGGCGAGTTGGTGGAGGTGCTGTCCCTCCGGGGGGAAGCCAGCGAGGTGTTCGCCACCCCGGATGGGAACCTCGAGGCCCGCGAATATCTGCGCCCGACCTGGACGCGTAGCGGTGGTGCCTGGAGGCGCGTAGACACCGACCTGGCGGCAACCACGAATGGGATGGTCGCCCCCAAGGCGACAACCGTGGACCTGGAGTTCTCCGGCGGCGGTTCGGACGCACCCCTGGTGCGCATGGAGCGTGCCGGTCGGGAGTTGAGTCTTTCGTGGCCGACCGCGCTGCCGGAACCACAGCTGTCGGGCGCCGTGGCGACGTATCCAGAGGTCCTCCCGGGCGTCGACCTGCGGATGACCGCGCAGGAGGACGGCTTCACTCAATTGCTTGTGGTCAAGTCGGCTGAAGCCGCAGCGAATCCGAAGCTGGCCGAACTGCGCCTGAAGTTGAACACCGACGGCATGACGGTCCATAAGACGGCTCAGGGCGGCCTCGAAGCGGTCGATGACGGCGCCAAGGGGACGGTGTTCGAGGCGCCGAAGCCGTTGATGTGGGACTCCAGTGCCGGCGAGTCTTCACCAGCACTGAAGACGCTCGCCCTTGCCGCCGAGGACGAAGACGACACGCCGGTCGAGCCCGGCGCGGGCGAGTCCGGCAAGCTGGCCCAAGTGGGTGTGGAACTTCCTGTCGGCAACGACGAACTGGTGCTCATCCCCGATCAGGACGTACTCAAGGGTCCAGACACTGAGTACCCCGTGTTCATCGATCCACAGTGGTACTCGCCGCAAGCCTCGGCCTGGACGATGGCGTCGAAGTACTGGGCTTCCTCGCCGCAGTGGAAGTTCAACGGCGAGTCCGACGCCGGCATGGGCTACTGCGACTGGTACTACTGCCAGCCGCATGACACCAAGCGGCTCTTCTACCGGATCCCCGTGTCGGCGTTCGCCGGGAAGTCGATCCTGTCGGCCGAGTTCGTGGTGCGTAACACCTGGTCCGCGTCCTGCTCGGACCGCTATGTGGAGCTGTGGCAGACGCAGGGGATCTCCGACTCCACAACCTGGAACTCACAGAACGCAACTGGCTTCTGGGTCAAGCAGCTGGGCTCGAAGCCGTTCGCATACGGATTTTCGGGTTGCAGCGCGGCGGAGGCCGAGTTCGATGTGAAGTCGGCGGTCCAGGCGGCTGCCAACAACCGGGAAGCCACCATGACGTTCGGCCTGCGGGCTGCTAACGAGACCGACGGCTACGGGTGGAAGCGGTTCTCGGACAAGGCGTTCCTGCGAGTGCAGTACAACCGCCCGCCCGCGCAGTTGAAGATGTCCCAGCTGACGATGCGGTACGGAGGCACGTGTAAGACGCCCTCGAACGCGGAGTATGTGCGCACGCTGGGCCTGATCTATGCCACCGATGTCACCGACCCGGACGGCGACAGCGTTGCGGTGCAGTTCCAGGCGAAGTGGGACGGCGGTTCGTGGACTCCAGCGAGGACGTCGTTCAAGGCATCGGGGTCGTCCTTCTCGATCAGCCTGCCTGAATCGACGCCGACGAAGCCTACGCCGATCCCGGAGCACAAGAGCATCGGCTGGTATGCCCGCGTGTATGACGGGGCGCAGTACTCGGCGTGGTCGTATGCGGGTGACGCGTCGGCCTGCTACTTCCTGTACGACAAGCAGGCGCCGGCGACTCCCAAGATCAGCTCTGTCGAGTACCCAGAGTCGGACATGGCGAACCCCGAAGACCCTTGGTACGACGGTGTTGGTCAGTACGGTACGTTCACCATCGATGGCGTGAACTCGGATGTTACGACGTATCTGTACGGCATCAACGGGTCGCCGTCTCCGTTGAACAAGATCACAACCTCGGGTGGGGCCGCGCAGTTCGTGAAGGTGCTGCCGACCAAGCCTGGCCTCAATTTCTTTATGGCGCAGGCAATCGACGCCGCAGGACGCACCAGTGCGCCCTACACCTACTTCTTCCGGGTGAAGGCTGGTCAGCCCGATCGCGCCACCTGGCAGTTGGACGAGGACGCCGGGGTGAGTGAGGCGAAGGGTTCGACACCCGCCCGGACGCTGAAGCTGCAGGGCGGCACCACGGCCGGTGTGGCTGGTGTCACGGACACGGCGGTGCAGTTCAACGGCGACGGCTACGCCTCCACCGATCTCTCCCCTGTCGACACCACGCAGGGATTCACCGTGTCCGCGTGGGCGAAGTTCGACCGGCAGCCCGACCAGTCGGTTGTGGTGGCGGCCCAGCCGGGCAACATCAGGGCCGGTTTCCAGCTGTACTACTCCCCAGTTGCCGGCTGGGTGTTCAGCCAGCATTCCGCAGATACGGCCGACGCGACCCTGATCAGGGCTCAGGCCGCCACACCGGCCCCGGTCACGGTGGGCAAGTGGACGCACGTGGCCGGCTCGTACGACGCAGGCCTTGACCTGCTGCGGCTGTACGTCGATGGCCAACTGGTCGGCGAGAAGATCTGGTCCACGCCATGGAACGCCCGCCGCGGTCTCATACTGGGCGCCGGCTCGTCAAGCGGAGTACCTGGCAACTTCTTCCCCGGTGTCATCGATGAGGTGCAGATCTTCAACCGCCAGCTGGAAGCCGGCGAGGTCGGCAAGCTGTACGCGAAGCAGACCGTCGGCGACCCGGGGTCCCCTGCGCTGGCGGTGTTTGGCATGAATGACAAGACCGACGACGCCAAGCCCGTCACCGAGATCGAGGGGCATGGTGGGGTACTGTCGGCCACCTACCACGGCACCGTCACCACGGGCGTGGAGGGGATCGCGGGGAAGGCGACCCGTTTCGACGGCACAACCGGCTACGGACAGATAGGCACGACGGGCGCGCCGCATGTGAACACCTTCCGCAGCTTCACCGTGTCCGCCTGGGCCAGGCTGGACAAGCTCACGCAGACTGGCGTCGTGGCAGCCCAGGCCGGCAAGGAGCGGCCCGGATTTGAGCTGTACTATTCCGCGGCTGCCCAGAAGTGGGTGTTCGCTCAGTACTCTGCGGACTCGGCTGACGCTGGCATCGTGCGTGCGACGCAGCTGTCCGGGGCGGTGCCGGGTGAAGGAGACTGGGCGCATCTGGTCGGAGTACATGACACCGTGGCCAACACCCTCACGCTGTATGTGAACGGTGTGAAGGTCGGCTCCGCCACGCAGACCAGCCCTTTCTACGCCGCCCAGTCGATGTATATCGGTGCCGCAAGCTTCAGTGGGACGACCCAGTACTTCTTTCCTGGCACCGTCGACGACGTTCGGGTGCTGGACCGGCCAGTCTCGGCCCAAGAGGTCCAACAGATGTTCCAGCAGCGCCCGCTGCTCAAGACGCGCTGGAAGTTCGAGGAGACGTCCGCGACATCACCGGTGACCACGCCGGACGACGCGAAGACCGGGAACAAGCTGACGTTGCTCGGCGGTGCGTCCAAGGTTCAGGACCTCGAGGCCATCGACGGTCATGCGATGAAGCTGGATGGCACAGGCGGATACGCCACCGCGGACAGCGTGCCCGCCGACACCTCGGGGAGCTTCACACTGACCGCGTGGGCGCAGGCTGTCGCCACGCCTGACAGGCCAGTGACGCTGGTAAGCGCAGAAGGCAGCAATCAAGGCGCGTTCACCGTGCGTTTCGTGCCCGACGCTTCCGGCCGGACCTGGGGCCGCTGGCAGCTTGCGGTGGCCGACAAGAATGCCGCTGATGCCACCGTGGTCAAGGCCAACAACGGCGAGGTCTCCAATGCCACCGCGTGGCACCACCTGGCTCTGGTCTACGACGGCTTCGCCAAGCAGGCCCGCCTCTACGTGGACGGCACTCTCGATGCGTTCACCTGCCCTGACGCTGACGGCGACGGCGAGGCCGATGACTCCGCTTGCGAGGACCGGGTGCCGTGGGCGGAGAACGCGCTCGCCTTCAAAGCCACGTCCTTGCAGATCGGCCGCTACCGCTCGGGCACGGCAGCCGCGGGCTCGTATTTCCCGGGCCTGGTGGACGACGTGTGGACCTTCCAGGGCGTGCTCACGGACGCGCAGGTCAACAAGATGGCGGGCAGCCTGATCGGCTTGCCCACGAAGGTGCCTGGCGACTGACGTGACAGGCGAGGGGCCTAAGGCTGAGCTTGGGCCCCTTCCTTTGTCCATATCCATGCCGCTGTTGCGGTGGTCTCGCGCCCGCAAAATCAGTATGCCGGGCGCCGGTTGATGAGGAATCGAGTCAAAGCATGTATGGCATACCGCGCCCATGGCGCGTAGCTGCCCTGCGGTGGAAATCCGCTCCAAGGCGCAGAAGGTCAGTTCTGGGGCGCAGAGTCGCCCTGGGAACATCGGCGGTGATGGTCGCCACGCTGTTGCAGGCGACGGCGTTCACGCCGGCCGCCGAGGCGGCGGGCAAGGGACGCCCCGAGGTCTCCGATCCGGACAAGCCGGTTGCGGGCACGTCCGGTACGAAGGTCAAGCCGCGGAAGCTCCAGAAGGGCCCGCGCACCCCGCAGGAGGCGCCGAAGGCCGACTGGCCCGAGGCGGGTGCCGCCCTCGTCATGCTGAAGGAGCCGACCGCCAAGGCCGGTGCCCCGGTGAAGGCCAAGGGGCTCCCGGTTGCACTGAACACGCCTGCGAAGAAGGTGAAGTCGGCGACCGGCGGCACCATCGAGGCGAAGGTCCTAGGCCGTGAGGCCGCGAAGAAGGCGGGCGTCGACGGGGTGCTGTTCACCCTGAAGGCCAAGGACAAGACGTCCGCCGGTATGGTGGGCGCCACGCTGGACTACTCGGAGTTCGCCGAGGCGTTCGGCGGTGCCTACGCCTCCCGGCTGGCCCTGGTGGAGCTGCCCGCCTGTGCGCTGACCACGCCGAAGAAGAAGGCGTGCCGCACCGCCACGCTTCTGCCCACGGAGAATGACACCGAGGCACAGACACTCACCGCTCGCAGAGTTTCGGTGAGCAGCAGCTCGCCCACCTTGATGGCCACGACCTCCGGGGACGCGGGCAAGACCGGCGAATACAAGGCAAGTCCGCTGTCCCCATCGGCGACCTGGCGCACCGACCTCAACACCGGTGACTTCGGTTGGTCGTACGACATCCCGGTGCCCGAGGTGCCCGGCGGCCTCACCCCGCACGTTGGTCTGAGGTACTCCTCCGGCACGGTCGACGGCCGTACCGGCAACACCAACAACCAGTCCTCGTGGGTCGGCGACGGCTTCGAGTTGTCGCCCGGTTTCATCGAGCGCCGCTACAAGGCGTGCGCGGACGACGGTCAGACGGCCGCCGACGGTGTCAACAAGCCGGGCGACCTGTGCTGGGGCTATGACAACGCCTACATCACCTTCAACGGCAAGGGCGGCGAGCTCGTCCCGACCGGGGTGACCGACGAGTTCAAGCTGAAGCAGGACGACGGCACGCTCGTCAAGCGGCTGCGCAACACCGCGCTGGCCAACGGCGACAACGACGGTGAGTACTGGCGCGTAACCACCCCTGACGGCACGCGCTACTACTTCGGGTACAACCGTCTTTCCGGCTGGGCAGAGGGCAAGGAAGAGACAAACTCATCCTGGACCGTGCCTGTCTTTGGCGATGACGCCAACGAGCCGTGCAACGCCAGCACCTTCGCCGCCTCCTGGTGCCAGCAGACTTGGCGCTGGAACCTGGACGCCGTCATCGACACGCACAACAACCGGATAACGTACTACTACGGCAAGGAGACCAACTCCTACGGCCGTAACCTCAAGGCCGCGGACGACACCCCGTACGTACGAGGCGGGTACCTCAAGCGTATCGAGTACGGTCTGCACGCCGCCTTCTATCAGCAGCCGTTGGCCAAGGTGGAGTTCACCAACTCGGAGCGGTGCATACCGAACGCGAGCACGACGTGTTCGTCGATCTCCACGGACTCGTTCTACTGGTACGACACCCCGTGGGACATGAACTGCGTGGCGGGCACCGACTGCGACAACGGGCGGCTCGCGCCGACCTTCTGGACCCGTAAGCGGCTGACCGGCATCTCCACCTCGGTCCTCAACGGTACGGCTTACAGCAAGGTTGATTCCTGGGCGCTGACGCACCGCTGGGGTCAGGCGGACGTCGACTACCAGCTGCTGCTGGACTCCATCCAGCACACCGGCCACACCGGTGCCACCCCGATCACGCTGCCAAAGACGACGCTGGCCTACACACAGCTGGCCAACCGCATGGACGCAACGGGGGACGGCTACGCCCCGTTCATCAAGGCGCGCCTGTCGACGGTCGCCGACGAGCACGGCGGGCAGATCGACGTCAACTACTCAGCTTCGGCCTGCGACCCGGCCGCGCTGCCGACGCCGGAGACGAACACCACCCGGTGCTTCCCGCAGATGCTGGGGGGGTGGGGCACCGAGGCGCCGGAGGAGCACTGGTTCAACAAGTATGTCGTGACCTCGGTGACCGCCACGGACCGCACGGGTGGTGCGCCGGACGCGGTGACCGCGTACGAGTACCTGGGCGGTAGTGCGTGGCATTACGACGACGATGACGGTCTGACCGAGGAGAAGAACAAGACCTGGTCGCAGTGGCGTGGTTACGGCCACGTCCGGGTCAAGACCGGCGGCCAGGGCGGCGCCACGTACATGAAAACGCAAGCGGACAGCTGGTTCCTGCGGGGTATGCACGGTGACCGGCTGAACGCCTCCGGTGGTACCAAGACCGTCAGCGTCACCCTCGACACCGGCGAGGGCGACCCCATCGTCGACCACGAGTCGGCGGCCGGTTTCGCATACAAGACCGCCACGTACTCCGGTCCGGGCGGCAAGGTGCTGGCGAAGACCGTCGAGCGGCCCTGGTACCACGAGACTGCGAAGAGGGTCCGCTCGTGGGGCACGGTGACCGCGAACCTCGCCGGTACCGGCGAGTCGCGGACCTGGACGTCGCTGGACGACGGGGCGGGCAGCCAGTGGCGCACCACCTCGGTCGCGATGACGCACGACACCGTCGCTGGACGCGTCACCAAGGTCGACGACCAGGGCGACACCTCCACCACGACCGACGACTTGTGCACCCGCACCACCTACACAACCAACGCCACCGCCAACATCCTCACCCTGCCCTCGCGGGTGGAGACGGTGTCGGTGTTGTGTGCCACCACCCCGGACCGCACCAAGCAGGTCGTCTCTGACGTGCGCAGCGCGTACGACGGCCTCGCCTACGGCGCGTCGCCCACCAAGGGCGACGCAACCGCCTCCGCCACGCTGACCAAGCACAACGGCACCACCGGCACCTACCTGGAAACCGGTGCCACCTTCGACGCCTACGGCCGCTCCCTGACGGCCACCGACCTGACAGCGAACGTCACCGCCACCGAGACGACCGCTCCGGTGCGCGCCGCGCGCAGCGACGGTCTGACCAGCACTACCGCCTACACCCCGGCCACCGGCTTCCCGACGACGGTCACCACGACCACGCCGCCGGCCAAGGCAGGGAATTCGACAACTGCGCAGACGAGCACCACGACGCTGGAAACGCTGCGTGGCCTGCCCACAGAGCAGACGGACAGCAACGGCAAGATCGAGAGCTTCACGTACGACGCGCTAGGCCGCGCCGACAAGATCTGGCTCGCCGACCGCAGGACCGGACAGACGCCGTCGTACGAGTTCAACTACTTCATCGACGAGGGCAAACCGACCGCGGTTCGCACCCTCACTCTGGACAACGGCGGCGCCCAGATCGCGTCGTACACCCTGTACGACGGTCTGCTGCGGGTCCGCCAGACGCAGGACATCGGCCCCGACGGCGGACGCCTGATCGCGGACAACTTCTACGATGAACGCGGCCTGCTCGCCAAGGAGTTCGCCTCCTACTACACGACCGGCGCGCCCAATCGGGAGCTTTTCAAGCCGGTCGACGCGCTGAGCGCGGAGACACAGACCTGGCACGCCTACGACGGTTTGAACCGCGAGATCACAACCAAGCGTGTCGCGGGCAACGGCGACGGCGGCGCCGACCTGGGCACCACCACCACCAGCTACAACGGTGACCGCACCACGGTGATCCCGCCCCTGGGCGGCACCGCCACCACCACCCTGACCAATGTCCGCGGCCAGATCGTGGAGTCGCGCCAGCACCACACGCGCAGCGCGACGGCCACCTACGACTCCACCACGTACAAGCACACCCCGTCCGGCAAGCTGTCCCAGGTCACCGACCCGGCCGGCAACCAGTGGCTGTACGAGTATGACCTGCTTGGCAACCGGATCAAGTCCACGGACCCCGACAAGGGCGTCACCGTCAGCACGTACGACGACCGTGGCCGGCTCATCACCACCAAGGACTCCGAGAACCGGGTTCTGTTCCGGGTCTACGACCAGCTCGGCCGCCAGACCGAGCTGCGCGACGCCAGCGCCACCGGCACCCTCCGCGCCTCGTGGACGTACGACACGATCACCGGCGCCAAGGGCTATCTGGCCTCCGCAACCCGGTACGACGCGGACGGTGACAAGTACACCAGCGAGGTCGTGACGTACGACCTGCTGTACCGGCCGGTGCGCACCTCAGTGACGGTCCCGACGTCCGAGGGCGCCCTGGCGGGCACCTACCAGGCGGGCATCACTTACAAGCCTTCCGGTCTAGTGTCGGGTGTGTCGTACTCGGCGGCGGGCGCCCTGCCGGCCGGTTCTTACGGCTACTCGTACGACTCCGCCCTGCGTCCGGTGTCGATCCTCGGTGACGGCTTCCAAGCAGACACCACGTACTCCCACACGGGCAAGCCGCTGCAGTACGAGTATGGCTCCACGGCAGCGGGTGCGAAGAAGACCTGGGTGACCAACACCTACGAGTGGGGCACCCAGCGGCTGGCCACCTCCCGCGTGGACCGGCAAGACATCGCCGGTGTTGACCGGGCCACCACGTTCGGCTACGACCAGGTCGGCAGCATCCGGTCGATCGCCGACGTGTCACGCGACGGCACCGATACCCAGTGCTTCACCTACGACTACCTGCGCCGCATGACGGAGGCGTGGACTGAGGGCGACACCGCCTGCTCGGCCGCGCCCGCCCAGAGCGTGGTGGGTGGCGTGGCGCCGTACTGGCACTCCTACACCTACGACGAGACAGGCAACCGCAAGACCGAGACTCTGCATAACGGGGGCGGCGACACCACCCGCTCTTACGTCCACCCGCCGGCCGGCGGCCCTCAGCCGCACACGCTCACCGAGGTGAACGAGGCCGGTCCGTCGGGCACGTCGAAGACCAGCTATATCTATGACAAGACCGGCAACACCACCGACCGCATGATCGGCGACACCACCCAGACGCTGGAGTGGGACGCCGAGGGCCACGTCACCAAGGTCACCCAGCCCGTCGAGGGCAAGCCGGCCGAGGTCACCGAGTACGTGTACGACGCCGACGGCAGCCGGCTGATCGCCCGCGGCCCGAACGAGACCACGCTCTACCTCGGCAACACCGAAATCGTCCTGCCCAAGGACGCGACCACGACCAAGGCCACCCGGTACATCGACCTGGGGAGCGGCAACCAGGCCGTTCAGGCCAACGACGGCTCGATTTCCATCACCGTCGCCGACCACCTCGGCACCGGCCAGCTCCAGATCAAGACTGCCGACCTCGGCCTGTCCCAGCGCCGCACCCTGCCCTTCGGTGGCAACCGCGGTACAGCCACCGGCACTTGGACCGGAACCAAGGGTTACGTCGGCGGCACCGACGACACCGAAACCACCGGCCTGACCCACCTCGGAGCGCGCGAATACGATTCCGCGACGGGCAGGTTTATCTCGGTCGACCCGATCATGGATCTCAGCGATCCACAGCAGATCAACGGATACGCCTACAGCAACAACAACCCCGTCACCTTCTCCGACCCAACCGGCCTCATACTTGCCTGCGGCAGCAAGGGGAATGGCGATTGTCCTAATGACGGCCCTACGGGGCCCGTCCGTGAGGAGTCATGCGACTCCTGCCATGCATCCCAAGGCGGGGGATCGGGATCGACAGATGGGGGTGGAAGCCCACCCCCTCCGCCGGCCAGTGAAGCCCCTACGCTGGTGAACACCGCCCTGACCGTCGGGCTCATCCGCGCGATCGCGAATCAGTATGAATTCTTCAACGGGAATCAGTACCAGTTCCAGCAGAGCCTCCAGACGCTAGCTGACTTCTGCAAGAAGAACCCCGCAAAATGCCGAGGCAACTTCACCTTGACCCTTGCGCAGGTCGAGGTAAAGGGAAAGGGTTTCGGTGCGGTTGACCCTACGCGCGTCGTCGGGTTCGCCAGCAAGGGTGGTCTGCCTCAGAACTTGATGGACGAATACACGCGGCTCGGCGTCCCCGTGTACAAGGCATCTGCCTCCGATGGTAAAGGGCATTCGGAGGATGCGGCGGCCAAGTTCCGGGCAGATATAAAGCAGCAGGAGAAGGACCTTGGATCCAGGATCACACGCGTCCAGAGCGCCTATGTAAGTGTCAGGGTATGTTCTGATCACTGTGCTCGACAGCTCACCCGGTTCTTCGGCCGTGATGACGTCAAGATCCCCGTGAGGAGCAACGGTATGATCAACGGCAAGGTGATCAACACGCCGCTGCTGAAGGAGTTGCGTGGGACGACGGGCCGCGGCGCCGCCCTGAATGTCGTACTTCGCAACTTGAAGAATGGGTTCTTCGGCGGACGTGCGGGACGCGGCCGCTGAGCTGAGCTGAAAGGGGGCGGGGCTCCGTATGACGGGCGCCCCGTCCCCCCCCAAACTTGTTGAGATGGAGCCATGGACCAGGACGAGATTGTTCGACGAGTGAGGCATGCGGCCGAGTTGGAAGGCCTTCCAGATCCCGCCTCAGAGGCCGTTGTGGCGATGGCAGAGCAGCAGATCGGATTTCCGATTCCTGTCCTACTAAGGCGACTCTATCTCGAGGCAGCTAATGGTGGCTTCGGCCCCGAGGGCGGCGTGCTGGGAGTTCCGGGAGGTGAGTGGAATGGCGATTGGTCAGACATTGTTCACATTCATAAGGCTATACAGGATGATCCAGACGAAGAGTTCCCCCCTCATTACATTTGGCTCTATGAGTGGGGCTGTGGAATCTGGTCGCTCGCCGATTGCCGTGACCCATCTGGCCCTATGTGGGGATGGGATGGAAACGAAGATGGCATGAAGGCTCTTTTTTCACTCAATATGAAATTTGAGGAATGGATTTCCCGCGCCCTCAACGGAAGTCTGGAAATTCCGGAGCGTCATGAATGATGTCGGTTTCTTGCAACCTCCTCCTCCCTGCTATCCCTGGTGGTGACCGGATCGTGTCTGTACAGATCCAGCGTTTGCTGGAGGACTTGGTCGCTCAAATGGAGTCGGGTAGCGACGCCTATCGCGGCACAATGGAAGAGTTGGCGACCACTGCCCGACATGAAGGGCCTGAAAGCCTGACGGCCGCGGTGCAGGGACTCGCACCCTTGTTGCCCGGTCTGGCTGGAGACTACGCGGAGGCCGCAGTGCTGGCGGGCGCCTGTGTCGAATGGGGCGGATCGCCCATGGCTCTCGTTGAGGTACTGCCAGCGCGCGCGGCGGAGGCGATGATGCTCAACGCGGCAGTGCCAGAGCTCTGGTCCCGAGCGACTGGTGGCAGCCCCTTGCCTGAGCCGTCCAGTAAGCACGCCGACCGTCTGATCCAGGGCTTGACGCGGCGCAGCCGGTGGTGGCGGAAGCGAGATGGCGCGCGCCAGGAAGCCATGACGCGGATTGCCATGTCCTGGTTCGACATGGAGTACTGGCTCAGTGCACTGACCACTGTCATGGTAGATGCCCGCTTCCGCGCGGCTGTGGCCGAGGATGCCAAGGGCGAATTGCGAACCTATGCTTCAGCGGTCGCCGAACGGTCGCAAGAGGCCGACTGGGTCCGCGTGCTCGCATCCGTACTCGATGACGAGCCGCTCATAGTGATCAACGTTCCGGACCGCATGTCATATGCACTCACCATGAGTGGAGTGGCAGACATGGGTCAGCTCCACGACCTTTTGATCGAACGCATCTTCCCCAACGCCGGTGAGGCTGTGATCCCCGCCTTCAGGCTCCTGGACGCGAACGGCACACCTCTCAGCCCAGATCAGCTGCCAGCCGACATAGAGGCCGTTCGGGGCGTGCGTGTCCTCGTATTGCATTTCGCGAAGAGTAATCCTTCTCCTAGTGTGGCTCGCAGGTTCGAGCGGATGACACCGACCGTCCACCTCGACCGGGTCCTGAGCCCAATCGAGACAGAAGAATGGCTTGAAACCCTCACGCCCGCTGCCCTGAGCGACCAGGAGCCCTAAGAGCTCGTGACACGATCTTGCGTTTCCAAGGGCTGGACCGCCGACCCGCCAGCGATACTTGCGATATGGACAGATGGCAGCGCACTGCCACGCTTGAGTGGTGGGCCAATCGATCGACCTGCTTACTGAGGTTGAACTCGTGGAGTCGTGGGGGCTGACGACTTTGTCGCCTGTGAGGTATCACCGAAGGCATGCGGTATCCACAAGGGGGCGGGCTGACCGCCGAACGGCAGCAGTTCCGCGAGGAGTTACGGCTCAGGGCGGCCGAGAGGTTCTGAGGTCATCTGGACCAGGCCATGTGCAGCGGCAGATCCACGGCACCGTGGGTCGGCCCGCGCAGCTCGTCCAGTGACTGCGGCAGACGGCGGCGGAACCTCTCCCGGTACAGTGCGAGGTCCTCGGCGTCCGCGCCCGAGACGTTCCTCGGGGTGGGTGCGGGGCGCTGCGGGCCGGAGGACATGACTCCATGATGGCGGCCGGAGGCGTTGCGAGGGTCATGATGTGCGAGCTGGTGTCCGGAGCGAGCGAGGGCGGAGCCCCGGTGAGCTGGTTGCCGCAGTCTTCTCAGCCCTGAGCGGGACGGACTCTCGGCCTTGACGCTCGTTTGACGCTCTGGGCGCCCGCACGAAGGACGATGAGCCGAAAACCGGCTCTGACCTGTGCTTTTCCATGATCCCTCCAGGCTGACATCTTTGCGATGACCCACCACGTGGAGTGCGTGGCGATCCTGGAGCCCGCCAAGTAAGGCACCTGAGCCCTGCTCATGTGACGCTCGCTCAGCGGGCCGGGCAATGCGCGGCTTCGTGGTGCTCAGCCCCCGAACTCCGCCATCCACGCCTCCACCTCGTCGGCAGAGCGCGGCAGCCCCGCCGAGAGGTTCTCGTGGCCCGAGTCGGTGACGAGGAGGTCGTCCTCGATGCGGACGCCGATGCCGCGCCAGGCCTCCGGCACGGTGAGGTCGTCGGGCTGGAAGTAGAGGCCGGGTTCGACGGTGAGGACCATGCCGGGCTGCAGGATGCCGTCGACGTAGTCCTCGTTGCGGGCGTGGGCGCAGTCGTGGACGTCGAGGCCGAGCATGTGGCCGGTGCCGGCCATGGTGAAGCGGCGCTGGAGGCCGAGGTCGTAGGCGCGGTCGGCGGGGCCCTCGATGAAGCCCCAGTCGACCAGGCGGGCCGTGAGGGAGCGTTGGGCCGCCTCGTGGAAGTCCCGGTAGTGGGCGCCGGGCTTCACGGCGGACATGCCGGCTTCCTGGGCCTCGTGGACCGCGTCGTAGACCTGGCGCTGGACCGGGGTGAAGGTGCCGTTGATCGGGAGCGTGCGGGTGACGTCCGCCGTGTAGAGGGTGTGGGTCTCGACGCCGGCGTCGAGGAGCAGGAGGTCGCCGGGGCGGACCGGGCCGTCGTTGGACGTCCAGTGCATGATCGTGGCGTGTTCGCCCGCGGCGCAGATCGTGCCGTAGCCGACGGAGTTGCCCTCCAGGCGCGCCCGGCGGAAGAAGGTGCCCTCGATCCAGCGCTCGGACGAGGCGATGGCGCGGGAGAGTTCGCCGACGACGTCGGTGAAGCCGCGGACCGTGGAGTCGACGGCCTTGCGCAGCTCGCCCACCTCCCACTCGTCCTTCACCAGACGGAGCTCGCTCAGGGCCTCTTCCAGTTCGTCGTCGCGCTCCTCGTCCGTGGTGACGGCGGCCTCCAGCATCGCGTCGACGCCGCGCACGATCCGGGTCGGCACCCCGGGGGCGGCCGCGAGGTCGGCCGCCGCCGTGCGGACGTCCCGGCAGGCCAGGCCGAGCACACGCTCGGACTCGGCGAGGGAACGGCGCCGGCCCATCCACAGCTCGGCGGTGTAGCCGAGCCAGAACTCGTCGGAGTCGCGGCTGTCGCGCGGCAGTTGGTAGCAGTAGGCGTCGTGGCCACCGTCCGCGCGGGGTTCGAGGACGAGGGCGCCGTCCCTGGCCTGGTCGCCGGTCATGTGGACATAGCCGGAGTACGGGCGGAAGGGGTAGGTGTCGTCGTTCGAGCGGACCTTGAGGTTGCCCGACGGGATCACCAGACGTTCGCCGGGGAAGCGCGCGGACAGGGCCGCGCGGCGGCGGGCCGCGTACGGCGCCTGCTCGTCGAGCTTCAGATCGTGCCGCTCGGTGTCGGCCCAGCCGGTGCGCATCAGGGCGGACAACTCGTCGGAGATCCCTGCGTACAGACCGTTCTTACGGCGCTTGGCCACGAGGTTCCCTCCCGTTCGTGGGGTGCGTGTGCGAGGGACCGTAGCCCGCAGGGTGCGCGCGGGGTGCCAGGAAGTGCCAGTGGCACGGATCGGCCATCCGGTCGGGCGGGGGCCGTCGATAATGCGGCGTATGACGAACGCGAAACTCCGGCAGGCCCTGCGCTTCCTCGGGGTCGACGAGGCCGCCGGCCGCGTCTACCTCGCCCTGCTGGAGGTGGCGCCCGCCCCGCTCGGCGCGGTCGGTGCCTCGGCCGGTCTGGGGGACGAGGAGCTCGCCGCCGCGTACGGAGAGCTCGTCGACGCCGGGCTGGCCAGTGCCGCCGACGAGGCCGGGGACGTGGTGGCTCCGGTGCCGCCGGCCGCCGGCCTGGAGATCCTCGCCCGGCACCGGGCGGCCGAGGTCGAGGAGTCGCGGATCGCGGTCGGGGGCGCCTTCGAGTCGTTCCGGCGGCATCGGCTGGCGGCGTACAACGACGATCTCGTCGAGGTCGTCACCGGCGACGCCATCGGTGCGCGGATGCGGCACGCCTGGGCGAGCGCCCGCGAACAGATCCGGCAGTTCGAGTCGCCGCCGTACGTCGCCGTCCCAGGGGCGCGTGAGGACGCTCTCGCGACGCTCGCCCGAGGCGTCACGCAGCGGGTCGTGTACTCCCGGGCCTCGCTGGAGCACCCCGGGCATCTGAAGGACGTCATCGAACCGTGCATCGAGGCCGGCGAGCAGGCCAGGGTGCTGCCGTCGGTGCCGGTCAAGCTGCTGATCATCGACGAGGCGTACGCGCTCGTCTCGCTGTCGATCACCGAGGCGGACGTGGTCAACACCCTGCTGGTGGTGCAGCCCTGCGGTCTGCTGTCCGCGCTCGTGGCGCTCTTCGAGCAGTCCTGGCACAACGCGCTGCCCCTGCACGGCGGCACCGCCCGGCCGGGCGGGCTCGCGCCGGCCGACCGCCGTCTGCTGCGGCTCCTCGCGGGCGGGGCGAGCGACGAGGCCATCGCCCGGGAGCTGGGGGTCAGCCGCCGCACCCTGTTCCGCCGCCTGCAGATCCTGATGGCCCGGCTGGGCGCCGCGAACCGCTTCCAGCTGGCGTTGCAGGCCGAGCGGGCCGGGTGGCTGTGAGCGGTGTTCTATTTTCGGATGGTGAACGTGGCCGCACTCTTCCGCGGTGTCGTCATCCGCTGTCCTTCGTCGTGGCCGCCTCTGTCGGCACCGTCACTCCCAGATGCCGCCGGAAGGCCTCCCGGCCCCGGTCCGTGAGGCGTACGACGCGGGCGCCCTCGGCCGGCACCAGCCAGGACTCGGCCAGTGCGTGGGCGTAGAGGTCCGCCGCGAGCGCGCCCGCGAGGTGGAGGCGCTGTTCGGTCCAGTCCAGGCAGGTGCGCAGATGAGGGGCCGGGGTGAGGCCCAGGGCGGTGAGCCGGGCCGTGCCGGACGGGGTGAGCATGGGGCCGTACTCCCAGTCCAGCAAGCCCTGTTCGGTCATCGCGTCGGTGAGGGACACCGCCAGCGAGCCGCCCAGGTGGTCGTAGCAGACGCGGGCGAAGGACATCCCGCGGTGGCGGCGGGCCGCCGTGAGGGAGCGGATCGCGACCCGGTGCCGTGGGGCCCGGGCCGCGAGGGCCTCGATCATCTCGGCGATCCCGGGGTCGGCCAGCCGGACATGGCGGTGCCTGCCCCGGCGTTCCTCGGTCAGCAGGCCGCCGGCCACCAGGCGGTGGAGGTGGGAGGTCGCCGTGGAGGGCGCGACACCGGCCAGCCGGGCCAGTTCCGTCGCCGTCCAGGCCCGGCCGTCCAGCAGCGCGAGACAGAACGCGGCCCGCGTACGGTCGGCCAGCAATGCCGCGAGGGACGCGAGATCCGGCTCCACGGAGAAGGCGTCGGTGTGGGTCACCGCACCATTGTCGGCGGCCGACGCTTCGAGGCGCGTCGAAGGGTGGCACGACAGCCACAGCGACAGCCACAGAGACAGCGACAGCCACTGTGACAGCGACAGCCACTGTGACAGCGACAGCCACAGAGACAGCGACAGCCACAGAGATAGCGACAGCGACAGCGACAGTGACACCGGCCCCGGCGGCCCCGACACTTCGGCCGCCGTCGAAACGTCCCGCTCCTAGCCTGCCGTGCATGACGAACGACACCCACCGGGTCATCACCCCGAGCATCCTCTACTTCGGCACCCCCGTGGTGCTGCTGAGCACCGAGAACGAGGACGGCAGCTGCAACCTCGCGCCGATCTCCTCCGCGTGGGCGCTGGGGCGTCACATCGTGCTCGGGCTGGGCAGTGACAGCCACACCGCGCACAATCTCGCCCAGCGGCCCGAGTTGGTGATCAGTGTGGCCTCGCCGGAGCTGTGGGAGCGGGTGGAGCGGCTCGGTCCGCTGACGGGGGCGAGTCCGGTGCCGGAGGCCAAGCGGGCGGTGTACCGGTACGAGCCCGACAAGTTCGGGGCCGCCGGGTTCACCCCCGTGCCCTCCGACCTCGTCACACCGCCCCGGGTCGGCGAGTGCGGGTTGCAACTGGAGGCGCGGGTGCGGGCGATGAACCCCGGCGGGGGCGGGGCGTTCTTCGGCGTCGAGTGCGAGGTGCTGCGCGTCCACGCGGACGAACGTGTCGTGGTGCCCGGCACCCAGCACATCGACCCCGCCCGCTGGAGTCCCCTCATCTACAACTTCCGTCACTACCACGGCCTCACCCCCGAACTCGGCCACGGCTTCCGCTCGGAGACGGCCGCCCTCACCCGTCCGGGCCCGATATCGGTGGACCGGGTGCCAAGTGCCGTAACTCCCCTATAATCCTGGTCCATTGGACAGGGGGACGCATGGCGCACGTGGTGATGTGTCACGGCATCGGATACCAGTACAAGCACCGGGAGACAGCGTTCACGGACTGGTACGACGCCCTGCGCATGTCGATGACCGACGCCGCGCTCCCCGTGCCGGCGCCCGAACAGGTCTCCGCCGTGTTCTACGGCAACTGCTACCGGGGGCTGAAGCCCGGTAAGAATGTCGCCGTCGCCGAGGACGAGTTCGCGGACATCCCCAACTTCCGGAGCGGGGACGTGCGGGACCCCTTCGAGGTCGCGCTGCTGGAGGCGTTCGCGCAGGGCACCGAGGAGCCTGTGTCGGGCGGCAAGGGCCTGGTGCAGGCCGCGTTGCGCCGGCTGGAGCGGTCCGAGCGGCTCGGGCGGCCGCCGGAGAAGGTGGTGATCTGGCTGGTCCGCCAGGTCCGCCGCTATCTGGACCCGGACGACGAGGTCCGCGTCTGCGCACAGCAGCGGTTCGAGCGGGTCGTCACCCCGGACACCCGGGTGGTGGTGGCCCACTCCCTCGGCTCCGTCGTCGCCTACGAGGCGCTGTGCGCCCACCCCGAGTGGAACATCGACACCTTCGTCACCCTGGGCTCGCCCCTCGGCCTCGGCGTGATCCGCGACCGGCTCCAGTCACCCGCCGACAAGGCCTGGCCGCATGTGCGCAGCTGGGTCAACATCGCGGCCGAGGAGGACCCGGTCGCGCTGGTGAAGAAGCTGGGCCCGCTCTTCGACGAGCGCGTCGACGACAGGCCCGTCGTCAACCTGCCCCGCCGCCACCCCGGTCGGTACGTCCTCGGCGGTCACTCCGTCACCCGTTACCTCACCACGGCCGACCTGGCCGAGGCCGTCGGCGCGGCCCTGCTCGCCGGGGAGCGGTGACGGCGGCGGCCCTGGGCGCGGAAGCCCTGGGAGCGGAGGCCTTGGGCGCGGAGGGCCTCCTCCGGGCCGGCCGGGTCGCGCTCGTCTCGGGGACCCGCACCTTCGGCGAGGGCCTGGAACCCCTGCCCTCGGTGCCCGACGAGCTGCGGCTGATGAAGGCCGTCCTGGCCGAGTCCGCCGACTGCGTCATCCACACCGACTCACGGCTCGACCCGGACGCGGCGCATGTGGTCGAGAGCTTCGAGCGCGCGCTCGAAGGCGACGGAACCCCGCCCGACCTGCTGATCTTCTACTACTCCGGGCACGCCCTCGACGACGGCAAGGGCAACCTGTACATCGCCGCGCACGGGAGCGACAGGGACCGGCTGACCAGCATGTTCCGCCCGGACCACCTGGTCGACATCCTGCTCGCCAAGGACTGGCCACGGCCCCGCGAGGTCGTGATCATGCTGGACAACTGCTGGGCCGGCCTGTCCGTGTCCGGGTTCAAGAAGCAGCAGGGAGAGCTGGAGAAGCAGGGCCACGCGATGCCGGTCCTCACCGCCTTCGGCTCCGTCGACCGGGTGCAGGAGGCGCAGCAGCTGCACTTCGTGGAGTCCTTCGCACACGCCGTCGGCACCGCCCCGGCGCAGCCGGACGAAGAGTTCATCTCCATGCAGATGCTGTTCGACCAGCTCAGCGTCCGCATGCGCAAGCTCCGCACCCAGGGCGAGGCCCCCCGGCCCCAGTTCCTGCCGCCTACGGGACCCACCCGGGCCTTCCCCAACCCCTGGTACATGCAGTACGTGATCCGCCGGCCCCGCGAGGCCAAGGAGGGCAGCGGCTGGGCCTTCTGCGGCCGCGCCGCGGCGGCGGACACGGTGATCTCCTTCCTGACCGGCGACAAGAGCGCCGACTGCCTCGCGGTGACCGGCGGCGCGGGCTCCGGCAAGTCCATGCTGCTGGACTGGATCCACACCGCCGCCCAGGGCGACCCCCTGCCGGCCGGCCCCGACGCGCCTCCGGTCGCCCCGCCCGCGAGCCTCGGCAAGCTCATCGACATGCGCGGGCGGTCCGTCGCCGTGGCCGTGTCCCGGGTGGCCGCCGCGTACGGCATCGACAACCGCGGCGACGCGCAGGCCCTGGTCGAGGCCCTGGGGAAGCGGCCCGGCCCCCTCACCATCTGCCTCGACTCCGTCGACGCCTGCGCCGACCCCGACCGGCTGTACGCGGAGCTCATCATGCCGCTCGCCGCGCTCGACCAGATCCGGGTCGTCTTCGCCTGCAGCGAGCCGCCCCAGGGATTCACCGGCCCTCAGGTCGACCTGGACAGCGAGGAGTACGTCGACCCGGACGGCATCGCGGAGTTCGTCACGCATGTGCTGCGCAGCCGCAGGGACACCAAGTGGACCTACGCCGAGCAGGGCTGGATCGCCGACATCGCGCGCGACACGGCCCAGGCGGCCGGTCACTCGTGGCTTCGGGCGTACCTTTTCGCCGTGTCCCTCAGCGCCGACGACCCGCACACGGCCCGCGTCAGGGCCGAGCGGACCACCGCGGAGCTGTTCCTGGAACAGCTGGGCACCCTGAACGACGAGGGCGACACCCAGTGGGCGGCCGACCTGCTGCTGCCGGTGGCGCTGGCCCAGGGGGAGGGCCTGCCCGCCGACGGACGGCTGTGGAACGCCGTCGTACGGGCGGGCGGGCGGCCGGTGACGCAGGCCGACCTCACCCTCGTACAGGAGAAGGCATCGGATTACCTCGCTGCTCCGGAGGGCGGCATGTACGGACACGGCTGGAGGTTCGAGCGTTCCCCCCACGCCCGGTACCTGGCTGAGTCTGTCGACGAGCAGGAGGCGCACGCCCGGTTCGTCGATGCGATGACCGCGTTACTTCCCGTCCGCTCCTCGGGCGCCCTGGACTGGGCGGCCGCCGACCGCTACACCCGTGAGCACTTCGCCCACCACGCGCGGCTGGCCGGCCGGCTCACGGACTTCCTGGACGACCCGGAGTTCCTGCTCATGATGAACTCCGAGGCGCTCCACAGGGCGTTGACCGTCCTGCACGACAAGGACGGGCTCGCCCGGCTGCGGACCCTGTGCGCCGCGCTCGCCGACTCCGACCGCACCGACGGACACACCCTGTCCCGGATGGCCCTGCTCGCCCAGGTGCACCGGCTGCCCGAACTCGCCCGCCGGGCAAGCCAGTCCGTCGTCGGCTGGCAGCCCACCCTCATCGGCCGTGAGCCGGCCGTCGACGTCTTCTGCCTCCCCGACGGGCGCGAACTCCTCGTCGATGTCGAGGGCACCGCGCACCGCACCCGGGGCCGTGGCGACCACCCCGCCTGGGACGAGGTCGCCCTGCCCCGCCGCACCGCCCAGGTGACCGCCCAGACCCTCGCCGACGCCGGCGGTGAACCGGCCCTGTTCGCCGGGCAGATCGACGGCACGGCCTGGATGCAGATCCTCGACGACCCCGCGCGCGGCCAGGTCTTCGAGGACCCCGACCTCAGGTGCCGGATCGTCGGCTGCGCCCAGACGGAGGCCGGCCTGCTCATCGCCGGCACGGACGGCTGGTTCTGGCGCCACGACCGCAAGAACCGCAGGGTCGTACGCCCGCGCGGACTGCGTTTCGGCGGTGCCGCGGCCGCCGTACGGCACGACGGCACGGCCATGGTCGCCGCCCGCACCGCGCGGGACGTCACCGTCTGGGGCGCCGACGGCACCTACCGGCACCACTTCGAACTGGACCAGAAGGCGCGCGGTGTCACCGCGATCGCCGCCGACGCCGACGGCGTCTACACCGGTGCGGGCGACGGCTCCGTGTACCGCACCGACTGGGACGACCCCGAGCGGCGGGCCTGGATCACCACACACGACAGCCCGGTCACCGAGCTGCGGGTGCGCCGCGGCGCTGACGGCCCCCTGCTGATCAGCGCGGGACAGCGCGGCGACATCCGGCTGACCTCGCTGGGACCCCGAAGGACCACCGCCTACTACCTCGAACTCGGGCTCGACGTCAGCTCCGTGGACGTCGACACCCGGGGCCGGATCGTCGTGGGCAGCACCGCGGGCGTCATTCGCATCGCCCGCTGAACAGCAACGGCGCGTCCGACGAGGGGCACGCCGGACGAGGAGGACACCGTGAGCGTTGCCGAGGCCGCCGGACCGGGCGTCGCGCGGGGGGACGCCCCGCTGGGCTACGAACTGCGCATGGCCTCGCATGCGCTGGCCAGCGCCCTCAGGGGCATACCGGCCGACGCCGGGCGGGTCGAACAGCTGCTGCGCACCGTCATCGACCTCGGCAACCGCACCCTGCGCTCCGGCGGTCGGCTGCCCGCCCGCCCCTTCGCCTACTTCGGCGGCGGGCCGCCGGTCGGCGCGGGCGCCCTGCTCGCCGAGTACGCCGACCCCGGCAGCACCCCGTACACCGACCTGGTGGCGCGGCTGACCGAGCGGAACGAGGGGCTGCTCGGCGAGCTGGACCAGCTCGTCACCCACGGCGAGGCCGCCGACCGGGCGAGCATCCCCGCCCAGCGCACGGCCGCCTGGCCGGGCGAGGTGCCGGTGCTGCTGGAGCCGGTCGACGACTGGTACATCGTCGCCCGTGCCGGCGTCGCCTTCCGCGACCGCACCACCGTTGCCACCCCGGGCGCCGACCGTTCCGTGCGGGCGGCCTGGACCGCGCTGCCCACCGCCGTCGCCACCGAGGTGGAGCGCGGCCTGGAGATGGCCTGCCGGCTCGTCTCCGACATCGGCCGGCTCCAGCCCCCGGCCGTCGACGCGTTCATCGACGTCCGGGGCGCGCAGAGCCCCACCGTGGTCGCCCCGCGCGCCTGCGCCGCCGCCGTGGCACTGACCTACCTCGCCGGACAGGGCGGCCTGGACACCCCCGGCGAGCGCGGTGTGCTGGTGCTGGCCGGCTGCGCCGACGACGGCAGCTGGACACCGTACGCCGAAGGCGGGCGCGTGCTGCCGGACACCGGCGAGGACGGGCTGGACTGTCTGTGGCGCGACGCCGAGGGCTGGCGGCTGCGCACCGGCACCGAGACCCGCTCCGACCCCGACCCGGGTCTCGAGGGCGCCGCCCGGCTGCTGTGGGGCGAGCGCTGGCAGGACACCCGCAGGAACTGGGCGCGCGAGACCCTGGAGACCTTCGAGTGGCGCCTGCTGCACTCCACGGCCGGCGCCGCCGAGGAGGGCCCCGACTCCTGGATGCACGAGGGCGGCGACGGGCTCGTCGAACTGCGCCAGGCCGGCGTCCTTGCCCACCGCTTCCTCCAGCTGCCCACCTCCCGCGTCATCCAGTCCGGCACCCGCAACAGCGGCAAGAGCGTGTGTGCCCGCCAGCTCGTCGGCAAGCTGGAGAAGGCCGGCTGGCAGATCGTCGCCATCGCCCCGCAGCGCCGCCATCTGCCCACCGACGGCAGCCTGCCCACCATCGTGCGGGCCGCGCTCATCGCCGCCCAGGCCGAGGGCGGCGGCCGGCCCCGGCTCGTCGTCCTGGAGGACCTGCACGCCCTCGTCGACGGCAACATCGGCGCGGCACTGGAGTCGCTCGGCGAACTGAAGGTCGCCGTGCTCGCCGTCACCCGGTACGTCGACGGCGCCGTCAGCGCCTGGGACACCCACGGCGTGATGGCGTACATGACGCCCGTGGTGCCCGAGGAGATCCCGCGGATCGCCGCCCGGCTCGTCGCCGACCACCCCGACGTGTACCGCACCACCGACGAGGCCGCCCTCTCCCTCGCCGTGGAGGGCAGCGCGGGCGACCTCGGCATGCTCACCGACCTGCTGCGCGACGGCGTCACCGCCGCCCCGGCCGGGGACACCGGGCGCCGCGAGGCCGCCTCCCGGCTGGTGCGCGAACAGGCCGAGCGGGCCTGCGCCGGCCTCGACGCCGCCGCCCGCACCGCCGTCGGCCGGCTCGCCGCCGTCTCGATGCTCGACGAGGGCGTGCCCGTCGCCCTGCTCGACGCCGTGCCCGAAGCCACCCGCACCGCGCTCGGCGTCGTCGTGCACGAGCAACTGGCCCGCATCCCCAGCGGCGTACGCGCCGAAGCCGTCCTGGAGCGCACCTCGGCCGGCGGCGGCGAGGACCTGCTCACCTGCCTGGAGCGGTACCTGCTGGACATGCTCGCCGAGAGCGACCACGAACGCGTCCGCGCCCTGCTCGCCAACTGCGACGCCTACCAACCCGAACTCATCGCCCAGCTCCTCGACCGCACGAGCCTGCGCCGGGCCGTCACCTCCTGGGCCGCCACCGCCCATCCGCCGACCGCGCTGCGCCTGCTGCGGCTGTGCGGCAAACACAGCGAGTCCGCCTGGATCGCCGACGCCCTCCCGCCCGTGCTCAGCGAGCTGCCCCGGACCCCCGAGCTGCGGGTGCGTGACCTGACGACCGCGCTGAAGACGCTGTGGGACCGCCAGTACCAGCTCCCCGCCACCGCCGTCGCCGACCTGATCGCCTGGATCGGCAAGCCGGACGGCGGCCTGGACATCGTCCTGGCCCGGCCCTCCATGCTGCGTGAGCGCTCCCGGTTCGTCCGCGCCCTGCTGCAGCTCTCCGGCAACAGCACCACCCCCGTCACCGACGTCTGCGGCTGGCTGGAGGCGCGCGCCGACGCGGTCGTCCGCGGGGCCAACCCGCGGCGGGCCGAGGACCTCATCGCCATCCGGCGCATGGACGACGTCATCCACCGCTGGGCCCGCGAGGCCCGCGGCGCCGACGCCGGCCGCGACGGGCTGCGCCCGCTGGAGCGCTCCACGAGCCCGCTCCTGGAACAGCACCCCACCCGCGACACCCCGCTGCCCGCCGTCCTCGCCTGGATCTCCCTCGTCGTGCACTTCGACGGCACCGCCCGCTGGGATCCGCTCATCAAGCAGTACGAGCAGCAGATCCGCGCCGCGCTGCATCACGCGGACGCCATCCAGATCAGCACCGCCCTCGCCGACCTGGCCCGCAACAACCGCGGCCTGACCAACCGGCTGCTGAACAACCTCCAGCTCGGGCGGGCCCTGGCGACGATCCTGAAGAAGTCCACGCCCGCCGAGGCGGCGATCCTCATCCGCACCGTGCGCAACATCCACGGCGCGACCATCAAGTCCCTGCTCTACCGCGAGTCCCCGCAGGGCAGCCCCGTCGCCGACGTCCAGCTCGCCCGGGACCTCGCCGTCTCCATCCGCCGGCTGAAGGACGGCCGCGGCGCGGGCATGCTGCTCAGCAGCGTCAGCCGCGCCGACGACCTCTACTGCGACACCCGCGACGGCTTCGGCCCCGTCCTGGCGAAGGAACTCGGCGCGGACTTCGCCCGGGACCTGATGGCCGAGGAGCGCCGGCCCGCCGTCATCTACCACTTCCTCAAGGGTCTGTGGGAGGCCGGCGCGGAGTACCGCACCGAGCTGGAGGAGCAGGCGCTGAACCTGGTCGTCAGCAGCATCCAGGCCCAGCGGGGCGCCGCCCGGCCCTGGGGGCCGCAGCTGGCGATGCTGCTGATCGAGGACGACTACTTCGGCCAGCGGTTCCTGATGAAGCTCGCCGAACGCCTCGACACCGGGCTGCTCGTCCAGCGCATGCAGAACCCGTCCCTCGACCCGCAGAGCATGGTCCACACCCATCGCCTCGGGCTCGCCCTCAACCCGCGCATCGGCGAGGAGTTCGCCAAGAAGGTCGACGTGGACCGCGCGGTGCGCAGCCCCGTGCAGTGGAGCGCGGGTGACGTGGCCCAGAAGCTCCAGGTGATGGCGACGACCCTGCGGGCGGGCGGCTTCGTCGACGCCACCCGCACGGTGCTGCGGAACTTCAGCGACGAGCACCCGGACTGGGACTGGGCGACCAAGCTGCGCGAGCAGCGCCGGGTCGGCGCCTTCACCACCGCGCTGAGCCAGCTGCGCAAGTTCGACCCCTCCGAGGCCGCGACCGCCGCCAACACCCTCATCACCTCCCAGGGCGATCAGCCCTCGCACATCACCGACCTGCTGCTGCGCAGCGTGATCCATCCGCCGCTCACCAACGACCTGCTGTCCACCGTGGAACGCTGCCAGCGCGGACTCGGCAAGGCCGAGCTGGCCGCCCTGCGCGACGGCCGCGAGGCCCGCTGGCAGGTGTTCACGGAGATCTTCAAGTTCGAGCAGGACCCGATCACCCAGGGCGTCGTCGGCCGGGGCCTGGCGCGGCTGGGCATGGTGCCGGCCAGCGAGCAGAAGAACTGGATGCGCACGCTGGTCCTCGACCGGTGGGCCTCCACGCTGTACATGCTGGCCAGCCCGCGCGGCATCACCGAGGTGCTCACCCTCGCCTACATCTGGGAGCGGCAGTGGGGCGAGCAGCTCGCCGAGACCGTCGACGGCAACCGGCTGCTGAAGCGGCTCGGGCTGCGCATGCGGCCCGACCTGCGGGAGCTGCCCAACCTGGTGACGGCACTGTGGCTGACCGGACGCCGTGACCTCGTCGACGACATCGTGCGCGACCTGCGCGGGGTGCCGGCCGAGTGGGTCGCGGAGGGGATGGGCCTGCAGCAGGCGCCGCGCATGCTCAAGTCCCTGCGCCACGCCGAGCAGCCCACGGACTTCTTCCTGCCCGGGGTGGGACACGTCCTGGAGCGCACGCTGGCCCGGCCGCGGGTCGTCGACGCCGAGGAACACTGGAGCCAGATCGGCTGGGCGGCCCAGGCGCTCACCGACTGCGACGGACGGCAGTACGTGCCCGAGGCGCGGCCCGGCCTGGAGCCCAACGCCGTCGCCTACCCGGCGGCGGTGGCCTGGGGCGCGTCCTGGCTGGCGAGCGGCGACTGGGCCGCCGAGACGGTCGAGAAGGCGCTGGACGTCTTCGAGCGCGACGGATACGCGCAGTGGCAGCCGAGGGAGGCATGCATGGCGCTGATCGCTGCCGCTCGGGCCGGGCGGGTCCCCGCCGCGGGGCCGTTGGCCGAGCATTGGCAGATGGCCACCGACGGAGGTGCCGAGCTGCTGACCCTGCTGTTGCGGGAGGCGGACCGGGTGCAGTCCATCGCGGACCACTTCCGGCGGGCCGACATCTCCCGCCGTATGCGCGCCCTGTCCGGCGCGGCCGGCGTCAACATCATGCCCTGCCATCCGGAGCTGGCGGCGTCGGTGGCCCGGCTGTGCCCGAGGACGGCCACGCCGGGGGTGATGGCGGGGGACCTGGGGTATTAGGGCGCGCCGCCTGGTCGCCGTGGGGGGTGCTGCTGTCGTCCGGCCGCTGCCGGTCGTGGGGGGCTGGTCGCGCCCACGCGGCGGAGCCGCAGATCGATACAGTCCCGCGCCCCTAAGGGGTTGCCAGGAACTCGGCCAAGTGGAGCGCCTCCCTGGCCCCGAGCTCATGGATCTGGGTACGGCAACTGAACCCGTCCGCAAGGACGTTCACGCCGGGGTCGGCCTCGCGCAGGCGCGGGAGGAGTGCTCGCTCGGCGATGGCGTGGCTGACCTCCAGGTGGCCGCGTTCGAAGCCGAAGTTCCCGGCGAGGCCGCAGCAGCCGGTGTCCAGGCGCTCGGCGTCGACTCCGGCACGGCGGAGGAGTTCGGCGTCGGCGTCCCAGCCGAGGACCGCGTGCTGGTGGCAGTGCACCTGGACCAGGGCCTGCCCGGAACGCCGCGGCGGCTCGTAGCCGGGACTGTGCTCGGTGAGCAGCTCGGCCAGGGTCACGGTGGCGTCCCGCAGACGGCGTACGTCCAGGGAGTTCGGGAACAGCTCGGCCGCGTCCGACCGCAGGACGGCCGTGCAACTGGGCTCCAGACCGACCACCAGGCCGCCGCCGCGCACATGCGGGGCGAGACGGCGCACGGTCCGCGTCAACACCCGCTCGGCGACCCCGAGTTGTCCGGTGGAGATCCAGGTCAGCCCGCAGCACAGCGGCTCTTCGGGCACGACGACCCGCCAGCCCGCGTCGGCGACGAGCCGTACGGCGGCCCGGCCGACGTGCGGGTGCAGGAAGTTGGTGAAGGTGTCCGGCCACAGCACGACCGTGCCGCGGGAGCCGTCGCCGTACGGCCCGGTGCGGGCGTACCACCGCTGGAGGCTCTCCCCGGCGAACCGCGGCAGCTCGCGGTCGGCGAGCCCGGCCAGCCGCGTGGCCGCCCGGTGAAGGCCGGGAGAGTGGGTGAGGGCGTTGGCGACGGGCGCGAGCCGGGCGCGGCCGACCACCTGGGCGAGCGCGGGCAGCCACCCCAGCGACCAGTCCGAGCGCGGCCGCCGCCAGGGCCGGCCCGCGTAGTGGTGGGCCAGGAACTCCGCCTTGTACGTGGCCATGTCGACGTCGGCCGGGCAGTCCCGGCGGCATCCCTTGCAGGCCAGACACAGGTCGAGGGCGTCGCGCACGGCCTCGGAGCGCCAGCCGTCGCGCAGCGGGCCGTCGCCGTGTCCGTCGAGCATCTCGAACAGCAGCCGGGCCCGGCCGCGGGTGGAGTGCTCCTCCTCCAGGGTGACCTGGTAGGACGGGCACATCACCTGCCCGCCGTCGGTGCTCAGTTGGCGGCACTTGCCGACCCCGACACAGCGGTTCGCGGCCCGCGTGAAGGAGCCGCCGTCGTGCGGGAAGCGGAAGTGCAGGTCACGGGGCTCGTACGGGGCCCAGTCGCCGCCCAGCCGCAGGTGCTGGTCGAGCCGGTACGGCGCCACGACCTTGCCGGGGTTCATCCGGTCGAGCGGGTCGAAGACGGCCTTCAGCCGGCCGAAGGCCTCCACGAGCACCGGCCCGAACATCCTCGGCAGCAGCTCGCCCCGGCTCTGCCCGTCCCCGTGCTCCCCGGAGAAGGACCCGCCGAACTCCACCACCAGGTCCGCCGCCCGCTCCATGAACCGCCGGTACTCTGCGACCCCTTCGGCGGAGTACAGGTCGAAGGGGATGCGGGTGTGCACACAGCCCTGCCCGAAGTGGCCGTACAGACTGGGACCGGTGTCGCTTTCGTAGCCGAACTCCTGGAACAATGCGCGCAGTCGGCGCAGATAGTCGCCGAGCCGCTCGGGCGCGACCGCGGAGTCCTCCCAACCCTCGAAGGTGTCGGGCCGGTGCGGCACATGCGCCGTGGCGCCGAGCCCCGCCTCACGGACCTGCCACAACTGCTCCTCGCCCGCCGGGTCGTCGAGGAACGCCACCTGGGGGTCGTGGTCCGTCTCCCCGAGCGCGTCCAGCATGCGGTGCGCCCGCTCGTCGGACTCCGCGACGCTCTCGCCGCCGAACTCCACCATCAAGAAGGCGTTGCCTTCAGGGAGTTGCTCCAGGGCCCGCCGGTTGAGGTGCTTGAGCCGCTCGTCGTGGACGAGGTGCGCGTCCACGCCCTCCAGCGCCATCGGCTCGTACGGCAGGATGTCCGGCACCGCGTCCGCCGCCCGGGCCACGTCGTCGAACCCCAGCACCACCAGGGTCCGTTCCGGCACGACCGGCACCAGCTCCAGCTCCGCGCGCAGTACGGTCACCAGGGTCGACTCGCTGCCCACCAGCAGGCCCGCGACGTCGAAGCCGTGCTCCGGGAGCAGGGAGTCGAGGTTGTAGCCGGAGACCCGGCGCGGGATGTCCGGGAAGCGGCGGCGGATCTCGTCGGCGTAGGTGTCCCGCAGGGCGCGCAGCGAGCGGTACACCGCCGCGCACGGGTCGCCGCGCCGCTCGATGCGGGCGTACTCCTCGTCGTCGGTCTCCCCGCACCAGAAGCGGGTGCCGTCGTGGAGCAGCACCTCCAGGCGGGCGATGTTGTCGACGACCTTGCCGGTGGCCTGGGCGGTCGCGCCGCAGGAGTTGTTGCCGATCATGCCGCCGATCGTGCAGTTCATATGGGTGGCGGGCTCCGGCCCGAACCGCAGCCCGTGGGGAGCCAGCCGCCGGTTCAGCTCGTCCGGGACGATGCCGGGCTGCACCACGCAGGTGCGCGCCTCGGTGTCGACGGACTCCAGCTGGTGGCAGTACTTGGACCAGTCCAGGACGACCGCGGTGTTGGTGCACTGCCCGGCCAGGCTGGTCCCGCCGCCCCGCGACAGCACGGGCGCGCCGTGCTCCCGGGCCACGGCCACCGCCTCTACGGCGGCTTCCGGGGTGTGCGGCACGACCACGCCGATCGGGGTCTGCCGGAAGTTCGAGGCGTCCGTGGAGTAGGCCGCCCTGCTCCCCGCGTCGAACCGCACCTCCCCGTCCACCCGGGCCCGCAGCGCGGCTTCCAGCGCGGCACGGTCCACCTGCGCGACGGCGGGCGGTCGGACGACGGGGTCGGGCAGCTCCGACGCGGGCATGGACGGCCTCCCTCCGGGACGGCTGCCGGGTACCCGGCTCGCCCCGCGGGCAACCCGCTGACGTCAGCCCGCGGGCGTGTGCCGCGGGCAGGAGGCGCTGCGCGGCGCGGGCAGGCCCGGCAGCGCACCCTCCGGCGGCGTGGCGCTCAGCCCCCAGGCCGACCTGACCGCGGTGATGAGGGGACGCGCGCTGTAGGGGGAGATCTCCAGCTCCTGACGCGCCTGGGCGAGCAGGTCGGGGTCACCGTCCGGACTGCCCCCGGCCGCCGCCCGGCGGCGGGTGAGGTCCGGTCTGCCGAAGATGTCCAGCAGCGTCAGCGAGAACAGCACGTACGCCGATGCCTCGTCGACCAGCAGCCGGGTCGGTTCGGGAAGGGTCGCCGCCGCGGCCCCCAGCTGGCCGTCCAGATCCTGGAAGGCGACCTGGTGCAGCGCCCGGTGCAGGTCCGCCGACGGGCAGGGGCACAGATGCCGCAGCTGAGCCATCAGCGCGCGGAAGGAGAGCAGGACCGCGCTCGTCTCAGGGGTCCACTGCTGCTTGGCCAGCAGCGTACGGAAACCCGCCAGGGTCTCGGCGAGTTCCTCAAGGACCATCTGCCGCGAGATGTCGGTCAGCTCGAAGAACCGCGTCTTGTCCTCGATCTCCATGATGCGCAGCCCGTAGCGGATCAGATCGCGCGGCAGCCCGCCCGACAGGGCGTGGGCGAGCAGGCTGTACGGCTCCGACAGACCGGGCGCCCGCCGCTGAAGGATGTCCTTGGACTCGGCGAGCGTGCAGGGCTGGACGTGCAGGATGTCGTCGAGGGAGCTGTCGGTCACGCCCCGGTGCGGCAGGCCGCGCCGGACGAACGAGGCGCCCACGTCCTCGGCCACCGAGATCAGACAGTGCACATGGGGCACGCCCAGGATCGCTTTGATCTCGCCGAGGAACTCCAGTGCCTGCGCGTCCGAGCCGAGCCGGTCCACCTCGTCGATGGCGATCACCACGCGGCCCCGGCGCAGGAACCGCTCCCGGGCGATGTCCGTCAGCAGCTCGCGGAAGTCCGACACCAGCTCCGGCATGGTGGGCGGCACGGTCGACAGCGAGGTCGTGTGTGCGGCCAGAAGCTGCGGCGGCCCGCTCGTCACGGCGGTGGCCGAGGTCTGCACGGTCTGCAGCCGGTAGAGCTGGTTGCGGCACCGGGTGACCAGGGGCGGTTCCGGAGTGGGCGGGCGCCACGCCCCCGCTCTGATCAGCAGCAGCCCGAGCAGCAGCCCGGCGGCGCGCAGCGGATTGCCGGTGTCGGTCGCGATGCTGCCCAGGGAGGGGGTCCGGCTGAGCAGATAGGCGACGCAGACGAGCACGACGCAGGCCAGGGCCCGGCGGAGCCGGTGATCGACCAGGGCGATCGCCCCGAGGCTCGCGTCGAGATCCCTCGGGTACAGCAGCGTCAGGCCCAGGCCCGCGCCCAGTACCAGCAGCACCACGGGCGAGTGCCCGGCCATGTCCCGGGCGTGGCGGCGGACGTCGTCGTCGAAGAGCAGCGAGACGGGCGCCGCGAGGACGAGCGCGTAGCCGGTCAGCAGGCAGAGCGCCTGCCGTGCGGTGCCCAGCAGCGGGCCCAGCCGGGGCCAGCGCCGCAGCCGCCACAGCAGGACCCCGGCCAGGGTCGCGGTCAGGGCCAGGCCCACCCGCTCTCCGCGCCACACAGCGACCGTGGTGTCGGTCAGCCCGTCCCACAGGTCCTGGACGGTGCCGAGCACCGGGTCGTCGTAGCGCACACCCGCCGAGCGCGTCGCCGCGCCCAGGCCGAGCACCACCAGCGCACCGGCGGGCAGCGCGAACAACAGGAACCGCGTCACCCGGCGCAGTGCGGGACCGGCCCGGCGGGCCGCCCGGCGGAACGCGGACAGCCGCGCGAACTCCGGGACGTCCTGGCCCTGTTCGGTGAGATACCGCTCGCACACCGTGATGTACAGCGACAGCAGGAACTCGTACGGCGAGTAGCTCGCCGGCGCCTGCACGACGACCGCGAAGTCCGCCTCCTCGGCGCAGCTCTCCAGCAGGGTCGTCTTGCCCGCGCCGCGCGGACCGCTGACCGCGATGGTGCCGCCCTCGCGCTGGGCGACCTTCCGCGCCAGCTGCCGGGCCGCCTCGTTGCCGATCACGTACTGCCGGTTGCGCGGGGAGCGCAGCCCGTCGTAACTGTCCGGCAGCAGCAGCGAGTCCACGTCGTCGCCGAGGAGGGCCTCGACCACGCGCTCCATCAGCGGGCCCACGCCGTGGAGTTGGAGGTCGCGCCGCCAGCGCCGCTCGGCGGAGCCCGCCCGTTCACCGCGTATCCACAGCACGGCCGCCAGGGCCGCTTCGCTCAGGTTGTGCCGTACCCGCATGCGCCACAGCGGGTTCCGGTGGACCACGAGCGCCGCCAGGGCGGGCGGCAGCGCGGCGAGGCCGACGACCGTCCAGGACGCCACGGCGAGGGCGCCGAGGAAGAACACGCCGAGCAGACACAGCACGACGGTCGCCGGGGCGACCGGGTCATGCACGTACTCGCCGCGCAGCCGCGTCGCCTCGAACCGCCCGAGCAGCCCCTGGAAGCGCCGCCGGCTCTCCTCGCACGGCTGGAGGGCCCGCCGGACGTTGGCCTCGGTCAGCATCGCCGCGCGGACGTTCTCCGCGGTCGCCTGGGGGCGTTTGCCCAGCCGCCGCGCGACGGCCGGTTCGGCCAGACAGATGTCGACGACGGCGGCGTAGGCGATCGCCTCCCGCTCGTGGGCGAAGAGATCGGCGATCTGCCACGGTGCGCTGCGGTGGGGGCGTGGCATGGGCGGGGCGGGCCTTTCGGGTGGCGTAGGTGGCGTGCGTGGCGTGGGTGGGTGGCGGTGGGGCTGTTGGGCGCCGTGCCGGTGGTGGCGGAGCAGGTGCGTCCGGGGCGCCGCGCCCTCATGGGCAGGTCGGCCGGGGTCAGGAGGTCCCTGCGCGGGCGCGTTCCAGTTCCGCCCTCGATATGCGGGTGCCCTTCTTGTGCTTGACCTGGAAGAGGGCCTCCAGGCCGGGCTCGAACGGCGGGCGCATGCCGTAGGTGACGGCGTGGGCGGAGGCGTCGTCCAGGAGACGGCCGACGCACTGGGCGAGGGTCGAGGGGCCGGAGCCGGAGTAGCCCCAGGAGAGGCCGGGGGCGTCCATGCTGGGGGCGGGGTAGAGCACGCCGTCGCGGGTGCGGACCCAGATCGGTTCGTCGAGGACGACCTCCTTCAGGACCGAGCCGGCGGGCAGCCGTTTGGGGGCGTGGCCCAGATAGCTGATCGCGCGCGCGTCGTTGAACATGAACCGGCCTTTGAACGCCACGACGGGGCTGCCGGTGACCGGGTCGACGAAGGTCCCGACCAGTTTGGCGTCGTCGTAGGCCAGCAGACGGTGGATGGCCGTCGGCCGCACCGGCCGCAGCCGGTTGATCCACTCCGCGCCCTGGCGTGTGACACCGTTGCGGTCGAGGCTGAAGGCACCGCCGAAGGGCAGGTCCTCCCCGCTCCACATGCTGATCTGCTCCAGGCACTCCACCGCGTGGTCGTCGGTGCGCGCGCACAGCTCGGCGAGCCCACGGGCGACGACGTCGGACGGGACGGTCTCCGTACGGCCGGGGTCGTCGGTGCCGGGCACGGCGGGCAGCACCATCGCCGCGCGTTCCTTGCGGGCCTTGGCGGAGCCGTCCTTGCCGCCTCTTGTGTCGAGGATCTCCTCCACCTCGTGCACCGCCGACTCGGCGGCGCGGGTGCGCATCTCGTGCCCGATGGTGAAGCACGCCCCGCGCACGGGGGAGTCGGGCGCCTCGGTCGCGGCCAGTTCGTACAGGGGCTCCCACGACGGCCAGGTGACCGGCTCGACGGGCACGGGCGCGTCCCCCGGCCGCCAGGCCGTCAGATGCTCGGGCCGCCGCAACTCGGAGGGCCACCAGGGCACTTGGGTACCGATGTGCGCCGCGATCTCCGACCACCAAGGCTCGTACGGCAGGTCGGGGCGGGCCCGGTCGACCGCCGTGAGGTCGGGGCCGTACAGGCCGTAGTCGTGCCGGACGACGACCACCGTCGTCGCCTTCTCGTGGAAGTCGAGCAGAGTGCGCGGGCCGCTGGGGCGGTGCCGCGGATAGACGATCAGCAGCAGCCCCGAGTCCGTCTGCCACGACCCGGCGAAGTGCTCGCCGACGTCTGCCTCGTCGGACGGGATGTACCGGCCGCCCAGGTAGCGGGGTTCCGCGGTGCCGGCCGGCCGCAGCAGCAGTGGGACGTGCTCGGCGAGGCCGGGACGGGAGCGGGCGAGCCAGCGGGCGAAGGCCTGGCCGTACCACTGGGTGACCCCGTCCGTGTACTTCGGATCGACCGGGGGGATCATGCCGGGGTCCGTGAGGAGATTCTCCCAGGCGCTCTCCGACAGGCCGAAGGCCTTCCGCAGCTCGGCAGCTGTCATGCTCTCCAACATGTCCCCCCGCAGGCGCTGTTCGTCCCGTCCGCCTCCCATGATGCGGGGTGCCACTGACAACGCCGCGGGACGCCGGTCGACGTCCGAGGCTGTCGCGCACCGTGTCGCTGTTGGGCTGAACGGGTGACTTGGCGTAAGAATTGGCTGGTGCAGGCGATGAGTGCGAGTCAGATCGGGGGGAGCCGGTGAACAGCCACGACGTCACCGATGAACAGTGGGAGGGGCTCGCCCAGGTCGTGCCGTTGCGGGGGCGCGACGCCTGGCCGTCGTCGGTGGGGCACCGCGCACTGCCGGAAGCGGCGACCGAGACGCGGCGCCGTTTCGTGGTGCTGCGGGTCAATGTGTTCGCCGACGCCCGCGAGGTCGCCGAGACGCTGATGGCCGGCATCCCCGTGCTGCTCGACCTCACCGGCGCGGAGTCCGAGGTCGCCAAGCGTGTCCTCGACTTCAGCACCGGCGTCGTCTTCGGCCTGGCCAGCGGGATGCACCGGGTGGACCGCAACGTCTTCCTGCTGACCCCGGCCGGCACGGAGGTCCAGGGCCTCATGGCGAGCGCGGGCGTGCCCGGCGTGTGAGGGCGGATCCGCAGGCCCGGCGCCCGCGGGGTGCCACGGTGGGCCGGGGCCGGTCGGCCGGGCGGTCGCGGGCCCTGGGCGGCCGATCGGCCGACGGCCCGCGGTCGCCGGTCCCTCGCGGGCCCGTAGGCGCCCGTCGGTCACGGACCCGGGCGCCGAGCGGCCCCGACCCGGGACGCGCCTCGGTGCTGCGGGCCGTCGGCCCGGTCGGTCGCGGGCCCGGTGTCGATCGGTCGGTCGCGGGCCCAGCATCGGCCGGTCGGTCGCGGGCCCGGCGTTGATCGGTCGCGGGCCCGCCGTCGGCCGGTCGGTCGCGGGCCCAGGAGTCGCCGTGCGGCCGTGACCCGGGGCGCGCGTCGTTGCTGCGGCCCGTGGGTCGCCCGATCGTAGGAAACGCGCCGAGGTGGAACGGTTCGCCTGGGAACGGAGCCCTACGGTCCGCATATGGCCGTACGCCCCGGGGCCTCCGCCCCGTCCTCCCGCAGTGCACGTCCCGAGTCCGTCCCGGCGCCGCGTGAGGCGTCGGGAGAGCCGGCCCTGTTGTCGCGGGAGCCGTCGGCCGAGGCCGGCCCGGAGGGGCCGCCGGGTCCGGAGCGGGGTATTGGGCGGCCCCGGATCACCGAGCTGCGGCTGTCCGCGTTCGCCGGGCATCGCGGGGTCGGCTTTCCGCTCGGGGCGGTCACGCTGCTGACCGGGCCCAGTGGCTGCGGGAAGAGCACGGCGCTGCGCGCGTACGAGGCGCTGGCGCGGCTCGGCGGCGGTGCCGGGCTGT
Organism: Streptomyces sp. NPDC096205; assembly: GCF_044763135.1. Lineage (NCBI taxonomy): Bacteria > Bacillati > Actinomycetota > Actinomycetes > Kitasatosporales > Streptomycetaceae > Streptomyces > Streptomyces sp. NPDC096205. Next base: position 1,347,698 of record NZ_JBIWFS010000001.1, on the reverse strand, counting down.
ACGACGTGTTCACCGAGCCGGAGGCCTACGTGCCCGAGTGGGCCAGGCCCGACGCCCAGCGGCGCCGCGGGTTCCGTATCGGGTGCACGGCCGACGGACCCGAGGGACCCGTCCGGCTCGACGTCGCCGTGCAGGCCGAGCCGGAGCTGCGGATCGTCGGGGAGCGGCTGTCCGCCGACGGGGTCGTCCTCCTCCAGACCGCCCTGCGCGACCCGAGCCGTCCTGTCGTGCAGGCCGCCTGGCACACCGCGGGCAGCGCACCCGTCACCCGCGCCCCGCTGCCCGACGACCGGCTGGGCACGGCCCTGCTGCCGCTGCGCGTGGCCGGCAAGACGGACGGACAGCGGCGGGTGCTCGCCGCCGCCGAGCAGATGGTCGTCGCGCTGCGCTCGGTCTTCGCCTGCGACCCCGACCCCGGCCGGATGCGCGGGCCCGTGCCCGTCGGCTCGGGTCGGCTGCTGCCCGGCTGCGACAACCTCGCCGGCGTGCTGTGGCGCACCCGCGCCGAGTGCGGCCAGCGGCACGCCCGGTACGTCGCGGCCGTCCGCGCCGCGTTCGCCGGCCCCGTCCTGGACGTCGTCGCCGAACCCGAGGGCCGCGGCATGGTCCGCGGGCTGCTCGAACGCGGCGACGGGCTGCGCACCGGCTTCGCCCGCCTCGGCGACGGCGAGCTGCGCCATCTCGCCCTCGCCCTGGTGCTGCTCACCGGCCCCGGGGTCCTCGACCTCGACACACCGGGCGAGGTGCCTTCGGCCCTGCAGGCGCTCACCGTGCTCGCCGACGGCTTCGACCGGGCGCTCGACCCCCGCCAGCGCGCGGAACTGGCCCGGCTGGCCGTACGGATGACCGAGCACGGCCACATCCGGTGCGTCGGCACGGTCAGCGACGCCTCGTGGGCCGCGGGGACCCCCGGCGTGACAGTGGTACACCTGGACAGGTGACAGAAGATCCGCGGCCGCTGGACGTGGCCGGACTCCAGCGCAGGCTCGCCGAGTTCGCCGCCGCGCGCAACTGGCAGCCGTACCACACCCCCAAGAACCTCGCCGCCGCCCTCAGTGTCGAGGCGTCCGAACTGGTCGAGATCTTCCAGTGGTTGACGCCCGAGGAGTCCGCGCGGGTGATGGACGACCCCGGCACCGCGCACCGCGTCACCGACGAGGTGGCCGACGTGCTGGCCTACCTCCTGCAGCTGTGCGAGGTGCTCGGCATCGACGCGCTGGCCGCGCTGGATGCGAAGATCGACCGCAACGAGCGCCGTTTCCCGGCGCCTTGAGGAGTAGAACCACATCGTCCGCTTTCACTCTCCGCAGTCGTAATCGAGTCCGAATCCGAATTGTTGTCCACAGATTTCCGTCTTCCTCTGGCTTTTCGCCGCATGGAGCTTCACTCTGGGTAGTGGACAAGGGAGTTCGGGCGGACGTGCGGAAAGCGCGTCGGGACAGACGGGGGCAGCGCATGGACGCGGTGCGGCTCATCCTGACGAGCAGGCGTGCCCTGGCGGGAAGCGGCGAGGTGCCGCAGATCATGGCGGAGGTGTGGCAGGCGCAGTCGCTCGCCCAGGCGATCGGCAGCAGACTCGCGGTCTTCGGCCCACCCCAGCTGCGCGGCGAGGCGTTGGGCCTCACCGAGCTGGCGGGCCGCGGCTGCGGCGTCCTCGACGAACCGGAACTGGGCCCCGGCGAACTGCGCGCGGCCCAGCTGACCGAACTGGGCGACGCCCGCCAGGCCCTCCTCAGCCTCGGCGGGCTCCTCGGAGAGGTCGGCATAGCCCTGGTCGGCGTGGCGAGCGCCGCCGCCGACGAGGGCACGTACTGGCAGTGCATGGAGGCCATCGACGCGGCCGACGAATCGCGGGACCGCGTGCTGGAGATGCTCAGACGCCTCGCGGACGGCGAGGAAGCCTTAGCCGCGGTTCCTTAGGGACGCCGACGCCGCTTCCTCTTCGGCGGGGCCCCGCCCGGAGGCCTGAAGGTCGGCATCCAGCGCGGAAAGGTCGGCATTCAGCGCCGCCATCAGCTCCTCCATCTGCTGGAGCAGCCCCTTCGGCGCGGTTTCCTCGGACATCCAACGGCCTCCTAGCCTTGAGCTTCCTAGCCCTGCGCACGAGCAACGATCATCGCCGGAGCGGGTCACGGTGCAGGATGGAAGGCATGGATCTCCGCATCTTCACCGAACCACAGCAAGGCGCCACCTACGACACCCTCCTCACCGTGGCCAAGGCCACGGAAGACCTCGGCTTCGACGCCTTCTTCCGCTCCGACCACTACCTCAAGATGGGGGACGTCGACGGCCTGCCCGGCCCCACCGACGCCTGGATCACCCTCGCGGGCCTCGCCCGCGAGACCAAGCGCATTCGGCTCGGCACCCTGATGACCGCGGCCACCTTCCGGCTGCCCGGCGTGCTCGCCATCCAGGTCGCCCAGGTCGACCAGATGTCCGGCGGCCGTGTCGAACTGGGCCTGGGCGCGGGCTGGTTCGCCGAGGAGCACGCGGCGTACGGCATCCCCTTCCCGAAGGAGAAGTTCGCGCGTCTGGAGGAGCAGCTGGAGATCGTCACCGGACTGTGGGCCACCCCGCCCGGCAAGACGTACGACTTCCGCGGCACGCACTACGAGCTCACCGACTCGCCGGCCCTGCCCAAGCCCGCGCAGGAGAAGATCCCGGTCCTCGTCGGCGGCCACGGCCCGGCCCGCACCCCGCGGCTGGCCGCCCGGTACGCGGACGAGTTCAACATGCCGTTCTCCTCGGTGGCGGACAGCGAGCGCCAGTTCGGCCGGGTGCGCGCCGCCGCGGAGGCCGCCGGCCGCGACGGCGACGACCTCGTCTACTCCAACGCCCTCGTCGTCTGCGTCGGCAGGGACGACCAGGAGGTGGCCCGCCGCGCCGCCGCGATCGGCCGTGAGGTCGAGGAGCTCAAGGTCAACGGCCTGGCCGGCTCCCCGGCCGAGGTCGTCGACAAGATCGGCCGCTACGCCGAGATCGGCGCCGGCCGCATCTACCTCCAACTGCTCGACCTGCACGACCTGGACCACCTGGAGCTGATCTCCTCCCAGGTGCAGTCCCAGCTGGGCTGAGGTGCCCTCACGGCGGACGGCGGTCGCTCAGGCGGTCCCCCAGAAGGTGCCGGCGTGCGGTCTCACACGATGTGCCGGCCGCCGTCCACCGTGAGCACATCGCCGGTCGTGTACCGCGCCCGGGTCAGATGCAGTACGGCCTCGGCCACGTCCTCGGGCGTGCCCACCCGGCGCAGCGGGGTGTGCTCGCTGACCCAGTCGCGCGAGCTCGTCCAGACCTCCTCGGCCTCGTCGTACCAGGAGGTGTCGATCAGCCCCGGCGCGACAGCGTTGACCCGGATCTGCGGGCCGAGCTGGGAGGCGAGCAGCCGCGTCATGTGGTCGAGGGCCGCCTTGCTCACCGCGTAGGGCACGGAGCTGCCCAGGGCGCGGGTGGCGGAGACGGACGAGACGTTGACCACCGAGGCCGAGTCGGACCGGCGCAGATGGGGCACCGCGGCGATGGTCACCTGCCAGGCGCCGATCACATTGACGTCGAAGATCTCCCGCCAGACCGAGGCGTCCACCGCGTCCAGGTCGCTGAGCGGGATGAAGCGGGTGATGCCCGCGTTGTTCACCAGGGTGTCGAGGCGCCCGTAGGCGTCGATCGCGGCCTGGACGATCCGCCGGGCGTCCGCGGGGTCGGCCACGTCGCCCCGGACGTAGACCGCGTCCGGCAGCTCCGCCGCGAGTTCCCGGCCCGCCTTCTCGCTCCGGGCGGAGTTGACCACGACGCGCATTCCCTCCGCGGCCAGCCGCCGCGCGACCGCGGCGCCGATCCCGGACGACGAGCCGGTGACGAGTGCGACACGACTCTCGCTCATGCATGCCCCCTGTTGTCGGTCTGCAGACAGATGCCGCGACCATAGAATACCGAGTTGTGGAATGTATATTCCGCATCTCGGAACAGTGGAGGTCGTGAAAACGGAAGGCGCAGGTCACAGGCCCTGTGCGACAGTGGGCGTCGACCATCACCGAACGGCCTGAGAGGCCCGCCCATGTTCCTGACGATCACGACCACCGGCACCGCCGAACGCCCCGCCACCGACCTCGGCTACCTGCTGCACAAGCATCCGGACAAGGCGCAGGCGTTCTCCACCTCCTACGGCACGGCGCACGTCCTCTACCCCGAGGCGCAGCCCGAGCGCTGCACGGCGGCGCTGCTCCTGGAGGTCGACGCGGTGGCCCTGGTCCGCAGGGGCAAGGGACGCGGCGGCGCACCCGACGCGGCACTCGCGCAGTACGTCAACGACCGCCCCTACGCGGCCTCCTCCCTGCTCGCGGTCGCGCTGAGCAGCGTCTTCTCCAGCGCCATGCGGGGCGTGTGCCACGCCCGGCCGGAACTGCCGGAGCAGCCGCGCCCGCTCAGGATCGAGGTGCCCGCACTGCCCGCCCGAGGCGGCGCCGAGCTCGTACGGCGGCTGTTCGAGCCGCTGGGCTGGGCCGTCACCGCCGAACCCATAGCCCTCGACAGCGAGTTCCCGGAGTGGGGTGACTCGCGGTACGTACGCCTCACCCTGGAAGCGGACACCCTCACCCTCGCCGAGGCCCTGCGGCATCTGTACGTCCTGCTGCCGGTCCTGGACGACGCCAAGCACTACTGGGTCGCGCCCGACGAGGTCGACAAGCTGCTGCGCGTCGGTGAGGGCTGGCTGCCCGGCCACCCCGAGCAGAAGCTGATCACCAGCCGCTACCTCTCCCGCCGCTGGTCGCTGACCCGGCAGGCGCTGGAGCGACTCGAACTGGTCCGGCTCGCGGAGGCCGACGACAGCGAGGTCGAGGACATCGACAACGCCGTCGAGGCGGAGACGGAGGACGAGGAGAAGCCGACCCCGCTGGCCGTGCAGCGGCGCGAGGCGATCCTCACCGCGCTGCGGGCCTCCGGTGCCGCCCGCGTGCTCGACCTCGGCTGCGGTCAGGGCCAGTTGGTGCAGGCCCTGCTGAAGGACGTGCGGTTCACCGAGATCGTCGGCCTGGACGTGTCCGTGCGGGCGCTGACCATCGCCGCGCGCCGGCTGAAGCTGGACCGCATGGGCGAGCGGCAGGCCTCGCGCGTCAGACTCCTGCAGGGCTCGCTCGCCTACACCGACAGCCGGCTCAAGGGCTACGACGCCGCCGTGCTCAGCGAGGTGATCGAGCACCTCGACCTGCCGCGGCTGCCCGCCCTGGAATACGCGGTGTTCGGTGCGGCCCGCCCCAGGACCGTGCTGGTGACCACCCCCAACGTCGAGTACAACGTCCGCTGGGAGTCCCTCCCGGCCGGACACGTCCGGCACGGCGACCACCGCTTCGAGTGGACCCGTGAGGAGTTCCGCACATGGGCGGACGCGGTGGCCGGACGGCACGGCTACGGCGTGGAGTTCGTGCCCGTGGGCCCGGACGACCCGGAGGTCGGCCCGCCGACCCAGATGGCCGTGTTCACCATGACAGACAAGACCGAGAAGACCGAGAAGGAGGCGAAGGCCGCATGACACAGGCAACAACGACCGGGCGTACGCTCCCCGTCACCGACCTCTCCCTCGTCGTCCTGGTCGGCGCCTCCGGCTCGGGCAAGTCGACGTTCGCCCGGCGGCACTTCAAGCCGACCGAGGTGATCTCCTCGGACTTCTGCCGCGGCCTGGTCTCCGACGACGAGAACGACCAGAGCGCCACCAAGGACGCCTTCGACGTCCTGCACTACATCGCGGGCAAGCGCCTCGCGGCCGGCCGCCGTACGGTCGTCGACGCCACCAGCGTGCAGTCCGACGCACGCAAGCAGCTGATAGCCCTGGCCAAGCAGTACGACGTGCTGCCCATCGCCATCGTGCTCGACGTGCCCGAGGACGTGTGCGCCGAGCGCAACGCGGCCCGCACCGACCGCGCCGACATGCCGCGCCGGGTCATCCAGCGGCACACCCGCGAACTCCGCCGCTCCCTGCGGCACCTGGAGCGCGAGGGCTTCCGCAAGGTGCACGTCCTGCGGGGCGTGGCGGAGATCGAGCGCGCCACCGTCGTCACCGAGAAGCGGTTCAACGACCTGACCCACCTCACCGGCCCCTTCGACATCGTCGGCGACATCCACGGCTGCTCCGCCGAACTGGAGTCGCTGCTCGCCAAGCTGGGCTACGTCGACGGCGCGCACCCCGAGGGCCGTACGGCCGTCTTCGTCGGCGACCTCGTCGACCGCGGCCCGGACAGCCCGGGTGTGCTGCGCCGGGTGATGGCGATGGTGAAGTCGGGCAACGCCCTGTGCGTGCCCGGCAACCACGAGAACAAGTACGGCCGTCACCTGGGGGGTCGCAAGGTCCAGCACACCCACGGCCTCGCCGAGACCATCGAGCAGATGGAGGGCGAGAGCGAGGAGTTCAGGGCCGAGGTACGGCAGTTCATCGACGGGCTCGTCAGCCACTACGTCCTGGACGGCGGACGCCTGGTCGTCTGCCACGCCGGCCTGCCGGAGAAGTACCACGGCCGCACCTCGGGCCGGGTGCGCTCGCACGCGCTGTACGGCGAGACCACCGGAGAGACCGACGAGTTCGGGCTGCCGGTGCGCTATCCGTGGGCGGAGGACTACCGGGGCCGCGCGGCCGTGGTCTACGGCCACACCCCGGTCCCGGAGGCCACCTGGCTGAACAACACCATCTGCCTGGACACCGGTGCCGTCTTCGGCGGCAAGCTGACCGCGCTGCGCTGGCCGGAGCGGCAGCTGGTCGACGTACCGGCCGAGAGGGTCTGGTACGAGCCGGCGAAGCCGCTGCGGTCGGACGCGCCCGGCGGGCACGACGGGCGGCCGCTGGACCTGGCGGACGTGCACGGGCGGCGGGTCGTCGAGACCCGGCACCAGGGGCGGATCACGATCCGCGAGGAGAACGCGGCCGCGGCCCTGGAGGTCATGAGCCGGTTCGCGGTCGACCCGCGGCTGCTGCCGTACCTGCCGCCGACGATGGCGCCGACGGCGACCTCGAAGGTGGACGGCTATCTGGAGCACCCGGCGGAGGCCTTCGCGAGTTACGCCGCCGACGGTGTCGAGCGGGTCGTGTGCGAGGAGAAGCACATGGGCTCGCGGGCGGTGGTGCTGGTGTGCCGGGACGCGGAGGCGGCCCGGAAGCGGTTCGGTGTCGACGGTCCCACGGGCTCGGTCCACACCCGTACCGGACGGCCGTTCTTCGACGACGCCGCGGTGACCGAGGAGATCCTCGGCCGGATTCGGACCGCGGTCGACGAGGCCGGGCTCTGGGCCGAACTCGACACCACCTGGCTGCTGTTGGACGCCGAGCTGATGCCGTGGTCGCTGAAGGCCTCCTCGCTGCTGCGCTCGCAGTACGCGGCCGTCGGCGCCGCGTCCGGGGCCGTGTTCCCGGACGCGCTGGCCGCGCTGGAGGGCGCGGCGGCCCGCGGGGTCGAGGTGGCCGGCCTGCTGGACCGGCAGCGCGAACGCGCCTCCGGCGCGGCCGCGTTCACCTCGGCGTACCGCCGCTACTGCTGGACCACGGACGGCCTGGACGGTGTCCGCCTGGCGCCGTTCCAGATCCTGGCCGTGCAGGGCCGCAGCCTCGCCGGGCTGCCGCACGACGAGCAGCTCGCCCTGCTGGACCGGCTGGTGGAGCACGACAACACCGGCCTGCTCCAGACGACTCGGCGGCTCCACGTCGACACCGGCGACCCCGAGTCGGTGCGGGCCGGCATCGACTGGTGGCTGGAGATGACCGGGCGCGGCGGCGAGGGGATGGTCGTCAAGCCGGTCGGCGCGATCGTCCGCGACGGACAGGGCCGGCTGGTGCAGCCCGGCATCAAGTGCCGGGGCCGTGAGTACCTGCGGATCATCTACGGCCCGGAGTACACGCGCCCCGACAACCTGGCCCGGCTGCGCCAGCGGTTCCTCAACCACAAGCGCTCCCTCGCGATCCGCGAGTACGCGCTCGGCCTGGAGGCCCTCGACCGCCTCGCCGAGGGTGAGCCGCTGTGGCGGGTGCACGAGGCGGTCTTCGGGGTACTGGCCCTGGAGTCGGAGCCGGTGGACCCGCGGCTCTAACCGACGAGCCGCAGCTTCTGGGCGCAGACCTGGAGGCTGACCGACTGGCCCCAGGTCAGCTCCAGGGCGTCGGACTCCATGCCGTCGCCGAAGGCGATGAGGCGCTCGGACTCGACCGTGACGTGGAGCCGGTGGGCCGCGGGGAGTTCCCCCGCCACCAGGGAGGTCCCGGTGGCGGGGGAGGGCCAGGCCTCGCGGACGAACCACACCAGGCGGTCCTCGCTGGGCGCGGGCAGGCGCATCCGCGCACCCCGCTCCTGCCAGACCGACCGCAGCCAGCCGGTCGCGCCCGTGCCCGTCCCGACGAGCACCCCGGACGATGCCTGGGCCTCGACGACACCCCCGTCGTCCCCCAGGCCCAGGCGGTAGCGGGCGGTCTGGTGACCGGCGGCTCCGAGGTAGATCTCGTTCAGGGCGACCAGCCGCTGGGTGTCGTCCGACACCGCCTCGACCATGGTCAGTTCCTCCACCGAAGCCGACGCGGTCGCGGTCAGCAGGGCCGCCGTGTGCTCGGGGCGGTGGCGGACCAGGACGCCCGGGTTGCGGCCGGGGTCGGTGTCGACGCCGATGACCGGCTGGCCGGTGAGGTACTTGGCGACGTTCGCCACCAGTCCGTCCTGGCCGACGACGACCACCGTGTCCTCCGGCGCGAACAGGAACCGGTCCAGGTCGGCCCGCTCCACCCGCGCCTGCCGCCAGGCGAGCGGGATCGCGGCGGTCACCTGCGCCAGGGCTTGTTGCGTACGGCGGTGACGTGCGGCGACCTCCTCGATGTCCCGGCCTCGGGAGGCGAGGAAGAAGGCGGCCTGGCCGTGGGTGCCGTGCCGGGCGACGAGTTCCTCGTACTCGGTGGTGCGGTGGACCAGGACGGCCCGGGGCGCGAGGCTCATGTCCGCTCCTGGACGCCCAGCCTGGCCAGCAGTCCGGTGAGCACGTCGGGGGTGATGGTGACGCTCTCGATGTGCGGCAGGTTCTCGGCGAGCCGGCTGCCGGTGAGGGCGTGCAGGGTCGTCGTGCCGTCCACTCCGGCGTCCGCGTGCACCCGCAGCCAGGCCGCCTGCGCCTGGGCCCGGGCCTCGCCGACCTCGCGGGCCGCCTCGGCCTCGGCGCGGGCGAGTCGTACCGCGCGCTCCGCCTCGGCCGCGGCCAGCTTCCCGGACCGGGCGGCCTCCGCCTCGGCGAGCTTCACCGACCGCGCCGCTTCCGCGTCGGCCAGCTTCAGCGAGCGTTCCGCCTCCGCCTCGGCGAGTTTCACGGTGCGGGCCGCCTCCGCCCGGGCGCGTACGGCGTCCGCGGCCGCGTTCTCCTCGGCCTCGCGGCGGGCGTTGGTGCCGCGCTGGTCGACCAGCTGCTCCTCGCGGCGGGCCAGCTCGATCTTGCTGGCCAGCTCGTTCTCGGCGATGGTGCGCTCGCGTTCGACGGCCACGGCCCGGCGTTCGTAGGTCGCGCGGTCGGCCTCCTGCTGGATCTGCTCGCGGGCCGGGGTGCGCAGCGCCCGCTCGACCTCCGGTTCCGGGCGGACGGCCATGACGCGGACGGCCACGATCTCGATGCCGGTGGCCGGCAGGCGGGGCTCGGCGGCGAGACCGGCCGCGACCCGTTCGCGGACCGCGGCCACTCCGTCGACCAGGGCCGACGACAGCGGTGTACGGGCCAGGACGTCCAGCGCGTGCTGCTGGGCCGTCTCCGTCAGCAGGGTGCCGAGCTGCTCCAGCGGGGTGCCCCGCCAGACCCCGGTCTCCGGGTCGATGGAGAAGTCCAGGCGCGCGGCGGCCAGCGCCGGGTCGGCGATCCGGAAGGTGACGGTCGCCTGGACGGCGACGTCCTGGAAGTCGGAGGTGCGGGCGTGGAAGGTCATCGCCAGTTCACGGTCGTCGACCGGCACCTCGGACAGGGCCGCGGTCAGCGGCCGGAACCAGAAGCTCAGCCCCGGCCCGTCGTGCACCAGGCGCCCCGAACGGTGGTGGCGGATGTGCGCAGTCGGCGCGCCCCGCAGATGGCGCATGCCGAGGCGCCGGGTGATGTCGGCCATGGAAGAGCCCCCTCGTTTGTTCTCGTCATCAAGACGATAAGCGGAGGGCCTCCTTATCGTCAAGAGGACGAAAACAAGCGTGAGCGGAAACGAGCGAGAAGGGGGTGAAGCCGGTCGCCGATGGTCAGGATGGAGGCATGGGATTCCAAGTCGACTCCGAGGCCGGGCGGCTGCGCCGCGTCATCCTGCACCGGCCGGATCTCGAGCTCAAAAGGCTCACCCCCAGCAACAAGGACGCCCTGCTCTTCGACGACGTGCTCTGGGTGCGCCGGGCGCGCGCCGAGCACGACGGGTTCGCCGACGTGCTGCGCGACCGCGGGGTCGCCGTGCACCTCTTCGGCGACCTGCTCACCGAGGCCCTGGAGATCCCGGCGGCCCGAGCGCTCGTCCTGGACCAGGTCTTCGACGAGAAGGAGTACGGGCCACTGGCCACCGGCCATCTGCGCGCCGCCTTCGAGGCCATGCCCGCCCGGGACCTGGCCGAGGCGCTGGTCGGCGGCATGACCAAGCGCGAGTTCCTGGAAGGGCACACCGAGCCCACCTCGGTCCGCTTCCATGTGATGGACCTCGACGACTTCCTGCTGCGCCCGCTGCCCAACCACCTCTTCACCCGCGACACCTCCGCCTGGATCTACGACGGCGTCTCCATCAACGCCATGCGCTGGCCCGCCCGGCAGCGCGAGACCGTGCACTTCGAGGCCATCTACCGGCACCACCCGCTCTTCCGTGACGAGCCGTTCCACATCTGGTCGGAGGGCCAGGCCGACTACCCGTCCACCATCGAGGGCGGTGACGTGCTGGTGATCGGCAACGGCGCCGTCCTGATCGGCATGAGCGAGCGCACCACCCCGCAGGCCGTCGAGATGCTCGCGCACAAGCTGTTCGCGGCCGGGTCCGCGCAGACGATCGTGGCGCTCGACATGCCCAAGCGGCGCGCCCTGATGCATCTCGACACCGTGATGACCATGGTCGACGGCGATGTCTTCACCCAGTACGCCGGCCTCGGCATGCTCCGCTCCTACACCATCGAACCGGGCGCCGGCGAGAAGGAGCTGAAGGTCACCGACCATCCGCCCGAGCACATGCACCGCGCGATCGCCGCCGCGCTCGGGCTGAGCGAGATCAGGGTCCTGACCGCCACCCAGGACGTGCACGCGGCCGAGCGTGAGCAGTGGGACGACGGCTGCAATGTCCTCGCCGTCGAGCCGGGCGTGGTCGTCGCCTACGAGCGCAACTCCACCACCAACACGCATCTGCGCAAGCAGGGCATCGAGGTCATCGAGATCCCGGGCAGCGAGCTGGGGCGGGGGAGGGGCGGACCGCGCTGTATGAGCTGTCCCGTGGAGCGAGACGCCGTATAGAAATTCTGAGCTTCGTATAGAGTTACATCGTCCTTGTTCTCGTCCCTACTGGAGCGCCCCCATGGCGACTGTCCCGACCGCCCTCGCCGGCCGCCACTTCCTCAAGGAGCTGGACCTCACCGCTCAGGAGTTCCGCGGTCTCGTCGAGCTGGCCGCGGAGCTGAAGGCGGCCAAGCGGGCCGGGACGGAACAGCGGCACCTCACCGGCAAGAACATCGCGCTGATCTTCGAGAAGACCTCGACGCGCACCCGCTGCGCGTTCGAGGTCGCCGCCGCCGACCAGGGCGCCTCCACCACCTACCTCGACCCGTCCGGCTCGCAGATCGGGCACAAGGAGTCGGTGAAGGACACCGCCCGGGTCCTCGGCCGGATGTTCGACGGCATCGAGTACCGCGGCGACAGCCAGGCCAAGGTCGAGGAACTGGCCGCCTACGCGGGCGTGCCCGTCTACAACGGCCTCACCGACGACTGGCACCCCACCCAGATGCTCGCCGACGTGCTCACCATGACCGAGCACAGCAGCAAGCCGCTCGACCGGATCGCCTTCGCCTACCTCGGCGACGCCCGCTTCAACATGGGCAACTCCTACCTGATCACCGGCGCCCTGCTCGGCATGGACGTACGGATCGTCGCGCCGAAGTCGTACTGGCCGGCCCAGGAGATCGTCGACCGGGCGCACGAGCTGGCCGCGTCCAGCGGCGCTCGGGTCACCCTCACCGAGTCCCTGGAGGAGGGCGTGCGCGGCGCGGACTTCGTCGCCACCGACGTCTGGGTGTCCATGGGCGAGCCCAAGGGTGTCTGGGAGGAGCGCATCGCCGCCCTCGCCCCGTACGCCGTGACGATGGACGTGCTGCGCGCCACCGGCAACCCCGACGTGAAGTTCCTGCACTGCCTGCCGGCCTTCCACGACCTGGGCACCAAGGTGGGCCAGGAGATCTTCGAGACCTACGGCCTGGAATCGCTGGAGGTCACCGACGAGGTCTTCGAGTCCGCCCACTCGATCGTCTTCGACGAGGCCGAGAACCGGCTGCACACCATCAAGGCCGTGCTCGTAGCCACGCTCGCCTGAGGCAACCTTCACGCGTCCAGGGCCTGATCAGGCCTTATGCTGTCCGGCGGCCCGGAGCCACCCCTTCCGCGGCCGTCGCGCGCCCCCACCCGGGCGCACCCCGTCCCCAGAAACGAGCACCACCCGCAATGCCCCGCATCAAATCCCCCGCCCTTCTGGTCGCCGAATCCGGTGCCGACCGCGAGGGCCACGGCCTGCGTCGCACGATGGGCCTGTTCCAGCTGATCTGCTTCGGCGTCGGCGCGATCGTCGGCACCGGCATCTTCGTCGGCCTGTCCGACTCGGTCGCCCAGGCCGGCCCCGCGGTCGTCGTCTCCTTCGTCCTGGCCGCGATCACCTGCGTGTTCACCGCGTTCGCGTTCGCCGAGCTGGCCGGCGCGATCCCGGTCTCCGGCTCCTCGTACTCCTTCGCCTACGCCAGCCTCGGCGAGACCACCGCCTTCCTCATCGGCTGGTGCCTGCTGCTGGAGTACGGCATCTCCATCTCGGCCGTCGCGGTCGGCTGGAGCCAGTACGTCAACGAACTGCTCGACAGCGTCCTCGGCGTCCAGCTCCCCGCCGCGCTGTCCGCCGGACCCGGCGAGGGCGGCATCGCGAACCTCCCCGCCGTGCTGGTCATCGCCATGGCCTGCGTGCTGCTGGTGCGCGGTGTGCGCGAGAGCGCCCGGGCGACGGCCGCCATGGCCGTGCTGAAGCTCGCCATCCTGCTCGCGTTCTGCGCGATCGGCTACAGCGCCTTCAAGGACGGCAACCTCAGCCCCTTCACCCCGGCCGGCCTCGGCGGCATCGGCGCGGGCACCACCGCCGCCTTCTTCTCCTACATCGGCTTCGACGCGATCACCACCACCGGCGAGGAGGCCAAGAACCCGCGCCGGGACGTGCCCATCGCGATCCTCGTCTGCATGGGCGTCGTCACCCTGCTCTACTGCGCCGTCGCGCTCGCCGCGATCGGGGCCGTCGGCGCCGACGAGGTCGGCGGCCGCCCCGCCGCGCTGTCGTACGTCGTCAACCAGGTCACCGGCTCCACGATCGGCGGCGCCATCGTCGCCTTCGGCGCGGTCGTCGCCATCGCCTCGGTGGTGCTCGCCGTGATGTACGGCCAGACCCGCATCCTGCTGTCCATGTCCCGCGACGGTCTCGTCCCGGCCGTCTTCGAGAAGGTCTCCCCGCGCACCGCCACGCCGGTCGCCGGCACGATGATCGTCGCGGTCGTCTTCGCGGTCCCGGCGGCCTTCGCCTCCCTGGACGCGGTGATGAACCTGTGCACCATCGGCACGCTCGCCATCATGGCCGTCGTCAACATCGCGGTGATCGCCCTGCGCCGCAACGAGCCGGAGCTGCCGCGCACCTTCCGTGTGCCGCTGTTCCCGGTCGTGCCGCTGCTCGGCGTCGGCTTCTGCCTGTACCTGATGTACGAGACCGGCTGGCAGACCTGGGTCCAGTTCGCCGTGTTCCTCGCGGTCGGCCTGCTGATCTACCTCGGCTACGGCCGCCGCAACTCGCGGCTTACGACGCCGGTCACTCAGCCGGCCCAGGACGCCGCTGAGGCGGTACCGCAGGCAGTCTGAACCACACCGCCTTGCCGGACTCGGTGGGGCGGTGCCCGCAGGACGAGCTGAGGGCGCGGATCAGCAGCAGCCCGCGCCCGCCCTCCTGCCAGACATCGGGCACCTCGTCCGCGGCGTGCGCGAGATCGCCGGGCGGCTCCGGGTCGGGGTCGTGCACCTCGACCTGGCAGCCGGCCGGCCCCAGCCGGACGACCAGCTCTATGGGAGCGGGTCCGGCGGTGTGCTCGACGGCGTTCGCCACCAGCTCCGCGGTCAGCAGCTCCGCGGTGTCGCAGTCCGCGCCGTGCTCCCCCTCCGTCAGCGCCGACCGGACCAGCGCACGCGCCACGGGCACGGCCGCGGTGGAGTGCGGCAGCGCGACGCGCCAGGAGGCGGGGGGTGCGGGGCGTTCGTGCAAGGTGAGTCCGTTCATGGCGCAGGGGGTCCCGACCGTGATCATCAGGCTGTCCTGCTTTCAACCTTAGGAATGGTACGGCGCCCCCGGCGCAGTCGCACGACGGGCGTCGCACGGGGCGTTCGGCCCCGCTGTCTGCGGCCTACCCCGGGCAACGCCCCGCCTCCCGCATCCACTCCCGCTGTTACGACGCTGTAGAGGACCCAGGGAGCGCCGGTGACGTCTGTGACATCCGGGCACGAGCCAGCCTGTCGCGCTCTCGTGACGGCAGTCACGGATCGGTGATAACTTCGAGGGACAGAGCTCTGTGAGGCAGTGCCCGCCCGAGGAGGCCGCACGTCATGAGTCCCTTCACCGGCTCCGCCACCCGCACCGCCGACTGGCGCCATCTGCGCCTCGACCTCACCGACGGCGTCGCCACCGTCACCCTCGCCCGCCCGGCCAAGCTCAACGCGCTCACCTTCGGCGCCTACGCCGACCTGCGCGACCTGCTCGCCGAGCTGTCCCGGGAACGGGCCGTACGGGCCCTCGTCCTGGCCGGTGAGGGCCGCGGCTTCTGCTCCGGCGGCGACGTGGACGAGATCATCGGCGCGACCCTGTCGATGGACACCGCTCAGCTCCTCGACTTCAACCGGATGACGGGCCAGGTGGTCCGGGCGATCCGCGAGGCGCCCTTCCCGGTGATCGCGGCCGTCCACGGCGTGGCCGCGGGCGCGGGAGCGGTCCTCGCCCTGGCAGCGGACTTCCGGGTCGCCGACCCCTCGGCCCGCTTCGCCTTCCTCTTCACCCGCGTCGGCCTCTCCGGCGGCGACATGGGCGCGGCGTACCTCCTCCCGAGGGTGATCGGCCTCGGCCACGCCACCCGCCTGCTGATGCTGGGCGACCAGGTGAGAGCCCCGGAAGCAGAACGCATCGGCCTCATCAGCGAACTCACGGAGGAGGGCCGCGCCGACGAGCGGGCCCAGGAACTCGCCCGCCGCCTCGCCGAGGGCCCCGCCCTGGCCCACGCCCAGACGAAGGCCCTGCTGACAGCGGAGCTGGACATGCCGCTGGCAGCGGCGGTGGAGATGGACGCCTCGACCCAGGCCCTCCTGATGAACGGCGAGGACTACGCCGAGTTCCACGCCGCATTCGCAGAAAAGCGCCCCCCGAAATGGAAGGGACGCTGACATGGGTGCCTCAGGGGCGCGGGGAACTGCGCGAGCAACCACAGACAACCCGCAGCCGCCAACGACGACAAGCCACCCCCACCGGATCGCGATCATCGGCGGCGGCCCAGGCGGCCTCTACGCCGCAGCCCTGCTCAAACGCCTCGACCCCACCCGCGAGATCACCCTCTGGGAACGCAACGCCCCCGACGACACCTTCGGCTTCGGAGTCGTCCTCTCCGACGAAACCCTCGGCGGCATCGAACACGCGGACCCGACCGTCTACGAGTCCCTCCAGCGGCACTTCGTACGCTGGGACGACATCGACATGATCCACCGAGGCACCCGCCACACCTCCGGAGGCCACGGCTTCGCGGCCCTCGGCAGGAAACGCCTCCTGCAGATCCTCCACAAGAGGTGCAACGACCTCGGCGTCGACCTCCGCTTCCGCACCGAGGCCCCGCCCGGCCTCAAGGACACCCACGACCTCGTCATCGCCGCCGACGGAGTCAACAGCACCACCCGCCAGACCTACGCCGACACCTTCCGGCCCACCATCGACACCCACCACTGCCGCTACATCTGGCTCGCCGCCGACTTCCCGTTCGAAGCCTTCCGCTTCGAGATCGCCGAGACCGAACACGGCGTGATGCAACTCCACGGCTACCCGTACGCGGTCGACGCCTCCACGGTCATCGTCGAAATGCGCGAAGAGGTCTGGCGCGCGGCCGGTTTCGACGAACAGGACACCGGCGAGTCGATCGACCGGTGCGCCAAGATCTTCGCGGAGGCGCTGCGCGGCAGGCCGCTGCACTCCAACAACTCCACCTGGACGACCTTCCGTACGATCGTCAACAGGAAGTGGTCCCACGAGAACCTCGTCCTGCTCGGGGACGCCGCCCACACGGCCCACTTCTCCATCGGCTCGGGCACCAAGCTCGCGGTCGAGGACGCCCTCGCCCTGGCGGCCTGCCTTCAGGAGCAGCCCGGTCTGCCGGAGGCCCTCGCGGCGTACGAGGAGGAGCGCAGGCCCGTCGTGGCCTCCACGCAGCGGGCCGCCAGGGCCAGCCTGGGGTGGTTCGAGAACCTCGCCTCCTACCTCGACCAGCCGCCGCGCCAGTTCGCGTTCAACCTGCTCACCCGCAGCCGCCGCGTCACCCACGACAACCTCCGGCTGCGCGACGCCCACTTCACCGAGGCCGTGGAGCGGGAGTTCGGCTGCCCGCCGGGCACGCCCCCGATGTTCACCCCGTTCCGGCTGCGCGGGCTGACCCTGCGCAACCGGGTCGTCGTCTCGCCGATGGACATGTACTCGGCCGAGGACGGCGTACCCGGCGACTTCCACCTCGTGCACCTCGGCGCGCGGGCGCTCGGCGGGGCCGGGCTGGTGATGACCGAGATGGTGTGCGTGAGCGAGGAGGGCCGGATCACGCCGGGCTGTGCCGGTCTGTACAACGGCAGACAGGGGGAGGCGTGGAAGCGGATCGTCGACTTCGTGCACACGCAGGCGCCCGGCACGGCGATCGGCATCCAGCTCGGCCACTCCGGCCGCAAGGGCTCGACGCAGCGGATGTGGGAGGGCCTGGACGAGCCGCTGCCCGAGGGCAACTGGCCGCTGGTGGCCGCGTCCCCGCTGCCGTACAAGCCGGGCAGCCAGACCCCGCGCCAGCTCTCCCGGGCCCAACTGACGGATCTGCGCGAGCAGTTCACGGCCGCGGCCGGGCGGGCCGCCCGCGCCGGGTTCGATCTGCTCGAACTGCACTGCGCGCACGGCTATCTGCTCTCCGGGTTCCTCTCCCCGCTGACCAACCTGCGCACCGACGCCTACGGCGGCTCGCTGGAGCGGCGTCTGCGGTTCCCGCTGGAGGTCTTCGACGCCGTACGCCGGGTGTGGCCGGAGGAGAAGCCGCTGACCGTGCGGATCTCGGCCACCGACTGGGCGCAGGGCGGCAACACCGCCGAGGACGCCGTGCGGATCGCGCGGGCCTTCGTGGCGCACGGCGCCGACGCGATCGACGTGTCGACCGGGCAGGTGGTGGCCGAGGAGCGGCCGGAGTTCGGGCGGTCGTACCAGACGCCGTTCGCCGACCGCATCCGGCACGAGGCGCGCGTCCCGGTGATCGCGGTCGGCGCGATCTCCTCCTGGGACGACGTCAACTCCCTGATCCTGGCGGGCCGCACGGACCTGTGCGCGCTGGCCCGGCCGCATCTGTACGACCCGCACTGGACGCTGCACGCGGCCGCCGAGCAGGGCTACGACGGACCGGGCGTGGTCTGGCCCGACCCCTACAAGGCGGGCAGCAGACGGCCCAACACCGGCCGCACGGACGCCCCGAAACCGCGCCTCAGCCTCTGACGCCGGCGAACTCGGCGCCCGCGTCCCGCAGTCGCTCGTGCAGGCCGCGGAACACGGCTGCGGAGCGGGCGCCCGGCCAGCCGGCGGGCAGCAGGTGCGCGGGCAGGCCGGGGTCGGTGTACGGCAGATGGCGCCAGGAATCCAGTGCGAGGAGGTAGTCGCGGTACGCCTCCTCGGGCGGGGTGTCCGCGCGCCCCTCCCAGGCGTCGAGCACGCGCGCGTGCCGGTCGAGGAACGCCTCGTGCTCCTTGGCGATCGCCGCCAGGTCCCACCAGCGGGCGACGGCCTCGGCGGTCGCCGCGAAGCCGAGGTGCTCACCGCGGAAGAAGTCGACGTACGGGTCCAGGCGCAGCCGCTGAAGGGTGTGCCGGGCCTCCTCGTACAGCCGGGCCGGGGCGATCCACACGCCGGGCGTGGCCGTGCCGAAGCCGAGCCCGGCCAGCCGGGAGCGCAGCACATGCCGTTTCTGCCGCTCCGACTCCGGCACCGAGAACACGGCCAGGACCCAGCCCTCGTCCTCGGGCGGCGCGGTGGAGTACACCCGGCGGTCGCCGTCCCGCATCAACTGGTGGGCGTCGGGGGAGAGTTCGTAGCCCGCCGCGCCCTCGGCCGTGCGGGCCGGCACCAGCAGGCCGCGGCGTTTGAGGCGGGACACCGACGACCGCACGGAGGGCGCGTCCACGCCCACCGCGGCGAGCAGCCGGATCAGCTCGGCGACGGGCACGGGGCCGGGGAAGAGGCGGCCGTACGCGCCGTAGAACGTGACGATCAAAGACCGCGGAGCATGCTGGTCGGACACGTTGATCATCTTAGGTCGTCGGCATCACTGCTGGTCACCCTCGGTGCGCAGCCGGAAGCGCTGGAGTTTGCCGGTGGCCGTGCGCGGCAGGGCGTCCAGGAACACGATCTCGCGCGGACACTTGTACGGTGCCAGCTCCTGCTTGACGAAGGCGCGCAGGGCGTCCGGGTCCCGCCTCGCGCCCTCGCGCAGGACGGCGAAGGCGACGACGACCTGGCCGCGGGCCTCGTCGGGCCGGCCGACCACGGCTGCCTCGACCACGTCCGGGTGACGCAGCAGCGCGTCCTCGACCTCGGGGCCCGCGATGTTGTACCCGGCCGAGATGATCATGTCGTCGGCGCGGGCGACATAGCGGAACCAGCCGTCGGGTTCGCGGACGTAGGTGTCCCCGGTGACGTTCCAGCCGCCCCGGACGTAGACGCTCTGGCGCGGGTCGGCGAGATAGCGGCAGCCGACCGGGCCGCGTACGGCGAGCAGTCCGGGTTCGCCGTCGGGCACGGGGTCGCCGTTCTCGTCCTGCACGCGCGCCTGCCAGCCGGGGACGGGGACGCCGGTGCGGCCGGGGCGGGCGGCGTCGTCGGCGGCGGAGATGAAGATGTGCAGCAGCTCGGTGGCGCCGATGCCGTTGATGATCCGCAGGCCGGTGCGCTCGTGCCAGGCGTGCCAGGTGGCCTCGGGGAGGTTCTCGCCGGCCGACACGCAGCGGCGCAGGGAGCCCAGGTCGTGCCCGTCCGCCTCGGCGAGCATGGCCCGGTAGGCGGTCGGCGCCGTGAACAGCACCGAGACGCGGTGCTCGGCGATCGCGGGCAGCAGTTGGCGGGGGCCGGACTGCTCGAGGAGCAGGGCGGAGGCGCCGGCGCGCAGCGGGAAGACGACGAGACCGCCGAGGCCGAAGGTGAAGCCGAGCGGGGGACTGCCCGCGAAGACATCGTCCTGATGTGGCTGCACCACATGCTGGGAGAAGGTGTCGGCGATCGCCAGCACATCCCGGTGGAAGTGGATACACCCCTTCGGGCGACCTGTGGTGCCCGAGGTGAACGCGATCAGTGCCACGTCGTCGGCCGCGGTGTCCACGGCCCGGTACGGCGTGTCCGGAGCGGGCCTGCGCAGCAGGTCGTCCGGGCCGTCACCGCCGTACGTCGTGATGCGCAGCCCCGGAATCTCCGCCTTGACGAGGTCGTCGACCGAGCGGATGTCGCACAGGGCGTGCTCCACCCGGGCGATCTCGCCCATGGTGCGCAGCTCGTGCGGGCGCTGCTGGGCGAGGACCGTGACGGCGACCGCGCCGGCCTTCAGCACCGCCAGCCAGCACGCCGCCAGCCATGGCGTGGTGGGGCCGCGCAGCAGCACCCGGTTGCCGGGCACCACCCCCAGCTCGCCGGTGAGGACGTGCGCGATCCGGTCGACCCGGGCGCGCAGCTCGCCGTACGTCCAGGTCGCGTCCTGGGTGTGGAACGCCGGGCGGTCGCCGGGCGGGCCGTGGAGCAGTTCGGCCGCGCAGTTCAGCCGGTCGGGGTAGTGCAGCTCCGGCAGGTCGAAGCGGAGTTCGGGCCACTGCTCGCGCGGCGGGAGGTGGTCGCGCGCGAAGGTGTCGACGTGGGCCGTCTGATGCATGGCGCCCCCTCGGTGTGGTGGGCTCGCGCTAGGAGCGTATCGCCTTGGTGACGGCAGTCAAGGGAGCGCGATATGGTCGGGGCAGGCCTGGCAGAGGGGACCGGCGATGACGGCATTCTCGCTCGAACCGGCACAAACCGCCTGGTGTGCGGAGCTGCGCGCCCTGGCGGAGGAACGGCTGCGCCCGCTCGTCGACAAGGGTGAGGAGGGGCACGTCAACCGCCCGCTCGTCGCCGAGCTCGGCCGGCTCGGGCTGCTGGAGCGCCTGTTCACCTCCGGCGCCCTGGACCTGTGCCTGATGCGCGAGTCCCTCGCCTACGCCTGCACCGAGGCGGAGACCGCGCTCGCCCTCCAGGGTCTGGGCGCCCACCCGGTGCACGCCCATGGCGCACCCGCCCAGCGCGAGCGCTGGCTGCCGAAGGTCGCCGACGGCTCCGCGGTGGCCGCCTTCGCGCTGACCGAGCCCGGCGCCGGCTCGGACGCGGCCGCGCTGTCTCTGGCGGCCGACCCGGACGGCCCCGGCCGATGGCGGCTCACCGGTGACAAACGCTGGATCTCCAACGCCCCCGAGGCCGACTTCTACACCGTCTTCGCCCGCACCGCGCCCGGCCCGCACGGCGTCACCGCCTTCCTGGTCCCCGCCGACCGACCCGGCCTGACCGGCACCGGCCTGGAGATGCTCTCCCCGCACCCGATCGGGGCCCTGGCCTTCGACGCCGTACCGGTCACCGCCGACGACGTCCTCGGCGAGGAGGGCCACGGACTGCGCGTCGCCCTCGGCACCCTCACCCTCTTCCGGCCCAGCGTCGGCGCCTTCGCCGTCGGGATGGCCCAGGCCGCGCTCGACGCGAGCCTCGCCCACACCGCCGAACGGGAGGCCTTCGGCGGGCCGTTGAGCGACCTGCAGGCCGTCGCCCACCAGGTCGCCGAGATGGCGCTGCGCACCGAGGCGGCCCGGCTGATGGTGTACGCGGCGGCCTCGGCGTACGACCGCGGCGACCCGGACGTACCGCGGCGCGCGGCGATGGCGAAGCTGCTCGCCACCGAGACCGCGCAGTACGTCGTCGACGCCGCGGTCCAGCTGCACGGGGCCCGCGCCCTGCGCCGCGGCCATCTGCTGGAGCACCTCTACCGCGAGGTGCGCGCCCCGCGGATCTACGAGGGGGCCAGCGAGGTGCAGCGCGGGATCATCGCCAAGGAGACGTACCGGACGAGCACGAGGGGGCCCGTCGTATGACTGCCGAGCGCGTCAACCCGCCCGAGCTGTCCCCGCCCGCCGGCTTCTCGCACGCCGTCGTCGCCGCCGGGTCCCGGGTGGTGTTCCTCGCCGGGCAGACGGCCCTGGACGGCGACGGCAAGGTGACCGGGCGGACGCTGCCCGAGCAGTTCGAGAAGGCGCTGGGCAACCTGCTCACCGCCCTCGCAGCGGCCGGTGGCACCCCGGCCGACCTGGCCCGGGTGACCGTCTACGCCACGGACGTCACCGAGTACCGGGAGTGCGCGGCCGAACTGGGCCGCGTATGGCGGCGGTTGGCCGGGCGGGAGTACCCGGCGATGGCCGTGGTGCAGGTCGTACGGCTGTGGGACGAGGCGGCGCGGGTGGAGCTGGACGGGTTCGCCGTACTGCCGTAGCGGCCGAGAGGCCTGATCAACACGCCGTCGAAGGGGTGAAGGTCACCGCTCGCGGCCCGGCGGCCCGGTACCTGTGGAATCCCCCCATACCAGGAGGTTTCCCCCCATGACGTACCGTTCCTTCCTCGGTGCCGCCGCCGGTGCCGCGCTGCTGCTGCTCGGCGTGCCCGCCGGGTCCGCCACCGCCGACCCCTACGATTCCGCCACCGCCGACCCCTACGAGTCGGTCACCGTCGACACGACCGGCCGGATCGCGCCCGACGGCACGATCACCCTCGCCGGCACCTACCGCTGCGCCGGCGGCAGCGGGCCGGTGTTCGTGAGCTCCTCGGTCAGCCAGAGCCAGCCGTCGGTCCGGTACGGCATCGGCGGCACCCAGGCCGTGTGCGACGGGATCGAACACCGCTGGTCGAACTCCGGCCGCCCGCAGCCCGGCACCCTGAAGCCCGGCGCCGCCCGGGTCGAGGCCACGCTGATGGAGCTGAGCCCCCACAGCGGCCTGCTGCTGATGCCCCGTTTCCACGCGGCTCAGCAGCAGGAGATCGTCCTCGTCGAGGGCTGAACGGTACGCGGCGCGGCCGTCGTTCAGGCGGCCGCCGCCTCGGCCGCGGGCAGCCGCTCCAGGCCCCGCGCGAACCTGCGCAGCAGCAGCACGGCCGTCGTCGCCAGGCCCGTCAGCAGGCCCAGCCACACCCCGAGGGTGTCCAGGCCCGCGGCGAAGCCCAGCAGGGCCGCCGCCGGAAGGCCGACGAGCCAGTAGCCGACCAGGGTGACGCGGAAGCCGCCCTTGGTGTCGTCCAGGCCGCGCAGCAGACCCACACCGATGTTCTGCGCGCAGTCGAAGAACTGCAGCACCGCGGCCACCAGCAGCAACTGCACCGCGATGTCGGTCGCCTTGTCGTTCCCGGTGTCGAAGAACGGGGCCAGCACCAGCTCCGGCACGGTTCCGTAGACCAGCGCGACCACCGCCATCACCGCCGCCGCGCAGGCCAGCGCGGTCTGCTGAAGGCGCCGGGCGGCCGCCGTGTTGCCGAGCGCGAGCTCCCGGCTGACGCCCAGGGACGCGGCGTGGGACAGCCCGACCGCGATCTGGAACACGATGTAGACGAGCTGGTTGACGGCCGTGTGCGCGGCCAGCGCCGCCGTGCCGAAGCTGCCGATCAGCAGGGCCACGACCGAGAAGAACCCGGCCTCCGAGCCATAGGTCGCGGCGATCGGCGTGCCGAGGCCGGTCAGCCGGCGCAGGGTGGCCGGACGCGTCTTCCACACGCTCAAGGACAGCAGCGGCGCGAGCCGCTCGTCACGGCGGGCGGAGACGTACAGCGCGAGGAACGACAGCGCGTACACCGACGACGTGGCCAGCCCGATGCCCGGCAGGCCGAGGTCCGGGAAGAACCAGGTGCCGTGGATGAACACCCAGTTCAGGCCCGCGTTGACGGCGATCGAGGCGAGGGTGATGCGCAGCAGGGCCTGCGGGCGGCGCATGCCGACGGTGAACTGCCGTATCGCCTGGAACCACAGACACGGCAGCAGACCCGGCGCCATCGCGTACAGCACCGGCTGGGCCGCGTCGACCACGTCCGGGTCCTGGCCGAGCCAGCGCACGGCGTGCCCGACGAGCACCATCAGCACCGCACCGGCCGCGCCCGCGAGGGTGGCCAGCAGCAGGCTCGCGCGCACGAGGTCGCGCAGTTCCGCCACCGCCTGAGCCGAGCCGTCCTTCTCGCGCCGCGCGTCGGCGGCGGCGACCTGGTTGCCGACCGCGGTCACCAGGCCGACGCCCATCGTGCGCAGCTGGTTGAAGATCACCATCGCCAGACCGCCCGCCGCGAGGGCCTCGGTGCCGATGAGGCCCATCATGACGGTGTCGGTGGTGGTGAGCGCGACCTGCGCGAGCTGGGTGAGGGCCAGCGGCACGGCGAGCGTGGCCAGGGCGCGGCTGTCGGTGAGCAGACGGGTAAGAGCGGGCGGCATCAGTTCATTTCCTGCGGGTGGTCCTGCGGGCTGCGCCGGTGCT
The DNA here is from genome assembly GCF_044763135.1 of Streptomyces sp. NPDC096205. NCBI lineage: Bacteria > Bacillati > Actinomycetota > Actinomycetes > Kitasatosporales > Streptomycetaceae > Streptomyces > Streptomyces sp. NPDC096205. Next base: position 1,323,644 of record NZ_JBIWFS010000001.1, on the reverse strand, counting down.
TGACGAGGAGCGCCTCGACCTCGCGCTCGACGTCGGGATCGAGCAGATCGCGCGCCGACATCCAGTCGTCGTCGAACACCGTGTCCATGTACTTCTCTCCGCCGTCGTTGACCAGCGCGACCATAGTCGTTCCCGGTGGCAGGGCCGACAGCCGGGTAAGGGCCTCGTAGACGACGCCGCCCGCCGAGCCGCCGATCAGCAGCCCGGTGCGCCGGGCGACGGCCCGGGCGGTCGCGAACGCCTCGACGTCGCCGACCTTCACGCCCTCGTCGAGCAGGTCGTAGTCGACCATCGTGCCGATGGTGGCGCCCTCGGGGGTGCCGGTGCCGGACTGGTAGTAGTCGTGGGCGGGCGGGCCGAAGGCGATGGACCCCTTCGGCTCCACACCGACGATCCGCACGTCCGGCACGGTCCGGCGCAGCGGGCCCGCGGTCCCGAACAGCCCGCCGCCGGTTCCGACGGCCCCGATCAGGAGGTCGACGCGACCGTCCAGCGCGGCGTACAGCTCGTCGGCCACGGGGTGGTAACCGACGCCGTTCGCCGGGTTGTTGTGCTGCTCGGTGAAGTACGCGCCGGGCGTCTCGGCCGCCAGCTTCTCGGCGAACTCCTCGCGGGCGGCGGTGTTCAGCTCCTCGTCACCGTCGTCGGCGACGTAGATCAGTTCGGCGCCGAGCGCCTTCATCGCGCGCAGCTTGTCGGCGGCGGCGTGATGGTCGACGACGGCCGTGAAGGTGTACCCGCGCTCGGCGGCGACGACCGCGAGGCCGAGGCCGGTGTTCCCGGAGGTCGACTCCACGATCCGGCCGCCCGGCTTCAGCAGACCGCGCTCCTCGGCGTCGATCACCATCTGCCGGGCCATCCGGATCTTCGCGGTGCCGGTCGGGTTGAACTGCTCCAGCTTCAGCAGCAGCCGTACGTCGTCCTCGGTGCGGCACAGCTCGAACAGCGGCGTGGCGCCGATCAGTTCGGAGACCCGGCGCACGACGGCGGGGCGGTGCAGGGGGTGGTTCATCGGGTTTCTCCCTACGGGTGGCGGTCGAGGCGCCAGCGGGGACGGGGGGAACCGGGAGCCGCCTCGACGACCACCTTCGGCGGCAGGGGCAGCTCGTGGAACGGGGACTCGTTGGAGTCCATCTGGTAGCCGGAGGTGTTGAGGTACACCAGCAGGTCACCGACCTGCGGCCGGTGCGGGAAGGGCACCGTGCGCCAGGTGAGCATGTCGGACTCCAGGCAGGTGGCGGCCCCCACACAGGCCGGGTGGGTGCGCCTCTCCCGCGGCCCGTTCGGGACCAGCACCGGGTCCGGCAGAAACTCGCTGTCGAACCACTGCTCCGACAGGCTCAGACTGCTCCCGTCGACGGTGAGGATCCCGTGCCCGTCCCGCTCCTTGACGCCCTGCACGCGGAACACGGTGCATCCGGCCTGGTCCAGCAGGGCCCGGCCGGGCTCGACGAGGAGGGCCACGCCGGCGTCCCGCAGGAGCGCGGACAGCGGGGCCCGTTCGCCCTTCGGGGTGGCCGCCAGGACCGCCCGCAGGGCCTCGGCCCCGGCGACGGGGGAGTGGTAGGGGTAGAAGCCGCCGTGGAAGGACTTGCCGGCGTGGAAGTGCTCGGGGAGCTGCTCCCGCTGGAACCGCCGCCAGTCGTCCCCGCCGACGTAGTCGACGGCGAACCCGCCGCCGATGCTGATCCGGTCGGCCCGCAGGCCGAGGCCTCGTGCCTCACGGCACAGACCGACGAGCTCGCCGGCGAGATCGGCGCGGGCCTGAGGGTCGTAGCCGGAGAGATGGAAGCTGAACCCCTCGACGTGCAGGCCGTCGGTCCTGCCGAGCGCTGTGCGCAGCTCCTCGGGGCTCATGCCGAACCGGCTGTGGGGCTGTCCGCCCGGCAGCACACGCAGCAACACCCGGGAAACACGCCCCAGTTCGGCGGCGATCGCGGTGAGCCGCTCCAGCTCGTCCAAGGCGTCCACCGCGACCAGCGCCCCCTGGAGCACGGCCACCCGCAGCAGGACGTCGCTCTTCGCGGGCCCGGTCACCACCAGGTCCGCGCCGGCCACGCCCGCGGCCAGTGCCTCGCGCAGCTCCCCGTGGCTCGCCACGTCCACCCCGAGGCCCAGCACGGCGGCCCGTTCGGCGAACACGGCTGCCTTGTTGGCCTTCTTGGCGAAGTACACCCTGCCCGCGACCCCGGCCTCCTCCAGCACCGCGGTGAAGGCACGGGCGTTGGTGTCGAACCGCTCCGGGAACAGCGCGTGGTACGGGCCGCCGAGCCCATGGCTCAGCTCCTGAAGCAGTGCCGGCGCGTCGAGGAACGCCTGTGTCTCCGCGGCGATGTGAGCGGGCAGCGAGGGCGGCGCCGCGACCGTCGTCACCGCCACAGCGGCACCACCGTACCCAGCCCCTGGGCGATCGCCAGCTCGGCGAACCGGTGGCCGAGCGCGATGTCGGTGACGACGAGCCCGCTGTTGTACGCGAAGATCCGCTGACCGGCGTCGGTCCGCCCGGCCGCCCGCCCCGCGAGCACCTCGGGGAACTCGGCGTCCACCTCCCGCAGCCGCCCCTCCGCGTCGGCCATGTCCGTGCCCGTGACGGCCATCTGCGCGGCGCTCGTGGCGACGACCCGGTCGGCCCGGTGCAGCGTGGACGCGGCGATGCCGTATCCCACCAGCACCGACAGCGCGGCGGGCTTCAGCCACTCGGCCTCCACGGACGCGGGCGTGTTCGGCCCGGCGGTGGCCAGCACGACGTCGGCCTCCTGCGCGGCCGCCCGCAGATCGGTGACGACCTCCAGCTCCCGGTCGGGGAAGTGCGCGTGCAACTGCTCCCGTACGGCACGTATCCCGTCCGGATGCGTCCCGAACAGCATCAGCCGCTCCAGCTGCGGCATCGTGGTGAGCAGGAACGGCAGCGCGAGCCGCCCCTGGGTGCCCGTGCCGACGACCAGTGCGCCCCGGCTGCCGGGCGCGGCCAGTTCACGGGCGAGCAGGGCCGAGACCGCGGGCGTGCGCAGGGCACCGATCCGGCCGCAGTCCATCATCGCCACGGGCAGCCCGGTGGCGTCGTCGTAGATGGTCAGCGTCGTGTAGTAGTGCTGTTTGTCGCGGTCCTCGTGGAGCCCGTACTTGTAGGACGTCTTGACGGCGACGACGCCGCGTTCTCCGTCCCTGCCGAGCATCGCGTACGCCACCGAGTGCCCGTCCTCGGGCTTGACGGTCAGCTTGCGCGGGTTGTCGGAGCGGCCGTCGGCGAGGGTGCCGTACGCCTGCTCCACGGTGGAGACGGCATCGGCGAGGGAGATCTCGATCCCGGCGACGTCGCTGGTGCTCAGGACGCGCAGGGCGGTGTCCGGGGCGTGGGTGTCGGTCATGCGTGGGCCTCCAGAACCTTCTGTCCGTAGCCGTGTTCGAAGCGCTCCGCCTCGGGCCGGGTCCTGCGGCCCGGCACGCGCACGGAGGAACGTTTCAGCCAGCGGTCCGTGCCGTCGTAGCGGGCCTTGAAGGGGACGCGGCCGTGGACCACGAGGTCGTTGTCCACGACCAGCACCTCACCGGGGGCGAGGCTCACCGCGACGGAGACGCGCTCCAGCTCTCTCTCCAGGCGGCCGTAGGCGGCCCGGTGGTCCTCGGGGGCGCGGTCCAGGGGCGTGTAGGCGGGGTCGAAGCGCAGGGTGGGGCCGTCCTCGGACTCCCACAGCGTGGGCACGGGCGGCGCTTCACCGCCGTAGGCCTGTGCCTCGGCGTAGGCGTCGTCGGGCAGGATCGGCAGCACCCGGCGGCCGAGCAATTCCCGGTCCTCGTCGGAGAGTTGTACCTGGCGGACGCTCGCCGCAGTGGTGGCGACCGCGTCGTGGTTGCGCATGCAGGAGAGCAGCAGGAGATGGGCGCGTCCCGGGTGGAAGGCGTCCTCGGTGTGCGGGCTGAGCAGCACGCTGCTGCTCGCCCCGGTCTGCTCCTCCTCGTGTCCGGGGGAGGGCACGATGTTGTGCACGAACCGCCCCTCCTGCTGGCCGGCCCAGGCGATGGGCGTGCCCATCGCGGCCGAGAGCAGCAGCAGGGCGACGTCGTGCAGGGCGCCCGCGTCACCGACGCGGGACCAGTGGGCGGGCGTGGGCCCGACGGCGGAGTCGTCGACCTCCAGGCCGCGCAGGACGTACAGGCCTTCGGGGGTGTCGACGGGGCGGCAGGCGTGCCGGACCTCGTCGCTCAACTCACCGACGACGGAAGGCAGTTGGCGGAGCAGGGTCGGGTCGGTCGTCGAACCGGCGGACTCGATGAGGAGTTTCTCGGCCGCCGCGGTCAATTCGGCGGTGGCGTGGGGGGAAAGCGTGCGTACGGGTGCGGATCCCGTCGGCATGGGGCTGGTCCGTCCGTTCCGTGCGGGATGGATGCGGGCGTCGCCGGTCGCGGTCCGTGACCGCCTGGTGGCTGTGCAGAAACATAGCCACCTCACAGGATGCAGGCAAGGCTTACCTAACCTTGGCGAAGATCACAGTCCGTGCGGTCTTGTGTCCCAGCTGTGAGTCAGGGTAGGCAAACCTCAGCAAGAAGTTCCGCGCAGCGAAAACGAGGACGACGTGGACCTGTCGAGACGTCAACTGCTGTGGGCCACCGGTGCCTTCGGCGCCGCAGCCCTGATCACCGCCTGCTCGGGCGGCAGTTCCGACGACCCCGCCGGGTCCGCCAAGGGCGACTCGGGCAAGCCCCGCCGCGGCGGAACCCTGCGCGTCGGCGCCCTCGGCCGGGCCGGCGCCGTCACCCGCGACCCGCACGGCACCCAGTCCAACGAGAGCGACTACCTCGTCATCAGCCTCGTCTACGACACCCTGACCGTGCCCGGCTCCAAGCCCAACACCGAGCCCCGGCTCGCCGCGAGCTGGCAGCCCTCGGCCGACCTGAAGACCTGGCGCTTCACCCTGGCCAAGGGCGCCACCTTCCACGACGGCACGCCCGTCACCGCCGACGACGTCGTCTTCTCGCTGCGCCGGCTGCGCGCCACCCCCGCCGGCGCCTCCCGGCTGCCGGGCATCCAGGAGAAGAACATCACCGCCGACGGCGACTCCACCGTCGTCCTCGTCTCCGACTACCCCAACGCCGAACTCCCGCAGCTCACCCGCCTGACCACGTTCGTCGTGCCCAAGGGCACCACCGACAAGGACATCGCCAAGGCGCCCGGCACCGGACCCTTCAAGCTGGACTGGTACCGCGGCGGCAACGCCCGGCTGGTGCGCAACGACCAGTGGTACGGCGGTGACGTGCACCTCGACGCCATCGAGGTGAAGATCTTCGAGAGCCCGCAGGCCATGGCGAACGCCCTGCTGTCCGGGCAGATCGACCTCGCCTCCAACGTCGGCGCGGTCGCGGCCCGCACGGCCGAGGGACGGGGCGACATCCAGACCGTCCGCCGGCCCAACGACATGGCGATGCCGATCGTGATGCGCACCGCCGACGGCCCCTTCGCCGACCCCAAGGTCCGTGAGGCCCTGCGCCTCGCCGTCGACCGCGAGGCCATGGTGAAGCAGGTGCTCTCCGGCTACGGCACCGTCGCCAACGACATCCTCGGCACCGGCGACCCCGCCTACGCCAAGGACATCCCGCAGCGCGCCCGCGACCTCGACCGGGCCAAGCAGCTGCTGAAGGAGGCGAAGTTCGACACCTCCAGGACGTACGAACTGCTCACCACCGAGGACATCTCCGGCCTCGCCGAGTCCGCCACCCTCTTCGCCTCCCAGGTCCGCGAGGCCGGGGTGAAGATCAAGGTCGTCAAGCAGGAGTCCGCCGTCTTCTGGGACAAGACCTGGCTCAAGGGCGACCTGTACACCACCTACTGGGGCACCAACGACTCGGTGGTGTTCTTCGCCAGCAAGGTCCTGCTCTCCGGCAGCGGCCAGAACGAGTCCGGCTTCGACGACAAGGCCTTCGACCGCGCCTACGAGAAGGCCATCGGCACCGCCGACCCCGCCGAACGCGCCACGCGGCTCAAGGAACTCCAGCAGATCCAGTACGACCGCTCCGGCTATCTGCTGTGGGGCATGGCCGACGGCATCGACCTGGCCGGGTCCAAGGTGAACGGGCTGCCCACGCTGCCCGGTTACGGCCGGGTCCAGCTCGAGCGGGCATGGCTGGGCCGTTGACCCCGGACGTGGCCGCGCCGACCGGAAAGGCTCCGGAGGTGAACCCGCCGGCCGGCAAGGCCCGGCCGGCGCGGCCCGTCGTCCTGTCCGTGCTCGCCCGCACCGGCCTGGTGCTGGTCAAGCGCGCCGCTCTGCTGGCCGTGCTGCTCGCCCTGGTCTTCGGCACCGTCGAACTCCTGCCGGGCGACGCGGCGAACGCCACCTCCGAGCGCGGCGAGAGCGCCGCCGACATCCAGGAACGCCGGGAGCTGCTCGGCCTCGACCGGCCGGTCCCGGAACGCTTCTGGGACTGGATGTCCGGCCTGCCCACCGGCGACCTCGGCACCTCCGCGCGCGGCGAACCCGTCACCGGCCTGCTCTCCAGCGCCTTCCCCAACACCCTGCTCCTCGGCGGCATCGCGCTGCTGCTGACCGCCGTCCTGTCGCCGGCGCTCGGCTGCTGGGCCGCCCTGCGGCCGGGCGGCCGCGTGGACCGGGCCGTGTCGGGCTCGGCCACCGCCGTGCTGGCGCTGCCCGAGTTCGTGGTCGCGGTCGCGCTGGTGCTCGTGCTGTCCCTGTGGACCGGCTGGCTGCCCGCCGTCACCCTCACCGACGCCGACGGCAACCCCGACTCCTGGACCATGCTCGTGCTGCCCGCCCTCGCCCTGACGATCCCGCAGACCGGCTGGAACACCCGGATCGTGCGCGCCGCCCTCGCCGACGAGGCCCGTGCCCCGCACGTGGAGACCGCGGTCCTCGACGGCCTGCCGCCGCACCGCGTCCTCACCCGCCATGTGCTGCCCGGCGCCCTGCCCACCGTCGCCGCCGGCCTCGCCACCTCCACCGGCATGCTGCTCGGCGGCGCCGTCGTCGTGGAGACCGTCTTCAACTACCCCGGCATCGGCTCCGTCCTGGCCTCCGCCGTCACCGACCGCGACAGCCCCGTCATCGCCGGGGTCACCGCGCTCGCCGGCGCGGTCGTCACGGGGGTCCTGCTGGTGGCCGACCTGATCCGGGACGCGATGACGGGAGTACGACGATGACGGACGCTGCTTCCCCACAGGCGCCGGCGCGGCCCGCGAAGCCCGCCCGGCGGCGCACCCGGGCCACCGTGCTGCGTGTGCTGCCCGCCCTGCTGCTCGTCGCCCTCGCCCTCGCGGGCCCCTGGCTCGCCCCGCACGCCGTCGACGCCCCGGTGGCCGCCCCGTACGCCGAACCCGGCGCGGACGCCGTCCTCGGCGGGGACCAGCTCGGCCGGGACGTGCTGAGCCGACTCCTGGCCGGCGGCCGCGACCTCGTGCTGTCCTCGCTCCTGGTGGCCGTGCTGGTCACCGCGACCGCGGCCGTGCTCGGCGCGATCGGTGCCGTCCGGCCGCTGATCGGGCGGGTCGTCGAGCGGATCGCGGACGTGCTGATGCTGCTCCCCGCGGTCCTCGGCATCCTGCTGGTCACGCTGTCCTGGCCGGACGGCGGCCGGCTCGCCGTGGTCGCCGCCGCCGTCGCCCTCGGTGTCCCCTACGCGGTACGGCTCGCCGCGGGTGCCGCCGTACCGCTCGCCGCCACGGGATACGTCGAGGCCGCGCAGGCCGGCGGGGAGCGTCTGGGGCATCTCGTGCTGCGCGAGATCCTGCCCAATCTGCGGGCGACCCTGCTGGCCCTGTTCGGGCTGCGTTTCGTCGCCGCCGTCTACCTGGTCGCCACCGCCGGGTTCCTCCAGGTCGGGCCGCAACCTCCCGCCGCCGACTGGGCGTTGATGATCCGCGAGAACTCGGCCGGCATCCTGCTCAACCCCTGGGCCGTGGTCGCCCCCAGCGCCGCCATCGGCCTGCTCGCGCTGAGCGTCAACCTCGCGGCGGCCGCCCTCGCCCCGCAGACCGGCCGGAAGGCGGTGCCCGTCCTGTGAGCCACGATCCCCGCTACCGGTCCGAGAAGCCGGCCCCCGACACGCCCGTGTCCGCCCGGGTCACCGGGCTCACCGTCACGGCGCCCGACGGACGCCTGCTGCTGTCGGACGCGGACCTCACGCTGCGCCCCGGCCGGGTCACCGCCCTCACCGGCCCCTCCGGGTCCGGCAAGACGACCCTGCTGCGCGCCCTGACCGGCCTGCTGCCGCCCGGCACGACCCGCAGGGCCGGCACCGTGGAGGTCTTCGGCGCGGACGTCCTGGCCCTGGGGGAGCGGGAGTTGCGCGCCCTGCGGGCGAACCGCCTCGCCTACGTCGGCCAGGACCCCGGCTCCGGCCTCAACCCCCGAATGCGGGTGCGCGCCCTCGTCCGTGAGCTCGCCGCCGACCGTACGCGGGACACCGTCGCCGCCCTCCTCGCCGAGGTGCGCCTGCCCGACGAGGACGGCCGCCTCGCCGCCCGCCGCCCGGCCGCGCTCTCCGGCGGCCAGCAGCGCCGCGTGGCCCTCGCTCGCGCGCTGGCCCGCCGCCCCGACATCCTCCTCCTCGACGAGCCCACGGCCGGGCTCCATCCGGCACTGCGCGAGGAGATCGGCGACCTGCTGTGCCACCTGGCCCGCGAACACCACCTGGCCGTCGCCCTGTCCTGCCACGACCCGGCCCTGGTGGAACGCATCGCCGACGACGTGGTCGCGCTGGGCTCCCCCCTGCCGGGGCCACGGGGCGTGACGGGAGCAAGGGCCGCCGAACAGGGCGTCGGCGCCCCTGCCGGAGAAGCCTCGGCTGACGGCCTGGCCCCGCCCCTCCTCCAAGTCCGCGACCTGCGTGTCTCGTTCGACCGCGGGCACCTCGCCCTGGACGGCGTCGACCTCGCCGTCGCACCGGGCGCGGCGGTGGGCATCGTAGGGGCGTCGGGGTCGGGGAAGACCACACTGGTGCGGGCGGTCGTGGGTCTGCAGAGGATCACCGGGGGGAGCATCGTCCTCGACGGCCGCGCCCTGCCCGGCGGGCTGCGCGGACGGTCGCGGGAGCAGCGGCGCAGGGTGCAGCTGGTGACGCAGAATCCGCTGGGCGCCCTCAACCCCAGCCGTACGGTCGGGGCGGCCGTGGGCCGGCCCTTGCGGCTGCACCGCCGGTGCGTGCGCGCCGACGTCCCGGAACGGGTCGCCGGTCTCCTCGAACAGGTCGGTCTGCCGCCCGCGTTCGCGGACCGCTACCCGCACGAGCTGTCCGGCGGGCAGCGCCAGCGCATCGCCATCGCCCGCGCGCTCGCGGCCGACCCCGAGGTGCTGATCTGCGACGAGGTCACCTCCGCGCTGGACTCCGCGACGGCCGAGGCGATCATGGACCTGCTGGCCGGTCTGCGCGAACGCCGGGGCACCGCGCTCGTGCTGATCAGCCACGACCTCCCGCTGATCGCCGACCGCACCGACACCGTCACCGTCCTCGACGGCGGCCGGGTGCTGGCCTGCGGCCCCACCCCGCAGGTACTGGCGACCGCGGGGGTGCTCGCCCCGTGACGGCGGCGGGGGTGGCGAAGCCGGTGCTCCGCCACGGCCCGCTCCCGTCAGCTCGGGTGCCGCTGGCGCAGCTCGTCGGCGAGGGCCTGCCGGCCGCGGATGCCGAGCTTGCGGTAGGCACGGGTCAGATGCTGCTCGACCGTGCTGACCGTGACGAACAGCCGGCTGCTGATCTCCCGGTTGGTGTAGCCCCGTACCGCGAGCTGGGCGACGCGCAGTTCGGCCTCGCTGAGCACCGAGGGGTCCGTGGAGGCCGCGCGCGGCTTGTCCGGGCGGGCCGCCTCGCGCACCTTGTCCTCGGGCGGCTGGTACGGGATGCCGATCCGCTTCAGCGGCGAGGTGACCCGGGCGGGCAGCGCGGTCGCCTGCCGCGGCACCCGTGCCGGTGTCTCGCGGACGGTGGCCGTGCCGCCCTGGCGCTGGGCCTGGAGGCGGGCGATGGTCCGCAGGGTCCGGCTGACCTCCATGCGGTTCCCGGCGTCCTCGAAGACCTTCGCCGCCCGGCCCAGCAGCCGGTGGTCGTCGCTGGGGGAGCTGGTGAAGGCGAGCACGCGCAGCGCGAGACCGCAGGCGTACGGGTCCGACTCCATGGACAGCTTCATCTGCTGCTTGGCCAGCTCGCGCGCGGTCTTGAGGTTGCCGAGCTGCAGATGCGCCTCCGCCAGGTCGCTGCGCCACGGCACGGGCGTCGGCGCGCTCTCGTCCCAGCCGCGCAGCAGATGCTCACAGCGCTGGAAGTCGCTCACCGCGGCCAGCGGGCGATGGGTCGCCAGATGGAAGTGGCCGCGGGCGCGCAGATAGCGCAGTCCGACCATGGTGTCGAACATCGCGTCCGGCACCGGGATGCGCAGCGTGCGGGCCGCGTCGTGGAAGTTCCCCGCGGATATATCCGCGTAGACCATGATGGCGAGCGGGTCCCCCACCGAGATGCCCCACCCCTGGACGTCGAGCAGGTCCAGGGCCGAGCGGGCGCGTTCGGCCGCCTCGGGGATCTCGTCGCGCTGCAGCTGGATGCCGGCGCGCAGGGTCTCCAGGACGGCCTGCCAGGTCACCGCGCCCCGGCGGCGGGCCTCCTTGTCCAGCCGGGCGCACCACTGCTCGGCGGCGCTGCTGCGGCCGCCCAGGGTGAGCGCGGTGATGGCCGTGGCGAGGGCCTCCAGGGAGGTGTTGCCCAGGCCGCAGTTCTGCAGGATGCGCTCGGCGCTGGCCAGGCTCGCGTCGCTGCCGGCCCGGCCCCAGGCGTGTCTGAGCGCTTCCGTGGTCTGCACCCAGGGCGTCGAGCGCGGCCGGGTGGCGGGCTCGTCCTCGGCCGACTGCCCGGTCGGCGGGCCGAAGTACCAGGAGTAGGCGAGGCTCAACTCGGCCTCGGTGCGCGGGTCGAGGGGTTCCGGTGACTCGGACAGGATGCGGTACGTCTCGTTGAACAGGACCCGGTCGCCCTGCCACAGCGCGTGCCGCATCAGCGCGAAGCAGCCGTCCTGGTCGAGGGTGCCGAACCGGGCGGCCGTCCGCAGGGACGGTATGTGCGCGGCGGCGCAGGAAGGATTCACCCGCCAGCTGCTCCAGACCAGGGACTGGCGGATGGAGCGTTCCACGTCCGCGTCCTCGGCCGAGGGCAGGGCCAGTTCGAGGGCCTGCCGGGCGAAGGCGACGTCGTTGCCGCTCATCGCCTGCTCGGCGGCCTGCCGCAGCACCGGGACCGACCAGGTGGCCGGCCGGCCGTCGGCGGCCACCAGATGCCGGGCCACGTCGGCGGCGGGCGCGCCCGTCTCGTGCCCCATCCGTGCCGCCGACTCGTGCAGCCGCGACCGCAGGGCCGGGGGCAGCGAGTCGAGCACGGCGGTCCTGGCCCGCGGGTGCCGGAAGGCCCCGCCGGCGAGCAGCCCGCAGCGCTCCAGGGCGTCGAGCAGCCGGCCGACCCCCTGCGGGTGGACGTCGGTGAGACCGGCGATCTGCTCGGGCTCACCGGGGCCGTCGAGGATCGCCAGAGCGGAGGCGACCTCCAGCAGCTCCGTGTCGGGACGGTCCAGCAGGGCCCGGACGGCGCGGGCGTAGGCGCCGCCCACGACGGGCTCACCGGTGCGCTCGCCGGCCTGGTAGTCCTGGACCAGCGCGCTCGCCAGCATCGGGTTCCCCGCGCTGAGTTCATGGATCGCGGTCGTCAGTGCCGCGTCCACGTCGCCGTCCAGTGTCTCCTTCAGCAGGGATTCCACACCGCATTCGGAGAACGGCGTCAGTTGTACCGAGTAGTAACGTGGTTGTCGTGCGAACGTGGCGCTCAGCCGGGTGAAGGGACTTTGTCGCCAGTCCGGTTGATTGAGCACTATGAGCAGTTTCGTCGAGCGAATTCTGCGGTGCAGCTGGAGAAGCAGTTTGAGGGACGTCTCGTCGATGAAGTGAAGATCATCGATACCGATCACGAGCGACTTTTCCCTGGCCAGGTTGAGCAGGGCGTCGCAGACATCGCGTAAGAAGTGCGGATCGGCGCGGTCGTCGCCTGTGCGAACGTCGATCGGGAACGGCGAGTTGGCCAGCAGCTGGTCGATCGCGGAGGCCCCGATGCCCTGCTCATCAGGGGCTCCCGTGGCGCTCAGCGTGAGGGAGCCCTGATCCTCGGCGTGGTCGAACAGCTCGTTCTGCAGAGAGGTCTTTCCGCTTGCGATTCCCCCGCTCAGCATGATCAGGCGGCCATTTCCCCGCCTGCTCCGGTCCAGTTGATCGAGCAGGAAACTCCGAGCGGCATCCGGACTCATCTGGAACTGGTTGCCGACAGTCGTCATAGACAGTCTATCCCCCGTAAATAGACTTACCTGTGAGCACAGTTGTTCCTTGTTGAAGGTATCAGACCATATGGAGATCGCGGGTGTGCTGTGAATGAATCGGGGGTGTTCACCGCAGCCCCTGCGATCAGGGATGGTCCAACTTTTGATCACCTGCTGGTGGCAGATGAACGACAGGCGACAGCCTGCCCGTTGAGGGAAGATCGTTTCTACCCCTCCCCACCCCTACTCGCGTGTCGCACCCTCGGCGCGCTGCTGTGCGACGACCGCCGCGACGATGTCGTCCAGCGTGCGCGTGGGCCGGAATCCGACCTGGGCGCGTGCCTTGTCACAGTTCGGCACCCGGCGCTGCATGTCCTCGAAACCGGGACCGTAGGCCTGCTCGTAGGGAATCTTCACCACGCTGCTCGTGGAGCCGGTGACCGCGATGACCCGGGCCGCCAGGTCCGCCATGCTGATCTGCTCGGAGCTGCCGAGGTTGTAGACCGTGCCGTGCGCGCTCTCGTCCTCCAGCAGCGCGACGAGCGCCGGCACCACGTCCAGGACGTGACAGAAGCAGCGGATCTGCTGCCCGTCGCCGAACAGCGTCAGCGGCTCACCGGCCAGCGCCTGCGCCACGAACCGCGGGATCACCATGCCGTAGCGGCCGCTCTGCCGCGGGCCCACCGTGTTGAACAGCCGCACGATCACGGTCCGTACGCCGTACTCGACGCCGTACAGATACGCCATCGTCTCGTCCAGCGCCTTCGCCTCGGCGTAGGACCAGCGGTTCTTCAGCGGCGAGCCGACGATCCGGTCGGCCTCCTCGGTGAGCCCCTCGGTGGTGTTCTTGCCGTACACCTCGCTGGTCGAGGCCACCAGCACCGGCACATCGTGCCGGCGGGCCGCCTCCAGGACGTTCTCGGTGCCGTTCAGATTGGTGCGCAGGCTCTCCAGCGTCTTGCCCATGATGGTGAACACGCCCACCGCGGCGGCCAGATGGTAGATCCGGTCGACGCCGTCCATGCAGCTCTCCAGCGCCGCGGCGTCGCACACCGAGCCCCGCACGAACCGCACCCGCGGGTCGTCCAGCAGCGCGCCCAGATTGCCGGTGCTGCCGGTGCTGACGTCGTCGAGAACGACGACCTCGTGCCCGAGGCCCAGCAGATGCTCGGTCAGATGCGAGCCGATGAAGCCCGCCCCTCCCGTGATCAGACAACGCACGATCGATCCCTTTCGCAAGCGGACGTGAGGGGCTACGCCGAGTGGCCGGCGGCGGTGGGGGCGAAGCGGTAGGTCGCGTCCAGCACCAGCGGGGCGTCGGCGATCCAGGAGTAGTCGTGGTCCGGCTGCACCGTGTGGATCAGGACCAGGTCCCAGTCCTGCTCGGCCGGCTCCATCGTGGAGTCCATGCTGACCCCGCTCGGCAGGGTCAGCCGTGTCACCAGCGGGTCGTAGTACTCGACCTTCGCGCCGCGCCGGGCCAGCTCGTCGATGATCTCCAGCGCCGACGACGACCGTACGTCGAGCACGCCCGGCTTGTAGGAGACGCCGACCACCAGCACACTGCTGCCGGCGAACCCCTTGCCCGAGTCGGACAGCACGCTCAGCATCCGGTCCACCACACCCCGCGGCCGCTCGGCGATCGCCGTCATGGCCTCGCTGACCAGCGGCGCGGCCGTGCGGGTCTCCCGCAACTGCCACAGCAGATAGTGCGGATCGCACGGGATGCAGTGCCCGCCGACCCCCGGACCGGGGTGGAAGGCCATGAAGCCGTACGGCTTGGTCGCCGCCGCCGCGATGACCTCCATCGGGTCCATCGCGAAGCCCGCGCAGATGTCCGCGAACTCGTTGGCCAGCGCGATGTTGACCGCCCGGAAGGTGTTCTCGTACAGCTTGGTCATCTCGGCGACCTCCGGCGAGCCCACCTGGTGGGTCGCCGACAGCAGGTCGATCACCCGGGCCGCCATCGCGGCGCACTCCGGAGTGACCCCGCCGACCACGCGGGGCGTGTCCCGCTGGGTGTGGGTGGTGTTGCCCGGGTCGATGCGCTCCGGGCTGGACGCCACGAAGATGTCGCCGCCGAGAGTGAACCCCCGGTCCATCAGCGGCTCGACCAGCATCCGCGTAGTGGTCCCGACGAAGCTCGTCGAGGTCAGGATGAGCGTCTGGCCGGCCCGCGCCTGCCGCACGACCTCGTCACAGGCACCCTGCAACGCCCGCAGATCGGGCAGCAGATGGCGGTCGACGGGCGTCGGCACGCACACGATCACCACGTCGGCGTCCGCCATCCGGGCCGCGTCGGCGGTCAGTTCGAAACCGTCCTGCCCGAGCGAGCGCGCGAGCCGGCGGTGGTCGGAGTCGATCAGATCGACGGACCGTTCCTCGATGGCCCGCAGCCGGTCGGCGTCGCGGTCGATGCCCACGACATGCACTCCGGCCGCGTGCAGCCCCAGGGCGGTCGGCAGTCCTACGTACCCCATGCCGACGATCGCGACGGAGCCGAGTTCGCTCGGGACGGGCAGAGCCTTCTCGATGGTGCGGGAATGCGGCATAGTCCACTCGACCTCGTGTGATGTGGCCTTGGCTGTTCCGGCCGGAAGGAATTCGGGAAATTCGGAAGAAAGCAGTTCTTCTGCGGCCGGCTAGAGCACGGCCCTGAGCACTTCGAAGGCCTCGGCATACTCGGTGCAGACCTGCGAACCGCGGTACTCGGCGAGAGCGCGGACCCCGCGCTCACTGCGGGAGTTGGGCCAGTTCTCCACCTCGGCGCCGTACGCTCGCAGCGCCTCCAGCTTGCGCTCCAGGTGCTCGGCCTCCAGCGGCTGCCAGCAGTTGGGGCGGAACGTCGGCATGCCCGACGCCTCACCGCAGTCGGTCGCCGAGCGCACCTCGAAACAGCGCACCTCGCGGACGCTGCCCCGGCCCGGCCGACCGGCCACCCGGGCCGCCCGGCTGACGATCTGGTGGTCCAGACTCAGATCGCTCGTGCTCGTGGTGAACACGGCGTCCGGCTCGAACTCCCGCACCTCCTGCTCGAAGGCCCGGTTGAGCTCCAACTGGCCCACCGTGTCCAGCCGGTTGTCCCCGTACTGGTGGACGGTGACACGCTCGATCCCGAGGATCTTCGCGGCCGCCTCGATCGCGGAGGAGCGGGGCGTCGCATTCAGCCCGTCCCTGGACCGGGATCCGTCGTCGTTGGTGAGGACGCACAGGCTGATCCGCACCCCCTCGTCGGCGAGCTTCGCGATCGTGCCGCCGGCGCCGAGGGTCTCGTCGTCGCCATGGGCGACGGCGATCAGCAACCTCCGCATCATTCTCCGCATCGGTTTCCTTCTCGTGTGTGGCAGCCGGTGGGCCGCCCAGGACCACGAAGGACCTGAATCGAATGATTCATTCATGGCCGCGATCGGTGATTGAAGCTCTCAGTGAGCGCAGCGCGTAGTCAACCCCTAGCGATTCACCGCTATTGCCGCCCGCGGGCGCCTCGCACAAAAAGGTGCGAACTACAGGGCGAGCGGCGGTGGCGTCGTTTTCAGGGGATAGCAGCGTGTCACCGCCCCGGGCTCCCCGGTAACCCCTAAAGTGCCGGACCGCCCATCCAGCCCCGCCGACCGGCTCTTGCGCGGTCGATACGGGAATCGGCCGGGGCGGCCGCACTGAGGGGTGCCACAAGCCCGGCTAGGGGTACGGACCGCGCGGCGCCGCTCGTAAAGTGTCGCCATTGGAGCCGCCCCGGGGTTCGCCGGAATTCACGCAATCGGGCCCGGGTGACGGGAGTTATGAGTTCCGTCCGGGAAATACGGCGGGCGCTGTGAGCCGGCCCGCTACGGTCGAAGACGTAGGGGTTACCTGAGCATGTCTGAATCGCGACTGGTCGACGCATTGCGCGCGTCGTTGAAAGAGGCCGATCGGCTCCGTGAGCAGAACAAACGCCTCACTGAGGCGAACAGCGAGCCGATAGCGATCATCGCCATGTCCTGCCGATTCCCCGGCGGGGTGCGCACACCCGAGGACCTGTGGCGAGTCCTGACCGAGGGCCGGGACGTCATCGGCCCGTTCCCCACCGACCGCGGCTGGGATCTGGAGCGGCTCTACGACCCGACCGGAGAGCGGCCGGGCTCCACGTATGTCCGCGAGGGCGGATTCCTGCACGACGCCGCAGACTTCGATGCCGACTTCTTCGGCATCGCCCCCCGCGACGCCCTCCTCATGGACCCCCAGCAGCGCCTCCTCCTGGAGACCTCCTGGGAGGCCTTCGAGCGCGCCGGCATCCCGCCGCGCTCCGCCAAGGGCACACCCGTCGGGGTGTTCACCGGCGTCATGTACCACAACTACCCGGGCAGCTACGGCTCGTCCGCCCCGATGTCGGGCCGGCTCTCCTACACCCTCGGCCTCGAAGGCCCGTCGGTGACCGTGGACACCGCCTGCTCGTCCTCCCTGGTCACCGTGCACCTCGCGGCGCAGGCCCTGCGCAACGGCGAGTGCACCCTGGCCCTGGCCGGCGGCGTCACCGTGATGTCCAGCCCGCGCACCTTCGTCGAGTTCAGCCTCGACGGCAACCTCTCCCGCGACGGCCGCTGCCGGCCCTTCGCCGAGTCCGCCGACGGCACCTCCTGGTCCGAGGGCGTCGGCGTGCTGCTCCTGGAGCGGCTCTCCGACGCCCGCCGCAACGGCCACCAGGTGCTGGCCGTCGTGCGCGGCTCGGCCGTCAACCAGGACGGCGCCACCAACGGCATCGCCGCACCCAGCGGCCCCGCCCAGCAGCGCGTCATCCGCCGCGCCCTGGCCGCCGCCCGCCTCACCCCCGACCAGATCGACGTGGTCGAGGCGCACGGCTCCTCCACCGAGCTCGGCGACCCCATCGAGGCGGACGCGCTGCTCGCCACGTACGGCAAGGAGCGCCCCGCCGACCGCCCCCAGTGGCTCGGCTCGGTCAAGTCCAACCTGGGCCACACCCAGGGCGCCGCGGGCGTCGCCGGCATCCTCAAGATGGTGCTGTCGATGCGGAACGGCGTGCTGCCCAAGAGCCTGCACGTCGACAGCCCCAGCAAGCACGTCGACTGGTCGCAGGGCGCGATCTCCCTGCTCACCGAGAACGTCGACTGGACCACCCTCGACGGCGCACCCCGCCGCGCGGGCGTCTCCTCCTTCGGCCTCAGCGGCACCAACGCGCACGTCATCCTCGAAGAGGCCCCCCAGGAGGCAGAGCCCGAGCAGGCGCCCGCCCGCCCCGGCCTGGTCCCCTGGGTGCTGTCCGGCCGCGACGAGGACTCCCTGCGCCGCCAGGCCGCCCACCTGCTGGAGCACGTACAGCGGCACCCCGAGGCGGACCCGCTCGCCCTCGGCCGGGCGCTGGCCACCACCCGCTCCCACCTGGAGCACCGGGCCGCGTTCGCCGGAGCCGACCGCGACGAACTGCTCACCGCGCTCGCCGGGCTGGCCGAGGGCAAACCCGCCGGCATCGAGCAGGGCGTGGTGCGCGGCGAGAGCCGCTCGACCGCCTTCCTGTTCCCCGGCGGCGGCGCCCAGCGCGTCGGCATGGGACGCGAACTGTCCGCCGCCGAGCCGGTGTTCGCGGCCGCGCTGGACGAGGTGTGCGCCGAGCTGGACAAGCACCTCGACCGGCCGCTGCGCCCGCTGATCGACGGCGACGCCGAGGCCCTGGACCGCGTCGGCCACGCCCAGGTGGCCCTGTTCGCCGTCGAGGTGGCGCTGTTCCGGCTGATGGAGTCCTACGGCATCCGCCCCGACCTGCTCGCCGGACACTCCACCGGCGAACTCGCCGTCGCCCACCTCAGCGGCATCCTCTCCCTCGCCGACGCCGCCGAACTCGTCGCCGCACGCGGCCGGTTGATGCAGGCGCTGCCCGACGGCGGCGCCATGGTCGCCGTCAACGCCACCGAGGACACGGTCCGCCCGCTGCTCACCGAAGGCGTGGGCATCGCTGCGATCAACAGCCCCGACTCCGTGGTGATCTCCGGCAACGCCGACGAAGTCGCTGCCCTGGAGCGGGTGTTCGCCGAGCAGGGCCGCCGCACCAAGCGACTGCGGGTCAGCCACGCCGCCCACTCGCCGCTGATGCGGCCCATGGTGGAGGAGTTCCGGGCCGTCGCCGAGCGGATGGACTTCCGGCCCGCCCGTATCGCCGTCATGTCCACCGTCACCGGCCGCCTCGCCGGCGAGGACGACCTGCGCACCCCCGACTACTGGGTGCGCCACCTGCTGGGAACCGTCCGCTTCCGCGACGCGGTCGACGGGCTGCGCGCCGAGGGCGTCAACCGGTTCGTCGAGATCGGCCCCGACAACGTCCTGGCGGGCATGGCCCAGAACTGCCTCGCCGACGCCAAGGACAACCCGGCCGTCGTCCCCCTGCTGCGCCGCGGCCGGCCCGAGGAGGCGTCCTTCGCCACCGCCCTCGCCCAGCTGCACGTGCGCGGCGTCGAGCCCGACTGGAGCGCGTACTTCGACGCCCGCGGCGCCCGCACCGCCGAGCTGCCCACCTACGCCTTCCAGGGCACCCGCTACTGGCTCCAGGCCCGCGCCGACGGTGACGCCGCCTCCCTCGGCGTGGACGCCGCGACCCACCCGCTGCTGGGCGCCGCCACCGTCCTCGCCGGCAGCGACGGCCTGGTCCTGACCGGCCGGCTGTCCACCGCCACCCACCCGTGGCTCGCCGACCACGCCGTCGGCGACACGGTCCTGCTGCCCGGCACCGCCTTCGTCGACCTGGCGATGCACGCCGGCGAACAGACCGGCACCCCGCTCGTGCGGGAACTGTCCCTGCACGCCCCGCTGGTGCTGCCGCCCGAGGGCGCGATCCGCATCCAGCTGACCGTCGGCGCCGCCGACGACCGGGGCGTGCGCACCATCGACGTCCACTCCCGCCCCGAGGACGACTCCGGGCAGCTGCCCTGGACCCACCACGCCACCGGCCTGCTCGCCCCCACCGGGGCCGCGGCCGCCGTGGCCCCCCTCACCGCCTGGCCGCCCGTCGGCGCCGAAGCCGTCGACCTGGACGGCATGTACGACGAACTCGCCGAGCACGGCTCGCACTACGGGCCGCTGTTCCGCGGGCTGCGCGCCGGCTGGCGCCTGTCCGGCGAGGTGTACGCCGACGTGGCCCTGCCCGACAACGCGCAGGCCACCGCGGAGGACTTCGGGCTGCACCCGGCGGTGTTCGACGCGGCCCTGCACGCCATCGGCCTCCTCGACGCGGACACCGGCTCCGACGACGGCACCGTCACCCTGCCCTACGCCTTCACCGACGTGGAGCTGCACGCCTCCGGAGCCGCGGCCGTCCGGGTCCGGGTACGGCAGACCGGCGAGCCCGCCGGCACCGGGCGGACCGTCGCCCTGGACCTGTTCGACGTCACCGGGCAGCCCGTCGCCACGGTCGGCGCGCTGATGCTGCGCCCGGTCTCCGAGGAGCAACTGGCCGCCGCGGGCCGCCCCGCGACCGGCATCGCGAGCAACGCCCTGTTCGGCGTCGAGTGGGTGCCCGCCGCCCTTCCGGCCGCCCCGGCCGAGCTGCGCGTGGCCGCCTTCGACGACCTGGCGTCCCTCGACTCCGCCCCGGACGCCGTCCTGCTCCGGCTGACCGGCGGCCCCGACGCCGACGCGGCCCGCGCCGCGACCCACCGCGCGCTGGACGCCGTCCACACCTGGCTCGCCGAGTCCCGCTTCCCCGACGCCCGCCTGGTCGTACTCACCCAGGGCGCGGTGGGCCTGCCCGGCGAGGACGTCACCGACCTCGGCGCCGCCGCCGTGCACGGCCTGGTCCGCACCGCGCAGACCGAGGAGCCCGGCCGGTTCCTGCTGGTCGACACCGACGCGCCCGAGGACGTGCCCGCACTGCTGCCCGCCCTGCTGGCGCTGGGCGAGCCGTCCGTCGCCGTACGCGCCGGCAGCGCCCGCGTCCCGCGCCTGACCCGCGCCACGGTCGAGGCCGTCGACACGCACGTGTGGGACACCGACGCCCCGGTGCTGGTCACCGGCGGCACCGGAGCGCTGGGCCGGCTCGTCGCCCGCCACCTCGCCGAGACCCATGGCGTACGACGGCTGCTGCTGGTCAGCCGCAGCGGACCCGGCGCACCGGGCGCCCACGAGCTGGTCACCGAGCTGGCCGCGCTGGGCGCCGACGCCGAGATCGTCGCCTGCGACCTCGGCGACCGCCGTACCGCCGAGGCACTGCTCGACGGCCGCCCGCTCGGCGCCGTGGTGCACTCCGCGGGCGTCCTCGACGACGGCATGCTCGCCTCCCTCACCCCCGAGCGCCTCGACACCGTGCTGCGGCCCAAGGCGGACGCCGCCTGGAACCTGCACGAGCTCACCCGGGACAAGGACCTGACGGCGTTCGTGCTGTTCTCCTCCGCCGCGGGCGTCCTCGGCGCCCCCGGCCAGGCCAACTACGCCGCCGCCAACGCCTTCCTCGACGCCCTCGCCGGCCACCGGCGCGCCCAGGGCCTGCCCGCCCAGTCGCTGGCCTGGGGCCAGTGGGCGCAGGACACCGGCATGGCGGGCGTCCTCGCCGACCCCGGCCACCAGGGCCCCGCCCGCACCGGCCTGCCCGCCCTCACCGAGGCCGAGGGCCTCGCCCTGCTGGACGCCGCCACCACCTCGGCCGACCCGTTCCTGGTCCCGCTCAAGCTGGACCTGCCCGCACTGCGCCGCTCGCCCGCGGGCAGCGCCGAGCTGCTGCGCGGCCTCGTCGGCACCCCCCGCCGCGCCGCCGCGAGCGCGCCCCGCACCTCCAGTGCGGCCGACCCGCGGCTCGCCACCTGGCTGCGGATGCCCGAGCCCGAGCGCCGGGCCGCGCTGCTCGACCTGGTCCTCGGCCATGTCGTCGACGTCCTCGGCCACGGCTCGCGCGAACTCATCGACCCGGAGCGGGCGTTCAAGGACCTCGGCTTCGACTCGCTGACCGCGGTGGAGCTGCGCAACCGGCTCAGCGCCGACACCGGTGCCCAGCTCGCGAGCACCCTGGTCTTCGACCACCCCACCGCCAACGCCCTGACCGCCCACCTCTACGACACGATGTTCACGGGCGTCGCGGACCCGGCGTCCACGGCACCGTCGTACGACTCCCTCCTGGAGACCGTGATCGGGCACGTCGCCGATGTCCTCGGCCACGGCTCGCGTGAACTCATCGATCCGGAGCGGGCGTTCAAGGACCTGGGCTTCGACTCGCTGACGGCGGTGGAGCTGCGCAACCGGATCGGCGCCGACACCGGCGCCCAGCTCGCGAGCACGTTGGTCTTCGACCACCCCACCGCGAGCGCGCTCACCACGCACCTGTACGAGACGCTGTACGGCTCGCTCACGGCGGCCGGGCCCGCCGCGCCCGCGGTGTCCGCGGCATCGGTCGCGGACGACCCGATCGTCATCGTCGGCATGGCCTGCCGCTTCCCCGGCGAGGTCACCACGCCCGAGCAGCTGTGGGAGCTGGTCTGGGAGGGCCGGGACGCGTTCACCGAGTTCCCGTCCGACCGGTCCTGGGACATGGACTACTGGCTGGGGCTGCTCGACGAGTCCAAGACCACGCCGCTCGGCGGGTTCGTGTCCTCCACGCCCGACTTCGACGCCGCCTTCTTCGGGATCGGTCCCAACGAGGCGATCATGATGGACCCGCAGCAGCGCCTGCTGATGGAGACCACCTGGGAGGCGCTGGAGCGGGCCGGCATCGACCCGCTGTCCCTCAAGGGCAGCACCACCGGCGTGTTCGCCGGGGCGATGCAGACCACGTACGACACCGGACCGCTCAGCGCGCTGGAGTCGCACAGCCAGTACATCGGCACCGGCGGCCTCAGCTCGATGGTGTCCGGCCGGATCGCCTACAGCTACGGCTTCGAGGGACCTGCCGTCACCGTCGACACCGCCTGCTCCTCCTCGCTGGTCGCCCTGCACCTGGCCGCGCAGGCCCTGCGCAACGGCGACTGCGAGCTGGCCCTGGCCGGCGGTGTCACCGCGCTGGTGAACGCCGAGCCGTTCGCCCAGTACATGGACGGCACCGCGGGCGACGGCCGCTGCAAGGCCTACTCCGACTCCGCCGACGGCGTCGGCTGGGGCGAGGGCGTCGGCCTGGTCGTCCTGGAGCGGCTCTCCGCCGCACGCCGAAACGGCCACCAGGTGCTGGCCGTCGTGCGCGGCTCCGCCGTCAACTCCGACGGCGCCTCCAACGGCCCCACCGCCCCCAACGGCCCCTCGCAGGAACGCGTCATCCGCAAGGCGCTCGCCGCCGCCGGACTGGACACCACCGACATCGACGCCGTCGAGGGCCACGGCACCGGCACCACCCTCGGCGACCCGATCGAGGCGAACGCCCTGCTCGCCACCTACGGCCAGGACCGGCCCGCCGACCGGCCGCTGTGGCTGGGCTCCGTGAAGTCCAACTTCGGGCACACCCAGGCCGCCGCCGGTGTCGCCGGGGTCATCAAGATGGTCGAGGCGATCCGCCACGGCGGGCTCCCGCTGACCCGGTACGCCGACGAGCCGACCACCCAGGTCGACTGGACGACCGGAAACGTCAGGCTGCTCGCCGAGTCCATGCAGTGGCCCGACCACGGCCGGCCGCGCCGCGCCGGTGTCTCCTCCTTCGGGCTGAGCGGCACCAACGCCCACGTCATCCTGGAGCAGGCCCCGGAGCAGCCCACCGAGCAGCTTCAGGTGCCCGACCGCGCCCCCGACGGCCACGCCGTGCCGTGGGTGCTGACCGCCCGCACCGCCGAGGCGCTGCCCGACCAGGCCGCGCGGCTGCGCGCCCACCTCGCCGAGCACCCGGACACCGACCCGCGCGACATCGCGCTGTCGCTGGCCCTGCGCGAGCCGCGCTTCGCCCAGCGGGCGGCCGTCGTCGGCGCCACCACCGAGGAACTCGACACCGCGCTCGCCGCGCTCGCGGCCGGCGAGGAGTCGCCCGCGGTGGTGACCGGCACCGCCGAACGCGGCGGGCCCGTCGCCTTCGTCTTCCCCGGCAACGGCAGCCAGCGCCCCGGCATGGGACGCGAACTGTACGAGGCGTTCCCGGTGTTCGCCGCCGCCTTCGACGAGGTGTGCGCCGAGTTCGACGAGTACCTGGACCGGCCGCTGCGCGAGGTGATGTTCGCCGAACCCGGCTCCGTGACCGGGCAGCTCCTCGGCCAGGTCGCCTTCGGACAGGCCGCCCAGTTCACCATGGGCGTGGCCCTGGCCCGGCTGCTGGAGTCCTGGCGGATACGCCCCGACCACCTGATGGGCCACTCCGGCGGCGAGGTCATCGCCGCGCACGTCTCCGGGGTGTTCACCCTCGCCGACGCCGTCCGCTTCACCTGCGAGCGCAGCCAGCTGCTCCAGGAGATCCCGGCCGAGGGCGCGATGGTCGTCGTGGAGGCCGACGAGGAGGAGGTGCTGCCGCTGCTCACCGAGCGCATCGGCATCGCCGCCCTCAACGGCCCCCGCACGGTCGTGGTGTCCGGCGACGCCGACGAGGTGGAGCAGGTCGCCGAGCACTTCCGCGCCGAGGGCCGGCGCACCAAGCGGCTGCCGATCCCGCGCGCCGGACACTCCCCGCTCCTCGAACCCCTGGTCGACGACCTGCGCGAGGCCGCCGCCGACCTCGCCCACGACACCCCGAGGGTGCCGATCGTCTCCACCGTCACCGGCACGCCCGTCACCGGCGAACAGCTCGCCGACCCCGAGCACTGGGTCGCCAACTGCCGCCGCACCGTGCGCTTCCTGGACGCCGTACGCGCCCTGGAGGCCGCGGGCGTGGCCCGCTACATCGACCTCAGCGCCGACGGCGCCCTCAGCGGCATGATCTCCACCTGCCTGGGCGGCGACGCCCAGGAGTCCGCGGTCGTGCCCGTGCTCCGCAAGGACGTGCCCGAGGACATCGCGGCCTGCCTGGCGGCCGGGCGCCTGTTCACCGACGGCTATCCCGTCGAGCCGGACCGGCTGCTGACCGGCCGGGGCGCGGCGCGCACCGAGCTGCCGCCGTACGCCTTCCACCGCAGGCGCTACTGGCCCGACGTCGACATGGCGGCGGTCCGGCAGAGCGGCGGGATGGCGTCGACCGGCGTCGAGGCCACCGAGCACCCGCTGCTCGGCTCGGCCGTCGAACTGGCCGGCACCGGCGAGATCGTCCTCAGCGGACGCCTGTCCCTGGGCACCCACCGCTGGCTCGCCGACCACGCCTTCGGCGAGACCGTCCTCTTCCCCGGCGCCGGGTTCGTCGAACTCGCCGTCCGGGCGGGCGACGAGGCCGGCTGCCACCACCTGGAGGACCTCACCCTGGAGGCCCCGCTGCTGCTGCCCCGGCACGGCAAGGTCCTCGTCCAGGCCGTCGTGGGCGGCGCCGACGACTCCGGCGCCCGCCCGGTCAGCGTCCACTCCCGCCCCGACACCGGCCCCGGCAACGACACCCCGTGGACCCGGCACGCCACCGGCCTGCTCACCACCGACGGCGCCCCCGAGCCCGACGGCCTCACCCAGTGGCCGCCGCCCGGCGCCGACAGCGTCGACATCACCGACCTGTACGACGGGTTCGCCGAGGCCGGCTTCCGCTACGGCCCCTCCTTCCGCGGACTGCGCGCGGTGTGGCGGCACGCGGACGAGGTGTACGCCGAGGTCGTCCTGGACGCCGACACCGCCCGCGCCGCCGACAAGTTCGGGCTGCACCCCGCCGCCCTGGACGCGGCGATCCAGGCGGTCGGCCTCGCCGAGGCCGTCGACGTCGAGTCGGGCATGCCGTTCGCCTGGTCGGGCGTCGACCTGTACGCCACCGGCGCGACCCGGCTGCGGGTGAGGGTCACCCCGACCCGCGGTGACGCCGTGAGCGTGCTGATCGCCGACCAGGCCGGTGACCCGGTGGCCTCCGTGGAGTCCCTGGTGATCCGCCCGGCCGGCCTCCTCGAGAGCGGCCCGGCACCCCGGCACGACCTGCTGTTCGGCTGGAGCTGGCCGCAGGTGCGCACCACCGCCACGGCCGCGCCCGGCACCTGGGCGCTGCTCACCGGCGCCTCCGACGGACTCGCCCGCGAACTGGCGTCCGCCGGACTGCCGTTGGCCGCCGAGGGCGACCTCGCCCGGCTCGCCGCCGGGACGCCCGGCGCGGACGTGGTCGTCCTGGACGCCACCGCCCTCGCGGCGGACACCCCGGCCGGACCGGACGCCGTGCACAGCGCGGTCCAGCAGGCGCTGACCGTCGTACAGCAGTGGCTGCACTCCCGTGAGTTCGCCGATGCCCGGCTGCTCGTGCTGACCCGGGGCGCGGTCGCCGTCGGCGACGAGGACGTCACCGACCTCGCCGGGGCCGCCGTACGGGGCCTGGTGCGTTCCGCGCAGTCCGAGAACCCCGACCGGTTCGTGCTGGTCGACACCGACGGCAGCGCCGCCTCGCTGCGGGCGCTGGCCGCGGCGGTGGCCGGCGGGGAGCCGCAGACCGTCCTGCGCGACGGGGCCGTGCACGCGGGCCGGCTGGTGCGCACCGGCGCCGGACACGCCGCCGACCGGATCGCCTTCGACCCGGCCGGCACCACTCTGGTCACCGGCGCCTCCGGCTCGGTGGGCCGGCTGCTCACCCGGCATCTGGTCACCGAGCTCGGCGCCCGCAGGCTGCTGCTGCTCGGCCGCCGCGGCGCGGGCGCCGAGCAGGTGGCCGAGCTGACCGACCTGGGCGCCGAGGTCACTGCCGTCGCCTGCGACGCCGCCGACCGGGAGGCGCTGGCCGCCGCGCTCGACGCGATCGGCGAGGAGCACCCGCTGACCGCGGTCGTGCACCTGGCCGCCGTCGTCGACGACGCGACCGTCACCTCCCTCGACGCGGACAAGGTCACCGCCGTGCTGCGGCCCAAGGCGGACGCTGCCTGGAACCTGCACGAGCTGACCCGGGACAAGGAGCTGAGCGCGTTCGTGCTGTTCTCCTCGGTCGCCGGCGTCCTCGGCAACCCCGGGCAGGGCAACTACGCCGCCGCCAACAGCTACCTGGACGCCCTCGCCGCCCACCGGCGCGCCCACGGGCTGCCCGCGCAGTCGCTGGCCTGGGGCCTGTGGGAGACCACCGCGACCGGCCCCGACGCGGTCACCGGCATCGACGCGGACTCCCTCGGCCGCGCCGGGATGACCGGCCTGTCCGACGCGGAGGCGCTGAAGCTGTTCGACGTCGCCGTCGCCCGCGGTGAGGCGTTGCTCATCCCGATGGCGGTCGCCCAGGCCGCACCGGACGGCGGGGCCGTGCCGCACGCCTTCCGCGCCCTGGTCGCGCCCGCCCGCCGCACCGCGTCCCGTACGACCGCCTCGGACGTGTCCGCGCTGCGCCGCAGGCTCGCCGGGCAGAGCCGGGAGCAGCTCGGCAAGACCCTGCTGGAACTGGTCCTGGAGCACGCCGGAACCCTGCTCGGCTACGGCGACAGCGAGACCATCGAGCCCGAACGGCACTTCCTGGAGTCCGGGTTCGACTCGCTGACCGCGGTGGAGCTGCGCAACCGGCTGGGCGCGGCGACCGGACTGCGGCTGGCCCCCACCGTGGTGTTCGACCACCGCACCCCGGCCGGACTCGCCGCCCACCTCACGGACGAACTCGGCACCGTCGACAGCGCCCCGCAGACCGCCTCGGAGGGCGGCGACGGGGAGTCGGTGCCCGAGCTGTTCCGCGAGATGGTCCGGGCCGGCCGCGTCCAGGAGGGGCTCGGCATGCTCCAGTGGGTCGCCAAGATCCGCCCCTCCTTCACCTCGCGCGCCGACATCGACCGGCTGCCCGACGTGGTCCGGCTCTCGGACGGCGAGCAGGCCCCGCACCTGGTGTGCCTGTGCACCCCGGCCGCGATGGGCGGCGTCTACCAGTACGCGAAGATCGCCGCCCAGTTCCAGGGCAGCCACAAGGTCTCCGTGATCGCCATGCCGGGCTTCGGCGCCGGCGAGCAACTGCCCGAGACCGCCGACGCCGTGCTCGACGTCCTCGCCGCCACGGTCACCAAGACCGTCGGCGACGCGCCGTACGCACTGCTCGGCCACTCCGGCGGCGGACTGTTCGCGCACGCCGTCGCCGCACGGATCGCCCGCGAGCACCGGGCCCCGGTCGGCGCGGTCATGCTCGACACCTACCCGGTGTCCGGCGACGCGATGTTCCAGAGCTTCGCCGCCGAGGTCGCCATCGGCGCCCTCGCCCGGGAGGTGTGGGCGGGTCAGCTCGGCAACAAGACCTCGCTGAGCGCCATGGCCCGGTACGTGACCCTCATGCCCGAGATCGAGGTCACCGGCATCGCCACACCGACGCTGCTGCTGCACGCCACCGACCGGTTCCACACGGCCGAGAGCACCGAAGGCGCCGACGGCGCCGCGGAGCCGGACGTCAGCTGGCGTTCTTCCTGGGCGCACGCCGACAAGGAACTCGTCATCCCCGGCGACCACTTCAGCATCGTCGAGGAGCACGCGGACACCACCGCCGAGGCTCTTCGCACCTGGCTCGACTCCCTGAGCTGAGCACCACTGCCACGGCTCGACGCGCGCCGGGGCCCCTCGGCCCCGGCGCGCACTCCCCACCAGCAGAAGGAAAGGGTTTCGCATGGACGTGTTGGCCGAGGCGGTGCTCGCCGAAGCGAGTGCCGAGGAACTGGCGAAGCTGCCGGTGCCCGCCGAGTACATCGCCGCCCACACCCGCATCGAGGACATCGGCATCTTCGGGGACGCCGAGGACAAGGACGTACGCAAGGCACTGCACGTCGGCCCGGTCCCGATGCCCGAACTCGCCCCGGACGAGGTGCTGGTGGCCGTCATGGCCAGCTCCGTCAACTACAACACCGTCTGGTCGGCCACCTTCGAGCCGCTGCCCACCTTCGCCTTCCTCAAGTCGTACGGGAAGATGGGCCGTTGGGAGAAGCGGCACGACCAGCCCTACCACGTGCTCGGCTCCGACGCGGCCGGCGTCATCGTGCGCGCCGGAGAGGGCGTACGGCGCTGGAAGGTCGGCGACCACGTGCTGGCCAGCCCCATCCAGGTCGACGACCAGGAGGCCGTCACCCACGCCGACGGCATGCTCGGCGAGGGCCAGAAAGCCTGGGGCTACGAGACCAACTTCGGCGGACTCGCCCACTACGCGATCGTCCGCGCCAGCCAGCTCATCCCCAAGCCCGCCCACCTCACCTGGGAGGAGGCCGCCTCCACGCCCGCCTGCGCCGGCACCGCCTACCGCATGCTGGTCAGCGACCGGGGCGCACGCATGAAGCAGGGCGACATCGTCCTCATCTGGGGCGCCGCCGGCGGCCTCGGCGTGCACGCCGTGCAGCTGGTCCAGCAGGGCGGCGGCATCGCCGTCGGCGTGGTCGGCTCCGAGGACAAGGCCCAGGCCCTGCGCGACCTGGGCTGCGACCTGGTCATCAACCGCAGCGAGCTGGGCATCGGCGACGGCGACGGCACCGACCCCGCGCAGGTCATCGCCTCCGGCAAGAAGCTCGGCCGGATCATCCGCGACGCCTACGGCGAGGACCCGCACATCGTCTTCGAGTACGTCGGCCAGGCCACCTTCGGCATCTCCATGTTCGTCGTCCGCCGCGGCGGCGCCGTCGTCACCTGCGGCTCCACCACCGGCTACCAGCACCAGTACGACAACCGCTACCTGTGGATGAAGCTCAAGCGCCTCATCGGCAGCCACGCGGCCAACCTGGCCGAGCAGTGGGAGAGCAACCGGCTGATCGACATGGGCCGCATCCATCCCGTGCTCGGCGCCGTCTACCCGCTGGACGCGATCGGCGAGGCCGCCCGCGAGGTGCAGAACAACACCCACATCGGCAAGACCGGCGTGCTCTGCCTCGCCCCGAAGACCGGCCTCGGCGTCACCGACCGGGCCAAGCGTGAGGAGATCGGCGAGGACCGCATCAACCGGCTGGGGGTGCGCAGCTTTGTCTGAGCATCCCGTGGGCGTACTCGCCACCGGCTCCTGCGTGCCCGAGCAGGTGGTGACCAACGAGGACCTCGCCCCGGGCCTCGGTGTGACCCCCGAGTGGATCGTCCGCAAGACGGCCATCCGCGAACGCCGTTACGCCGCACCCGAGCAGGCCACCTCCGACCTGGCGATCGCCGCCGCCCGAAGCGCCCTGGAACGCAGCGGCGTCCCCGCCGACCGGCTCGACTACGTCGTCGTCGCGACCACCACCCCCGACTCCCCGCTGCCGCCGGTGTCCTGCCTGGTGCAGGCGGCGATCGGCGCGGACCGGGCGGGCTGCTTCGACCTCAACATCGGGTGCAGCGGATTCGTCGCCGCGCTCGACGTCGGCCACAAGCTGGTCGCCGCCCGGCCCGGCGCGCACGCGCTGGTCGTGGCCGCCGACCTGTGGTCCCGCTTCACCGACCCCGCCGACCGCGGCACCCGGGTGCTGCTCGCCGACGGGGCAGGCGCCGCCGTCCTCGGTCCCGTCCCGGAGCCGTACGGCATCCTCGGCACCGATCTGCTCGGCCACGGCGACCAGGCGCCCTACCTGGTCATCGAGGGAGGCGGCACCCGCAACCCCGCGTCGTACGACACCGTCGACGCGGGCGGCCACTACCTGCGGATGCGGGGCCGGGACGTCAGCGACTACGTCCGCGAGAAGGTGCCCCAGGCCGTCAAGGAACTCCTGGCCCGCATCGGCCTCGGCCACGACGAGATAGCCCACCTCGTCCCGCACCAGGCCAACGGCGTCCTGCTGCGCGAGGTCGCCGGGCAGGCCGGGCTCGACCGGGCCCGACTGCACCTGACCGTCGAGGAGTTCGGCAACTCCGGCGCCGCGTCCCTGCCCGTCACCCTCGACCACGCCGACCGGGCGGGTCTGCTCGGCGACGGCGACCTCGTGCTGCTCGCCGCGTTCGGCGGCGGGATGGCGGTCGGCACCAGCGTGCTGCGCTGGAAGGCGACGGGTACGGGCTCGTGAACGACGGCGGATTCACCCGGATCGGCGTCGTCGGCTGCGGCCTGATGGGCTCCGGCATCGCCGAGACCTGCGCCCGCTCCGGGGTGGAGGTGCTGGTCGCCGTCTCCTCGGCGCGCTCCGCCGAGGCCGGACGGCTCCGGATCGAGGGCTCGCTGGACCGGGCGGTGGTCAAGGGCAGGATGGCGCAGGCCGAACGGGCCTCGGTGCTGGGCCGGATCACCTTCACCACCGAGCTGGAGGCCTTGGCCGACCGGCAGTTCGTGCTGGAGGCGATCGTCGAGGACGAGCGGGCCAAGACGGACCTGTTCGCCCGGCTCGACGCGATCGTCGACGACCCGGACGCCGTCTTCGCCACCAACACCTCCTCCCTGCCCGTCATGCGGGTCGCCGGAGCCACCGGCCGGCCCCAACAGGTCGTCGGCACCCACTTCTTCAACCCCGTCACGGCGATGCCGCTGGTGGAGCTCACCGGGTGCGTGCACACCGCGCCGGAGACCTTCGAGCGCACCGAGGCGTTCGTGACGAAGATGATGGGCAAGGAGGTCGTCCGCTCCCCGGACCGGGCCGGCTTCGTCGTCAACGCCCTGCTGGTGCCGTACCTGATGTCCGCCATGCGCATGGCCGAGGCCGGCTTCGCCACACCCGAGGACATCGACCGCGGCATGACCCTGGGCTGCGCCCACCCCATGGGCCCGCTCCGGCTCGCCGACATGATCGGCCTCGACACCCTCGCCCGGGTCGCCGACGGCCTCTACAACGAGTTCCGCGAACCCCTCTACGCCGCCCCACCCCTGCTCCTGCGCATGGTCGAGGGCGGCCTGCTGGGCAAGAAGTCGGGGCGGGGCTTCTACCGCTACGAGTAGCTGCTCCTACGGCGCCGAAGCGGGCCAACAGGTCCTGCCCAGGCACCAGTCGGAGCTCGGCCGGCGAACCACAGCCGGCCCACGGCTGCCGGGAGGCCGGGGTCAACCCCTATCCCCACCCGGCACTGCCCGCCCCACACCCCGCCTTCCGCGGACCCCGCGACGCCCCTACCCGGCCCACCGGGCCCACCGGGGCCACCGGCCTGGCGGCACCTCGACCCGGCCTGAGCCCGGGCCGCGGAGGGGCCGCGCGCCTGAGGGCCGCAGGGGGCCCTTGGGACGCGTAAGGACGCGGCCCCTACCCCCGCCCGCTTAGGGGTCCGCCTCGCGTGAGGGCGGGGCTATCGTCCGTGACGTCCCGTCGCCCGTCCGGTGCCGGCGGGCTGGTTCTCTGGAGGGAACACATGCGCGTTCTGCTGGTGACGCCGTCGGCCGAGGACCGGTTGCATCAACTGGTGCCGCTCGCCTGGGCGTTGCGCACGGCGGGGCACGCGGTGCAGATCGCCGCGCGGCCGGCGTTCACGGAGGCCGTCACCGCGACGGGCCTGGTGGCCGTCGCCGTCGGCAAGGACGTGCCGGAGACGGAAGCCCTCCTGGACGAATCGGCCGACGTGGACGGCCTCGTGGCGCACGGCAGGCTGTGGCGGCCCCGGCTGGTCCTGTGGGACTCCGCCGCACCGGCCGGTGCCGCCGCGGCGGCGCAGGTCGGCACCCCTCATGTCCGGGTCGACGGCCCCTTCGGGTCGTCGGCGCAGGACGGCGGCCCCGCCCCGCACCGCGTCCTCGACTGTCTGCCGCCGTCCCTGCGGACGTCCGGCGACGACACCCTGTCCGTGCGGCCCGTGCCGTACACCGGCCCCAAGGTGATCCCCGTCTGGCTGCGGCGCACCCCGCGTGTGCGCCGGGTCCTGGTGACCGCCGACGTGCCCGACGCGGCGATCCCCGCCCTGTTCGAGGCCGTGGCCGGCACGGACGCCGAGCTGGTGTGCGCCCGTCCCGCGGACCGCGTCCCCGCCGGCGTCCGGCTGCCCTCCCAGGTGCGGCTGTTCGACGACATCCCCGCCGACGCCGTCCTGCCGTCCTGCGCGGGCGTGGTGCACGGCGGCGACCCGGCCCTCGCCGCGGCGGCCTTCTCCCACGGGCTGCCCCAGCTCGTCCTGTCGGCCCGCCTCGCGCAGGAGGGCCTGGTGGAGCGGCTCGTCCGGTACGGCGCCGCCGCCGTCCTCGACCCCGCCCACCTGGACGCGGCCGCGCTGCGGGACGTCACCGGCGACTCCGCGCTGCGCACCCGGGCGGGTCAACTGGGCGCGGAGTGCGCGGCCCTGCCGAGCCCGCGCGACCTCGTGCCGGAACTCACCGGGCTCGCGGCCGACCGGTAAAAACGGTCCGGCCGGAATTTTAGGGGTGGGTGCGCGAAGCCCCCCTCGGTAGCGTTCGCCGAGAACACGGAGAAATCCGAGAAAGCGGCGGACACCGCAAAAGCCTGTGTCTTGCGATGGAATTGGGCATCTCGTGAACGGGACGGCGATGGAACACGAAGAAAAGCTGCGCGCCTATCTGAAACGTGCGACCGCCGATCTCCAGGAGACCCGGCAGCGACTGCGGGAGGCCGAGTCCCGCAGCCATGAACCCCTCGCGGTCGTCGGAATGAGCTGCCGATTTCCCGGTGGTATTTCCTCCCCGGAGGATCTGTGGCGCCTGCTCACCGAGGGCCGCGACGCCATCGGTGACTTTCCCGCGGACCGTGGCTGGGACATCGACCGCATCTTCGACCCGGAACCCGACCGGCCCGGAAAAACGTATGTGCGCCGCGGTGGATTCCTCTACGACGCCCCTGAATTCGACGCCGCGTTCTTCGGCATCTCGCCGGCCGACGCCGGCGCGACGGACCCCCAGCAGCGGCTGCTCCTGGAGGCGTCCTACGAGGCGGTCGAGCGGGCCGGGATCGCCCCCGACAGCCTGCGCGGTACCCCGACGGGCGTGTTCGCCGGGCTGATGTACCACGACTACACCGGCGGCGCCCCCGGCGGCAGTCTGATCTCCGGCCAGGTCTCCTACAGCCTCGGCCTGGAGGGCCCGTCGGTGTCCGTCGACACGGCCTGCTCCTCCTCGCT
The DNA here is from genome assembly GCF_044763135.1 of Streptomyces sp. NPDC096205. Classification (NCBI taxonomy): domain Bacteria; kingdom Bacillati; phylum Actinomycetota; class Actinomycetes; order Kitasatosporales; family Streptomycetaceae; genus Streptomyces; species Streptomyces sp. NPDC096205. The sequence continues at coordinate 1,290,496 of NZ_JBIWFS010000001.1, read as the reverse complement.
GGTCGCCCTGCACCTCGCCGCGCGCTCGCTGCGTGCCGGGGAGTGCACCATGGCCCTCGTCGGCGGCGTCGCCGTGATGAGCACCCCGACGATCTTCGTGGACTTCGCCCGCCGCCGCGGCCTGTCGCCCGACGGCCGCTGCAAGGCGTACTCCGACGACGCCGACGGCACCGGCTGGTCCGAGGGCGTCGGTGTGCTGCTGCTGGAACGTCTCTCCGACGCCCGACGCAACGGCCACCGCGTCCTCGGCGTCATCCGCGGCTCCGCCGTCAACCAGGACGGCGCCTCCAACGGCTTCACCGCCCCCAACGGCCCCTCCCAGATCAAGGTCATCCACCAGGCGCTCGCCGACGCCGGGCTCACCACCGCCGATGTGGACGCCGTCGAGGGCCACGGCACCGGCACCACCCTCGGCGACCCCATCGAGGCCCAGGCGCTGCTCGCCACCTACGGCCAGGGCCGCCCCGCCGGCCAGCCCCTCAGGCTCGGCTCGGTCAAGTCCAACCTGGGGCACACCCAGGCCGCCGCGGGGGTCGCCGGCATCATCAAGATGCTGCTCGCGATGCGGAACCGGGAGCTGCCGAAGACCCTGCACGCCGACACGCCCTCCCGGCACGTCGACTGGACCTCGGGCGCGGTCCGCCTGCTCACCGACACCGAGCCCTGGACCGACCCCGGCCGGCCGCGCCGCGCCGCCGTGTCCTCCTTCGGCATGAGCGGCACCAACGCCCACATCATCCTGGAAGAGGCCCCCGAAGCCGAGGCCGCCGAGCGGGAGCCGGCCCCCGCCGTGACCCCGCTCGTGCTGTCCGGCCGTACCGAGACGGCGCTGCGCGAGTCCGCCCGCCGTCTGGCCGCCCGCCTGGACGACACCGCCGTACGACCCGACGACCTCGGCCTGTCCCTGGTAACCGGCCGCAGCCAGTTCGAGCACCGGGCCGTCGTCGTCGGCGGCGACCGCGACGAACTCGCCGCCGGACTGAAGGCGTTGGCGGCGGGCAGCTCGGCGCCCTCGGTCGTCACCGGCCGGGCCGGCGCCCCGGGCCGTACCGTGTTCGTCTTCTCCGGGCAGGGGTCGCAGTGGCCCGGCATGACCACCGAACTCCTCGGCCAGTCAGAGGTGTTCACGCGCCGGCTCGCCGAGTGCGAGGAGGCCCTCGCCCGGTACACCGACTGGTCCGTCACCGCCGTGCTGCGCGGTGAGCCCGGCACTCCGCCCGCCGACCGCGTCGACGTCGTACAGCCCCTGCTGTGGGCGGTGATGGTGTCCCTGGCGGCTGTGTGGCGGGCGCACGGCGTCGAGCCGGATGTGGTGATCGGCCACTCGCAGGGCGAGATCGCCGCGGCGACCGTGTCCGGTGCGCTGTCCCTGGACGACGGCGCGCGTGTGGTCGCCCTGCGTTCCAAGGCCATCGCCGAACTCCTCGACCGCGAGGGCGGGATGCTCGCCGTCGGCCTGTCCGCCGAGGACGCCGAGAAGCGCATCGCGCCGTACGGCCCGGCCGTCTCCGTGGCCGCCGAGAACGGTGCCCGGTCCGTGGTGATCTCCGGCGAGGGCACCACGCTCGACCGGCTGCGCGAGGAGCTGGAGGCCGACGGCGTCCGCGCCAAGCGGGTCCCCGTCGACTACGCCTCCCACTCGGCGTACGTCGACGCCCTTCAGGAGCGCCTGCTGCACGACCTCGCGCCCGTGAGGCCCCGCACGGCCGAGGTGGCGATGCTGTCCACCGTCACCGGCGAGCGGCTCGACGGCACCGAGGTCGGCGCCCGCTACTGGTACGACAACCTGCGCGGCCGGGTCCGGTTCGCCCCCGCCGTGCGGGAGCTGGCGGCCGCCGGGCCGGTCTCCTTCCTGGAGATCAGCGCCCACCCGGTCCTCGGCATGTCCATCCAGGAGACCCTGGAGGAGCTGGAGACGGACGCCGTCGTCACCGCCACCCTGCGCCGCGACGAGGGCGGCCTCGCCCGGTTCGCCGCCTCGGCGGCCGAGCGGCATGTGCGCGGGCTGCCGGTGGACTGGACGGCGTTCTTCCCGCACGCCGAGCCCACCGACGTCCCCACCTACCCCTTCCAGCGCGTCCGCTACTGGAGCCCCGACCTGCCCGAGGCGCCCGCCGGTGGGGCCGCCGTGGACGGCGCCGACCCGTTCTGGGCGGGCGTCGACAGCGACGACCCCGAGGCGCTCGCCCGGCTCCTCGGCCTCGGCGACGCCGAGCCGCTGCGCGCGCTGGTGCCCGCCCTGTCCGCCTGGCGCCGCGACCGCACCCGCGCCGCCGCGCTGGACGCCTGGCGCTACCGGGTCACCTGGGCACCGCTGACCGGCGGCCGGTACACCGGGCTGACCGGCACGTGGCTGCTGGTGGGTCCCGACGGGGCCGTCGGCCAGGGCCTCACCGACGCCGGAGCCACTGTCGTCACCGTCCCCGCCGCCGGGGCCGACCGTGCCGAGCTGGCCGCCCGGCTGCGGGCCGCGCTGGACGGCCGTACGCCCGCAGGAGTGCTCTTCGCAGCGCCCTCCGGCGCCGGGAGCGACGGTCTGCCGTACGCCGTGGGCGGCACCCTCACCCTGCTCCAGGCGCTGGGCGACGCCGGGATCGACGCGCCCCTGTGGTGCCTCACCTCCCGGGCGGTGGCCGTCGACACGGCCGAGGACGTCGACCCGGACTCCGCCGCGCTGTGGGGCCTGGGGACCGTGCTGGCGCTGGACGCGCCGGACACCTGGGGCGGCCTGGTCGACCTGCCGCAGGACGCCGGCGCGGACGCACTGGACCGGCTGTGCCGGGCGCTGTCCGCAGGCGACGGCGAGGACCAGATCGCGGTCCGCTCCACCGGCACCTTCGCCCGGCGCCTGGTGCGTGCCCCGCTCCCGGACGGCGACCGCCCCTCCTGGCGCCCGCACGGCACCGTACTGATCACCGGCGGCACCGGGGGAGTGGGCGCCCATGTGGCCCGCGGACTGGCCCGGGCCGGCGCCGGACGACTTGTGCTCACCAGCCGGCGCGGGGCGGACGCCCCCGGCGCCCGCGAACTCGCCGCGGAACTCACCGAACTGGGCGTCGACGTGCGCCTGGAGTCCTGCGACGTCACCGACCGGGACGCGGTGAGCGCGTTGGTCGCGGCCCTCCCCGACGACCAGCCGCTCACCGCGGTCCTGCACGCGGCCGGGGTCCTCACCGCCGAGACACCTGTGTCCGCGGTGAGCCCCGAGGAGTTCGCCGCGGCGCTACGCGCCAAGGCCCGCGGGGCCGCCGTACTCGACGAGGTGCTGGGCGAGCGGGACCTGGACGCGTTCGTGCTGTTCGCGTCCGGCGCCGCCGTCTGGGGCACCTCCGGGCAGCCCGCCTACGCCGCGGGCAACGCCTACCTCGACGGGCTCGCCCAGCACCGGCGCGCCCACGGACAGGCCGCGACCTCCGTGGCCTGGGGATCGTGGGGCGGCGGCGGCATGGTCGGCGAGGCGGACGGCGCGCATCTGCGCCGGATGGGCCTGGCCGAGATGGACCCGGAGACGGCCGTCGAGGCGCTCGGCCTGGCCGTCGGCCGCGGCGAGAGCCACCTGGTGGTCGCGGACATCGACTGGGAGCTGTTCGTCCCCGTCTACACGCTGCGCCGCCCGCGCCCGCTGCTGCGCGACCTGCCGGACGCCCAGCGGGTCCTCGCCACGCAGACCGGCGGCGCCGAACCCGCCGCGGACGCCGGGGCCGCGGCCCTGACGGAGCGGCTCGCCGGACTCACCGAGAACGAGCAGCGCCGCCACCTGCTGGAGCTGGTGCGCTCCCAGGCGGCGGCCGTCCTCGGCCACGCCGACGCCACCGACGTCGAACCCGGCCAGGTCTTCAAGGAGATCGGCTTCGACTCGGTGTCCGCGGTCGACCTGCGCAACCGGCTCGCCACCGCGATCGGCCGCAGACTGCCCGCCACGGTCGTCTTCGACCACGTCCACGCCCAGGCGCTCGCCGACCACCTGTGGACGCTGCTGTGCGGCGGGGAGTCGGCGGCGGACGTACCCCTGAGCGTCGAACTCGACCGGCTGGAGGCGCGGTTGGCCGCGGTCGGCCGGGACGAGATCGAACGCTCCCGGGTCACCGCACGCCTCCAGCACCTGGTCGGCCGGCTCACCGGAACGCTCGGCACGGACGACGGCTCCACGGTCTCGGACCGGCTGCGCACCGCGACGGCCGACGACCTCTTCGACCTCATCGACAACGAACTCGGCGCGAGCTGACGGGCCACGGGGACAGGACACGAGACGCGATGGCTGCTGACGAAGAAAAACTGGTCGACTATCTCAAGCGAGTGACCGCGAGCCTGCACAAGACCCGCGAACGGCTGCGCGAACTGGAGGCCGCCGAGCAGGAACCCGTCGCGGTCGTCGCCATGGGCTGCCGCTTCCCCGGAGGCGTGCGCTCACCGGAGGACCTCTGGGAGCTGCTCGCGGCCGGCGGCGACGCCGTCGGAGAGTTCCCCACCGACCGCGGCTGGGACGTCGAGGAGCTCTACGACCCCGGCACCGAGGCCGTCACCCAGGGCGGATTCCTCGACGGCGCGGGCGACTTCGACGCCGCGTTCTTCGGCATCTCCCCGCGCGAGGCCCTCGCCCTCGACCCGCAGCAGCGGCTGGCGCTGGAACTCGCCTGGGAGACCCTGGAACGCGCGGGCATCCCGCCGCTTTCGCTGCGCGAGGCGCCCGTCGGCGTGTTCGTCGGCAGCGGCAGCCAGGACTACTACGACGGCGTCCCCGCCGACCGGATGGCCGCCGTCGCCGACGACTACCTCAGCACCGGCACCGCCGCCTCGGTGATCTCCGGCCGGATCGCCTACTCCCTCGGCCTGGAGGGTCCCGCCCTCACCGTCGACACGGCCTGCTCCTCCTCGCTGGTCGCCCTGCACCTGGCCACCCAGGCGCTGCGCCAGCGCGACTGCACCCTCGCCCTCGCGGGCGGCGTCATGGTGATGGCCACCCCCTCGCCGTTCCGGGCCTTCGGCCGCCAGCGCGGCCTCGCCCCCGACGGCCGCTGCAAGGCCTTCTCCGACGACGCCGACGGCACCGGCTGGTCCGAGGGCGCGGGCCTGCTCCTGCTGGAGCGGCTCTCCGACGCCCGCCGCAACGGCCACCCGGTGCTCGCCGTGATCCGCGGCTCCGCCGTCAACTCCGACGGCGCCTCCAACGGCCTCACCGCGCCCAACGGCCCCTCCCAGCAGCGCGTCATCCGTCAGGCCCTCACCAACGCCGGGCTCACCCCGGCCGACGTGGACGCCGTCGAGGGCCACGGCACCGGCACCACCCTCGGCGACCCCATCGAGGCGCAGGCGCTGCTCGCCACGTACGGCCAGGGACGCCCCGCCGACCGGCCGCTGTGGCTCGGCTCGGTCAAGTCCAACATCGGGCACGCGCAGGCCGCCGCCGGAGTCAGCGGCGTCATCAAGATGGTCCTCGCACTGCAGGGCGGCCTGCTCCCCAAGACCCTGCACGTGACCCGGCCCAGCACGGAGGTCGACTGGTCGGAGGGCGACGTACGCCTGCTGGAGCAGGAGCGGCCCTGGCCCGCCGACGCGGACCGCCCGCGCCGGGCCGGTGTCTCCTCCTTCGGCGTCAGCGGCACCAACGCGCATCTGATCCTGGAGGAGGCCCCGCCCGCGGAGGCCGCCCCCGACACGCAGGCTTCCGCCCCCGACACGGAGGCCTCCGCCCCCTGGCCCGCCGGCACGCCCGTGCCGCTGCCCGTCAGCGCCCACAACGCCGCCGCGCTGCAGGCGCAGGCCGAGCAGCTCGCGCCGGTCGCGGCCGGGCTCGGCGACGACGACCCGGCCGCGCTCCTCGACCTCGGGTTCTCCCTCGCCACCACCCGCTCCCCGCTGCAACGCCGGGCCGTGGTGCTCGCCGACAGCGTGGGCACCGCCCGCGACGGGCTCGCGGCCCTGGCCGCCGGGACCGCCGCGCCGCAGGTGCCGACCGGCCCGCAGACGCCCGGCCAGACCGCGTTCCTCTTCTCCGGCCAGGGCGCCCAGCGCGTCGGCATGGGCCGTGAACTGCACGCCGCCTTCCCCGTGTTCGCCGCCGCGCTGGAGGAGGCGTGCGAGGCGTTTGCGCCGCACCTGGACCGCCCGCTGCGCGAGGTGATCTTCGAGGACGCGGACCGACTGGACCGCACCGAGTACACCCAGCCCGCCCTGTTCGCCGTCGAGGTCGCCCTCTTCCGGCTCCTTGAGTCCTGGTCCGTCACCCCGGACGTGCTCATCGGCCACTCCATCGGCGCCCTCGCCGCCGCCCATGTCTCCGGGGTCCTCGGCCTCGCCGACGCGTGCTCCCTGGTCGCCGCGCGCGGCCGGCTGATGCAGGCCCTGCCCGAGGGCGGCGCGATGATCGCCGTGGAGGCCACCGAGAACGAGATACGGCCGCTGCTGACCGACCAGGTGAGCATCGCCGCCGTCAACGGCCCCACCTCCGTGGTCGTCTCCGGCGACGAGGACGCCGCCCGCGAGATCGCCGCCCACTTCGCCGGACTCGGCCGCAAGACCCGGCAGCTGCGGGTCAGCCACGCCTTCCACTCGCCGCGCATGGACGCCATGCTCGACGACTTCGCCGCCGTCGTGCGCGGCATCACCTTCGCCGAGCCCGCGATCCCGATGGTGTCCGACCTCACCGGACAGCAGGCCACCGTCGACGAACTGCGCAGCCCCGAGTACTGGGTGCGGCACGTCCGCGAGGCCGTCCGCTTCCACGACGGCGTACGCACCCTGGAGAAGCTCGGCGTCACCCGCTTCGTCGAGGTCGGCCCCGACGGCGTGCTCACCGCGCTCGCCCGGCAGAGCCTGACCACCGCCGAGGACCGCGCCGTACTGCTGCCGCTGCTGCGAAAGGACCGGCCCGAGCCCGCGACCGCGCTCACCGCGCTCGCCGGGCTGTACGTCAGCGGCCTCGACCCCGACTGGGCGGCCGTCCTCGCCGGACACGGCGCCCGTCGTATCCCGCTGCCCGTGTACGCCTTCCAGCGCCGCCGCTACTGGCTGGAGGAGCGCGGCGCCCAGGACGCCCTGGCCTCCGCCGGACTGCACGCCGCCGGGCACCCGCTGCTCGGCGCCGCCGTCACCCTGGCCGGCAGCGACGGTGTCGTCCTCACCGGCCGGCTCTCGCCCGCCCGGCAGCCCTGGCTCGCCCAGCACCGCGTCGGCGAGACCGTGCTGCTGCCCGGCACGGCCTTCGTGGAACTCGCCGTCCAGGCGGGCGACCGGGTCGGCTGCGGCCGCGTCGAGGAACTCGCCCTCAGCGCACCGCTCGCCCTGCCGCAGCACGGCGGCGTCCAGGTGCAGCTCGCCGTCGGCGCCGCCGACCCGGCCGGCCGTCGCGGCGTCACCGTCCACTCCCGGCCCGAGGACGCCCCCGACGACGAACCGTGGACCCTCCACGCGTCCGGCACCCTCACCGCCGGCCCGGGCCGCCCCGGCACCCCGCTCACCGTCTGGCCGCCCGAGAACGCCGTGGAGCTCCCGCTCGACGGGCTCTACGACGACTTCGCCGCCACCGGACTGACCTACGGGCCGCTCTTCCGCTCGCTGCACGCCGCCTGGCGCTCCGGCGAGGACATCTACGCCGAGGTACGGCTGCCCGACGAACCGCCGCACGGCGCCGAGGAGTTCGCCCTGCACCCGGCCGCCCTGGACGCGGCCACGCACGCCCTGCGCGCGGCGGGCGGCGGCAACGCCACCGAGGGCGGCGCAGGACTCGTGCCGTTCTCCTGGACCGGCGTCGAACTCCACGCGAGCGGCGCCTGCGCCCTGCGGGTGCGCTTCAGCCCCGTCGCCCCGGACACCTTCGCGGTGACCGTCGCCGACGCGGCCGGCGACCCGGTCGCCACCGTCGAGGCCAACGCCTTCCGCGCCCTGGACACCACCGCCGCGGCGACCGTACGACCGCCGCTGTACCACGTCGACCTGGTGCCACTGCCCGACCTGACGGTCAGCCAGGAGCCCGTCGACGCGGCCGAGTTCGGCGGCCTCGACCTGACCGCGCCCGTTCCCGCCACCGTCGTGCTGCGCAGCCCGGCCGGCACCGACGCCGCGGCCGTGCGTGCCGCGACCCGGCGCGCGCTGCTGGCCCTCCAGGACTGGCTGGCGTCCGCGCACACCGCCGACGCCACCCTCGTCGTGCTCACCACGGGCGCCGTCGCCCCCACGGGCGAGCCGGTGTCCGACCTCGCGGGCGCGGCCGTACGCGGCCTGGTGCGCGCCGCGCAGGCCGAACACCCCGGCCGTCTCGTCCTGCTGGACGCGGACGACGCCGAGGCGGCCCTCACCGCGCCCGTGCTGCACGCCGTACGCACCGGCGGCGAGCCCGAACTCGCCCTGCGCGACGGCGTGCTGCACGCCACCCGGCTGACCCGCGCGGCCCGCTCCGAGGCGGACGACGCCCTGTTCGACCCCGACGGCACCGTGCTGCTCACCGGCGCCTCCGGCGCGCTCGGCGGGGTCCTCGCCCGGCATCTGGTCACCGAGCACGGCGTACGGCGTCTGCTGCTGGTCAGCCGCCGTGGCACGGAGGAGCTCGCGGAGGAACTGACCGCGCTCGGCGCCCGGGTGAGCGTCGCCGCCTGCGACGTCGCCGACGTGGACGCCCTGCGGGAGGCCCTCGACGCCGCGCACCCCCTGACGGCCGTCTTCCACGCGGCGGGCGTCCTCGACGACGCCCTGGTCACCGACCTCACGCCCGAGCGGGTGGACGCGGTGCTGCGGCCCAAGGTCGACGGCACCCTCGCGCTGCACGAGCTGACCCGGGACCTGGACCTGGCCGCGTTCGTGCTGTTCTCCTCCGTCTCCGGCGTCCTCGGCGCGCCCGGGCAGGCCGACTACGCCGCCGCCAACGCCTTCCTGGACGGCTTCGCCGCCCACCGCAGGGCGCAGGGCCTGCCCGCGCTGTCGGTGGCCTGGGGACTGTGGGGCGACATCGGCGGCATGGGCGGCACGCTCACCGAGGCCGACCTGCTCCGGCACGCCCGCACGGGACTGCCGCCGCTGACCACCGCCGAGGGCCTCGCGCTCCTCGACGAGGTGCTCCGCACGGCCACCGACCCCGCCGACGCCACCGGCACGACCGTCGCGCTCCGGCTGGACCACACCGCCCTGCGGGCCGCGGGCGACCAGGCCCCGAGGGCGCTGCACGCCCTGACCGGCGGGGTCACCCGGCGCACGGCGTCCGCCGCGGTGCGGGTGCCGGACCGGGTCGAGGGGGTGCTGTCCGCCGAGGACCGCCCGGCCGCCGTGCTGGAGCTGGTCCGCGAGCACACCGCGGCCGTTCTCGCGCACGCCTCCGCGGCCGACGTGGACCCGCAACTGGAGTTCCAGCAGCTCGGGTTCGACTCGCTGACCGCGATCGAGCTGCGCAACGCGCTCACCGCCGCCACCGGGCTGCGGCTGCCCGCCACCCTCGTCTTCGACCACCCCACCCCGACCGCGCTCGCCGACCATCTGCTCGCCGAGCTGCTCGGCACCGCCGCCGGCGGCGAGGCCGTCGTCCGCACCCGGGACGCGGACGAGCCGATCGCGATCGTGGGCCTGGCCTGCCGGTTCCCCGGCGGCGTCAGCAGCCCCGAGGACCTGTGGCGGTTCCTCGTCGAGGAGGGCGACGGCATCGGCGACTTCCCCGCCGACCGCGGCTGGGACATCGACGGCCTCTACGACCCCGACCGGCGCCGCCCCGACACCACGTACGTCCGCGAAGGCGGATTCCTGTACGACGCGGGCGACTTCGACCCGGCGTTCTTCGGCGTCGCCCCCAAGGACGCGGCCCTGATCGATCCCCAGCAGCGCATCCTGCTCGAGGCGTCCTGGGAGGCGCTGGAGCGGGCCGGCATCGACCCGCGCTCCCTCAAGGGCAGCCGGACCGGTGTGTTCGCCGGGGTGCAGTACCACGACTACCTCGGCGCGGGCAGCAGCGGCTCCATCGTCACCGGCCGTATCGCCTACACCCTCGGTCTGGAGGGCCCCGCGGTCTCCGTCGACACCGCCTGCTCCTCCTCGCTGGTCGCCCTGCACCTCGCCGCGCAGGCCCTGCGGCAGGGCGAGTGCACCCTGGCCCTGGCCGGCGGCGTCACCGTGATGGCGACCCCGGAGACGTTCGTGGAGTTCAGCCGGCAGGGCGGCCTCGCCCCCGACGGACGCTGCAAGGCGTTCTCCGACGACGCCGACGGCACCTCCTGGTCCGAGGGCGCGGGCCTGCTGGTCCTGGAGCGCCTCTCCGACGCCCGCCGCCACGGCCACCCCGTGCTCGCCCTGGTGCGCGGCTCCGCCGTCAACCAGGACGGCACCTCCAACGGCCTCACCGCCCCCAACGGCCCCGCCCAGCAGCGCGTCATCCGCCAGGCCCTCGCCTCGGCGGGACTCGCCCCCGGCGACGTGGAGGCCGTCGAGGCGCACGGCACCGGCACCCGGCTCGGCGACCCCATCGAGGCACAGGCGCTGATGGCGACGTACGGCCGGGAGGCCACGCCCGAACGGCCCCTGCTGATCGGCTCGGTGAAATCCAACCTCGGCCACACCCAGGCCGCCGCCGGAGCCGCGGGCGTGCTGAAGATGGTGCTGGCCCTGAAGCACGGCCTGCTGCCGAGGACACTGCACGTCGCCAAGCCGTCCGAGGAGATCGACTGGTCCGCGGGCGAGGTCCGGCTGCTCACCGAGGCCCGGCCCTGGGAGCGCACGGAGCGGCCGCGCCGCGCGGGCATCTCCTCCTTCGGCGTGAGCGGCACCAACGCCCACGTCATCATCGAGGAGCCGCCCGCCGAGGAGCCGGCCGCCCCCGACGACTCCGAGCCGTACGTGCCGTGGGTGCTGTCCGGCCGCAACCGCGAGGCCCTCGGGCTGCAGGCCGAGCGGCTGCTGTCGTACCTCAACGACGACCCCGACCGGCCCCTCGCCGACGTCGGGCACTCCCTGGCCACCGGCCGGGCCGCGCTGGAGCACCGCGCGGTCGTCGTCGGCCGCCGCTACCCGGAGTTCCTGCGCGGCCTGATGGCCCTCGCCGACGGCGAGGACGCCCCCGGCGTGGTCACCGGAACGCCCCGCGCGGGCGGCCGCACCGGCTTCCTGTTCTCCGGACAGGGCTCCCAGCGCCTGGGCATGGGACGCGAACTCCACGCGGAGTTCCCGGTGTTCGCCGACGCGCTGGACGCCGTCTGCGCGGAACTCGACTCCCGGCTGCCGCGCCCGCTGAAGGACGTCATGTGGGCCGAGGAGGGCACCCCCGAGGCGGCCCTGCTCGACGCCACCGAGTACACCCAGCCCGCGCTGTTCGCCGTCGAGGTCGCGCTGTTCCGGCTCCTGGAGTCCTGGGGGATCAGGCCCGACGTGGTCGCCGGTCACTCCATCGGCGAACTCGCGGCCGCCCATGTCGCCGGAGTGCTCGAACTGGACGACGCCTGCGCCCTGGTCGTGGCGCGCGGCGCCCTGATGCAGGCGCTGCCCGCGGGCGGCGCGATGGCCGCCGTCGCCGCCGACGAGTCCGACGTCCGGGCCGCCCTGACCGACGGGGTCGACATCGCCGCCGTCAACAGCCCCCGCTCCGTGGTGATTTCAGGCCCGGCGGAGGCGGTCGACGCGGTGGCCGGCACCTTCGAGCGGACCCGGCGGCTGCGCGTCTCGCACGCCTTCCACTCGGGGCTCATGGAGCCGATACTCGACGAGTTCACCGCCGTCGCGGGCAAGGCCGCGTTCGCGCAGCCCCGCATCCCGCTCGTCTCCACCGTCACCGGCGAGCAGGCCGACGACGACCTCACCACGCCCGGCTACTGGGCCGGACAGGTCCGCAACCCCGTCCGGTTCCTCGACGCCGTGCGCGCCATGGAGCAGCTCGGGGTCACCCGGTTCGTCGAGGTCGGCCCCGGCGGCGCGCTCACCGCGCTGGCCCAGGAGACCCTCGCCGACCGCACCGACGACACCCTCGTCACCCCGACCCTCGCCAAGGACCTGCCCGAACCCCAGTCGGTCCTGACCGGCCTCGGCCGGCTGCACATCAGCGGCCGGTCCGTCGACTGGCGGGCCCTGTTCGGCGAGCGGCGCCAGGTGGAGCTGCCCACCTACCCCTTCCAGCGCAAGCGCTACTGGGTGGAGAACGCCGGCGTCGGCGCCGGACCCGAGGAGCACCCGCTGCTCGGCGCCGCCACCGAACTCGCCGGAACGGACGGCCTGTTGTTCACCGGCCGCCTCTCGCTGGGCACCCACCCCTGGCTCGCAGGGCACCGTGTGAACGGCGTGGTCCTGCTGCCCGGCGCCGCCTTCGTGGAGGCCGCCATCCGCGCCGGTGACGCCGTCGGCTGCCCGCAGCTCGCCGACCTCACTGTCGAGGCCCCGCTGATCGTGCCCGACCGCACCGGCGTCCGCCTCCAGCTGTCCGTGGACGCCCCCGACCACACCGGCAAGCGCCCCTTCCAGGTGCACGCCCGCACCGAGGGCGCCGACGCGCACCGGCCGTGGATCCGGCACGCCAGGGGCACCCTCGCGCCCGGCGCCGCGCACCGCACCGAAGACCTCGCCCAGTGGCCCCCGGCCGGCGCCGAGCCCTTCGCGATCGACGGCATGTACGAGGGCCTCGCCGAGCAAGGACTCGCCTACGGGCCCGAGTTCCGCGCGCTGCACGCCGTATGGCGGCGCGGCGACGAGGTGTTCGGCGAGGTCGAGCTGGACGCCCGCGCCGCCTCCGACGTCGACCGGTTCGGCATCCACCCCGCGCTCCTGGACGCCGCCCTGCACACCATCGGCTGCGGCGCCGCCGCGTCCGCCGACCCCGTCCTGCCGTTCTCCTGGGAGCAGGTCGAGCTGCACGCCGTCGGCACGACCCGGCTGCGCGTCCACGTACGGCCCACCGGGCAGGGCGTGGTCGGCCTGGAGCTGGCCGACGCCACCGGCCGCCCGGTCGCCTCCGTCGGCTCGCTGCTGCTGCGCCCGCTGTCCGCGGCGGACACCCGCCCGGCCGCCGCGCCCACCGCCACCACCGACAGCCTGTTCGGCGTGGAGTGGCAGCCCCTCGCGGTGGAGGCCGTCGCCGCACCGGCCGGCTGGCAGCTCCTCGGACCCGACCGCTGGGACCTCGCCGCCCGCACGGGGGCCGACCCGGCGGCGACGGACGCGCCGGTGGTGCTGCTGCCCAGCGGCGGTGACGACGTCCACGCCGAGGTACAGCGAGTCCTGGGCCTGCTGCAGACCTGGCTGGCCGACCCGGGCACCACCGACCGCACCCTCGTCGTGCTCACCCGGGGAGCCGTCTCCACCTCGGGCGAGAGCCCCACGGACCTCGCCGGGGCGGCCGTCGCCGGTCTGGTGCGCTCGGCGCAGGCCGAACACACCGGCACCATCCTCCTGGTCGACCTCCCGGCCGACGAGGAGACCGTCCCCGTACGGCTGCTCGCCTCGGCCGTCGCCGCGGGCGAACCGCAGACCGCGCTGCGCGACGGCACCCTGCGCGCACCCCGTATGGTCCGGGCCGCCGCCACCGCGGCCGCCCCGGCCTGGGACGCGGACGGCACCGTCCTGGTCACCGGCGCGACCGGCGCGCTCGGCGCCGCCGTCGCCCGGCACCTGGTGCACACCCACGGCGTACGGCATCTGCTGCTGGCCAGCCGCCGCGGCCCGGACGCCCCCGGGGCGGCCGCGCTGCGCGACGAACTGACCGCCGCCGGCGCCACCGTCACCGCGGCCGCCTGCGACATCGCCGACCGCACCGCGCTCGCGGCCCTGCTCGACCAGGTCCCCGCCGACCGGCCGCTGCGCGGTGTCGTGCACGCGGCGGGCGTGCTCGACGACGGCGTCATCACCTCGCTGACGCCCGAGCGGGTCGACGCGGTGCTGCGGCCCAAGGTCGACGCCGCGCTGAACCTGCACGAGCTGACCGCCGAGCGCGACCTCACCGCGTTCGTGCTGTTCTCCTCGGCGGCCGGTGTCCTCGGCTCACCCGGCCAGGGCGCCTACGCCGCCGCGAACGCCTTCCTCGACGCGCTCGCCGCCCGCCGCCGGGCCGCCGGACTGCCCGGCACCTCCCTCGCGTGGGGCATGTGGGACACCGGCGAGGAGGGCATGGCCGGGACGCTCACCGACGCCGAGAGCGACCGGATCGCGGAGACCGGCATCGGCATGCTGACCGTCCCCGACGGCCTGGCCCTGCTGGACACGGCCACCGGCCGAACGGACGCCCTGCTGCTGCCGATCCGGCTCGACACCCAGGTACTGGCCGGCCGCGACCCGGGCGAACTGCCGCCGCTGCTGCGCGGTGTGACACCCGCCCCGGCCCGCCGCAGCGCCGAGGACGCCCCGGCCGACTCCGGCAGTCTGCGCGACCGGCTCGCGGCGATGCCCCCGCACCAGCGGATGCCCGCCCTGCTCACCCTGGTCAGGACCCACGCGGCCGGCATCCTCGGCCACGCGGACGCCGACGAGGTGGCGCTCGACAAGCCGTTCAACGAGATCGGCTTCGACTCGCTCACCGCGATGGGCTTCCGCAACAAGCTGGTCCTCGTCACCGGCCTGAAGCTGTCCGCCGGCATGATCTACGACCACCCCAACGCGCGCGCCCTCGCCGAGCACCTGCTCGCCGAACTCGCGCCGGAACCCGTGGCGGAGGAACCCGCCGCCGCCGGGGCACCCGTGACCGAGGAGGGCGTCCGCGAGGCGCTCGCCCGGATCCCGGTGGCCCGGCTGCAGGAGACCGGACTCCTCGACCGGCTGCTCGAACTGGCGGGCACCGCCGACGACAGCACCGGCGACGACCCGGCCGCCGTCGGCGCGGCGGAGATCGACTCCATGGACAGCGAGGCCCTCATCAGCATGGCCCTGGGGGAGACCGACTGAGCACCGCTTCCCCCGACCACCCCTTCCACTCCGGGAGTTGTACCCAGATGACCAGCAGCCCCATGATCGAGGCACGAGGACTGCGCAAGTCCTACGGCGGGACGACCGTCCTCACCGGCGTCGATCTGAGCGTCGCACCCGGCACGATGCTCGCGCTGCTGGGACCCAACGGCGCCGGCAAGACCACCACGGTCCGCATCATGAGCACCCTGCTGCGGGCCGACGGCGGCACCGTCACCATCGGCGGCCACGACGTCGCCGCACAGCCCCGCACGGTGCGCCGCATGATCGGGCTCACCGGCCAGGACTCGGCCGTGGACGAACTGCTCACCGGCCACGAGAACCTGGTCATGATGGGCCGCCTGTTCCACCTGGGCCGGGCGGGGGCCCGGCGGCGGGCCGGCGAACTGCTGGAGCAGTTCCGCCTCACCGCCGCCGCCCACCGCCCGGTGCGCACCTACTCCGGCGGCATGCGCCGCCGCCTCGACCTCGCCGTCAGCCTCCTCAACTCGCCGCCCGTGCTGTTCCTGGACGAGCCGACCACCGGACTCGACCCCACCAGTCGGCTCGACGTGTGGGACACCATCAAGGAGCTGATGGCCGCCGGCACCACCGTGCTGCTCACCACCCAGTACCTGGAGGAGGCCGACCAGCTCGCCGATCGGATCGCCCTCATCGACACCGGACGCGTCGTCGCCGAGGGCACCGCGGCCGAACTCAAACGCCAGGTCGGCACCGAACGCGCCGAACTCACCTTCCCGGCCGCGGACCTCGGCGCCGCCCGCGAGCTGTTCGTCGGGGACCTGCTCCCGGACGGCCGCACCCTCACCGTGCCCGTCCACGGCCCCGCCGACATCCGGCACCTGCTGGACCAGGCAGCCGACAAGGGCCTCACCGTGGAGCGGTTCGCCCTGCACGAGCCCACCCTCGACGACGTGTTCCGCCTGCTGACCGACCACTCGGGAGACACCGCATGACCCACGCCGCAGCAGGACCCGAACGGCCGTCGCTCGCGCTGGCCCTGGAGGACTGCGCCGTCCTCGTCGGCCGCAGCCTGCGCCATCTCACCCGCAGCACGGACCAGATGATCCAGGCGGTCGCCCTGCCGGTCATGCTGCTCCTGCTGTTCCGCTACATGTTCGGCGCCGCCATCGACACCGGCGGACCCGCCTACGTCAACTACCTGATCTCCGGCGTCCTCGTCCTCAGCGTGTCCTTCAGCGCCTCCGCCACCGCCGTCGGTGTCGCCGGAGACCTCCAGAACGGCATCGTCACCCGCTTCCGCTCCATGCCGATGTTCGGCCCGGCCGTCCTCGTCGGCCACGTCGTCTCCGCCACGCTGCGCAACATCCTGTCCGTCGGCATCGTGATCGGCGTCGGCCGGCTCGTCGGGTTCAAGCCCGACGCGACCGCCGGCGAATGGCTCGCCGCCCTCGGCATCCTGCTCGTCTTCATCCTCGCCGTCGCCTGGATCGGCACCCTCTTCGGCGTCGTCGCCGGCGGCGTGGAGGCCGCCAGCGGCTACGCCCTGATCCTGGTGTTCCTCCCCTACGCGAGCAGCGCGCTGGTGCCCGCCGACGGCATGCCGACCGTGCTGCGCGTCATCGTGCAGAACCAGCCCTTCACCCCGGTCGTCGACGCCGTGCGCGCCTTGCTGATCGGCACCCCGCTCGACGACAGCGCCTGGCTCGCCCTCGCCTGGTGGGTGCCGCTCCTGCTGCTGTCGGCCGGCCTCACCATGCGCCTGTTCCGCCGCCGTCTGACCCGCTGACGGCCGTACGACGACGACGCGCCGCCCCGTTCAGGAGGGCGGCGCGTCGTTCTCGTACGGGGCAGGGGTCAGGCGACGCGGCCCCCGACGGAAGCGGCCGACCAGTGGGCGATCTGCCGCCGGACGGCGTCGATGACCGCCGCGGCCTGGTCGTTGAGGTAGAAGTGACCGCCCGGGAACACCTTCAGCTCGAACTCCTCCGAGTCCGTGTGGTCCGCCCACGCCCGCGCGTCCTCCACCGGTACCTGCGGATCGGCGTCACCGACCATCGCCAGCACCGGGTAGGGGACCCGGGCGTCCGGTTCGCTGTGGTACGCCATCACGGCCGCGTAGTCGGCGCGCAGCGCCGGCAGGATCATGCGGACCAGGTCGTCGTCGCTGAGCACCCGGGCGTCGGTGCCGCTCAGCCGGCGGATCTCGTCGAGGATGTTCTCGTCCGTGGACAGCCGCCGCCGCGACACACACCGGCAGGGCGGCGCGCACCGGCCGGACACGATCAGCCCGAGCACCTCGACGCCGGTGCCCGGCAGCCGCCGCGCCACCTCGAACGCCACCGAGGCGCCCATGCTGTGCCCGAACAGCGTCACCGGACGGTCCACCGTCTCCACGAGCGCCCGGGTCACCCGCTCGGCGAGTTCCGGAATGCTCTCGACGGCCTTCTCCTCGCGCCGGTCCTGCCGCCCCGGATACTGGACGGCCAGCACATCGGTGCCCGGCGCCAGCGCTCGCGCCACCGGAAGAAAGAAGGGTGCGGAACCTCCCGCGTGGGGCAGGCACACCAGTTGAGTGCTCGCCTCGTCGGCCGGCGCAAAGCGCCGTATCCACGACTTCGTTTCACTCGATGCGGCAGTCATGACGAATCCGTAGCCTCATTCCGGGCGGGCCCGTGGACGGGGAATTCGCCCCGTGGGTGGGGAATTGGCATCGTCAACCTGCCAGCGCACCCCCGGGTACCGCAACCCCTAATCCACGGACCCCGCAGGCCACAGCGGGTGCACCGGCGCCCTTAGGGGTGGTTCGGGCATACCGGCGCCGCTACCGTTGCGTGCGTATTGGCGGATTCCCCTTTTCTCGTACGCGAATCCGCATCAGTCCTCGGTAAAGGCCCGACGCAGATTTCCTGTTCAAGGTGGAGCGCCGTGCCGAGTTTCGACCGGAGCGATGGGTGACGTCGGTGGCAAACAACGAAGAAAAGCTGCTCAACTACCTCAAGCGCGCGACGGCCGATCTCCGCGACACCAGGCGGAAACTCGGCGAACTCCAGGAGGCGCAGCACGCCCCGATCGCCGTCGTCGGCATGGCGTGCCGCTTCCCCGGCGGCGTGACCTCCCCCGAGGACCTGTGGCGGCTGGTCGCCGCCGGCGAGGACGCCGTCACCGCCTTCCCCGCCGACCGCGGCTGGGACACCGACGCCCTCTACGACCCCGAGCCCGGCATCCCCGGCCGCACCTACGTCCGCGAGGGCGGCTTCCTGCACGACGCCCCCGAGTTCGACCCCGTCTTCTTCGGCATCTCCGAGCGCGAGGCCCTCGCCATGGACCCCCAGCAGCGGCTGGTCCTGGAGACGTCCTGGGAGGCCTTCGAACGCGCGGGCATCGACCCGCAGTCGGTGCGCGGCACCCGTACGGGCGTCTTCGCCGGTGTGATGTACCACGACTACGGCTCCTGGGTCCGGCCGGTCCCCGACGAGCTCGCCGCCTACCTCGGCAACGGCACCTCGGGCAGCATCCTGTCCGGCCGCATCGCCTACACCCTCGGCCTGGAGGGCCCCGCCCTCACCGTCGACACCGCCTGCTCCTCCTCCCTGGTCGCCCTGCACTCCGCGATGCAGGCCCTGCGCCGGGGCGAGTGCTCCCTCGCGCTGGCCGGCGGCGTCACGGTCATGTCCACCCCCGACTCGTTCGTCGAGTTCAGCCTCCAGCAGGGCCTCGCCGCCGACGGCCGCTGCAAGCCCTTCGCGGCCGCCGCCGACGGCACCGCCTGGGGCGAGGGCGCCGGCATGCTCCTGCTGGAGACCCTCGCCGACGCCCGCCGCAACGGCCACCGCGTCCTCGCGGTCGTCCGCGGCTCGGCCGTCAACCAGGACGGCGCCTCCAGCGGCATGACCGCCCCCAACGGACCCTCCCAGCAGCGTGTCATCCGCGCCGCGCTCGCCGACGCGAGCCTCGACTTCGCAGACGTGGACGCCGTCGAGGCGCACGGCACCGGCACCACCCTCGGCGACCCCATCGAGGCCGAGGCCCTCCTCGCCACCTACGGCAAGGACCGCGAACGCCCGCTCTGGCTCGGCTCGGTGAAGTCGAACCTCGGGCACACCCAGGCCGCCGCGGGTGTCGCCAGTGTCATCAAGTCGGTCATGGCCATGCGCCACGGCGTCCTGCCCCGCACCCTGCACGTGGACGCTCCCTCCCCGCACGTCGAGTGGTCCCGCGGGTCCGTGGAACTCCTCACGGAGGCCCAGGACTGGTCCCGTGCGGAGGACCGCCCCCGCCGGGTCGGCGTCTCCTCCTTCGGTCTCTCCGGCACCAACGCGCACGTGATCCTGGAGGAAGGGGACGCGGAGCCCGCCGGGTCACCGGAGACCACCGACGGTGCTCCCGTGCCGCTCGTGCTGTCCGCGAAGAGCGATGCCGCGCTGAGCGCGCTGGCGGGCCGGGTACGCGAACGCCTGCAGTCCGCGGACTCCTTGGCCGATGTGGGTCATTCGCTGGTGACAGGGCGTGCGGTGTTCGGCCGGCGCGCGGTCGTGGTCGGACACGAACGAGCCGAACTGATCAGCGCGCTGGAGGAGTTCACCGAGCCGTCCGTCGAGACCGTGCCCGGCGGCAAGAAGGTCTTCCTCTTTCCCGGCCAGGGCACCCAGTGGGTCGGCATGGGCGCCCGCCTCGCGGAGGAGAGCAGCGTCTTCGCCGCACGGCTGGCAGAGTGCGCGGACGCCCTGGACCCGCTCACCGACTGGTCGCTGACGGACGTGCTGCGGGACCCGGACGGCTCGGCCCTGGACCGGGTGGACGTGGTCCAGCCCGCGTCCTTCGCGGTGATGGTGTCACTGGCCGCGCTGTGGGAGTCGTACGGCGTCAAGCCCGACGCGGTCGTGGGCCACTCGCAGGGCGAGATCGCCGCGGCCGTCGTCAGCGGGGCCCTGTCGCTGGAGGACGGGGCGCTGATCGTCGCCCTGCGGTCGCAGGTGATCGCCCGGTCGCTGGCGGGCGCGGGCGGCATGATGTCGGTCGCCCTGCCCGTCGACGCCCTGGAGCCCAGGCTGCCGGACGGCGTGTCCGTGGCGGCCGTGAACGGCCCGAAGGCCGTCGTGGTCGCCGGTGACCCGGCCGGACTGGACGCGCTCCAGGCCGAGTTGGAGGCCGAGAGCGTCCGGGTGCGCCGGGTCGCCGTGGACTACGCCTCGCACTCGCCGCAGGTCGAGCAGATCGAGGCGGAGCTGCTGCGGGTCCTCGCCCCGGTCCGGCCGCGCGCCTCCCGCGTGCCCTTCCTGTCGACGGTGACGGGGGAGTGGCTGGACACGACGGAGATGGACGCCGGGTACTGGTACCGCAACCTGCGCCGGCAGGTCCGCTTCGCCGACGCGGTCGCCACCCTCGCGGAGAGCGGCTACAGCGCCTTCGTCGAGGTCAGCGCGCACCCCGTGGTCGGCATGGGCATCCAGGACAACCTCGATGTGCTCGGCCGCCAGGGCGCGGTCGTGGGCACCCTGCGCCGCGGCGAGGGCGGCCTGGACCGTTTCCTGACGTCGGCCGGTGAGCTGTTCGCGTACGGCTTCGACGTCGACTTCTCCTCCGCCTTCCCCGAGACCGCCCGGCAGGTCGACCTGCCCACCTACCCCTTCCAGCGGCGCCGCTTCTGGCTCGACGACTCCCCGGTCGCCGGGGACGTCGCCGCCGCAGGCCTGGAGGCCACCGGGCACCCGCTGCTCGGCGCGGCCGTCCAGCGCGCCGACGGCCAGGGCACGACCTTCACCGGCCGCATCGGACTGGCCACACACGCCTGGCTGGCCGACCACGTCGTCGAGGGCCGGACCCTCTTCCCCGGCACGGGCTTCGTCGAGCTGGCCGTCCGGGCCGGGGACGGGGTCGGCCTGTCCCGGGTGGAAGAACTCACCCTGGGCACCCCGCTGATCCTGCCCGCGCAGGGCTCGGTCATGGTGCAGGTGCACGTCGACCCGGCCGAAGAGGCCGCGGACCGGCGGGAGTTCGCGGTGTACTCGCGGCCCGCCGACGCCCCCGCCGACCTGCCCTGGACCCGGCACGCCACCGGCACCCTCACCGCCGCACCCCACCGCCCCGGCTTCACCCTCGCCGCGTGGCCGCCCGCCGGCGCCGAGCCCGTCGACCTCGACGGCCTGCACGACCGGCTCGCGGACACCGGACTCGCCTACGGGCCCGCCTTCCGAGGACTGCGCACGGCCTGGCTCGACGGCACCGACGTGCTCGCCGAGGCCGAACTCCCCGAGCGGCAGCGCCCCGACGGCTTCGGCCTCCACCCCGCCCTGCTCGACGCGGCCCTGCACGCGGTCGGCCTCGGCGACCAGGCCGCCGACGGGCCCGAACTGCCCTTCGCCTGGCGGGACGTCGAGCTGTACGCCACCGGCGCGACCAGCCTGCGCGTCCGGGTACGCCCCGCGGGCTCCGGGGCCGTGACCCTGGAGGTCGCCGACGCGACCGGCACCCCCGTCGCCGTCGTGGGGTCGCTGGCCCTGCGCCCGCTCACGGCACGGGAGCTGACCTCCGCGGCCCGTACGGCACAGGAGGCGCTGTTCCGCGTCGAGTGGCAGGAGGCGGCCGCCGACACGGAACCGGACGAGCGCCCCTGGACCCTCGTCGGCGACGACACGCTGCACCTCGGTCTGCCGGCCGTCGCCTCGCTCGCGGACACCGCCCAAGAGGCAGCCGCGGGGGTCGTCGTCCTGACACCCCGCCGCTCGGGCGCCGAGCCCGACGCCGTGCACGAGGCGGCCGGCGCGGTGCTGGCCGACGTACAGGCGTGGCTGGCCGACGAGCGGTTCGCCGACGGCACCCTCCTCGTCGTCACACGGGGCGCGGTGGACGGCGCCGACCCGGCCGCGGCCGCCGTGCAGGGCCTGCTGCGCACCGCCCAGCAGGAGAACCCCGGCCGGATCGTGCTGACCGACCTCGACGGGGACGCGCAGGCCGCGCTGCCCCTCGCCCTGGCGCTCGGGGAGCCCGAGGTCGCCGTACGGGAGGGCACGCTGCTGGTGCCGCGTCTCGTGCGGGCGCACGCCTCCGGCGAGGCCGAGGCGCCCGGCTGGGACCCGGAGGGCACCGTGGTGGTGACCGGGGCCGGCGGCACGCTCGCCGAGGCCGTGGTCGGCCATCTGGTCGCCGGGTGCGGAGTCCGGCATCTGCTGCTGCTCAGCCGGAGCGGAAGCGGTGTCGCCGGCGCCGGTGAGGCGACCGTCACCGCACTCGCCTGCGACGTCACCGACCGCGCCGCGCTCGCCGCCGCCCTGGACTCCGTGCCCGCCGAGCACCCCGTCACCGCCGTCGTGCACGCGGCCGGTGTCCTCGACGACGGCACCTTCGGCTCGCTGACGCCGGAGCGGCTGGACGCCGTGCTGCGGCCCAAGGCGGACGCCGCCTGGCATCTGCACGAGCTGACCGCGGACCGGGACCTCACCCACTTCGTGCTGTTCTCCTCGCTCGCCGGGCTCGCGGGCAGCGCCGGACAGGCCAACTACTCCGCCGCCAACGCCTACCTGGACGCCCTCGCCCGGCACCGCCGCGCCGCAGGCCTGCCCGCGCACGCGCTGGCCTGGGGCCTGTGGGGCAGCGCGAGCGGCATGACCGGGCACCTCGACGCCGTCGACCACGCCCGGATCAGCGGCAGCGGTGTCGCCCCGCTCAGCACCGAGGACGGGCTGCTGCTGTTCGACGCGGCCCTCGCCCGGACCGAGCCGGTGCTCGCCCCGGTCCGCCTCGACCTGCCCCGGCTGCGCGCCCAGGGCGACGAGCTGCAGCCGCTGTTCCGCGTCCTCGTCCCCGTCACCCGGCGCACGGTCGCGGCCTCCTCCGCCGGACCCGACTCCTGGCAGGACGCGCTGCTCGCCCTGCCGGAGGCCCAGCGCGAGCAGCGGCTCCTCGACCTGGTGCGCGCCCAGGCCGCGGCCGTCCTCGGCCACGGCGACAGCCAGGCCGTCGAACCGACCCGCGCCTTCTGGGAGCTGGGCTTCGACTCGCTCACCGCGGTCGAGCTGCGCAACCGCCTCGGCCGCGCGACCGGCCTGCGGCTGCCCGCCACCCTCGTCTTCGACCACCCCTCCCCGCAGGCCCTCGCCCGCTTCCTGCACGGCGAACTCGCGGGCGGCGCACCGCAGTCGGACACCAGGAGCACCACGGCCGCCGTCGCCGCCGACGAACCGATCGCCGTCATCGGCATGAGCTGCCGCTACCCCGGCGGCGTCACCTCCCCGGAGGAGCTGTGGCACCTGGTCGCCCAGGGCGTCGACGCCATCGGCGACTTCCCGCACGACCGCGGCTGGGACGTCGACGGCGTCTACGACCCGGTGCCCGGCACCGAGGGCAAGTCGTACGTCCGCGAGGGCGGCTTCCTGTACGACGCGGGCGACTTCGACGCCGGCTTCTTCGGCATCTCGCCGCGCGAGGCGCTGATCATGGACCCGCAGGAGCGGCTGCTCCTGGAGCTGTCCTGGGAGGCCTGCGAGCGGGCGGCGATCGCCCCGGCCTCCCTGCGCGGCAGCCGCACCGGTGTGTTCGCCGGCCTCATGCACCACGACTACGCGGCCGGCAGCAGCGCCGGCAGCCTCGTCTCCGGCCGTATCTCCTACACCTTCGGCCTCGAAGGCCCGGCCGTCTCCGTGGACACGGCCTGCTCGTCGTCGCTGGTCGCCCTGCACTGGGCGGCCCGCTCCCTGCGCTCCGGCGAGTGCACCCTCGCCCTCGCGGGCGGCGTCGCCGTGATGGCCACGCCCGAGATCTTCGTCGACTTCAGCCAGCAGCGCGGCCTCGCCCCCGACGCCCGCTGCAAGTCCTACGCCGACGCCGCCGACGGCGCCTCCTGGTCCGAGGGTGCCGGTGTGCTGCTCCTGGAGCGCCTGTCCGACGCCCGCCGCAACGGCCACCGCATCCTCGGCGTCATCCGCGGCTCCGCCGTCAACCAGGACGGCGCCTCCAACGGCTTCTCCGCCCCCAACGGCCCCTCCCAGCAGCGCGTGATCCGCGCCGCCCTGGCCGACGCGGGCCTCGCGGCTGCCGACGTCGACGTCGTCGAGGGCCACGGCACCGGCACCACCCTGGGCGACCCCATCGAGGCGCAGGCCATCCTCGCCACCTACGGCCAGGACCGCTCGGAGCCCCTGCTGCTCGGCTCGATCAAGTCGAACATCGGGCACGCGCAGGCCGCCGCCGGTGTCGCGGGCGTCATCAAGATGATCATGGCCATGCGTGAGGGGACCGTCCCGCGCACCCTGCACGTGGACGAGCCCTCCGCCCAGGTCGACTGGTCCGCCGGAGCCGTCGAACTCCTCACCGGAGACCGCCCCTGGCCCGAGGTCGAGCGGCCCTGGCGGGCCGGCGTGTCCTCCTTCGGCATCAGCGGCACCAACGCGCACGTCATCGTCGAGCAGGCCCCGCAGGAGGACCCGGCCCCCGCGGCCGAGGCGGCCCCCGCCGTGCTGCCACTGGTCCTCTCCGGCCGCAGCCCCCAGGGCGTCCGCACCCTCGCCCGCCGCATCGCCGGCCTCCTCGACTCCGGCACCGACCCCCACGACCTCGCACACTCCCTCGCCACCGCCCGTGGCGCCCTGGACCACCGCGCGGTCGCCCTGGGCCACGACACGGCCGAGCTGCGGGCCGCACTCGAGCGGACCGCCGCCGGGGGTGAGCCGGTCCGGCTCACCCCCGGCGGGGGACTCGGGTACGTCTTCTCCGGCCAGGGCTCGCAGTGGGCCGGGATGGGCCGTGAGCTGTACGAGGCGTTCCCGGCCTTCGCCGCCGCGCTGGACGAGGTGCTTCAGGCGCTGGGCGGCGAGGTGAAGCCGGCCATGTGGGACGGCACCTCGCTCGACCGGACCGGGTTCACCCAGCCCGCGCTGTTCGCCATCGAGGTGGCTCTCTTCCGCCTGCTGGAGTCCTGGGGCATGCGCCCGGACGCGGTCGGCGGCCACTCGGTCGGCGAGATCGCGGCCGCCCATGTCGCCGGGGTGCTCTCCCTGGAGGACGCCGCCGCACTGGTCACCGCACGAGGCCGGCTGATGGAGGCCCTGCCGGAGGGCGGGGCGATGGTGGCGGTGCAGGCCACGGAGGAAGAGGTCCTGCCGCTGCTGGGCGACACGGTCTCGCTGGCGGCCGTCAACGCGCCCGGCTCGGTGGTGATCTCAGGCGTCGAGGAGTCGGTGCTCGCGGTCGTCGAGCACTTCAAGGACCGCAAGACCTCCCGCCTGCGGGTCTCCCACGCCTTCCACTCGGCGCTGATGGAGCCGATGCTGGAGGACTTCCGCCAGGTGGTCGCCGGACTCGAACTGCACGACCCCGTCCTGCCGTTGTTCACGGCGGGCGATCCGCGCACGGCCGACTTCTGGGTGAACCACGTCCGTGACACGGTCCGCTTCGCGGACACGGTCCGGCGGATGGAGTCAGAAGGCGTCAGCACCTTCGTCGAGGTCGGCCCGGACGCGGTCCTCACCCCGATGGGCCCGGCCTCCGTCACCGGCGAGGACGTCACCTTCGTCCCGCTCATGCGCCGCGAGCGCGACCAACTCGCCCAGCTTCTCAAGGGAGTTGCGGACGCCTGGACCCGAGGTGTCTTGGTCGACTGGGCCGCGGTCGTACCCGCGGGCCGGCCGGTCGAGCTGCCGACCTACCCCTTCGAGCACCGCCGCTACTGGATGGAGTCGTCCGCCTGGTCCGTGTCGGGCGTCGGCCGGGGGCAGGACGCCACCGACCATGCGATCCTCGCGGCCGTGCTCGACGACGTCGACTCCGACGGCCTCGTCCTGACCGGCAGCCTCGCACTCGGCAGCCACCCCTGGCTCGCCCAGCACCAGGTGCACGACACGGTCCTGCTGCCCGGCACGGCGCTGATCGAGCTGGTCTGGCACGCCGGGGCACGCGCCGAGTGCCCGGTGATCGACGAACTCACCCTGTACGCACCGGTGATGGTGCCCGCCGAGGGCGAGACACGGCTGCGGGTCACCGTCGGCGAGCGGTCCGCGGAGGGCCGCCGCGCGGTCACCGTGCACGGCCGGGAGACCGGCGGCGAGTGGATCCGGCACGCGGGCGGCACCCTCCGCGAGGAGGCCCCCGCGCCGACGTCCCTCACTGCCTGGCCTCCGCCCGGCGGCACCCCGCTGGACGTCACCGCCGCCTACGAGCGGCTCGCGGACGCCGGCATCGAGTACGGGCCGCTCTTCCGGGGTCTGCGGGCCGCCTGGCAGCAGGGCGCCGACCTGTTCGCCGAGGTCACGCTCCCCGAGGACGCCGACACCCATGGCTTCGCGCTGCACCCGGCACTGCTGGACGCCGCGCTGCACGCCGGTGCTTTCCGGGGAGCCGACGGGCTGCCGTTCACCTTCAGCGGGGCCGCCCTGCACCGCGGCGGCGCGACCGCCCTGCGGGTCAGGCTGACCCCGCACGGCGACAACGCGGTCACCCTCGCCCTCGCCGACTCCGAGGGCGCGCCCGTCGCGTCGGTCGAGTCGCTCACCACCCGGCCGGTCACCGCGCCCGTGGCCGACCGCTCGCTGTACCGGCCGCACTGGACCGAGGCCCCGGCCGGCACCCCGTACGCCGGGACCCTGGCGGTCGTCGACGAACTGGGCGAACCCACCGGCGCCCCGGACGTCGTGGTGCTGCGCGCGCCGCGCCCGCAGGGCGACCCCGCGACGGCGGCCCGCGAGGCGACCGAGCGGGTGCTGGCGGTGCTGCGCGACTGGCTCGCCGACGAGCGCCGGACCGCCGCACGGCTCGCGGTCCTGACGCGCGACGCCGCCCCCGCCACGTCCGCGCCCGATCTCGCGCAGGCCGCCGTCCGGGGCCTCGTACGGGCCGCGCAGGCCGAGCACCCGGACCGGTTCCTGCTGCTCGACGCGGCCGGCGGGGCCGACCTCGCGGAGCCCGCTCTGCGCGCGGCCCTGGGGCTCGCCGAACCCGAGGTGCGGATCGCCGACGGGGCCCTCCTCGTCCCGCGCTGGAACCGGGCCCAGGCCTCCGGCCTGCCCGTGCCCGTACCGGAGTCCGTCCTGGTCACCGGCGGCACCGGCGGACTCGGCGCGGCCGTCGCCCGGCACCTGGCGGCCGAGCACGGCGTACGGCGCCTGGTCCTGGTCAGCCGCCGCGGCATCGAGGCACCCGGTGCCCAGGAACTGCGCGCCGAGCTGGCCGAGCAGGGCGTGGACGTCACCGTCGTAGCGGCGGATCTGTCCGACCGGGAGGCCGTGGCCGCGCTGCTGGCCGAGCACCCGGTGCGGGGCGTGGTCCACTCGGCCGGTGTGCTGGCCGACGCGCTGGTGGAGTCGATGACGCCGGAGCAGGTCGAGGCGGTGTTCCGGGCCAAGGCGGACGCGGCCTGGCATCTGCACGAACTCGCCGGGGACGTCTCGATGTTCGTGCTGTTCTCCTCGGCCACGGGCGCTGTCGCCCCGGCAGGGCAGGGCAACTACACCGCCGCCAACGCATTCCTCGACGCCCTCGCCGAGCACCGCGCCGCACTCGGACTGCCCGCCCTGTCGCTGGCCTGGGGCATCTGGGACGGCGACGGCATGGGCGAGCGGCTCGACGCGGCCGGCCTGGAGCGGGTCCGGCGCACCGGCATGGCCGCCCTGTCCGTGCCGGAGGGCCTGGCGCTGTTCGACGCGGCTCTGGCCGCGGGCGGCCCGGCCCTGGCACCGGTCCACCTGGACACCGCGGCGCTGCGCCGCCGGGACGCCGAACTGCCGGTCGTGCTGCGCGACTTGATCCGCCGGCCCGCCACGGGTACGGCTCCGGCCGCCCAGGCGCCGTTCGCGGCGAAGCTGGCCGCCCTGTCCGGGGCCGAGCGGGAGACCTATGTGCTCGGGATCGTCCGGGCCGAGGTCGCCGCCGTCCTCGGCCACGACAGCCCGGACTCCGTCGAACCACGGCGCGCCTTCACCGACTTCGGCTTCGACTCCCTCACCGCGGTGGAGTTCCGCAACAAGGTCTCCGCGGCAACCGGGCTGCGGCTGCCCGCCACGGTCGTCTTCGACCACCCCTCGCCGCGCGCCCTCGCCGACCATCTGCTGGCCACCGCCCTGGAGTCGGCACCGGCCCTCGCCGCGACCGCTTCGGCCGCAGCCGACCGCGACGACCCGATCGTCATCGTCGGCATGGGCTGCCGCTACCCCGGCGGGGTCGCCTCGCCCGACGACCTGTGGCGCCTGGTGCGCGACGGGGTCGACGCCATCTCCGGCTTCCCCGCCGACCGCGGCTGGGACCTGGACGCGCTGCACGGCACCGGACCCGGCCAGACCTACACCGTCGAGGGCGGCTTCCTCGCCGAAGTCGCCGACTTCGACGCCGACTTCTTCGGCATCTCCCCGCGCGAGGCCCTCGCCATGGACCCGCAGCAGCGACTGCTCCTGGAGACCGCCTGGGAGTCCTTCGAGCACGCGGGCATCGACCCCGAGGCCCTGCGCGGCACCGACACCGGCATCTTCGCGGGCGTCATGTACCGCGACTACGGCAGCACCCTGACCGCCGTACCCGACGAACTCCAGGGCTACTTCGGCAACGGCACCCTCAACAGCGTCGCCACCGGCCGCGTCGCCTACACCCTGGGCCTTCAGGGACCCGCGGTGACCGTCGACACGGCATGCTCGTCCTCGCTGGTCGCCCTGCACTGGGCCGCGCAGGCCCTGCGCTCCGGCGAGTGCTCCCTCGCGCTGGCCGGCGGAGTCACGGTGATGTCCACGCCGGGCACGTTCGTCGACTTCGCCCGGCAGAACGGGCTCGCCGCCGACGGCCGCTGCAAGTCGTTCTCCGTCGACGCGGACGGCACCGGCTGGTCCGAGGGCGTCGGCATGGTCGTCCTGGAGCGGCTCTCCGACGCCCGCCGCAACGGCCACCGCATCCTCGCCGTGCTGCGCGGCTCGGCCATCAACCAGGACGGCGCCTCCAACGGCCTCACCGCCCCCAACGGCCCCGCCCAGCAGCGCGTGATCCGCGCCGCCCTCTCCCACGCGGGCCTCGCCCCCACGGACGTGGACATCGTGGAGGCCCACGGCACCGGCACCCGCCTCGGCGACCCCATCGAGGCCCAGGCCCTGCTCGCCACCTACGGCCAGGACCGCTCGGAGCCTCTGCTGCTCGGCTCGATCAAGTCCAACATCGGCCACACCCAGGCCGCCGCCGGTGTCGCCGGCGTCATCAAGATGGTCCAGGCCATGCGGCACGGCCAGGCACCGAGGACCCTGCACGTGGCCGCCGCGACGGACCAGGTCGACTGGACCGAGGGAGCTGTCGAACTCGTCACCGAGCAGCAGAAGTTGCCGACCGTGGACCGGCCCTGGCGGGCCGCGGTCTCCTCGTTCGGCATCAGCGGCACCAACGCCCACGTCATCCTCGAACAGGCGCCCCCGGCCGAGGAGGCCGTCTCCGCCCCGGCCGGGCCCCTGCCGCCCCTCGCCCTGTCCGGCAAGTCCGAGCACGCCGTCCAGGAGCAGGCCCGCCGCCTGCTGGCCACGCTCGACCACGCCGACGTCCGCGACGTGGCCCACGCGCTGCTCAGCACCCGCGCCGCCCTGCCGCACCGCGCCCTGGTGACCGGCTCCGGCACCGGCGACCTGCGGGCCGCCCTCACCGCGCTCGCCACCGGCACCCCGACACCGGACGCCGTCCGCGGCACCGTCGCCTCCGGCGGCCTCGGGTACCTCTTCTCCGGCCAGGGCTCGCAGTGGGTCGGCATGGCCCGCGGGCTGTACGAGGCGTTCCCGGCCTTCGCGGCGGCCCTGGACAGCGTCACCTTCCTGCTCGACAAGGAACTGCCCCGGCCCCTGACCGAGGTCATGTGGGAGGACTCGGCCCTGAACCGGACCGGGTTCACGCAGCCCGCCCTGTTCGCGGTCGAGGTCGCTCTGTTCCGCCTGCTGGAGTCCTGGGGCATGCGCCCGGACGCGGTCGGTGGTCACTCGGTGGGCGAGATCGCGGCCGCCCATGTCGCCGGGGTGCTCTCCCTGGAGGACGCGGTCCGGCTGGTCGCGGCCCGCGGCCGGTTGATGGAGGCCCTGCCGGAGGGCGGGGCGATGGTGGCGGTGCAGGCCTCGGAGGAGGAGGTGACGCCTCTGCTGGGCGAGACCGTCTCGCTGGCGGCCGTCAACGCGCCCGGCTCGGTGGTCGTTTCGGGCGTCGAGGAGTCGGTCCTGGCTCTGGTCGAGCACTTCAAGGACCGTAAGACGTCCCGTCTGAGGGTCTCCCACGCGTTCCACTCGGCGTTGATGGAGCCGATGCTGGAGGAGTTCCGGGAGGTGGTCTCCGCTCTCGAACTGCGCGTGCCCGAGGTGGAGTTGTTCACGGCGGGCGACCCGTGGACGGTCGATTTCTGGGTCAACCACGTTCGTGACGCGGTCCGTTTCGCGGACACGGTCCGGCGGATGTCGGCCGAGGGCGTGACGACCTTCGTGGAGGTCGGCCCGGACGCGGTCCTCACCCCGATGGGCCCGGCCTCCGTGACCGGCGAGGACGTCACCTTCGTGCCGTTGATGCGGCGCGAGCGCGACGAAGTGACCGCTGTGCTCAAGGGCGTCGGCCAGGCCTGGACCCGAGGTGTCCCGGTCGACTGGTCGGCCGTCGTACCCGCCGGGGAGTGGGTGGATCTGCCGACGTACCCCTTCGAGCACCGGCGCTACTGGCTGGAGCCCGGCCCCGAGGCGAGCGATGTGACGGGAGCCGGCCAGGAGGCAGCGGACCACCCGATGCTCGCCGCCGTCGTCCCGTCGCCCGACGGCGACGCCGCCACCCTCACCGGACGGCTCTCCACCCGCACCCTGCCCTGGCTGGCCGACCACGCCGTGCACGGCGTGACCCTGCTGCCCGGCACCGGACTCGTCGAACTCGCCCTGCGCGCAGGACAGGAGGTCGGCGCCGGGAGCGTCGGCGAGCTGATGCTGGAGGCTCCGCTGCTGCTGCCCGAGACGGGGTCCGTGGCCCTGCGGGTGGATGTCGACCGGCCCGACGAGACGGGGCGGCATCCGGTCAGGCTGCACTCGCGCGCCGACGGCGGCGCCTGGCAGCGGCATGCCACCGGCCACCTCGGCGCGTCCGGCGCACCCGACCCGGCCGCCGACCTCACGGCCTGGCCGCCGCCGGGCGCCGACCGGCTCGACGTGACCGGCGCCTACGACGAACTCGCCGACCGCGGCTACACGTACGGCCCCGCCTTCCAGGGCCTCACGGCCGCCTGGCGGCGCGGCGAGGAGACCTTCGCCGAGGTGACGCTCCCCGAGCACACCGCACCGGCCGGCTACGGCATCCACCCGGCCCTGCTGGACGCCTGCTGGCACGCGCTGCTGCTGGGCGCCGCCGACCAGCGGCCCGAACTGCCCTTCGCCTGGACCGGGGTGACCGTGCACGCCGCGGGTGCCGCGCGGGTGCGGGTGCGGATCGCGCCGTCCGGGCCCGGTACGACGACCATGACGGTCACCGACACCACGGGGCGGCCCGTCGCCACGGTGACCGGGCTCGTCGTGCGGGAGGTCTCCGCCGACCAGCTGTCGGCCCGCCCGCGCTCGCTGCACCGCGTCACCTCCGTGCCGGTCACCCTGCCGGAGACGGCGGAGGGGCTGACCGGGGCCGTACTCGGCGAGGACACGCTCGGCCTCGGCCTGCCCGTCCACGCCACCGCGGCCGGCGTCCCGGACCCGGCGCCCGACGTCCTGGTCCATGTCTGCCCGCGGTACGACGGCCCGGTCCCTCACGCCGTGCGCACCGCGACCCTGGAGCTGCTCGCCGTCCTCGCGCAGTGGCTCGGCGAGCCCCGGCTCGCCGCGACCCGGCTCGTGGTCGCGCTCGGCGACGACCTGACCCGGGCGCCGCTGGCCGGCCTGGTCCGCGCGGCCCAGGCGGAGAACCCCGGTCGGATCACCCTGGTCCACCTGCGCTCCGGCGCCGACGCGCACGCCCTCCTCGGGGCCGTCACGGGAGACGAGCCCGAACTGGTCCTGGGCGACGGCACGGTTCAGGCGCCCCGGCTCAGCCGCATCACCGAGCTCGGCGACGACATGACGGCCCTCGAAGGGCCCGTCCTGATCACCGGCGGCAGCGGCGGGCTCGGCGCGCTCCTCGCCCGGCACCTCGTCGACCGGCACGGGGTGCGCGACCTGGTCCTGGTCAGCCGGCGCGGCCCCGCCGCACCCGGCGCCGAGGACCTGCGAGCCGAACTGGCCGAGTCGGGCGCCCGGGTGACCCTGGAGGCGTGCGACGCGGCCGACCGGGACGCGCTGGCCGCCGTGCTGGACCGGCACGAGGTGCGGTCGGTCGTGCACGCCGCCGGCGTCGTCGACAACGCGGTGCTCACCTCGCTCACCCCCGAGCAGGTCACCGCCGTGCTGCGGCCGAAGGTGGACGCCGCCTGGAACCTGCACGAGCTGACCGCGGACCGCGACCTGTCGGCCTTCGTCCTGTTCTCCTCCTCGGCGGGCACCCTGCTCGGCGCCGGACAGGCCAACTACGCCACCGCCAACGTCTTCCTCGACGCCCTGGCCGCCCACCGGCACACCCTCGGCCTGCCCGCCCTCTCGCTGGGCTGGGGCCTGTGGGAGGCGGAGTCCGGCATGGCAGGGGAGCTCGACGAGGCAGGACGGCAGCGGATGCGCCGCCTCGGCATGCCGGCCATGGACACGGAGGAGGCGCTCGCCCTGTTCGACGCGGCCCTCGGCCTGCCCGACGCGGCCGTGCTGCCGATCCGGTTCGACACCGCCGCCCTGCGCGCCCGCGGCGACGAACTGCCGGCCGTGCTGCGCGCCTTGGTCCCGCAGCAGGCCCGTACGGCCGCGGGATCGGCCACGGCCGCGACGGCCGGAGCCGACCTGCCGACCGTCCTCGCGGGGCTGGACCGCGAGCAGAGTTACGCCCACCTGGACCAGCTGGTCCGCGGGCACGCCGCCGCCGTGCTCGGGCACGCCGACGCCGGCCGGATCGACCCCGGCCGTGCCCTGCGCGACCTGGGCTTCGACTCGCTGGCCGCCGTGGAACTGCGCAACCTGCTGAGCGCGGCGACCGGGCTCGCCCTGTCGGCGACCCTGGTCTTCGACCACCCGACGGTCGAGGCGCTCACCCGCCACCTGGCCGACCAGCTCCTCGGCACCGAGGCCGACCCGACCGCCCACGCCCTCGCCGAGCTGGACCGGCTCGCCGAGCAGCTCCAGCACACCGACGCCGACCGCAGGACCGTCACCCGCCGCCTGGAGTCCCTGCTGCGGCAGTGGCGCGAGGCCGGACCGGAGGAGACCTCCGGGGCCGTCGACGTCACCACGGCCACGGACGACGAACTGTTCGCGGCCCTCGACAACGAACTCGCGGACTGACCGCCATGGAGCCGACCCCGGCCCCCGAGACCCGACCGGTCCCGGCCGCCCTGGAACCGAACACCGGAGAATGGAACGCGCTGATGAACGAGGCCGAAGCGCTCAACGGGGCCGACGCGCTCGACGGCTTGCGCCGACTGGTGCGCGAGCACACGCTCACCGCCCTGCGCAAGGCGAACCCCGGCACCACCGAGGCGGCCCTGGACGGCGACCGCGCCTTTCGCGACCTCGGGTTCGACTCGCTGGCCGTCGTCGGCCTCGTCCAGGCCCTCTCGGCCGCCCTCGGCCGGGAGCTGCCCGCCTCCCTCGTGTTCGAGCACCCCACGCCGAACGCCCTGACCCGCCACCTCGCCGGCGAGATCCTCGGCGCGCCCGCCGAGCCGGACCGCGCCGCCCGCCGCCCGGCCGACGACGGCGAACCCGTCGCGATCGTCGGCATGGGCTGCCGCTTCCCCGGCGGAGTCAGCACCCCGGACGACCTGTGGCGGCTGGTCAGCGGCGAACAGCACGTCATCCAGCCCTTCCCCACCGACCGCGGCTGGGACCTCACCCGCCTCTTCGACCCGGACCCGGCCAGGCCCGGCACGACGTACGCCCACGAGGCCGGTTTCATCGCCGACGCGCCCGCCTTCGACGCCGACTTCTTCGGCATCTCCCCGCGCGAGGCCCAGGCCATGGACCCGCAGCAGCGGCTCCTCCTCGAGACGTCATGGGAGGCCTTCGAACGCGCCGGGATCGACGCCACCGCCCTGCGCGGCAGCGACACCGGCGTGTTCATCGGCGCCGAGCAGCAGGAGTACGGGCCCCGGCTGCACGAGGCCCCCGAGGGCGCCGACGGCTACCTCGTCACCGGCAACGCGCTCAGCGTCCTGGCCGGCCGGCTCTCCTACGTCTACGGCCTCCAGGGCCCGGCCCTCAGCGTCGACACGGCCTGCTCGTCCTCCCTCGTCGCCCTGCACCTCGCCCTGCGCTCGCTGCGCTCCGGCGAGTGCTCCCTCGCCCTGACGGGCGGCGCCGCCGTCCTCGGCGCCCCCGGCACCTTCACCGCATATAGCCGGCAGCGGGCCCTCGCCCCCGACGGCAAGTGCAAGGCGTTCGCCGCGGGCGCCGACGGCACCGGTTTCTCCGAGGGTGTCGGCGTCCTCGTCCTGGAACGCCTCTCCGACGCCCGCCGCAACGGCCACCGCGTCCTCGCCGTCGTCCGCGGCTCCGCCATCAACCAGGACGGCGCCTCCAACGGCCTGACCGCCCCCAACGGCACCGCCCAGCGCCAGGTCATCCGCGAGGCCCTCGCCGACGCCGGTGTCACCCCCGCCGACGTGGACGCCGTCGAGGCGCACGGCACCGGCACCACCCTCGGCGACCCCATCGAGGCCCGCGCCCTGCTCGCCGAGTACGGCGGCGACCGCGAAGTGCCGCTCAGACTGGGGTCGTTGAAGTCGAACATCGGGCACACCATGGCCGCCGCCGGTGTCGCGGGCGTCATGAAGACGGTGCTGGCCATGCGGCACGGCATCCTGCCGAAGACCCTCCACGTGGACGCGCCCTCCCCGCAGGTCGACTGGTCCACGGGCGCCGTCGAACTCCTCACCGAGGCCCTGCCCTGGGACCGCACCGAGGACCGCCCCCGGCTGGCCGGCATCTCCTCCTTCGGCGTCAGCGGCACGAACGCGCACGTCATCCTGGAGGAGGGCGACGTGGAGCCCGCCGGTACGGCGGAGACCGACGACACCCCTGTGCCGCTCGTGCTGTCCGCGAAGACCGACGCGGCGCTGACCGCGCTGGCCTTCCGGGTGCGCGAGCACCTGCAATCCGCTGACTCATTGGTCGATGTGGGCCATTCGCTCGTGACCGGGCATGCCGTCTTCGGCCGCCGCGCGGTCGTGGTCGGCCGCGACCGCGCCGAACTGCTCGCAGGATTGCAGGAGTTGACCGAGCCGCCCACCGAGCCCGTCCCCGGCGAGAAGAAGGTCTTCGTCTTCCCCGGCCAGGGAACCCAGTGGATCGGCATGGGCGCCCGGCTCGCCCGGGACAGCAAGGTGTTCGCCAAGCGCCTCGCCGAGTGCGCCGACGCCCTGGAGCCGCTCACCGACTGGTCCCTGTGGGACGTGCTGCGGGACCCGGACGGCTCGGCCCTGGACCGGGTGGACGTGGTCCAGCCCGCGTCCTTCGCGGTGATGGTGTCGCTGGCCGCGCTGTGGGAGTCGTACGGCGTCAAGCCCGACGCGGTGATCGGCCACTCGCAGGGCGAGATCGCCGCGGCCGTCGTCAGCGGGGCCCTGTCCCTGGAGGACGGCGCGTGGATCGTCGCGCTGCGGTCGCAGGTGATCGCCCGGTCGCTGGCGGGCGCGGGCGGCATGATGTCGGTCGCGCTGCCCGTCGAGGCGGTCGAGCCGCGCCTGCCGGACGGCGTGTCGGTGGCCGCCGTGAACGGCCCGAAGGCCGTCGTGGTCGCCGGTGACCCGGCCGGACTGGACGCGCTCCAGGCCGAGTTGGAGGCCGAGGACGTCCGCGTACGCCGGGTCGCCGTGGACTACGCCTCGCACTCGCCGCAGGTCGAGCAGATCGAGCAGGAGCTGCTGCGGGTCCTGGCACCGATCCGGCCGCGCGCCTCCCGCGTGCCGTTCTTCTCCACGGTGACGGGGGAGTGGCAGGACACCACGGCCATGGAGGCCGCCTACTGGTACCGCAACCTGCGCCGCCAGGTCCGCTTCGCCGACGCGGTGACCACTCTGGCCGAGCAGGGCTACGGCGCCTTCGTCGAGGTCAGCGCGCACCCTGTCGTCGTCATGGGCATCCAGGACAACCTCGACGTCCTCGGCCGCCAGGGCGCGGTCGTCGGCACCCTGCGCCGCGGCGAGGGCGGCCTGGACCGGTTCCTGACGTCGGCCGGCGAGCTGTTCGCGTACGGCTTCGACGTCGACTTCTCCTCCGCCTTCCCCGAGGACGCCCGCCGGGTCGAGCTGCCGACCTACCCCTTCCAGCGCCGCAACTACTGGCTGGAGCACACCTCCGGCACGGCCGCCGCCGACGTCTCCTCCGCCGGACTGGTCGCCACCGGGCACCCACTGCTCGGCGCGGCCGTCCCCCTCGCGGGCGGCGGCACCGTGGCGCTCACCGGCCGGCTCGACCCGTGCACCCAGCCGTGGCTCGCCGACCACCGGGTGGCCGGGACGGTGCTGTTCCCCGGGACCGGATTCGTCGAACTCGCCGTCCGCGCCGCCGACGAGGCAGGCGCGGGCACCGTCGAGGAACTCACCCTGCTGCGGCCGCTGGTGCTCGCCGACGACACCGCCACCGTCGTACAGGTCGTCGTGGAGGACGCCGACGCCGAGGGCCGCCGTACCTGCACGGTCCACTCCCGCCCCGAAGGCGCCCTGCCCGGCACCCCGTGGACCGAGCACGCCGTCGGCCGGCTCGCGCCCGCCGCCCCGGCGCCCGGCTTCGACCTCGCCGCCTGGCCGCCCGCCGCGCAGCCGGTCACCCTGGACGGCGCCTACGCCGAACTGGCCGCCCAGGGCTACGAGTACGGCCCCGCCTTCCAGGGCCTGCGCGCGGTCTGGCGGCAGGGCGAGCAGGTCTTCGCCGAGGTGACCCTGCCGGACGGCACCGAGGCGGGCCCGTTCGGGCTGCACCCCGCCCTGCTGGACGCGGTCGTGCAGGCGGTGGACGTCGCCGCGCTGCTGGAGCCCGCCCCGCAGGGCGAGGTGGCGCTGCCCTTCGCCTGGAACGACGTCACGCTGCACGCCCAGGGCGCGGCGGCCGTACGGGTACGGATCACCCGCGCCGGGGACCAGGCCGTCGCGCTGGACCTGGCCGACCCCACCGGGGCGCCCGTCGCCTCGGTCGGCGCGCTCCAGATCCGGCCCATGCGTCTGGCGGCGGCCGGACAGGGCTCCCTCTACCGCATGGACTGGCGGCCCCTGACCGGCCTCGACCCCGCCCCCGCCACGCAGTCGGCCGTCCTCGGGGACGACCTGTTCGGCCTCGCCGACACGCTCGGCGCGACGCCCGTCCAGGACACCGCCGTACCAGAGACGGTGTATCTGTGCGTCGCCTCCGGCCCCGGTGAGGAGCATGTCACCGAGATCCACCGGGTGACCGCGGCCGCGCTGGCCGACGCCCAACGGCGGCTCGCCGAACCGCGGTTCGCCGACACCCGGCTCGTCGTCGTCACACGGGGTGCCGTGTCCGCCGCCGGGGAGGACGTCACCGACCTGCCGGCCGCCGCGGTGTGGGGTCTGCTGCGCTCCGCGCAGGCCGAGGAGCCCGGCTGCTTCGTACTGCTGGACCTCGACCACGGGCCGCTCCCGGCCGACACCCTGCGCGCGGCCGTCGCCGCGGGCGAGACGCAGCTCGCCGTCCGTGAGGGCCGCGTCCACGTCCCGCGCCTCGCGCCCGCCCCGAGCACCGAGGAGACCGGCACCCCGTTCGACCCCGAGGGCACCGTCCTCGTCACCGGCGGCACCGGCACCCTCGGCGCCCTGCTCGCCCGGCACCTGGTCACCGAGCACGACGTACGGCATCTGCTGCTCACCAGCAGGCGCGGCGCCGACGCGCCCGGAGCGGCCGAGCTGACCGCCGAACTCGCCGCGCTCGGCGCCGAGGTGACCGTCCGGGCCTGCGACGCCGCCGACCCGGCCGCACTCGCGGCAGTCCTCGACGCCATCGACGCCGCCCACCCGCTGACCGCCGTGGTGCACACCGCCGGAGTCCTCGACGACGGCACGATCCCCTCCCTCACCCCCGAGCGGCTCGACACCGTGCTGCGCGCCAAGGCCGACGCCGCCTGGCATCTGCACCGGCTCACCGCGCACCTCGACCTCACCCACTTCGTCCTCTACTCCTCCCTCGCCGGCACGGTCGACGGCCCCGCCCAGGGCAACTACGCCGCCGCCAACGCCTACCTCGACGCCCTCGCCGCCCACCGCCGCGCGAGCGGCCTGCCCGCACACGCCCTGGCCTGGGGCTTCTGGTCCCAGCGCAGCGGCCTGACCGGGCACCTCGGCGAAGCCGACCTGGCCCGCCTCGCCGAGTCCGGCGACAAGGGGCTCGGCGACGCCGACGGGCTGGCCCTGTTCGACGCGGCCCTGCGCACCGACGCAACCCTGCTGTACCCCGTACGGCTCGACCCGGCGGCCCTGCGCGCCCGGGGCAGCGGACTGCCCCTGGTGCTGCGCGGCCTGGTCCCCGCACCGGTCCGCCGTACGGCCGCCGACGCCGCGGCACCCGCCGCCGACCTGTCGGGCGTCGCCGCACGGCTCGCGGAACTCGCCGAGGCCCAGCGGACCCCGTTCCTGCTCGACCTGGTGCGCGGCCACATCGCGAACGTGCTCGGCCACCCCGACACCGACGCCCTCACCGCCCACCGCCCGCTGCGCGAGCTGGGCTTCGACTCGCTGGCCGCCGTCGAGCTGCGCAACCGCCTCTCCCGCGCCACCGGACTGCGCCTGCCCACCACCCTGGTCTTCGACCACCCCACGCCGAACGCCCTCGCCGCCCTGCTGCTCGAACGGCTGACGGCGTCCGCGGCACCCGCCCCGGCCGTCACGGCCCGCCCCGGGACGGACACCGAGGACGACCCCGTCGTCATCGTCGGCATGAGCTGCCGCTACCCCGGCGGGGTCACCTCCCCGGAGGAGCTGTGGCGGCTGGTCGCCGACGGCGTCGACACCGTCGCCGGGTTCCCGCGCGACCGTGGCTGGGACGTCGACGGCGTCTACGACCCCGAGCCCGGCGCCGAGGGCAAGTCGTACGTCCGCGACGGCAGTTTCCTCGACGACGTCGCCGGATTCGACCCGGCCTTCTTCGGCATCTCCCCGCGCGAGGCCCTCACCATGGACCCCCAGCAGCGCATGCTGCTCGAACTGTCCTGGGAGGTCTTCGAACGCGCCGGCCTCGACCCCGAGACCCTGCGCGGCAGCGACACCGGCGTCTTCGCCGGCCTGATGTACCACGACTACACCGGCTCCAGCAGCGAGGGCAGCCTCGTCTCCGGCCGTATCTCCTACACCTACGGCCTCGAAGGCCCGGCCGTCACCGTCGACACGGCCTGCTCGTCCTCGCTGGTCGCGCTGCACTGGGCGATGCAGGCGCTGCGCCGCGGCGAGTGCTCCCTCGCCCTCGCGGGCGGTGTCACGGTCATGGCGACGCCGGAGCTGTTCATCGACTTCAGCCGCCAGCGCGGCCTCGCCCCCGACGGCCGCTGCAAGTCCTTCGCGGCCGCCGCCGACGGCACGGGCTGGGGCGAGGGCGCCGGACTGCTCCTGCTGGAGCGGCTCTCGGACGCCCGCCGCAACGGCCACCGCGTGCTGGCCGTGGTCCGCGGCTCGGCCGTCAACCAGGACGGCGCCTCCAACGGCATCACCGCCCCCAACGGCCCCTCCCAGCAGCGCGTGATCCGCGCCGCCCTGGCCGACGCGGGCCTCGGGGTCGCGGACGTCGACGCCGTCGAGGCGCACGGCACCGGCACCCGGCTCGGCGACCCCATCGAGGCCCAGGCGGTCCTCGCCACCTACGGCCAGGACCGCTCGGAGCCTCTGCTGCTCGGCTCGATCAAGTCCAACATCGGCCACACCCAGGCCGCCGCAGGGGTCGCCGGCGTCATCAAGATGGTCCAGGCCATGCGGCACGGCGTCCTGCCCAGGACCCTGCACGTGGACGAGCCGTCCCCGCACGTCGACTGGACCGAGGGCGCCGTCGAACTCCTCACCGACCAGCGCCCGTTGCCGGCCGTGGACCGGCCCTGGCGGACCGGCGTCTCCTCCTTCGGCATCAGCGGCACCAACGCCCACGTCATCCTGGAACAGGCCCCGGAGCCCGAGCCCCGGCCCGCCGTCGCGGCGCCGCCGGCCGTGCTGCCGCTGGTCCTCTCCGCGAAGACCGGCACCGCGCTGACCGCCCGCGCACGTCAACTGGCCGCCGCCCTCGACCTGTTCACACCCCACGACCTCTCCCACACCCTCGCCGCCACCGGCACCGCCCTGGAGCACCGCGCGGTGATCCTCGGCGCTACGGCCGACGAACTCCGCACGGGCCTGGAGCGTCTGGAGCCGGGCCGCACGGCCCTGCGCGAGGGCCGCCTCGGATACGTCTTCTCGGGCCAGGGCTCGCAATGGGCCGGGATGGGGCGTGCGCTGTACGAGGCCTTCCCGGCCTTCGCCGCCGCACTCGACGAGGTGCTGGACGCGCTCGACGGTGACATCCGGCCGGCCATGTGGGAGGGCGACTCCCTGAACCGGACGGGCAACACCCAGCCCGCGCTGTTCGCCGTCGAGGTCGCTCTCTTCCGCTTGCTGGAGTCCTGGGGCGTACGCCCGGACGCGGTCGGCGGCCACTCGGTCGGCGAGATCGCCGCCGCGCATGTCGCCGGGGTGCTGTCGCTGAAGGACGCCGCTGCCCTGGTGAGCGCACGGGGCCGGTTGATGGAGGCCCTGCCGGAGGGCGGGGCGATGGTGGCGGTCCAGGCCTCGGAGGAGGAGGTCCTGCCTCTGCTCGTGGACGGCGTCTCGCTGGCGGCCGTCAACGCGCCCGGCTCGGTGGTGATTTCAGGTGTCGAGGAGTCGGTGCTCGCGGTCGCGGAGCACTTCAAGGACCGTAAGACGTCCCGCCTGCGGGTCTCCCACGCGTTCCACTCGGCGTCGATGGAGCCGATGCTGGAGGAGTTCCGGCAGGTGGTCTCTGCCCTGGAACTGCGCGCGCCGGAGCTGGAGTTGTTCACCGCGGGCGACCCGTGCACGGTCGACTTCTGGGTCAACCACGTGCGTGACGCGGTCCGTTTCGCGGACACGGTCCGGCGGATGTCGGCCGAGGGCGTGACCACCTTCGTGGAGGTCGGCCCGGACGCGGTCCTCACCCCGATGGGCCCGGCCTCGGTCACCGGCGAGGACGTCACCTTCGTACCGCTGATGCGGCGCGAGCGCGACGAAGTCACCTCTGTGCTCAAGGGCGTCGGCCAGGCCTGGACCCGAGGTGTCCCGGTCGACTGGTCGGCCGTCGTGCCGGCAGGCGAGTGGGTGGATCTGCCGACGTACCCCTTCGAGCACCGGCGCTACTGGCTGGAGCCGGCCCCGGTCGCCCAGGGCGGGCAGGACGCCACCGGTCACTCCGTCCTCACCGCGGTCGTGCCCTCGCCGGACAGTGACGCCGTCACCCTCACCGGGGAGCTGTCGCTGCGGAGCCAGCCCTGGCTGGGCGAGCACCGCATGGCGGGTACGGCGATCCTGCCGGGCGCGGCGTTCGTGGAGCTGGTGATCCGGGCCGGGGACGAGGTGGGCTGCCCGCGCGTCGACGAGCTGACGCTGGAGGAGCCGCTGATCCTGGCCGAGCGGGAGCCCACCCGGCTCCAGGTCGTCGTCGGCACGCTGGACGTGACGGGGCGCCGTGCGGTCGCCGTACACGCGCGGGGTGCGGGAAGCCGGGAGTGGACCCGGCACGCGAGCGGTTATCTGGCCGAGCAGACCGAGGCCGCCGCCTCCGCGGAGGCCGTCTGGCCGCCGGCGGACGCCGAGGCGCTGGACGTCGACACGGCGTACGAGGCGCTGGCCGCGCAGGGCTTCGAGTACGGCGAGCTGTTCAGCGGTCTGCGTGCCCTGTGGCGGCACGGCCGGGACGTGCTCGCGGAGGTCGAGCTGCCCGAGGAGGCGGCCGAGGACGGCTACGGCATCCACCCGGCGCTGCTGGACGCCGTGCTGCACGGCGGTGAGCTGTTCGCCGACGGCGACGACGTGACGATGCCGTTCGCCTGGCGGGGTGTCACCCTGCACGCGACCGGGGCGACCCGGCTGCGGGTGCGGCTCACCCCGGCGGACGAGGGCGGCTACGCCATCGCCGCCACCGACCCGGCCGGCACACCGGTCCTCACCGTCGACTCGCTGCTGGTGCGTTCCGTGCCCGGCCTCGATCTGGACGCGCTGGGCGGACCGGGCACCCACGACAAGCTGTACACCGTCGAGTGGTCGCCGCTGCGGGGCGGACAACGGCCGGAGCCCGGCACCCTTGCGGTCGTCGGCGACCTGGGTGGCGCCGCCCCGTCGAACGCCCCGGCCTACTCGGACCGGGAGGCGCTGTTCGCCTCGGGCGACCCGCTGCCGGACGCGGTGCTCTACGCACCGGCCGGGTCCGACAGGACGAAGGACCCGGTCGCCGCCCTGCACACGGCGACCGAGGAGACCCTCGCCTTCCTCACCGG
Source organism: Streptomyces sp. NPDC096205 (assembly GCF_044763135.1). Lineage (NCBI taxonomy): Bacteria > Bacillati > Actinomycetota > Actinomycetes > Kitasatosporales > Streptomycetaceae > Streptomyces > Streptomyces sp. NPDC096205. The sequence continues at coordinate 1,248,178 of NZ_JBIWFS010000001.1, read as the reverse complement.
CTGGCTCGCCGACACCCGGTGCGCCGCGGTCGGCCTGGCCGTCGTCCTGCGCGGACCGGACCTGGTCGACGGTGCGCTGGCCGGACTGGTCCGCGCCGCCCAGGCCGAGCACCCCGGCCGCATCACCCTCGTCCGTACGGCCGACGACTCCGCGGGGCTGCTGCCCGCCGCCCTCGCCGCCGACGAGCCCGAGGTCGCCGTACGCGACGGGGAACTGCACGTCCCGCGGCTGCTCCCGGCCACCGGCACCCGGCAGGAGCTGGACCCCGGCGACACCGTGCTGGTCACCGGCGGCACCGGCGGGCTCGGCGCGGCCGTCGCCCGGCACCTGGTGGACCGGTACGGCGTCCGCGAGCTGATCCTCGCCAGCAGGCGCGGGCCCGCCGCGCCCGGGGTGGAGCGGCTGACCGGGGAGCTGACCGCGCGCGGCGCCCAGGTCACCGTCGTCGCGTGCGACGTCGGCGACCGGGAGTCGGTGGCCCAGTTGCTCGCCGACCACCCGGTGACCGGCATCGTGCACACGGCGGGTGTCGTCGAGGACGGCCTGCTCGCCTCGCAGACCCCCGAGCGGCTGCGGAACGTGCTGCGGCCGAAGGCGGACGCGGCCTGGCATCTGCACGAACTGGCCGGTGACGTCTCGATGTTCGTGCTGTACTCCTCCGCCGCCGGCACCCTCGACGGGGCCGGGCAGGCCAACTATGCCGCCGCCAACGGGTTCCTGGACGCCCTCGCCGAACACCGCCGCGCCCTCGGGCTCCCGGCCTGCTCGCTGGCCTGGGGACTGTGGGAGGAACGCAGCGGCATGGCGGGCGAGTTGAGTCAGGCCGACCTGGAGCGGATGAACCGGGCCGGACTGCGGGCCCTGCCGACCGGGGAGGCGCTGGAGCTGTTCGACACGGCCTCCGGACTGGACGCGGCCGTGGTGCTGCCGATGTGGCTGGACACGGACGCCGTGGCGCGGGCCGACCGGCCGGTGCCGGCGATGCTGCGGGCCCTGGTGCGCAGGCCGGTGCGCCGGGCCGCACAGGCCGCCGCCGCGGCGCCCGTCGAGGTGTCGCTGGAGGAGCGCTTGCAGGTCATGCGGGCGCAGGAGCGGGCGCCCTATCTGCTCGACTTCGTGCGCACGCAGGTGGCGACGGTCCTCGGGCACGACGGCCCGCACTCCGTGGAGCCGACCCGTGGCTTCTCGGAGCTGGGCGTCGACTCGCTGGCCGCGCTCGAACTGCGCAACCTGCTGGCCGAACGGGCCGAGGTGCGGCTGCCGGCGACGCTGATCTTCGACTACCCGACGCCGAAGGCGATCGCGGACCTGCTGTACGAGGAGCTGATCGGCGACCTCGCCGAACTCTCCCCGCTGGAGGCCGAGTTCGCCTCCATCGAGGAGGCGCTGAGCAGCGCGGGCGGCGAGGAGCAGGAGCGGATCCTGGCCCGGCTGCGGGCCCTCGCCGAGCGGTCGGCGGGGCCCAAGGTGCCGGGGCAGGCGCAGGACGACCCCGACGAGATCGCCTCCGCGACCGCCGACGAGCTGTTCGACATCCTCGACGGCGAACTTGGCTGACCGGCACGGCAGAAGGGCTGAGCCCCTCCACCCCGGCGGGTGGAGGGGCTCAGCCCTTTCCTGAGGCCTGCTTCACCAGGCGATCGGCAGCCGCGACGGCCCCCGTACGATCACCCCGAACTTCCACTCCACGCCCTCCGGGCCCTCGGCGAGCCGCAGCTCCGGCAGCCGGGACAGCAGCGCCGTCAGCGACTCCTGGAGCTCCATGCGGGCCAGCTGGGCGCCGATGCAGTGGTGCGGCCCGTGCCCGAAGGTCACATGCGGGTTGGGGGAGCGGGTGAAGTCGACCGTCTCCGGGTCCTCGAAGACCTCCGGGTCCCGGTTCGCGGCGTGCAGCGCGGGCAGCACCGGGTCGCCGGTGCGCACCAGGGTGTCCCCGATCATGACGTCCTCCAGCGCGTACCGGGCGAACATCGCCGCGGTGTTGATGGGGACGTAGCGCAACAGCTCCTCGACGGCGCCCGGCATCAGCTCCGGCCGCTCGCGCAGTTGCTGGAGCAGGTCGGGGCGGGTGAGCAGCGTGTGGACGAAGCTCGGCAGCGCCGACGCGACCGTCTCCACGCCGCCGGTGAGCAGCCCGGCCCCGGCCAGCGCGATCAGCTCGGTGTCGGTGAGCTTGTCGCCGTGGTCACGGGCGAAGACGAGCGCGCCGAGCAGGTCGTCGGTGGGCTCACGGCGGCGCTGTGCCACCAGGTCGGCCATGTACTTGTCGAGTTCGTCGCCGATCTCGAACAGCACGTCGCCCTTCATCGTGGCCTCGCCGGTGACGCCCTCGGTCCAGGTGCTGAAGACGTGCCGGTCCTCGAAGGGCACCCCGAGCAGGTCGCAGATGACGGTCACCGGCAGCAGCCGGGCGAAGTCCTCCACCAGGTCGGCCTGCGGGCCCTTGGCGAGCATGTCGTCGATGAGGCGGTGCGCGAGCGTCTCCACGCCCTCGCGCATCTGGTTCATCCGGCGGCTGGTGAACGCCTTGCCGACCAGCCGGCGCAGCCGGGTGTGGTCCGGCGGGTCCATGCCCATGATGCCGTCGCCGGTCGACTGCCGGCGCAGCCGCGGCTGGTCCAGGCCCTGGGCGATGGACCGGCTGAACCGGGCGTCGGTCAGCACGAACTTCACGTCCGCGTGCCGGGTCGCGAGCCACGCCGGTTCGCCGTACGGCAGTTGGACGCGGCTCAGCGGCTCCTCCTGCTGCAACTTGAAGTAGAGCGGGGACACGCCGGTCTCGTGCATGTCGAAGGGATAGTCCCTCACGGTCGTCTGCACACTCAAAGTCTGTCTCTCCTCACCAGGGGTGGTGTCGTTCAGCGGGCCTGGAGCAGTTCGGCCGCGCGCGCGGCGAGCCGCAGCCGGTCGACCTTGCGGTTGGTGTTGAGGGGGAACTCGGTCAGACGGTGGAAGTGCTTGGGCAGCACGGCCGCGGGCAGCAGACCGCGCAGCCGGCGGACCAGCTCCACGGTGGGCACCTCGGCGCCGGTGTAGAACGCGAACAGCTCGGTGCCGCTCGCCCCGGTCACTGCGACCGCGACCGCGTCGGCGACCCGGCAGTCCCTGAGCGCGTGCTCCACCTCGGCGAGTTCGACCCGCCAGCCCTGCACCTGCACCTGGGCGTCGCGCCGCCCGAGGTAGATCAGCTCCTTGCCGTCGAGCCGCCGGACGCGGTCGCCCGTACGGTAGTAGCGTCGGCCCTCGCGCTCGAAGAAGGCGCCCGTCTCGTTGCGCGGGTCCACGTATCCGGCCGCCAGCTGCGGGCCCGACACGCACAACTCGCCTTCCACGGCGGTCGGTTCGCCGTCCTCGCCGAGCAGCAGGTGATGATGGCCCGGGTGTACGGCGCCGATCGGGACGAGGCCGTTGACGGAGGCGGCCTCGGAGTGCTCGCCCGCCCAGCGGTGGACGGTGATGGTGACGGTCAGCTCCGTCGGCCCGTACAGGTTCTCCAGCGCCGAACCGGGCGCCGCCGCCTGCCAGTCGGCCGCGTCGCGGGTCTTGAGCGCCTCACCGGCGAACAGGCTCCAGCGCAGCGCGGGCATCCGGCCGGCGCCCAGTGAGCCCGTGCGCCGCACCAGGTCGATCACGCTCGGCGTGGAGAACCACACCGTCAACCCCTGCCCGGCGATGAACGCGGGCAGATCCCGGTAGGCGTGCGCGGGCACCGGCACCGAGGTGGCGCCCGCGCCCCACGCGGCGAACACGTCGAAGACCGCGCAGTCGAAGTTCAGGTCGAACGCCTGGGACACCACATCGGTGGGGCCCAGGCCGTAGCGCTCGTCCACCAGGCGGAAGTAGTGCTCGAAGCCGCCGTGCGTGAGCACCACACCCTTGGGCACACCCGTCGACCCCGACGTGAACAGCAGATACGCCGTGTCGCCCGGCTTGACCTCGGCGGGCGCGGTCAGCGCCCGGCCCGCCTCGGGCCGGACCGGCCGGCCCGGGATCTCGTCGCCGTCCTCGGCGTCGGGCACCAGCACCGCGATGTCGTCGGTGCCGTCGAGGACGTCGGCCAGCACCTTCAGGCTCGCCCGGTCGGCGATCACCACGCCCGCACCGGACGCCCGCAGGATCTGCCGGGTCCGGGCCGCGGGGAAGTCGGGGCGCAGCGGGACGACGGCCGCGCCCGCGTACAGCGCGGCGAGCAGCGCCGGATACGCCACCGGCCCCTTGCCCGCCAGCACCCCCACCGCGCGTGCCCCGGCCGCCGCCAGCTCACCGCCCCAGGCGAGCGCCCGCCCGTGCAGCTCCCGATAGGTCAGCGCCTCCTCGCCGGTGCGCACCGCGACCCCTTCCGGGGCGAGCGCGAGCCCGCGCAGGAACCGTGTGTGCAGCCCGTACCCGGCCGATTTGTCCATGCTCGAACTCCGCTGTGAATAGGGGGTGTTCTCCGTCGAGAAATCTTCGACCGCCACGTACAGTCAATCCCCGACCTTCGGCCGTCAGTGCCGCGAAGACAACCCTTAATCCCCTCAACGAGAAAGCGACCGCGACGATGATCGACGACCGTTTCGCCGGGCTTCTGCGTCAGCACCTTCCCTATCTCGCCCCCGACGAGTCGCTGGACGAGAACGCCTCGCTGCGCGACCTCGGCCTGGATTCCATGGGCATGGTCGAGCTTCTGTCGGCCGTGGAGAGCGCCTACGACGTCCAGCTCAGGGACGACGCCCTCAACACCGAGACCTTCGCGACCCCGGCCACCCTGTGGCAGGCCGTCGCCGCCGTACGCGCCTGAACGCACCCGGAATTAGGGGGCCGAGTAGGGGTGGGAACGCGGCTATGTTCTTCCCGATCCCCGTTGTTCCTCCCGATCCCGTTCGTGGATTCTCCCGCCCTTCTGTGAGGCCTGCATGAGTCGGCAAGTATTCGCGTACGCACACAACCAGACGGAGAGGCTGCACGAGTTCCTGCTGGCCGGCGCCCGGCTCACCCCGGAGAAGGCGGCCGTCGTGGAACTCTCCGGCAACGAGGCCGGAGCCGTCTCCTACCGGCAGCTGGAGCGCCGCGTCGAGGCCTACCGGACCACCCTGGACGACCTGGGCCTGGACATGGGGGACCGGGTCGTCCTGGAGTCGGACACCTCCGCCTCCGCGATCGCGGCGCTCCTCGCCTGCTCCTCGCTCGGCCTGCCGTTCGTGCCGGTCAGCCCCGAGACGCCCGCCCAGCGGCTGCTGTCCATCATCGACAGTGTGCGGCCCGCGCTCTACCTCCAGGCCGCCGACGGCCGCCGGGACGGCATCCCCGACACCGTCGGCACCGGCCGCTTCGGCCCCGACGGCCTGACCGTCGAACGCGCCCCCGCGCCCCGCCGCCGGCACCGCCGCGAGTCCGTCGCCACCGACCCCGCCTACATGGTGTTCACCTCCGGCACCACCGGCACGCCCAAGGGCGTGGTGATGAGCCACCGCGGCATCCTCGCCTTCTGGCGCGGCATGCTCCAGCACGGCATCGTGTCGCCCGAGAGCCGGGTCGCCAGCACCGCGCCGCTCCAGTTCGACTTCTCCCTGCTCGACATCGGCCTGGCGCTCGGCAGTGGCGCCACCGTCGTGCCCGTGCCGCGCGCCCTGCTGCGCTGGCCGCGCCGGTTCCTGACCTTCCTCGCCGAGACCGAGGCGACCCAGGTCAACGGCGCGCCCTCCATCTGGCGCGGCGCACTGCGCCACGAGCCCGAACGGCTCGGGGCGCTCGGCGAGCAGATCCGCGGCATCCTCTTCTCCGGCGAGCCGTTCCCGGCCCATGAACTGCGCCGCATACAGGAGCTGCTGCCCGCCGCCCGCATCGTCAACTGCTTCGGCAGCACCGAGTCGATCGCCGCGTCCTTCACCGACGTACCGCGTCCGATGCCCGCCGAACAGCGGCAGCTGTCCATCGGGTTCGCCCACCCCGGCGCCGAGATGATGCTCCTCGACGACGATCTGAGCCCCATCGACGAGCCCGGCGTCACCGGGCAGATCTACCTGCGCAGCTCGGCCCTGTTCACCGGCTACTGGAACGACCCCGAGGCCACCGCCAAGGCCCTGGTGCCCGACCCGCTGGCCCCCGAGACCGGCCAGCTCGTCTTCCGCACCGGCGACCTCGCCCACCGCGGCGAGGGCGGCGAGCTCTACTTCGACGGCCGGGCCGACTCCCAGGTCAAGATCCGCGGCAATCGCGTCGAACTCGGCGAGGTGGAGCGGCGCGTGGCCGAGTTCGAGGGCGTCGCCGCCGCCAGCGCCGTGGTCGTGCCCAAGCCGGACGCCGACCCGGTGCTCGTGGTCTTCGTCGCCCTGGACCGGGACGTGGAGGGCATCGACGAGATGGAACTGGGCGCCTTCTGCATGCAGTACCTGCCCGACTACATGACCCCGCAGGAGATACGCGTCGTCGACGACCTGCCGGTCAACGCCAACGGCAAGGTCGACCGGCGAGCGCTGCTGGACTCTCTGTCCTGACGTACGAAAAAGAGGGCCGCGGTCGTCGCACCGACCGCGGCCCTCTTTTTCGTACGCCCGTCAGGGAATGACCGTGCGCTGCCGCGGCCGCAGGGCCAGCCTCGGGTCGACGCCCGTCACCCGGAAGCTGCGGGTCGTCACCGGCACCCGCCCGAACAGCCGGTCCGGGCCCGCCACATACAGGTCCCGTACGCCCGCCCCGAGCAGCGCGTCCACCACCTCGGGCCAGCGCACGGCCCGCACGAACCCGTCCAGCAGCATCGTGCGCACCCCGTCGGCCGTCGTCCGCACCGAGCCGTCCTGGTCGGCCACCACCGGGATCACCGGGTCGGTGAAGGTCAGGGCGGGGAACAGCTCCGCCTCGACACGGTCGCGCAGCGGCTGGAACACCGAGGCGTGCATCGGCGGGTCCATGGTGTACAGCGGCAGCCCGCCGGCCGCCCGGATACGGCCCTCGAACCACTCCAGCCGCTCGGCGCGCAGCGACACCATCGCGAAGTCGTGGTCGACCTGGCAGGACAGCTCGTGCCACTCCCGCTGCGCCTCCAGCTCCGCCAGGATCTCCTTCAGCACCTCCTGCGGCAGCCGCGCGAAGGAGTGCGTGACGATCCCGGGCTGCTCCTCGGTGAAGTACCGGTGCTCATAGCGCGCGAGCTGCGCCGTCAGCCCCACGGCGTCCGAGAAGCCGAGCGCGCCCGCGTACACGGCCGCCGCCTTCCCGCCGAAGCTCGCCCCGACACAGTGCCCCGGGTCCGCGCCCAGCCGGGACTCCGCCCAGCGGGCCAGCGCCACACAGGCGACCAGGAACGCGACCTGGGCCTCCTCGGCGTAGTCGCCGGCGCTGTCCCGCCAGCGCTCGAACAGCGGGTAGCCCAGCGTGTCGGACGCCTGCTCGACCAGCTCCCGGGCCACCGGGTCGATCAGCAGGAACTTGCCCACCGCGGGGAAGTCCTGCGGACCCATGCCCGGAAAGACGATCGCGGAGTCGGAATCCATGGCTGTGCCCCTTCAGAAGGCCAGAGGTTGAGAAGGCCGTGAGTTCGTACGGCCGTGAGGTAGCACGACCGTGAGCTCGTACGGCCGGATGGTCGGAGGGCCGGGCGGCCGAGGGGCGTTGCCCCTGCCGGGCCCCCGGCCTCACCGTGCCGTGAGCTGTGTGAAACCCCGCTCGATCGCGGCCAGCGCGTCCCGGATGTGCGGCAGGGCCAGCGGATCGGCCCCCCGCTCGGCCGCGCTCTGCGCCGCACGCTGCTCCTCGCGCGTGCGGCCGTACAACATGCTCGTCGCGGCGCGGAAGCGCAGCGCCCTCGGGTCGTCGCCGAAGTGCACGCCGGCCAGGACCGCGATGCCGTGCCGGTCCAGCAGGCGCTCCTGGAGCGACGCCCCGTCGGTGACGCCCAGTGCGGCCAGCTCGCCGCGCAGCGGCTCGAAGTCCGGGTAGACGTAGAACCCCCCGGTGGGCGGCCGGCACTCGGCGCCCGCCGCGGTCACGATCTCGTACACCGCCCGTGCGACGACCCCGTGCAGCCGGGCGTCCGCCCGCAGCCGCTCCCGGATCTCCGGGGGCTCGGAGAACGCGTACTCGGCCACCGCCTGCATCGGCCCGGCCAGCGTCGACCAGATCTCGCTGGCGACCGACGCCACGTCGTCGCGCAGCCGCTCGCCCTCCGGCGTGGCCGGGAAGCGGGCGGCGCCGATGCGCCAGCCGCCCAGGGCCAGGCTCTTGCTGAGGCCGGTCACCACGATCGTGCGGTCCGGGCAGACCTCGGCGGGGCTCAGATACACCGCGTCCGGGTCGTGCAGGATGTCGCGGTAGATCTCGTCCGACACCAGGAGCAGATCCTCCTCCTCGGCGACGGCACACAGCTCCCGCACCAGCGCCGGCGGCGCATGGGTGCCGGTCGGGTTGTCCGGCGAGGTCAGCACCACGATCCGCGGGTCGGCCCCGCGCCCGCGCGCCTCCTTCACCGCCTCGCGCAGCGCCGCCGGGTCGGGCACACCGCCGCACTCGACGGGCACCGGAACGCTGATCGCCTCCTTGCCCGCGAGCCTGGCCTGCGGCTCGTACGTCACCCAGCAGGGGCCGGCCAGCAGCACATCGCCGGGCCGCACCAGTTGCAGCGCGAGCAGCAGGGCCTTGCTGCCGGGCGCGAGCAGCACCTGCCCGGCCTCGGTCGGCAGGTTCCGGCGCGCGAAGTAGCCCGCCACCGCCGCCCGTACGCCGTCGTCGCCCGGCACCGGCCCGTAGGCGTTGCGGTCCGCCCCGGACGCCAGCCGCTCCGCCAGCGGCGGGAACACCGGCAGCCGCGACTCCCCGAACCCGAGGTGCACGATTCTCTCCCCGGCGGCCTGCCGCCGCGCGACCATCTCGTCCAGCGCCAGATTCGGGGAGACCCTGCGCCCCGACCCGCGCCCCGACCCGGCGGCGGCCCCGGTGGAGTCCTTACGCTCAGACACGGCCGGCCCCCGCTCGCTCGCCCGACAACCCGTCACGTGCCGGACCCGCGAACGCCGCCGCGATGTCCGCCGGCACGCTCTCGTCCAGCTCCAACTGGTCCATCCAGGCCGCCGTCCGCGACCAGCGGGCCAGGAACGGCCGGCCCACCAGCTCAGGACGCCGCGCCTGGAGCATCCGCAGCCGCAGGAACCGCCCGCGGGAGGTCTCCTCCACACCGTCCACGACGACCTTGCCCGGCGTCGCGGACATCACAGGCCCGCGCACCGTGCGCGCCAGACCCGGCAGCTTCTGGTACGCCGCCCGGAAGATGTCGTACGCCCTGACCAGCGGCACCTCGAAGTACTGCCGCGGCCCGGTGTCCCGCTCCACGAACATGTAGTACGGCACCGCGCCCGCGCCCAGCTCGCCCCGCCACAGGTCCGCCCAGGTGCGGGCGTCGTCGTTGACGTGCGCGATCAGCGGGGCCTGGCAGTACACCAGCGCCCCGGTGGCCCGGATGCGGGCCAGCGCGCGGCGCGCGAGCGCGGTCTCCAGCTCGCGCGGATGACTGAAGTGCGCCATCACGGCGAGGTTCCGGCCGGAGGCGACCACCTGCTCGAACAGCCGCAGTACGTCGTCGGCGTCCGGGTCGGTGACGAACCGCTGCGGCCAGTACGCCACCGACTTGGTGCCGATCCGCACGGTCCGTACCGTGTCCACGGCCAGCAGCGGCTCCAGATGCCCGCGCAGCCGCTCCGTCGTCATGATCATCGGGTCGCCGCCGGTGACCAGCACGTCCGACACCGCCGGGTGCAGCTTCAGATACTCCACCAGCCGCTCCGGCCCGGGCGCCGCGAACCGCAGGTCGGCGTCCCCGATGAACTGCGCCCAGCGGAAGCAGTAGGTGCAGTACGAGTGACAGGTCTGGCCCTGCTGCGGGAAGTACAGCACCGTCTCGCGGTACTTGTGCTGCACCCCGGCCAGCTCCTCGCCGTCCACGCTCGGCACGTTCAGCTGCTTCTGGCCCGAAGGGTGCGGGTTGAGCCCCGCCCTGATCCGGGCCACCTCCACCGCGACTTCGCGCCTGGGAACACCGCGCCGCGCCATGTCGATCAGCAGCGACTCGTCCTCGGCGGCCAGCATGCCGCGCTGCGGGAAGACCAGTTGGTAGATCGGGTCGTCGGGAATACGGTGCCAGTCGACGAGTTCCGAAAGGACGTATTCGTTGACCCGGAACGGAAGCACCTGCGACACCGCCCGAACCGATGCGAGCGCGTCCGCGGGAATTCCGTAGCGTGCCGCCACGTCGTCGATCTGCTGAGGACCGATCGCCCGGAATCTGGGCGGGGCGGGATCCAGTACGGAAAGGGGCATCACGGAATGGGGCATGCGATTCACTCTCTGAGGCCTTTCAGGAACTCGACCAGCGTCGCCCGGAAACGCTCCGGTTCCTCGAAGTGGGGCATATGGCTGGAGTTCTCGAAGACTTCCCAGCGCACATCGGGAATCAGGTCCGCATAGGGCCGCACCGTGACCGGGGTGGCCTCGTCATGGGCTCCGGAGATCACCAGCGTCGGCACGGCGATGTCCGCCAGCCGGTCCTCGAGCGAGAAGTCCTTGAGCGTTCCGACGACATGGAACTCGCTGGGGCCGTTCATGGTGTGGTAGACGGTCGGATCGTTCGCCGTCTCCATGGTCGTCGCCAGATACTCCTTCGGCCACGGGTCCACCCGGCACACATGCCGGTCGTTGAACACCCGTACCGCCTGGGCGTATTCGGCGGAGTCGGTGGTGCCCGCCGCCTCGTGCCGGCGCAGCACGGCGTCCACCTCGGGCGGCAGCGCGGCGCGGAGCACCTCCATCTCCTGCCGCCACAGCACATAGGAGGCGGGGGAGTTGGCGACGACCAGGCCACGCAGCCCGGCCGGCCGGTCCGCGGCGTGGCGGGCGGCCAGGACACCGCCCCACGAGTGGCCGAACAGCACATAGTTGTCGGCGACACCGAGGTGCCGCAGCAGATTGTCGAGCTCCTCCAGGAACAGCTCGACGGTCCAGAACTCCGGCCCCTCGCCCGGCAGATGGGACGAGGCGCCGTTGCCGAGCTGGTCGTAGTGCACCACCGGCCAGCCGTCCTCGCCGAGCGCGGCCAGCCCGAGCAGATAGTCGTGCGTGGCACCGGGCCCGCCGTGCACGACCACCACGGTCGGCCGTCGCGCGTCCGGCGCCCCCGTCTCGCGGTACCACGTGCGGTACCCATGGAAGGGAATCCACCCCTTGGCTCTGGCGCGGGGAGCCACGGACATGCCCATCACCTCGCTTCCGGTCGCGTTCCTGTGTAGCCGCCGGGCGAGCAGGCACACCAGCCCCTAAGGGGTCGCACCCCCTAGCCACGACAGGACGCCAAGTGCCTTGTGGAGTAGGCGAGTCGGGCCCAGGCCGTGCACTCGGACCGGACCCCTAACCTGCGCCACGGGCCGCCTGAGCCCCCGCCCCGCGCGGTACAAAAGGGCATCACCCCGCCCCGGCCCCGTGGAGACTTCCGTGCGCGTGATGCTGATGTCGTTCCCGACCCGCACCCACATCTACAGCCTGGCCCCCGTCGGCTGGGCCCTGCGGGCCGCCGGCCACGAGGTGCGCTACGTCGGCCAGCGCAACCCCTCGGAGATCGACCCGTTCCTGCAGACCGGCCTCGACTGCCAGTGGGCGGGCGGCGACATGGACATCGCCCTGCACCGCAAGTACGCCGAGCCCGGCAACGGCACCGCCGACAGCTACTCGCCGCTGTCCGAGACCCGGCCGGAGAAGCTGACCGACGACTTCGTCGCCGACGTGTACCGCTCCACCACCGGCATGGTCCAGTACTTCAACCGCGACCGGCTGCTGTCGGAGACCCTGCGCTTCGCCCGCGACTGGCGGCCCGACCTGATCGTCTGGGACCCGCTGATGTACACCGCGCCGATGGTCGCCCAGGTCGTCGGCGCCGCCCACGTCCGCATGCTGTACGCCCAGGACCAGAACGCCCGGGTGCACTTCGAGTACGAGAAGCTCAAGGCGCGCCGCCCCGACGAGGACTGGCCCGACCCGCTGGCCGACTGGATGGGGGAGTGGGTGGGCCGGCACGGCGCCGAGTTCCACGAGGACCTGCGCTTCGGCATGGCGACCATCGACCCCTCGCCGGCCTGTGTGCGCTTCCCGCTCGACGTGAACTACATCCCCGTACGCTTCGAACCGGTCAACAAGCCCCTCGCCGTGCCCGACTGGGTGTTCCAGGAGCTGGAGCGGCCGCGCGTGATGCTCACCCTCGGCGTCTCCAACCGTCAGGTGCACGGCTACGAACAGGCCTCCGTCACCGACCTGCTGGGCGGCCTCGGCGACCTCGACATCGAGGTGATCGCCACGCTGTCCAAGGCCCAGCTCGCCGCGGTGGACCGGCTGCCCGGCAACGTACGCGCCGAGGCGTTCGTGCCGATGAACGAGGTGCTGTCGACCTGCTCCGCGATCGTCCACCAGGGTGGCGGCGCCACCATCGGCAACGCCGTCGTCAACGGCGTCCCGCAGCTCATCGTCCCCGGCACCACCTGGAGCGAGCGCTCCTCCGCGATCGCCCAGCAGGAGCGCGGCTACGGCCTGTTCGTCGACCTCGCCGACGCCACCGCCGAGCGGGTCCGGGACATGGTGGCGCGGCTGCTTCAGGAGCCGTCGTTCCGCCGCAACGCCGTCGAGGTCCAGCAGGAGATGCTGGCCACGCAGAGCCTCGCCGACATCGTCCCCGAGCTGGAGGCGTTGGCGGCCCGCACTCGCGGCGGCCTGGCCACGGCGGTCTGACGCCCACACGGATGGGGGTGGGGGGAAGGCGCACGGTCGCCTTCCCCCCACCCCTTTGTGCCGTGTTGGCTCATGCCCCGGTCGAGGCCGCCTCCACCGCGGGCACCCGCAGCACATGGCGGGCCGTCCCCAGCGTCGTGACCAGCGTGGACGCGACCGCGATCGCGGCGATCACGATCCACAGGGCGGGGCTCAGCTCGGGCACCAGATCCCCGGTGCGGGCCCGGCTGTAGGCGAGGATGCCGGTGACCGCCGCGCCCGTGCCCAGGACCACGCCCAGCACGGTCAGCGCCAGTCCTTCGGCGAACACCGTCACCAGCACCTGCCGCGGGGTCGCCCCGGCCAGCCGCAGCTGCCCGAACTCCCGGACCCGCTCGGACGTGGCCGCGTACAGGCCGTTGATGAGCATCACGCAGGCGAACACCACGATGATGCCGACGACCACCAGGTTGAGGGTCTCGATGTTCTTGTCGTCCACGGTCTGCGACACCCCGGCCGCCTTCATGGTGTCCGACGCGACCGTCTGGATGTACAGCGTGCCGGTCGCCATGCCGACGAACGACACCAGCGGCAGGAACACACCCGACTGCCGGTCCGCGCCCTGCCGCAGGGTCATCCCGGACAGCGTGCCGCGCGCCGGCGCGGTCAGGAACCGCAGCAGCGTCGGCGCCAGCATGCCGAGACCGACCGACAGCAGGATCGCGCCGTAGCCCGCCGGGGCCATCAGCAGCGGGTCGTCCGACTCCAGGGTGTCGGTCGCCGCAAGCAGTCCGAGCGCGACGACCGCCAGCACGCCCGCGGTCACCAGCCTGCCCCGGGTACGGGGCTGCTCGGGCCGGCCGATCGCCGAGCGGGTGGCCCGTCGTACCGCCAGGAAGGCACCGCCGACCGCGGCGACCAGCGTGGTGCCGAACCCCATGGACAGCGCCATGGTCCCGAAGACGTAGTCCACGTCGGCCGCGACCTGGTCGGTGTCCTTGAACACGTCGAGCAGCGCACGTCCGCCGAACCAGGCAGGCACGACCGCGAGCGCGGCCCCGACCAGCGCCACCACGGCGGACTCCCCGATCACCATCCGCCGCACCTGGCCCGGCGTGGCACCGGCGGACCGCAGCAGCGCCAGCTCGGGCGCCCGCTGACGGACGTTGACGGTCATGGTCGAGGCGACGGAGAAGAACACGAGAAGGGTGCCGTAGCCGCCGACCACGTTCGCGGCGATCTCCAGCGAGGTGCCGCTGGTCTCGTCGACGCCCGGCCCGCTGCGGGTGTCGAACATCGAGGCGAAGGCCATCACGATGCCCGCGCCGAGGAACGCGGCGAGCAGCGTGGAGACCAGCCGGCCCGGCTGGAAGCGGACATTGCGCAGAGCCATCGCGAACATCTGCTCACACCTCCGAACGGCGGCCGTCGCCGGACTGCCGGTCACCGAGCTGGGTGAGACGCTCGGCCACGGCCTCCGGAGTCGGTACGTCCATCCGCCCGGCCAGGCGGCCGTCGGCCAGGAACAGCACCGTGTCCGCGTGCGAGGCGGCGACCGGGTCGTGGGTGACCATCACCACGGTGTGCCCGTGCACGGCGACCATCTCGCGCAGCAGCAGCAGGATCTCGCGGGCGCTGCGGGTGTCCAGGGCACCGGTCGGCTCGTCCGCGAAGATCACCCGCGGCCGTGTGACCAGCGCACGCGCGATGGCCACACGCTGCCGCTGACCGCCGGAGAGCTGGTCGGGCCGGTGCTCGAGCCGGTCGCCCAGACCGACCCGGCCGAGCATCTCCCGCGCGGCCCGCTTGTCCACCCGGCGCCCCGCGAGCTTCAGCGGCAGCACGGTGTTCTGCATCACCGTCAGCGTGGGCAGCAGGTTGTACTGCTGGAACACGAACCCGATGCGCGAGCGCCGGAACTTCGTCAACGCCGCCTCGCTGCGGCCCATCATCGGCTCACCGTCCACGAACACGGTGCCGCGATCGGGCCGGTCCAGCCCCGCCGCGCACTGCAGCAGCGTCGACTTGCCCGAACCGGAGGGACCCATCACGGCCGTGAACTCCCCCGCCGGCAGGCTGAGGCTGACATCGTCCAGAGCGACGACCGCGCTGTCCCCGCTGCCGTAGACCTTGGTGACCCCGTCCAGGCGCAGCGCCTCGGCGGTGGCTTCCCGTACGTGTTTTGACATTCCAGATCCTCTGTCGTCGGCGCGGGACGGTTCCCCCACAACGACGAAGTTACGCACCGCACACGGCGTGCGCACTGGTTGTAGCACCCCGACTGGGGTGGTGCTGAGTGCACCCCTAGGGGGCCGCATACTTCCGCTCTGTGGGCACAGAGGAGGTGAAGGGCATGGCAGGCCGTTCCGTTTGGCGCGTGGGCCGGGGGTGGGCCCCGGTGCATCACGGCGAGATCCTCCAGGGCGTCTTCCCCCACGAAGGCCGCCTGGTCCGGGGCCTGGTCACCCTCCCCTGCACCCTGCACACCACGAGAGCGACCTTCACCCCGGCAACGCACGAGCAACTGACGGTCTCCCCGCCCTGGAAGACCAAGGCGCTACGAGCGGCCCACCTGACGCTGAAGGCGTGCACCGGGCCGGCCGGCGGCCACCTGGAGCTGACCGGTGATGTCCCCCCGGGCCGCGGCTTCGGCTCCTCGACGAGCGACGTCCTGGCGGCGACGCGGGCCGTACAGGACGCACTGCAGGGTGCTTTGACACCGGAAACGGTCGCCCGCATAGCGGTCCAGGCCGAATCGGCCTCCGACTCCCTCATGTTCCCGGACACGGCGGTCCTCTTCGCCCAACGAGAGGGCGAGGTGCTGGAGAACTTCGGGCACAGCCTCCCTCCCCTCCAGGTCCTGGGCTTCGGCTCCCGCCCGGACCTCGGGGGTCGGGGAGTGGACACCCTGACACTCCCACCCCCGGACCACACCCGCGCAGAGCTGGAAATCTTCACGGAACTTCGCTCCACCCTCCGCGAGGCGATCGACACCAAAGACCCTTCCCTCGTCGGCGAGGTCGCCACCGCCAGCACCCTCCTCAACCAACGCCACCTGCCGGTCCCGGACTTGGACGCCCTGCTGGCGGTCGCGGAGCACACGGACGCACTGGGGCTTCAGGTGGCGCACAGCGGGGATGTGGCGGGGCTGCTGTACGACCCCGGCTCGGAGGCGTATGTCCAGGAGGCGCGTCTCCTGCTGCGGGGGCTTGGCCTGCGCGAACAGTGGGTGTTCATGACGCCAGACGCCTGACAGTCGGCGCGTCGGTGCCGCCGTCGGGGATTCCGACGACCTCGACAGTCACCCCGCGTGCGGCCAGAGCCTTCGCGGTCTGGGCGATGGTGATCTGCGAGAATCCGAAGACGGAGTCCGGGGTCAGACCCTCGCGGTTCTTCAGAAGCATCGCAAGGACGATCCGCTTGGGCGTGTAGTCGACCGGAAGCCGGAATGCGCCGCCGCTCAGCCGGGCCACCTTCGCGGTGAAGTCGGCACGGACCCGGGCGGACTCCTGGAGCAGTTCCACCGCAACCCTGGCCTGGCTGAACAAGTGGCTCAGCGGACCCGAACCGCCCGCGCGCTTGACGAGGATCAGGGTGCCGTCGGGCATGAGGAGATCGCAGATCTCGACCTGGTCCCTGGGGCGCAGCGGGTTGGCCACGTTCTTGGTGTCGAGGCAGAGCCAGCCGGGTCGGTCATCGGCCACCCTGTTGTTGTAGACGTTCTCCGACTCACCATCGACCCAGGCGGGAAGGGAGATGGACGGCGAAGGAGAGAAAAGCGCTCTCACGGTGGCCCGGCACTCTTCGACATAGGCAGTGCCTGCCTCGTACCACTCACCGTCCATCAGGAAGAACCGTCTGGAGTCGAGTGACATGACGGTCTCCAGCCAGCTCAGCGCACTGGTGACCGCGAGCGTGTCGGTGACTCCCGCCCGGCGGTCCCTGGCCAGGGTCACCGTCCCCTCGCGCAGTGCCTTGAGCCGTCGGCCGGGGGGTGCGAGCCGGGCCCGGGTGAGTACGTATCCGAGGTCGAAGTCCTCGGAGCGCAGCGAACCCGTGCTGTTGATCTGCGTCAGGTACGTGGTGGCCTCCACGTACGCCTCGTGGTGCTCGGAGGGGACGGAGACGGAGATCAGCCCGTCGGCGGGTCGGCCGAGACGGTCGTCCAAGGCCTGGCCGAGGGCGTCGAGGGTCCTCGTGTCGCTAACCGGCACGATGTGGTCGACGAACTCCAGCTCCCGGTGCGGGATGTCCTCGCGGCAGATCCTGGCGATGGTCCGCAGATCGGAGATCAGAGCCTCGGGCTCGACTCCGAGCGCGATCCTCAGCCCGCATCCGCCCTGGGCGCTGACAGCCCTTCCGCGGGAGTACCGCGAGCGGGTCAGCGGCAGGTCGTCGAGATATCCGCCCAGACTCCGCACGATGCGGGAGTGGTCACGAATGCCCAGCAGCGGGACCGAGGCGCCCCTCGGTACCAGCGAGATGTCGGTGCGTGCCTGCCCGAGAGACCTCGACACAGCTCCGCGGATCATGTTCGGGTCCATCTGCCGGATGGCGAAGGAGAGACCGAAGCGCTTGTCCTTGAGGTGGTCGGGGATCAGCCTGTACCCCTGGTCGCAGCCTATGGCGTACACCGTGTCGTCGACGGCGACGAGAAGCAGGGCAGCGGTGCGACGGACGCTCTCGCTGACCGTGATGCCGGTGGTACGTGACATGGGTTCGCACCAAGGGGCCTTGGTGCGCTCCATCCCGCAGGTGACGTACACGGCCGGGACCCCCAGCACCGCGGGCACATGCAGCTCAGCGCCAAGTCCGTCCAAAAAATCGAGGTCGAGGGCGTACAGCATGGCCTCCGCCGTCGGGGCGACGCCGGACAGTCGGTAAACGGTGCGTACTTCGGTGTTCGATGGCAACGGAGGTGCCTCCACGGACAGCTGGGGCTGCGACGCGCATGGCGGTGTACCGCCTCAGACGGGAATCGAGTACACGACAGATAGTGGCGATAGTCCGTGTACATTGTCAACAGAGCTCACTATGGATTGGGTGGAATCATCCGTGTACGCTGGAGCTATGACGGACAATGCCGCTTCATCGGTCGGCCCACTGGTCACCGGCGCCGAGATCGCTCGGCTGGCTGGGGTCACCCGGGCCGCTGTCTCCAACTGGCGTCGTCGCTACGACGACTTCCCCGCGCCGGCGGGAGGCGCCGCGAACAGTCCGCTCTACGCGCTCGCGGAGGTCCAGGAATGGCTGGACAGACAGCGCAAGGGTCAGGAGGTCTCGCCCGAGGTCGAGTTGTGGCAAGCCATGCGGGCGGTGTACGGGGAGCAGATGATCGCGGGTCTGGCGCAGGTCGCGTCGGTGCTGGCCGGACAAACGGGGACGGGAGTGCCGGACGACATCGTCACCCGTGTACAGGCCCTCGTCCGAACCGAAGCGCCCGCCGCCCTCGTGAACGGACTGACCGAACGGTTCATGGACTCCGCTCGGCGTGCCGGTTCCGACCAGGTGACGCCCGAGCGAGTGGTGCGCGCCGTCCGTCATTTCGCTCCCGAACTACCGCCCGACGCCACCGTCTTCGACCCTGCCTGTGGAATCGGGGTGCTGCTCCTGGCCGTCGCCTCCGAAGCAGGAGTGCGGTGCCGCGGACAGGAGGTGGATGCGGACAGTGCCCGCTTCGCACAGCTCCGCGCAGAGCTTCTGGACCGGTCGGGCGTGGACGTCGTGGCAGGTGACTCACTGCGTGCGGACCAATGGCCGGACCTCAAAGCCGATCTGGTCGTCTGTGACCCTCCGGCGGGCGTGACCGAGTGGGGACGGGAGGAACTGCTGCTCGACTCCCGCTGGGATCTCGGCACCCCGTCCAAAGCCGAAGGCGAGCTCGCGTGGCTCCAGCATGCTTACGCGCACACT
Organism: Streptomyces sp. NPDC096205; assembly: GCF_044763135.1. Taxonomy (NCBI): domain Bacteria; kingdom Bacillati; phylum Actinomycetota; class Actinomycetes; order Kitasatosporales; family Streptomycetaceae; genus Streptomyces; species Streptomyces sp. NPDC096205. The sequence continues at coordinate 1,229,547 of NZ_JBIWFS010000001.1, read as the reverse complement.
GTGCCCGGCGGTCACGTGGTTATGGTCATGCCGGCCTCGGTCGCCTATCGCAAGGCGGGTCGCCGCATCCGAGCCGAACTCGTGCGCCGTGGCATCGTGCGTCAAGTCGTCGCTCTGCCACCGGGCACGGCGACCTCACACGCCCTGCCTGTCCATCTGTGGTGTCTACAGCGTCCCGAGAGCACGGCGGGTGCGAGCACCCGCCGCAGCGTTCGCATGATCGACCTGACGGACAACAGTCCCGACGGAGATCTGGAACCACGCCCCGACCAGGTCGTCCACGTACCATTGATCGAACTCCTCGACGACACCGTCGATCTGACACCCGGGAGCCATCTCCGCCCCCGGCAACGCGACTTCCCCGGCGAGTACGCCGCCCTGCGCAAGGAACTGGAGGCCCAGGTCCGGCGACTCGCCGCCCTCCTGCCCGAGCTCGCCGAGGGCGGCGGCCCGGGCTCGCTGGACGGCGCCACCACCAGCGTCGCGGACCTGGCCCGGGCCGGGCTCGTGGCGTACGACGGCCAGGAGCCCGTCTCGGCGAGCGAACAGCTCGACACGGACTATCTGCAAGGGTTCCTGCGGAGCTCCGCCAACACCCGCAGGTCCACAAGCATGAGCGGGACCTACCGTTTCGACGGCAGGGGGTCACGGATCCCCCGTATGGGCATCGAGGATCAGCGTCGCTACGGCTCTGCGTTCCGGGCCCTGTCGGCGTTCGAGGAGGGAATGCGCAAGGTCGACGAGCTGAGCCGGCAGCTCGCCGAGGTCGCCCGTGACGGTCTCGCGACGGGCGCCCTGGCGCCGGAGCAATGAGGATCTGGGACCGTGGATCAGGCTGTGCGCGGAAGGAACGTGCTCGCGGTCCCGCTCCACGTCACACTCAGCGATTCGCGAGCACGCGTGCAGGCGACGAAGAGCAGACAGCGCTCACGGAGCAGGTCGGCATCATGCTGGAGGGAGTCCGCCTCACGCGGGGTGACCTCACGCGTGAACGGGACGGTGCCCTCGGCGACACCGAGCACGGACACCGCGCGGAATTCCAGCCCCTTCATCGCGTGCATCGTTGCCAGCCGCACGCCCTCGGCCCCCTGTGCGGCCTGCCCTTTGACCCGTAGCACAGGAATGTCGGCAGCCTTCAGTTTCTCCTCGGCCGCGTCCAAGGAGAGGTTGAAGCGTGCGCACACGCCGATCTCGTGCGGCGCGAGGCCCTCGGCCAGCAGCGTCCGGACCCGCTCCACCAGAGCCTCGGTCTCCTCCTGCCGGGTGGCATACCCCTGCACCTGGGGTCGGCGACCATGGAGCAGGGACCGGTACCCGGCCAACGAGTCCGTTCCCTCGCCGTCGAGCGCGTCGACGGTGACGGGTGCGAGCAGGCGCGCGGACCAGGCCAGGATCTCCTCGGTGGAGCGGTAGTTGACGCGCAGGCGGAAGCTGCGGCCGGTCGTCGTGATGCCCAGCGAGCCGAGGGACACCCGGGAGTCGTAGATCCGCTGGTGCGGGTCGCCGGTGACGAACAGGTCGTCGGGGCCTGGCGGGACGGCGGCCCGCAGCGCACGCCACTGCGCGGGATGCAGGTCCTGCGCCTCGTCGACGACGACGTGGGCGTACGGAGCCGGTCCGTCGGCGAGGAGTTCCGCCGCTCGGAGGCATATCCGCAGGTGCGTGGTCTCGCCGCGGTCGCGCAGGAGCTGTTCGAACCGTTCCACGCCGCTCCACACCTCCCGGCGGCGCGTGGGACCGAGACCGGTGCCGCGGCCGCGGCGGCTCGCTCCGAGGTAGGCGTCCAGGTCGCGGAGGTTCTGGCCGAGGACGACGTGCCGGTACTCCTGAGCCAGGAACTGGGCGGTGAACGGCAGATCGAGCTGCTTGACCACCTTCTCCCACAACTGCCGCTGATCCCGGTCCCCGATCGGTCTGGGAGCGGCGGCCGAGCCACCGCGCACGACGCCGTTCGCGAAGGCATCGACTGTGGTCACGTCCACCCGTGCCAGCAGCTTCTCGTCGTCGTCGAGGAGCAGGCCGAGCATGTCGCGCAGTCCGGAGGCGAGCGCGTTCGTGTACGTGGTGAGCAGGACGCGGCTGTCCTCGCATCGGCCGAGAAGGTGCTTGACGCGGTGCAGTGCGGCCACCGTCTTGCCCGTGCCGGGGCCGCCGGTGACCTGGACGGGACCGCCGTACGAGGTGCGGTGGGCGACGCGACGCTGGGAGGGGTGGAGGAAGACGCGCCAGGCCGCGAACGGCTTCGCCAGGATCTCCTCCAGCTCCCGCGGTCCGGTGACCAGTCGGATGCGTGCCGATGTGTTGGCGATCACCGTGGCCAGGTCCTCGACCGGTTCGGCGGGCGCGTCGGCGGGGCGGCGCACCGCCACGACATCCCGGTAGACCTCTTCCGGGCTGAAGCCTTCGGCGAGGTACTGGAGCACCTCCAGCTGGTCCTCCGGCAGGAGGGTGGCGAAGGCCTCCAGCTGTGCCTTGTCGACCATGGAACGGGCGGCGCGCAGCACCTGGTCGTCGATGCCGAGGTCGCTCAGCGTGCCGTCGGAGACATCCGCGAACAGCAGCCGGGGAGCGCTGCGTGCGGCCGTCTCGTACAGCGGTGTCAGCTCGTCCAGGGCGACCGCGTTGCGCACCTCCAGCGCCCGTGTGGCGGAGTTCGCGCTGTACAGGCGCTTCGCCGCCCAGGTGTAGGCGTCGTCGTGCGGCAGGACGTTGACCAGCAGGAACATGTCGCTGCCGTCGTCCGGGGCGAGGACGACGCCCCGCCAGAAGTCGGTGATGCGAATGGTACGCATCCGCGCGTCACGGGCGTTCTCCACGGACTCCAGGTGCAACCCCTTGTCCGCGTTGAGTTCGGCGACGCTCAGGGCTTGAAACTTCGCCATGGCCTTGCGTACGCCGACTCGGACCGGCTTCTCCAGGGTGTCGTAGCCGTCCCAGAAGCTCTGGGCGAAGGCGAGCCGGGGCATCAGGTCCCTTCCTTTCTTCCGGACGCCAGTTGTCCGGCGATCTCCCGGAAAGTTGCGAGGAGTCGTTCTGGTTCGCCGGAGAGATCGAGACTGTGCTGGTAGATCCGCACTCCCCGTCCGTCCGGCCAGGCCGCCGTTCCGCGCACCTCGTGGAAGCGCACCGGCTGTCGTCCGGCCGCGTACACCAGGTGCGCCTCGCGCAGACCGAGCACGGTGGCGTAGGCGAGCGCCTGGTAGAGGTCGGCGTTGAGGAGCCCGTCGGCCTTCTCGACTTTGTACTTGGCATCGACGACGGCGAGCGGGGTACGGCCGTCGCCGGTGCGGACGACCAGGTCGGGACGCATGCCCACGAGACCCTCGACGTCGAGGTGATGGGCGTCCTGAAGGCGCGCGGTCAGGCCGTGCTCCCTTAGCGCCTCGCGCAGGGCGACGGTCACGAAGTCCTCGAACAGCTTGTTCATGTCGAGCAGGAAGCCGTCCATGGCGAGCGGGTCGGCCTCGGCCGGCCGGTGCTCCGGCGAGGTTCCCCTCAGGACGGCCTCGGCGAGCCGCAGTGCGGGCTGATAGCGAGAGTTGAGGCGTGACGGCTGCCAACGCGGCAGTTCCTGCCCCCGTATCAGCGGCTGAGCGTCGGCCAGACGTACGCGCTGATGGGCGAGGCGCCGCCGGACGGGCCCGGGCACGTCGGGCAGCCGGAGCAACCGCTCGGCGGCGGCGCGCAGGATGCGGTTCTCGGCGGTGTCGGCGGTGTACGTGTCGTAGGCGATCTCCACGGGCGGCGTACGGCCGAAGTGCCGACGGATCTGCTCGGCCTCGCGCAGCCTGCCGCGCACGACCAGCGCGGACTCCTCCACTTCCCGGTAGCCCTGGAGGACCCCCTGGCGCAGTGCCCCGTCGATCTGCCGCTCCACGGCATGTGCGAGTGCGGGGACGACGTCGTCGTACGCGCCGGTGTCGATGGAGCCTTCCCGGCTGTCGCGCCAGGCGCGGGCCGGGTCGAGGCTGAACCCGAGGAGGAAGAACAGCCGGCTCACCGGGGTCTTGGGCATGATCCGTACGACGAGACCGCCGGGCGTGCGTACGGCGCCGACCCGACTGCCCGCGCGCAACAGCCAGTGCCCGTGCCGGCCGGGATCGGGGGTCGCGCTGTGCAGGATGCCTGAGGCGGCCAGGGCCCGCCCGGCCTCGGCGCTCAGCGTGACGGAGACGGCGGGCCCGTACTCCCGCAGCGACACCTCGGACATGGGCACGGTCGTGGACACGGTCACGGGCGCTGCTCGCGCAATGAGCCGAGGCCGTAGCGGGCGGCGACGTCGAGGCCCTCGCCGTAGTGGTGTTCTTCCAGCAGAGGCAGGATCTTGGTGCGCCAGACCCGTTCCAGGCCGCCGTCGCGGTACACGCCCGGCTTCATCAGGTACGAGGGGCCGATGGCGAAGTCGGCGTCATCGATGCGGGCGTTGAGGGCGTCGAGGAGACGCGCCGGTTCCGCGTCCTTGCCCTCACGCTTCAGCCAGCGTGCGAGCAGCCCGGCGGTCGGCTCAGTGCGCGGGGACAGCTCCACGAACGCGAAGCGGCGCCGCATCGCCGCGTCCACGAGGGCGATCGACCGGTCGGCGGTGTTCATCGTGCCGATCACGAAGAGGTTGGGCGGCAGCGCGAAGTCGTCCCCGGAGTAGGTGAGACGGACCGAGCGCGTCCGGTACTCCAGAAGGAAGTACAGCTCGCCGAAGACCTTCGCCAGATTGGCACGGTTGATCTCGTCGATGATCAGGAAGTGCGGGATGTGCCGGTTACCCTCGCGGGAGGCGAGATCGGCGAGTTCCCGCAGCGGGCCCGCCGTCAGCCGGAAGGCCACCTCCCGGGACTCGGGGTCCTCCACGGGCCGGAAACCCTCGAAGAAGTCCTCGTAGGCGTACGAGGGATGGAACTGCACGATCTTGACCTGCTCCGGACCGCCCCCGAAGTACTCGGCCAGCTTCATCGCCAGATAGGTCTTGCCGGTGCCCGGTGGGCCGTAGAGCACCAACTGCCGCTCGTCGAGGAGGAGTTCACGCATCTCCTCCAGCCAGGCGCGGTCGTGGACGAGGAGGTCGGTGGCGAGCTCCTCGGTGATCTGCGGCAGCGACAGCTCGCGTTGCGCCGGTCGTTCCACGGCGGGGTGCTCGCTGGTATCGCCGGTTGCCGCCGGGGTCGTGGGGTCCGTCTGCCCTGTGAGCCCGTCGAGCGCGTCCAGCACACCGGTCAGATCGACGACGTCGTGCTGGACGGACAGCTTCTGCTGGACCTCCTCCGGCAGCTCCTCGTACGCATGGCTCCGCGGCATCCAGGTGACGGTCCTTCGCAGATTGGACAGCCCGCCCGGCGACGAGGTCTGTACGGCATCCCCGGTGATCCGCCCGATGTGCAGCCGTCCGTCGCCGATGGTGGCGACGGTGTCGCCGACGCGCATCTGTGTCAGAAAGGCGTGCAGTTCGTCGACGAGGCCCCGCTTCTGGTTGTACGAGGCCGCCCCCTCGTACCCGTCCTCCACGAAACGGCGCAGCGCGCTCTTGGTGGGGTCGGTCTCCTCCAGGGGAGGCAGATGCGCCGCCGCGAGAGAGACGAACCCCTCCTCCAGCCACAGCTGCCGTACCAGGTTGTGCCCGGAGACGTTGGAGCCGCGCACCAGCCACGCCTTGCGCGGTGCGCGCCAGCCGGTGGACAGATAGTCGGCGAGCGGGTGGCCCTCCGTGGTGCGCCATGACTCGGGGCCGGAGGCGTCGTAGCCGTAGACGAGCGCGGCGGCGGCCGAGGAGGAGTTGCACTCGATGTCGCGGCTCGTGACCCAATGGCGCGACTCCTGCGGCTTGTCGGGGTCGGAGGGGGCGTCGACAAGGGCACCGCTGGCCCGCAGATCCGCACGGTTGCGGCGGGCGTGGCCGCTGAGCCCGGGCCAGGCCTCGGCGGCCACGAGGGAACCCTCCCGCAGAAGGAACTTGTGGGTGCCGTTGCCGCCGAACTCGGCGAGCAGATGCCCGCGCGCCTCACCGCCGTCCTTGGGCAGTTTGATGCGGAACTCTGGGGCGCCGGGGAGAAGTTCAGACTGGGACAACGGTGACCTTCCGAAGAGCGAGGCCGGTGCGGAACAGACTCCAGCCTATCTGTTAACACTGTCAAGCGACTCTTGGTTGGTGTAAACGGCCTCGTGATCCATTACCGCTTCGACGGCAGGACGGTGCCGGCGGCGGAGGGGACGGTCACGTCCGCGAACTTTCCACGACCCTCTTCGGCAAGGCGCCCGAGGCGCACGAGCTGACGGTCCTGAGCCGCCTGGTCACCGCTTTCCACCGCGCCGCGCAGCGCGTCACGGGCGGCCAGGATCTCCTTCCGCAGGGTCGCCGGGTAGGCGTCCTGCTCGGCCAGGCGGATGGTAACGACCGAGGTGCGGACCGCGGGATCCAGTGCGGTCCACAGATCTTCCGCCCGTTCGGTGCCCGCCCGCAGCGCGTCGGTGTCCATGGCCCTGCGGGCGTCCAGGACGGCCTCCGCCGCAGCCCGCAGGTCCTCCAGGAGCGAGGGGGGCAGCAGGCCGCGCCCGCTCCTGGAGGCGATGCCTGCCTGGGCCTGGGCACTTCGGGCCCGCCTCCACAACTCCAGGGTTTCCCGGGCCGAGTCCAGGAGCCCGTCCAGGGAACGGCCCACGGTCTCTCCCCTGGCGAGCGCCGCCAGGTCGGTCATGGCTTCGGCGAGGGCGTCGCGTTCGGCGGCGGTGAGCTCGCCCTCGAAGTCGGTCAGGAAGCGCGCGTACCGGTCATGGAGTTCGGCTGCCTTCCGTCCGACGGATGCGGAGACCATGCTGCGCCGGAGTTGCTTGCCCCGCCAGTCGCTCGAGCCGATGCGGTACTGAAGGTCGATGGTCCGGTCGCGGTCGAGCCTCGCCTGCACGGTGAGCGGCACCTTCCCGCCGGGCCTGCCGTTGTGTTCGTCGACGAAACCGCCGCAGAACTCGTTGCGCTGCGCCGAGCGCAGGTGCGGGCCTTCCCAGAGGTTGAACCGCACTGATGCGCCGCCATCGCGGCGTACGGCCAGGTCGTCCACCCGGTGCCACTCGGTCGGGTACTGGGTGCCGGCAGGGAAGAGGACCTTGATGGTGCCGTCCTCCAGCTCGAGTCCGATGTGCTGCGCCGTGACCTGCTGGGGAGGAGCGGTGCCGAAGTCGCTGCCGCAGAGCGAGCAGGCGCTGAGGCCGGGCGCGTTCACCATTTCGCAGCCGTGGCACTTCAGCCCGCCCGAGTCCAAAGGCGCGTCGCAGTCGAGGCACGCGGTCGCGGAGGCCGGGTTGTCGGCGCGGCCGCATTCCGGGCACTCCGTGCGAGCGACCGCCGGAAGGGGCGCCCGCAGGCCGGACAGGTCCGTGGCGCATACAGGGCAGGTGGCGGTGAGTTCCGGGGCGGGGACGTGGCAGCCCGGGCAGTCCACCATGGCAGAGCCGAGCAGGGGCGTGTCACAGGCCGGACAGGCGTCCTCGGTGACGGAAATGCCCTCGATGGTGCAGGTCTCGGCCGGGCAGTCGAGGGTGTCGATGAGTCCGGCCTCCACGGCGGCGCCATGGGCGACGGCCATCATCGGGTCGACCGCGTCCGACACGGTGTCGTCGCCGAAGAGCTTCTGCAGATCGCGCCGGACAGCCGGGACGTGGGTGGATCCGCCGACCAGGAGGACCCGCTGGATGTCCGTGGGCAGCGAGCCGCTCTGGGTCAGCACCGACTCGACCGTGTCCCGCATCCTGCCCAGGTGCTCGGTGAGGAGTTCCTCGAAGTCGCTGCGCCGTACCGTCCCCGACCAGGATCCGCCCTGACGGCCGAGCGGAGCGAGGGTCACGTCGGAGGTGTCCTGGTCGGACAGTTCGACCTTGGCCCGCTCGGCGGCGGCCCGGATGCGGGAGGCGTCGCCCTCACCGCCGTGGTCGCGGCCGCCGAGTTGCGCCCGCAGGTGGCCGTCGAGCAGCGCGTCGAAGTCGGCACCACCGAGAAGGTTGTCGCCGCCCAGGGTGTCCACCGAGAAGTAGCCGGGCCCGATCGTCAGCAGGGACACGTCGAAGGTGCCGCCGCCCAGGTCGAAGACCAGCACGGTCGCGTAGTCCGTGATGCCGTTCTCGCCCGCCCTGATCCCGAAGGCGTGTGCGGCCGCGGTCGGTTCCGGAACGATCCGCGCCACATGGAAACCGGCCAGCCGTCCGGCCGCGCGCACCGCGTGGAACTGCGGCTCGGCGAAGTACGCCGGCACGGTGACCACCGCGCGGCGAAACGGTACCCCCGCCGTGTCCTCGGCGTCCTTCTTGAGGCGCCGCAGCAGAATCGCGGAGATCTGCACGGGGGAGAGGTAGTGCTCACCGAGCTGGATCTCCACCGAGCCGTCGACACCGGCCCGCACCGGCGGCGCGTCGTCGGGCCGCGTCTTGAGCGCCTGCTGTACGAGGTCGTCGTCCCAACGCCGCCCGATCAGCCGCTTGACCTCCGTGATGACGGAACGAGGCTCTCCCGCCCGCCAGTTGAGGGCCTCCCGCCCAACCAGCAGCGCCCCGCGCGAGTCGACGCCGACGGCGGAGGGGGTGGCCGGGTCGCCATGCCTGTTGGGCAGGACGGTGGGGACGCCGTCGCGCAGCCAGGCCGTGACGGAGTTGGTGGTGCCCAGGTCGATACCGAGAGTCCGGTGCATGGAGGGTGCTTCCTGATCGTCGTGGAGCGGCGGAGGCGGAAGGAGCGGTGCTGGTGCCGACGGAGGGCGGTCGCCCGTCAGCTACGGCGGGACCGACGTCCCCGCCTGGCCGAGGGCTTGAGCGGCAGGCGCCGCTGGGAACGCGTGGTGCGCCGTGGCTGTGCCCGTCGCGGGTCCCCGGCCGGGACGGTCCCGGGAGCGGCGGCGTCCCCGGCGTCCTCGACCGGTGCCACGGGCTCGGGCTCGGGTGCGGGTCCCGGCGTCGCGAGGACGACCTGTGCGTGCCGCAGGACGTCGGAGCCCAGACGGAAGCCGGTGATCTTCTCCCTCAGCACCGTGCCGTCAGGCCACGTCGGATGAGGTTCCTTACCGACGACGCGCATCTCGGCCGTGTCGGCTGCTCTGCCCACCACGTCCATCGGCCGCACGTCGTGCCGGGCGAACTCGCCGCGCAGCATCCGGTGCGCGGCCTCGATCTGCTCGCCCAGCGCGATGGCGGCCGAAGCCGTCTCCCTCGCGGAGCGTGCCTCGTGCAGGGCACCGGCCCGCCGGCGCGTGTCGGCGAGCAGGTCGTCCAGCGGCAGCAGGGAGCCCAGCAGGGTGCGCAGCCGGGCCTCTGCCTCGTCGCGCTTGCGGGACAGCGCCTCGACACGGCGCCGCAATTTGTCGAGTTCGGGCGGCGGGCCGGTGATGGCGGCCGGAGCGGATTCGGTCACGGACTTTCCTCGGTGTCGTACGGGGGCAGGGGCGGGGTGAGCATCTCGGCGACGAGGGTGGCGACCGGACCGCGGGACCCCTGGTCGGCACGCTGGAGGAGCTCGTGCCTGACCGGGTCCCGGCGGGCCGCAGCGAGCGCCTGCGCAGCCTGCCTGCGCAGGGGCTGAGGGCGGGTGCCCGGCACGATGCCCGGCACGAGTTCGTACAGCGTGGGGCCGAACCAGGGGATCGGAGGAAGGCCACTGCCCCCCGAGCTCGGGTCGGATCCGTCGTCGGTGTCGTCGGTCAAAAGAGGGCTTCCTGTCCGGTGTCGCCATGGCGAGGCTGGTGAGAGTCGCGGCCGAAGAGCACCCCCTGGGCCGACAGCCCGGCACCGATCCGTTCCGCGCACGAGCGGTCCCGCTGCGCCCCGCCGAGGTCGCCCGCGCGCTCGCGTTCTCGGGCGCGGTCGAGATAAGCGGCTTCCACGGTGTGGTCGAAGCGTGCGCTGACACCGGTGCGCATTCGGTCCTGGAGGAACAGCTCGATGACGTCCGACGGGGACGCGGTGGCTTCGAGGTGCTCCGCGAGAAGGAGAACTGCTGTGTCGAGTTGCTCCCGGACCCGACGGCTCACGGCTGGGCCCTCGATCGCCTGAGCCGCGCTCAGCAGCTTGACGCGCCGCTCCAGGGTGCCGCGCTTGTCCTGGGCGTCGGTACGCCGGGCCGCACCGACCAGCAGGTCCACGAGGAGCGGATCGACATCGACGTCCCCGCACGACTGCCCCGTCGGGCCGTCGTACTGAAGCAGCTTGCGTACGGCGGCCCGCGCCAGGGGCATACGGCCGCCGAGGGCGGCGGCCACGGCCTGGTCCACGTAGTACTTTCCGAGCCACCATCGCGCCGGCACGAACTCCGGATCGCGCCTGAGGAGTCCCTTGACGTCGCCGACACGGAACGTGGCCTCTCTGTCGTCGGCGTCGAACGCCCGGCGCATGTCTCCTTTCAGGTGTTCGTCGAGACCCATACGGGCGTCGCGGTTCCGGGGCGTCACCTTCAGCGCGCGGGCGAAACGCTTCCGGCTCTGCTCAGGGTCGCTCTCGAAGACCCTCTTCCCCTGTTCCACCAGCTCGGCGGTCAGTTCGGCGGCTACGGAAGCGTTCTGCGGCAGGAGCGCGTGGGCCAGTTCGAGGCCATGGATGCGTGTGACGGGAGAGTAGCCGCGCCCGCTGTGAGTCCGCCCGACATTCCTGGCCCCGCGGAGTACGGCCGCCTCGTCCTCAGCACGCAGGGCATTCCCGAGCCGGGCCGCCGCGCTGAAATCGGCGAGCACCTCGCTCCACTGACCGGCTCGCACCCGGTCCCGGCCCCGCTCGGCCAGGGCCTTGGCGAGCGCGTCGGCGCAGGCCCCGTGCTCGGGCGAGTCCGCGCTCCAACCGCCGAGGTCGGGGTGACGCAAGGCGTAGGCGTGAAGAAGCTCGGCCCCGCGGCCATGCCTCACGAGATGCCGTGCGGCCAGCTCGACGGGGACGAGATCGGCGGGTCCGGCATCCGAGGGGACGACCACAGGCGCCTCACACTCGACCTCCCAGACCGTCTCCCACGCGGCGAGGACGTCCCGCCCCGCACGGACGTCGAGGGCGTGCAACAGGTCGGCGACGCGCTTGAGCAGATGGCAGCGGGCCTCCTCCCAGTCCGGATCGGGCACGGGGGTGCCGCGCCGTTCGGTGAGCAGGAGACGGAAGTCGCCTGGGTCCTCCTCGTCCAGGAGGTACGCCCACAGCATGATCGCGACCGCCGCTGTGCCCGCGTCGGTGTGCCGCCCTTCCTCGCTCAGCCGACGCAGGGCGCTCACGCCGAGGGCATGAACGATCCCTGTCTTGGCCATATGCAGGTCGTCGCTGTAGGGACACCACCGAACCGCCTCCGGCCAGTTCCCGGCCCGAGCGGCCAACGCGCCCCGGAGCAGGGCGTACCGCACCGCGGAGTCGGTGTCGGAGTCGGAGTCGGGCGTGCCGAACTCGTTCCGGAGGCGCTGGAGAAGAGGTCGTACGACGGGGAACTGCGCGCGAAGGAAGGCTCGTTCGGCGTCGACCAGCAGGCTGTACGCCGTGACGGTCCGGCCTGGTTCACCGGTGTCTCCCACCCGCACGGTCTTGTTGTCCCCCTTGATCCCCCGTCTGGCGATGACCACCGTAGGGAGGCGTTTGGGCGACGTCAAAGCACGATGTGCGGGATGGCTGAATTTCGCCAGGCGCGCTCAGACCCGACTGACCAGTTCCGCGCGGACGGTCTTGCCGCAGGGCGGATACGGAAGCGTCTCCCAGCGGTCGGCGATCGCGGCGACGAGCGAGAGGCCGCGTCCGCCGGTGTGGAGGACCGCATCGGGTACGTCGCTCACCGGAGGACGGGCCTGCGGCCACCTGTCCCCGCGTGCGTCGGTGACATCGATGCGAAGGAGGCCGGGAAACGCCTCGAACGCGAGAGTCAGTCGAAAGCTGCGGCCGGGCACGCTGCCATGGAGTACGGCGTTGGCCGCAAGCTCCGCGACGACGATCTCGGCACGCTCCGTGAGGTCCTGCGGGGCGCCCCAGGACCGAAGTTGGCTCACGGTGAGCAGCCGGGCGAGCCGTGCGCCTCGTCGCGTGGAGGAGAGCAGCTGCGTGAAGGTGGGCGGGGAGGTGGTGAGGTGGGGAGCAGATTGGTTCATGGCGCCAGAGTGATGTCCGAGTCCGGCCCGTCGCGAGCCTCCGATCCCGTACGCGGAGTCAGCGTACGTGCACGCGGAGTGGACAGTACGCGCGCCTGGCCGTCACGCTGAGTGCTGAACGCGTGGGGGCCGGAGCGGTTGGAGAGAGGGGCGGCGGATGGACATCGTCGAGGCGGAGGCGGCCACGGGTGCGGGTGTCGGGACGGTGTCGGCGGGGGAGGGGGAGCGGGAACCTCACCCGTCGGACAGTCTGCGTACGTTCGGCGCGGTCGTCCAGGCGTTACGCGAGCACGCGGGGCTCAGCCGGGGCGACCTCGCCGCCCTCGTCCAGTACTCCAAGCACACCGTGGAGTCGGTGGAGTTGGGCCGCCGTTCGTCGAGCGCGCGGAGGAGGCGCTGGGCAACACCGGGGCGCTTCGGAGGGCCGCTCGGCATCTCAGCCGGGGCGAGGTGGGGCTGGCGGCTTGGTTCCGCCGGTGGGCTCGGCTGGAGCGGGAGGCGGTGAGCCTGTGCACGTACGAGTGCCGGCTGGTGCCGGGGTTGTTGCAGTCGGAGGCGTATGCGCGGGCGGTGTTCGAGGGCACGATCCCGCTGCGGACGGATGAGGAACTGGAAGCGCAGCTCACGGCTCGGATGGAGCGGCAGCGGATGATGCGAGAGCGGCCTACTGTGCCGTTCAGCTTCATCGTTGAGGAGCATGTGTTCCGGCGGCGGTTCGGGGACACGGAGGCGATGCGTGGGCTGGTGGACCATGTGTTGGAGCGGAGCGCTCCGCGCAATGTGACGCTTCAGGTGGTGCCGCTGGATGCAGGGTTGCATGCGTGCCTGGATGGCCCGGTGCAGGTGCTGGAGACACCGGAGGGGCGGAGACTCGGCTACTCCGAGGGTCAGAAGAACGGGCGGCTAATCTCCGACCCGAAAGAGGTGAGTGTGCTCTGCCATCGCTATGAAACACTGCGCTCGCAGGCCCTGAGCCCGAAGGATTCCCGGGACCTGCTGGAGCGACTGCGAGGAGAGCTATGAACAGCGGTAGGACGGAACTCGCCTGGTTCAAGTCCAGCTACAGCGGCAGTGAGGGCGACAGCTGCGTGGAGATCGCGGTCGCCGAACAGGCTGTTCACGTAAGGGACTCCAAGGACCTGGCCCGCCCGCCCTTCGCTGTGAGCCGCGAGGGCTGGGCCCCCTTCGTGAGGTTCGTGTCGGGAACCTCTGAGGCGTAACCGAGCGACGCACGGTTGAGGTAGCGGTCGCCGAGGTCGGGCGTCGACTTCGGTACGGACTTCCGTGGTGTGGCTTTCGGGGCCGACTTCTTGCCGCCTGCTCGGGCGCCGGGAGTCGGCTTCGCTTAAGCCGGCTTCTTCGCGGCCGGCGTTCCGCGTGCCTCGAACTTCTTCCGCAGCAGCGAGAGTTGCTCGCGTTCCTTGACGGTCTGGTCGGCGGGCAGCGCGTTGACCAGGGCGCGGGCCCGGCTGAGCGAGTAGCGGGCCTGGTGCCGGCGCTTGGCGTTGATCGCCATGCGTATCACGTCAAGAGTCTGCTGCAACGCCTTGACCTGCCCCGCCTGCCGCCGGGGCATCGGGGACTCGGCCCCGCTGCCCCGACGCTGCCCTGCGGCACGTGTGCCCCAGTCCGCGCCCGACGTCAGAACGACGGCCGAGCGCGGGTTGCTGGTCTGGCTTCGGCGTACCACGGGGTTCGGCTCCTTCCGAGGATCAGGCGTGGCGGGGTCCCTGGCCGGGGGGCGGGGTGAGGGTGGAGCGGTAGTCGGTCAGGCCGGCCTCGGCCATCCGGTCGTACTCGGCGAGGATCAGGTTCTTGGTGCGGTACTCGCCGTGCGCCTTGATGTCGTTGTCGCGGACGACGTTGAAGGTGTCCAGGATGTACACGGTGTCGTCGCGGGTGATGCCGTAGAGGTGGAAGAAAAAGGCGTCCGACTCGGCGCGGATAATGGCTCGGCGGTCGGGGTCCCAGCGGAAGGGCGCGCCGGTGTCGCCGAGGTCGGCGGCGAAAGGGCGCATGTCGTTTGTGGTGTAGGTGAGTTCTAGTACGCGGGGGACGAGGAACGCCGTGTGGGGCGCCAGCTGATCGGGGGTCGGGACCGGTAGCTGGTGCATGTAGCCGTACGTGAGGTGGGTACCGCCGATCTTCTGGCGGACGGCGTAGTCGCAGGCCATGGACGACCAGACGGCGGAAAGCAGCGGAGCGTGGCTCGGCAGGGCGGGAAAGGCCAGGGGGTAGGGGTGCCCGAAGCCGTGAGCCGGAGCGGCTGCAGCGATCATCGTGCGCTCGTTGGCGGTAACGGCGATGTCTCGCCAACCGAGCACCCACTTCCGGTCCCAACGTCTTGCCGCTAGTCGGCTGCGTACACCCGGAGCCTTCACCTCCTGGCCGTTCTCATCGAATACCCCAGTGGGGATGTCCTGTTCAGGAACCCAGTAGCGCGGCAGCGGTACGGCGGCGGCGTTCTGGTGCTGTTCCACAGTGAAACGCGGAAGCGTGCCCTTGTTGAGTTGCTGCTCTGTGGCGTTCTCGTACGTGGAGAAGCGGTGGTCGTAGTGGTGCAGCATCTTGGCCTCGTACAGCGGGAGCAGGCGCTCCTCGCCGCGAACGAGCACGTTGCCGTCGAGGGTCCAGCCAGAGTTGATGAGGTCGTCGAAGGTCTCGTTGTCCTGCGCGGAGGGACGGAACAGGTGAGAGTCATTCGACATGTGGAACATGGTCATGAACGAGATGCCCCAGGGATTCCCGCCAGCCTGCTTCTTCTCGTTGATCAGGACCGGTACGCGGCGGTAGATCCCCAAGGCGATGTCTGCATCCCGCTGGCTGCTGAACCCGGGACACGTCCCGGTGTTCGGGTTCATGGCCAGGATGTCTTCACCAGCAAGGAGATAGCTACGGTCAGGAATCTGCTCGACCCTGCGCACCTTGAACACCATGCGAGCTGGATCGTGGGTATTCCCCGAGCCACGCAACATGAAGAGGCAGAACCGCATCTTGTTGGTGACTCCGGGGAAAACCTTGTCCTCGTTCTCGAAGTCGTAGAGAGCGGCGAGCTGTCCCTTTGAAACGATGTCCTTGAAGAAGAACTGCGTCGTCGCGTCCGTAGCGATGCCGGTAGGCACGATCACGCCCGTCCGCCCACGCGGTCCCGTCAGCGTGCGGTCTGTCTCCGTGAAGACGGCGTACGTGTTGATGTCACCCCGTCCCGTCAGCGGGAAGCGGGCGCTGGCGCGCAGGAAGTGACTCTCGCCTTCCGCGCGGCGCTTCGCATCCTCGAACGCGGTGTACAGGCCCAAGCCGTCAGGATCGTCCTGCAGTTCGACGATGAGCCGCTTCCGGGCAGCGGCGTTCTTGGCCTCGGCAATGCGAGGGTCACGCTGGGCGAAGAACTCCTGCTCCTGAAGCTTCACGCGCTCCCACGGCGGATTCCCCACCACCGCGTCAAATCCCCCGGCCCAGCCCGTACCCCGCTGAACACCAACCCCCGACTCCGGAACGGAAAAGACCTCCGGAAACTCCAGATGCCAGTGGAAGAAGCTGTACTGATCCCGCAGCCGCAGAATCTCCGCATGCGTGGCATCCGGCACAGCCGACTGGTCACGGCCACGCAGCGCCCGGAACACCTGGTCGGTCGGCGCCTCCGGCGCACCCTCGTGCTTGGGCCACACAAACGCGGCGCACCAAGCATCGGCGGCATGCAGGTCATGAACGTACGCAGCCGACTCCGTGTAGGCCCGATACGCGGACTCCTGCGCCCGCACCTGCTTCAGGGAGTCGGCCGGTGCAGCAGTGATCCGGGCCAGCTCGGCGGCGTACCGCTCGTTCCCTGGCAGGGGCTCCGTGTCGAACAGAAGCTCGTCCTGCCCGCCCCGCTGGGCCTTGTTTCGCTTGACCAGCCCCGCCGCGTACTTCCGGTCGTCCCCCTCGATCGGCTTGAAGGCGTCATCCGGAACGCCCTCCGCCAGCAGCTTCGGCGTAGCGCCGATCAGCCCGTTCCCGTGCTTGACATGCGCGTCCAGGAAGCCGAGCGGCTTACCCGGCTCCATGGCCTCGATCCACAGCGAGACCTTGGCCAGCTCCACAGCCATCGGGTTGAGGTCGACACCGTAGATGCACCGCGCGACGACCTCGTGCAGCGCATGCCGCATCGCATCGACAGTCGGCTCCGGGTTGCGTTCCCGCACGGAGGCCACCCGCTTGGCGATGCGCCGCGCCGAAGCAACCAGGAAGTGCCCAGACCCACAAGCCGGGTCGCACACCGTCAGTGAAAGCAGCTCATTCACGATGTCATCTGCCGGGTCGGGACGGCCGGCCTCGGCGGCCCGCTGCTCGCCACGCTTCACGGCGTCGTCTATGACCGGGTCGAGCGTGGTATCCAGCAAGCACTCGATCAGCGACGACGGCGTGTAGTAACTCCCCGTCGTCTTACGGCTGTTGCCCGCCACCTCGATCAACTCGAACGAGCGGTCCGTCGCCGAGTGCTTGGGCTCCAGCTCCAGCAGGGACTCGTACACCGAGCCCAGTTCCTCGGCGTCCAGGTGCCGATAGTCGACGGCCCGCCAGCGCCGGGCACCCGGATCGCGGACCTGCGCGAGGTGCCGTACAGCCGCGAGCAGCGACTCGTTGGACAGCTTCAGGCCGTCCAGCGGGGCATCGGCATCCGTGTGCGTGAACAGGCCCCCCAATCCCGGCAGGCCCAGCTCCGGACGGCCACCCTCCGTACCCAGCGCCTCAAGAACGATCCGCAGCGCCTCGTACTGGTCACCATGGGCCGTGCCCTGCCGACGCCGCGCCCGCTCACGCAACCGCGCGGACGAGAAGTACCGCTCGTACGCCTCCCGTTGCCGATCACCGGCATCCGGCGCGAGCAGGGCCTCCCGGTCCTCGGCGACGAAGACGAACAGCAGCCGATACACCAGCCGCAGCAAGGCATCCCGAAGCGCCTTGGGGTCGGTGTTCTCCCGCAGCCGGGCGTTGTCCGGGTGGCGCAGGAACCCGGTACCAAGAACCGTCAGCGCGTTCTGCACCCCCAGCCGCAGCTGATCCAGGGCCCGCGCCCCCGAAGTGACGGCCTCCGTACGCCACTTCTCCAGCCAGCACCCCGAAGGCGCCGCCCCCTCCGGCACCTCGAACCGCGACGCGTGCAGAAGGCTGTACAGCAGCACGAACTCGCTGAACAGCTCCCCGTCGAACAACGCCTCAAGGTCGAACTCGACGTACGCAGCCGTAGAGAAGGACGACGAGTCGCGCAGCAGACGCAGGCGGCGGCCGTTGGTGAGGACCGCCCAGAGGTGGGCCTCGGTCCGGTTGAGGCAGTCCTGGAGCATGGACTGGGCCGGTACCTGGCCTGCCGCCGCGCGCTTGTCCAGCTCCTGGTTCCAGGGGATCATGTGGACCAGGGCCGGGCCGTGGCGGTGCGAGACCGGGAACCGCTTCTCCGGATCCGAGTCGGCCGCGATACCCGCCGCCCCGACCTCCGTCAACGCACCGAAGTCCAGCTTGCGGAAGAGCTGTGCGAGCCAGTCCGTCCCCGCCCGGCCGGTCGGGTCGGCGGAGGGCGCCCCTGTCTGCGGGTCCGAGGGCAGGGCGGCGCGCAGGTCGCGCCAGAGTGGCTTGAGGTACTCCCAGGCGCGCTCGGCCTCGTCACGTACGGGGACCGAGGCCGGCAGGCCGTAGTCGGCGGGCTTGGTGCCCGGCAGGTTCCGCGCCTCGGCGATGCGCAGCAGCATGTCGGCGGGGAGCAGCCCGCCGACCGTGGTGACGGAGGTGAAGGCCAGGGCGGTACGGGTGGCGGCGACGGGCATCAGGCTTCGGCTCCGGACACAGTAGAAGCGGGCTGCGGCAGGTAGACGTACACGCCGAGGACGTCGGCCGGCTCCTGCGGGACGACCTTCAGGCCGCGGACGATCTCCTCGTTGGCCTTGCGCACACGGCGGTGCGAGGCGTCGAGTTCAGCGGCTAGGCGCGTGCCGTACTCGGTGAGGTGCGCGGAGAGGTCCGGCAGGCCGTCCAGGGCACGGGTGATCTGGTTGCGGGCGAGCTGCTCGTGGGTGTTGGCGGCGGCACGGGCCGACAGGAGAGCGGTGGCCGCCTCCTCGTCCAGCCAGCGGGCGCGCGACGGCATGCCCTCGTAAGCGAGCAGACGGGCATCCTCGGCCACCACCTGCCGCTCGCCCGTGCGGGACGGCAGCGTGAGGTGGAAGCGGTAGCGGACCAGGAGGAGCGTGGTGCGAATCGTCACCGCGTCGGTGGTGACCACGCCGCAGCGGCGGGCCGGGCGGGGGCCCGGCGTGTTCGCGTCGAGCGCCGAGTCCAGGACGTACGAGGCGATGGCGCCGATCGCCGGGTCGGTGCGGACCAGCGCGGCCTCGCCGCGGGCGATCGCCGGTGTCGTACGGAACGGGATCTCCCGGTCCTCCTCGATCAGCCGTCCGCCGAGGGTCGCGGCGAGCGCGTCGCGCAGGCCCGCCGGGGCGCCGCCGGCCTGGGCCGTGAAGTCGCCGGTGCCGTCGCGCGGGTCGCGGACCAGCGCGTCCAGGTCGCGCAGCGCTTCCAGGGCGAAGCCGCGCACCTCGTCGGCGCCACCGAGCGCGGCCCGTACGGCGGCGACCTCGCGGGCCACCTCCTCCGGGTGGATGGCGCGCTGGGCGTACTTGGAGCGGGAGGTCTTCTCCCGCTCGGCCGCTGAACTCCACTCGCGCTCGATACGGTCGAACGACTCCTGGTGGCCGTCCATCTCGAACAGGCTCTCCTGGCTGCCCTGCCGTCCGTGCAGCAGCAGCCATTCCACGACGGCGTCGGTGACGCCGGAGGCGGTCTCGTCGGGGACGGAGACGGAGATGCCCAGGTCCTTCTTGATCTGACGGTGCTTCTTGAAGAGCACCTCCAGGACCTTGCCGTCGATGCCGTTGTCCTCGCCGTACATGGTGATGACACGCACCTGATCGCGCTTCTGGCCGTAGCGGTCGACGCGGCCTTCGCGCTGGTCGTGGCGCGTTGGGTTCCAGGCGAGGTCGTAGTGCACCACGGCGTCGAAGTAGTGCTGGAGGTTCACACCCTCGGACAGGCAGTCTGTGGCGATCAGCACGCGGCGGACGGCCGGGTCGCCGGCGCCCTCGCCCGATGCGTCGGACTCGGCGGCGAGCTGCTCGATCCGCTCCAGACGCTGCTGCGGAGAGAGCGTGCCGGTCACCGCGGCGATCTTCGTCCTCTTGCCGAGCTTGCCCTCCAGCTGCTCGGCGAGGTACTCGGCGGTGGGGATGTAGCGGCAGAAGACGATCGGGTGGTAGCCGTCGGCGATCAGGCCCTTCAGATGCCGGGTGAGCGCCTTCAGCTTCGCGTCCTCGGCCGGGCCGACCAACTGTGCGGCCCGCTGGGAGAGTTCGAGCAGCCGGGCACCCGCCTCCTCCGACTCGGCGGCGCCCGGCGCCACGTCCATGCCCTCCAGGCGGTCGTTCTCGGCGGAGTCGGCGGCCACCGGGGCACCCAGCGCGTCCGCCTCCTGCGCGGTACGGGCGGTGGCGGACTCGGAACGCGTCTTCAGGGTCTGTGCGGCGGCCGCGGGGGAGGACACCATCGAGCGCAGCAGCGCGATCACCGACCACCAGGCGATACGGGCCTCCCGCTTGCCCTGTTCTCCCGCCTCAGTGACGCGGTCCCGCGCATAGGCGATGGCGTCGTCGAGCAGCGCCCGGTAGGCGGGCGTCAGCTTGTACGGCTCGTCCTTGGTCCAGCGGTCGGACGGGAAGGCCGTCCGCTCGGCCAGGGAGTCGTCGGCGAGACCGTCCTCCTTGGTGAGGTAGTCGCGGACGTCGGCGCGCTTGCGGGCCACGAAGTGCTCGGCGAGCTTCGCGCGCCCCGCAGGGGACTCCAGGTCCAGCGTGGCGAGTTCGGGACGCACCAGGCCGAGCAGGTTGCGGAACGCGGACTCCTTGCCGGAGTGAGGGGTCGCGGTCAGCAGGAGCAGGTGCCGGTCGGCGTCCGCGGAGACCCTGCGCAGCAGCTCGTACCGGAGCTGGTTCGCGGCGGACGACGTACCGCCCTGCGTGCTGTCGTCGGCCGCCACGCAGGCGTGGGCCTCGTCGACGATCACCAGGTCCGGGCAGTGCCGCACGAAGTCCTCGCGGTGGCGGGTCGACTTGATGAAGTCCGTCGAGATGATCGTGTAGGGGTGCTTGTCGAACAGGGACTGGCCCAGCTCCAGGCCGCGCTCCAGTCGCGACACCGTGGAGGCCAGGACCAGTTCGGCGTCGATGCCGAACTTCTCCCGCAGCTCGCCCTGCCACTGCTCGGCCAGGGCGGGGGAGCAGAGCACCGCCAGCCGGGTCGCCTCGCCCTGGGCGAGCAGCTCCTTGGCGATCAGGCCGGCCTCGACCGTCTTGCCGATGCCGACGTCGTCCGAGATCAGCAGCCGTACGGTGCGCTGCCGCAGCGCCATCAGCAGTGGGACCAGCTGGTAGGCCCTGGGCTCCACCGCGATCGACGCCAGCGAGCGGAACGGGCCCGCTCCCGAGCGGAACCCGATGCGCAGCGCCGTGCGCAGCAGACCGGCGGCCCGCTGGTCGCCCAGGTCGGCCGGGCTCGGCGCCGCGAACTCGGCCGGCCGCACCTCCTCGAAGGCGGGAAAGACGGCCGCGATGTCGTCCTCGCTCCCGCCCAGCGGGCGCAGCACCAGCATGTCGGACGCGCTCTCGGGCAGCACCACCCATTCCCGGCCACGGGCGGCGACCAGGGAACCGGCTGTGTACGTGAGGCTCATGAGATGTCTCAGTTCCTAAAGGCGAAAAGCCGCTGGGGCGGTCAACGGAGGCGGAAGTAGGCGGCGTTGTCGTCCGCGATGGCGTCCCAGTCCGCGTCCGTCGGGAAGCGCAGGACGTCCCAGCCCTTGTCCTCCAGGCGGTACCCGGCCTCGACGTCGCGGGTGGAGTCGGCCGTGCGGCCGGGGATGTCGACGAACACGGCGAGGTTGGCACCGTCCAGACGGAAGACGAGATCGGGGCACGCGCCGGCCTCCGGGACCAGGGTGTTGACCTCGTCCGGCAGCCGGTAGCCCTTCGCCCTCAGCCAGCCCAGCAGGTCACCCTGCGCGACAAGGGCCGCCAGATCCGCCTCCACCGGGGTCGGCGAGGGGCTCGCGGGGGCCAGCCTGCGGAAGCGCTCGCTGCGGGACTCGCCACGGTCCTCCCGCTCGGTGCGGGAGTTGGCCAGCCGCAGCAGCAGCGGCTGGGCGGCGTGCCGGCTCAGCTGGCGGTGGTGCGTCTGGTTGGCGTAGGTCAGCAGGCAGGCGTAGCAGCCGCGGGCGCACTTCTCGCCGTCCGCGGGGCCGCCCTCGTCCTGGCCGGTCTCCGGGTCGAAGTGGCAGATCTCCAGGGCGGTCCGGGCCGCCTTGGCGAGGGCGTCCTTGTCGTGCTGGATCCGGCGCAGCACACCGGCGCCGCCCTCGGCGGCCTCCGTGAACAGCATGCGGCGCCGCGGGCCGTCGTCCGGCGGCAGCAGCTCCGCGGTCAGCTCGGAGTCCTCCAGCTCGAACGCCGCCTCGATGCCCCGCTCCAACGCGTAGAGGAACGACAGGGCCACCGGCTCGGGCAGCGGCTCCTCCAGGGTGACCACGAGGATGTTGCGGCGGTCCTCCACGAAGGGCAGGACCCGCTTCTTGCGGCGCTTCTCGTTGCCGTCCTCGTCGACCACCGGCATGCCGGTGCCCTCGATGGCGTCCGCGGCGGCCCGGTCGTTGAGCCAGCGGCCATCGCCCAGGTCGAGCCAGTAGCCGTCCGGCTCGCCCTCCTTGTCGCGGACGCGGCCCAGGTTGGTGATCCGGACGGTCGCGGAGTCGCCGTAGTCCAGGCCGAGAACGGGCGCCCCGTCGCCGTCGGCGACATGCGAGGTGAGGCGTCCCTTGCGGGCGCCGTGATCCTGGAACGCGTACGACGTCTCCAGGCGGAAACCGGCCCGGCGGCGCTCCTCCTCGTCGGAGGAGATCCGCTCGCGCGGCGTGGTGTACACGGTGTGCAGGTGGAGCAGGCCGGTGCGCTTGCCGCGCAGCTCCTCTCCGCACATCGTGCATGTGTCGGAGCCGGGCTTGACGGCGTAGTGGTAACCGCAGCCGTCGCAGCGGCGGGCCTCCGCCGTCGCCAGCTCGCCCGAGGCGTCCGGCGGCAGCTGCACCCGGGTGACCTGGTAGCGGGCGCCCTCGTGGTAGATGAGCGCGCCCGGACCGAACTCGCGGATCGCGAGGAACCGGGGACGCTGCAGGTAGTCGCCGTCGGCGTTGCGGCGGTTGCCAGAGCGCGGGATGTACGCGGCCAGCGGCAGCCGCGGGAAGCTGTAGCCGGGCAGGAACCCCTCGGACGCCAGGTAGCGATACGGGTTGAAGTCGCTCATCACCGACTTGCTGTCGACGGAGCGGTTCAGCAGCAGGTTCGTCTGCGTCTCGGCCTCCCGGCGGCGGCTGCGCGCCCGGCTCTGCTCGCCGGGGGAGAGCGTGTGGTCGACGACGCGCTTGTTCTGCTCGTACTGGTCGATGACGGCCGCGCGGAACAGATCCCGCCACCGCTCGAAGGCGGCGTCGAATTCGTCCGGAGCCCGTTCGATCCGGTCCTCGATCCACTCGTCGTACCACCAGGTGGTCGACTCGAAGTCCGCGATCAGCGGGGCGAGGACCGTACGGGCGGTGGCGGCCGCGCGTCTGCGGGCGTCCTCGTCCAGGGACCGGTCGAGGAAGTCGGCACGCAGCGGCAGCGGCATCTGCGGATCGGGGCGGTCGTTGCCCTCGGGGTCGTAGGCGACGTCGATGACCTCCGGGATCGCGGTCCCGAGCTTCATCCCCGTCTCCGCCAGCCAGATGCCCTGAATGTGGGAGCGGACCAGATCCTCGTTGGCCAGGTCCAGCCGCGGCGGCGCGACCTGGCCCGACACCATGTCCTGGGAGCGGCGGAAGTAGTACTGGTCGTGGCTGTTGCCGGTCGCGCAGTACGTCGTCACCAGCGCGGGCTGACCGGAACGGCCCGCCCGGCCCGAGCGCTGCGCGTAGTTCGCCGGCGTCGGCGGCACATTGCGCATCATCACGGCGTTGAGCGAGGAGATGTCCACGCCCAGCTCCATCGTCGGCGAGCAGTAGAGCAGAGGCAGTTTGGCCTCCCGGAACTGCTCCTCGCGCTCCAGTCGGTCCTCGGGAAGGACCTGAGCGGTGTGCTCCCGCGCGTACAGGCCGGCCAGCTCGGCGGCCGCGGTCCGGTACAGGTCGCGGAAGAACGGGTTGACGCGAGGGCCCTCGCCGCTGCTGTAGGTGCGTGCGAGGGGGTCGACCGCGCCGCGTTCACCGTTTCCGGCCCGCCAGATCAGGTGCGCGGCCGACACGCGGTAACCCGTGCGCTTCTGCGCCGCACGGCGCCGGTAGGCCGGGCCGGAGGACTCGGGGGTCGCGTCCACCTCGCGCACCAGGTCGGCATCGCGCAGCACCTTGAGTAGGTCCTCGATGACGGACTGTACGTCGTCCAGGGTCGCGGACGCCTCGCGCAGATCGGGCATGTTCCGCCGCAGGTACTTGCCGAACTTGCCGCGGGCCGACAGGAACAGCGCGGAGCGCTCCATACCCGGACGTGAGCCGTACGGGTAGGCGGTTCCGACCGCCGGGCGGTCGCTCTCGCTCAGCACCCACGCCCCGGTCAGCCGCTCCTCGCTCGCCCGCTGAAGGGTGTCGAAGTCGTCGCGGAAGTGCTGCACGTCGATGGCGAGGGCCCGGCGCATGAAGTCGAGCAGCGTACGGGCGATCTCCTCGCGCAGCGCCGGATCGGCGTCACGCAGCACCGCGTGTGCGGACTGCCAGCGCGCGTCGTTGGCGGCGAGCCAGTCAAGATCCTCGTAGTCGATCCGCAGCAGTCCCGTCTGCTCCAGGTTCGGCATCGTGATGCGCCAACCGCGCTCCAGGTCACGGTAGAGGCGGTACCCGACGACGTCCCGGAATGTCTTCACGGCTCTGCGTTCCATGGCGGGAGTCAGGTCCGCGCCGTCCGTGTACTCGCGAGGCGTCAGGCCCATCACCTCGGTGACGGCCTCGGCGAGGTCGTCATGGCTCAGCCCCTCCTCACCGGCGCGCACCGCCGCCTGGTAGAGGGCGCCGCGCAACTGGGTCACCTGAGCGAAGTCGTTGAAGTGACCGGCCTGGAGCGAGGCGTCCTGCCGGTTGTCGACGAACGTGAGGAGCTTGCGCGCCTCCTTGCTCAGGCTCTCCTCCGGCACCGCCCGCAGGGACTTCACGATCGACGCGGAGATCAGCGAGGTCGCCGAGGAACGGCCCTCCTGATCTAGGGTGGCCAGCTTGGCGAAGTCCCGGCCGCGGGTCTGCTCGTAGGAGACCTGGCAGTGCACACAGAACAGGAACGGTGCCGGGACGAACGCCGCCACCAGTCCCTCGCCCGACTCGTTTCCGTGGGCGTCCACGACGACACGCTTGGGCAGCCGCGGCCTGTAGGACTTCTTGACGACCGCCACACCCTGGGCGTCCGACTCCAGCCACGACTCCGGCAACCGCCGGTCGTCCACGGCCTTCTGCGGATCGGCCGGCCACTCGTAGCCCTCCCCGGGCATGCCCAGGTACAGATAGCCCTCGCCCTGGCGGCCCCCGGAGGCGGAGGTGTCCCGGCGCGGCTCGTAGCGGAAGGCGCCACCGTCCTCGGTGCGCCAGACGGTCAGGTACTCCTGGCCGCACTCACGGCAGAACGCCAGCGGGAACAGCGGCTTGCCGTCGCTGTCCGGCTGCTCCAGCTGATAGGTGCGGGTCAGCGGGCGGGTGAGCGGATCCTCGAGCGTCGTGTAGACGGTGTCGCCCTTGGAGAGGAACTGGTGCAGCCGGAACGCGAACAGCGGCCGCTCGGTCACCGGATGCTTGGCCTGCGCCCCCGCCTCCAGGGTCGTCCGGATCGCCTCGCGCACGCTCTCTTCGGGCACCCCCGTCTCGGCGGCCAGCTCGGCCGCCGCCTCCTCCACGGTGCCCGGGGCACAGCGGCGCAACCGCCCGGTGCCGTTCTCGCGCTCCAGACCGAACCGGGACTCCACCCAGCGGGCCAGCGGGTCCTTCGTCAGCGCCTCGTACGAGCGGGGCGCCGCCGGGACCCGCAGCCGCTCGGCGGGCACGGTTTCGGGGGCCTCCTCCGTCGCCCGGACCAGCGTCTCGCCGATGACCCGCTTCGGCAGCACTGTCGTACCGAACAGCCGGCCGGCGACCCTGGCCACCTCACGCTGCTGATCCTCCCAGGAGCCCTCGCTGGACATGGTCGCCGAGGTGCCGATGCACTGCAGGGTCGCGGACGCTCGGCAGGCCTCACGCACGCGGCGGATCAGGAACGCCACATCCGCGCCCTGTCTGCCCCGGTATGTGTGCAGCTCGTCGAAGACCAGGAACTGCAGCCCTTCGGCCATGCGGATCAGGCTGGACCGGTCGTCCGGCCGGGTCAGCATCAGCTCCAGCATCACGTAGTTGGTCAGCAGGATGTCCGGAGGGTTCTTGCGCAGCTGCCGGCGGTCGTCGTCGGACTCCTGGCCGGTGTAGCGGGCGAAGGTGACCGGCTCGCGGCCCTTCCCGAATCCGTGGCGCAGGTACTTCTCCAGCTCCCCCAGCTGCGAGTTGGCCAGCGCGTTCATGGGGTAGACGACGATCGCGCGCACCCGGTCGCCCGCGTTCGGCCCGGCCGCCTGGCGCTCCTTCAGCACGTGGTCGACGATCGGGACGATGTAGGACAGCGACTTGCCGGAACCGGTGCCCGTGGTGAGCACATAGGAGTCGCCCGCCTGCGCGGCCTCGACCGCCTGCCGCTGGTGCAGGTGGAAGGTCAGCGGGCGGCCGTCAGGGCGCTGCGAGGTCTCCTTCTTGCCGGCCTGGAAGATCTCCGCGCACTTCGGGTGCAGCACTCCGTCCCGCACGAGGTCGGTGACCTGGCCGCCGTCGGCGAAGAACGGGTTCAGCGACAGCCACGGGTCGGGCCACTGCGACTTCGCCGCGAGGTCGTCCTCGACGAAGCCGGCGATGCGGGCGTCCCGGATCACCGTCGCGCTCTTGGTGAAACTCTCGTACTCGCTGATCAGGTCGGCATGGATGCCGAAGACGTCCATCGCCTCGGGCAGGCGCGGCTCCCTGCGCGGCACGGGTGCGGGGGCGGCCGGGGCGGGTTCGGGGAGCAGGGCACGCAGGCGTAGCACCGGGTCCATCGCCTGCCAGTGCGGAGCCAGCAGGGCGGCCGTCTCGTCCGGTGCGAGCGCGAGCGGGACCAGCGCCTCACGGACCAGAGCGGCGTTCTCGGGCCGTAGCTCGGCGTCCTTCTCCAAGAGACGGTCCACCAGCCGGACCAGCTCCGCCGGCAGGTCCGGGCGTACCAGGGTCAGTCGCGGCGGCTTCTCGTGCTGGTGCTGCTCGGAGAGCTCATAGGGCGTTCTGGCGGAGAACGGCGGCCGCCCGATCAGCAGCTCGTACAGGATGCAGCCGAGCGCGTAGAGGTCGGCCGACGCATTGACCCGCTCGGCGCGGAACTGCTCGGGCGCCATGTAGCGGGCCGTGCCGACGCTGACGCCTGTGCTGGTCAGCCGCGTCTGGTCGGGATCGTCGACGACAGAGCCCATACCGAAGTCGAGGACTTTGACGGTGCCGTCGCGGGTCAGCATCGCATTGGCCGGCTTCAGATCGCGGTGGACGACCCCGGCGGTGTGCGCGGCGGCGAGGCCCGCGGCGATCTGCGCCCCGATGGCGGCGGCCCAGGAGACCGGCAGCTGAGGTTCTTCGTCGATGAGGTCCGCGAGCGGATGGCCGTCGAGCAACTCCATGGCCAGGTACGGCAGGCCGCTGCCGCCAGGCGTCCGGTCCACGCCGCCGTCGATCAGCAGGGTGAGGTTGGGGTGGCCCTGCGACAGCATGCGCATGATGCGCACTTCGCGGCGGAAACGGTCGATCTCCTTGCTCGCTCCCGACGTGTCGACGGCGATCCCGGTCCGGGCGCGCAGCACGGTCTTGAGGGCGACCTCCTGGTGTGGGGAGTCCGGGGCGGCCTGCAGGTCCTGGGCCCGGTGCACCTCGCCCATGTTCCCGCGTCCCAGAATCCCCGTGATCCGGAACCGTCCATCGACCGTCTCCTGGTGCACTGGCCCTCCCCACTTCACCCGCGGCACACAAAGCGAGCGTATCCCTTCACCTGTTGACGATCGTCACTCCTTTCCGTTGACGCTGTCAACAGAAGCCTCGCTGATGTTGGCCGGAAAGCCTCGCTTCCCCGTCCCCCGTGCTTACAGGTGTTCTTCTCGGTGCAGGTCTCACTTGTGCCGTATGCGCGAGCGTTGGCCCGCTGGCCCCTTCTCGAGGCGTCGATGGTTCCGCCCTGAAGGGCGGTGACGGCAACCGCGTATGGGCAGCGCTGAGGGGGCGGCCATCTCCGTACCGCTGTACGTGCCCACACTGCCACCTCGTTCGTGGTGCGTCGTGTGAGGCGCCGCGGTCGGACGCCTGCTAGTAACGGGGACCGCCATGGGGCGTCCCCCGGTACACGACTGACCGCTTCTACCACCTTTGCGAGACGCTGCCCCGAAGTCCGCGAGTCGGGTGACGTATCGCGCGGCCTTCCGGTTGATGTCGTCGTCCCGCGTGGGCAGGGGTGAGCCCCTGGGAGCAGTGGCTGTGTGACCCGAGAGACGCCGCCGCAGCCATCCTGACCTGTGCCCCCGCATGCAGCACCTTGGACTTGCCCGGTGCGTCCGAGCCGCCATCACGGTCAGTGGCCCGAGCGGCAGGTTGGTGTCGGTCAGCGTGCGGAAGTTCCGCACGGTCAGACCGAGTGTCCGGTAGTTCACGCTCGCGCCCCTGCACAGCGTCCACTTGGAGTGCCCGACCACCGGACATCACGAATCGTGCATGCATTACACCCTCACCAGGCACTTGCCCACATCGGCCATGCGGGCCGAAATCGCCCTCTTTTCAACTGCTGCGAGATGAACGGACCCTGGCGGGAAGGGATGCGCACGGACGGTGCCGAGGGGGAGCCGCGATGTCCGGACCGCTCTATGTTCCCGTTCTGCCGACGAAGCCGCACGCGGCCGGTGCCTTCCGGCGGCTCCGGCCGGACGTCCGGGCCGCGATCAGGCCGTTGTGGAACCTCCCGCCGTTGCCCGGGGTGGCTCCGGAGACGCTGGCCACCGTGGTCGGCAAGTACGTCGGTCCGGTGAGTGCTGTGAGCCGTCACGGCGGATGGATCGACGCTCTCTTCTGCGAGGACGCCCAGACCGCCGTCCTCGCCGAAGCGGTGGCCGTGTACTGCGAGTTGGGGCGACTGCGGCCGGTCACCGGGCCGGAGAGGACCGCGGCGCAGCAGGCGGCGGCCGTGGAGACGGCTCGGCGCTGCCTGCGCGGCCTGGGTGTCCGGGTGCGGGTCACGGGGGAGTGGGACGGCCGTCTCGGGGAGGACGTCCGCGGCCTGCTGGCCACGACCGGTCCGGAGGTGCCGGTGGATCTGCTGCTCGACATGGGCGCGGTCCTCGACGACCGGCCCGACGCGGGCAAGGAGGCGCTGCGCGCCCTCGACGCGCTGATGCCGTTAGCGGTGTGGCGGAGCGCCACTCTGCTGGGGGGAGGCTTTCCCCGGGTCAGCGCCGACATGCTGGAGGAAGGGCCACACGACGAGGCGCGGGCGGAGTGGCGCATGTGGCACGAGGTGCGCGCCGCGGGCAGGGCCTATGCTCCGCTGCTCGGTTACGGCGACTACGGGGTGCAGCCTCCGAGTGCCCTCGCGCAGGCCCCGGCACCCGGGAGGAAGGGCGGCCCGCCCTGGGGTGTGCTCCGCTACACCACCGACAGCTCGTACGTCGTCGTCAGGACGTTGACCCGGGGGCCCGACCGGATCGCCGTCAACCGCGCCGCGGCCCGCCGCATCACCGAACTGCCCGAGTTCCGGGGAGCGCGGGCCGGACAGGGCGAGGAATGGCTGAGCGACTGCGCGAACGGCCCGCTCTCGGTCAGCGAGGGTGTGGGCGGGCCCACGGAGTGGCTGCGGACGGGCAACCTCCAGCACATGACGTTTGTCGTGCGGAGCCTGCCCGGAGGCTGAGCGGGCGGCCGGGCCCGGACGCCCGAGCTCGGCCGCCCTGTCCGGGGTTCAGCCGAACAGCGGTGCCAGCGCGGTCTCGCCCGCCAGGATCCGCCAGGCGGGCACCCGCACCGTCCGGCTCACCGGGCCGGGTTTGGCCCCGTGGCCCCCGGAAGGCAGTCCGGTGAGCAGGTCGCCTCGCGCGTGGGTGAGCCGAAGGTGCCGCGCGGGATCTTCGTCGGGCCTCGGGCCCGGGTCGATCAGCACCGCCGTGTTCTCGCCGGCGTCGGTGAACAGCAGGTCCACCGGGTGTCCGCCGACCGGCACGGCCCGCTCCAGATCGGTGACGCCCCGTCCGCTCAGATACCGTTGCAGGCGGTCGGCGAGGTCCTCGCGCGCCTCGCTCACCGGGCCGGGCAGGCTGGCCTCGGCCGCGGTGCCGCCGTCGCCCGCTCCCAGCGGTGCCGAGCGCGCGGCGAGGAGGGCTGGCAGCCCGCTCTGCTCCTGCCAGAAGGCCTGGCAGCCCACGGTGATCAGCTGCGACTTGGCCCGGGTGACCGCCACGTTCCACAGGTTGACCTGGCTCGCGACCCAGTGCGTGGTCCGGGGCGGGGTGTTGGGCGCCGCCACCGGGCTGAGCACCATCACGTCGCGCTGCCCGCCCTGGAAGGTGTGGACGGTGCCGACCCGGACCCGGTCGTCGTCCCGCCACATCCGGGCCAGTGCCTCTTTCTGCGCACGGAACGGCGTGACCACCCCCACTGTCGCGTCCGGTTCGAGCCCCGCCAGCAGTCCGTCGACCACGCGCCGCACGGCCTCCGCCTCCGCCGCGTTGCGCCAGGACCGCCCGTCACCGCCGCGCGCCGAGCTCCCGGACGGTACGTCGACCCAGCCGAGCACCGGTGCCGGGTCGGCCGCTTCCACCGGGTCGTGTGCCGGTACCTGCCGCCGCACGTCCGTCAGCACCCGCAGCCGGCCGCCGTAGCAGTGGCCGTTGACGACGTCCGCGATCCGCGGGTGGCAGCGGTAGTGCTCGTCGAGGAGCAGCGCGCCCTCGCCGTGCTGTTCGGCCGCGTGGTACGAGGAGTGCACGTGGTAGGTAAGGCGGTGGTGCTCCAGTTGGGCCGCGCTCAGACCGGCCCGCGTCCGTGCCTGCCGCTCCTGCTGCGGTGACACGCCAGGTATGTGCCCGAGCTGCATGGGGTCACCGATGATCAGTGCCCGACGGGCTCGGAAGAGCAGCGGCAGCACCGAGGGGATGGAGCACTGGCTGGCCTCGTCGATGACGACGAGGTCGAACAGCTTCGGGGTGAGTTCCAGCTGCCGCACCGAGTGGGTGCTGACGGCCCATCCCTTGATGTGCGTCATCAGGTTCTTCTGGCTGCGCTGGTAGCCGGATCGGCGGCGCAGCGCCTGGAGCCGCTGGTTCATGAGTCCGGTCGCCCGGCCGAGGGCCTCGGCGGACAGGGCGCGGGACAGTTCCGTCGACAGGCCGGTCAGCGCCTGAGCCGTTGCCAGCCGGGACGCCTTGAGCCCGTCCTCGTCCCACTCCCCGTGTATGCGGACGAGTTCCCGCACGTCCCGCTCCACGGACACGACTTCGGCCAGCGACTCCAGCAGTTCGGGCGACACCGGTTGTTCCGTGACCCAGGTCGGCCACGCCGGTACGGACCCCTCAAACTTCCCGGCCCCTGCCGCGACCAGCGCGGCGAACGCCCGCCCGCGCCGCCACGTCCCGAGCTGCCACCAGCGTGCCGCGGCCGCCCTCCTCGCCCGGCCTGCCCACCGGTCCAGCGGGACGGGGCCCTCCGGGTCCGCCGCCCAGGCCCCTTCGAGGAGGGACAGGGGCAGCTCCAGGGCGGCGGCGCGCTCCTCCCGGTCGCGGAGCAGTTCCAGCAGCCGCGTCTCCTCACCGACGTGCCGAGCCGCTTCTGCCCGGAGCCGGTCGGCCGCTCCCCGGGTGGTGCGCAGCTCTCCGCCCACGGTGGCCGATCCGCGTCGCGGCGCTCCGGCCGGTGCGGCGAGCAGCCGTTCCAGTTTGGCCGCCTCTCGCTCCAGTGCCTCCGCGTTGCCCGTCCGCATCAGCAGACCGGGCGCGATGTCGTCGCAGCGCTCGGCGACGACGTTCACGGCTTCGTTGTTCGTCGAGGCGACCAGTACCGACTTCCCGGCAGCCACGCAGGTGGTGACGACGGCTGTGACGACCTCGCTTTTGCCCGTGCCGGGCGGGCCGGTCGCCACTGTCAGCGGCCGGGTCATCGCCGAGGAGATCACCTGTTCCTGGCTCTCGTTGCACGGCCCCGGGGCGACGGGTGTCACCGTGTCCGCCGGTGCCGAGGTCGTGTCGGGTGCCTGCCGGGCCCCGCCGTCCAGCAGCGCGCCCAATGCGGTGCCGGGAATCTGCGCGACCCGTGTGGAGATCTGCAGCAGGTTGTCCACCAGTGCCTGGGTGGCCATGGCCTCCGCGCCCGAGGGCACCAGCAGCACGGCCGCGTTGTGCGCGCCGGGCCGCAGCGCCTGCATGACCGTGCGGTCGCTGAGCGCAGACGGGTCCAGCGGTTCGAGTTCCGGGAGGCCCAGCTCCTCCAGCAGCTCCCGCACGGCGCGCAGCATTTGGGCGTCGTTGCCCTCCTGCCACGCTGGTTGCCAGCGGGCGACCAGGTCGGCGGCGTCGCCCGCGTCGAGAAGTTCCGAGACGACCCCGCTGTGCAGGGACGGCACGCCGCTGGGCCGGAGCACGTCCCGACCGTCCTCGTCCGGCGCCAGCTCCATCTGCTGGACGAGCAGCGGCGCCAGCTCCACCGCCGCGCGCCGCCCCCGGCCGCCGTCCCGCGAGGGAAGCGTGATCGCCGGATACCCGTACCAGTACTCCTGCCGTGTCCCCGCCTCGCTGCCCGACCCGGACCGCCCGTCCTGGGGCCGGGGCAGTGATCCGGGCGCGACGATGTGCGGTCCGCGGCCCGACTGGATGGTCTCCTCGCCCTGGGCCAGCAGGAAGTACTTCGTGTTGCGGCCGGCGTCCCGGTCGGGCCGCATGCCGGCCGCCGCCTGCGCGGTGAGGCAGTCCGCGTAGTACCGCAGCAGCCGCTGCGGGTCGACGCCGTCCCGTTCGTCCGCCTCGGCCAGTTCACGTGCCTTCAGCAGCGCGGGGGAGCGCCGGGCGGTTTCAGTGGCGTCGTGGGGGAGCGCGGGAAGGCGCACGGGCCGGGCCACCGACCGGGCGAAGGGGAGGCTCCGGGTGGCCCTGATCGTGGACTTGGTGGGCCGCTGCTCCTCCGGGACGCCGTCGCGGGTCATCTGGGCGGTCAGGTAGTCGAAGAGGTCGTCCGGGGTGATCCAGCCGCCGTCCTTGATCCGGCCGTTGCGCAGCCCTTCGACGATCTCCCCGGTGAACCGGGAGGTGCCGAGGCTCGACCCGGGCGGCGCCATCGCGGAGGCCGCCTGGAGGGCGTCGGACGCGGTGATGAAGTACACGCCGGTCGGCCGCAGCAGGGTGCTCGGCGCGGGCCGGTCCGGTTGCGCCGCGGGGCCCTTGGCGGTCCAGCCCTGGACGACGGAGCCGCTGGAGCAGCAGTCCAGCAGGACCAGTTTGGAGGCGGCCCGGCATGACTGGAGCATCCGCTCCAGGAACTCCGCCGGTACGGCCGTGCCCGGCAGGTCGGCGGGGTCGGTGTCCCGGGTCAGGAAGTACAGCTGACCATCCTGCTCGCAGTACTCGCCGTGCCCGCTGAAGTAGAGCAGTGCGGTCTCGCTGGCCTGCCGGGCCTCCAGGAACGTCTCGACGGCGTGCAGCATCTCCGCGCGCGTCGGCTCGGCGGCCACCGCGCACTCGTTGTACATACCGATCTCGGTGTTCTCCAGGACCGCCCGCATGTAGTGCAGGTCGGCCCGCACGGCCGGGAGGTCCTGGTACGCCCCGCTGTCGTACGTGGAGACACCGACGAGCAACGCATGGCGGTCGTTGTCGGTCATCGCCGCTCAGCCCGCCGTCGTGCCGTCGCCGCCGTCGTCCGTGAGGAACCGCTCGATCAGTGTGTCGTCCTCGCGGGCCTCCTTGCCGGTGACGTGCAGGACCGCCCCGTCCGGCCGCTTGACCACGATGGTGCGCTGCGGGATCCGGGCCAGCCACACCTGCACGAGGGCGGCGACGAACGAACCGGCGCTCAGCAGCAGGCCGACGGTTTCGACGGACGGGCCGCCCTTGTCGAACGAGCCCGCCAGGCCGCCGGGTTCGGGCAGGTCCAGACTGGCGGTGGAGTCCGCCTCGGCGAGCGCGGTGAGCAGTTCGCGGGCGTCCTTGCGGGCGCGCAGCGGGTCCTCGTCGACGACGGAAATCCGGTATCCGGTGTGTTTCTCGAGCATGGTGGTTCGTGCTCCCCCTGGGTTCACCGGCTTCTTGCCGGGCGAACGACACTAGCCCCCAGCATTGACAGTGACAGTCCAATGAGGCTGGCCGGCACAGCCGTTGGCGTGAACCCGGTGGCCGATGGCCGAGTCGTGCACGTCTCATGGGAGGTCGGTTCCGTCCAGACCGTCGTGCCCAGCCCGTCCTCCCCGGAGCACCCTCGCGCGGGGCGACCGCCCACCGCCCCGCCGGCCCGGCGACGATCACCGGGCCCCGGCCGGACTCCACGGCGCCGGGTCCGCGTCGGAGAGGACGGGGAAGCGTTCTGTGCGGGTGCCGGTGACCTCGAAGCGCACGGTGTCGGTGCCGTGGGTGAGCCGGACGTAGAAGTCCCGTCTGGCCGACGTGCCCCTGGTCCACTCGGCGCCCGTGAGGTTTGCTTGCAGGTCCTCGCGCTCGAAGCGGCCGCGGGCGTGGCGGCGGCCGAACTCCTCGAGCTCGGCGTTGGTCCAGCGGCGGGAGGCTGCGTACACGTCGATCAGGTCGCGGGGCGCTCCGCGGTCGGCGAGGGCGCGGACCTTGGTCCCGATCACGTCCTCCTCCGCGAGGACGGGCCCGTACGGGCTCTGGGCGACGGGCCGCCAGAAGATTTCTTTGAGGATGTCGACTTCGCAGTCCTGCCCGGTGGCCGGGTCGGTCACGGTGAAGCGTGCGGACAGCGGGGCGGTCTCCAGCGCGTGCACCTTCCAGCCGCGGGCTTCCAGGCCGGCGCGGAGTGTGGCGGCGATGTCGGCCATGGGTGCCGGGTTCTGGGTGGCGACGTCGAGGTCCTGGCTGGGGCGGTTCACAAGGCGGTGCGCCCGCACGGCGTATCCACCCGTGAGAACCAGGGGATACGGCGAGCCGAGCGCAATCACATCCGCCAGGAGCCGCGTGTGCAGCTCCGGCATGTCCGTCATGCGGCTGCCCGGGTGCGGGAGGCGAGCTCGGCGAAGGCGTCTTCCCACACGGTGCGCACGGTGCGGCCGACGAGTGTGCGCAGCACCGGCCACAGCTGGACGAGAAGATCCCGGTTGAGGTACTGGGGCAGATCGTCGCGCAGGCCCTCGTGCAGGACGGTGCGGTACAAGCCCATGCGCTGGCGAGACTTGCTCATGTCGTACGAGGTCATCCCCGACCAGGCCATGTGCAGCGGCAGCTCCACGACCCCCTGGGTCGGGCCGTGCAACTCGTTCAACGAGTCCGGCAGACGCCGCCGGAACTTCTCCCGGTACAGCGCCAGGTCCTCGGCGACCGGGCCCGGGAGGCCGCTCGGCGTGGGTGCGGGGTGCTGTGGGCTGGAGGACATGCCTCCATTATGGAGGCCGGGGGGGCGGTAAGGGGCAGGATGCGCTGCTTGCGTCCGCAGTGAGCGGATCCTGCCCTGGCTGCTTTTCCACGAATCGCTCAGGTCGGCGCCCTTCCGGTGACGCATCACGTGGAGTGCCGAGCAATCCGTTCCGCAGCCCTGAGGCCGACAGCCTCTGAGTCCCGGCTCAAAAGTCCCTGAGAAGTCCCAGTGGCGAAGCCGAACCCCTCCTGGCTCGCATACACGCAGGTCAGGAGGGACAGCGGCCTTGTTTCTTAAGACCTTCAGATGTCCCGGAAGATCTCGATCTGCGCCCCGATCGAGTTCAGCCGCTCCGCGAGGTCCTCGTACCCCCGGTTGATGACGTACACATTGCGCAGCACCGACGTGCCCTCGGCCGCCATCATCGCCAGGAGGACGACGACGGCGGGGCGCAGGGCGGGCGGGCACATCATCTCGGCGGCGCGCCAGCGGGTGGGGCCCTCGACCAGGACGCGGTGGGGGTCGAGGAGTTGGAGGCGGCCGCCGAGGCGGTTGAGGTCCGTGAGGTAGATGGCGCGGTTGTCGTAGACCCAGTCGTGGATGAGGGTCTTGCCGGAGGCGACCGCCGCGATGGCCGCGAAGAACGGGACGTTGTCGATGTTCAGGCCGGGGAACGGCATGGGGTGGATCTTGTCGATCGGCGCCTCCAGCTTGGAGGGGCGGACCGTGAGGTCGACCAGCCGGGTGCGGCCGTTGTCGGCGACGTACTCGGGCGTGCGGTCGTGGTCGAGGCCCATCTCCTCCAGGACTGCCAGCTCGATCTCCAGGAACTCGATGGGGACCCGGCGGACCGTCAGCTCCGACTCCGTCACCACGGCCGCGGCCAGCAGGCTCATCGCCTCGACCGGGTCCTCGGAGGGCGAGTAGTCCACGTCCACGTCGATGGTCGGCACGCCGTGCACGGTCAGGGTCGTCGTGCCGATGCCCTCGACCTTGACGCCGAGCGCCTCCAGGAAGAAGCACAGGTCCTGGACCATGTAGTTGGAGGAGGCGTTGCGGATGACCGTCACGCCGTCGTGGCGGGCCGCCGCCAGCAGCGCGTTCTCGGTCACGGTGTCGCCGCGCTCGGTCAGCACGATCGGGCGGTCCGGGCGGACGACCCGGTCCACCACCGCGTGGTAGTGGCCCTCCGTCGCCGCCACGTCCAGGCCGAACCGGCGCAGCGCGATCATGTGCGGCTCGATGGTACGGGTGCCGAGGTCGCAGCCGCCGGCGTAGGGCAGCTTGAAGCGGTCCATGCGGTGCAGCAGCGGGCCGAGGAACATGATGATGGACCGGGTGCGGACGGCCGCCTCCGCGTCGATCGCGTCCATGTCGAGGCCGGCCGGCGGCACGATCTCCAGGTCGACACCGTCGTTGATCCAGCGGGTGCGCACGCCGATGGAGTTGAGCACCTCCAGCAGGCGGTACACCTCCTCGATGCGGGCGACCCTGCGCAGCACGGTGCGGCCCTTGTTGAGCAGCGAGGCGCACAGCAGGGCGACGCAGGCGTTCTTGCTGGTCTTGACGTCGATGGCGCCGGACAGCCGACGTCCGCCGACCACCCTCAGGTGCATCGGGCCGGCGTAGCCCAGAGAGACGATTTCACTGTCGAGGGCTTCACCGATACGAGCGATCATCTCAAGGCTGATGTTCTGGTTGCCGCGCTCGATGCGGTTGACGGCGCTCTGGCTGGTTCCGAGCGCCTCGGCGAGCTGCGTCTGCGTCCAGCCCCGGTGCTGCCGGGCGTCACGGATGAGCCTGCCGATGCGTACGAGGTAGTCGTCTGCCATGAGGTTGAGGCTATCTCAGATATGAGATGACGCCCGCCGGGGGGTCCGTGCGGGTGACACCTCGTCAATGACGCCTGGCGGAGCGGGTGCGTCGCCAGCCGAAAGGTCCGGGCAAATCCACCGATGTCGTTCGACGTCCGGTGCTGCTGTGCGTGTGGCGCGGGCCGTGTCGGCCGCCCGTGGTGATGGACCAGGAGCGGCGGTTGATGTTCAGCCGCACGCCGGGAAGTATCCGGAAACTCTTACGGAACGTCAGGGGCACGTCCGCCTCCCGTTCAGGGTCGTCGTGACGTCTGTGCCTCTTCGACTACCCCCACTTGCCGTATTGATGGCCGAAGAGCACCGGCTCCTCGAACGTGACCGACATCACCGGCTCGGCCGAGTGCACCGGCACGGCCGGTCCGACGGTGTACCGGTGCCGTGTCACGTCCTCGCCCTCCGGGCGCAGTTCCAGCAGTTCCAGCACCCCCGGCTCCGGGCAGCGCCAGGTCAGGAGCCCCACGTCCTCCGCGAAGGCGTTGGACACGCTGCCCCAGCCCGTGCCGTCGGCCCGCAGTTCGAGGTCGGAGCACTCCATCACGCCGTAGTCGAAGGCGTCGGTGCTCCAGTGCCCGATCAGTGCCTCGTCCAGCCCGGTCCGCGGGTCCGCGGCGTCCCGCTCGGCGATCCCGGCCTGCGCCGCGACCTCGGCGCCGCCCAGGTGGACGACCCGGTCGCCGTGCATGATGGCGCCGACTCCGCGCTCCGGATCGCGGCGGCAGTCGAAGGCGATGCCGGTGTAGGGGACTCCGTCCCGGGTGACGGGGTGGTCGTACACCGCTCTGACGGTGGCCAGCCGCTCCGGCGGTTCCTGCTCCTGAGGGTCGAGCAGCGCGTAGTGCGCGCGCAGCGAGGGCCACAGGCCTCTGGGCAGGGGGTGGGAGCTGTCGGCGGGGTCCATGGATGTGGAGCACACCACAGGGCCCGGACGCACACCACGCCGGGGCAGGGCATGACCATCCCGCCCCCATGTACTAGAGTTATCTCGACATCGAGATATCTGCCGAGGCGCACCGCAGCCGCCGGACGAGTAAGGGTTACCTAACTTAGCCTTACCTTAGCCGATCGGCCAAGCCGGCGTGGCGGCAGGATGCGGTGGTACGCGCACATCAATGAAGGAGACTGTCGTGTCGGCGAACAGCTTCGACGCCCGCAGCACGCTGCAGGTGGGCGACGACTCGTACGAGATCTTCCGGCTGGACAAGGTCGAGGGCTCCGCGCGCCTTCCCTACAGCCTGAAGGTCCTGCTGGAGAACCTCCTCCGCACCGAGGACGGCGCGAACATCACCGCCGACCACATCCGTGCCCTCGGCAGCTGGGACTCCCAGGCCCAGCCGTCGCAGGAGATCCAGTTCACGCCGGCCCGCGTGATCATGCAGGACTTCACCGGCGTGCCCTGCGTGGTGGACCTCGCCACCATGCGTGAGGCCGTGAAGGCCCTCGGCGGTGACCCGGCGAAGATCAACCCGCTGGCCCCGGCCGAGCTGGTCATCGACCACTCCGTCATCGCCGACAAGTTCGGCACCGCGGACGCCTTCGGCCAGAACGTCGAGCTGGAGTACGGCCGCAA
Organism: Streptomyces sp. NPDC096205; assembly: GCF_044763135.1. Lineage (NCBI taxonomy): Bacteria > Bacillati > Actinomycetota > Actinomycetes > Kitasatosporales > Streptomycetaceae > Streptomyces > Streptomyces sp. NPDC096205. Next base: position 1,191,306 of record NZ_JBIWFS010000001.1, on the reverse strand, counting down.
CAAGGAGCGCTACCAGTTCCTGCGCTGGGGCCAGACCGCGTTCGACGAGTTCAAGGTCGTCCCCCCGGGCACCGGCATCGTCCACCAGGTGAACATCGAGCACCTGGCCCGCACGGTCATGGTCCGTAATGGCCAGGCGTACCCCGACACCCTCGTCGGCACCGACTCGCACACCACCATGGTCAACGGTCTCGGTGTGCTCGGCTGGGGCGTCGGCGGCATCGAGGCCGAGGCCGCGATGCTCGGCCAGCCGGTCTCCATGCTGATCCCGCGCGTCGTCGGCTTCAAGCTCACCGGCGAGCTGCCCACCGGCACCACCGCCACCGACCTGGTGCTCACGATCACCGAGATGCTGCGCAAGCACGGCGTCGTCGGCAAGTTCGTCGAGTTCTACGGCGAGGGCGTGGCCGCCACCTCCCTGGCCAACCGCGCCACCATCGGCAACATGTCGCCGGAGTTCGGCTCCACCGCCGCGATCTTCCCGATCGACGACGAGACCCTGAACTACCTGCGCCTGACCGGCCGCCCCGCGAAGCAGGTCGCGCTCGTCGAGGCGTACGCCAAGGAGCAGGGCCTCTGGCTGGACCCGAAGGCCGAGCCGGACTTCTCCGAGAAGCTCGAGCTGGACCTCTCCACGGTCGTCCCGTCCATCGCCGGCCCGAAGCGCCCGCAGGACCGCATCGTCCTCGCGAACGCCGCCGAGCAGTTCAAGCAGGACGTCCGCAACTACGTCGACACCGTGGACGAGGCGGGCCAGGAGTCCTTCCCGGCCTCCGACGCCCCGGCCATCCACCCCAACGGCGCCCCGTCCAACCCGGTCACCGTGACCGCCCCCGACGGCTCGACGTACGAGATCGACCACGGTGCGGTGACGGTCGCGGCCATCACCTCCTGCACCAACACCTCCAACCCGTACGTCATGGTCGCCGCCGCGCTCGTCGCGAAGAAGGCCGTGGAGAAGGGCCTGACCCGCAAGCCGTGGGTCAAGACCACCCTCGCCCCGGGTTCGAAGGTCGTCACCGACTACTTCGACAAGGCCGGTCTGACCCCGTACCTCGACAAGGTCGGCTTCAACCTCGTCGGCTACGGCTGCACCACCTGCATCGGCAACTCCGGCCCGCTGCCGGAGGAGGTCTCCAAGGCCGTCAACGACCACGACCTGGCCGTGACCTCGGTCCTCTCCGGCAACCGGAACTTCGAGGGCCGTATCAACCCCGACGTCAAGATGAACTACCTGGCGTCCCCGCCGCTGGTCGTCGCGTACGCCCTCGCCGGCTCCATGAAGGTGGACATCACCAAGGACGCCCTGGGCATCGACCAGGACGGCAACCCGGTCTACCTCAAGGACATCTGGCCCTCCGAGGCCGAGGTCAACGACGTCGTGGCGAACGCCATCGGCGAGGACATGTTCAACAAGTCCTACTCCGACGTCTTCGCCGGCGACGCCCAGTGGCAGGCGCTGCCGATCCCGACCGGCAACACCTTCGAGTGGGACCCGCAGTCGACGTACGTCCGCAAGCCCCCGTACTTCGAGGGCATGACGATGGAGACCACCCCGGTCTCCGACATCACGGGCGCCCGCGTCCTGGCCAAGCTCGGCGACTCGGTGACGACGGACCACATCTCGCCCGCCGGCGCCATCAAGGCCGACACCCCGGCCGGCAAGTACCTCACGGAGCACGGCGTCGAGCGCCGCGACTTCAACAGCTACGGCTCGCGCCGCGGCAACCACGAGGTCATGATCCGCGGTACGTTCGCCAACATCCGCCTGCGCAACCAGATCGCGCCGGGCACCGAGGGCGGCTACACCCGCGACTTCACGCAGGACGGCGGGCCCGTCTCCTTCATCTACGACGCCTCGCAGAACTACCAGGCCGCCGGCATCCCGCTGGTCGTCCTGGCCGGCAAGGAGTACGGCTCCGGCTCGTCCCGCGACTGGGCCGCCAAGGGCACCGCGCTCCTGGGCGTCAAGGCCGTCATCGCCGAGTCCTACGAGCGCATCCACCGCTCCAACCTCATCGGCATGGGCGTCCTCCCGCTGCAGTTCCCCGAGGGCGCTTCGGCGGCCTCCCTCGGCCTGACCGGCGAGGAGACCTTCTCCTTCACCGGCGTCGAGGAGCTCAACGAGGGCCGTACCCCCCGCACGGTGAAGGTCACCACCGACACCGGCGTCGAGTTCGACGCGGTCGTCCGCATCGACACCCCCGGCGAGGCGGACTACTACCGCAACGGCGGCATCATGCAGTACGTGCTGCGCAGCCTGATCCGCAAGTAAGCGGTCGGGTAAGCGGCACAGCAGGGCACTTGAGGGCCGCATCCCCTTCGGGGGGTGCGGCCCTTCGCGCAAGGCGTTTACATCTCAACCACTCGGCGCTACCTTCCGCATGTGGGTGGGAGCGCTCCCACGCGGTGGACCGGAACCTGCCCCGGGCGCGCTCCCCCCACCCTCCACAGCCGACGTTCCTCACACCCCACACCGAAGGGACGTAAGTCTGTCATGCGCATAACACATCCACCCAGACTCGGAGCGCTCGCACTGGTGCTCCTCTCCCTCCTCGCCGCGATCCCCGCCCTCGCCCTGATCGTCTCCACCGGCGGCGAGGCCGAGGCGCACGGCACGCCCATGAAACCCGGCAGCCGAACCTTCCTGTGCTGGCAGGACGGGCTCACCGACACCGGGGAGATCAAGCCCGTCAACCCGGCCTGCGGGGCGGCGCAGCAGGTCAGCGGTACGACGCCGTTCTACAACTGGTTCTCCGTACTGCGCTCGGACGGCGCCGGCCGCACCCGCGGCTTCGTGCCGGACGGTGAGCTGTGCAGTGGCGGGAATCCCCACTTCACCGGCTTCAACGCCCCGCGCGGTGACTGGCCGCTCACCCACCTCACCTCGGGCGCGACCATCGACTTCTCCTACAACGCCTGGGCCGCGCACCCGGGCTGGTTCCGCGTGTACGTCACCAAGGACGGCTTCGACCCGACGCGGGCCCTCACCTGGGACGCCGTCGAGGACCAGCCCTTCCTCACCGTCGACCACCCGCCGCTGGACGGCTCCCCGGGCACGGTCGAGGCCAACTACTCCTGGACCGGCAAGCTCCCGGACGGCAAGTCGGGGCGCCACATCATCTACATGGTGTGGCAGCGCTCCGACAGTCAGGAGACCTTCTACTCCTGCTCGGACGTCGTCTTCGACGGCGGCAACGGCGAGGTGACGGGCATTCACGAACCGGGCAACCCCACCGAGCCCGTGCCCGGCACCTGCGCGGCGACGCGCCGCACCACAGGCACCTGGTCGGGCGGCTACCAGTCCGAGGTCACCGTCACCAACACCGGGGACGTGCCGATGCTCGGCTGGATGGTCGACTGGACGCTGCCGAGCGGCCAGAAGGTCGACAGCCTCTGGAACGGCGCACCCACCTACACCGGGCAGTCGGTGATGGTCCACAACGCCGGCTGGAACGGCTCGCTCGCCCCGGGGCAGAGCACGACCTTCGGCTACGTCGTCACCGGTGACGGGGGAGACGCCACGGCGTCCCTGCCCTGCCGGGTCGGCTGACCTGAGGCGCTCCACTCGCGTTCTCCAGGCGCTCCGGGCGGACCCGGTGGCCGAATCATGGTCACCGGGTCCGCGAGTCGGACGGGCCCGAGGGGAGGGGGCGCCCGTCCGATGGTGCGATGGCTTGTCTCGACCCGCATGCACGACAACGTTGTCGATTGGTCTATACATGACTCTACCGCCTCAACGGACAACGATGTCAACCCGCCTGGCCGGATGACCAGTTGGCCGGTCGGCCGCCCGCAGAGTCGCCCGTGCGGGTGACCCGGCCGCGCGACGCGCCACGGAACGCGGTCTTCCATGACGGCCGTGGCGCACGCTACTGTCCCTGCGGCTTGTGCGACCCGTGGTGCGCGACCCGTCCGAAGGAGGAGGGGCCGCGTCATGCGTTTCCGTCCTACGTCCCTGCTGCTGGCCGTCGTGCTCGCGATGTCCGGCGCCCCGCCCGCTCTCGCGGTGTCCGCCGAGGCACCCGCCCTCGTCCGGGACCCCACCCCGTACGTCGACCCGCTCATCGGCACCAGGAACGGCGGCAATGTCTTCCCCGGCGCCGTCACCCCGTTCGGCATGTTCTCCTTCAGCCCCGAGAACACCCGCGGCGACGCCACGCGCACGGCCGCGCCCGGCGGCTACCACTACGACGCCACCCGTATCCGGGGCTTCAGCCTCACCCATATGTCCGGCACGGGCTGTGCGGGCGGCAGCGGGGACATCCCCCTCTTCCCGTACGCGGGCCACGTCACCTCCTCGCCCGCGAGCGACACCAAGGACGCCGTCTACGCCTCCGGGTTCAGCCACGCCGACGAGACCGCCGAGCCCGGCCACTACAAGGTCGGCCTCGACTCCGGCGTCACCGCCGACCTGACCGCGACCGCGCGCACCGGCTCGGCCCGCTTCACCTACCCGGACGGCGAGCCCGCCTCCCTGCTGTTCCGTACGGCCAACTCCCAGGTGGGGTCGGCCGATTCGACGGTCGAGATCGATCCGGAGGCCCGTACCGTCTCCGGCTCGGTCACCTCCGGCAACTTCTGCGGCTACCTCGACCCCGAAGGCCGGCGCGCCTACTACACGCTGCACTTCACCGCCCGCTTCGACCGCCCCTTCGCCGCGCACGGCACCTGGCGGGACGACCGTCTCGACCCCGGCTCCACCCGGGCCACCGGCGGCACCGGCGGGTTCGCCGACGGCGGGCGGCCCGTGGCCGGCAAGGGCGCCGGGGGCTATGTGGAGTTCGCGCCCGGTTCCGGGCCCGTGCAGGTCAAGGTCGGCATCTCCTACGTCAGCCGGGCCGGTGCCGAGGTCAACCTGGCCGCGGAGAACTGGCCCGGCCGCTCCTTCGACGACGTCACCGCAGCCGCCCGCCGGGCCTGGCGGGACCGGCTGGACGCGATCCGGGTCGGCGGCGGCACCGACGCCGAGCGCACCACCTTCTACACCGCCCTCTACCACTGTCTGCTGCACCCGAACGTCATCAGCGACGCCGACCGCCGCTACCGGGGCGCCGACGGCGAGGTGCACCGGGTCCGGCCCGGCCACCGGGCCCAGTACGGCACCTTCTCCGGCTGGGACGTCTACCGCGACCAGGTGCAGCTGCTGACACTCCTGGAGCCGGACACCGGATCGGACATCGCGCAGTCGCTCTACACGCTGGCCCGGCAGAACGGCGGCGTCTGGGACCGCTGGCTGCACGGCGCGAGCGGCACCCACGTCATGAACGGCGACCCGTCCCCGATCGCCCTGGCCGGGATCCACGCCTTCGGCGGCACCCGCTTCGATCTGCGGGGCGCGCTCGGCTCCCTCGTGCGCGCCGCGACCGTGCCGACCGACAAGGACCTGTCCCCGGCCGGCAAACCGGTGCTGTCCGTCGGGCAACGGCCCTCCCTGGACAAGTACTTGGCGCACCACTACATGCCGTCCGTCTCCAACGCCTGGGGCGGGGCCGCCGAGACCCTGGAGATGTCAGGCGCCGACTTCGCGCTCGCCCAACTGGCCCGCGCGGCGGGGGAGAAGGACACGGCCAAAGTGTTCGCCCGGCGCGCGCAGTGGTGGCAGAACAACTTCGACATCGCCGCGACCGAGGACGCCGGCTACATCGCCAACCGCAAGGCCGACGGCAGCTGGGTCACCGGCTTCACCCCGGCCACCGGCAACGGCTTCGTCGAGGGCACGGCCGCCCAGTACACCTGGATGGTCCCGCACAACCCGGCCGGGCTGTTCGCCGCGATGGGCGGCCGCGCGCGGGCGGTCGAGCGTCTCGACGCCTTCTTCCACCACGCCGACGGCAGCTGGGCCTTCACCGGGGGCGGCGGCGAGAAGGCCGAGCTGGACAACGAGCCGTCGATCAACGTCCCCTACCTGTACGCCTACGCGGGCGCCCCGCACAAGACGCAGGAGACGGTCCGCGCGGCGATGCGCGCCCTGTGGTCCACTGCGCCCGGCGGCATCCCCGGCAACGACGACCTCGGCGCCATGTCGTCCTGGTACGTCTTCTCCGCGCTCGGCCTGTACCCGCAGGTGCCGTCCCGGGCCGAACTGGTCCTCGCCTCGCCGCTGTTCGAGAGGGTCGAGATCGAGCGGCCGTACGGCAACGACATCTCGATCCGCGCGGACGGGGCCGCCGCCGGCACACCGTACGTCCATGCGCTGCGCGTCAACGGCCGCAGCAGCGACCGGGCTTGGCTGCCCGCGTCCTTCGTGCGGGACGGCGGCCGGCTCGACTTCACCCTGTCCGCCACGCCCGACCCGGCCTGGGGTGCGGCAGAGCCCCCGCCGTCCTTCCGCGAGGGCGAGCAGCCGTACCAGATCGGTGTCGGTCCGACGGCCGCGCGGCTGGCACCCGGCGCGCGCACCGAGGTCGGCGTCCGTGCCCTGTCCCTGAGCGGCGGCCCGGGCCCCGAGGTCCGCTTCCGCGTCGGCACGCCCGACGGCATCACGGCGACCCCCGCCGAGGGCACCGTCTCCGACGGCTCGCAGCGCATCACGCTGGGCGCCGCCGAGGGCCTCGCGCCCGGCTTCTACGAGGTCAGGGTCACCGTGACCTCCGGCGACACCTCGTACGAGCAGCCGGTGGCCCTGACCGTGGCCGTGCCGGGCAGCCTCCTCGCCGCCTACGACAGCACGGGCGTCTCCGACGACGGCGGCGACCACGACGAGGCCGACTACGACGGCGGCGGCTGGAGCTACTCACGCCAGGCGCTTGCCGCGGCCGGGCTCACCCCCGGCGGGCGGGGCGAGGTGGCCGGGCTGTCCTTCACCTGGCCCGCCTCCCCGGCCGGGCGCCCCGACAACGCCACCGGCGCAGGGCAGACGATCCGGCTCGACGAGCCCGCCACGGCGTTGTCCTTCATCGGCAGCGCGGTCAACGGCGACCAGCAGGCCGAGGCCACCGTCACCTACACCGACGGCAGCACCGACACGGCCGAACTCGCCTTCACGGACTGGACGTTGGGCGGAGGAGGCGGCAGCGTGAGGTACGGCAACACGGTCGTCGCGCGGACCGCGTACCGCAATGTCGCGGGCGCCGACCGTGACCCGGTGGCCACCTATGTGTTCGCCACCCGCCCGTTCCGGGCGCCCGAGGGCAAGACCGTGCGCAGTGTGACCCTGCCGCGCAACGGCGACCTGCACGTGTTCACGCTGGCCGTGGGCTGACCGGCAGCACCTGCGCCAGCCAGTCGAGCTGCCGGCGGACATGCACCGCGTCGCCGCCTTCGTGGCCGTTGTAGGGATAGGCGCGGATCTCCTTCAGGGGGTCCGCGTCGCTCAGTTCGCCGTAGCGGTGGAAGGCGGCGTACGCCCCGCTCGGCGGGCACACCGTGTCGCGCAGGCCGACCCCGAAGTGCGCCGGGGCGTGGGCGCGGCGCGCGAAGGAGACACCCTCGACATAGGCCAGCGTGCGGTGGGCGGCCGCCTCGACGCCGCGGTGGACCGAGAGGTACGCGGTGATCTCGCCGTACGGCGGGGCGTCGGTGAGGTCGAGCGCGCGCCGGATGCCGCACAGGAAGGGCGCGCTCACCAGCACCGCCGCCAGGTCGGGCAGCAGGCCTGCGACGGCCAGGGCGAGGCCGCCGCCCTGACTGTTGCCGACAGCCGCGACCCGGGAGGCGTCCACGCCCGGCAGCGCGCGCACGGCGGCCACCGCGCGCACCGCGTCGGTGATCAGCCGCCGGTAGTGGTAGTCCCGCGGGTCCCCGATGCCGCGCACGGCCGGGCCCGGACCGCCGGGTGACTTTGCGTGCGGGTCCGGGGTGGCGCCTCCGCTGCCGTACTGGTCGCCCTGGCCGCGGTTGTCCATCAGCAGATGCGCGTACCCGGCGTTCACCCAGGTCAGCCGCTCGTGCGGCAGGCCGCGGCCGCGCCCGTAGCCGGCGTACTCGACGACGGCCGGCAGCGGCCCGGGCACCCCGGCCGGCCGGCTGAACCAGGCCCGCACCGGGTCCCCGGCGAAGCCCCGGAACGACACGTCCCAGGTCTCGGTGAGCCGCAGCCCGGTCGCCACCGGACGCGCCTCCACCAGGACTTCGGCAGCGGCCGCCTCCTGGAGCGTGCCGTGCCAGAACGCGTCGAAGTCGGCCGGCTCGTCGGGCAGGGGGCGATAGCGCTCGAGTTCCTCGAGCGGCAGGTCGAACGCGGGCACAGCCCCTCCGATCGTTGCGTACGTTCGTCAGAATGTTTCGCGCCTCAGGCGTCCGCCAAGGCGACCTGTACCTCAATCGCCTTGCCTGCACGCCCCATTGACAGCCATTACACCCCCACCTAACCTCGCCGCAAAGTTGCTGGCACGACTCCGAAACTTTCGCTGTCATGGAGGCTCATGCAGATGCCCACACAGGCGCGCAGACCCCTGCGCCGGGACTGGCAGCTGTACTCGCTCGCCGTGCTCCCGCTGGTGTTCTTCCTGCTCTTCCGCTACCTGCCGATGATCGGCAACGTGATCGCCTTCCGCCGCTTCGAGCCCGGCGGCTCGATCCTCGGCGAGAGCTGGGTGGGCCTGCGCTATGTGCGCATGTTCCTCAGCGACCCCACCTTCTGGCAGGTCTTCCGCAACACCCTCTGGCTGGGCGGCCTCACCCTGCTCTTCTGCTTCCCGATCCCGATCGTGCTGGCGCTGCTGCTCAACGAGGTCCGCCGGCGGTCCCTGAAGCGGTTCGTGCAGTCGGTGTCGTACCTGCCGCACTTCCTGTCGATCGTGATCGTCGCCGGCATCACGCTCCAGATGCTCGCCACCGACGGGCCGGTCAACCACGCCCTGGGCTTCTTCGGGCACGACCCGATCCGCTTCATCCAGGAACCCGAGTGGTTCCGCACCATCTACGTCGGCTCGGAGATCTGGCAGACCGCCGGCTGGGGCACGATCCTCTACCTCGCCGCGCTCACCACCATCGACGACCAGCTCTACGAGGCCGCCCGCATCGACGGCGCCAACCGCTGGCAGCAGATCTGGCACGTCACCCTGCCCGGCATCCGCCCCACCATGATCACCCTGCTGATCCTGAACATCGGCACGTTCATGGCCGTCGGCTTCGAGAAGGTGCTGCTGCTGTACAACCCGCTGACGTACCAGAGCGCCGACGTGATCTCCACCTACGTCTACCGCACCGGCGTGGAGTCCAACAGCTTCAGCTACGCCGCCGCGATCGGCCTGTTCGAGGCGGTCATCGGCCTGGTCCTGATCACCTCCGCCAACCAGCTCTCGCGCCGCACGGTCGGGACGAGCCTGTGGTGAGACCGAGCCGCTCCTACCGCGTCTTCCAGGGCGTCAACGGGCTGGTCCTGACCCTCGTCGTGATCGTCACCCTGTACCCGTTCCTCAACATCGTCGCCCGCTCCTTCAGCGGGGAGCGCCAGATCCGGGCCGGCGAAGTGACCCTGTGGCCGCAGGGGTTCAACCTCACCACGTACGAGATCGTGCTGAAGGACGCCATGTTCTGGCGGAACTACGGCAACACCGTGTTCTACACGGTCGTCTCCACCGCCGTCGCCATGGTGCTGACCACCTGTTACGCCTACGTCCTGTCGAAGAAGCACCTCAGAGGCCGCACCGCGCTCGTCGGCATCGCCGTGTTCACCATGTTCTTCAGCGGCGGACTGATCCCGCAGTACGTCCTGATCACCAGCCTCGGCCTGAAGAACAGCGTGTGGGCGATCGCTCTCCCCAACGCGATCAGCGTCTTCAACCTGCTGGTGATGAAGGCCTTCTTCGAGAGCCTGCCGACCGAACTGGAGGAGGCCGCCGAGATCGACGGGCTGAGCACCTACGGCGTGCTGCTCAGGATCGTGCTGCCGCTGTCCAAGGCGGTCGTCGCGACCATGGTGCTCTTCTACTCGGTGTCCTTCTGGAACTCCTGGTTCAGCGCGTTCCTCTACATGGACCGGTCGGACCTCATGCCGGTCACCGTCTATCTCCGCAATCTCATCCAGGGCGCCACCGGGGGCTCCAACGCCGGCGCCGGAGCCGAGCAGCTCAGCCAGGTCGGGGCCAACATCCAGGCGGTCACCATCGTCCTCACCGCCCTGCCGATCCTCTGCGTGTACCCGTTCGTCCAGCGCTACTTCGTCTCGGGCGTGATGCTCGGCGCGGTCAAGTCCTGACGGTCCGTCAATCCACCCAAGGAGTCACCGTGAAGAACGCAGGGCACCTCTCACGACGCCAGATCCTCGCCGCCGCCGGCTTCGTCGGCCTCGCCACCCTCACCGGCTGCAACAGCGGCGGCGACGGCGACAGCAAGGACCTGTCGAAGAAGCGACACGGCGTGATGAAGGACTACCGCGCCGGACAGCGGTTCAAGGCCGCTGAGCCACTCTCCTTCTCGCTCCTGCACAACAACAACCCCGTCTACCCGATGAAGCGCGACTGGCTGTTCTGGAAGGAGGTCACAAAGCGCACCGGCGTCACCCTCGAGCCCCTCGACGTGCCGCTCGCCGACTACGAGAAGAAGCGCAGCGTCCTCATCGGCGCGGGCGACGCCCCCTTCATCATCCCCAAGACGTACCACCCCTCCGAGGTGGCGTTCGTGTCGTCCGGCGCGATCGTCCCGGTCAGCGACTACGTCCATCTGATGCCCAACTTCCGCGACAAGGTGCGCAAGTGGAAGCTGGAGCCGGAGCTGGACTCCATACGCCAGTCCGACGGCAAGTACTACCTGCTGCCCGGCCTGCACGAGAAGGCCAAGGCCAACTACTCGCTGTCCTTCCGCACCGACGTCCTCGACCGGCTCGGCCTCACCCTGCCCACCACCTGGGACGAGGTGTACGACGTGCTGAAGGCGCTCAAGGCCGAGTACCCCGCCAAGTACCCCTGGACCGACCGCTGGAGCATCAATACGCCCTTCCCCTGCGGCGCGTTGTTCGGCTACCTCGGACAGGCGTACGGGGTCAAGGCGGGCTGGGGGTACGACAACATCAGCTACGACACCGAGGCGCGGAAGTTCGTCTTCACCGCCGCCACCGACCGCTACCGCGAGATGGTCGAGTACGTCAGAAAGCTCGTCGCCGAGAAGCTGCTCGACCCGGAGAGCTTCACCCAGCAGGACGACCAGGCCGTGCAGAAGCTGCTGGCCGAGAAGTCCTACGTGATCAGCGCCAACCCGCAGGAGCTGGTGCAGAACTACCGCTACAACCTGGAGAAGCAGGTCAAAGGCGCGCGGATCGAGATGGTGCCGGTGCCCCTCGGCCCGGCCGGTCCCGTGGTGCTCGGCGGAGCCCGGCTGGAGAACGGCGTCATGATCTCCAGCAAGGCGCTGCGGGCCGACACCTTCGTCGCGATGATGCAGTTCGTCGACTGGCTCTGGTACTCCGACGAGGGCCAGCGGCTGTGCAAGTGGGGCGTCCCGGGCGTCACCTACACCGAGTCCGGCGGTCGTTACGAGCTGAAGTCCGGCATCAGTCTCATGGGCTCCGACCCGGACGCCCCGAAGGACCTCCAGAAGGACTTCGGTTTCTTCAACGGCGTGTTCACCTACGGCGGCAGCTGGGACCTGGTCTCCTCCTCCTTCAGCCCGGACGAGAAGAAGTTCCAGGACGCCATGGCCGGCCGCGAGCAGCTCCCCATCGACCCCGCGCACCCCCTGCAGTCCGTCGAGCAGGAACAGGCGACCCTCTGGGACACCCCGCTCAAGGACCACGCCATCCAGAACACCCTCAAGTTCGTCCTGGGCCAGCGCCCGATGTCCGAGTGGGACGCCTACGTCACCGAGCTGAAGGCGAAGAACCTGCAACAGCTCGTCGACCTGCACAACAGGGCCCACGACCGCTTCGAGAAGGAGAACGCGTGAACGGCGACCGCGTGAACGGCCACCATGCGATCCGTGTGCCCGCCGAACCGTCCGGCCGCCTCCCCGACGCCTGGCGGCACTGCGTCGGCACCGGCCGCCTCGAACTCGCCCTGCGTCGCGACTACCAGGACTCGCTGAAGCTCCTCCAGCAGGAGATCGGGTTCCGCCACATCCGGGGACACGGCCTGCTGAGCGACGGCATGGGCATCCACCGGCCGTACGAGTACGAGGGCGCCCGCCAGGTCCACCACTCCTTCACCTACGTCGACCAGGTGATCGACGCCTACCTGGACCTCGGCATCCGCCCCTTCCTCGAACTGGGCTTCATGCCGGACGCGTTGGCCTCCGGCGAGCAGACGATCTTCTGGTGGCGGGGCAACGTCACCCCGCCGCGCTCCCACAAGGAGTGGGCCGGCCTGGTCCGGGCCACCGTCACCCACCTCGTCGACCGCTACGGCCTCGACGAGGTGCGCACCTGGCCCATCGAGGTGTGGAACGAGCCCAACCTGCCCGACTTCTGGCAGAACGCGGACGAAACGGCGTACCACCGGCTCTACGAGGTGACGGCGGCCACCGTGAAGGAGGTCGACGCCTCGCTCCAGGTCGGCGGCCCCGCGATCTCGCCCGGCGCCGACGCATGGCTGGACCGCTTCGCCGAGTTCACCGAACGGCACGACGTACCCGTCGACTTCGTCTCCAAGCACGCCTACACCTCCGGCCCGGCCCAGCACGTCCCCTTCGGCTCGTACCAGACGCTCGCACCCGCGGAGCATCTGCTGGAGCAGTTCGCCACGCCCCACGAGCGGCTGAAGGGCACCCGCCTGGCCGGACTCCCCGTCCACATCACCGAGTTCAACTCCTCCTACTGCCCCGACAACCCGGTGCACGACACCGCCTTCAACGCCGCCTATCTCGCGCCCGTCCTCGCCCGCGGCGGCGACCTCGTCGACTCCTTCTCCTACTGGACGTTCAGCGACATGTTCGAGGAGGCCGGAGTCCCGACCGCGCTCTTCCACGGCGGGTTCGGCCTGCTCACCCACCGGCAGGTGAAGAAGCCGACGTACCACCTGTATGCCTTCATGGCCCGGATGGGCCCCGATCTGCTCGCCCGCGGCGGCGACCACCTGGTCACCCGCCACCCCGACGGCCGCGTCACCGTCCTGGCCTGGGCGCCGGTCGACCCGAGCGGCGAGACACCCGGACCCGAGCGGCACCGGCTGCGCCTGCTGATCCCCATGACCTCCGCGGAGGTCTTCGCCCGCCGGTCCACCGTGGACGAGGAGTACGGCAACGCCCGCACGGCCTGGCAGCGCATGGGCAGCCCCCGCTCACCCGGCCGGCACCAGCTCGACGTCCTGCACGAGGCCGCGGAACCCGCGCGCAGGCACCTGCGGCTGCCCGTGGCGGACGGCCGGGTCGACCTGGACCTGACGCTCACCCGCCACGAGGTGACCCTCGTGGAGCTGAGCCCCCTCAAGGACGAGGCCCCGCCCTGGACGGACGACCGCCGGCTGCTCGGGAGGCAGCCACGGTGAGTGCGCCGTCGGTCTCCTTCGGCGCGGGCCCCCTCTCCCGCGCCGCCGCCCTGGTCCACACCCTCCTCACGGTCGAGGCCCTGCTGCTCGCGGCTGCCTCGCCGGGCCTGGCAGGACTGCTCCTGCTGGGCCCGGACCCGGCGAACCTGCCCCTGGCCGCCGTATGCCTCCTGCCGCTCGGCCCCGCGCTGTCCGCCGCCGTCTACGCCCTGCACCGGCGCAGCGCCGACCTCACCGATCTGCATCCGGCGCGCACCTATCTGCGCGGCTGGCGGCTGAACGCCGTACCGGCGCTGAAGCTGTGGGCGCCGCTGCTCGGGTGGCTCACGGTCATCGCGTTCACGCTCACCCACTTCGCGGCGACAGGCCTGCCCGGCTGGTGGGCCGGGCTGCTCGCGGCGATCGGGGTGGTCTCCCTGCTGTGGGGCGCCCATGCCCTGGTCCTGACGTCCCTGTTCGCGTTCCGCGCCCGCGACATCGCCCGCCTGGCCGCTCACTTCCTGCTCACCCACGGCAGGGCCACCCTCGGCGCCGCCTCCCTGCTGGTCCTGGCCGGCGCCCTGACCGCCCTGCGCACCGAGGCCCTGCCCGCCCTGCTGTCAGCCCCGCTGCTGCTGTCGCTGCTGCACAGCAGCCGCGCGGTGATCACCCGGACCCAGGAGGACTTCACCGCATGAGCCGCACGATCCCCTACGGCGGCGACCACAACCGGGAGCAGTGGCCCGAGCAGGTCTGGGACGACGATCACCGCCTGTTCACCGAGGCGGGCATCGACACCCTCACCGTCGGCGTCTTCTCCTGGTCGCTGACCCCACCCGCCGAGGAGACCTACGCACCGCGGCTTCAGCAGATCCGCCGCCCGTGCTCGTCCGGCACCCCGGACTTGCGGAAGAAGTAGCTGTTCACCTGGTCCCGCCACTCCCGCGCCGAGCGCACCTGCTCCTCGAACAGCTCCGCCACCCGCGCATGCCGCTCCGCGTCCACCACGTCGCCGAGGCCCGCCCACACCCGGCGGGCCTCCTCGGCCTCCTCGACGCCCTCGAAGTGGGTGTCGTAGATGTGCTGGATCACCGTCTTCCCGCTGTGCAGGACATGCCCGTACGGCACATGGTGGAAGAACAGCAGCAGCTCGTCCGGGCACGTGTCCAAAGACTCGTAGACCTCCGACCACGGCTTGGCGTACTGCGCGGCGAAGCCGGTGCCGGTGGCGGCGCTGCGGTCGACGCCGATGCCGTCGCGGTCGGCGAAGTGGTAGGTGCCCCAGGGGCTGTACTCGTAGCCGTCGACGGCCGGCCCGTAGTGGTGCCCCGGCTGCACCATGAAGCCCACGCCGAGCGGGGCCGTGTATTTCTCGTACGTCCGCCACGAGCCGTCGAGAATCGCGCGCAGGCCCGCCGCCGGTGCCGTCCCGAAGGTGAGCCCGATCCACTCGTCGAGGATCTGCGAGGGATCGGCGTCCGGCCGCCAGGCCAGCCGCCCGAAGGTGTAGAGGTTGGCCTGCGCCAGCGGATGTCCGGTCCAGTACGGGTCGTCGCCCGCATTGGAGACGGCGACCAGGCCGCCCCGCGCCAACTCGCCGACCGGCACTCCCTCCTGGACCGGGAACCGCAGCACCTCGCTCCACATCGGGCCCAGCCAGCACACATGCCGCTGCTGCCCGGTGTACTCCTGCGTGGCCTGCACCTCCACCGCGAGCCGCGTGCCCGGCATCGCCCCGATCAGCGGCGACACGGGCTCGCGCACCTGGAAGTCCATCGGGCCGTGCTTGACCTGGAGCACGGCGTTGCCGGCGAACTCGCCGTCCAGCGGTACGAAATGGTCGTACGCGGCGCGCGCCCGGTCCGTGGAGCGGTCCCGCCAGTCCTGCCGGTGGTCGTAGACGAACGCCCGCCAGTGGACCGTGCCGCCGTACGGCCGCAGTGCCTCGGCCAGCATGTTCGCGCCGTCGGCGTGGGTACGGCCGTAGGCGAAGGGGCCGGGCTGACCCTCGGAGTCGGCCTTCACGACGTACCCGCCGAAGTCGGGGATCGCCGCGTAGACGTCGGCGGTGGCCCGGGCCCACCACTCCCGCACCCGCGGGTCCAGCGGGTCGGCCGAGTCCAGGCCCCCGAGGACGAGAGGCGCCGCGAACGTCACCGACAGATGCGTCCGAATGCCGTACGCCCTGAACACCTCGGCCAGGGCGGCGACTTCGCCGATGCGGTCGGTCAGCAGACGTGCCTCGGTGTCGTGCACATTGACGTTGTTCACGGCCACGGCGTTGATCCCGCAGGACGCGAGAAGCCTGGCGTACGCCCGCACCCGGTCCAGGTCGCCGCGTGCCCGGCCGTCCGCCCAGAACAGCGACCCGCCCGCGTAGCCGCGCTCCACCTGGCCCATCACCGGGTGCACGGCCACGTTGTCCCAGTGGTCCAGCATGCGCAGCGCGAGCGCCGGCGCGTGCGTCTGGCGGGGCCGGTCCTCGCGGAAGGCGTCCTCGCCGAGCCGTACGACGTGGAAGAGGCCGTACAGCAGCCCGGACGGCCCCGTCGCGGTGACGGTCGTCCGGCCGGCGGCGCGCTCGCAGGTGAACGCCTCCGAGCCGTCCGTGCCGGTGACCTCCAGCACCAGGTCGTACGGGCCGGGGGCCGCGTCGCGCTCGACGCGGCCCCCGAACCGGGCGCACGCCCGGGTCACTTCCTCATGCACCGTGTCCACCAGCGGACCCGATCCTCGGACCAGCGTCCGCCGGGTGCCGATCGGCCGGAACACCTCGTCCGGCAGCCAGGCCGGATCGACACCGTGCATGATTCGTTCCTCCAACCCGCCCGCTCAGGCGAGCAGTTCGACCTCCGACAGCACCGCCTCTCCCGTCAGCACCAGGCGGTACCTTTCGTAACTACCCGGAGCGGCCACGGAGAACGCCCGAAGCTGCCGGTCCCAGCGGAAGGTTTCCCCGGAACGCTCGTCCAGGGTCTCCCAGGTGGTGCCGTCGTCCGAGCCCTGGAGGGTCCAGCCGGTCGGCGCCTTCGTACGGTCGGCGGGCGAGGTGAGCGTGTACTGCACGGCCCTGGCCGGCCCGGACACCGGCAGGTCGACCGTCGTGACGGCCTCCTGCGTCGCCGACGTGTCGTCGAACAGCGCCCCGGAGCCCTTCAGGGCGTCCGCGCGCGGCGACGGCACCTCGTCGTCCTGCGTGATGGAGACGGGCGCGGCGAAGCGTCCCGTGCCCCACGAAGACGGCCGCGGGCCCATCTCGAACTCCAGCTCACCGCCGCGCGCCAGCAGCGCGTGGGGGAGCGCGGTCGAGCGCCACTTGACGCCGTTGAAGCGGACATCCTGGACGTAGACGTTCCGCGCGCTGTTGCGCGGCGCCTTTATCACCAGCTCCCGGCCGTTCTCCAGGTGCACGGTCGCCTTGGTGAACAGCGGGGAGCCGATGGCGTACTCGCCGCTGCCCATCACCAGCGGATAGAAGCCGAGCGCGGAGAACAGGAACCAGGCCGACTGCTCGCCGTTGTCCTCGTCGCCGTGATAGCCCTGCCCGATCTCGCTGCCCACGTACAGCCGGGAGAGCACCTCACGGACCTTCGCCTGCGCCTTCCAGGGCTGCCCGGCCGCGTCGTACATGTAGATCGCGTGGTGAGCGACCTGGTTGGAGTGCCCGTACATGCCCATCCGGACGTCCCTGGCCTCGGTCATCTCATGGATGACACCGCCGTACGACCCGACGAACTCCGGGGACGCCGTCTCGGGCGTGGCGAAGTACGCGTCGAGCTTGTCGGCGAGGCCGGAGCGGCCGCCGTAGAGGTTGGCCAGGCCCCTGCTGTCCTGCGGCGCGGTGAAGGCGTAGCCCCAGCCGTTGGTCTCCGTGTAGTCGTAGCCCCACACCCGCGGGTCGTACTTGGCGGAGTCCACCCGCCAGTCGCCCTTGGGGTCACGGCCCTGGAAGAAGCCGGCCTTCTTGTCGAAGAGGTTGACGTAGTCCTGGGCCCGGTCCAGGAAGTACGCCGACTCCTCCTTGTAGCGCTGCTCACCGGTCTGCCGGTACAGCGCCCGGCCCATCCGCGCGATGCCGTAGTCGTTGAGGTAGCCCTCCAGCGCCCAGGACAGGCCCTCGTGGGTGTCGGTGCTGGTGTAGCCCAGGAAGGGCGAGGTGGCCATGCCCTTGCGGCCCACACCGGAGGTCGGCGGCACCACGGTGGCGTTCTTCACGGCCGCGTCGTACGCCGCCCGCGCGTCGAAGTCGACGCCCTTGACGTAGGCGTCCGCGAACGCCACGTCCGAGGAGGTGCCGGTCATCAGATCGGCATAGCCGGGGGAGGACCAGCGCGAGGTCCAGCCGCCGTCCTTGTACTGCTGCACGAACCCGTCGACCATCTCGCCCGCCTGAGTGGGCGTCAGCAGCGAGTAGGCCGGCCAGGTGGTCCGGTACGTGTCCCAGAAGCCGTTGTTGACGTACACCGTGCCGTCCACGATCTTCGCGCCGGTGTGCGTCGGGGTGTCGGGCCCCGGCATCGGCGAGAAGGGAGAGGCGTACTTGTACGTCGAACCGACCTTCTCGAAGCCCGAGTTGGGGTACAGATACAGCCGGTACAGGCTGGAGTACAGGGTGGTCAGCTGGTCCGGTGTGGCGCCCTCGACCTCGACCTTGCCGAGGACGCGGTCCCACTGCCGCTGGGCGCGGGCACGGACCTCGTCGAATCCGGTGCCCTCCGGGATCTCCTGGCGCAGGTTGTCCTTGGCCTGGTCGACGCTGATCAGCGAGGTGGCGATCCTCAGCGTGACGGTGCGGTCCTCCGCCTTGAAGCGCAGATAGCCCTTGACGCCGCTGGAGGAGCCCTGCGTCACCGGCCTGTCGAACTCGCCGTAGACGAACAGCCGTGTCGCGCCCGTCGACAGGCCCGACTTCACGTCCGAGTAGCCGGTGAAGGTGCCGTTCGCCGTGTCCAGGGTCAGCCCCGCCTGGTCGGTGACGTTGTCGAACAGCACGCTCGCGTCGTCGCCGGGGTAGGTGAAGCGCAGCACCGCCGCGTGGTCGGTGGGGGTCATCTCGGCCTTGAGGCCGTTGTCGAAGGTCACGCCGTAGTAGTGCGGCCGTGCCGTCTCGTTCTCGTGCCGGAACGCCAGCTCGCGCGCCTCGCGGCCGGTGTCCGGGGTGCCGGCGGCCGCCGAGGGCATCACCTGGAACGTCTGCCGGTCGCCCATCCAGGGGCTGGGCTCATGGCTGGCGCTGAACGCCTGGATCGTCGGCAGGTTGTCGTCGTTGTTCGCGCGGGCGTAGTCGTACAGCCAGCTCAGCGAGCCGGCGTTCGTCACCGGCGTCCAGAAGTTGAAGCCGTGCGGCACGGCCGTCGCCGGGAAGTCGTTGCCGCGCGAGAAGGCGCCGCTGGAGTTGGTGCCGCGGGTGGTGAGGGCGTAGTCGGACAGATGCGCCTTCGGTCGTTCCCGAGCCGCCTGCGCGAGGCGTACGTCGTCGATCCACCCGCGGAACTTCGCCGGCCCGGCGGGGGAGTCGTAGGCGATCAGGATCCGGTCGACGGTCCGGCCCGCCGCGACCGACCCGATCCGCGCGACGACGTTGTTCCACTGGTTGACGTACAGCACCTTCGCCGTGCCCTGCCCGCGCGGGCTGAGCTCGAACCCGTGCTGGTCGCGCGCTCCGAGGTCGCTGAGCAGGGTGCCGTCGGTGAAGGCGAGGTCGACGGAGACGTGCGTGGCGTCGTAGTCGCGGTCCCCGTCCGCCATCGACGGGAAGATCCGGTACGACAGCTGGGTGTCGCGGCCCACGGCCACGTCCACGTCGAAGATCTTGTTGTACGAGTAGGCACGCCCGTCCGCGGTGTGCCGGCCGGCGTAGCGCAGCGCCCGCTTTCCGGTGAAGCCCATGCCTGCCTTGGCGGTCGGCGAGCCGCTCGGGCCCCGGTCGACCAGCGACAGCATGTCCTGCGGCACCGGGCCGTCACTGCCGCCGATCGAGAACTGGACGTCGGCCAGCTGGGTGATGGTGAGGGCGCCGTTGTTGTGGGTGACGTCCAGCCGGAAAAAGCGGTATTCGGCCGGTTCGGCGAGGTCGTAGGTCTTCGTCTGGAAGCGCTCGGCGAAGGTGTCGCCGGTGCGCGTGTCGAGGGTCTTCCAGTCCGTGCCGTCGGCGGAGCCCTTCAGGGTCCAGTCGCGTGGATCGCGCTCGGCGTAGTCATTGGCCGAGGTGAGGGCGTACGTCACCAGTTTCACCGGTTTGTCCAGCTCGAACTCGACCCAGCCGGCCGGTTGGAACACCAGCCATTTGGTGCTCGGCTCGCCGTCGACGAGGTTCTCCTTCACCTCACCGCCGCCGGTGTTCTCGCCGCTGGCCCGGACGTCCGTGACGTGGTCGGTCACATTGCCCGGGATGCCGCTGCTGTACCCGCCGTCCACCCCGGAGGCGCGCTTGCCGCCGTCCGGTGCGGTGTCGACGGTGTTCAGCCAGTCCGGTGCCGGATCACCCGCCTCGAAGGACGAGGCGAAGTCCCGCTCCGCGGCCGCCGGTTCCTGCGGAAGGGCCACCGCCGCCCCCTGTGAGCCCACCGCCAAGGCGAGGACGGCGGTCAGGACGGCCGCCCGACCCCATCTGTGCCGAACTCTGTGCACAAGCCCTCCCTGCACATCGGACAACGTTGTCAACTTGAGTGCGCAGGGTCCAGTAGGGGTGCAAGTGCTGAAGCATGTCAAGGGTGTTGGCTGTGGCGTCCGGGGGTAATGTCGCGGATTTTTCCGACAAGGCGCGCACGGGCGGCGGATATTTCCGTGAGGTCTCAACTCGGAAAAGACAGGCGGCTAACCTTGCTTTCGATCTTGCTCCTCCGGCGGTAAGTGGACTATACCTGTCGGCGATCCCGGACCTTCCCCTGAGTCCCGGAGCGATTCGTGCACGACCCAGCTTGACCCCACCGCGGTGCCGGGGAGGATCCGGTTCACCGCCTGAGTCCTGGAGAAGGCGAGGACTTGAGCATGGGATCCACTTCCGCCGAGAACGAATACGGTTCGTCGGGTGTCGGCCGCCGCGATCTGATGAAGCGGTCCGCCGCGCTAGGTCTGGTCGCCGTGCCGTCGATGGGTTTCCTCTCCGCCTGCGCGAGCGGCGGCGGGGGCGACGACTCCAACGAGGACACGCAGGGCAAGACGTCCAAGGACAACCCCTTCGGCGTCAAGAAGGGCAGCAAACTCGACGTCGTCATCTTCAAGGGCGGCTACGGCGACGACTACGCCAAGGCGTGGGAGGCCAGCTTCCAGAAGAAGTGGGGTGTCACCTCCACGCACACCGGCACTCAGGAGATCACCGGCAAGCTCCAGCCGCGTTTCAACGGCGGCAACCCGCCGGACATCGTCGACGACTCCGGCGCCCAGAAGATCAAGATCGACGTCCTGTACAAGAACGGCCAGCTCCTCGACCTCGCCGAGGTCCTGGACGCCCCGAGCGTGGACGACCCCTCCAAGAAGGTCCGCGACACCGTCATCCCCGGCACGCTCGACCCGGGCCTGCAGTCGGGCAAGGTCGTCGCCCTGAACTACATCTACACGGTGTGGGGCCTGTGGTACTCCGGCAAGCTCTTCAAGGAGAAGGGCTGGGAGGAGCCCAAGACCTGGGACGACTTCCTCGCCGTCTGCAAGGACGCCAAGTCCCAGGGCATCGGCGGCCTCGCGCACCAGGGCAAGTACCCGTACTACATCAACGTCGCCATCATGGACCTGATCGCCAAGAAGGGCGGCCTGGACGCCATGAAGGCGATCGACAACCTCGACCCCAAGGCGTTCGTCGGCTCCGACGCCGCCCAGGCGGCCGCCGAGGCGATCTACGAGGTCGTCGAGAAGGGCTACCTCATGCCCGGCACGAACGGCCTGACCCACACCGAGTCGCAGACCCGCTGGAACCAGTACAAGGCCGCGTTCATCACCTGTGGCTCCTGGCTGGAGAACGAGCAGATCAAGCAGACGCCGGCCGACTTCGACATGAAGTTCATGCCGATGCCGGTGCTGGCCGACAGCGCGATGCCGTACGAGGCGATCCGGGCCGGGTCCGGCGAGCCGTTCATCATCCCGGCCAAGGCCAAGAACCTGCCCGCGGCCAAGGAGTTCATGCGGATGATGCTGTCCCGCGAGTGGTCGACGACGTTCGCCAAGGAGGCGAACTCGCTGACCATCCTCAAGGACGGCGTGGACCCGAGCGTGCAGCTGCGGCCGGGTACGCAGTCGACGGTGGAGGCGTCCAAGGCCGCCGGTGACAACACCTTCCGGTTCCTGTACACCGAGTGGTACAGCGAGATGGACACCGCGATCCAGAACGCGTCCAATGAGCTGATGGCCAAGCGGATTCAGCCGAAGGAGTGGCTGAAGCGGGCGCAGGCCGCGGTGGACAAGGCCGCCAAGGACCCGGCGTCCAAGAACAACCGGCGCGAGTAGTTTTCCGGGTTCGCCGTTCGGGGCGCGGTGGATTGCGGGGTGCCGCTCGTCTGTGGTTGCTCGCGCAGTTCCCCGCGCCCCTGAGGGCACTACAGGGCAGGGAAATTTATGCGTAAAGGGCAGTATCGGTTCGTCGCGGGGTTTCTCTTCGTCCCTGTGGCGTTGTATCTCGTCTTCGTCATCTGGCCCTATCTCCAGACGATCGGTTACTCGCTGACCGACTGGAAGGGACAGTCGCAGACGTTCAAGTTCGTCGGGCTCGACAACTACAAGGAGTTGTTCCAGGACGACATCTTCCTGGGGGCCGTCTGGCACAACATCCTGTTCCTGGTGTTCATCCCGGTGATCACCATTCTGCTCGCGCTGTTCTTCGCGTTCATGCTGAACGCGGGCGGGCGCAGCCGGGCCGGTGGGGTGTCCGGGGTCGCCGGATCGAAGTTCTACAAAGTCGTGTACTTCTTTCCGCAGGTGCTGTCGCTCGCCATTCTCGCGGTGCTGTTCGGAGCCGTGTACCGCAGCGACAGCGGAGGCATGCTGAACGGCCTGCTGATGAAGGTGGGGCTGGTCGACGAGAGCAGCCCGGTGGAATGGCTCAACGAGCCGAACATGGTGCTGTGGATGCTGATCCTGGTCGTGGTCTGGCACGGCGTCGGCTTCTACCTGGTGCTGTTCTCCGCGGCCATGCAGTCCATCCCGCGGGACATCTACGAGGCGGCGCTGATCGACGGAGCCGGACGCGCCCAGTCGTTCTTCCGGATCACACTGCCGCTGCTGTGGGACTCGGTGCAGACGGCGTGGGTGTACCTGGGCATCGCGGCGATGGACATGTTCATCCTGGTGTCCACCATGACCGCGGGTGAGTTCGGCGGCGGCCCCGACCACCACAGCGAGGTCATGGCGACCGTGATGATGCGCAACTTCCTCATCTACGGCAAGAGCGGCTACGCCTGCGCCATGGGTGTGGTGATGCTGCTGCTCACCCTGATCCTGTCCGTGGTCATGCTGCGCGCCACCCGCCGCGAGCGCATCGAGTTCTGAGCGGGAGAGAGACGACCGACATGAGCGCACCCATCGACGAGACCCCCGTGAAAGAGGCCGTGCCCGTGACGCGGCCCGTGGACAAGGTCCCCGCCCGCACCGACGGCCCCCGCAACGAGGGCGTCGTCCTGAACGTCTTCTCGCACGGCTTCCTCGCCCTGTGGGCCCTGCTGATCGTGCTGCCGCTGCTGTGGCTGGTGCTCAGCTCCTTCAAGACCGACGCCCAGATCGGCGGCTCGGCCTTCGGCTGGCCGCAGAACTGGGACCTGGACGTGTTCGCCCGGGCCTGGGACAAGGGCATCGGCGACTACTTCCTCAACACGGTCATCGTGCTGGCCTTCTCGGTGCCGCTGACCATGCTGTTCGGCTCCATGGCCGCGTACGTGCTCGCCCGCTACCAGTTCTGGGGCAACCGGCTCCTGTACTACTTCTTCGTCGCGGGCGCGATGTTCCCGGTGTTCCTGGCGCTGGTGCCGCTGTTCTTCATGGTCAAGCGGCTGGACATGCTGAACAGCTACCAGGGCCTGATCCTGGTGTACGTCGCCTACTCGATGCCGTTCACGGTGTTCTTCATGCACGCCTTCTTCCGGACGCTGCCGACCGCGGTGTTCGAGGCGGCGATCCTGGACGGGGCCTCGCACGCGCGGACCTTCTTCCAGGTGATGCTGCCGATGGCCAAGCCGGGCCTGATCAGCGTCGGGATCTTCAACACGCTGGGGCAGTGGAACCAGTTCATCCTGCCCACCGTGCTGATGCAGCCGCAGAGCGGCGACGACCCCGAGCGCTATGTCCTCACCCAGGGGCTGATCCAGCTCCAGCAGCAGCAGGGCTACGCCACCGACCTGCCGGTGCTCTTCGCCGGCGTCAGCATCGCCATGATCCCCATGCTGGTCGTGTACCTGTCGTTCCAGCGCCAGGTGCAGGCCGGACTGACCTCGGCGACCCTGAAATGAGGCGGGGCCGGCCCTTGGAGTAACCCGGCGCGCACGACCGTACGCACGCCGCTTCCCCCCGGAAGCGGCGTGCGTCGTTGTGTCCCTGCTCGCGGAAAGGGTTCAACCTCTTGACGGGAGGCAACCCGAACAGCTCAGCTTAGAGTTCACTAGTTGGACATGAACGGGGCCTCGCTGAAGCGGCCCCGGCGCGCAGGAGGTCGTCGTGGAGACTCCGGGGTCGCAGTCGTCGCTGCACCGAGCCAACCTCGAGCGGGTGGTCCGCGCCGTACGGCTGGCCGGTTCCCTCACGCAGGCGGAGATCGCGAGGACCACGGGCTTGTCCGCGGCGACGGTCTCCAACATCGTGCGCGAACTCAAGGACGGCGGAACCGTCGAGGTCACGCCCACATCGGCGGGCGGACGCCGGGCCCGCAGCGTGTCCCTGAGCGGGGACGCCGGCATCGTGATCGGCGTCGACTTCGGGCACACCCACCTCAGGGTCGCCCTCGGCAACCTCGCCCATCAGGTGCTCGCCGAGGAGTCCGAGCCGCTGGACGTGGACGCCTCCGCCGCCCAGGGCTTCGACCGGGCGGAGGAGCTGGTCGGCAGGCTGATCGCGGTGACCGGCGTGGACCGCTCCAAGATCGCCGGGGTGGGCCTCGGCGTGCCCGGCCCGATCGACGTGGAGTCCGGCACCCTGGGCTCGACCGCGATCCTGCCCGGCTGGACCGGCACCCGTCCGGCCGAAGAGCTGCGCGGCCGTCTGGGCGTTCCTGTGCACGTCGACAACGACGCCAACCTGGGCGCCCTCGGAGAGCTGGTCTGGGGCGCGGGCAAGGGCGTTCGGGACCTGGCGTACATCAAGGTCTCCAGCGGTGTGGGAGCCGGTCTGGTGATCGACGGGAAGATCTACCGCGGCCCGGGTGGCACTGCGGGAGAAATCGGACATATTACTCTTGATGAATCCGGCCCGGTCTGCCGCTGCGGCAACCGCGGCTGCCTGGAGACCTTCGCGGCTGCACGCTATGTGCTGCCGCTCCTCCAGCCCAGCCATGGCACCGACCTGACCATGGAAGGCGTAGTCAGGCTGGCCAGGGACGGTGATCCGGGCTGCCGTCGGGTGATCGCCGACGTCGGCCGACACATCGGCAGTGGAGTCGCCAATCTCTGCAACTTGCTGAACCCGAGCCGAGTCGTCCTGGGCGGTGATCTCGCCGAGGCCGGTGAGCTCGTCCTCGGGCCGATCAGGGAGTCTGTCGGCCGCTACGCGATCCCCAGCGCGGCGCGCCAACTCTCCGTTCTCCCGGGGGCACTTGGGGGCCGTGCGGAGGTACTCGGAGCGCTCGCCCTCGCCCTCAGCGAGATGGGTGATTCGACACTTTTGGACGGCACGCTGCACAGTGCGGCGCCTGCCTTCACTTAGAGAACGGATGGCACCGTTGCCATCTCGTTAAGGATTTACTTCTTGACGTCGCACGTGTGGCCGAGTTGACTTCCAGCCACCTCGGCCGCAACGACGCGGCCTCGTCAGGGAGGTTTCTAGAAGTGAACACGCGTATGCGTCGTGCCGCCGTGGCTCTCGCCGCCAGTGCGATGGCCGTTTCCCTCGCCGCCTGTGGCAGCGCGGACGAAGCCGACGGCGGCAGCGACTCCACCAAGTCGTCCGCCGCGAAGGGTGACGACATCAAGGTCGGTCTCCTCCTTCCCGAGAACCAGACCGCGCGCTACGAGAAGTTCGACCGCCCCTTGATCGAGAAGAAGATCAAGGAGCTGACGAACGGCAAGGCGACGATCGACTACAACAACGCCAAGCAGGACGCGAACCTGCAGGCGCAGCAGGTCGACACCATGATCACCAACAAGGTGGACGTCCTGATCGTGGACGCCGTCGACGCCAAGGCGATCAAGAACTCCGTGCAGAAGGCCGTGGACGCCGGCATCAAGGTCGTCGCCTACGACCGCCTGGCCGAGGGCCCGATCAGCGCCTACACGTCCTTCGACAACGTCCAGGTCGGCAAGACCCAGGGCGAGGCGCTCCTCGAGGCGCTGGGCGACAAGGCCAAGAGCGGCCAGATCGTCATGATGAACGGCTCCGTCACCGACCCCAACGCCGCCCAGTTCAAGGAAGGCGCCCACTCCGTCCTCGACGGCAAGGTGAAGATCGGCAAGGAGTACGACACCAAGGAGTGGAAGCCGGAGAACGCCAACTCCAACATGGAGGCGGCCATCTCCGCGCTCGGCAAGAACAACATCGTCGGCGTCTACTCCGCCAACGACGGCATGGCGGGCGGCATCATCACCGCCCTGAAGGCGGCCGGCATCGGCAACATCCCGGTCACCGGCCAGGACGCCGAGCTCGCGGCCGTGCAGCGCATCGTCGCCGGTGAGCAGTTCATGAGCGTCTACAAGCCGTACGCCCCCGAGGCGGACGCCGCCGCCGAGATGGCCGTCGCCCTGGCCAAGGGCGAGGACCTGAGCGCGATCGCCAAGGACAAGGTCTCCAGCGGCAGCGCCAAGGACGTCCCGTCCGTCCTGGTCGACGTCACCTCGCTGACCAAGGACAACATCAACGACACCGTCATCAAGGACGGCGTCTACACCGCCGCCGAGATCTGCACCGGCAAGTACAAGGCCGCCTGCGACAAGCTCGGCATCAAGTAACAAAGACTCCTCCGGCGCCCCGCTCATACACAGCCCCGCAAGCTAGCGCGGGGCGCCGGACGGAAAACTCCCCCAACTTTTCTGCACAACCTTCCGCCGGGTCAGGCGGCGAAGGAGATGGTTCACGTGTCCGCTACGCCCGTGCTGGCGTTGCGCGGGGTCTCCAAGCGGTTCGGTGCCGTCCAGGCGCTCACCGACGTAGAGCTTGAGGTCCACGCCGGTGAGGTTGTCGCCCTGGTCGGCGACAACGGCGCCGGAAAGTCCACGCTGGTCAAGACGATCGCCGGCGTGCACCCCATCGATGAGGGCGTCATCGAATGGGAAGGCAAGTCCGTCACGATCAACAAGCCGCACGACGCCCAGGCCCTGGGCATCGCGACCGTCTACCAGGACCTCGCGCTGTGCGACAACATCGACGTCGTCGGCAACCTCTTCCTGGGCCGTGAGCTCAAGAAGCGCGGTGTCCTGGACGAGGTCGAGATGGAGCGCCGCTCCCTCGAACTGCTGAAGACGCTCTCCATCCGCATCCCCAGCGTGCGCATCCCGATCGCCTCGCTCTCCGGCGGTCAGCGCCAGACCGTGGCCATCGCCCGCTCCATGCTCGGCGAGCCCAAGCTGGTCATCCTCGACGAGCCCACCGCCGCCCTCGGTGTGGAGCAGACCGCCCAGGTCCTCGACCTGGTCGAGCGGCTGCGCGAGCGCGGCCACGCGGTCGTCCTCATCAGCCACAACATGGCCGACGTCAAGGCCGTCGCCGACAAGGTGGCGGTGCTGCGCCTCGGCCGCAACAACGGTGTCTTCGAGGTCAAGACGACCTCGCAGGAGGAGATCATCTCCGCCATCACGGGCGCCACCGACAACGCCGTGACCCGCCGTGCGGCGCGCACGACCGGGGAGGTTTCCAAGTGAGCAGCATCGACAAGACCTCCACCGCAAAAACGTCTCCGCAGGACGAGCACGCCGTGGAGAACCCCGAGGCCGCCTCCGCCGCCGTCACCGCCGTCGACCCGCGTCTGCTGGTGCAGGAGCAGGGCCTGGCCGGCTACATCGGCGAGTTCCGGCGGAAGATGAAGGCCGGTGAGCTCGGCTCGCTGCCCGTCATCCTCGGCCTGATCGCCATCTGCGTCATCTTCCAGAGCCTGAACTCGGAGTTCCTCTCCGCGGGCAACCTGAGCAACATCACGATCACGATGGTCGGCACGGGCATGATCTCCGTCGGCATCGTCTTCGTGCTGCTGCTCGGCGAGATCGACCTCTCCGTCGGCTCGGTCAGCGGCGCGACCAGCGCCATCGCGGCCGTCCTGGCGGTCAACCAGGGCTGGCCCGAGTGGCTGGCGGTCGTCTTCGCCATCGCCGCGGGCGCGGCCATCGGCGCCCTGCACGGCTTCTTCTTCGCCGTCCTCGGCGCGCCGGCGTTCGCCGTCACCCTGGCGGGTCTGCTGTTCTGGCTCGGCTTCATGCTCCAGACGCTCGGTGCCAACGGCACGATCAACCTGGACAGCGAAGGCTTCATCGGCAAGCTGACCACGTACTACTTCAGCGACGTCGCCGCCGCCTACGGCCTGGCGGCCGTGGTGACCGCCGTGTTCTTCCTCACCTCCTTCCTCGGCAACCGCCGGCGTGAGGCGGCGGGGATCCCGTCCCGGCCGCTGAGCGACACGCTGCTGCGCACGGGTCTGCTGGCCGTGGTCGCCTTCGCCGCGGCGGCCATGTACAACAACTACAAGGGCCTGCCGCTGGCCACCGTCATCTTCCTGGTGTTCCTGGTCGCGACGGACTTCCTGCTGCGCCGTACCTCCTACGGCCGCAAGATCTTCGCCCTCGGTGGCAGCGTCGAGGCCTCGCGTCGTGCGGGCATCAACGTCACCGCCGTACGCATCTCGGTGTTCGCGATCTCCGGTGGCTTCGCCGCGATCGGCGGCCTGTTCCTGGCCTCCAAGATCGCCTCCGCCAACCAGAGCGCCGGTACCGGTGACCTGCTGATGAACGCGATCGCCGCCGCCGTGATCGGTGGTACCTCGCTGTTCGGCGGCCGTGGCCGCACCTGGAACGCGCTGCTCGGTGTGCTGGTGATCGTCTCGATCCAGTACGGTCTCCAGCTGGAGTCCATCGCCGAGCCGGTGAAGTACATGATCACCGCGGGTGTGCTGCTCACCACGGTCGTCATCGACTCCATCACCCGCAAGACCCAGAAGACCGCGGGTCGGGCGTAGCAACAGCGCCATCGCGCCCCAGGGGCGCGGGTGGACTCGCGACTGCCGCTTGTGCGTGGCCGGTCGCGCAGTTCCCCGCGCCCCTTCGGCGCGTTCCCGTCGGGCCGCTCGACACAGCCCCGCGCCCCTTTGCGGCGTTGTTCGGCCGGAACATTAGACTCGACGAGCCCGGCAACAGCTCAACAGCTCTACTCGCAAGGAGGCACGGGTGCCGCTGCTGACCCGCATCACGGGACCGCGCGATCTGGACCGGCTCAGCCTGGAGCAGCTGGACCAGCTGGCCGAGGAGATCCGGACCTTCCTCGTCCAGGAGGTCTCCAAGACCGGCGGGCACCTGGGCCCCAACCTCGGTGTGGTCGAGCTGACCATCGCCCTGCACCGCGTCTTCGAGTCGCCGAAGGACAAGGTGCTCTGGGACACCGGCCACCAGTCCTATGTGCACAAGCTGCTCACCGGCCGGCAGGACTTCTCCCGGCTGAAGATGAAGGGCGGCCTGTCCGGCTACCCCTCGCAGGCCGAGTCCGAGCACGACGTCATCGAGAACAGCCACGCCTCCACGGTGCTGGGCTGGGCCGACGGCATCGCCAAGGCCAACGAGCTGATGAAACGCGACAGCCATGTCGTCGCCGTCATCGGTGACGGGGCGCTCACCGGCGGTATGGCCTGGGAGGCGCTGAACAACATTGCCGACGCCAAGGACCGCCCGCTGGTCATCGTCGTCAACGACAACGAGCGCTCCTACGCGCCCACCATCGGCGGCCTCGCCAACCACCTGGCGACCCTGCGCACCACCGACGGCTACGAGCGCTTCCTGGCCCGCGGCAAGGACCTCCTGGAGCGCACCCCGGTCGTCGGCAGGCCGCTCTACGAGACCCTGCACGGCGCCAAGAAGGGCCTGAAGGACTTCATCGCCCCCCAGGGCATGTTCGAGGACCTGGGCCTGAAGTACGTCGGCCCCATCGACGGCCACGACATCGAGGCGCTGGAGTCCGCGCTGGCCCGCGCCAAGCGGTTCGGCGGCCCGGTCATCGTGCACTGCCTCACCGAGAAGGGCCGCGGCTACCAGCCCGCCCTCCAGGACGAGGCCGACCGCTTCCACGCCGTCGGCAAGATCCACCCCGACACCGGCCTGCCCATCGCCTCCTCCGGCGCCGACTGGACCTCCGTCTTCGGCGAGGAGATGGTCAAGCTCGGCGAGGAGCGCGAGGACGTCGTCGCCATCACCGCGGCCATGCTCCAGCCGGTCGGCCTGGACAAGTTCGCCAAGCGCTTCCCCGAGCGCGTCTACGACGTCGGCATCGCCGAGCAGCACGGCGCGGTCTCCGCGGCGGGCCTCGCCCACGCGGGCGTGCACCCCGTCTTCGCCGTCTACGCCACCTTCCTCAACCGCGCCTTCGACCAGGTCCTGATGGACGTCGCCCTGCACAAGTGCGGCGTGACCTTCGTCCTGGACCGGGCCGGCGTCACCGGCACCGACGGCGCCTCCCACAACGGCATGTGGGACATGTCGATCCTCCAGGTCGTCCCCGGCCTCAGGCTCGCCGCCCCGCGCGACGCCGACCAGGTGCGCGCCCAGCTCCGCGAGGCCGTCCAGGTCGACGACGCGCCGACCGTGGTCCGCTTCTCCAAGGGCGCCGTCGGCCCCGCCGTACCGGCCGTGGGTAAGGTCGGCGGCATGGACGTGCTGCGCGAGCCGGGCACCGACCGGCCGGACGTCCTCCTCGTCTCGGTCGGCGCGCTGGCCCCGATGTGCCTGGAGATCGCCGGCCTGCTCGACCAGCAGGGCATCTCCACCACCGTCGTCGACCCGCGCTGGGTCAAGCCCGTCGACGAGGCCATGGCCCCGCTCGCCGAGCGCCACCGCGTGGTCGTCACCGTGGAGGACAACTCCCGCGTCGGCGGTGTCGGCTCCGCGATCGCCCAGGCCCTGCGCGACGCGGGCGTCGACGTCCCGCTGCGCGACTTCGGCATCCCGCCGCGCTTCCTCGACCACGCCTCCCGCGCCGAGGTCATGGCCGAGATCGGACTGACCGCCCCGGACATCGCCCGCCAGGTGACCGGCCTGGTCTCCAAGATCGACGGACGGTTCGACCGCGAGAGCGCCGACGAGGCCGAGCCCGCGCGCGACTGACGGGACGCACTCACCCGAATGGGCCGATTTCACCACTGCGAGAGTGGTGAAATCGGCCCATTCGCGTGAAACCGCTCGTGCCGGGGCATACGGGGGACACCCCCTCTCGATCATGTCGGGGACGACAAGTGGGAGGTAAGCCCGTGAGCAGTTCCCTCTTCCGGACGAAGAAGGTCGAGCAGTCCATCCTCGACACCGAGGAACCCGAGCACGCGCTCAAGAAGTCCCTGTCCGCCCTGGACCTCACGGTGTTCGGCGTCGGTGTGATCATCGGCACCGGCATCTTCGTCCTCACCGGCACGGTGGCCAGGAACAACGCCGGACCCGCGGTGGCCCTCGCCTTCGTGGCGGCCGGTGTGGTCTGCGCGCTCGCCGCGCTCTGCTACGCCGAGTTCGCCTCCACCGTCCCGGTGGCGGGCTCCGCCTACACCTTCTCGTACGCCTCCCTCGGCGAGCTGCCCGCCTGGATCATCGGCTGGGACCTCGTCCTGGAGTTCGCGCTCGGCACGGCGGTGGTGGCCGTCGGCTGGTCCGGCTACATCGCCTCACTGCTGGACAACGCGGGCTGGCACCTGCCCGACGCCCTCGGCACCCGCGACGGCGCCGACGGCTTCGGCTTCGACATCCTCGCCGCCGCGCTGGTCCTGGTCCTCACCGGCATCCTCGTCCTCGGCACCAAGCTCTCCGCGCGGGTGACCTCGATCGTCGTCGCCGTCAAGGTGACGGTCGTCCTCACCGTGATCATCGCGGGCGCCTTCTTCATCGTGGGCGACAACTACGACCCGTTCATCCCCAAGGCCCAGGAGGTCCCGGCGGGCGACAGCCTCCAGTCCCCGCTCATCCAGCTGATGTTCGGCTGGGCGCCCTCCAACTTCGGCGTCATGGGCATCTTCACGGCCGCCTCCGTCGTCTTCTTCGCCTTCATCGGCTTCGACGTCGTCGCCACGGCCGCCGAGGAGACCCGCAACCCGCAGCGCGACATGCCCCGCGGCATCCTCGGCTCCCTCTTCATCTGCACCACCCTGTACGTGGCGGTGTCGATCGTCGTGACGGGCATGCAGCACTACACCGAGCTGTCCATCACGGCCCCGCTCGCCGACGCCTTCAAGGCCACCGGGCACCCCTGGTTCGCGGGCTTCATCAGCTTCGGCGCGGCGGTGGGCCTGACCACGGTCTGCATGATCCTGCTGCTGGGCCAGACCCGGGTCTTCTTCGCGATGAGCCGCGACGGGCTGCTGCCGCGCTTCTTCTCGCGCGTCCACCCGAAGTTCAAGACCCCGCACCGGCCGACCATCCTGCTCGGCGTGATCATCGCGATCGTCGCCGGCTTCACCCCGCTCAGCGAACTCGCCGAACTGGTCAACATCGGCACCCTGTTCGCCTTCGTCGTCGTCGCGATCGGCGTCATCATCCTCCGCCGCACCCGCCCCGACCTGCACCGCGCCTTCCGCACCCCGTGGGTCCCGGTCGTCCCGATCCTGTCCGTCCTCGCCTCCCTCTGGCTGATGCTCAACCTCCCGACCGAGACATGGCTCCGCTTCGCCGGCTGGATGATCGTCGGCTTCGTCGTCTACTTCCTCTACGGCCGCTCCCACAGCCGCCTGGGCCGCCAGGAGGAGACCAGGGTGGGAGACGTGCTCAAGCCCCAGCGGGGCGAAGAGGACTGACCGCACATTTACGAGGGGGCTGGGCTTCAGCTCCCCTGGGGGCGCGGGGCTGTGTCGATGTGCGGCTCCGCCGCGTGGGCGCGACAAGCCACGACGAACCGGCAGCCGTCAACCATCCGTCGTGGCACCACGAACCGCGCGAGGCCCAGCCACCTCCGCGCCCAGCTCGACAACCCTGCGCCGCAACTCCCGGTCGGCCGTCACCACCAGGCGCGCCCGGCCGGAGGCCTCGGCGACCAGCTCGACCATCCGATCGTCCCCACTCCCGGCAGCCGACTCCACCCGAACCCCCGGCACAGAGGAAACCCCCCGAGCCGCCCCCTCCACCACCAGCACGATCTCCACCGGCCCGGCGACCCCCGGCACCCCGTCCACCGCCAGCCGGTCCCGCAGCCGCTCCGCCGCCCCGCGCCGGTCCCGCCACCACCCGTCCGGCACCGACCCGACCACGTTCGCCGCGTCGACGATCACCAGCAACGGCTCACTCATGACCTCAGGCTCCCACGCCCCCCGGCGAGGCCACCTCGCCCCCACGGCTAAAGTGGCCTCGTGTCGATGGACCGTACAGTGAACGGCAACTGGCTCATACGAGGCCGGGACGGCCGACTCAGCGTCTACCTGCCCGCCGACGACGCGGTCCTCTGCCGGGCCGAACGCGTCCCCGGCGGGTCCTGGGAACCTCCGCGCAGGATCGGCGGCGAGCAGCAACTGCACGCCGGTTTCGCGGTGGGCCAGGGCCCCGACGGCTACGCCCACCTGGTGGCCTGGCGGCCCACTCGATCGGGTGAATCGGGGCTGGTCCACTCCACCCACTTCCGGCCGCTGCTCGCCGCACTGGACTGGACGCCGTTCGGGCACCCCAACAAGGAGGGCGACCGCACCGGCGACCCCGTCGTGGCCGTCGACGTGGAGGGGCGGGCCCATCTCTTCGTCCGCAACCGCGGCAAGGGCGTGTCCATGAGGAACCAGAAGGAGCGCGGCGGGCTCAACGCCTGGCACGACCTCAAGGGCTCCAAGGTGCACGACCTGCTCGCCGTGACGGGGGAGTCGGGCCGTATCGAGGTGTACGCGACCAACCACACCGGCATCCTGCGCTGGTTCCAGCAGGAGCCCGGCAGGCGCCCGGTCGCGGCGGATCCGCTGCTCGTCCCGGTGCAGCCGGGCACGCTGGCCGCGCAGCCCACCTCCAAGGAGCACACCACCCTCTTCTACGCCGACCCCGACGGCATGCTGCACGCCTGGCGGCCCGACGCCGAGCCCAGGCCGCTGCTCGCGGCGGCCGGCCCCGGCCCGGTGACCGTGCTGCGCTGCGACGTCGACGGCCTCGACTGCACGATCCTCGCCCAGCGCTCCGCCTCCGGCCGGGTCGGGTTCGCCGCGTACCCGACCGAGCAGGAGACGGCCGGCCTCAGCTGGACCGAGTCCGGCCCCCAACTGCCCACCGGCACGCGGGTGGCGCTCGCCCAGGACGCCACGGGCCGGGTCGTCGCGGCGACCCTCACCCCCGACGGCACCCTTCGGCTGAGCCGCCGCAAGGAGGAGCCGGGGCTGGCGCTGGAGGCGTGGCGCGAGGTCTGATCGGCTCCTCGGCCGTACGGAGAGTCGTGATCCGCCGTACGACGAGTCGGTCCTGATCGGTCGTTACGCCGAGGTCTGATCCGCCGTACGCCGAGGTCTGATCGGTCGTACGCCGAGGTCTGATCCGTCGTACGGCGAGATCTGATCCGCCGTACGAGAAAACGCCGGTGCCCGGCACATCCGCCGATGTGCCGGGCACCTTTGCGTGCGTACGGGAGGGTTACGCCGGGACGCTCGCCACGCCCTGCTCCAGGAACCGCTTGCCGTTCACCCGCTCGGAGACACCCTCACGGTCCAGGTACGGCGTGATGCCGCCCAGGTGGAAGGGCCAGCCGGCGCCGGTGATCAGGCAGAGGTCGATGTCCTGGGCCTCGGCGACGACGCCCTCGTCGAGCATGAGCCCGATCTCCTGCGCCACCGCGTCCAGCACCCGGGCGCGGACCTGCTCCTCGGTCAGGACGACGTCGCCCTGCTTCAGCAGCGCCGCGACCTCCGGGTCCAGCTCCGGCTTGCCGCTGTCGTAGACGTAGAAGCCGCGCTTGCCGGCCTCGACGACCGCCTTGAGGTTCGGGGACACCTTGAAGCGCTCCGGGAAGGCGCGGTTCAGGGTCTCCGAGACGTGCAGGCCGATGGCCGGGCCGACCAGCTCCAGCAGGACCAGCGGCGACATCGGCAGACCGAGCGGCTCGACGGCCTTCTCGGCGACGGCGACCGGGGTGCCCTCGTCGATGACGTTCTGGATCTCGCCCATGAAGCGGGTCAGGATGCGGTTCACGACGAACGCCGGGGCGTCCTTCGTCAGCACCGCGGTCTTCTTCAGCTTCTTGGCGACGGCGAAGGCCGTGGCCAGCGAGGCGTCGTCGGTCTGCTCGCCGCGGACGATCTCCAGCAGAGGCAGGATCGCGACCGGGTTGAAGAAGTGGAAGCCGACGACCCGCTCCGGGTGCTTCAGCTTCGACGCCATCTCCGACACCGACAGCGACGAGGTGTTGGTGGCGAAGATCGCGTGCGCCGGGGCGACCGCCTCGACCTCGGCGAACACCTGCTGCTTGACGCCGATCTCCTCGAACACGGCCTCGATGACGAAGTCCGCGTCCGCGAAGCCCTCGGCCTTGTCCAGCACACCGGTGACCAGGGCCTTGAGGCGGTTGGCCTTGTCCTGGTTGATGCGGCCCTTGCCGAGCAGCTTGTCGATCTCGGCGTGGACGTAGCCCACACCCTTGTCGACGCGCTCCTGGTCGATGTCGGTCAGCACGACCGGCACCTCCAGGCGGCGCAGGAACAGCAGGGCCAGCTGCGAGGCCATCAGACCGGCGCCGACGACACCGACCTTGGTGACCGGGCGGGCCAGGTTCTTGTCCGGGGCACCGGCGGGGCGCTTGCCGCGCTTCTGCACCAGGTTGAAGGCGTAGATGCCGGAGCGCAGCTCGCCGCCCATGATCAGGTCGGCGAGGGCCTGGTCCTCGGCGTCGTAGCCCTTCTGCAGGTCGCCGTCCTTGGCGGCCTCGATGATGTCGAGGGCGCGGTAGGCGGCCGGGGCGGCGCCGTGGACCTTGGAGTCGGCGATGAAGCGGCCCTTGGCGACGGCCTGGTCCCAGGCCTCACCGCGGTCGATCACCGGGCGCTCGACCACGACGTCGCCCTTGAGGACGTTCGCCGTCCAGATCAGCGACTGCTCCAGGAAGTCCGCACCCTCGAACAGGGCGTCGGCGATGCCCAGCTCGAAGACCTGCTTTCCCTTGAGCTGCTTGTTCTGGTTCAGGCTGTTCTCGATGATCACCGAGACGGCCTTCTCCGCGCCGATCAGGTTCGGCAGGATCGTGCAGCCGCCCCAGCCCGGGACCAGGCCCAGGAACACCTCGGGCAGCGAGAAGGCCGGCAGCGCCTTCGACACGGTGCGGTAGGTGCAGTGCAGGCCGACCTCGACGCCGCCGCCCATCGCGGCACCGTTGTAGTACGCGAAGGTCGGGACCGCGAGGCCCGCGAGGCGCTTGAAGACCTCGTGGCCGCCCTTGCCGATGGCCAGCGCGTCCTCGTGCTTCTTCAGCAGCTCGACGCCCTTGAGGTCGGCGCCGACGGCGAAGATGAACGGCTTGCCGGTGATGCCGGCGCCGACGATGGAGCCGGCGGTGGCCTCCTGCTCGACCTGGTCGATGGCGGCGTTGAGGTTCGCCAGCGACTGCGGCCCGAACGTGGTCGGCTTGGTGTGGTCGAAGCCGTTGTCCAGCGTGATCAGGGCGAAGCGCCCCGCGCCGAACGGCAGGTCGAGGTGGCGGACGTGCGCGGACGTCACGACCTCGTCGGGGAACAGCTCGGCCGCACCCTTCAGAAGCTCAGCGGTGGTGCTCACTTGTCCCCCTCGAAGTGCGGGTTCTCCCAGATGACCGTCGCGCCCATGCCGAAGCCGACGCACATGGTGGTCAGGCCGTAGCGGACGTGCGGCTGCTCCTCGAACTGGCGGGCCAGCTGCGTCATCAGACGCACGCCCGAGGAGGCCAGCGGGTGGCCGAAGGCGATGGCGCCGCCGTACTGGTTGACGCGCGCGTCGTCGTCGGCGATGCCGTAGTGCTCCAGGAAGGCCAGCACCTGGACGGCGAAGGCCTCGTTGATCTCGAACAGACCGATGTCGGAGATGCTGAGCCCCGCCTGGGCGAGGGCCTTCTCCGTGGCCGGGATCGGGCCGTAGCCCATGACCTCCGGCTCCACGCCCGCGAAGGCGTAGGAGACCAGGCGCATCTTGACCGGCAGGCCGTTCTCGCGCGCGAAGTCCTCGGAGGCGATGATCGAGGCGGTGGCGCCGTCGTTCAGACCGGCCGCGTTACCGGCGGTGACCCGGCCGTGGACGCGGAACGGCGTCTTCAACCCGGAGAGGTTCTCCAGGGTGGTGCCCGGGCGCATCGGCTCGTCGGCGGTGACCAGGCCCCAGCCGGTCTCGCCGGCCTCCGGGTTGGTGCGGCGCACCGAGATCGGCACCAGGTCCTGCTGGATCTTGCCGTCGGCGTACGCCTTGGCAGCCTTCTCCTGCGAGCGCACCGCGTACTCGTCGGCGCGCTGCTTGGTGATGCTCGGGTAGCGGTCGTGCAGGTTCTCGGCGGTCATGCCCATGAACAGGGCGGA
Organism: Streptomyces sp. NPDC096205; assembly: GCF_044763135.1. NCBI lineage: Bacteria > Bacillati > Actinomycetota > Actinomycetes > Kitasatosporales > Streptomycetaceae > Streptomyces > Streptomyces sp. NPDC096205. The sequence goes on along the minus strand of NZ_JBIWFS010000001.1, from coordinate 1,154,187 downwards.
CTCGTCGACCAGCTTCTCGCTCACGAAACGCGGGTTCGGGTCCACGCCCTCACCCATGGGGTGGCGGCCCATGTGCTCGACGCCACCGGCGAGGGCGACGTCGTAGGCGCCGAAGGCGACGGAACCGGCGACCGAGGTCACGGCGGTCAGCGCGCCGGCGCACATACGGTCGATCGAGTAGCCCGGCACCGACTGCGGCAGACCGGCGAGGATGCCCGCCGTGCGGCCCAGCGTCAGACCCTGGTCACCGATCTGCGTGGTCGCGGCGATGGCGACCTCGTCGATCTTCTTCGGGTCCAGGCCGGGGTTGCGGCGCAGCAGCTCCCGGATCGCCTTGACGACGAGGTCGTCGGCGCGAGTCTCGTGGTAGATGCCCTTCGGGCCCGCCTTGCCGAACGGGGTGCGGACGCCGTCGACGAAAACGACGTCCCTGACGGTACGAGGCACGATGGCTCTCCTCCAGGGTGCGGTATGGCACTGCTGCGGCACGCATGCACTGAGCGCGCGCTCAGGACCCATGCTACTTACGAGTAACGTAGCTGCACAGCCCCCACGGCCCAAGCGGCGAAGGTCACACCGGAACAGGGGCTGAGCGGATGCCGTCAAGGGGCGCGGGGAACTGCGCGACCAGCCACGATGGCGCCGCGGTCCGGAGCCGGCCCTCACCCCGACGGCGGAGCCGTGGACCCCCGAGGCACGAGTACCGGTGTAGGGACGGGATGTGACCCCGCACCCCGGCCCGCGATCACCTCGAACAAACCCCGGGCCACCTCCGCCCCGAACCCGTGCACATCATGGCTCATGGCCGACAGGGTGGGCCGGGTGAGCCGGCACAGCTGGGAGTCGTCCCAGGCCGGCAGCGACACGTCGCCCGGCACCGACAGCCCCCTCTCCGCGGCCACGGACAACCCGGCCACCGCCATGATGTCGTTGGCGTACACGATCGCGGTCGGCCGCTCACCCGCCGGCGCCGTCAGCAGCGACCGCGTCGCCCGCGCCCCCGCCTGACCCGAGTGGTCCGTCGTCACCTGCCACGCCCCGGTCAGGGCCGGCGCACGCGACGCGTCGTCGAACGCGGCCGTCCGCATGACCGTGTGCCCGAGTGCCGCCGGACCCCCGACCCGCGCGATCCGCCGGTGCCCGAGCGCCACGAGATACCGCACCGCCTGCGTCACGGCCGTCGCGTCGTCCGTCCACACCGAGGTGAGGCCGTCGGTGAAGGAGGGGTGCCCGACGGCCACCACCGGCATCCCGAGCCGCTCGGCCGCCGCCACCCGGGGATCGTCCGGCCGGAAGTCGACGAGGATCGCCCCGCCGATCCGGCGCCCCCGCCACCAGGTCTGCTGGACCCCGACCTCCTCCTCCACCGTCCGTACGAGCCTGAGCAGCAGCGCGCAGGAATGCTCGGTCAGGACGCTCTCCACCCCCGAGACGAACTCCATGTAGAAGGGCTCGAGGCCCAGCAGCCGGGCCGGCCGGCAGATCGCCGGCCCCACCACGTCCACCCGCGCACCGGCCAGCGACCGCGCGGTCAGACTGGGCGCCCAGCCCAGCTCGCGGGCGGCCCGGAAGATCCGGTCCCGGGTCGCCTCCGACAGGCCGGGCTTGTGGTTGAACGCCAGCGACACCGCGCCCTTGGACACCCCGGCCCGCGCGGCGACGTCCTTGATGGTGACGCGCGGCCGCGGCGGCCAGGTCATCGGTGAGGCTGCCCGGCGGTACGGAGGCGTGTCGTTCGGCATGCGCGCTCCCTAGACCGGTCAACCCCAGTACGGGGAACGGTTTTTGGCGCGTTGGCGAGATAGAGACTTTACCGGTCGAGAAAGCGCTGTCAGAGTTCCGAACCAGCCAACCCGCCAACCGCTCGTGCTCGTCCGTCCCCCTGAACGGAGCTGATGCACATGTACCGCCGTACAGCCCTCGCCCTGGTCACCGGTGCCGCCCTGCTGCTCTCGGCGTGCACCGGCACCGGAGGCACCTCCAAGGGCGCGGCCGCCGACGCGCCCACCGACCCGGCCGAGGTGAGCGGGACCATCAAGGTCCTCACCGTGCGCACCGACCTCGTGCAGGACGGCACGATGGACCGGTACGCCGCCGAGTTCCGCAAGGTCTATCCGAAGGTGAAGGTCGAGTTCGAGGCCCTCACCAACTACGAGTCCGAAGTCAAGATCCGGATGAACACGGAGAACTACGGCGACGTCCTGCTGATCCCCGCCGTGATCAAGAAGGACGACTACCCGAAGTTCTTCGCCTCGCTGGGCACGGTCGAGGAGCGGAGCGAGAAGTACCGCTTCACCGACTTCACCGCCGTCGACGACAAGGTCTACGGCCAGAGCCCGGTCGGTGTGATGCCCGGCTTCGTCTACAACCGCAGGGTCTGGCGGGAGGCCGGCGTCACCGAATGGCCCACCACCCCGGCCGAGTTCCTCACCGCGCTGAAGGCGATCAAGGCGAAGACGGACGCCGTGCCCTACTACACCAACTTCGCCGCCGGCTGGACGATGAGCTCCTGGACGGCCGTCAACGGCTCGGTCCACTGCGACCCCGGCGCCACCACCGAGCTCGCCGAGGGCGACCCCTGGGCCGAGGGCGCCGACCTGCGTGTCGGGGACACGCTGCTGTACGACATCGTGAAGCAGGGCCTGGCCGAGAAGGACCCGACCACCACCAACTGGGAGCAGTCCAAGGCCCGTACGGCCCAGGGCGAGATCGCCACCCAGTGGCTCGGCACCTGGGCGATCGTGCAGTTCCAGGACGCCGCCGAGAAGGCCGGGGTGGACCCCGACGACATCGGGTTCATGCCCTTCCCGGCCCAGACCGACGGCAGGTTCTGCGCGGTGGTCGGCCCCGACTACAACCAGGCCGTCAATGTGCACTCCGAGCACAAGGAGGCCGCCCGCGCCTGGATCGACTGGTTCACCGACAAGTCCGGCTACGACAAGGACAATCTGGCGATCTCCCCGCTGAAGAACGGCACACTTCCTGAGGTGCTCAAGCCCTACGAGGACGCGGGCGTGAAGCTCATCGAGGTCAGCGACGCCAAGGGCGCCGAGGTCAAGCGGATCGACAACGAGTCGGAGACCGGCATTTTCGCCCCCGAGTACCGGCAGAAGCTGGTCGACCTCGCCCGTGGCGCCGGCCAGGGCAGTCTGGACGAGTTCTTCGCCGACCTCAGCAAGCGCTGGACCGAGGCGCAGCGCTGATGGCCGCCACCGCACAGAAGCCGGTCGACCGGGCGGCCGCGGGGACCGCGCCGGCCGCCCCCGCCCCGCGCGGGACACGCCTGTGGCGCGGCATGACGCCGTGGTTGTTCCTGATCGTTCCGCTCGTTCTGCTGATCGTTTTCACCTACGCGCCGATAGCGAACATGGTGGCGTACAGCTTCACCGACTGGGACGGCGTGAGCCCGGAGCTGCATTACACGGGCACCGGCAACTACGCGGAGATCTTCACCCGCGAGGACCTGTTCCGGGTGTTCTTCGTCAGCGGCTACTACCTCGCGGCCAGCGCCGTGCAGATAGCGGCGGCCCTCTACTTCGCGACGATCCTGAGCTTCAATGTTCGTTTCCGCAATTTCTACAAGGGCGTGCTCTTTTTCCCGTACCTGATCAACGGCGTCGCGATCGGCTTCGTCTTCCTCTACTTCTTCCAGGACGGCGGCACCCTCGACTCGGTGCTGAGCCTGTTCGGCGTGCACACCGACCACGCCTGGCTGTCCACGTCCACCTCCGCGAACACCTCGCTCGCGGGTGTCTCGGTGTGGCGCTATCTGGGCCTGAACTTCGTGCTGTTCCTCGGCGCGATCCAGTCGATCCCGGGGGAGCTGTACGAGGCGGCCGAGCTGGACGGCGCGAACCGCTGGCACCAGTTCCGGTACATCATCGCGCCGGGCATCAAGCCGGTCGTGAGCCTGACGGTCATCCTGTCCATCTCCGGCTCGCTGTCGGTCTTCGAGATCCCGTACATCATGACCGGCGGCGCGACCGGCACCGAGACCTTCGTGATCCAGACCGTGAAACTGGCCTTCCGCTTCAACAAGACGGGGCTCGCCTCGGCCGCGGCCGTCGTCCTGCTGCTGATCATCCTGGTGGTGACCTGGCTCCAACGCCGCCTGGTCCCCGACGACAAGGTGGATCTCGTATGACACGCCGAGCCGTTGCCCGCACGCTCGTCCACCTCTCGCTGCTCGCGGCGACGGCGGTGGTCCTGCTCCCGCTGGTCGTCGTCCTGCTGACCTCGCTGAAGTCGGAGCGGGAGATGGCGGAGTCCGACGGCGCCCTCTCACTCCCCGGGAACCTGCTGAACTTCGACAACTATGTGACCGCGTTCCGCGACGGTCACATGCTCCAGGCGTTCGGCAACACGACCCTGATCCTGCTCTTCGCCATCGGCGGCACGGTCCTGATCGGCTCGATGACGGCCTACGCCATCGACCGCTTCCAGTTCCGCTTCCGCAAGCTGGTCGTGGCGCTGTTCCTGGTCGCCGCGCTGGTCCCCGGCGTCACCACCCAGGTGGCGACCTTCCAGATCGTCAACAGCTTCGGCATGTTCGACTCCCTGTGGGCGCCGATCGTGCTCTACATGGGCACGGACATCGTCTCGATCTACATCTTCCTGCAGTTCGTCCGGTCGATCCCGATCTCCCTGGACGAGGCCGCACGCCTGGAGGGCGCCAACGCCTTCACGATCTACCGGAAGATCATTTTCCCGCTGCTGAAACCGGCGATCGCGACGGTCGTCATCGTGAAGGGGATCACCGTCTACAACGACTTCTACATCCCCTTCCTCTACATGCCCTCCGAAGAGCTTGGCGTGATCTCGACGTCCCTCTTCCGCTTCCGCGGCCCCTACGCCGCCCACTGGGAGACGATCTCGGCAGGAACCGTCCTGGTGATCCTGCCGACCCTGATCGTCTTCCTGCTGCTGCAGAGGTTCATCTACAACGGCTTCATGAGAGGGGCCACGCGATGAGGCACCCGGTCGCGCCTAGGCGGACAGGGCCTCCACAAGGACGGGCGTGACCTGCTCGACCTGCCAGGCCCGCGCCCCGTACCCCTCCAGCGCGGCCCCGACGGACTCGGCGTCGACGACCTTCGGCGGCTCCCAGCACACCCGCCGCACCGTGTCCGGAGCGATCAAGTTCTCCTGAGGCATGTTCAAACGCTCGGCCAACGCGGAAACAGCCGCCCGCGCCGCGGACAACCGAGCCGCGGCGGCCGGGTCCTTGTCCGCCCACGCGCGCGGCGGCGGAGGCCCGGCGACGGCCTGCCCCTGCTGCGGCAGCTGGGACTCGGTGAGCGCCCTGGCCCGGTCCACGGCCGCCTGCCACTGTTCCAGCTGCCGCCGCGCCATCCGCTGCCCGAACCCGTTCAGCGCCCCCAGCGCGTGCACGTTGGCCGGAACGGCGAGCGCGGCCTCCACGATGGCCGCGTCGGAGAGCACCTTGCCCGGGGACACGTCCCGCCGCTGGGCGATCCGGTCCCGCGTCTGCCACAGCTCCCGTACGACGGCCAGCTGCCGGCGTCTGCGCACCTTGTGCATCCCGGACGTACGGCGCCAGGGGTCCTTGCGCGGCTCGGCCGGCGGGGCCGAGGCGATGGCGTCGAACTCCTGGCGGGCCCACTCCAGCTTGCCCTGCCGGTCCAGCTCCTTCTCCAGCGCGTCGCGCAGGTCGACGAGCAGCTCGACGTCCAGCGCGGCGTAGCGCAGCCAGGGCTCGGGCAGCGGACGGGTGGACCAGTCGACGGCGGAGTGGCCCTTCTCCAGGACGAAGCCGAGGACGGACTCGACCATCGCGCCGAGGCCGACCCGCGGGAACCCGGCCAGCCGCCCGGCCAGCTCGGTGTCGAACAGCAGACCCGGCACCATGCCTATCTCGCGCAGACAGGGCAGGTCCTGGGTGGCGGCGTGCAGCACCCACTCGACGCCGGACAGCGCCTCGCCGAGCCCGGACAGGTCCGGGCAGGCCACGGGGTCGATCAGTGCGGTCCCGGCACCCTGGCGGCGCAGCTGCACCAGGTAGGCGCGCTGGCCGTAGCGGTAGCCGGAGGCGCGCTCGGCGTCCACGGCGACGGGGCCGGAGCCGGCGGCGAAGGCGGCGATCACCTCGGCGAGGGCGGCCTCGTCGGCGATCACCGGAGGAATGCCCTCGCGGGGTTCGAGCAGCGGGATCGGCGCCCCTTCAGCAGAAGATCCGTCGTCGTCCGGAGGGGCGCCCCCGGTGGTTCGCAGTGGTGTGTCTGCTGCGGTCTCTTGGGCGTCGGTCACCTGTCAAGGGTATCCATGCATGGACAGGGCCCGCCGACGGAACGTTCCGTCGACGGGCACCTTGGGGTCGTAAACCAGTCAGCTCGGTGAAACACCCGGTTCACGACGCTTCATGACAAGAGGCGGTCGCGGACGCTTGGGGAATCGACGGCCGGCTCCGGTCATGCTCATGAACACCGACTCAGTGGATGATCCCGGTCCGCAGGGCCACCGCCACCATGCCGGCGCGGTCGCCCGTGCCGAGCTTGCGGGCGATGCGGGCGAGGTGGCTCTTGACGGTCAGGGCCGACAGGCCCATGGAGACACCGATCGCCTTGTTCGACTGGCCCTCGGCGACGAGCCGCAGCACCTCGACCTCACGGCCGGACAGCTCGCGGTAGCCGCCCGGGTGGCTCGGAGCACCCGGGGGGCGGCGGTGCAGCCGTGCGGCGGCTGCGCCGATGGGGGCCGCACCGGGCCGGGTGGGGAGCCCGACGTTGGTGCGGGTGCCGGTGACGACGTAGCCCTTCACTCCGCCCGCGAGGGCGTTGCGCACGGCACCGATGTCGTCGGCCGCCGACAGGGCGAGGCCGTTGGGCCAGCCCGCGGCGCGGGTCTCCGAGAGCAGGGTCAGGCCCGAACCGTCGGGCAGATGGACATCGGCGACGCAGATGTCGCGGGGGTTGCCGATGCGGGGTCGGGCCTCGGCGACGGACGACGCCTCGATGACGTCGCGCACTCCGAGTGCCCACAGATGGCGAGTGACGGTGGAGCGTACGCGTGGATCCGCGACGACGACCATGGCGGTGGGCTTGTTGGGACGGTAGGCGACCAGGCTTGCGGGCTGCTCGAGGAGAACGGACACCAGGCCTCCTGGGTGCGGGACGGCTTTGAAGGTCACAGTCGTCTTCGGCAGCAAACCCGGTGCCCTTTAGAGAATGATCACGATCTAGTGAGTAACAATTAGTGCAATTCGGACAGGCGATCGATCGTTCGGTGACCACATCGTTTCGTTCGATCGACTGCTTCTGATGGAAAGTGGCCGTATCGACAAAGAGATGGCCCTGAGGATGCCCAGGGACGCCGTCACCGGCTCTGTGGACCCCGCCGCTGCGGCAGCGTCACCACCGACGCGTCCCCGGGACCGGCCGGAGGCAGCCCCGCGACCTGGGCGAGCAGATCGCACCAGGACGCCAGATGCGCCGCCGTGTCCGGAATCCCGCCCAGCCCCTCCCGCGGCGTCCAGGACGCCCGGATCTCGATCTGCGAGGCGGCCGGACGGGCCGACAGACCACCGAAATGATGAGAGCTCGCCCGGGTGACCGTGCCGCTCGGCTCGCCGTACGCCAGACCCCGCGCCTGGAGCGCGCCGGTCAGCCAGGTCCAGCACACGTCCGGCAGCAGCGGGTCGACCGCCATCTCCGGCTCCAGCTCCGCGCGCACCAGCGTCACCAGCCGGAACGTGCCGCGCCAGGCGTCGTGCCCGGCCGGGTCGTGCAGCAGCACCAGCCGGCCGTCGGCCAGCTCCTGCTCACCGTCCACGACGGTCGCCTCCAGCGCGTACGCGAAGGGGGCCAGCCGCTTGGGGGCCGGTGTCGGCTCCACCTCGATCTGCGGGCGCAGCCGGGCCGCCCGCAGGGCGTCGACGGCGGCCCTGAACGGCAGCGGTGCCGTCCCACCCGTATGCCGCTCCCCGTCTGCGATGTCCCCCGTGTCCTTGCTCTCGTCCATTCCGCCAGCGCCGTCCGACAGTCTTCCCTGAGCCGCAGCCATGCGGGGAAGAGTAAGGGGAACGGGGGCCGTGCGCAGGGCAAGACACCCGGCAGGGGGGCGGCCACGTCACCTCCGGCGCCGTGCGAGACTTTCCGACGTGAGTGCCAACGGAAGCCCTGCGGGCCAGCAGCCGACAGCCACCTACGACTCCGCCTTCCTCAAGGCGTGCAGGCGCGAGCCCGTGCCGCACACGCCCGTGTGGTTCATGCGGCAGGCGGGCCGCTCGCTGCCGGAGTACCGCAAGGTCCGCGAGGGCATCCCGATGCTCGAATCCTGCATGCGCCCGGAGCTGGTCACCGAGATCACCCTGCAGCCGGTCCGCCGGCACGGCGTGGACGCGGCGATCTTCTTCAGCGACATCGTCGTCCCGCTCAAGGCCATCGGCATCGACCTCGACATCAAGCCCGGCGTCGGCCCGGTCGTCGAGCGCCCGATCCGCACCCGCGCCGACCTCGCCCAGCTGCGCGACCTCACCCCCGAGGACGTCTCCTACGTCACCGAGGCGATCGGGATGCTCACCCGCGAGCTCGGGTCCACCCCGCTGATCGGCTTCGCGGGCGCCCCGTTCACCCTCGCGAGCTACCTCGTCGAGGGCGGCCCGTCGCGGACGTACGAGAACGCCAAGGCGATGATGTACGGCGACCCCGAGCTGTGGGCCGACCTGCTCGACCGCCTCGCGGAGATCACGGCCGCGTTCCTGAAGGTGCAGATCGAGGCCGGCGCGAGCGCGATCCAGCTGTTCGACTCCTGGGCCGGCGCCCTCGCCCCCGTCGACTACCGCCGCTCCGTCATGCCCGCCTCCGCGAAGGTCTTCCGCGCGGTCGAGTCCTACGGTGTCCCGCGCATCCACTTCGGTGTCGGCACGGGCGAGCTGCTCGGCCTGATGGGCGAGGCCGGCGCGGACGTCGTCGGCGTCGACTGGCGGGTGCCCCTCGACGAGGCCGCCCGCCGCGTCGGCCCCGGCAAGGCGCTCCAGGGCAACCTCGACCCGACCGTGCTGTTCGCCACGCCCGAGGCGGTCGAGGCCAAGACCCGCGAGGTCCTGGACTCCGCCGCGGGCCTGGAGGGCCACGTCTTCAACCTCGGCCACGGCGTCATGCCGTCCACCGACCCCGACGCCCTGACGCGCCTCGTCGACTACGTCCACACCCAGACGGCCGGCTGACCGCTCACCACGTGTGCCGGGGGCGCGCCCGTCTGCCGAACAGCAGGCCGCGCGGCTCCGGCGGCGGGGGCGTGCCCGGGCGCAGCGGCCAGGCCAGCAGCATGCCGGCCAGGAACCCGACGATGTGCGCCGCGTACGCCACCGTGCCCGCGTCGGAGACGCCCTCGCCGGACGAGTACACCGCCTGGAGCGCGAACCAGAAGCCCAGCACGATCCAGGCCGGAAGGCGCAGCGGCAGGAAGATCAGGAACGGGACGAGGACCCAGACCCTGGCCTTCGGATACAGCACCAGATACGCCCCGAGCACCCCGGCGATCGCCCCGGACGCCCCGATCAGCGGCTCGCCCGAGTCGACGTTCAGCACCGCGAAGCCATAGGTCGCCACGAAGCCGCAGACGCCGTAGAACAGCGCGAAGCGCACATGCCCCATGCGGTCCTCGACGTTGTTGCCGAAGATCAGCAGGAACAGCATGTTGCCCAGCAGGTGCAGCCAGCCGCCGTGCAGGAACATCGCCGTCCCCACGCTCAGCTCGGGCGACTTGTCGTAGTCCGGCGGCCCGATCACACAGCCCGGCCCCTGCGCGCCGACGCCGACGTCGCCGGTCGGCACCAGCCGCGGCAGCTGATGGTGGATCAGCTCCTGCGGGACGGCCGCGTACTGGTCCAGGAACGCCTGCATGTGGCAGAGCTGCGCGAGGCCCTGGCCGCTCCACGGCATCAACAGGAACACGACGACGTTCGCGGCGATGAGGCCGTACGTCACCCAGGGGGTGCGCCGTACGGGGTTCACGTCATGGACGGGGATGACCACACAGGACTACTGCCCCCGATCCGTGTGGCGAACCGGTGAACGTGGCCGTCGGCACGCACGTATGACTGCACATGGCGATGAACGAACGAGTCGGCGCGGTGCCCGCGATGCATGCCCTTCCGGACGGGGAGGCCGAGATCGCGCTCGTGGTGCGGATCCCGTGGGAGGACGTGGCACGGCTGGGGCAGGAGGCCGGGCGGCTGGCCACGCAGATGCAGCGGCCGGTGACGCTGGACGAGGCCGTCAGCCACCGGCTGAGGTCGCGCCCGGCGGTGGCCGCGCATGCGCGGCCGGCCGAACAGCCCGGCAGCGCCGCGGTGTCGGGAAGCGCCGCCGTGTCCGCACTGCCGCGCCTCAACGGGTCGGCCTAGGCAGGGGCGCCCGCCGGTGTTGAGTACCGGTACTCATGTGCGGCGGGCAGGCGGGGGCGGAGGCTGTGCGCATGTCACGAATCACCGCTCTCACCCGTACGGTCGCCCTCGCGGCGACAGCTCTCGCCGCCGTGTCGCTCACCGCCTGCGGCACCGAGAAGCCGAGCACCGATCCGGCCGGCGCCCGGCGCACCCAGGCCGCGGCGGTCTCCGGTCAGGAAACGGCCTTCGCCGCGATGCTGGAGGATGTCGCGCGGTCCTGCCCCGCGCACGGCCCGAGAGCCGGGTATCCGACGGACCCGCCGGCCGACGATCCCGCGACCGAGGAACTGGAGGGGCCCATCGCCCCCACCGCGGGCCCGGAGGTGGAACTGGACGCGCGCGACTGGTGCGCGAAGCACCACCACGAGGAGCGCGTCGCCCAGGCGCTGTGGAACCTGGCGAACCCCACCCCGGCCGAGGTCAGGAAGATCCTCAACGGCCTCGGCTACACCGACGAGCGCATCCACGGCCTTGAGCGGTCCGGCCCGGCCACACGGTTCCTCATCGATCTGCGCGACAAGGGCGGCCGGCTCTACCTGGACGGCTCGGCGGCCGGCGAGCAGACCCTCGTCGAGGGACTGGTGGCCCCCAGGACGGGCCCGCTTCCGCTGACGCGCCGTTAGCCCGCCCGGACCTTGCCCGACGCCTTGCGCGCCGCGACCAGGACCGGGTCCCACACCGGGCTGAACGGCGGGGCGTAGCCCAGGTCGAGGGCGGTCATCTGGTCGACCGTCATGCCCGCGGTCAGGGCGACGGCCGCGATGTCGACGCGCTTGCCCGCCCCCTCGCGGCCGACGATCTGGACGCCGAGGAGGCGGCCGGTGCGGCGTTCGGCGAGCATCTTGACCGTCATGGGGGAGGCACCGGGGTAGTAGCCCGCGCGGCTGGTGGACTCGATCGTGACCGTCTCGTACTGCAGGCCCGCCCGCAGGGCGTCCTTCTCGCGCAGACCCGTGCGGGCGATCTCCAGGTCGCAGACCTTGCTGACGGCGGTGCCGACGACGCCGGGGAAGGTGGCGTACCCGCCGCCGACGTTGGTGCCGATGACCTGGCCGTGCTTGTTGGCGTGGGTGCCGAGCGCGATGTGCCGTTCGCGGCCGGAGACCAGGTCGAGGACCTCGACACAGTCGCCGCCGGCCCAGATGTTCTCGTGGCCGCGCACTCGCATCGCGAGGTCCGTCAGCAGGCCGCCGTGCGTGCCCAGCGGCAGCCCGGCCGCACGGGCGAGGGACGTCTCGGGACGGACGCCGATGCCGAGCACGACGACATCGGCCGCGTACTCGCCGTCCGCGGTGGCCACCGCCCGCACCCGGCCGTCGGGCCCGGTCCGGATCGCGGTGACCTCGGCGTCGTCGACCATGGTGATGCCCATGCCCTCCATCGCCTTGTGCACCAGGCGGCCCATGTCCGGGTCGAGGGTCGACATCGGCTCGCTGCCCCGGTTGACGACGGTCACCTCGTACTCGCGGTGGATGAGCGCCTCGGCCATCTCCACACCGATGTACCCGGCGCCGACGACCACCGCGCGCCGCCCGCGCGTCCGCTCCAGCGTGTCCAGCAGCGCCTGCCCGTCGTCCAGCGTCTGCACCCCGTGCACCCCGGGCGCGTCGGCGCCCGGCATCTCGGGCCGGATCGGCCGAGCACCCGTGGCGATCACCAGAAAGTCGTACGACGTCCAGGACTCGGCCCCGGAATCCACCTCACGCGCGCGTACCCGCTGCCCCGCCACGTCGATCTCCGTGACCTCCGTGCGCATGCGCAGGTCGATCCCGCGGGAGCGGTGCTCCTTCGGGGAGCGGGCGATCAGCTCGTCCCGGTCGGTGACGTCACCGCCCACCCAGTAGGGAATCCCGCACGCCGAGTACGAGGAGAAGTGGCCGCGTTCGAAGGCCACGATCTCCAGCTCGTCGGGGCCCTTCATCCGGCGCGCCTGGGACGCCGCCGACATGCCCGCCGCGTCCCCGCCGATCACGACGAGCCGCTTCTTCCCGTTCCCCGTGCCCCTGTTCATGGTCATGCGAACACGCTACGGGGACAGGGCATTTCAGTCCTCGTCGCCCTGCCGCTGAGGACCGGGCACCGGACGGGCCGCCGGCAGCGGGCCGAGCGTCGTCATGGCCGGGGGCCGCTCCGAGCGGCGCGGCAGCCGGGGCCGGACCACCCGCACCCACAGCAGCGCCAGCAGGGCGAGCGCCGCGAGGAACGGCAGCACCGCGCCCAGCACCAGCGCGATCCACCGCAGGGTCGTCAGGAACGCGTCCCAGCCGCCCGACACGGCGTCCCCGAACCCGGGGTCGTCGTCCTCGGCGGCCGGCTTCACCGGCGTCTCGGTCAGCGACAGCGTGATCGTCGCCAGGCTGGTGCGGTCCTTCAGGGACGCCTGCCGGGCCAGCAGGGCCTCCAGGTCGGCCTGGCGGGTGCTCAGCTCGCCCTCCAGCTCCACCACGTCACTGAGCCGGGTCGCCTGGTCCATCAGCTCCCGGATACGGGCCACGCTCGCGCGCTGCGTCCTGATCCGGCTCTCCACGTCGACGACCTGCTCGGTGACGTCCTCCGCCTGCGCGCTGCGCTCCAGGAGCCTGCCCGCGCCCTCCAGATCGGCCAGCACCTCGTCGTAGGAGCCGGCGGGCACGCGCAGCACCAGCCGGGTGCGCTCGCGGCCCTCGGAGTCCCGTGAGGTCGACTCCCGGCCCACATAGCCGCCCGCGGCCTCGGCGACCGTACGGGCCTGCTCCAGCGCCTTCGGCACCTCCTTCACCTGGACCGTCAGCGAGGCGGTGCGGATGATGTACGGCGTGTCCGGCACGGGCGCGGCCTTGTGGTCCGTGGCGGCACCGCCCGCCGCCTCGGCGCCCTGCGCGCCCCGGCCGTCCGACACGGCGGCCGCCTTGTCGTCGGCGTCGCTGCTGCCGCCGCTGTCGTTCGCGCCGCTGCTGCACCCGGTGAGCGCCAGGGCCGCGGCGAGCAGGACTGCGGCCAGGGTCCGCGCGGGTCGTACGCGTGCGTGCATGGGACTTCCCCCCGAGGGTCGACACCTAGATGCCTCTTGGACGCCCGGGCCCGCCCGGACGTTGGGGTCGTCGCGTTCCGAGGCGATAACGGTCGGGACTCGGCGGGGACACACGGCCCCGGCCGCGTTGTCGGTGGCGGATGAGAAAGTGGGGGTCATGAGCGCACGTGGCACCCACACCAGGCAGGTCGTCGTCATCGGGGCCGGTATCGCGGGACTCGCGGCCGCCCACCGGCTGCTGACGCGCGGCGCGGCCGTGACCGTGCTGGAGGCGTCCGACCGGGTCGGCGGCAAGCTGCTGCCCGGCGAGATCGCGGGCGCGCGCGTGGACCTGGGAGCCGAGTCGCTGCTGGCCCGCCGCCCCGAGGCGGTCGACCTCGCCCGGGAGACCGGCCTCGCCGACAGCCTCCAGCCGCCCGCCACCGCCACCGCCTCGATCTGGACCCGCGGCGCCCTGCGCCCCATGCCCAAGGGCCACGTCATGGGCGTCCCCGGCACCGCCTCCGCCCTGGCCGGAGTGCTGTCCGAGGAGGGCCTGCAGCGCATCGATGCCGACGCCGAGCTGCCCCGCACCGAGATCGGGGACGACGTGGCGGTGGGCGAGTTCGTCGCCGCCCGGCTCGGCCGCGAGGTCGTCGACCGGCTCGTCGAACCCCTGCTGGGCGGGGTGTACGCGGGCGACGCCTACCGCATCTCCATGCGCTCGGCCGTCCCCCAGCTCTTCCAGGCCGCACAGCAGCACACCTCGCTCACCGAGGCCGTGCGCGACATCCAGGCCAGGGCGGCCGCCGCCCAGCAGACGGGCCCGGTGTTCATGGGCATCGCCGGAGGCGTGGCCCGCCTGCCGCTCGCCGTCGCCGAGTCGGTCCGCGCGCGCGGCGGCGAGATCCTCACCCACGCGCGCGTGACGGAGCTGCGCCGCGAGGCGACGGGCTGGCGCGTGGTGACCGGCGACCGGGTGCTGCACGCGGACGCCGTCGTCGTCGCCGCCCCGGCGCCCGCCGCCGCGGCCCTGCTGCGCGCCGAGGCCCCGGCCGCCGCGGCCGAGCTGACCGCCGTCGAGTACGCCTCCATGGCGCTGATCACCCTCGCCTACCGCCGCGCGGACGTGCACCTCCCCGAGGGCAGCGGCTTCCTGGTCCCGCCCGTCGACGGCCGCACCATCAAGGCCTCCACCTTCGCCTCCCAGAAGTGGGGCTGGATCGCCGACGAGAACCCGGACGTGGTCGTGCTGCGCACCTCCGTCGGCCGCTACGGCGAGACCGAGATCCTGGACCGCGCGGACGCCGACCTCGTCGACGTCTCCCGGCACGACCTGCGCGCGGCGACCGGCCTGGACGCGCGCCCCCTCGACACCCGCGTCACCCGCTGGACCGACGGCCTGCCCCAGTACCCGGTCGGCCACCACGCGCGCGTGGCCCGCATCCGCGAGCACCTCGGCAAGCTCCCCGGCCTCGCCGTGTGCGGCGCGGTCTACGACGGCGTCGGCGTCCCGGCCTGCATCGCGAGCGCGTACGCGGCCGTGGACCAGCTCGACGGAGATCTCGGCGGTGTGCAGGAGCTCACCGCCCACCCGGTGCAGAGTCTGCACGGAGGAGCAGGAGAATAAGGACCATGAGTGACGACGCCCCCACCACCGGCCCCGACCGGATCCCGAACAAGGGCAAGCTGGCCAAGGACCTCAACGAGGTCATCCGCTACACCCTGTGGTCCGTCTTCAAGCTGAAGGACGTGCTGCCCGAGGACCGCGCGGGCTACGCCGAAGAGGTCCAGGAGCTGTTCGACCAGCTCGCCGCGAAGGACGTGACGATCCGCGGCACCTACGACGTCTCCGGCCTGCGCGCCGACGCCGACCTCATGATCTGGTGGCACGCCGAGACCGCCGACCAGCTCCAGGAGGCGTACAACCTCTTCCGCCGCACCAAGCTCGGCCGCGCCCTGACCCCGGTCTGGTCGAACATGGCGCTGCACCGCCCTGCCGAGTTCAACCGCTCGCACATCCCGGCGTTCCTCGCCGACGAGACGCCGCGCAACTACGTCAGCGTCTACCCCTTCGTGCGCTCCTACGACTGGTACCTCCTGCCCGACGAGGACCGTCGTCGCATGCTCGCCGACCACGGCAAGATGGCCCGCGGCTACCCGGACGTCCGCGCCAACACGGTCGCCTCCTTCTCCCTCGGCGACTACGAGTGGCTGCTCGCCTTCGAGGCCGACGAGCTGTACCGCATCGTCGACCTCATGCGCCACCTGCGCGCCTCGGAGGCCCGGATGCACGTCCGCGAAGAGGTGCCCTTCTTCACCGGCCGCCGCAAGAGCGTGAGCGAACTGGTCGCCGGCCTGGCCTGAACGCCCCAGGGGTGCGGGGCCGCATCGATATGCGGCTCCGCCGCGCGGGCGCGACCAGCCATGAACGGTCCGCAGTTCCCCACCGAGGTCACCGAGGTCACCGAGACGGCGAAGGCTCCGCACGTCCCTCGCAGGCCGCGCGGCGCCCGGGCACACGCCCCTCCAACAGGTAAGCCTCGAAGTACGCGTTCACACACCGGTTCGGCCCCCCTGCCACCCCGTGCGACCCCGCGTCCCGCTCGGTCACCAGCACCGACCCCGACAACCGCCGGTGCAACTCCAGCGCCCCGTCATAAGGCGCGGCCGCATCCCGCTCGGCCGCGAGGATCAGCACCGGCGGCAGCTCCCCGGGCCCGGTCCGCACATCGAGGGGCTGCTGACGCGGCGCGAGCCAGAACGCGCAGGGCAGGTTCGTCCACGCGTTGTCCCACGTCTCGAACGGCGCCACCCGCGCCAGCCGCGTGTTGTCCCGGTCCCACACCCGCCAGTCCGTCGGCCAGGGCGCGTCGTTGCACTCCACGGCCGTGTACACCGCACCGGCGTTCTCCGCCTCACCGGCGGCGTCCCGCACCGGTCCGGCGATGTCGATCAGCAGCTGGGGGTCGCCCTTCAGATACTCCGACAGCGCCTGTGCCCGCAGCGGCCAGTAGTCGTCGTAGTACCCGGCCTGCAGGAACGCCCCCTGCAACTGCCCGGGACCGACTTTGCCGCCGGCCGGCTCCGCCGCCAGCCGGGCCCGCGCCCTCTCGTAGGAACGCAGCACCTCCTCGGGGGTGTCGCCGAGGCCGTACACCTTGTCGTGCTTGGCGATCCACTCCCGCAGATCGGCCCAACGCCCTTCGAAGGCGGCCGACTGGGCGAGGTTGTTGCGGTACCAGATCCGCTCCGGGTCGGGGTCCACCGCCGAGTCGAACACCATCCGCCGCACGTGCGAGGGGAACAGCGTCGCGTACAGCGCCCCGAAGTACGTGCCGTACGAGGCGCCCATGAACGTCAGCCGGCGTTCGCCGAGGGCGGCGCGCAGCACATCGAGGTCACGGGCGTTGTTCAGGGAGTGGTAGTGCCGCAGGGCGTCGCCCGCCCGCTCGGCGCAGCCGCGCGCGTACGCCTTGGCCTGGGCGATGCGCTCCCTCTTGTACGACTCCGAGGGGTGCGTCGGCGCTTGGGAGGGCCCCTTGAAGAACCGCTTCGGGTCCTGGCAGGACAACGGCGCGGAGCGGCCGACACCGCGCGGGGCGTAGCCGACGAGGTCGTAGGCGGCGCCGATGCGCTTCCACTCCGGCAGCAGGCCGACCAGCGGGAAGTAGAAGCCGGAGGCGCCGGGGCCGCCCGGGTTGAAGACAAGGGCACCTTGGCGCGGCACCTTGTGCTTGCTGTTGTGCGGGTCGCGCTGGGTGGCGCGGACCCGGGAGACGCTGAGCGTGATCTGCCTGCCGTCCGGGTCGGCGTAGTCGAGCGGGACGGACACCGCGCCGCACTCCATGGTTCCGGGCACGTCCTGGTCGGACGAGCACGTGCCGAAGTCGATACCGGCCTGCCGGGCGCGCGCGGCGGCGACCGCGGCGCCGCGCAGCTCGGCCGCCGCGCCCGGCGCACGGGACGTACCGAACGGGTCGGACGCGCTGCCGGCCGGGGCCGCGGCCAAGGTGGTCAGCAGCAGTGCGGCGGCCAGCGCCCCCGCAGCCGAGTGACGGGCGGCAGCTCTCATGGCGTATCCCTTCGGTGCACGGCGGCGACTAAAGGGATGTTTCGTTCGCTGGTCGGTCAAGGCAAGCACCGTCCGGCCGGTGTCGGCCCCAATGCCCCCTGTGCGCCCCCTGAAGGGTCGGCCCGTCAGCCTTTGTGGTCGAAGTAGCGCTCCAGATGCTGCTCACGGTGTGCGAAGGCCGCTCGCAGGTCCGGTTCGCCTATGGCGTGGACACCGCGCACGGCGACGGACGTGAGGAAGGCCCGGTCGTCGCCGCTGCCGGTGTGCCGGGCGAGCGCGCCGAGCAGCCGCTGCCCGGCGGGGGAGGCCCAGCGCGAGTACGGACGCGCCTCGAACCGGGCGATGACCAGGGAGCTGAGCGTGAGGATCAGCGGCAGCGCGAACCACATGGCCATCAGCGGGCGCGGCATGTCGGCCGGGGCGGGCAGCAGCAGCGCGGTCGCGCCGAGCACCGTCACGGCGACCGCGGCGGCCTGCACCTGCCGTAGCGCGGAGGCGACCGAGGGACGGCCGTCCTCCGGCACCGCGAGACCGGCGCCCACCAGCCGGTCGGCCAGGGCGCGCACCGGGTCGGCGTGGGCCGCGGCGGTGCGGACCGGCGCGATGGGGGACTGGCCCTCCGGGCCGATCGCCCCGATCACCGAACGCTCCATCTCGTCGCGCCCGCGCGGGTCGACGACGGTCGCCCAGCCGGTGTGGGCCAGTAGCAGCCGCCGCTGCCGGGCCATCGACACCAGCGTCAGATCCGCGACCCGGCGGGGGCCGCCGGACAGGAACGCCGCCTCGTACAGGGTCAGCGTGTGGTCCCGGCCCGCGCTCACCGCGTCCGTTTCCAGGGTCGCGGCGCGTACGGCGGCCAGGCACAGCCGGGTGCAGGCGGTGCCGGCGGCGGCCCAGGCCAGCAGCAGAAGGAGGACCCAGAACATGCCGCGTTTCTATGTCAAAGGCCCTGGAAACTCCATGCCTTGTTCACCATCCGGACGAGCTGTGGCGGAGGTGTGACCTACAGCTCGGCGAGGCGCCGGGGTCGCGGGCAGCGCGGGCGCCGGGTCCGTGGTCGGGCCGGGCGGCGCCGGGGAGTTGGTGATCGGCGGGGTGGAGGCGGCCGCCATGTCGTGGGCCAGCTGGTCGAAGTCGACGTACCCCGTGGCCTCCAGGACCTTGATGTGGTCCAGCACGGTCGCGTTGGCGTCCTCGGCGAGTTGCCGCACCAGGGAGTTGCGGGTGCTCGCGCGGACCTGCGCGACCACACCGAAGACCTTGCCGTGCGCGAGCCGCAGGATGTTGGCGAACTCCCGGTCGTACATGGTGGCCTGGGCCGCGTCGAGGGTGTCGAGCCAGGCCTGCTGCTGCTCGTTGGGCTCGTTCGGCAGCTCCAGGCCCAGCCGGGAGGCCACGTCGCGCACCCGGTCGTCCAGGAACACATGGCCGTCGACCAGGTGTTGTCCCGCGGTGCGTACTGCTTGGGTCGTGCCCTTCTGCTGCGCCTGCTGGCCTGCGGGCAGCTCCCACAGGCCCGCCAGGCGGACTTTGGTGATGAACTCCCGGTCCAGGGCGGACAGCGGGCCGAAACGGGTCGTCACGGTCTGGGCGTCCAGGACGGAGGGGCCGGTGCCGGAGCGGTCGGCGTACGACCAGATCGGGAAGACCATGGCGAGGAGTGTCGCGGTCAGGCCGGTGATGATCAGTCCGGTGCCGCTGAGTATGCCTCGGCCGGGTATGGGGGGTCGGGGTCGCAAGGGTGCCTCCTGTTGCGGGGGCATATTACTGCGCGCCTACCGAGTGGGTCGTGCTGTGTGATGGCGACTGACCGTCGTCCGTGGCTGGTCGCGCCCACGCGGCGGAGCCGCACATCGATACAGCCCCGCGCCCCTAAGAACCCTGCCGGAGCAGCATCCTTGGCAGTCGAGGGCGTCGGGGCCGGGTCGGGCCCGCTCGGTCCAGCCACCAGTTCCGCAGGGCCCGGCGGGTGCGAGTGTTCGGCAGGTTCCCGTCGTCCAGCAGCGTCTCGGCGAACGTCAGGGCGTCCTGGCGGTAGCCGCCCGTCATGGGGGTGCGCTGGGCGTACGCCAGGAAGGCGGGGCGGTAGGCGTCGGCCAGGATCTGGGGCAGTTCCGGGGCGACCTTGGCCACCACGTCCGCCCGCTTCCCGGCGAGGGCCCGGGACTGTACGCGCAGGCGGGCCCCGTCGAAGCCCTCGGGGGCGGGGGTTCCCGCGACCAGGGCGGACAGGAGGGCGGCCTGGGCGAGGCCGAGTCGCAGGCGTGCCTCGGGGTTCGTCTCGTCGGTGTCGGTCCGCCGCTCTCCGGCGTCCCTGCGGCCTTCTGGGGCCGCTGCCCCGCCGCCCGCCTCCACCGCACCCCGTATCTCCGCCAACTCCCGCTCCAGCTCGGCCGGTTCCGGGAAGTTCTCGTCGCGCTCCAGCAGCACCCCCGGCGGAGACACGCGGGTGGCGAGGTCGGTGAGGATGTCGAGGACGGGGCGGGGGACGGGGTGGGCGTGGCTGTCGTGCCAGACGCCGTCGCGTGCGAAGCCGCCCGCGACATGGACGTAGGCGATGGCCTCCAGCGGGAGTTCGGCCAGTGCCTTGGCCGGGTCCTCGCCGCGGTTGACGTGGTTGGTGTGCAGGTTGGCCACGTCGATCAGGAGGCGTACGCCGGTGCGGTCGGCGAGTTCGTAGAGGAACTGGCCCTCGGTGAGCTCCTCGCCGGGCCAGGAGATCAGCGCGGCGATGTTCTCGACGGCCAGCGGCACGGGCAGGGCGTCCTGGGCGATGCGGATGTTCTCGCAGAGCACGTCGAGGGCGTCCCGGGTGCGCGGCACCGGCAGCAGGTGCCCGGCCTCAAGGCGCGGGGACGCGGTGAGCGGGCCGCCCGCCCGGACGAACGCGATGTGCTCGGTGACCAGCGGCGCTCCCAGCGCCTCGGCCCGCTCGGCGAGCGCGGTGAGCCGGCCCTCGTCGGGCCGGTCGGCGCCGCCGAGCCCGAGCGAGACGCCGTGCGGGACGACGGTCACCCCGCGCTCGCGCAGCCGCCGCAGGGAGTCCGGCAGATGGCCGGGGCAGACGTTCTCCGCGACGACCTCGACCCAGTCGATGCCGGGCATGCGCTCCACGGCGTCCGCGATCTCCGGCCGCCAGCCGATCCCCGTCCCGAGTCGCTCCATGGTTCCTCCCCCGAGTGTGCGTGCTCGTTCGGGGTATCGCCCAGGCGGCCCGGTCCCGAATCCCGCCGGGCCGCTTTCAGAGCAACATTTGAGGTTCCCGCCTCACTGCGGGACGCCCGCGGAACTACCGCAGGACCCCCTCCGAGTCCACCGGATCCGGCCGCGACGTGTTGACCGTGCCGGGCGCTCCCGGCGAGGGCCGTGAGGTGGCGCGGATGTCGCCGCTCGGCCCGGCCGCGGGCGCCGACGGCACGGGCTGGCCCGGGACCGGCGGTGGGGGCCCGGTCGGGCTGGCGGTGGAGCCGCTCACGGCGTCATTGGCGATGGCGTCGAAGTCGACCTTGCCGGTCTTCTCCAGCACGGTGATGTGGTCGAGCACGGTCTGGTTGGCGTCGGAGGCGAGCTGCCGCACCAGGGTGTTGCGGGTGCTGTTCCGCACCGCGCCGATCGCCGGGAAGATCTTGCCGTGCGCGGACCGCAGCAGGTTGACGAACTTGTACTCGTACTCCTCGCCTGTCGCCGCCGTCATCTCCTGCAGCCAGCCCTGCTGCTGCTCGTTGGGCTGGTTCGGCAGCTCCACACCCAGCTGGGCCGCCACGATCCGCACCCGCTTGTCGAGGTCGGTGTGGCCGACGATCAGATGGTCGGCGGCCTCCTTGATCGCCTGGCTGGGTGCCCGCTCCATGGCCTGCTGCCCCGCCGGCAGCTCCCACAGCCCGGCCAGCCGCACCCGCACGATCAGATCGCGGTCGGACGCGGTCAGCGGCCCCCACCTGGTGTTCACCGTCCCGGCCGCCAGGTTCGCCTGGCCGGTGCCGGAACGGTCCGTGTAGGACCACACGGGGAAAGCGAGCGCGCCCACGGTGGCGACGAGGGCCGCGATGATCAGGGCCGTACCGTTGATACGCCGCAAAGGAAGCCTCCCGGGGAAAGCCGACTGGTCGCTGTGGCCGGTGATGCACGGCCGACGACCCGTTGTACGAGCGGCGTCCCCGGGATGTTCAAACAAGAGCTGGGAGGAGCCGGCACTCAGCCCCGCAGCGCCGGATGCTCCGCGACCACCGTGCATGAGCCCGGCGCGATCTCCGTGAACCCGGCGTCCCGCACCACCGGCAGCCCGCTCTGGGTCAGCTCCCGCCAGCGGGCCGGGTCGGCGGTGCGCACGGCGAGCGGGAAGCCGGCCTCGCGCCAGGCCTCGCGCTCCTCGTCCGACAGCTCCCACCAGGCGAGCTGGGCGCCGTGCCCGGCCTGCGCCATGGCCTTGCCGGCCGACATCTCCACCTCGGGGCTCATCCACAGCACGGGCGCCCCGGGGTCCGCGGCGACCGGCTCCTCGGGGTCGTCCAGCTCGGTGCCGGAGACCTGGAGCCGCGCGAGATCCTTCGGCCAGCCGTCCAGCGGCACGGGCGGGAACACCCGTACCTCCGCCGCCTTCCCGGTCACCGTGATGCCGTCCAGCGCCTCGGCCCGCCGCCACTCCGCGCCCCGGGCCCGTCGTACGACCTTCCGGATCCGGGCATCCTGCCAGTCCCGCACGGCCTGCGCCCACTCGCCCTCACCGAGGGACCGAGGGTCGCTGAGGATCGTCAGCACGGCCCGGGCGGCGGTCTCCAGCGCGTCGGTGCGGGCCGGGGGCGCGTCGCGCTCCATGCGGACGACCAACGGCAGCACGAACTGGGGCGCCTGGTCACGCGCGCTCGGCTCGGAACGGAAGGGGCTCTCACTGGTCACGCCGTCCAGTGTGCCAACCCCCGCGTCGCCCTCGGACGGCGTCCCCCCGCGCAGCGGCAGCAGCAGGGGAGTGGCCAGCAGGACGGCTCCGGCGGCGGCGATCGCCGCGCGGGGGCCGGTGACGGCGGCGAGCAGGCCCCACCCGGCGGTCAGGACGGCGATGCTCGCGCCCGCGCTGACCGACCACGCGGTCAGGGTCCGGGCGACGAGGTCGGAGCGGGTGTGGTCGAGCCGGTAGGTGGCCAGCACCGGGTTGTACACCGCGCAGCTGGCCACTAGGGCGAACTGCACGGCGACGAACAGGACGATCCCCACGACGCCGGGCTGCACGAACGCCAGCCCGAGAGGCCAGCACGCCCGCAGCACCCCGGAGGCGAGCAGCACCGCCCGCCGCCCGTGCCGCCGCACGAGCCGGGGCGCCAGGCGTGCGCCGAGCAGGCCGCCCAGGCAGGGGAGCGCGAAGGCGAGACCGTACTGCCACGGCGCGAACCCGAGCCGGTCCAGCAGGAGGACGGTCAGCAGCGGCTCGGTGGCCATGATCAGGCCGTTGACGGCGACGGTGTTGAGGAACAGCGGGCGCAGCACGGGGTGGGTGAGGAGGTGGCGCCACCCTTCGAGCAGGTCGGCCGCGCGCAGCCGGGGTGCGCCGGTGCGCGCGGGGGGCGGTTCGGTCCCGCCGACGGAGCGGATGCCCAGCGCGGAGAGCAGATAGCTGACCGCGTCGGCGGCCACGGTCGTCACGGGGCCGAGCAGCCCGATCGCGGCCCCGCCGAGCGGGGGTCCGACCACGGTCGCGGTCCAGGTCGTGGACTCGAACCGGCTGTTGGCGAGGAGCAGGTCCTCCGGCGGCAGGAGCGCCTTCAGATACGCGCCCGCGGCCGCGTTGAAGGCGATGCCGGCCGCGGTGACGACGACGGAGACGACGAGGAGCTGGGCGAAGCCGAGCAGGCCGAGCGCGAACGCGGCGGGCACGCTCAGCAGGGCCGCGCAGCGGGTCAGGTCCATCGCGATCATGACGGGCCGCTTGCGGCGGAACTCCACCCACGGCCCGAGCGGCACCGCGAGCACCGCCCCCACCGCCCGCCCCGTGGCGGCCAGCGCGGCCACCTGGGCCGGACCCGCGTGCAGGACGAGCACCGCGATCAGAGGGAACGCCCCGAACCCGAGCCGGCTGCCGTACGCGCTGACGGCGTACGCCGCCCACAGTCGCCGGAACGGCCGCCCCAGCCCCTTCGCCATCCCGACACGCCTTCCTGCCCCGCACAACCTCACGCTGTCCGCGCGTATCCAACCGACGGACGGACCATGAGATCAAACAACCGATCGGGCGCCCGGGCACAACCATCGGTTGTGTCCCTACGATGGCCGGGTGGATCTCGACGCCGTTCGCACCTTCGTGGCCGCCGTGGACGCGGGGCGGTTCCAGGACGCCGCCGCCGAACTGTCGGTCACTCAGCAGGCCGTCTCCAAGCGGATCGCCACGCTGGAGAAGTCCCTGGGCGTACGGCTGTTCACCCGCACCGCGCGCGGCGCGCGGCTCACCATCGACGGACAGGCCTTCCTGCCCCACGCGCGTGATCTGCTGCGGGCCGAGGAGCGGGCGCTCGCCTCGGTCCGCCCCGGCCGGCGTGCCCTGCGCGTCGATGTGATCGGCCGCCGGCTCGCCCCGGCCGTCCTGCTGCGCGACTTCCGCCAGGCGCACCCCGAGGTCGAGCTGGACGTGGTGACCCTCTTCGACGCCGAGGCGGCCGTCAACGCCATCCGGTCCGGCACCATCGACGCGTCCTTCCGCGCCGTCTCCATGCCCGGCCGGCAGCTCCCCGACGGCATCGCGGCCGTCCGGGTCTTCGACGAGGCGCTCCAACTGCTCACCGGACCTGCGCATCCGCTGGCCGACGCTCGCACGGTCCGGCCCGCCGATCTCGTCGGGCACCGCATCTGGATGCCGGGCCTCGTCGCCCGGACCGAGTGGGGCGCCTACTACGACGACCTCGCCGCCGCGTTCCGGCTCACCATCGAGGTCACCGGCCCCGACTTCGGCACCGAGCCGCTGCTGGACACGATCGCCGACTCACCGTCGCTGGCGACCTTCGTCGGCGCGCAGACCCAGCTGGTCTGGCCCGCCGACCAGGGCCTGCGGCGCATCGCCCTGCGCGACCCGACGCCGGTCTACCCGCACTCGCTGCTGTGGCACCGCGACAACCCGCACCCGGCGCTCGCCGCGCTGCGCGACCACCTCGTCGCCGGCCGGTCCGGCCGCGCGGACACCGGGACCTGGTCGCCGGCGTGGGCGCGGTGAGCGGTCAGCCCGAGCAGGCCGTGCGCTGGGCCTCCTGCCACTCGCAGACCGGGCACAGGGTGATGCCCTTGTACGTCTCGGGGTACTCCGTCGGCTCCCGGCACAGCACGCACTCGGCGTACGGCGGGCCCTCGGCCTTCGGTGGCCGGGCCGGGGCGATCAGGCAGTAGTCGTCCTCGCTCATGTCTCCAGCGTAGGACGGTCACCGGCCCCGGGCGGCGGCCCCGATCAGCTCCGAGACCTTCACGAAGCGGTAGCCCCGGCGGCGCAGCTCCGGGACGATCTCCCGGACGGCCCGCTCGGTGGCGGGGGCCGCGCTGCGGGTGCAGTGCAGGACGACGACCGAGCCGGGGCGCACGCCGTCCAGGACCTGGCGGGCCACCGCGTCGGAGTCCGTGGCGAAGGCGTCGCCGCCGACCACGTCCCACTGCACGGCCGTCACACCCGTGGGTGTCAGGGCCCGCAGCGCCTCGCGGTCGTAACAGCCACCGGGGAAACGGAAGTACGGCATCGCGTCCGGGACGCCCGCCGCGCGGAACGCCGTGTACGCCCGCTCCACGTCGGACCGCATCCGGCCCGCGGGCAGGTCGGGCAGGCCGTAGCAGTCGGGGGTGAAGGCGTAGTGGCTGTAGGAGTGGTTGGCGACCTCGAAGAGCCGGTCGCGGCCGATGGCGCGGGCCTGCTCCGGGTACTGCTCGGCCCACCGGCCCGTCATGAAGACGGTCGCCGGGACCTTCAGCGCACGCAGGGTGGCGATCAGGGAGGGGTTGTCGAAGTGCTCGCCGGCCGCCGCCCGGTCGCCCTGGCCCGCGGTCATGTCGGCGTCGAAGGTCAGCGCGACGGTCCTGCCCGCGCCGCGGGGGCCGTTGCGGAAGACGGGGGTCACACCCGCCGGGCCCGGCGCCAGGGTGGGCGGCCGGGTCACCGAGGGGGAGGGGGCCGGGCGGGCCGCGCCCGAGGAACGGGGCGGCGTCACGGGGGTGCCGCACGCGGAGAGGGCCGCGCCGAGCGCACAGACGGCGGCGATTCGTCGTACAGAAAGGATCACCGTACGAACGTAAGAGGAGCGAACCGGCATTTCGGGGAGCCGGTGCCGTCCGTGCGCCCGTGCCGGGCGGGAGTCACCCGCCCGGGCCCGCCGTGGTGCGGGTCAGCCCTTCCAGGGTCCCGTCACGGCGAACGTCGTGCCGGGGGTGTAGCAGTTGACGTACATCGTCCTGCCGTCGGGGGAGAAGGTGACGCCCGCGAACTCGCTGTACGCCGGAGCCTGTGGTGTGCCGATGTTCTGGCGGTTGCGGGCCATGGCGTAGACCTCGCCGCTGCGGGTGACGCCGTAGACGTGCTGGATGCCGCTGCCGTCCTCGCACACCATCAGGCCGCCGCTGGGGGCGAGGCAGATGTTGTCCGGGGAATCGCCGGGCAGCTGCACATCGGTGTCCGGGCCGAAGACGATCACCAGGGTCAGACGGCGGCGCCGGGGGTCAAGGCGCCAGATCTGGCCGTAGTGGTCGGCCCCCGAGCCGTTGCTCCTGCGGGCGAACGACGACACGAAGTACACGCTGCGCCCGCCCCAGTAGCAGCCCTCCAGCTTCTGCGCATGGGTGATGCCCCCGGCCCCGAAGTCCTGCAGCCGGATCGGCGTCGACTTCGCCAGCGGGTCGGGTACGTCGACCCACTGCACCCCGTCGAACGAGGTGCCCGCCTCCTGGACCACCGACAGGTCCGGCACCCCGGGCACCCGCATCGCCTGGAGCCGGCCGCCCGCGCGCAGCGAGCCGGGGCCGCCCAGCGGCTTCTCCGGCAGGAAGCGGTAGAACAGGCCGAACGGCTTCTGGAAGGCGTCCTCCGTCTCGTAGACGATGCCGCGGCCGGGGTCGACCGCGATCGCCTCGTGCGCGAAGCGGCCCATGGCGGTCAGCGGCACCGCGCCGCTGCGGTGCGGGTCGACCGGGTCCACCTCGAAGATGAAGCCGTGGTCCTTGGTGTATCCGTTGGTGCCTGCCTTGTCCTCCGTCTCCTCGCAGGTCAGCCAGGTACGCCACGGGGTCGGGCCGCCCGCGCAGTTGACGGCCGTGCCCGCGATCGACACCCGCTCGGACAGGACGCGGTTGCGGGAGTCGAGGGTGAGCGTCGTACAGCCGCCCTTGCCCATCGGGTCGTACGTCAGGCCCGGGACGGTGGGGACGATGATGCGGCCGGTGACGCGGTTCTCGTGGTTGCGGACGAGATGGACGCGGCCGCCTCTGCCCGGCAGGGCGGTCATGCCGTCGAAGTTGGAGGGCACCGGGCCCTCGCCGGAGCGCAGGGCGTCGCCCTCGCGGGAGAGCACCCGATAGCGGAAACCTTCCGGCAGATCGAGCAGGCCGTTCGGGTCGGGCACGAGCGGGCCGTAGCCCTGATGGCCGAGGCCCTGCGCGGCGGCCGTACCGGTGAACAGCTCCGAGAGGGCTCCGGTGAACGCGATACCGGCCCCCACGGCCCCGGAACGGGCCAGCGCCTGACGACGAGTCATGGACATGGTGCAGCCTTCCTGTTGGCGGACAGGACTGACCAGGCGTGTCTATCACCCACAGGGCCCCGCGGGAACTACGCGCGTCGCAGGAGTCACCGGTCCGGTGGCGGCTGCTGCGCCTTCTCGAGGAACCTCAGCAGCTCCACCGGGAACGGCAGCACCAGCGTCGAGTTCTTCTCCGCCGCGACCGCCACGATGGTCTGGAGCAGGCGCAGTTGGAGTGCGGCCGGGGTCTCGGACATCTGCTGTGCGGCCTCGGCGAGCTTCTTCGACGCCTGCAGCTCGGCGTCCGCGTTGATGACCCGGGCCCGGCGCTCACGGTCGGCCTCGGCCTGACGGGCCATCGAGCGCTTCATGGTGTCCGGCAGCGACACGTCCTTGATCTCGACGCGGTCGATCTGCACACCCCAGCCGACGGCCGGACTGTCGATCATCAGTTCCAGGCCCTCGTTGAGCTTCTCGCGGTTGGACAGCAGATCGTCCAGCTCGCTCTTGCCGATGATGGACCTCAGCGAGGTCTGCGCCATCTGCGAGACCGCGAACCGGTAGTCCTCGACATTGACGATCGCGGCCGCCGCGTCCACCACCTTGAAGTACACGACCGCGTCCACCCGCACCGTGACGTTGTCCCGGGTGATGCCCTCCTGGGCCGGGATGGGCATGGTCACGATCTGCAGATTGACTTTGCGGATGCGGTCCAGGCCGGGCACGATCAGCGTCAGCCCCGGGGCGCGCGGCTTGTCGCGCAGCCGGCCGAGCCGGAACACCACGCCGCGTTCGTACTGCTTGACCACCCGGGCCGCCGCCGCGACGTAGACCAGACCCGCCGCGCCCGCCCCCGCGGCCACCGCCAGCAGCTCCTGGAGCATGACGACCTCCTCGGCCGGAGGGCTCGATTGCCCGCTCCTGTCACGATATGCCCGGTGCCCGGTCCGGGGCCATGAGCGGGCGCGGACCGGGCAGGGGCCGGACTCAGGGGCCGACTCAGGGTGCGGCGACCTCCACCGGCTCGGTGGCGGCCGCGGTGACCTTCACCGGCTCGGCGCTGGTCGCGCTGTGCCGCTCGGACCAGCCCTGGAGTGCCGTACGGAAGGCGTGGTCCAGGTGGTGCAGCCCGGACAGGTCCAGCTCCACGGGCCGGTCCTGGGGCAGTGCCTCCAGGCTGTCGAGGACCTTCGGCAGCCTGAGGAAGGTCGCGTTGCCCGACAGATGCACCTGGATGGGGCCCGCGCCCTTGTCGACGACCTCCAGACGGAGGTTCGAGGCCTCCCACGCCGTCTTGACGATGGCGAGGCCCAAGCCGATGAGCACGCCCTCGAACATGCTGACCGAGACGATCGCCAGCGCCGTCACCGCGAGGATCACCGCCTCGCCGCGGCTCTCGCGCCACAGCGGCACGAGCGCGCGCACCGGTATCAGCTTGGCGCCGGCGTGGATCAGGACGCCCGCCAGGGCCGCGATGGGGATGTACGCCAGCACCTGCGGCAGCAGGGCGGCGAACAGCAGCAGCCACAGGCCGTGCATCACCCGGGCGGCCTTGGTGCGCGCGCCCGCCTGGACGTTGGCGGAGCTGCGCACGATGACCGCGGTCAGCGGCAGGGCGCCGAGCAGACCGCTGACGGCGTTGCCCGCGCCCTGTGCGACCAGCTCCTTGTCGTACTCGGTGCGCGGCCCGGAGTGCATCCGGTCCACGGCCGCGGCGCTGAACAGCGACTCCGCGGAGGCGATCATGGTGAACGCGACGATGGTGGCGAGCATCCCGGGGTCGGCCAGGTCGCCCAGCGTGCCGAGGGAGGGCAGCCGCACCGAGTCGAACAGGCCGTGCACCTCGACGGTGGCCACCGGCAGGCTCAGGGCCACCGAGGCGAGGGTCGCGAGTCCCACCGCGGCGAGCGGACCGGGCACCGAACGCACCTTGCCGGGCAGCCGCGGCCACAGCACCAGCACGGCGATCGTGCCGGCGCCCAGGGCCAGCGAGGCGAGCGAGGAGGTGTCCGTGAGGGCGTCCGCCAACGCCCCGGGCACACCGGCGATCTTCTCCAGGCCCGAGGAGGGCGCCTTGGTGTCGGCGAGCGCATACAGCTGTCCGGCGATCAGGACCAGACCGATACCGGCCAGCATGCCCTCGACGACGGACACGGATATCGCGCGGAACCAACGGCCCAGTCTCAGGCTGCCCATGAGGATCTGGAGCAGGCCGGTGGCGAGCACCATCACGCCGAGCGCGGCGAGGCCGAACTCGGAGACGGCCTCGAAGACCAGCACGGTCAGCCCGGCCGCCGGGCCGGACACCTGCAGGCTGCTGCCGCGCATCACTCCGGTGACGAGGCCGCCCACGATGCCGGTGACCAGGCCGAGTTCGGCCGGGACACCGGAGGCGACGGCCACGCCGACGCAGAGGGGGAGAGCGACCAGGAACACCACGAGGGAAGCGAGGAAGTCCTGCTTCAGGTGGGGGGATATGTGGGGGTGTATGGACATGGCGCGCCTCACAGGGCCTCGAACGCGTCGGACTCCGCGCGGTGTTCGCGCACGGCACCGGTGTGCACCTCGTAGTACCAGGCGTGGGTGCGCAACCGCCCTTCTGTCAGGGCCCGTTCCACACAGGGGTAGGAACGCAGCCGCATCAGCTGGGCGAGGACGTGGTGCTGCACCGCGGCGGCGACGGTGGGGTCGTCGCGGTCCGCTGCGGCCGGCTCGCCGGCGGCGTGCGCCAGCCAGTCCCGCACGGCCGGCACCGCGTCGAGGTCGTCGCCCCGGACCAGCGCCCCGACCGCGCCGCAGTGCGAGTGGCCGCAGACGACGACGTCCTGGACGCCGAGCACGTCCACGGCGTACTCGATGGTGGCCGCCTCGGCGGTGGGGCGGGCCGGGTCGTGGGGCGGGACGATGTTGCCCGCGGTGCGCAGCTCGAACAGCTCGCCGGGTCCCGATCCGGTGATCAGGGCCGGTACGACCCTGGAGTCGGAGCAGGTGATGAACAGAACGGTGGGCGACTGGCCCTCGGCGAGCCTGGCGAACTCCTCAGGGCGCTGTCCGAACGTACGGGCGTTGTCGATGAGGGGTTGCATGGGTTGGCCTCCTGGAGGCACGGCAAAGCAGTATGCCGCGTCCCAATGGTTGGTCAACAGATGGTCAAGAAACACGTTAGCCCGGCAAAGTCGCTTGCAGGGTGAACGCCGTGTTTCCGACCGGAAAGAGCCGCGAAAGGGCGGGTCAGTGGCCTGATCCCGCCCTTGTGCGCGCGTACTATCTGATGTTCGGTGATCTGTTCAGGACTCCACGAGACGCTTGGCGTCCCGAGCCAGCGCGGTCAGCCGGGAGATGGCCCGGAAGTACTTCTTCCGGTAGCCCCCCTTCAGCATCTCCTCGCTGAACAGCCGGTCGAACGGCAGCCCGGAGGCCAGCACCGGCACCTCACGGTCGTAGAGCCGGTCGGCCAGGACGACCAGCCGCAGCGCCGTCGACTGGTCCGGCACGGGCGTCACACCGGTGAGGCACACCGCCCGGAGGTCGTCGGTCAGCGCGCCGTAGCGGCTGGGATGCACGCGGGCGAGGTGCTCCAGCAGGTGCGGGAAGTCGTCGAGGGAAGCACCCGGGGTGGCGTAGGCGGCCTTCGTCACCCGGTCGTCGGAGTACGGCGCCGGGGCCTCGGGCAGGCCGCGGTGGCGGTAGTCCTCGCCGTCGATGCGCAGGGCGCGGAAGTGGGCCGACAGGCCCTGGATCTCGCGCAGGAAGTCGGCCGCGGCGAACCGGCCCTCGCCGAGCTTGCCGGGCAGGGTGTTGGAGGTGGCCGCGAGGGCGACGCCCGCGTCGACCAGCTTGCCGAGCAGGGTGGAGACCAGGACGGTGTCGCCCGGGTCGTCCAGCTCGAACTCGTCGATGCACAGCAGCCGGTGCCCGGAGAGGGTCTTCACCGTCTGCTGGAAGCCGAGCGCGCCGACCAGGTTGGTCAGCTCCACGAAGGTGCCGAACGCCTTCAGGGAGGGCTCCGCCGGAGTGGCATGCCACAGGGAGGCCAGCAGATGGGTCTTGCCGACGCCGTAGCCGCCGTCCAGGTAGACGCCGCGCGGCCCGGCCGGGGCCTTGGGGGTCTTCGCCCGGCCGAAGCCGAAGAGGCCGCGCCGGCCGGCGCCGGTGGCGTGCGCGCCGCCCAGTCCGGCCGCGAAGTCCTCCAGGACCCGGACCGCCTCGGTCTGGCTGGGCTGGTTCGGATCCGGGATGTACGTGCTGAAGCGCACCGAGTCGAACCGCGGCGGCGGCACCATCTCGGCGACCAGCCGGTCCGCGGGGACGTGCGGCTCGCGGGCGCACAGGGACAGCGGGGCCGGGTCGGCTATCGGGTGGAGGCCGGAGGCAGCGGGGGAGGACGACACGGTTCCCCAGCTTAAGCGGCGTGGAACACTGCGGAACATGCGACGCCTGTTCCCTGTGACCGATGAAACAGCAGCCCCGGCCTCCGAGACCCGGGAAAGGGGCGACCACGAGTGGAGTCTGTCCGAGCTCGCCGCCGCCTACGCCTATCCCCGGACCGGCCCCGAGGGCCCCGAGGTGTGGCTGCGCGCCAACATGGTCTCCACGCTCGACGGAGCCGCCCAGCACGACGGCCGCTCGCAGCCCATCTCCACCGCGACCGACATGCGGATCTTCGGCACGCTGCGGGCGCTGGCGGATGTGGTCGTGGTCGGTGCTGAAACGGTACGCCAGGAGGGCTACCGCCCGGCACGCGTGCGTGCGGAGTTCGCCGCCGCGCGCGAGGCCGCCGGTCAGGCCCCCGCGCCCGCGATCGCCGTGGTCACCGCCGGCCTGGACCTCGACTTCTCGCTGCCGCTGTTCACCTCACCGGCCGTACCCACCCTGATCCTCACCGGCGCGGCCGCCGCGCCCGACCGCAGGGCTGCCGCGGAGAAGGCCGGCGCGCAGGTGGTGATCGCCGGTGACGGGGTGGGCGTGGACCCCGTACGGGCCGTCCGGGAGCTGGCCGGGCTCGGGCACACGCGGCTGCTGACCGAGGGCGGGCCGCGGCTGCTGGGCCAGCTGATCGCCTCCGGCGTGCTCGACGAGCTGTGTCTGACCGTCTCGCCGATGCTCACCGCGGGCGATGCGCAGCGGATCGCGGGCGGCCCGTCCGTCACCGTTCCGCGCCATTTCGAACTCGTGTCCCTGCTGGAAGAGGCCGGGTTCCTGTTCAGTCGCTACCGTCGGTCGTGAAATCAGCGGAATGTGCCGTTCCGTTTAGCTTCCGCTGGGCAAACTTAGACCGGCAGTACCCGTGCGATCACGGGGCAGGATGGTTTCCGCAGGGCCTGGAACGGCCCACGCAGGACGGAGGGCCCATGGGGCCCTCGAACAAGAAGGGGCGCTGGTGTTCACAAGCGTTTTGATGATCGAGAAGGCCCTGACGTCCGCCGACGTGGAGTTCGTCACGACCTTGCACGGGGACGAGCAGGTCTCCTTCCACGTGCTCCTCCAGCCACGCGGCGAACAGGCGGACCGGCTGCTGCGCGCCATCGACGACATCGCCCTCGGCGAGCTGGACGAGGCGGTGCGGGAGGGTTCCACGCCGGAGGGCGACGTGGCGATGAACGTCGGGGAGAAGGCGCTGGAGGTCTCCTTGACGGCGTTGCGCACCGCGGGGTCCGAGGCGGAGGGGCGGCTGGTCGACGACCATCCGCTGGAGGCGCTGAAGGGGCTGGTCGCGGAGGTGGGGGCCGACGAGGTGATCGTGCTGACCGACCCCCACTATGTGGAGGAGTTCTTCCACCGGGACTGGGCTTCCCGGGCTCGGCACAAGGTGGGGGTGCCGGTGCTGAAGCTGTTCTCGCACAGCAAGGCGTAGCTGTCGCCCTCTCGCCGTCGGGGGTGCTGCCGGGTTGCGTGCGTCGGCCGTCCGTGGCTGGTCGCGCCGTTCCCCGCGCCCCTGGGGGCATTAGGGTGGGGCCCTACCTTCTCGTATCGCAATCTTGGGAGAACACGCATGGCACCCGGCCTTCCCACCGCCATGGAGCGACCTCACTTCATCGGTATCGGCGGGGCCGGGATGTCCGGGATCGCGAAGATCCTCGCCCAGCGCGGGGCGGCCGTCGCCGGCAGCGATGCCAAGGAATCGGCGACCGCCGAAGCGCTGCGGGCGCTGGGCGCCACCGTGCACATCGGGCACGCGGCGGAGCACCTGGCGGACGATGCGAGCTGTGTCGTGGTGTCGTCGGCGATCCGGGCGGACAACCCGGAGCTGGCGCGGGCGGCGGAGCTGGGCATCCCCGTGGTGCACCGGTCCGACGCGCTCGCTGCGCTGATGGAGGGCCTGCGGCCGATCGCGGTCGCGGGCACCCACGGCAAGACGACCACCACCTCGATGCTGGCGGTCTCGCTCGGCGCGCTCGGCCGGCAGCCGTCGTACGCGATCGGCGGCGACCTGGACGCGCCCGGCTCCAACGCGCTGCACGGCGAGGGCGAGATCTTCGTCGCCGAGGCGGATGAAAGCGACCGCAGCTTCCACAAGTACGCGCCCGAGGTGGCGATCGTGCTCAACGTGGAGCTCGACCACCACGCCAACTACGCGTCGATGGACGAGATCTACGAGTCGTTCCAGACCTTCGCGGGTCGGATCGTGCCCGGCGGCACGCTGGTGATCTCCGCCGACCACGAGGGCGCCCGGGAGCTGACCCGGCGCGTCGCCGGGACCGTGCGGACGGTGACGTACGGCGAGGCGGCGGACGCGGACGTGCGGGTGCTGTCCGTCGTGCCGCAGGGGCTCAAGAGCGAGGTCACCGTCCTGCTGGACGGCGAGCAGCTCACCTTCACGGTGTCGGTCCCGGGCCGGCACTATGCGCACAACGCGGTCGCCGCCCTCGCGGCGGGCGTGGCGCTGGGCGTCCCCGCCGCCGAGCTGGCGCCGGCGTTGGCCGCGTACACCGGGGTGAAGCGGCGCCTGCAGCTCAAGGGCGAGGCGAAGGGCGTGCAGGTGATCGACTCCTACGCCCACCACCCGACCGAGATGACCGCGGACCTGGAGGCGATGCGGGCGGCGGCCGGTGATGCGCGCATCCTGGTCGTCTTCCAGCCGCACCTGTTCTCCCGCACCCAGGAGCTGGGCAAGGAGATGGGTCAGGCGCTGGCCCTGGCGGACGCCTCCGTGGTCCTCGACATCTACCCGGCCCGTGAGGACCCGATCCCCGGGGTCACCAGCGAGCTGATCATCGAGGCGGCGCGGGCGGCCGGCGCGGACGTCACCGCCGTGCACGACAAGGGCGAGGTGCCCGAGGCCGTCGCGGGAATGGCGGGGCCCGGGGATCTCGTTCTCACCATGGGAGCGGGCGATGTCACCGACCTCGGCCCGCACATCCTGGACCGTCTGTCCCAGTGATCTGCGTGAGGAATGAGGGCTCATGTCGTACGACGTCGAGAAGCCGGACGAGCAGTGGCGCGCGGAGCTGACCCCGGCCGAGTACGCCGTGCTGCGGCAGGCCGCCACCGAGCCCGCGTTCACCGGTGAGTACACCGACACCAAGGCCAAGGGCGTCTACTCCTGTCGCGCCTGCGGCGCGGACCTGTTCACCTCGGAGACGAAGTTCGAGTCGCACTGCGGCTGGCCGAGCTTCTACGACCCGCGGGACTCGGACGCGGTGGAACTGATCGAGGACCGCTCGCACGGGATGGTCCGCACCGAGGTGCGCTGCGCCCGCTGCGGATCTCACCTCGGGCATGTGTTCGAGGGTGAGGGGTATCCGACGCCGACGGACCAGCGGTACTGCATCAACAGCATCGCGCTGCGTCTGGCGTCGGACGAGGGCTGACCTCCGAGGTTCTCGGCGCCTGCTGTGCGACTGACGTTGCTCGTCATGCAGCGGCGCCGGCCCTGGTTCCACTGCCGTTCCCGTGCATGGTCTTCATGCCCCTCGACCCTGACGCCCTCCACGGGGTGCAAGGTCTGCGCGACCAGCCACGACGAGCCCACAGCCCGAACACAACAGATCCCGGCGGAACGCATCCGCACTCCACACTCCCGCAACACCCGCCGTCTAGACTCACCGGGCGACAACCGCTGCCGAACCACCGGAGGGTCTCCGTCTTGATACGGATGGATTCAGTCACCAAGCGGTACCCGGACGGCACCGTGGCGGTCGACCGGCTCTCCCTCGACATACCCGACCGCGCGATCACGGTCCTGGTGGGCCCCTCCGGCTGCGGCAAGACGACGACCCTCCGCATGATCAACCGGATGGTCGAGCCCACCGCCGGCACGATCGAACTCGACGGCGTCGACATACGGCAGCAGCCGGTCAACACCCTGCGCCGGTCCATGGGTTACGTCATCCAGAACGCCGGCCTCTTCCAGCACCGCACAATCCTCGACAACATCGCCACCGTGCCCCGGCTGCTCGGCTGGGGCCGGGCCAAGTCCCGCGAGCGCGCCCGCGACCTCATGGACCGCGTCGGCCTGGACGCCGCGCTGGCCCGCCGCTACCCCTACCAGCTCTCCGGCGGCCAGCAGCAACGCGTCGGCGTGGCAAGGGCGTTGGCCGCCGACCCGCCGGTGCTGCTGATGGACGAGCCGTTCTCCGCCGTCGACCCCGTGGTGCGCAAGCAGCTCCAGGACGAACTCCTGCGTCTGCAGGACGAGTTGGGCAAGACGATCGTCTTCGTCACCCATGACATCGACGAGGCGGTCAAGCTCGGCACCATGGTCGCCGTGCTGCGCACCGGTGGCCGGCTCGCCCAGTTCGCCCCGCCCGCCGAGCTGCTCTCGAACCCCTCCGACGCCTTCGTGGAGGACTTCCTCGGCGCCGACCGCGGCATCCGCCGGCTGTCCTTCTTCGGCTCCGCGGGGCTCGGCCTGCTCACCACGCCGATCGTGGCCGTCGACTCCACCGCCGAGCAGCTCGCCGCGCGGGACGGCGCCGAGTTCCCCTACCTCCTCGTCACCGACCTCGACGGCAGACCGCTCGGCTGGGGCGAACGCGGCGACCTGGTCGCGGGGGAGATCGAGGCCGGGCAACTCCTGCCGTACGGCCGCCCGTTCATGCCCGGCGAGGACTCGCTGCGGGCCGCCCTCGACTGTGCCGTGCTGTCCCCGACCGGCTGGGCCGTCGCCGTGGACGCCGAGGGACGCGCCGTCGGCGTCGTCTCCCAGGCGACGATCGGCGAGGCCATCCGAGGCGCCCACGCGGCGGGCCGGGAGGGCGGGGCCGGGGCGTCCGGCCGCAGCGGCGCCAAGGTCGCCCGATGAACCGCTTCTTCGACATCCCCAGCGACCTCCAGCACAGCTGGCTCGGCCTGATCGGGCTGCATCTGCGCGAGGCGCTGCTGCCGGTTCTCGCCGGACTGCTGCTCGCCCTGCCGCTGGCCCAACTCTGCGTCAGACTGCGCTGGTTGTACCCGCCCGTGCTGGCGGTGACGACCGTGCTCTACGCGATCCCCTCGCTGGCCTTCTTCGTCGTCCTCATCGACTACACCGGGCAGAGCGAGCTGACGGTGATGATCCCGCTCACCGTCTACACGCTCGTCGTCCTCGTCCCGGCGATCGTCGACGGGGTGCGCTCGGTGCCGCCGGAGACCCTCGCCGCCGCGAAGGCGATGGGCTTCGGGCCCGTACGCCGGTACGCGCAGGTGCAGTTGCCCATCGCGGTGCCGGCGATCATCGCCGGGCTGCGGGTGGCGACCGTCTCCAGCATCTCCCTCGTCAGCGTCGGCATGCTGATCGGCAACCAGGGCGCCCTCGGCAACCTGCTGCACGACGCCAGCATCTACAACCGGCCCGAGCTGGCCTGGAACGCCGTGCTCACCATGGCCGCCCTCGCGGTCCTCGTCGACGCCGCCCTGGTCGTCGTACGCGTCCTGCTGACCCCCTGGATGCCCGGAGGCACCCCCTCACGGAAGACCGACAGCCGGTGAACATCCTCGACTTCGCCCGTGCCTTCTTCAGCGACGGCGCCCACTGGCACGGCTACGACGGCATCCCCACGCGCCTCGCCGAGCACATCCAGTACACCCTTCAGGCGCTGGCGCTGGCCGCCGCGATCGGGCTGCCGGTCGGCCTGGTCACCGGCCACTACGGGCGCGGCGGCAACGTCCTCGCCCTGATCGCCACCGCCGGACGCGCCCTGCCCACCTTCGGCCTGCTGGTGCTGCTGACCATGACGCTGGGCTTCGGGATGCTGCCGGTGATGGTCCCGCTGGTCGTGCTCGCCGTCCCGCCGATCCTGGTGACCACCTACGAGGCCGTGCGCTCGGTCGACCCCTCCCCGGTGGACGCGGCCCGCGGCATGGGCATGCGCGAGCGGGACATCATGCTGCGCGTCGAGCTGCCCGAGGCGCTCCCGCTGGTCCTCGGCGGGCTGCGCACGGCCGCCGTGCAGATCGTCTCGACGGCCACCATCGCCGCGTACGTCAGCTTCGGCGGGCTCGGCCGCTACATCATCGACGGCCTCTACCAGCGCGACTACGAGAAGGTCGTCGGCGGCGCCACCCTGGTCGCGGGGCTGGCCCTCGCGACCCTGGCCCTGTTCTGGGCGGCGGGCCGCCTCGCGGTGTCACCGGGGGTGCGCAGAAGCGCCTAGGGCCTGTCGTTTGGATCAGGTCGGCTGAAAGGGACTGCGCTTCTTGGCCGGGTCGAGCGGGGTCTGGTGGGTGCAGCTGCAAGGCGGAGGAGGGCGTCGACGCGATGGGGGTCCCCCCGCGCGAGCTCGATTCGAGCGTGGGGGAGTCGGCAACCGACGACAACGCCGCTGGGGGTCCCCCCACGCCCTTAAGGCAGTGGGGGAGTGCGTGCCAGGCCCCGCGACGCCGGCATGATCCAAACGACAGGCCCTAGCACGGAGGCGGCCGGGGTCAGGCCTCCTGCCGGGCCAGGGCCAGTTCCAGCACGGCGAGCAGGGCGTCGCGGACCGAGCCGCGGTCGCGGGCGTCGAAGACGACGACCGGGACGGCGTCGGAGACGTCCAGGGCCCAGCGGACCTCCTCCAGGGTGTGCTCGACGCGCCCGTCGAAGGCGTTGAGGGCGACCGCGAAGGGGATGCCGCGGTGCTCGAAGTAGTCGACGGCGGCGTAGCAGTCGTCCAGGCGCCGGGTGTCGACGACCACCAGCGCGCCGACCGCGCCCTCGACGATGTCGTCCCACATGAAGCCGAACCGCTCCTGGCCGGGCGTGCCGAACAGGTAGAGCTTCAGGGTCGGGTCGATGGTGAGGCAGCCGAAGTCCATCGCCACGGTGGTCGTGGTCTTGCGCGGGGTATGGGTCAGGTCGTCCACGCCGGCCGCGACCTCCGTGATCGGGGCCTCGGTGGTCAGCGGCTCGATCTCGGAGATCGCGCCGACGGCGGTGGTCTTGCCCACGCCGAAGCCGCCCGCGATCACCAGCTTCACCGGCAGCGGCGGGCGGGCCGCGGTCCGGCCGGCCGGCGGACCGGCGAACTGCTCAGTCGGAGTCACGCAGTGCCCCTCGGGGAGTCGGGGATGGCGCGCAGGCCCTCGATGACCCGGCGCAGGACGGACGCGTCGTGGGTGTCGGCCGTGTCGGGCACGTGCACCGTCAACTGCCCGGCCGCGCGCAGGTCTTCCGCGAGCACCCGGACGACGTTCAGATGCAGCCGCAGCCGGGCCGCGAGCTCCGCGATCGACAGCGGCTGCCGGCACGCGGCGACGATGTCGTGCCTCTCGAAGGAGAGCCCGTCGAGCGCGGCGAGCCCGTCCACCGTGGCCACCACCTGGGTCTCCACGGGCATCGGCCGGCCGGTCGCGGTGGGCGCCACCCGGCCCGCGGTGAGCAGGAACGGCCGTACGGCGGCGACGGGGCCCTCGGGCCCGGGCTCCGGCACGAGCCCCTCCGCACCGGTGCCGCGGTCCGCCGCCATGGGGATGTACGTCCTCCCGCCCGTCAGCCCGACTGCACCACGCCGACGCTGTTCTTCAGCTCCAGCACGAGCTGCGGGCTGAGCGCGGCGCCGGCGCGGTTGGCGAACAGGGTCATCTCGTAGGCGATGTTGCCGAGTTTGGCCTCCTTGTCGGCGACCACGCCCAGCACGGCGCCGGAGCCGATCGCGGAGACCAGGACATGGCCGCCCTCCAGGTCGATGATGACCTTGTTGAGCGCGCCGAGGCCGTAGTTGCCGGACGCCCCGGCCGCCAGGCTGGTCAGGCCCGAGACGATCGCCGCGAGCCGCTCGGAGTGGGCGCGCTCGCGCAGCTGGGCCACCGCGATGAGCAGCCCGTCGGAGGACACGGCGATGGCGTCCACCACGCCCGCGGTCTCCGTCGCGAAACGGTTCAGCAGCCAGGTGAAGTCCGCCGCGGCCGCCTGCAGGTCCTGGGGCTCGGCCGGCTTGGCCGGTGTGGCTGGTACGGCTGGTGCGGCGCCCTTGGTCGGGGTGCCACCTGTCGACGTGCTCACTGCTCCGCTCCTTCCGGGGGGTCGGTCTCTGGACGCGCGCTGCCCCGCTGCCCGGCGCTGTCACGGTGGGCGCGCTCCACCGCCGCCTCGAAGTCCTCCAGCTCACTGCGCACGGCGTCCGCGTCCACGGGGCCGGCGGTGTCGCGGCCGCCCCCCAGGTGACCGGCTTCCGCCGCCGTGGTCGTACGCAGTGACGCACCCCGTACCCGGCGCCGCAGGGCCTTGCCCGGGGCGGGGCCCGGTCCAGGGCTCGCCTCGCTGCGGGCCCTGGGGATCAGCGGGGCCTCGCGGCGCGGGACGCGGCGGGGCAGCGGGGGGTTGTCCTGCGCGGGCCCGTCCCCGGTGCCGGGAGGCTCGGGGAGAGCCACCGGGGCCGCCCGGTCCACCACAGCGGGGGACGGGCCGGACGACGGGCGGACCTTCGGTGCCGTACCGGCCACCGCACCCGCGGTGGCGCCCGTCACCGCACCCGCGGAGGCGCCCGTCACCGCACCCGCGGAGGCGTCCGCCGCCTTGCCGGGCCTCTCGGCCGCCGGGGATGCCCCCGCCGCCTCGTCCGGCCCCTCCGCCGCCAGCAGTGCCGCCGGTACGGTCACCTCCGCCGTGACCCCGCCGCCCCGGGTGCGGGACAGCGTCACCCCGATGCCCCAGCGGCGTGCCAGCGTGCCCACCACGAACAGGCCGAGCACCTTCGTGGGGACGAGGTCCAGCCGCTCACGTCGTACGAGACGGGCGTTCTCCTCGGCGAGCCGTTCGGTGCTCAGGCCCAGGCCGTGGTCGGCGACGGTGACGGTCGCCCCGTCCGCGCCGGCCGCGACCGTCACCTCGACCGGGGTGCCCGAGGGCGAGAACCGCACGGCGTTGTCGAGGAGTTCGGCCACCATCAGGGTCAGGTCGCCGGCCACGTCGGGGGAGACCGGCGCCTCGGTGCCGGCGTGCAGGGCGACGCGCCGATAGCCCTCGATCTGGCCGAGCGCGGCCCGTACGACGTCGCTGAGCCGGGTCGGACCGGCGTCCAGGACGGTCTCGCGCAGGCCGGCCAGCAGCATCAGGCTGTCGGCGTTGCGGCGCAGCCGGACCGCGATGTGGTCGATGCGGTAGAGGCGTTCGAGCAGCGCCGGGTCGGTCTCGCCGCGCTCGATGGCGTCGATGAGGGCGAGCTGCCGGGTGGTGAGGTTGCTGACCCGGCGGCCCACGTTGCCGAACATCTCGGCGACGTTGCGGCGGCTGAGCACCTGGCGTTCGAGCAGCGCGGCGGCGGTGGTCTGGACGTGGTTGAAGGCGTCGGCGAGGTCGCCGATCTCGTCGCGTGCGGTGACGGGCATCGCGCGCAGCTTCGGCGGGCTCTCGTCCTCGGCGTCCTCGTCGGCGACCCGGGCCAGTTCCCGCCCGGCGACCTCGGCGACCTCCCGCGCGGCCGCAGTGAGGGACCGCACGGGGCGTACGACCGAGCGGCGTACGACGACGGACAGGGCGAGCCAGGCGACGCAGCCGAACAGCGCGAGGCCCAGCAGCAGGCCCGCGCGCCACTGGGCGTCGGTGGCGGCGGCGTCCGCGCGGTCGGCGATCTGCCCGATCAGCGAGGTGGTGACGCCGAGCCGGATACCGGCCTCGGCCCGGTAGTCGGGGTAGTCGGCGAGGGCCCGCCGGAAGGCGGTACGCACCTCGTGCGGGGCGGCGGCCTGCACTCCGCTCGGATCGATGCGCAGCTCGGCGTAGCTCAGGGCGATGGCGGCCTGGGCGCTGTTGTGCTCGATGGCGCGCAGTTGCTCGGCCTGCTCCTCGGTGGCCAGCCGGGTGAACCGGTCGGCCTGGTGGGTGTACAGCTCGAAGGAGCCGACAGCGGCGAGGAGTTGGGTGAGCGCGTTGGAGTCGCGGGTGCTCGCGGCGAAGACGTTGGTCTCGAAGGAGCCGTGCGCGGCGCCCGCGCGCAGCAGGGCGTCCAGCAGGCTGCCGGTCGTGCCCGCGGCGAGCACGGAGCCGCGGCCGAGGCCGAGCCCGTCGATGAGGCCCCGGACGGCGCCCGCGTAGGCCGGGTCGATGTTGTCGGCGGGCAGATAGCCCTGCTCGACCGTGGCGCGCAGCCCGTCCAGGCCCTCGACCTCGCGCAGGGCCTGGGCCTCGGTGCGCGGCAGCCGGTCCCCGAACGCCCGGCGCACCTCGGCGATCTGCCGGTCCACGACCTCCTGCGCGTCGCGGTAGGCCGCGGTCGAGGGCAGGGCGACGCCCTCGGCGGCCTCATGGCGCACCGACAGCAGGATCGCCTGCTGGTGCTCGGCCTCCAGCCGGTCCACCAGCCGGGCGACCTGGGCGCTGTCGCGCACCGACCGCGCCGCCGCGCGGGCGCGCTGCGACTCCTGGAGCAGGTCGGTGACGAGGTAGGCCAGCAGCAGCGCGATCACCGCGAGCGGGACGCCCAGCAGGACGTCGAGCTTGCGGCGCAGCGGCCACCGATCGGCGAAGCCGCGCAGGCCGCTCCGCTCCTTGGGGGACACAGCGCCTCCTTCGGGGCGTGCCGGGACACCGGGGCCGACGCCAACTCCCGGGAGACTACCGCCTCTTGAGGCGCAGGACGGCAGAACTCAAACACAACCGGTCACTTCCCGATGCCAATTGGTGACCAGGCTGCTCTTGACTGACCGAGAACCCGCTGGATTGGATCGACTGGTGTGCGGAGCCCGCACCCCGCACACGCGCAGCGAACGCCCTGCACCGCCCACCGACTTCCGAGCCCGGAACGGACATTGTGACTTCCACCGAGAAGAGCAGCTGGACCCTCACGAGACACCCCGGCGTCGCCGTGGCGACGCTCGCCGTCATGGCGACGCTCGTCGCGGGATGTGGCTCGGACGACGGCACCTCAGAC
This sequence comes from Streptomyces sp. NPDC096205, assembly GCF_044763135.1. Classification (NCBI taxonomy): domain Bacteria; kingdom Bacillati; phylum Actinomycetota; class Actinomycetes; order Kitasatosporales; family Streptomycetaceae; genus Streptomyces; species Streptomyces sp. NPDC096205. The sequence continues at coordinate 1,111,754 of NZ_JBIWFS010000001.1, read as the reverse complement.
AACCCGCTCGACGGGGGCGGTGCCGACGGCGACTCGGTCGTCGTCGGTTCCAACAACTTCGCCGAGAGCATCCTGCTCGCCGACATCTACGGCGAGGCCCTGAAGGCCAAGGGCATCGAGGTCACCTACAAGCCCAACATCGGCAGCCGCGAGACGACGTACGGGCTGCTGAAGAACGGCACGATCACCGTGCTGCCCGAGTACAACGGCTCCCTGCTGGCCTATCTGGACCCCAAGGCCGGGCAGGAGTCCGCCCAGGCGGTGAACAGCGCCGTCAAGGCCGAGCTCGACAGCAAGCTGACCCTCCTGGAGTCCTCGCCCGCCGAGGACAAGGACTCCGTGTCGGTCAACGCCGAGACGGCGAAGGAGTACGGCCTCACCGAGAAGTCGACGCTCGCCGACCTCAAGGACATCGCGCCCGAGCTGGTGATCGGCGGCTCGCCCGAGTTCCAGACCCGCCACCAGGGACTGGTCGGCCTGGAGGCCGAGTACGGCGTGAAGTTCAAGTCCTTCAAGGCGCTGGACGCGGGCGGGCCGCTCACCCAGGCGGCGCTGAAGAAGAACACCGTGCAGGCCGCGGACATCTTCACCACCGACCCGACCATCACCAAGGAGAAGTTCGTCGTCCTCCAGGACCCGAAGAACCTCTTCGGGTTCGCCAACGTCACCCCGCTCGTCCACAAGAGCGGTCTGTCCGAGGAGGGCGTCGCCGCGCTGAATGCGGTGTCCGCCGCGCTCGACACCAAGACGCTGCTGGAGCTGGACTCGCAGGTGCAGCTGGAGAACAAGGACCCGCTGGACGTGGCGAAGGCCTGGCTGAAGTCGGCCGGTCTGGACTGACCTGTCGCCGGACGACTTAAGGCCGCGGGGAGTGGCGTACGCCCTGACGTACGCCCTTCCCCGCGGCCTGTGCCGCTCAGTGCGCGGCAGCCGCCCGTGCCTGCCTGTGCCGTTCAGTGCGCGGCAGCCGCCCGTGCCGCCCGTGCCTCCCTGCGACGGCGTCGCCGGCCGCGGCGGGGCTCCTGGTCGGGCAGCCAGCCGAAGGCCAGACAGCTGCCGGCGCACCCGAGGAGCAGGCCGATCAGGAAGCCGCCGAGGTTCGACGTGGCCCAGGTGCCCAGCGACAGCAGCAGGCCGGTGAGGGAGTAGAAGACGCGCTGGCCGGGGCTGAAGAGCAGCAGCAGGCCGCACAGCGTCATCAGCGACGGCAGCAGATACCCGGCCAGGCCCTGCATGCCGACGTGCAGGACGACCTTCAGCGACGCCTTCATGGTGAGCAGGATCTCCGCCCCGGCGAGGGTGAGCAGCAGCCCGCCCCAGAAGGGCCGGCGGCCCCGCCAGCGGCGGAACGCGGCCCGTCCTCCGACGCGTTCGGGGCGTGCGGTCACGGGCAGCCCGATTCGCTGAAGCCGAGCTTGAGCCCGGGCAGGCGGAACACCGCTGCCGTGGTCGCGTAGTTGGTCTGCCGCAGGTCGTCGATGTGCACGGTGTCGGCCTGCTGGCTGAACACCCCGATGGGTCCCTTGGTCCTGACCTTGTCCAGGGTGCTGGCGTCGTTGCCGATCTCGATGTTGCGGAAGGCGGCGTCGCCGGTCAGCTGGGTCGAGTCGGTGGTGAGGTTGCTCGCCGTCACCTTCTCCTTGCCCCAGCCGGCCTTGATCAGCAGGTTGGTGCCGCCGAGGTCGACGCTCTGGCACAGGTCCGTCAGCGTGGCATCGTCGATCACCGAGGTGACGACGAGCACCTGTCCGCCGGTGTCGCCCTCGTTGGGGCTGCCCTCCGCCATGTTGTCCAGCCCGCCGAACTGCGCGAAGCCCGTGCCGTCGAGGGAGCTCGCGGTGACGGTGAAGGGCATGCCGGAGATCGCGAACTGCACGCCGAGCGCGCCCTGCGCGGTGAGGATCGCCAGCGTGGCGACGCCGGCGACGGCCACGACGGCGGGTACCGCGGCCCGCCGCAGCCGGACCCGGCCGCGTCTTTCGGGGCTCTGCGCGGGCGTCGCGGCGGCATCGCCGTCCGGTGGTTCGGATGCGGGGTGCGGGGTGTGGTCCGAGGACGAGGCCATGACTGCTCCCGGTGCGGATGAGTGCGAAGTGGGTTCCAGTGGCGCGGTGTCCTGGCGCGGACGCCGGCCACGGCGGTGCCTCCGCTCGCGAACTCCCGGTGTCCGCAAGGGCTTTCACATGCGCCGCAGTGGCCGTATTCGGGAAGTTACCGGCGGTTACAGGCGGGGTCAACCGTCCGTGCGCAACTGCTGGACTTTTCGTCAGCAGGGCCCGCCGATTTTATTGTCCTGGGGTCAACTTCCGTTCGAACCATTGACGTTGACTGGTTGTCAGCTCTACAACCTCCCTTGCTTCTCCCCGGATCCGTGGCGCCGGATCCGGACCGTCCCGCGGCACGGCCGCGTACCCGGACCGGCACGGCCGCCACCCTCATCCGGAAACAGAGGCACCCCACATGCGTACTCGCACCCTTCTCTCGCTCGCGGCCGCGGCCGCGGCGTTAACCCTCCCCCTGGCCGCCCCCGCGGGCGCCGTCGCCGGACCCGTGCTCACCACGGGCTCGGCCGGTGGCACCCCGGTCGCCGTCGGCGCCGTCCTGAGCGCTCCGCTGGCCTCGGGCACCGCCGCCACGTTCTACTCAAGCGCCACCGGCACCAGCGGCGTGAGCTGCACGACCTCGCAGTTCTCGGCGACCGTCACCGGCAACCCGACCGCGCCGGGCACCGCCACCGAGTCGCTCACCGCGCACACCTTCGCCGGCTGCACCAGCAACGTCAGCGGAGTTCTCGGCGTCAACAGCATCACCGTGCAGAACCTGCCGTACGGCACCACCGTGACCTCCGCCGGAGTCGTCACGGTCAGCCCGCCGAGCGGCTCCACCATCCGCACCACCGTCTCGCTGCGCACCCTGCTCGGCAACGTCTCCTGCGTCTACCAGGGAGCCGGTCTCACGGGCGCGGCGAGCAACGCCGACAACAGCATCACCTTCTCCAACCAGCCCTTCAGCAAGGTCTCCGGCTCGTCCCTGTGCTTCTCCAACGCGTACTTCAGCGCCAAGTACGCGCCGGTGACCACCTCGGGTGCCGCGGTCTTCGTCAACTGACCCCGCACCGCACTGCGATCCTCCGGCGCGTTCTCGCGCCGGAGGATCTGGATGAAGAGGGGCAAAACCGGTCGGCCGGCTGACGGCAAGGGTGGGTTTCCGGCCGGATCGAGGGTTTCCCCTGTACCCCTACGCACACGCCTTTCCCTATCGTTCGAACACAGCCGACCCACAGGTAACCCCCACGTCGGGTCGGCGTCACGCGCCTGGCCGGCCATACGCGAACGCTTTTCGAACAGCCCCCCTCCGCTTCGAGGACGAAGCGCCAGACCGCCGCTCCGCGCTGCCCGGAACGGCTACGAAAGGCAAGCCCTTGCGTACCTCTGCCCCCACCCGGCGAAGACTGGTCTCCGCCGCCGCCGTCACCGCGGCCCTGTTCACCGCGGCCACCGCCACGGTCGCCGTCGCCCAGGACACCGCCTCCCCGACCCCCTCCGCCGACCTCGCGGCCCGCACCGAGGCCGCCCCCGGCACCCCGGCCGAGCGTCTCATCGTCGGCTACAAGTCCGGCGCCGCCGAGGCGAAGTCCAACACGGCCGCCGAGGCCGACGCCGCCGCCAAGGGCAAGGAGGCCGGCGAGAAGCTCGACTTCCAGCGCCGCCTCGGCACCGGCGCCGCCCTCGTCGACCTGGGCGAGGACCTCACCCGGGCGGACGTCGCGGACGTCATCGCCGAGTACCAGGCCGACCCCCAGGTCGCCTACGTCGTCCCGGACCGCCTGAACACACCCAAGGCCGACCCGAACGACACCGACTACGCCAAGCAGTGGGACCTGTTCGAGACCACCGCCGGCATGCGCGTCCCGGGCGCCTGGTCCACGAGCACCGGCTCCGGCGTGACCGTCGCCGTCATCGACACCGGCTACGTCACCCACTCCGACCTCGCGGGCAACATCGTCGGCGGCTACGACTTCATCTCCGACACCGCCGTCTCCGTCGACGGCGACGGCCGTGACTCCAACCCGGCCGACCCGGGCGACTGGTACGCCGCCGGGGACTGCGGCACGGGCGTCCCCGCCAGCAACTCCTCCTGGCACGGCACGCACGTGGCCGGCACCATCGCCGCCGTCACCAACAACAGCAAGGGCATGGCCGGCATCGCCTACGGCGCCAAGATCTCCCCGCTGCGGGTGCTCGGCAAGTGCGGCGGCTACGACTCCGACATCATCGACGCCATCACCTGGGCGTCCGGCGGCACCGTTTCCGGCGTGCCCGCCAACAGCAACGTCGCCAAGGTCATCAACATGAGCCTCGGCGGCGACGGCGCCTGCACCTCCGCCACCCAGTCCGCGATCAACGCGGCCGTGAACCGCGGCACCACGGTCGTCGTCGCCGCGGGCAACGAGAACGACAACGTGGCCAACCACTCGCCGGGCAACTGCAACAACGTCATCTCCGTCGCCGCGACCGGCCGCACCGGCTCGAAGGCGTCCTACTCCAACTACGGCTCCCTGGTGGACATCTCCGCCCCCGGCGGCGAGATGAGCACCGGCACCGCGAACGGCATCTACTCCACGCTGAACTCCGGCACCAAGACGCCGTCCACCGAGTCGTACGCCTACTACCAGGGCACCAGCATGGCCACCCCGCACATCGCGGGCCTGGTGGCGCTGATGAAGTCGGCGAACTCCGCGCTGACCCCGGCGCAGATCGAGTCGGCCATCAAGACCAACGCCCGTGCGCTGCCCGGCACCTGCTCCGGCGGCTGCGGTGCCGGTCTCGCCGACGCCACCAAGACCGTGACTGCGGTGGCCGGCGGCACCAGCACCGGCACCACCTTCTCCAGCACCTCCTCGGTGGCCATCCCGGACGGCGGCTCGGCGATCGAGTCCCCGATCACCGTCTCCGGCGTCAGCGGCAACGCGCCCTCCACCCTCAAGGTCGGGGTGAACATCACCCACACCTACCGCGGTGACCTGGTCATCGACCTGATCGCCCCGGACGGGTCGGCGTACCGCCTGAAGTCCTCCAGCTCCTCGGACTCCGCGGACAACGTCAACACCACCTACACGGTGAACGCCTCCACCGAGGTCGCCAACGGCACCTGGAAGCTGCGCGTCCAGGACGTCTACTCGGCCGACACGGGCACGCTCAACAGCTGGAACCTCACCTTCTGAGGTCACCCGGACAGACGGGCCGGCCGGTGCGGATGGGCGCCGGCCGGCCCGTCCTGGAGCCTCACCCGCCCAGGCCCGGGGCGGGTGAGGAATGATTCGGCGGCGTCAAGTCACGTGCAGGGGGAGTGACTTGACGCCGTTGATGAAGTTGGAGACCAGCCGCCTCGGCTCCCCGGCCGACCACGGCTCCGGCAGCGCCCGCAGCGCCTCCCGGTACAGCACCCGCAGCTGAAGCCGCGCGAAGTGCGCACCCAGACAGACATGCGGACCGTCCCCGAACGACACATGCGGATTCGGCGCCCTCGACAGATCCAGCCGATCGGGCTCGGCGAAGACCCGCTCGTCCCGGTTGGCCGAGGCATGGAAGACGACCACCTTCTCGCCCGCCCGGATCTGGCGCCCGGCCAGCTCGGTGTCCCGTACGGCGGTACGCCGGAAGGTGAGCACGGGCGGATGCCACCGCAGCAACTCCTCGACCGCGGTCGAGAGTTCGTGCTTGCCGGCGCGCAACTCCCGCTGCGCGTCCGGATGCTCCGCCAGCGCCAGCAGCCCGCCCGGCGCGGCACTGCGCACGGTGTCGTTCCCGGCGACGGTGAGCAGGAAGAAGAACATCTCCAGCTCGGCGTCGGCGAGTTCGGCGTCCTGCGCGAGCACCGTCAGCACGTCGTCGCCCGGCTGCCGCCGCTTGAACGCGGCCAGTTGCCGCGCGTACGCGAACATGTCCCGCAGCATCGCGGGCGACCGCGGATTCACCGGCCGGCCCCGCTCGTCGCGCACCGGCGCCCCCGCCTCGTCCGGGTCCTGGTAACCGATGACCCGCTGCGTCCAGTGCAGCAGCAGCCCCCGGTCGCTCTCCGGCACACCCAGCAGATCGGCGAGGTTCAGCAGCGCGTAGTCGTCGGTGACCGCGGCGACCACGTCGACCGTGCCGCCCTCCTCCCGCGCCCGCCGCACGGCCTGCGCCCACAGCGTCCGGGCCCGCTCCTCGACGACCGCGGTGAACCGCTCGATCCGCCCCGGTGTGAACGCCCGGCTCACCAGCCGCCGCAAACCGCCGTGCGCGGGCGGGTCCTGATTGAGCATCATGCGCCGGATGAACGGCAGATCGTCCGGGTCGGGATCGCGGATCTGCGTCGCCCCGGCGTACGACGAGAAGGACGCGGCGTCCTTCAGCACTCGCACCACGTCCGCGTGCCGGGTCACCGCCCAGAAGCCCGGCCCGGCCGGCCAGCCCAGCACCTCCGGCTCCTCCTGCCGGGCCACCGGGTGGTGGTCGCGCAGCACGCGGTAGTGGTCGTAGGGCACACCCACGGCGTAGCGGCGCGGGTCGAAGACGTCCGGGACCGCGGTCTCGGGGACCGTCACGCCGGGCCGTCCTCGTCGTCGGCCCGCAGGAAGTCCTCCACCACCCGGATCAGCTCCAGCGGCGTCTCGTCCATCGCGTAATGCCCCGCGGACACCAGCTCGTGCAGCTCCGCGCGCGGGTACCAGGTCATCCAGGTCTGCCGCATGACGTCCGCCGACAGGGCCGGGTCGAGCGCCCCGGTCACCGCGAGCGCGGGCACCTGCGCGCCCTCCACCTGGGCGTGGAAGTCGTCCAGTGCCCAGGAGTCGAGCCAGGCCCGGAACGCCTTGGTGTCGCTGACCTCCAGGGAGCGGGCGACCATCCGGTCCAGCCAGGCGCCGGGGCGGCGCCCACCGGTCGTGATGTCGATGATGGCGCGCCGGTTCTCCGGCCGGTGCGCGGCGTCCGCGAACAGCCCCCACTGCTCCGGCGGCAGCGCGAGCCCCGACGCCGGGACCGGCGAGACACCGACGATCCGCCGCAGCCGGTGCGGTGCCACGGTGAGCAGCCGCTGCGCGACCGCCCCGCCCATGGAGTGCCCGACCACCGAGAACCGCTCCCAGCCCAGCCGGTCGGCGAGTTCCACCAGATCCAGTGCCGCCTCGGCGGTGGTGTACGGGCCCTCGGTGTCCCTGGCCCGCCCGTAACCGCGCAGATCGACCGGCGCGTACTGGAAGGACGTACGGTCCAGATCCGGGACCACGGCCGCGTACGCGGACCGGTCGGCGAACCAGCCGTGCACGGCGAACACCTTGTGGGCGCCGTCGCCGTGCAGCTCATGAGGCAGCGTGAAGGAGGTCATGCGACCAAGGTGACCGGCGGGCCGCGGCTCGGCAAGGGTGCGTGCGGGGCGGGTTGCGAAGTACCGAAGTGCCGCGAAGTTCCCGGTTTCTACGGTGATTCACGCGATGGAGTGATCATGGGGAGCTGGACGGATGCGTTCCCCGGTCCACGGGTAGGGCCCCGGCCATGACGCAGCCGTTCGAACTCCCGCGCTTCTACATGCCGCATCCCGCGCGCCTGAATCCGCACCTCGACGAGGCCCGTGCCCACTCGACCGAGTGGGCCCGCGAGATGGGCATGCTGGAAGGGTCCGGGATCTGGGAGCAGGCCGACCTGGAGGCCCACGACTACGGCCTGCTCTGCGCCTACACCCACCCCGACTGCGACGGCCCGGCCCTGTCCCTGATCACCGACTGGTACGTGTGGGTGTTCTTCTTCGACGACCACTTCCTGGAGACCTTCAAGCGCAGCCAGGACCGGGCCGGCGGCAAGGCCTATCTGGACCGGCTGCCGCTGTTCATGCCGATGGACCCGGCCACGCCGATGCCGGAGCCGGTCAACGCGGTCGAGGCGGGGCTCGCCGACCTGTGGACCCGTACCGTCCCGGCGATGTCGCAGGGCTGGCGCCGCCGGTTCGCCGTCGCCACGGAACACCTGCTGAACGAGTCCCTGTGGGAGCTGTCCAACATCAACGAGGGCCGGATCGCCAACCCGGTCGAGTACATCGAGATGCGCCGCAAGGTGGGCGGCGCCCCCTGGTCGGCCGGGCTCGTGGAGTACGCGACCGCGGAGGTGCCCGACGCGGTGGCCGGGACCCGGCCGCTGCGGGTGCTGATGGAGACCTTCTCCGACGCCGTGCACCTGCGCAACGACCTGTTCTCCTACCAGCGGGAGGTCGAGGAGGAGGGCGAGAACAGCAACGGCGTGCTCGTCCTGGAGACCTTCTTCGACTGCACCACCCAGGAGGCCGCCGACACCGTCAACGACGTCCTCACCTCCCGCCTCCACCAGTTCGAGCACACCGCGTTCACCGAGGTGCCCGCGGTCGCCCTGGAGAAGGGGCTCGGCCCGGCCGAGGTGGCGGCCGTCGCGGCGTACACCAAGGGGCTCCAGGACTGGCAGTCCGGCGGCCACGAGTGGCACATGCGCTCCAGCCGGTACATGAACGAGAACGCCACCTCCGACTCGCCCTGGAACCGCTCCTTCGGCGGCGGCGCCGACCTGCGCACCCTGCTCGCCACGGCCGGCGCCGAGCGGCTGCGCGCCCGCACCCACCGGCCGTTCCAGAAGGTCGGCCCGTCGGTGATCCCCGACATCCGCATGCCGTTCGAACTGCGCCTCAACCCCGGCCTGGACAAGGCCCGCGGCAGCCTGGTCGCGTGGTCGCACCGCATGGGCATCCTCAACGAGGGCGTGTGGGACGAGGACAAGCTCGCCTCCTGCGACCTGGCTCTGTGCTCGGCCGGTCTCGACCCGGACGGCACCCAGGAGGCCCTGGACCTCAGCGCCCACTGGCTCGCCTGGGGCACCTACGGCGACGACTACTACCCGCTCGTCTTCGGCCACCGCCGTGACCTCGCCGCCGCCCGGCTCACCACCGAACGCCTGTCAGCGTGCATGCCCCTGGACGGCGAGGAGCCGATCCTCCCGGTGGGCGGCATGGAGTGCGGCCTGGCCGACCTGTGGGCGCGCACCACCGCCGGCATGGACCCGGAGGCCAAGCGCACCCTCAAGGCCTCGGTGAACGTGATGACGGAGGCCTGGCTGTGGGAGCTGGCCAACCAGATCCACCACCGCGTCCCCGACCCGGTCGACTACCTGGAGATGCGCCGCGCCACCTTCGGCTCCGACCTCACCCTCAGCCTGTGCCGGATGGGCCACGCCCCCTCCGTCCCGCCCGAGGTCTACCGCAGCGGCCCCGTGCGCTCGCTGGAGAACGCCGCGATCGACTTCGCCTGCCTGCTCAACGACGTCTTCTCGTACCAGAAGGAGATCGAGTACGAGGGCGAGATCCACAACGCGGTCCTGGTGGTGCAGAGCTTCTTCGGCTGCGACTACCCGACGGGGCTGCGGATCGTCGCGGACCTGATGAACCAGCGCATGGAGCAGTTCGAGCACGTGGCCGCTGTGGAACTGCCCGTCGTCTACGCGGACTTCGCCCTGTCCGCCGAGGACCGCAAGGCGATGGACGACTATGTGGAGGCACTGCGCAACTGGATGTCCGGCATCCTCAACTGGCACCGCCACGTGGACCGTTACAAGCCGGACTACCTGGCCCGCCGCACCCACGGCTTCCTCCCGGACCACGCGCCGGCCCCGGCCCTGACGCTGCTCGGCGGCTGACCTGCGCGCCCGGCCGGCTCACCGAACGGCCGGGCGCTCCCGCTGGGTTCAGCGCAGGGTGAGGCTGGTCTCGGCGGTGACGCGGGTGAGCTTCTGCGGGTTGCGGACGTAGTAGAGCCCGGTGATGACGGAGCCCTCGACATGGGCGGCCAGGACCCCGTCGAACTCCCCGCCCAGGTGCACGAGGAGCGCCGGGGTGCCGTTGGCCATGGTGGGGGACAGGGTGATCGCGCGGTCGGTGTTCTTTCCGAGCACGCCGAGCATGAAGCGGGTGACCTTGTCGGCGCCGAGGATGGGCCGCGGCGAGGCCTGCTTGATGCCGCCGCCGTCGTTCACGAGGACGACCTCCGGCGCGAGCACCTCCAGCAGGGCCTGCGTGTCCATGGTCTCGATCGCACGCTGGAAGGCCTCCAGGGCCGCGCGGGACGTGCTCGCCGGGACCACCTGGCGCGGGCGGCGGGCGTCGACATGGCGGCGGGCGCGGTGGGCGATCTGGCGGACGGCCGCCGGGGTCTTGCCGACGGCCTCGGCGATCTCGTCGTATCCGACGTCGAAGGCCTCGCGCAGCACGAACACGGCCCGCTCGGTGGGCGCCAGCGTCTCCAGGACGAGCATCATCGCCATCGACACGCTCTCCGCGAGCTCGACGTCCTCGGCCACGTCCGGCGCGGTCAGCAGCGGCTCCGGCAGCCAGGGTCCGACGTAGGCCTCCTTGCGGCGCTTCATGCCGCGCAGCCGGTTGAGGGCCTGCCGGGTGGTGATCCGCACCAGGTACGCGCGCACGTCCCGCACCTGGTCCAGGTCGACGTCGCTCCAGCGCAGCCAGGTCTCCTGGAGGACGTCCTCGGCGTCGGCGGCCGAGCCGAGCATCTCGTAGGCGACGGTGAAGAGCAGGTTCCGGTGGGCGACGAACGCCTCCGTCGCCGGGTCGGCGGTGGCGTGCTCGGTCATCTCTCGGCCCTTCTGCCGCTAAGTCCTTGCCCTCGGCGGCCGTTCACCCGGTGCGGACAGGCGGCGGCGCCCCACGATAGGCACATCGTCGCAGGCCACGCAGCGCGATTCCACAGATCCCCGAGCCGCAGTCTCACTCGTTCGTGGCTCGTCGCGCCGGGGTGCGCCGGGTAGAGCACCAGCCGGAGGCGAACCATGGAACAGACTGCGCTGCGTCCCAAGCCGATGCCCGGTCGGGAGCCCGGCGGCACCGCCGGCCGGGGTGAGGTCCCCGCCCGGCGGCCGCATGCCGCGCGGCGCCGTGGCCGACGGCTGACGACCCTGCTGTTCGGGCTGTTGGTGGGCCTGGTCCTGGTGCTGTCCGGGGTCGGTCTCGGCACCGTGGGGGCCACCGTGATCGGGATGAGCCGGCTCGCCGAACTCCAGAGCCGGCAACTGCCCGGCCCCTCCGCCCCCGCCCCGAGGCCCTCGCCCGCACCCACGCCCGCCCCGGTCACCCCGGCCCCCGCGCAGGCGACTGTGGGTGTGGAGGCGGTCGATGCCGAGAAGTCGGGCGCCCTCGTCGTAGGCGTCCATGTGCCGGGGCCCGGCTACTCGGCGGGCCTGGTGCGCGGGGACGTCCTGCTCACCTTCGGCGACGCCCGCGTCGACTCGGCCGCGGACCTGGCCCGCGCGGTCGACGAGGCCCGCCCGGGGAAGCCGCTCACCGTGACCGTGCGTCATGAGAGCGGTGCCTACCAGCAGTTGTCGGTCGTCCCGGGCATCGTCACGTGACCACCCGGAAGTGGCTGGTCAGCCGCCCGGCGTCGTCCAGGATGTGGAAGGCCAGCCCCACCGGCGCGTCCCGGTCGGCGACCTGCTCGTCCTCCCACGGCAGGTTCAGCGTCCAGGTCACGCCCGGCCCGACGAGCAGCGGCCGCCCGGCGAACTGGGTCGCGGCGGGCGTGTGCGCATGGCCCGTGATCAGCCCGGCGATCTGCGGCCGGCGCTCCAGCAGCGCGGCCAGCCGGCCGGGGTCGCCCAGCTGGTAGGCGTCGGGCAGCGGATGGTGCAGCGCGACCGGCGGGTGATGGAAGGCCAGCAGGGCGGGCAGCTCCGGCTCCAGGCCGTCGAGGGTCCGCTCGATCCAGTCGTACGTCTCCTCCTCCAGAGCCCCGTCGTCCTGGCCCGGGATGCTGGAGTCGCACATCAGCACGGCCCCGCCGGGGAACACCCGGACGCTGTTGACCGGCCCGTCGCAGGCCGGTTCGCCCAGCAGCGCCTTGCGGTACGGGGCCCGGCTGTCGTGGTTGCCCGGGCAGGTCAGCACCGGGAAGGGTGCGTCGCCGTCGCGCAGCCCCAGGACGCGGGCGGCCTCCTCGTACTCCGCCTCCTCGGCGTGGTCCGCGATGTCCCCGGTGACCAGCAGGGCGTCCACCCGGCCCGGCAGCCGCCACAGCCGGTCGCGCACCCGCTCGGCACGCTCGCTCGCGCGCGGGGTTCCGTCGAGATGCAGGTCGCTGATGTGGGCGAGTACGAGCACGGTGGTGTGGCCCCTGTCCTGTGGCTAATGGAGTGAGTTGATCAAACCATTACAGCTAATGGTTGAGCAAGGGTCAGGCATTAGAGCCCTGGCCGCGCTCGTGCGACAGGGCCCGGCAGCCTCGGCAACCGGCTCGCGTCGCCCCTCCCGGCCGGGCAGGATGCTCCCCGTAGCCCCTTCACCCGTCCAGGGAGGCCCGGATGACCGGCAGTACGCCCGCGCCCTTCACCGCCGACGACTACCGGGCCCGTATGCGGCGGGCCGCGCAGGCGGCCGCCGACGCGGGACTGGCCGCACTGCTCGTCGCCCCCGGACCGGACCTGGTGTGGCTCACCGGCTACGCGCCGACCGCGATCACCGAACGGCTCACCGCGCTCGTCCTCGCCCCCGGCCAGGACCCCGTCCTCGTCGTCCCCGCCCTGGAGGCCCCCGACGCCGCCAAGGCGCCCGGCGCGCCCGCGCTGACCCTGCGCGACTGGACCGACGGCAAGGACCCCTACGCCCTCACCGCCGAGCTGCTGCGCGCGGACGGCCGCCTCGGCGTCAGCGACAACGCCTGGGCGCTGCACCTGCTGGCCCTGCAAAGGGCGCTGCCCGGCCTCTCCTGCGCCGCCCTCACCGACGCGCTGCCCATGCTGCGGGCCGTCAAGGACGCGGCCGAGCTGGAGCTGATGGCCGCCGCGGGCACGGCCGCCGACGCCACCTTCGAGGACATCCGCACGCTGCCCTTCGCCGGCCGCAGGGAGTCCGACGTGGCCGCCGACCTGTCCCGGCTGCTGCTCGAGCACGGCCACGAACAGGTCGACTTCACCGTCGTCGGCTCCGGGCCCAACGGCGCCAACCCGCACCACGAGGTCGGCGACCGGGTCATCGAGCGGGGCGACATGGTCGTACTCGACTTCGGCGGCCTCAAGAACGGCTACGGCTCCGACACCACTCGCACCGTCCACGTCGGCGAGCCCACCGAGGAGGAGCGCCGCGTCCACGACATCGTGCGCGCCGCCCAGGAGGCCGGCTTCGCCGCCGTACGGCCGGGCGCGGCCTGCCAGGACGTCGACCGGGCCGCCCGCGCCGTCATCGCGGACGCGGGCTACGGCGAGTACTTCATCCACCGCACCGGCCACGGCATCGGCGTCACCACCCACGAACCGCCGTACATGATCGAGGGCGAGGAGCAGGAACTCGTGCCCGGCATGTGCTTCTCCGTCGAACCCGGCATCTATCTGCCCGGCCGCTTCGGCGTCCGGATCGAGGACATCGTCACCGTCACCCCGGACGGGGGCCGCCGGCTCAACGACACCACACGCGAGATGGTCATAGTGGACTGACCGGGCCCCGCACCGGACGCCCGATCCCGGCCGATCACAACTCCGAGCGACAGCGGCGCGACCATGACCCAGGCACCGACTCCCACCGCGGACACCGTCCGTGAACTGGTCCACACCCTCACCAAGGAGGGCGCGAAGGACGCCGACGTGCGTCCCGTGCCCGAGAGCGTCCGGCAGACCACCTGGTGGGTGGGCACCCGGCACGTCCTGCGCCTCGCCCCCGACCCGGACGCCTCCACCCGGCTGCGCCGCGAGGTGCGGCTGCGCGACCTGGTCCGGCCGCACATCCCCGTCGCCGTGCCGGTGAGCGTCGCACAGGGCGAGTGGGCGCCCGGCCTCGCCTGCACGCTCGACACCAAGGTGCCCGGCGGCTCGGGCGACCGGCAGGACGTCTCCGCCGTCGGCGAGGCCGACCTGGCCGGACTGCTCACCGGGCTGCGCGAGGTGCCCGCACGGCAGGCCGAGATGCTCGGCGTGCCGCGCACCTCCCCGCGCTCCCTGGAGTCCTTGCGCCGGGCCGCCGCGCTGGCCGCCGAACGGCTCGCGCGGGCCGACGAGTTCGACCCCGCGCGGCTGCACCAGCTCACCCCGCCCGCAGCCGTCCAGCTCGCCGCGCAGCCCGGCGCGGCCGTGCTGGTCCACCACGGGCTGACCGGCGACCACCTCGTCGTCAGCGCCGACGGCCGCGTGCGCGGCGCCCTCGGCTGGGCCGACGCCGTCCTGGGCGACCCCGCAGAGGACATCGCGGGCCTCGCCCTCGCCGTCGGCTCCCCGGCCGCCGTACGCGCCGCCACCCTCGCCGGCTACGGCGCCCGCCCCTGTCTGCGCGGCCTGTGGCTGGCCCGCTGCGACACGGTGATCCGCCTCGCCTCCGCCCTCGACGGCAACGACCCGACCCCCCTGCCCCTGCTGCGCACACATCTGCGCCACGCCTGGGAGGCGATCCTCCTGGAACGGGTCACGGGGGACGACAGCTACTAGGGCCTGTCGTTTGGATCAGGGCGGCTGAAAGGGACTGCGCTTCTTGGCCGGGTCGAGCGGGGTCTGGTGCGTGCAGCTGCAAGGCGGAGGAGGGCGTCGACGCGGAGCGTCGGCAACCGACGACAACGCCGCAGATGTGCGTGCCAGACCCCGCGACGCCGGCATGATCCAAACGACAGGCCCTAGCCTGCGGCGGGCAGGACAGGAGGAAGTGGTCGAGATGGGTGCAGCACGCACAGTCGCCGGGGTCGTCATCGGTGTCGGCCTCGTGAGCACGCTGGTCCTGCCGGGCCGCCGGACGGCCCGGACCGCCGACGCGTTCCTCCGTACGTTCCACAGCTCGCTGAACGAGGCCAGGGGCGACGACCGTCAGGGCCGCCGCTGAGGCCGCGCGGCGGCGCCCGCCGCGTCAGTCCTGCGCCAGCACCACGCACGACTCGGCCGGCAGATGCAGCACCCCGTCCTCGCCGGGCGCCTCGACCGGCTCCCACGCGGCGAGGACACGGACCGGACGGCTGCCGAGCTGGAGCGGGGCCGGTTCCTTGCCGTGGTTGACGGCCACACAGATGTCGCCGCGCCGGAAGGCGAGCCAGCGGGCCTCCTCGTCGAAGGCGACCTTGGTGTCGGCGAGATCCGGGTCGGTGAGGTCGGGCAGTTCACGGCGCAGCGCGAGAAGCTGCCGGTACCAGGCCAGCATGCGCGCGTGGGGCTCACGCTCCGGCTCGGACCAGTCCAGGCAGGAACGCTCCCGGGTCGCCGGGTCCTGCGGGTCGGGCACCTCGTCCTCGGGCCAGCCGTACGCCGCGAACTCCCGCCGCCTGCCCCGTCGTACGGCCTCGGCGAGCTGCGGGTCGGTGTGGTCGGTGAAGAACTGCCACGGCGTGCCCGCCGCCCACTCCTCGCCCATGAACAGCATCGGCGTGAACGGCGCCGTCAGCGCCAGCGTCGCCGCGCAGGCCAGCAGACCGGGGGAGTCCGCGAGCGCCGCGAGCCGGTCGCCCTGGGCGCGGTTGCCGATCTGGTCGTGGGTCTGGGTGTAGCCCAGCAGCCGGTGCGCGGCGACCCGGGAGCGGTCCAGCGGGCGGCCGTGGAGGCGGCCTCGGTACGTCGAGTACGTGCCGTCGTGGAAGAACCCGCCGGTCAGCGTCTTGGCCAGCGCGGCGAACGGGGCCCGCGCGAAGTCGCCGTAGTAGCCCTGCGACTCACCCGTGACCGCGGCGTGCAGCGCGTGATGGAAGTCGTCGCTCCACTGCGCGTGCAGGCCCAGTCCGTGCTCCTCGCGCGGGGTGATCGTCCGCGGGTCGTTGACCTCCGACTCGGCGATGAGGAACAGCGGCCGCCCCAGCTCCGCGGCCAGGCCGTCCACCTGCGCGGACAGCTCCTCAAGGAAGTGGTACGCGCGCGTGTCGACCAGCGTGTGCACCGCGTCCAGCCGCAGCCCGTCCAGCCGGTAGTCCCGCAGCCAGGCCAGCGCGCTGCCCAGCAGGAACGCCCGCACCTCGTCGGAGCCGGGCGCGTCCAGATTGACGGCCTGGCCCCACGGGGTGTGGTGCATGTCCGTGAAGTACGGCCCGAACACCGGCAGATAATTGCCGTCGGGGCCCAGGTGGTTGTGCACGACGTCCAGGACCACGCCGAGCCCCAGCTCGTGCGCCCGGTCCACGAACCGCTTCAGCGCCTCGGGCCCGCCGTACGGCTCGTGCACCGCCCACAGCGACACCCCCTCGTAGCCCCAGCCGTGCCGCCCCGGGAAGGGGCACAGCGGCATCAACTCCACGTGGGTGACGCCCAGTTCCGCCAGGTGCTCCAGCCGCCCCGCGGCCGCGTCCAGGGTGCCCTCGCGGGTGTAGGTGCCCACGTGCAGCTCGTACAGCACCGCCCCTTGCAGCGGACGCCCCTGCCAGGGCGTGCGCCAGGTGTAGCGGCCCTGGTCGACGACCGCGCTCAGGCCGTGCGGGCCGTCCGGCTGGCGCCGCGAGCGCGGGTCCGGGCGTACGGGGCCGTCGTCCACGGCGAAGCCGTAGCGCGAGCCGTCGTCCGCCTCCGCCTCGGCCGTCCACCACCCCTCGCGCCGCGGATCGCGCTCCATCGCGTGCGTGGCCCCGTCGCACTGGAGCGTCACTCGGCCGGCCTGCGGTGCCCACACCTCGAACTGCACGGACGGTTCCCCTTCGTCTGCTCAGTCATGTAGCTCCACCATGGTGCGTCAACCGAGATCGATCCGGGCTCGATTCGGGCCTTTCCCCGCAGGTGTCCTGAGGTACGCGCGCGTGCCCGCCGTTTCCCCCTCTCCTGGACACCCGGGGTTCACTGACCGACAATCACCTGCGTGACGTCGTCCTTCGAGTTCCCCACCTACCCCGCGCGGCTGTCCGACGCGGAGCGCGACAAGGCGCTTCAGGTGCTGCGCGACGGCGTCGCCATGGGACGGCTGTCGCACGACACGTTCATCCGGCGCATGGAGCTGGCGCTGGCCGCCCGCAGGTCCGACGAACTCGCCGCGCTCACCGCCGACCTGCCCCAGGAGAGCCGGGTCTCGCGCCTGGTGTTCGGCACCGTCGAGGCGGTGTCCGGGTTCACCGTACGGCTGCGCAGGGCCTGGCAGGCCGAGCGGCTGCCCAAGCTGCTGCTGCCGCACCCGGCCACCGGGCACGCCCTGCGCATCGGCCGGGACCCCGCCTGCGGGCTGCGGCTGAACCACGAGACGGTCTCGCGGGTGCACGCCGAGCTGACCCGGCAGGGCGGCATGTGGGTGCTGCGCGACCTCGGCTCCACCAACGGCACGACCGTGAACGGCCGCAGGGTGATCGGCTCGGCCGTGGTCCGCGAGGGCGACCAGGTGGGCTTCGGCAGCATGGCGTACCGGCTGTCCGTGAACTGATCGCGCTCTCAAGATCCTTCGCTGTCCGCGGTGTTGACGTGGGCGGTCGGCCGTGACTGACTGTGCGTACACCATGCACACCAGGTGAACCGTAGGTCCCACGCCGTGGAGGTGTGCCCTGCCGCCCCTCCAGCGCTATCCCACCGCCGGTGAACTGGCCGCCCACGCGGCCGGGTTCGTCGAACGCCGTCCGCGTGACGCCCGGCTGAGCAGGGCCGGCACCTCGCGCGCGGGCGAGCCGCTGTGGCTGCTGTCCGTCGGGCGCGGCGAGCGGCAGGTCCTCGTGGTGGCGGGGCCGCACGCCAACGAGCCGGTGGGCGGCGCCACCGCCCTGCGCCTGGTCGAGCGCGTCCTCGCCCGCCCGGAGCTCGCCGACGGCGTGACCTGGAACCTGCTGCTCTGCCTCGACCCCGACGGCCTGCGCCGCAACGAGGGCTGGCTGCACGGGCCGTACACCCTCGGCCACTACTTCCGCAGCTTCTTCCGCCCCGGCTTCCGGGAGCAGCCCGAGTGGCTGCCGGACGGGGCCGCGGGGGCCGCGCTGCCGGAGACGCGGGCGCTGCTGCGGCTCCAGGACGAGCTGAAACCTTTCCTCCAGGTGTCGCTGCACGGCGTCGACGTGGGCGGCGGCTTCGTCGAGCTCACCCACGAGCTGCCCGGCCTGGAGCGCCGCCTGGCCCGCACCGCCGCCCGCCTCGGCGTGCCGCGCGAACTCGGCTGCTACGACGCCCTGTACTGGCCGCGCCTGGGACCCGGCGTCTACCGCATCCCGCCGCCCAGCCGGGGCGACCTGGCCGCCGCGATCACCGAGGCCGCCGTCGAGTCGACCTGGTACCACCCGCACCGGCACGGCACCGTCACGGCCGTCGTCGAAGCCCCCATGTGGGGCGTGGCCGCCGTCGAGGACGACTCCGAGCCCGCCGACGCCGACCGCGTGCTGCGCGCCGTCAGCACCACGCTGCGCCACGACTCCCGGCTCCTGGAGGTGCTCCTGGCGCGGATCCGGCCGCACCTCGGCGCCGTGCCCGACGCCGCCCGGCTGCTCGCCCCGGTCGAGGACTATTTACTGGTCTGCCCCGGCCTCGCCGACGCCTGGGACCCCGACACCGCTCCCCGCGACGGCACACGCCCGCTGCCACCCCTGACCACCGCCCACCTGGCCGCCCTGCGCACCGCGGGCCTGCTGCGCCGCCTCGCGCGGACCGCCGGGCGCGGAGCGGCCGGAGTGCTGCCGGAGCTGGACCGGCTCATCGACCAGCGCTGCGCCGACTACCGCGACGGGTGCGGGACGCGCTGGATCCCGGTCGGGCTGCAGACCGAGTTCCAGACGCGGGTCGTCCTCGACGCGTTCGAACTGGCCACCGCACAGGGCACGCGCGCGTGGTCCCGTTCGGGTGACCAGGGGTGGGGCCCGCCGGAGGTCGTGCCGATGCATCGGGAATGACGTACACCTTCACCCACGCGGTACGAGGCGGTCTGCTGGCGGCCGCCCTCCTCACCGCCGGCGCGGCCCCGGCCCAGGCGTCGCACCAGGAGGCCTTCTCCGGCGACTGGCTCTACCTCACCGTCACCCACGGCGACAACCGCTCCGCCGACACCCGTGGCGCCGTGCTGTTCTGCGACCCGCCGCGGGGCCACATCCGCGCGGCCGAGGCCTGCGACCAGCTCGGCGCCGTCGACGGCGACATCGACCGCATCGCGCCCAGGGCCGCGATCTGCCCCATGGTCTACGCGCCCGTGACGGCCCACGCGCGCGGGCGGTGGCACGGCATGCCCGTGGACTACACGCGGACCTTCTCCAACGCATGCGAGATGGCGACCCTGACGGGAGAGGTGTTCGCCCTGAACGGCTGAACACCGTCGCCGCGGGCGGACGGGCGGTGCTTCCTCAGGCCGCCCGTTCGCGCGCGTGCAGGGCCGCCGCCACCACCGTGCGGGACTGGTGCTCGATCTGGTGCTCCAGCGGCACCCAGCGGGCGTGGAAGCGCTCGGCGAAGGAGTCGCTCCAGTCGACCACCAGCCGCTCCAGCAGTGGAGCCGCACGGTCGTCGGTCTCCCGCAGCACCCGCAGCAGCATGGCCGCCGCCCGTAGCGGCAGCCGCCGGGCGAAGGCGTCCACGCTGCCGACGTACGCCATGGAGTCGTCCGCGGGCTGGGTGTGCATCCAGTCCGCGGCCAGCCCCGGCACCAGCTCCAGCACCCACTTCGCGGCCCGCAGCAGCGGTCCGTCCACGCCCTCCAGACGGGGCAGTGCGTCGGCGAGCACCCGCTCCACCTCCAGCGTGTCCCCCAGCAGCCGCTCGGCGAGCCGGTGCAGCGCCGCGGCCGGCGCGGGATGCGGCGCCACGTCGTCCACCAGGTCGCTCGCCCACATCGGCACCTCCACGACCGCGGTCAGGCCGCCGTAGCGGTGCGCGTGGTACCAGGTGCTGTGCCGCGCGTCGTCCGGCATGCTCGGGTACGCCACCCCCGACTCGCGCGTCGGCAGCACATGCACGCCGGGGCCGGACGCGGGCCAGCCCGCGGCGTCCGAGGCGCCCGTCTCCACCGGAATGTGCAGCTCCGCCGCCGACTTGGCGAACGGCTCGGCCAGCCCCGGGATGTCCTTCGTCAACTGCACCCAGCTGCCGCCCAGATCGGTGCCGTGCAGCGTCACCTGGAGGTACGGCCGCAGCTCGTCGATGACGCCGGTCAGCGCGCGCGTCTCGGGCGGCAGCCGGTCCGGCGGCAGCACCGACGGCGACCACTCCGGCTGCTCGGGTCCGGCCGGCCGGTAGAAGCCGCGGTGGTAGTCGAGCAGACTGCGCGGCGCGGGCGTGATGTGCAGGCTCGCCCCGTCCGGGTCCGCGCACAGCAGGAAGTGCCAGGACACCCCGTCGCGCAACACCCGCTCGTGCAGCACCCGTTCAGCCAGCGCCAGCAGCGTCGGACCGCCGGCCGGCTCGTTGGCGTGGGCGCCCGCGACGACCAGCACGGTACGCCGTGCACGGCCCACGGACAGCAGATGCAGCGGGCGCCCCTCCCGCGAGACGCCCACCTCACGCAGGGCGCACAGACCGGGATGACCGGCCGCGAGCATCCGCGCGGAGGAGACCAGTTCGGGCACGGTGGGGTAGCGCAGCTCCGGCAGGAGACTCACCCCCGACTTGTTTCCGACCGGCCTGAACCCGCAGTACCCCACGGAGTTGAGCCTCTGTCAAGAACATTGGCCGGGCCGCCAGGGGGCGCCCGGAGGCACTCCCTGGCGGGCGGCCGGCGTCAGCGCGCGTCCCCGACCCGCTCCAGCAGCGCCACCGGCAGCCGCTCGAAGAGTTCCGCCACACGCGCGTGCCCGCTGAACTCCCGTCCCGGAGCGAGCGCGTCCGCCCAGCGGCCCGGCGGCAGCGGCAGCCGGGTGTCCCGCCAGCCGCCCTCTTCCGCCAGCCGCAGCGACAGCCGGGTCACCGCCGTGACCACATGCCCGGAGCGCACGAAGGCGGCGCAGTGCCCGGCCGCCGGGCCCTCGGCGGCCAGCGGCTCGTACGTCGCCGACTCCCCGAACGCCTCCGGCCGCTGCGACCTGAGCCGCAGCGCCGCCGCCGTCACCGCCGTCTTGTCGCCCGGGTCCTCGGGCGGCAGCGGCACCGGCCGCCGGTTGTCCGGGTCGACCAGCGCCCGGTACTCCGCCTCCGTGCCCTGGTACAGGTCCGGCACCCCCGGCATCGTCAGATGCACCAGCGCCGCGCCCAGGACGTTCGCCCGGATGTGCGGCTCCAGCGCCGCCCGGAAGGCCGCCACCCGCTCGCCCGGCACCCCGCACGGCCCCGCCGCGACGAACGCCGCCACCGCCTCCTCGTACGGCGGCTCCTGCTCGGTCCAGGTCGTGTACAGCCCGGCCTCGCGCACATGTTTCAGCAGCGCGCCCTGCACCCGCTCCGGGTCCGCCGGGCCCAGCCCGAACACCGTCTGCCAGGCCGCCCACGCCACCTGCGCGTCCGGCGTCGCCTCCTCCGCGCGCGACACCTCCGCCAGGACCTCCGCCCAGCGCCCCGGGCACTCGGTGAGCACCGCGAGCGCGGCCCGTACATCGGCGCTGCGCTTGGTGTCGTGGGTGGAGACGACCGTCCCCGACACGGGCCAGTCGCGCTGCACGCGCGCGCAGTACGCGTGGAAGTCCTCCGGCGCCACCGCGGGCACACCGGGGTCGCCGCCGACCTCCGTCGCCGACAGCAGCGGCACATACCGGTAGAACGCCGTGTCCTCCACGGACTTCGCCCGCAGCGCCGACGACAGCTGCGCGAACCGGGTGCGGAACTCCACCTGGTCGGGGCTCTCCGTGCCGTCTGTGCCGGCTGTGCCGTCTGTGCCGGCTGTGTCGTCTGTGTCGTCTCGGTATCGCCCCAGCAGCAGATCCCGTACGACGTCCACGGCCCCGGCCTCCTCGGGCACCACGAAGGCGCGCCGGGCCTCGGCGGCGGCCTCCTCGGTGACCACGGCGGCCGCGTCCTCGGGCCCGTACGCGCGGTACACCTCCATGCGGACCAGCAGCTCGCGCAGCGCCGTGGCAAGCGCCCACGGGGCCCTGTCGCGCAGGGCCGGGTCCGGGGACGCGGCGCACACCCGGACCGCCACGCGGGTGAGCCGGTCCAGCTCGGCCGCCAGCTCGTGCTCGACGACGCCGTACGCCGCCCGGCGCACGGTCGCGTCCCAGTCGCCGCCCCGGTCGGTCTGCGGTGCCGCGAAGCGCCGGTAGTGGCCGAGGAGCTCCGCGGCCCCCTGAGGGTCGGTGAACAGCCCGTCGACCCGGCGCAGCGCGTCGTAGCCCGTGGTGCCCGCCACCCGCCAGGAGGCGGGCAGCTGCTCATGGTCGGCGAGGATCTTCTCCACTATCGTCCAGCGGCCACCGGTGGCCTCGTCGAGCCGCGCGAGATAGCCGCCGGGGTCGGCGAGCCCGTCGACGTGGTCCACGCGAAGCCCGTCGACCACACCCTCGTGCAGCAGGGCGAGGATCTTGGCGTGCGTGGCCCCGAAGACCTCCGGGTCCTCCACCCGCACCCCGATCAGCTCGGAGATGCTGAAGAACCGCCGGTAGTTCAGCTCCGTACGGGCCAGCCGCCACCACGCGAGGCGGTACCACTGGGCGTCCAGCAACTGCGGCAGCGGCAGCTCCTCGGTGCCCTCGCGCAGCGGGAAGACATGGTCGTAGTAGCGCAGGACGTCGCCGTCGACCCGCAGCGCGTGCAGCTCGCCGCCGAGCGGGCCGCCCAGCACCGGCAGCAGCAGCCGGCCGCCCTGGGCGTCCCAGTCGATGTCGAACCAGCGCGCGTACGGCGACTTGGGACCCTCGCGCAGCACCTCCCACAGGGCGGGGTTGTGGGCCGGGGCCATCGCCATGTGGTTCGGCACGATGTCCATCACCAGGCCGAGCCCGTACTCCCGCGCGGTGCGGGCCAGGGCGCGCAGGCCCTCCTCGCCGCCGAGCTCCGCGCGCACACGCGTGTGGTCGACGATGTCGTAGCCGTGCGTCGAACCGGGGACGGCCTCCAGCACGGGCGACAGATGCAGATGCGAGACGCCGAGCGAGGCCACATACGGCACGGCCGCCGCTGCGGCCGCGAACGGGAACGCTGGCTGGAGCTGGAGCCGATACGTGGACGTCGGCACCGGCGGGACGGATCGCTCAGGTGTCATGTGGACCTACGTACCCGCCCGGCCGCCTTTCGTGTCATCGCCCGGGAGACATGATCACGCGCGGGTGGCCGGTTTCGAGCGCTGCCGGGGCGTGACGGGCTCCCACGGGGTCACTCCTGCCCCTCACCCGGACGGGTGGCGGGCGGGAGCGACCCCAGGGGCCGGACCACGCGCGTGCCCCTAGGCGGGCCGCTGCAGGACCGTCAGGCTGCGGTCCACCAGCCTCAGCCGCTCCCCGGCCGCGACCTTCGGGCCGCTGCCCGGGGGGACGCCCTCCGGGCGGGAGGTGTCCACGACGACCTGCCACTGCCGCCCGTGGTCGACCGGCACCACGAAGTCCAGTTCCTTCGGCGAGGCGTTGAACATCAGCAGGAAGGAGTCGTCGGTGATCCGCTCCCCGCGCGCGCCCGGCTCGGAGATGGCGTTGCCGTTGAGGAACACCGTCAGCGCCGACGCCTGCGTCGAGTCCCAGTCCCGCTGGGTCATCTCCCGGCCCTCAGGGGTGAACCACGCGATGTCCGACAGGTCGTCGTGCGTGCCCTCCACCGGCCGCCCGTGGAAGAAGCGCCGGCGCCGGAAGACGGGGTGCTCCTTGCGCAGCCGCGCCATCGCGCGCGTGAAGTCGAACAGCCCGCTGTCGGTCTTCTCGTCCCCGGGCTCCGGCCAGCGCACCCAGGCCAGCTCGCTGTCCTGGCAGTAGGCGTTGTTGTTGCCGCGCTGGGTGCGGGCGAACTCGTCGCCGTGACTGATCATCGGCACGCCCTGGGACAGCATCAGCGTGGCGACGAAGTTGCGCATCTGCCGGGCCCGCAGCCGCAGCACGTCCTCGTCGTCGGTGTCGCCCTCCGCGCCGCAGTTCCAGGACCGGTTGTGGCTCTCGCCGTCCCGGTTGCCCTCGCCGTTGGCGTCGTTGTGCTTGTGGTTGTACGACACCAGGTCGTTGAGGGTGAAGCCGTCGTGGCAGGTGACGAAGTTGATGGAGGCCAGCGGGCGGCGCCCGTCGTCCTGGTAGAGGTCGGAGGAGCCGGTCAGCCGGGAGGCGAACTCCGCGAGCGTGCGCGGCTCGCCCCGCCACATGTCCCGCACGGTGTCGCGGTACTTGCCGTTCCACTCGGTCCACAGCGGCGGGAAGTTGCCCACCTGGTAGCCGCCCTCGCCGACGTCCCACGGCTCGGCGATCAGCTTCACCTGGGACACCACCGGGTCCTGCTGCACCAGGTCGAAGAACGACGACAGTCGGTCCACCTCGTGGAACTGCCGTGCCAGCGTCGCCGCCAGGTCGAAGCGGAAGCCGTCCACATGCATCTCGGTGACCCAGTACCGCAGCGAGTCCATGATCAGCTGCAGGACGTGCGGGGACCGCATCAGCAGGGAGTTCCCGGTCCCCGTGGTGTCCATGTAGTAGCGCTTGTCCTGCATGAGCCGGTAGTACGACGGGTTGTCCAGGCCCTTGAACGACAGGGTCGGGCCGAGGTGGTTGCCCTCGGCCGTGTGGTTGTAGACCACGTCGAGGATGACCTCGATCCCGGCCTCGTGCAGCGCCCGCACCGCCGACTTGAACTCCAGCACCTGCTGCCCGCGGTCGCCCCAGGAGGCGTAGGCGTTATGCGGGGCGAAGAAGCCGATGGTGTTGTAGCCCCAGTAGTTGTTCAGGCCCATGTCGACCAGCCGGTGGTCGTTCACGAACTGGTGTACGGGCATCAGCTCCAGGGCGGTCACCCCGAGCTCGGTCAGATGCTCGATGACCGCCGGGTGCGCGAGGGCCGCGTAGGTGCCGCGCAGCTCCTCCGGCAGCCCCGGGTGCCGCATCGTCAGGCCCTTCACATGGGCCTCGTAGATCACCGTGTGGTGGTACTCGGTGCGCGGCCGCCGGTCGTCGCCCCAGTCGAAGTACGGATTCACCACCACGGACGACATGGTGTGCGGGGCGGAGTCCAGGTCGTTGCGCCGTTCGGGTGCGTCGAAGTGATAGCCGTACACCTCCTCGCCCCACTGGATCGAACCGCTGATCGCCTTCGCGTACGGGTCGAGCAGCAGCTTCGCCGAATTGCAGCGCAGCCCGCGCTCCGGGGCGTACGGGCCGTGCACCCGGAACCCGTACCGCTGTCCCGGCATCACACCGGGCACGTACGCGTGCCGGACGAACGCGTCGCTCTCCCGCAGCTCCACCGCCGTCTCCGAGCCGTCGTCGTGCAGCAGACACAGCTCTACTCGGTCCGCGGCCTCCGTGAACACCGCGAAGTTCGTGCCGGCGCCGTCGTACGTGGCACCGAGGGGATACGCCTCTCCAGGCCAGACCTGCATGGATACGACTCTTTCAGGTGTGCCGCCCCGCTGGGGGCGCCTTGGCCCCGAGTCTCCCCGAAAGTGATGGAACCACCTATGACTTACGGCCCTCTTACCGGTCGACCAGTGCATACGGCCGGATACGGCTGATGCCGAAAGTGTGGGGCAAACACGTACTCCCGGGGACGTACGGGGAGTAGGGGGATGATGTGCGCACGATAGTGCACCGCCATCTGGGCAAGGTGGTGGCCGGCGCCGCCATAGCCGTGGCCGGGACCGCCGTGATGATCGGCGTGACCCTGCCGGGCACGGCCGGGGCCGGGGAGAACGGGGGCGCGGGGAGCGCCGGGAGCGCCCGGAACGGTACGGCCGCGGCTGGACAGGCGGCTCAGGGCGATGAGTCCGGGCAGGCCTCCGCAGGGGCGCAGGCGGCCGCGCCCGGCGTCGTCGAGGAGGTGCCCGCCGAGGGCGAGAAGGGCACCGGCCGCGACCCGCTGACCGACGACGAGACCGAGCGTGTCGCGCGGCTCGCGATGACCCGGCAGCAGTTCAACGCGAGCCAGGACGTCGACGGCGACCGCGGTCCGCAGCGTCTCGCGGTGGACCTCGCCGAACCGGAGTCCGACACGGCGAACGGCCCGCGCCGCGCGGAGGTGTCGTTCTACGACTACAAGAACGACACCCTGGTGACGAAGACCGTCAACCTCGACACGGGGAAGGTCGAGAAGACGGCCACCGAGCACGGCGTCCAGCCGCCGCTGAGCCGCGCCGAGTACGCAGAGGCGGCCCGGCTGCTGATCGCCGACCCGCTCGGCGCCGACCTGAAGGCCGACTATCAGGACTCCACCGGCAAGGAGCTGACCTCGCCGGACCAGCTGCTGCTCAACGGAGCGGTGTACCGGGCGGCTCCGGGGGCGCAGCCCGCCCTGCTCGACAAGTGCGGCGAGCACCGGTGCGTGCGGCTGTTCCCGAAGGTCAAGAACGGCCCGTGGATCGACGCCCGGTCGTTCGTGATCGACCTGAGCGCCCGCAAGGTCGGCAGGCTCGACCTCGGCTGAGCAGCCGTCTGTGTCGAGCCCGGCCGTGCGGCCGTCGGTTCACTTTTCCAACTGACTTGAACTCCTGACTCGACTTCCGGCAAGGGAGCCACCTCTTCATGCGTGCCAACCGAATCCGTCCCGCCCGCCGGGCGGCCGTCGGCCTGTCCGTGGCTGCGCTGGCCGCCGGCGTGACGACCGCCGCCGGCCCCGCCTCGGCCCAGCCCGCCGCCCGGCCCCAGGCCGCCCCGGCGCCGGCCGCCGACTGCAGCGCCGCCTACCGCATCGAACAGAAGCTCACCAGCGGCACCACCTGGCGCATGTGCTGGCGCTACGACTCCAAGGCCGGCCTCGTCCTGGAGAAGATCTCCTACCAGCCCAAGGGCGAGACCAAGCCCATCCGCGTCCTCAACAGCGCCCGCCTCGGCCAGATCCACGTCCCCTACGACGACGGCAGCGTCGAGTACGACGACCTCACCGGCTTCGGCTTCGCCCAGGGCCTGGTCAACCTCGCGCCCGGCGAGTGCCCCGGCGGCACCATCAAGACCGTCAAGGTGCCCGACGCCTGGCAGGACCCCAACGTCAAGGGCCTGTGCACCACCACCCGCTCCCGCGGCCACGCCTACCGCATGCAGGGCGACACCGCGAACAAGGTCTTCCAGGCCCAGGGCAAGGACATGCTCGTCTACACCGTCAACCAGGTCGGCTGGTACGAGTACATGACGGAGTGGCGCTTCCAGGACGACGGCACCGTCACCATGAATGTCGGCGCCACCGGCAGCCTCTCCTACGAGGACTACGACGCCGGCGACGGCCGCGGCTGGCCCATCGGCAAGGGCGCCCAGGCCGCCAAGGCCACCAGTCACAGCCACAACGTCTTCTGGCGCCTCGACTTCGCCCTGGACGGCTCCACGAAGAACCGGGTCGAGCAGTACGACTCCGCCGTCTCCGCCCCCGTCTCCGGCAACCGCGCCCCGACGACCAAGACCACCCGCACCAAGGTCACCAAGGAACTCAGCGGCGACGCCAAGGCCTACCGCTGGTGGCGCATGGTCTCCGCGACCGGCAAGAACAAGGACCTGCACCCGCGGTCGTACGAGATCGTCCCCGGCACCAGCACCAAGTACCCGGGCCGCAGCTACACCAAGCACGACCTGTACGTCACCCAGTACAACGCGTGCGAGAAGTTCGCCAGCCACAACCCCGGCTGCCCCGCCACCCAGCCGAAGTCCGTCGACAAGTGGGTGAACGGCCAGGCCCTCACCCACCCCGTGGTCTGGATGAACGTCGGCTTCCACCACATCGCGCGCGACGAGGACCAGCAGCCGATGCCGGTCCACTGGCAGGGCTTCTCCATCGTCCCGCGGGACGTGACCGCTATGAATCCGCTCACTCCGAGCGAGCTTCAGTGGCAGAACGGCCACTGGCAGCCGCGCAGTTGAGAAACGACCCTCTCCATCGGGCTGCACCGCCGACCGCTCCCGGAGTAGGCTTCCTTGATCGTTGGGACGGGGAGAGCTCGGGGGAGCGGAAGGCGGTGCGCGCGTGGGCTCGGGAGGGCTGGAGCTGCCCCCTGGTGACGAGGGTCACGAGGAGGACTCCACTGAGGTCCCGCCCGGCACGGTGTCACTGGCCCGTCCCATGGAGACGGGTTCCATCGGGCCGGAGTTGGAGTGGGACGCCGAGGCCTGGCGCGAGGTGCGCACCCGCGCCCAGCGGGCCGGCCGCGCCTACATCTGGCTGAACCTGGTCGAACAGCGGCTGCGCACGGTCGTCGCCGCCGTGCTGCGACCCATCTACGAACCCGTCCACGGCGACGACTGGGTCGTCGCCGCGGCCGGCCCGGCCGGCCAGGAGTGGGTGCAGCGCGCCGTCGCCGTCCGTGAAGTCAGCCGCCGCAAGGGCTACTTGCTCGACCCGGCCGACGACAACGTGCTCAGCTTCCTCACGCTGCCGCAGCTGCGCGAGCTGATGGTGCAGCACTGGCCGTGCTTCGAGCCGTACGTCGACGACCGCCGCGACGTCGAACTCGCCCTGGACGAGCTGGAGGTGACGCGTAACGTCGTCTCCCGCAACCGGGCCCTGTCCGAGGCGGTCCTGGGTCAGGCCGAGCGTGCCTCCGCGCGCCTGCTGGAGGCGCTCGGCGCGGGCGGCGACGTGCCCTCCGCGCGCAGGCTGCCCGTCGACGCTGTGGAGGACCTCGTCGGCGACCGGTACGCGGACGTGGTCGCCGTGCACTCCGACCGGGTGCGGCTGCTGCGGCAGTTCCCCGCCGAGGACATCTTCGGCGGCGCCCGCCGGCTGGACGCCCTCGGCATAGGTCTCAACCTGCTGGTGCAGAACTTCTCCGGCCGCCGCCTGGTCCGGCTGGCCGAGGCCGGCTGCCGGATGCGGCTGCTGTTCCTCAACCCCGCCTCCAGCGCGGTCAAGCGGCGCGAGCGCGAGCTCGGCATGAAGCGGGGCGAGCTGAGCCGGGCCGTGGAGATGAACATCCTGCACATGCGCCGGGTGCGCGCCCGGCTGCGCGACCCCGGTGCCTTCCAGATCCAGGTCTACGACGAGACACCCCGCAGCACCGCCTACCTCGTGGACGGCGACGGCTCCGACGGCATCGCGGTCGTCCAGTCCTATCTGCGCCGGTCGCGGGGGATGGAGGCGCCGGTGCTGGTGCTGCGGGGCGGCAGCCGGGTGGTGAAGCCGGACCAAGACGCCTACGCCGACGAGGGCGGGCTGTTCTCCACCTACCGCGAGGAGTTCGAGACGGCCTGGGCGGATTCGCGGCCTGTGTCCTGAAGTGCCCGGTGAGTGCGGCCGGCTCTCGGTGGCTTGCGTGGCTTTTGTCTGCCCCGCGGAACGCGGTCCTCTGATTGTCAGTGGCGCATGCGAAGGTGGAGACCACTGGGGGAAGCACCACCAAGAAGGGGGGCCGCCATGGCCTGGCACCAGGAACTGCTGATCGGCTTCGACCTGGAGACGACCGGGACCGATCCGCGCGAGGCGCGCATCGTCACGGGCGCGGTGATAGAGGTCCGAGCCGGACAGGTGCTGGGGCGCCGCGAGTGGCTGGCCGACCCGGGCGTCCCGATCCCGGCGGACGCCGTCGCCGTGCACGGCATCAGCAACGAGCGCGCCGCCGCCGAGGGCAGGCCCGCCGACGAGGTGGCGGACGCCATCGCCGACGTCCTGACCGGCTACTGGAGGACGGGCGTGCCCGTCGTCGCCTACAACGCCGTCTTCGACCTCACCCTGCTCTCCGCGGAGCTCCACCGCCACGGACTGCCGTCCCTGCGCGAGCGGCTCGGCGGCCTCGACCCCGCGCCCGTCGTCGACCCGTACACCATCGACCGCTGGGCCGACCGCTACCGGCGGGGCAAGCGCAACCTCGAGGCGGTCTGCACCGAGTACGGCGTTCTGCTCGACTCCGCGCACGACGCCTCCGCGGACGCCCTCGCCGCGGCGAGACTCGCCTGTGCGATAGCCGACCGGCACGCGAAGGTCGCCGCCCTGGGGCCGGCCGAGCTGCATCGGCGGCAGATCGAGTGGTACGCGGAATGGGCGGCGGACTTCCAGAGCTTTTTGCGCCGCAAGGGGGAGAGCGGGGCTGTGGTTGAGGGGGTCTGGCCGTTGAGGGAGGTTGTGGGGGAGGCCGCGTCTGCCAAGTGATGTCGTCGGTCGGGTGCTGGTTCGTCGTGGTTGCTCGCGCAGTTCCCCGCGCCCCTTGGGGGCGTCCACTCACACCTTCTCAGAACGGATACCACCTCACCTTTTCGTCGCCCTCCCGCAGGGACGCCACCCTGCGCTCGAACTCGGCCAGCGCCTTGGGGTTGGTCGGCGCGTGCTGGGCCACCCAGGCGCAACTCGCCGTCTCCCGGGCGCCGCGGAGCACACCGCAGCCCTCCCACTCGCGCACGTCCCAGCCGTATGCCTCGGTGAAGGAGGCGTACGCCTCGGGCGGCAGGCCGTAGCGGTCGTGGGAGAGGGCCATGACGACCAGGTCGTGCTCGCGCAGGTCGGCCGAGAAGGTCTCCAGGTCGACCAAAACCGGACCGTCGGGGCCGATATGGACGTTGCGGGGCAGGGCATCGCCGTGGATGGGGCCCGGCGGCAGGTGAGGAGTGAGGGCGGAGGCGGCTGCCGCGAAGCCGTCGCGGCGTTCGCGCAGATACGCCGCGTCGGCGGGGTCGATCGCGTCTCCGGCGAGACGCAGCCAGCGCTCCACGCCGCCCAAGAGGTCACGGGCCGGGAGAGAGAAAGGAGGGGAGGGCAGGGCGTGGACGATCCGTAGGAGTTCGGCCAGATCCCGGGGCTCGGCGGGGCGTACGGGCTCGGGCATCCGCTGCCAGAGGGTCACCGGATGGCCCTCGACGAGCAGCGCCTCGTCGGAGGCCGCGCGGACGGCGGGCACCTTCTCCTCGGCGAGCCAGAGCGCCACGGCCAGCTCGTGGCGTGCCCGGTCCAGCAGTTCGGCGTCGCGGCCCACCTTGACCACCAGGTCACCGGCGGCGAACACGGCGTTCTCGCCGAGCGCGAGCAGCTGCGCGTCCGCGGCCGACCCGGGCAGAACCCCCGCCCCGGCCAGCACCTCCCGGGCTCGGGTCTCGTCCATGCGTGCGGCCTCCATGTCGCCCTCGGTGCGTGGTCGTCTCCGTCGGCCAGTCTCGCATTCGCAGGTGGGACCGGTGCGCGGGGCCTTGACGGCGCAGGGTGGCGTCACGACCATGACGGGGCCCAGTCCGAGATCGTGGCGAGTCGTCGGAGGAGCCGATCACGTGACCTTGGTGACCGCGACGAAGCGGCCCGCACGGGAGTTACGCCTGCCCGCACGGGGAGGGCCCCGGCCCGGCGGTGCCTGGTTCCTCGTTCTGCCCGCGCTGATCCCGATCCTGCTGCTGAGCGTCGGACCGCTGCTGTACGGCATCCTGCTGGCGTTCACCGACGCGCAGTCGGGGCGGACGCAGGCCACGCAGTGGATCGGGGCGCTCAACTTCCGGGATCTGCTGCACGACACGCTGTTCTGGGAGTCGTTCCGGATCGGCCTGGTGTGGGCGGTCGGGGTGACCGTGCCGCAGTTCCTGCTCGCGCTCGGGCTCGCGCTGCTGCTGAACCAGGACTTACGGCTGCGCTGGCTGGCGCGGGCGCTGGCGATCGTGCCGTGGGCCATGCCCGAGGTCGTGGTCGGCGTGATGTGGCGGCTGGTCTACAACCCGGACGCGGGCGTTCTCAACGACACCCTGCGCGGACTGGGCCTGGGCGACGGTCGGGACTGGCTCAGCGGCCTGGCGACCGCACTGCCGGCGGTGATCGTCGTCGGCGTGTGGGCAGGTATGCCGCAGACGACGGTCGCCCTGCTCGCCGGACTGCAGAACACCCCGAGGGAGCTGCACGAGGCGGCGGCCCTGGACGGCGCGGGCGCCTGGAGGCGCTTCCGGACGGTCACCTGGCCCGCGCTCAGACCGGTGGCGCTCGCCATCACCGCCCTCAACCTCATCTGGAACTTCAACTCTTTCGCCCTGGTCTATGTGCTCACCAGCGGCGGACCCGGCGGCCGTACCCGCCTGCCGATGCTGTTCGCGTACGAAGAGGCCTTCCGGTACGGCCAGTTCGGCTACGCGGCGGCGATGGGCTGTGTGATGGTCGCGGTGATCTCGATCCTGCTCGCCCTCTTCCTCGTGGGGCGGCTGCGGGGAGGTGACGAGGCATGAGGACGGGCAAGGCGGCCCGCGGCGGTCAGTATCTCGCCCTGCTCGCCTATCTGGCCTTCCTGGCACTGCCGTTCCTCTGGCTGGTCTCCACCGCGTTCAAACCGCCCCGGGAACTGGCCAGTCTGAATCCGACCTGGATCCCGAGGGACCCCACGCTCGCCAACTTCCGGCAGGCCTTCGACGAGCAGCCGCTGCTGCGCGCGGCGGGCAACTCGCTGCTGGCGGCCGGCGCGGCCGCGGTGATCGCCGTACTGGTCGCGACGCCGATGGCGTATGTGCTGGCCCGGCACCGCACCCGGCTGTCGCGGGCGGCGAGCGGGTGGGTGGTGGTCAGCCAGGCGTTCCCGTTCGTGCTGGTGATCATCCCCCTGTTCCTGGTGCTGAAGAACCTGCGGCTGATCGACTCGGTGGCGGGGCTGATCGCGGTGTACGTGGTGTGGGCGCTGCCGTTCGCGCTGTGGATGCTGGTCGGCTATGTGCGGGCGGTGCCGGTGGAGCTGGAGGAGGCGGCGGCCGTGGACGGGGCCGGGCGGCTGCGGACGCTGGTGTCGGTGACCGCGCCGCTGCTGGGACCGGGGATCGTGGCGACGGGGCTGTTCGCGTTCGTCACCGCGTGGAACGAGTTCTTCTTCGCGCTGGTCCTGCTGAAGACCCCCGAGAAGCAGACCCTGCCGGTGGTGCTCACGCACTTCATCGGCGCGGAGGGCGTCGCCGACCTCGGCCCGCTGGCCGCGGCGGCGTTCCTCGCGACTCTGCCCTCGCTGGTCGTCTTCGCGGTCGTCCAGCGCCGGATCACGGGCGGCCTGGTCGCCGGGGCGGTGAAGAGCTGATGCGCACCCGACTGGTCCTGGGCCTGGTGCTGGCCCTGCTGCTCACCGCCTGCGGCAGCGACGACCGCCTCGACGCGGGCGGCGTCACCCTGCGCTTTCAGTCCCTGGCCTGGCAGGAGGAGTCCGTCGCGGCCAACAAGGAGCTGGTCGCGGAGTGGAACGCGGCCCATCCGGACGTGCGCGTCGAGTATGTGCAGGGCAGCTGGGACAGTGTGCACGACCAGCTGCTGACCTCCTTCGAGGGCGGTGAGGCGCCCGACATCATCCACGACGCCTCCGACGACCTGGCCGACTTCGCCTACGGCGGCTATCTCGCCGACCTGACCGACCTGCTGCCGCGGCGGCTGAAGTCCGACATCCCCGAGCGCAGTTGGGAGACGACGACCTTCGGCGACGGCGTCTACGGCGTCCCCTTCCTCCAGGAACCGCGGGTGCTGATCGCCAACGCCCGTTGGCTCAAGGAGTCGGGCGTGCGGATACCCACGCCCGAACACCCCTGGACCTGGGCCGAGTTCCGCGCCGTCACCCGGCAGCTCAGCGGCGACGGGAAGTTCGGCGTGGCCTGGCCGCTGAAGGAGCCCGTGTCCGCCACCCTCAACCTCTCCCTGTCGGCGGGCGGCAGGCTGTTCCACCGGGGCCCCGACGGCAAGGTCACCATCCGCTTCGAGGCGGGCGACGAGATCGTGCCGAGCACCATCCACCACCAGGTCGGCACCGACCGCAGCGCCTCCGACACCACGCTCGGCAGCGGCGGTTCGGACACCCTGCCGGGCTTCTTCGGCGGCCGTTACGCGATGGTCCCGCTCGGCTTCTCCTACCGCCAGCAGATCGTGCAGCAGGCCCCCGAGGGCTTCGACTGGCAGGTGCTGCCCGCCCCCGCGGGCGCCGGCGGACTCGCGCAGGGCGTCAGCCCGCAGACGCTGTCCATCGCCGAGGACAGCCCGCACAAGAAGGAGGCCGCCGCGTTCCTCGACTTCCTGCTGCGGCCGGAGAACATGGTGCGCCTCGCCCTCGGCGACTGGATGCTGCCGACCGGCGAGCGAGCCCTCGCCGACCCGGCGCTGCGCACCACCCGCCACGACTGGGCGACCGGCACCGCGCTCGCCGCCCATCTGCGCCCGGCGCCTGCACAGTCCGTACGGGGTTATCCGGAGTGGAAGGACAAGGTGGCGACCCCGGCGTTCCAGGAGTACTACAGCGGCGCGATCGGGCTCGACGCCTTGCGGAAGCGACTGGAGGAGGACGGGAACCTGGTGCTGGCCCGCTATCAGCGCTGACAGCGCGCGAAAGCTGACGCGCGCCGAAGCTGACGCGCGCCGAAGCTGACAGCGCGGGAAAGCCGACAGTGGGCGAAAGCCGACAGCGGGCGAAAGCCGACAGCGCGCCGAAAAAGATTGCACGAGACGTCTCGTCTCGCCTACGCTCGGGATCATGACGACGCAGCCCGCACATATCGCCATGTTCTCCATCGCCGCCCACGGCCATGTGAACCCCAGCCTCGAGGTGATCCGCGAGCTCGTCGCCCGCGGTCACCGGGTCACGTACGCGATCCCGCCGATCTTCGCGGAGAAGGTCGCGGCGACCGGCGCCGAGGTCAAGCCGTGGAACTCCACCCTGCCCACCCCCGACGACGACCCGTCCGCGTGGGGGACCACGCTGCTGGACAACGTCGAGCCGTTCCTGAACGACGCCATCCAGGCGCTGCCCCAGCTCATCGAGGCCTACGACGGCGACGAACCCGACCTCGTGATCCACGACATCACCTCCTACCCGGCCCGGGTCCTCGCCCACCGCTGGGGCGTCCCCGCGATCTCTCTGTCCCCGAACCTCGTCGCCTGGAAGGGCTACGAGCGGGAGGTCGCCGAGCCGATGTGGGAGGAGCCGAAGAAGACCGAGCGGGGCCGCGCCTACTACGCCCGTTTCGAGAACTGGCTGAAGGACAACGGCATCGATCTGCACCCCGACCCGTTCATGGGCCGCCCCGACCGCTCCCTGGTGCTGATCCCGAAGGCGCTGCAGCCGCACGCCGACCGGGTCGACGAGACGGTGTACTCGTTCGTCGGCGCCTGCCAGGGCGACCGTTCGAACGACGGGGACTGGCAGCGGCCGGCCGGCGCCGAGAAGGTCGTCCTGGTCTCGCTCGGCTCGTCCTTCACCAAGCAGCCCGCCTTCTACCGCGAGTGCGTCAAGGCCTTCGCCGGCCTGTCCGGCTGGCATGTGGTGCTCCAGATCGGCAGGAGCGTCGACCCGTCGGAGCTGGGGGAGATCCCCGACAACGTGGAAGTGCACTCCTGGGTCCCGCAGTTGGCGATCCTGAAGCAGGCCGACCTGTTCGTCACCCACGCGGGGGCCGGCGGCAGCCAGGAGGGCCTGGCCACCGCCACGCCGATGATCGCCGTCCCCCAGGCGGTCGACCAGTTCGGCAACGCCGACATGCTCCAGGGCCTCGGCGTCGCCCGGCACCTGCCGACGGAGGAGGCCACCGCCGAAGCCCTGCGCACCACCGCCCTCGCCCTGATCGACGACCCGGAGGTGGCCCGCCGACTGGCGGAGATCCGGGCCGAGATGGCGGACGAGGGCGGCACCCGGCGGGCCGCCGACCTCATCGAGGCCGAGCTGCCCGGGCGCTGAACGGGCCTGCAGACAAGCAGGCGCTGAACGGGCCTGCAGACAGGCAGGTGCTGAACGGGCCTGCAGATAGGCAGGTGCTGAACGGGCCTACAGATAAGCGGGGTTGAGAATCCGCGCCTTGTAGACCACCGGGCCGCTGCCCACCTCCAGGGCGCGGGCTCCGGCCCGGTTGAAGTGGACCCACTTGGTGCCGAAGGCGCTGCCGCCGTCGTCGGCACCGGTCCACATCTCCTCGCCGGAGGCGTGCCGCACGAAGGACTTCACCTTGTGGCGGCCGTAGAGCTTGGTGACCTTCTTGCTGGCCTTGTCGTAGCTGTACACGCCGCCTGTGTCGGTGAACAGCAGGCGGCCGGCGCTGGTGTAGTCGGGCTGGAGGTCGTGTCCCCGGGTCACCTTGACCCTGCGCTCCGGGTCGGCGACCAGCTTGGCGGAACTCGCCGTGGTCACGATGCGGTACGCCTGGAGCACGCTGCCGCCGATGATCCACATGCGCTCCAGCTGCGGGTCCCACAGCAGGCCGTGCGCCTGGTGGAAGTCGAACTGCTGGGCCTTGACCAGGGAGCGACTGTACTGGTCGGTGGGCCGGTAGACGTAGATCTTCCCGCCCGTGGTGGCGCCCCCGTCGCCGCCCGGCGCGGGACCCCTGCTGCGGCCCGCGACCACCACGACACCGGTGCCGCGCGCCCGCTCCACGGAGTGCAGATAGGTGCCGAGCGAGGCCGACCACAGCAGCTTGTTGTCGCTGCGGCGGCGGATGCTCGCCACCCCGCTGTCCCGCGAGCCGGTCGCGATCAGCAGGATGCGGCCGTCCCCGGCGGTGTCGCGGATCCGGTGCTCCATCGGGTGCCCGCCGGAAGGCTTGAACGACCACTTCACATTGGCCCGGGTGAAGCGTTTGTTCCGGTCGAACTGGTAGATCGTGCCCGAGGTGACGTCCCCGAGCAGGACGTCGAACGGTGCGGGCGCCGCTTCGGCGGTTCCTGCGGTCAGCAGTCCTGCGGCCGGTGCCGCGACCGCTCCGGCGAGCGCGCCGCGCAGCAGTGTGCGGCGGTTCATGGTGACGTCCATGGGCCGTCCTCCCCCGAGTTGACGGACGTTCAGCTGTTCGGTCGGCGAGGAGGACGCGCCGAAGGGCCCGCCGGTTCCCGAAGGAACCGACGGGCCCTGGTTGGTGCGGGGTTCAGACCCGGACGGGCTCGCCCCCGCTCACCTCCTGCTTCTCGAAGGCCTCGGGAGCCTCGTCGTGCGTGAGGTCGGGCATCCGGTTCAGCCACTTGGGCAGGTACCAGTTGCGCTCACCGAGCAGCGCCATCACCGCGGGCAGCAGCACACCGCGGATGACCGTCGCGTCGATGAGGACCGCGGCCGCCAGGCCCACGCCCATCTGCTTCATCGACTGCATGGACAGCGTGCCGAAGATCGCGAACACGGCGACCATGATGACCGCTGCGCTGGTGACGACACCCGCGGTGGTCACCACACCGTGCTGGATCGCGTCCTTGGTCGAACGGCCGCGCATCCGGGCCTCGCGGATCCGGGAGACCACGAACACGTGGTAGTCCATCGACAGGCCGAACAGGATCACGAACAGGAACAGCGGCAGCCAGATGACGATCGCGCCGACGCCCTCCGTGCCCACCAGCGAAGCACCCCAGCCGTGCTGGAAGACGGCGACGAGGATGCCGTAGGCGGCCCCCACCGACAGCAGGTTGAGCACGATCGAGGTGATCGCGATCGTCAGCGAGCGGAAGGAGAGCAGCATCAGCAGGAAGGCGAACACCACCACGAAGACGAAGACCGGCACGACCGAGCCGACCAACTGGTCGCTGAAGTCGGCGGAACCGGCGACCTGACCGGTGATCGGCGCCTCCACGCCGTCGACCTTGCCCAGCGTCGCGGGCCGCACCTCGTCGCGCAGCTTGTCCAGGCTCTCGGTCGCCTTGTCCATGTCGGAGCCGCCCACCAGCGGTACGTAGACGAAGGCGATGTTCTGCCCGTCGTGCAGCTCGATCTCGACCGGGCCCTGGGAGGCACCCGAACTGATCGCCTGCTCACGGAAGTCGGCGAGCGCGGACTTCACCTCGGGAGCGTTGATGTCGTCGGCCCTGACCACGACCTCGGCCGGGTCGCTGCCGCCGGGGAAGGCATCGTTGAGGCGGTTGTACGTCTGGACGATGGGCAGCGAGTCGCCGAACTCCTGGTCCAGGGTGAGCTGCTGGGTCTTCATGCCGACCGCGGGCGCGGCGACGGCCAGCAGCGCGCCGGTGGCCACCAGCACCGAGAGGACCGGCTTGGCCAGGACGCCCTTGAGGACGGCGCCCCAGAAGCGGCTCTCGCTGCTGCCGCTGGTGCGACGGCGGCGCAGGAACGGCAGGCGGCCCTTCTCCACACGCTCGCCGAGCAGCGACAGCAGCGCGGGCAGCACGGTGACCGAGCCGACCATCGCGACCGCCACGGCCATCAGCGAGGCCAGACCCATCGCCTCGAACTCGGCGAGGCCGGTGAACAGCATGCCGGCCATCGCCACGCAGACGGTGACACCGGAGACCACGATGGCCCGGCCACTGGTGGCGGCGGCGATCCGCAGCGCGGTCTGCGCGTCCCGGCCCGCGGCCCGCTCCTCGCGCTCGCGGCGCAGATAGAACAGGCAGTAGTCGACACCGACCGCCATACCGACCAGCAGCATGACGGAGCTGGCGCTGTCACCCATCGGCACGACATGGCTGGCGATGCCCATCAGGCCCATCGTCGCCATGATCGCGGTCATCGCCAGCACCACCGGCAGCAGCGCGGCGACCAGGGCACCGAAGGCGATGAGCAGGATGCCGAGGGCCACCGGCACGGCGGAGTACTCGGCCTTCTTGAAGTCGTCGCCGAACGCGTCGTCGAACGTCTTCATCATGCTCGCGCCGCCGATCTCCTCGATCCGCAGCGACTCGTTGTCCCGCTGGACCTTCTCGACGGCGTTCATCACCGGCTCGACGCGCTCACCGGCGGTGTCGGACTCCCCGCGCATGTCGAACTGCACCAGCGCGCTGCGGCCGTCCCGGGAGATCGTCTCCGTGTCGTAGGGCGACTTCACGTCGGTGACCCGGCCGGTGGCCTCGACGGCCTTCATCACCGCGTCGACGGCGGCACGGAACTCGGCGTCGGTGGCCTTGACCGAGGGGTCCTTCGACTGGATCAGGACCGTCTCACCGGCCGGCTCGTCGATCCCGGCGTCCTCGACGATCTTCGCGGCGGTGTGCGTCTCGCCCTTGAGCTGGTCGCTGTCCTTGACCATGACCATGCCTGCCGCCGAGCCGAGCCCCATCGCCAGGACGACGAACAGGACCCATATCCCTACGGCTGCCCATCGATGGCGGGCGCTCCAGCCGCCGGCCCGCGCGGCCAGGCCACGCACCCTTCTGTGTCCGTTCGCCATGACGGGCTTGCCCCCTTGTGAGCGGTGGCAGCCCCCTGCCGCCACCTTTCGATTCGAAGGTATGGGCTGGATAAGGACTTCTCGTCGTGCTGCCCGGTGAAGTAGGGCACCGGTGGATCATCCGCTCGGATACCTGTTCCCTCCCCTTCGAGGAGGAGAGTGCCCCCTACATCTGTTCGACCTTCTCGGGGAAGGTGATCAGGGTGCAGACATCCGGTTTGTGATTACGAAACCTTGTTGAACAAGTCACAGAAGCGTGTAGGTGTTGATCCACGACCGGCCATCGGCCAGAGTTTCGCGAGGCCGCCGTGCCCGCCCCCACGGGGCACG
Organism: Streptomyces sp. NPDC096205; assembly: GCF_044763135.1. Taxonomy (NCBI): domain Bacteria; kingdom Bacillati; phylum Actinomycetota; class Actinomycetes; order Kitasatosporales; family Streptomycetaceae; genus Streptomyces; species Streptomyces sp. NPDC096205. The sequence continues at coordinate 1,072,486 of NZ_JBIWFS010000001.1, read as the reverse complement.
GCGGCCGCCTTAGGGTGTGTCCATGGCGATGTATGCGGCACTGCTGCGCGGGATCAACGTGGGCGGCAGCAGAAAAGTCCCCATGGCGGAACTGCGCACACTCATGGAGGGCCTCGGGTACGACGGGGTGCGCACCTACCTCCAGAGCGGTCAGGCCGTCTTCGCCGCCGACCACGGCGACGAGGATTCGCTCGCCGCCGAACTGGCCGGCGCGATCGAGAAGCAGTTCGGGTTCGCCGTCGACGTGCTGGTGCGCGACCACGCCTATCTGACGGCCGTCGCCGACGCCTGTCCCTTCCCGGCCGCCGACCTGGAGCCCAAGCAGCTCCACGTCACCTACTTCTCCGCGCCCGTCACCGAGGACCGCTTCGCCGAACTCGACCGGGACGCCTACCTCCCCGAGGAGTTCCGCCTCGGCGACCGCTGCCTCTACCTCTACGCCCCCGACGGCCTCGGCCGCTCCAAGCTGGCCGGCGACCTCGCCCGCCCCCGCCTGAACAAGGGCGTGATCGGGACCAGCCGCAACTGGAACACCGTACTGAAACTCGTGGAGTTGACCGCCGAAGCGTGACAGGCTCGGGCCATGCGCTATGTGATCATCGGAGCGGGAGCGGTCGGCGGCACCATCGGCGGGCGGCTGGCCCAGGCCGGGCACGAGGTCGTCCTCGTCGCACGCGGCGCACACCACGAGGCCCTGCGCGAGCACGGCCTGCGGCTCATGACCCCGGACGGGGACCGCACCCACCGGCTGCCGGCCGTCGACGGCCCCGACGCGCTCGGCGAACTGCGGGCCGACGACGTGCTGGTGCTCGCCGTCAAGACACAGGACAGCGCCGCCGCGCTCGCCGCGTGGGCGCCGCGCCCGGTCGCGGGCGGCGGCACCGCCGCCGAGCGGCTGCCGCTGCTGTGCGCCCAGAACGGCGTCGAGAGCCAGCGCCTCGCCCTGCGCCTGTTCCGCCGCGTGTACGGCGTCTGCGTCTGGCTGCCCTGCACCTACGTCGAGCCCGGTGTCGTCTCCGCCGGGGGCACGCCCCTCACCGGCATCCTCCACCTGGGCCGCTTCCCGCACGGCACCGACGACACCGCGCGGCGGATCGCCGCCGACCTGGAGCGCTCGCACTTCGAGGTGCCCGTCGTGCCGGATGTGACGCGCTGGCAGTACGCCAAGCTCCTCGGCAACCTCGGCAACGCCCTGGAGGCCGTCACCGGGCCTGTCGCGAGCGACGAGGCCGTGGCGCTGTACGACAGGGTGCGCGCCGAGGCCGTGGCCGTGCTGGAGGCCGCGGGGATCGCCTGCGCGAGCGCCGAGGAACAGCGGGCCGTACGCGGGGACAAGGTCACCCTCGTCCCGCTGGAGGGCGCCCCGCGCGGCGGTGGCTCCTCCTGGCAGTCCCTCGCCCGCGGCACCGGCACCATCGAGGCCGACTACCTCAACGGCGAGATCGCGCTCCTGGGCCGCCTGCACGGTGTGCCGACCCCGCTCAACGAACTGCTCCAGCACCTGGCCGACACCTTCGCACGCGAGCGGCGGCAGCCGGGCTCCCTGCCGGTGGCCGAACTGGTCCGGCTCGCGGACAAGGCGGAGGCCGAAGTGGACCAGGGAAAGTGAGCCGAATTGGACCGTGATCCTGGACCAATGGGCCCCTAGGGTCGACACCATGAGTAACGGATCACCCACCCGTGTCGACTTCTGGTTCGACCCCGCCTGCCCCTTCGCCTGGATCACCTCCCGCTGGCTCCTGGAGGTCGAGCGCGAGCGCCCGCTCGACCTGCGGTTCCACGCCATGAGCCTCTACCTGCACAACACCGGCAACGAACTGCCCGACTGGTACCGCGAGTTGGTCGACAAGTCGATCGGCCCGGTGCGGGTCTCCGTCGCGGCGGCCGAGCGGCACGGCGAGAAGGTGCTGCGCGATCTGTACACCGCGTTCGGCACCCGCATCCACGAGCGCAAGATCAAGGACTTCGACGCCGTCGTCGCCGAAGGACTCGCCGAACTCGGCCTCGACGCCGACCTGGCGGCCGCCGCGCACGACCCGGCCTACGACGACGCCGTGCGCCGCAGCCATGAGGCGGGCGTGGAGCCGGAGACCGGCGGCTATGTCGGCACGCCCACCCTGCACGTCGACGGCACGGTGTGGTTCGGCCCCGTGCTGCGGGCCATCCCGCGCGGCGAGCGGGCCGCGCGGCTCTTCGACAGCTTCCGCGTGCTGGCGAACGAGCCCGACTTCTTCGAGCTGAAGCGCACCCGCACCGGCGGCCTCTCCTTCGACTGAGGGCTGAGTGCTGAGTGCTGAGCGGTGAGCTCTGAACGCGGATCGCTGACCTCTGAGCCCTACGCGGGCTCGCCCCGCCAGGTGTCCTTCGACGCCCAGCGCACCGCCGGGGCCACCGCCAGTCCCGCGACGGCGAACAGCACGCCCAGCACCGCCCAGCCTGCGGTGCCGTGCTGGATCGCCGTCACCGTGACCAGGGCCGGGCCGGCCATCATCCCGGCGGACATGCCGGCCCCGAACACGCCCTGGTAGACGCCGTGGGCGCGGGAGTCGGCCAGCTCGTAGCCCAGGGTCCAGCCGCCCGCCGCCATCAGCACCTCGGAGAACACCTGCACCACCGCGCCCACCGTCAGCGCCAGCACCGCCCACACCGGCGACAGCCCTGCCGACAGCGCGTACACCGCACAGGCCACCGCCAGCAGCAGGCCCGCCCAGCCCATCGCCCGTACGGCGGAGGGCACTTGGGAGGCCGTGCGGGCCACCCGCACCTGGAGCAGCGCCACCAGCACACAGTTGACGATCATCAGCAGGGCCGCCGTCCAGCGGGGCGCGTCCGTCCGCTCCACGATCCACAGCGGAAGCCCGACCTCGGACAGCGTGTACTGCATGACCAGCACGGCGTTGAGCACCGTCACCGTCAGGTACGGCAGGTCGCGCACCGCACGCCAGCGGTCGGCGACGGGCGCGTCCTCGGTCAACCGCTCCCGCTCCAGGGCGTGCGGGGCCAGCGGCAGCCCGCGCAGCAGCACGGCAGGCGCCGCGAACGACAGACAGTTCAACAGAATGACCGTCACATACGCGGCCCGCGTGTCGATTTGAAGGGCCACAGCGCCGAGCGCGCCACCCACACCCATGCCCACATTGGTGATCATCCGCAGATAGGCGCGTGCCTCCACCCGTGTCGCCGCCGGCAGTACGTCCGCGTACACCGCGCCCAGCACCGAGCGGCTCGCCATCTGCAACGCCGTCGCCACGATCACGGCCGCCAGGAACGCCGCGTACGAGTTCACCAGCGTGTACATGGCCGTGGCCACCCCGGTCCCGCCCCACAGCAGCGAGCCGACCTGCCGCGCACCCCACCGGTCGGCGGCCCGGCCCGCGGGGATACCCGCCGCCACCCCGAACAGCCCGGCGACGGTCAGGCCCACGCCGACCGCGGTGGCGTCCAGACCGACGATCCTGGTGAAGTACAGGACGCCCAGCGGGAAGTAGAGGCCGTTGCCGAGGGAGTTGAAGGCCGTCAGCACGGTGGCGCGGCGCAGGGCGGGGTTCGTGGGGAGCAGGCCGCCCGCGCGGGTGACCTGCTCCGATGTGGGTGTCGTGGTCATGCTGACAGCCAACCCGGCGGCACTCGCCCACCGGCATTGATTTAGCGTGGCACTCAATGATCGAGTTCCGCTTCGCCGTCGGCGACCTCGCCACCACCTCCTTCGCGTACTCCCCGCTCCAGGAGGCGGTGTTCTCGCTGCGCTGTCTGCGCGACCCGGCGCGCTATCCGCACCACCGGCCCTGGCTGCGGCGCATCCGCCCACGGCTGGACGGACTCGACCGGGAACTGCTGAGCGCGCTGGTCGCGCCGTGGCTGTGGGTGCCGGACTTTCTGTCGCCGCGGCCGGAGCGGGCCCGGCCGTCCTTCGCCGAGCAGCTGGAGCAGGTGCGGGCCACACCGGAGGCGATCGTCGTCGCCGACTTTCGCGCCACCTACCGTACCCAGGCGCTGCCGCCCGTAGTCGCCCGCGGCCTTGCCGAGCCGTCCCGTTTCCTCGTCCGGGTCACGGACGCGATCGAGGCGTACTGGCACGCCTGTCTGGTCGCCGACTGGTGGCCCCGGGTGCAGAGCATCCTGGAGGCCGATCTCGCCTACCGGGGGCGGGTGCTCGCCGAGCAGGGCGCGGGCGCGCTGTTCCCCGCGCTGGACCACCGGCTCAGCTGGACCGGCAGCCATCTGCGGCTGTCCACGCGGGACTTCAACGTCCCCGCGCCCTGGACCGATGTGGCCATCGACGGGCGGGGGATGGTGCTGCTGCCGACGATGTTCGCCCGGGGGGCCCAGCCGTTGATCGACCCGTCGCGGCCGCCGGTGCTCATGTATCCCGCTCGGGGGCGGGCGACTCTGTCGGAGGAGCCGCCCCCGGTCACGGGTGATGCGCTGGTTCGGCTGCTCGGTCGGCCTCGGGCCCGGCTGCTCATGCTGTTGAGTGAACCGGCGTCCACGACCGAGCTGGCGCATCGGCTGGGGGTTACGCCGTCGGCGGTGAGTCAGCACCTGACAGTGCTCTACGACGCGGGGTTGCTCAACCGGACCCGCAGCGGGCGGATCGTGCGGTATGCGCGGACGCGGCTGGGGGACGAGTTGTGCCGTTAGGCGGTGCGCCTGAGGAGGTGCCGCGCTGTGTCGTCTTGCGGCTGCTGCGCCGTCGTGGCCGTTCGCGCAGTTCCCCGAGCCCCCAAAGAAACTACCTCGTCGTAGCGCTCCATCAAGAGCTCAGCGACCTCTGGTGCTTCTCCGAGCACCTCTGCCAGAACGTCTGCCTCCTGTGCGCCCCTCGCGATGCGGTCCGGGAGGAAGCCCGGGGCCAGGACGTACGGGGCGACGGCCACCTTCTCGCAGCCGAGGGCGCGGAGTTCGCGGACTGCGTCCTCCGTGCGGGGGAGGGATGCGGAGGCGAACGCGGGTCGCACGGCGCACCAACCGGTGTGCCGCCACTCCCGCGCGATTGCTGCGATCACCGCGATCGCCTCCGGGTCGGTGGAGCCCGCCGAGGCCAGGACGACCCCGGTGCGGGACTTGTCGGCGGGGCTCAGGCCCGCCTCGTACAGCCGGCGTTCCAGGGCGGACAGCAGCAGCGGCGACGGGCCGAGCACGTCCGCCTGGTGGATGCGCAGTCCGCGGGGGGCGTCCCGCAGGACGGCCGGGATGTCGGCCTTCGCGTGGAAGGCGCGGGTCAGCAGCAGAGGGAGGGCGACCACGTCACGGACGCCCTCCGCCGCCAGGGACTCCAGCACGCCCTGCACCGAGGGGATGTTGAAGTCCAGGAAACCGGTCTCCACGCGCAGCCCCGGCCGCAGCGACCGTACGCGCTCCACTAGGGCGTGCACAGTCGCGGCGTGCCGCGGGTCGCGGCTGCCGTGGGCGATCACGAGGAGAACCGACATGGTGGACTCAGCCCTTCACCAGCAGGCCGCGGCTGCGCAGTACCGCCCGCTCCAGCGGACTGAAGATGAGCAGGTCGATCGCGATGCCGACGATGAGGATCAGCAGGATCGCCAGGAACACCATCGGCATGGAGCTGGCGTTGCGGCCGTTCTCCAGCAGCTGGCCGAGGCCCACCCCGAGGTCCGGCGAGGAGGCGATGATCTCCGCGGCCATCAGCGAGCGCCAGGAGAACGCCCAGCCCTGCTTCAGACCGGCCAGATAGCCCGGGAGGGCGGCGGGCATGACGACGTACCGGGCGCCCTTGAGGCCGGTCGCGCCCATGGTGCGGCCGGCCCGCAGGAACAGCGGCGGCACCTGGTCGATGCCGGACACCAGGCCGTTGGCGATGGACGGGACCGCCCCGAGCAGGATCACCGCGTACATCATCGAGTTGTTCAGGCCCAGCCACAGCACCGCGGGCGGCACCCACGCCACCGACGGCAGCGACTGCAGCCCGGACAGGATCGGGCCGATCGCGGCGCGCACGAACTTCACCCGGGCCACCAGCATGCCGAGCGGCGTGCCGATCGCGAGCGCCAGCAGGAAGCCCAGCAGACCGCGCGAGACACTGGTCCAGATGTAGTCGAGCAGGGTGCCCTGGAGCCAGGCGCTCTCGACCTCCGCCCACACCTCGCCGGGCGAGGGCAGCTTGGTCGGGTCGTCGACGATGCCCAGGGAGATCAGCGCCTGCCAGATCACCAGCACCAGCGCGACCGCCACCATCGGCGGCAGGATCTTGTCGAGGAAGGTGCGGCGGAAGGGCGTACGGCCCGACGCCTGGGACTCCAGGGCGTCAAGGCCGGCCTCCAGGCCGCCCAGCGCGGCGCCGGGCCGGGCGTCGTCCTTGACGGAGGCGTCCGTCGTCTCAGTGCTTGCCATGACGGCGGATCTCCCCACGCAGTACTTCGGTGATCTCCAGGGACAGTTCGGCCACCGGGGCGTCCTCGATGCGCCGCGGCTGCGGGATGTCCACCCGCCACTCGCGGGCGATCCGGCCCGGCCGCGAGGACAGCAGCACGACCCGCTCGGCCAGCCGTACCGCCTCGCGCACGTTGTGCGTCACGAACAGCACGGACAGGCCGGTCTCGGCCCAGATCCGGGTCAGTTCGTCGTGCAGCACGTCCCGGGTGATGGCGTCGAGCGCGGCGAACGGCTCGTCCATCAGCAGCAGCCGGCTGTCCTGGGCGAGTGCGCGGGCCAGCGCGACCCGCTGGCGCATACCGCCGGACAGTTCGTGCACCCGCTTGCCGTACGCCCCGGTGAGGCGCACGAGTTCGAGCAGCTCCTCGGCCCGCTCGCGCCGCTCGTTCTTGGGAACTCCCCTGAGCTTCAGGGCGAGTTCGATGTTCTTGCCCGCGGTCAGCCACGGGAACAGGGCGTGCTCCTGGAACATCAGAGCCGGACGCCCGTCGGTGCTGATCTGCCCGGCGGACGGGGCGTCGAGCCCCGCCACCAGGTTCAGCAGTGTGGACTTGCCGCAGCCCGAGGCCCCCAGGAGGGTGACGAACTCGCCCGGCGCGACATCGAGGCTGATGTCGTCGAGGACGAGCTGCTGCCCTGCGGGTCCGGCGAAGGACTTCGACACGTGCTCGATTCGCGCGGCGTGCTCGACCGACTCGGCGGTCTCGGCCTGTGCGATCGCTGTGGCCATGGTCGTCACCTCCTGGGAACTGTGGGTCTACGGGCTTACTTCGCGCCGAGTCCGGCGTCGTCGACGGCGCTCTCGCCCGCGGCCGCGAGCACCTTGTTCAGGAGCGTGAGGTCGTAGATGCCGTCCAGCTGCGGGTCCTCCAGCAGACCGGCCTTCACCGCGTGCCGCGCCTCGGCGTCGAGGGTCGCCGCCAGCGGGTCGTTGGTGAACTGGATGGACTTCCACGCCGGGTCCAGCACCTCGGGCTTGAGCTCCTTGCCGGAGTCGATGCCCAGCTGGGTGTTGGCCGCCTTCTTGGCCTCGTCGGGGTTGGCGTCGATCCACTTGTTGGTGTCGACCGACGCCTGCAGCACCGCCTCGACGGCCTTCGGGTGCTCCTTGAGGAACTTCTGCGACACGATGATGTTCGTGATCACGAACTTCTTGTCCGGCCACAGGTCCGCCTCGTCCAGCAGCACCTTCGCGCCCTCGGCGACCAGCTTGGACGCGGTCGGCTCCGGCACCCACGCGCCGTCGATGGAGCCCGACTTGTAGGCGTCCGGGGTGACCTTGTTGTCCGTGCGGACCACGGACACATCGCCCTTGCCGCTCTGCGGGTCGACCTTCCAGCCCTGCTCCGCGATCCAGTTGAGCAGCGCCACGTCCTGGGTGTTGCCCAGCTGCGGGGTCGCGATCCGCTTGCCCTCGACGTCCTTCACCGACTTGATCTTGTCCGGGTTCACCACGAGCTTCACACCGCCGGACGCGCTGCCGCCGATGATCCGCAGGTTGGTGCCCTTGGACTTGGTGTAGCCGTTGATCGCCGGGGACGGGCCGATCCAGCCGATGTCGATCGAGCCGGAGTTCAGCGCCTCGATCTCGGACGGGCCGGCGTTGAAGACCTGGTACTTGGCCTTCGTGGCGCCTAGCGCCTTCTGGAAGAAGCCCTTCTGCACGCCGACCAGCGCGGTGCCATGGGTCAGGTTGCCGAAGTAGCCGATCTTGACGGAGTCGAGGCCGTCGATCTTCTCGGCGCCGGCGGCGACCTTCTGCTGGGCGGGGGTCTCCTTGGCCTCGGAGCCGTAGCCGCAGGCGGCGAGGGAGAGCAGGGGGAGCGCGGCGACCACCGCGAAGGTACGACGGAGAGCGGAATTGGCAGGCACGGGAGGTGTTCCTCTCGTTGGCCCGGCGGTCACGGTTTCTTCAGGCCGTGGCCGGGAGATCGGCAGGTCTTCGTCTGGCGTGGGGGGTGCGGGCGCGCATGCGGTGCGCGTACGTCAGCGCACACATCGCGCAACCCCGCCCTGCCCGCTGCCGACGGCGCCGCTGCCGATGCGGCCGCCCTCCTTGGCGAACGTCGAGTAGTAGTCGGTGGAGTTCATGCTCAGAAGTCCCACCCGTCGTCCTCGGCGCGGTCCTTGACCGGCTCCGGAGCGGCGAACGACTCGCCGACCATGCCCGCGGTGAGCGTGGTGCCGTCGGCCGGGTCGATCAGGATGAACGAACCGGTGCGGCGCGAGTCGGCGTAGGAGTCGACGGGCAGCGGCTCCGCGGTGCGGATCTTCACGCGGCCGATGTCGTTGGCGACGAGCTGTCCGGGGTGCGGGTGCAGGGACAGGTCGTCGAGGGTGAGCCGGGACGGGATGTCCTTGACGATCGCCTTGACCGTGCGGGTGCCGTGCTTGATCAGCACCCGGTGCCCGACGGTCAGCGGCTGGTCGGCGACATGGCAGACGGTCGCCTCCACGTCCTGGGTGGTCGGGGGCGCGTCCTTGCTGGGCACGATCAGGTCGCCGCGCGAGATGTCGATGTCGTCCTCCAGCAGGACGGTCACCGACTGCGTGGTCCAGGCGACGTCGACCGGCTTGCCCAGCAGGTCGATGGCGGAGATCTTCGTGGCCCGGCCGGACGGCAGCACGGTCACGCTCTCGCCGACGCGGAAGGAGCCGGCGGCGATCTGGCCCGCGTAGCCGCGGTAGTCGGGATGCTCGGCGGTCTGCGGCCGGATCACGTACTGCACGGGCAGCCGGGCGTGGCAGTGGCTCAGGTCGTGGGTGACCGGGACCGTCTCCAGGTGCTCCAGCACCGTCGGGCCGCCGTACCAGTCCATGTGGGCGGAGGGCTCCACCACGTTGTCGCCCTCGAGGGCCGAGATCGGGATCGCGGTGACCTCGGGGACGCCCAGCTCGGTGGCGTACGCCGTGAACTCCTCGGCGATCGCCGCGAAGACGGCCTCCTGGTAGCCCACCAGGTCCATCTTGTTGACGGCGAGCACGACGTGCGGCACCCGCAGCAGCGCGGCCAGGGCGGCGTGCCGACGGGTCTGCTCGACGACGCCGTTGCGGGCGTCGATCAGGATCACCGTCAGCTCGGCCGTGGAGGCGCCGGTGACCATGTTCCGCGTGTACTGCACATGCCCGGGGGTGTCGGCCAGGATGAACCGGCGCCGCGGGGTGGCGAAGTAGCGGTAGGCCACGTCGATGGTGATGCCCTGCTCCCGCTCGGCCCGCAGGCCGTCGGTGAGCAGCGCCAGGTCGGGGGCCTCCTGGCCGCGGCTCGCGGAGACGCGCTCCACGGCCTCCAGCTGGTCGGCGAGGACCGACTTGGAGTCGTGCAGCAGCCGGCCCACCAGGGTGGACTTGCCGTCGTCGACGGAGCCCGCGGTGGCGAAACGCAGAAGGGTCGTCTCGGAGAGTTCCGTGGTCGTGCTCATGCTTAGAAGTACCCCTCGCGCTTGCGGTCTTCCATCGCGGCCTCGGAGAGCTTGTCGTCGGCGCGGGTCGCGCCGCGCTCGGTGAGCCGGGAGGCGGCGATCTCGGTGATCACCTTCTCGATCGTGTCGGCGTCGGAGTCGACGGCGCCCGTGCAGGACATGTCGCCGACGGTCCGGTAGCGGACGAGCCGCTGCTCGACGGTCTCGCCGTCCTTCGGGCCGCCCCACTCGCCGGCCGTCAGCCACATGCCGCCGCGCAGGAACACGTCCCGGTGGTGGGCGAAGTAGATCTCCGGCAGCTCGATGCCCTCGCGGGCGATGTACTGCCACACGTCCAGCTCGGTCCAGTTGGACAGCGGGAAGACGCGGACGTGCTCGCCTGCGGCGTGCCGGCCGTTGTACAGGTTCCACAGCTCGGGCCGCTGGCGGCGCGGGTCCCACTGCGAGAACTCGTCCCGCAGCGAGAACACCCGCTCCTTGGCCCGCGCCTTCTCCTCGTCACGCCGGCCGCCGCCGAAGACCGCGTCGAACTTCTCCGACTGGATCTTCTCCGTCAGCGGCAGCGTCTGCAGCGGGTTGCGCGTGCCGTCCGGGCGCTCCTTGAGGACGCCGCGGTCGATGTAGTCCTGCACCGAAGCCACGTGGAGGCGCAGGTTGTGCTTCTCCACCGTGCGGTCGCGGTACTCGATGACCTCGGGGAAGTTGTGCCCGGTGTCCACGTGCAGCAGCGAGAACGGCACCGGCGCCGGCGTGAACGCCTTCAGCGCCAGGTGCAGCATGACGATCGAGTCCTTGCCGCCGGAGAAAAGGATCACCGGCTTCTCGAACTCGCCCGCCACCTCGCGGAAGATGTGGACGGCCTCGGACTCCAGCGCGTCCAGGTGGGAGAGCGCGTACGGGGTGTCGGTGTCCTCGTGGACGGAGGAGGCGACGGTCGTCATGCCAGGCCCCTTTCGGTGAGCAGCGCGTGGACCGACGCCGCGGACTCCTGCACGGTCTGGTTCTGGGACTCGATCCGCAGATCGGGCGACTCGGGCTCCTCGTAGGGGTCGTCGACCCCCGTGAGGCCGGTCAGCTCGCCCGCGGCCTGCTTGGCGTACAGACCCTTCACATCGCGGACCGAGCACACCTCCACCGGGGTCGCCACGTGCACCTCGACGTACGCCGTGGAGTTCGCCTCGTGCCGCTTGCGCACGGCGTCACGGCTGTCGGCGTACGGCGCGATGACCGGGACGAGCACCAGCACGCCGTTACGGGCGAGCAGTTCGGCGACGAAACCGATGCGCTGCACATTGGTGTGCCGGTCCTCGCGGCTGAAGCCGAGGCCCGCCGAGATGAACTCGCGGATCTCGTCGCCGTCGAGCACCTCGACGCGGTGGCCCTCCTCGCGCAGCCGGCCGGCCAGCTCGTACGCGATGGTGGTCTTGCCGGCGCTCGGCAGACCCGTGAGCCAGACGGTGGCTCCGGTCGTCACGTGGTTCTCCTCGGTGATGGTCATGCGTGCAGCCCGCACTCGGTCTTGCCGCGGCCCGCCCAGCGGCCGGCGCGCGCGTCCTCGCCCTCCAGCACCCGGCGGGTGCAGGGGGCGCAGCCGATGGAGGTGTAGCCGTCCATCAGCAGCGGGTTGGTCAGGACGCCGTGCTCGGTGACATAGGCGTCCACGTCGTCCTGGGTCCAGCGGGCGATCGGCGAGATCTTGACCTTCTGGCGCTTCTCGTCCCAGCCGACGACCGGGGTGTTCGCCCGGGTCGGGGACTCGTCGCGGCGCAGCCCGGTCGCCCACGCCTGGTAGTCCGTCAGGCCCTGCTCCAGCGGCTGCACCTTGCGCAGCTTGCAGCACAGGTCGGGGTCGCGCTCGTACAGCCGGGGGCCGTACTCGGCGTCCTGCTCGGCGACCGTCTGGCGCGGGGTGAGGGTGATGACGTTGACGTCCATCACGGCCTCGACCGCGTCACGGGTGCCGATGGTCTCCTCGAAGTGGTAGCCGGTGTCCAGGAACACGACGTCCACGCCGGGCATGGCCCGCGAGGCGAGGTGGGCGACCACCGCGTCCTCCATCGAGGACGTCACGCAGAACCGCTTGCCGAAGGTGTCCACCGCCCACTGGAGGATCTCCAGCGCGGAGGCGTCCTCCAGGTCGCGGCCGGCCTGCTCGGCGAGCGCCTTCAGTTCGTCGGCCGTACGCACTTCCTGAGCCGTCGTCATATCCGGTCCCCTCCAGATGAGTTGGGCTGAAGTCCCTGGGCCAGGAGCCCGAGGAACTTCAACTGGAATGCGCGGTTGCATGCCGCGCATTCCCAGGCGCCGTGGCTGCCTTCGGCGTTCGGCCGAAGATCCTCGTCACCGCAGTAGGGGCAGTAGAAGGGGGCGGCGCGCTCGCTCACGACAGGGCCTCCTCGGAGGCACGCCCGACCCAGGTGGCGAACCGCTCGCCGTCCTCGCGCTCGGCCTGGAACCGCTTGAGCACCCGCTCGATGTAGTCCGGCAGTTCCTCGGAGGTGACCTTCAGACCACGGACCTTGCGGCCGAAACCGGCCTCCAGGCCCAGGGCGCCGCCCAGGTGCACCTGGTAGCCCTCGACCTGCTCGCCCTCGTCGTTCAGGACCAGCTGGCCCTTGAGACCGATGTCCGCGACCTGGATACGGGCGCAGGCGTTCGGGCAGCCGTTGAGGTTGATGGTGATCGGCTCGTCGAAGTCCGGGATGCGGCGCTCCAGCTCGTCGATCAGCGAGGCGCCGCGCGCCTTGGTCTCGACGATGGCGAGCTTGCAGTACTCGATGCCGGTGCAGGCCATGGTGCCGCGCCGGAAGGAAGAGGGCCGGGCGGTCAGGTCGAGCGCCTCCAGGGCCTCGACCAGCGGCTCGACCTGGGCCTCCTCGACGTCCAGGACGATCATCTTCTGCTCGACGGTGGTCCGGACCCGGCCCGAGCCGTGGGCCTCGGCCACGTCGGCGATCTTCGTGAGCGTGGCACCGTCGACGCGGCCGACGCGCGGGGCGAAACCGACGTAGAAACGGCCGTCCTTCTGCCGGTGCACGCCGATGTGGTCGCGCCAGCGCTCCGTGGGCTCGGCGGGCGCGGGACCGTCGACCAGCGCGCGCTCGAGGTACTCGTTCTCCAGCACCTCGCGGAACTTCTGCGGGCCCCAGTCCGCGACGAGGAACTTCAGGCGGGCGCGGTTGCGCAGGCGCCGGTAGCCGTAGTCACGGAAGATGCCGATCACACCGGCCCAGACGTCCGGGACCTCCTCCAGCGGCACCCAGGCGCCGAGCCGCACGCCGATCTTCGGGTTGGTGGACAGGCCGCCGCCGACCCACAGGTCGAAGCCGGGGCCGTGCTCGGGGTGCTCGACGCCGACGAACGCGACGTCGTTGATCTCGTGGACCACGTCGAGCAGCGGGGAGCCGGAGATCGCCGTCTTGAACTTGCGGGGCAGGTTGGAGAACTCCTTGCTGCCGATGTACCGGTCGTGGATCTCGTCGATCGCCCAGGTGCCGTCGACGATCTCGTCCTCGGCGATACCGGCGACCGGCGAGCCGATGACGACACGCGGGCAGTCGCCGCAGGCCTCGGTCGTGGACAGCCCGACCGCCTCCAGGCGGTTCCAGATCTCCGGGACGTCCTCGATGCGGATCCAGTGCAGCTGGATGTTCTGCCGGTCGGTGATGTCCGCGCTGCCGCGCGCGAACTCCTGCGAGATCTCGCCGATCACCCGCAGCTGCTGGGTGGTGAGCCGGCCGCCGTCCACCCGGACGCGCAGCATGAAGAACTTGTCGTCCAGCTCCTCCGGCTCCAGGATCGCGGTCTTGCCGCCGTCGATCCCGGGCTTGCGCTGCGTGTACAGGCCCCACCAGCGCATCCGGCCGCGCAGGTCGTTGGGGTCGATCGAGTCGAAGCCGCGCTTGGAGTAGATCGTCTCAATGCGTGTCCGCACATTGAGACCGTCGTCGTCCTTCTTGAACTGCTCGTTGCCGTTGAGCGGGGTGAAGTGTCCCGCGGCCCACTGACCCTCGCCACGGTGACGGCTCACCTTGCGGCGGGGAGTCGCGGCGGCAGGGTTCTGCGGGTTGGCGGCCATGGTTGTTACGTCCTTCGGGACCGGGGAATGCGGCTCTGACCTGCGCTTACGAGCGCATGCGGGCATACCTGCGCATCGTCGCGCAAGGGAGACTGGGGGGAACTGGATGCGGCGGTGCCGGCGGTGTCAGCTCGCCGGACAGATGGCGCTGGACATGCGGCCGAGGTCGACGTGCCGCCGACTCACCAAGGCAATTCCAGTTCCAGACATGACGGAAGCGTGTCACGGCGATCTGGACAGAGTCCAGCTTCGTCCGACATGTGGACACCCTTGTCCCGGAATGTGGGACAAGGGTGTCGTCGGTCACAACATCGGCGCAGGGGCTTGTCGGCGCAGGTCAGGCAGGGTATGCGCCGGGCCAGGGACCCGGGGCCGGGCGGACCTGCTCCTCCTCGACCTTGGTGTCGAACAGCTTGAAGCCCCGCCGCTGGTAGTTGTCCATCGCGAACTCGCCGTCCTTGCTGCACGTGTGCAGCCACACCCGCTTGGTCGGCGTCCGGTCCGGCCAGCGGTCGGCGAGGTCCCAGGCGCGGGCGGTGCCGTACGACAGCAGATGGCCACCGAGGCGCCGGCCGCGGAAGGCCGGGATCAGCCCGAAGTACTCGATCTCCACGACCCCGTCGTCCTGCGGGCTCAGCTCCACGTACCCGGCGGGCGTGCCCTGCTCGTAGGCCACCCAGGTCTCCACCCCGGGGCGCTCCAGGTGCTCCTGCCACTGTGCGTACGTCCAGCCGAGCCGGTCGGTCCACAGGATGTCCCCGCCGACGGACGCGTACAGGAAGCGGCTGAACTCGGGGGAGGGCACCTCGGCGCGCACGATCCGCACGTCGCCCTCCGGCGCGGCGGCCGGGAGGAGGTCGGTGGGCGCGGTCTGCTCCAGGGACCAGGTGGTCACGGCGATGTTGGTCATGCCCGCCAGGGAATCATCTGGTCCGGATATCTGTCGATCGCGTCCGGAGTGCGGTCGTCGGCCGACGCCGCTGGGCGTGCCCTCAGCCCAGCGCCCCGTCGATCGCGCCCAGCTCCACCGCGAACAGCATGCGCCCCGACTGGGTCCAGACCTCGCCGGTCGCGGGGGAGTAGGACAGGGAGGGTGTCGAGCGGCTCCAGCAGCGGGAGGAGTCGTCGGTGCCGCAGCGGACGACCTGGGCGCCGTCGGTGTCCTGGCGCCACAGCGCGCCCGGCCCGTCGCCGTCGCCGCCGCTGAGGTACCAGTGCGAGCCGTACGACAGGACGCCCCGCACCCCGGGCGCCTTCGTGCGGAACGCCTCCGTGGGGGTCGCCCGCCCCGCGGCGTCCGTGGCGAGCAGCCCGGGTCGCAGGGGGTCCGTACTGAAGGAGTAGCGCCACAGCCGCGTGCCGCCCTCGCCCCGGCCGGACGTCCGCTCGGTGGCGACCAGGCTGTCGGGCGCGGTGCCGCGGTCCAGCGCCAGGGTGCCGAGGCGGGGGCCGTCGGTGGTGAGACGGTAGGCGCCGACCGCGGGCAGGACGTACCGCGGCCCGTGCGCACGGGCGCTCGCGCCGACGCGCAGCACCCGCCGGACGTCGTAGACGTAGAGGCCGTCGTCGGCGGTGACCAGCAGCTTGTCCTGGTACCAGACCATCCCGGACAGGTCCGAGTCGAGCGACCGGTAGCCGTGCCCGCCGTCGGCCGGGACGACGAGCAGGGCCGAGGTGACGCCGGGCCGGCCGCGGGCACCGGCGTCGACGAAGGCGACCCGGGCGAGCCGGTGCGCTCCCGCATCCGCCGTACGACCGGAGGCCGCACCACCAGAGACCTCACCGCCGGACCAGCCGGACACGATCACCCGGTGGGCACCCCAGCGGCCGTCGTCGTCCGCGTCGGCCGACGTCGTCACGGCGCCCGCCCGCCAGCCCCGGGTGCCGGCCGCGCCCCAGCAGTGGGCGCGGGTCGCGGCCGGGGCGACGGGGAGTGCGGCGCGGTCGGCGGGGGAGCAGGCGGCGGCCGGGCGCAGGGTGTCGTCGGGGTCGGCGAGGAGGGCGCCGAGGGTGACGGGACCGCCCAGGGACGCCGTGAGCCGGTCCAGGGCGCGGGCCGGGACGGCGTCCTCGGTCAGCACCGGGCCCGCGACGGTGAGGGGCTGCAGGGGACCCGGGTCCTCGTCGACCGTGGCCTGGGAGGCACTGATCATGGTCGCGGCGGCGGTCAGCGCGAGCGCGGTTCCGGTCAGGAACGCGCGCAGCGCCCTGCCCCGCCTGCGCCTGCGGTGTCTGCCGCGCTGCTTCATGACTTCCCTCTTCCGGCTCGCCCGGGCCGGGTCAACTGCGCCTGCTGATCCGTACGTTGATCAAGGAGCTGTTGGGGCGGCCCGTAGGGATGCTACGGCAGCCGGGTGCGCCGAGGGACGCGGTCCGGGTAAATCGGGGCCGAGCGGTCAGCTCACCGCCTTGTGGCGGGCCTGCCGGATCGCCGGGGCGCTGGAGTGGGGCAGCAGTTCGCTCGGGTCGTCCGGCACCAGGACCCGGACGTCCACCTCGTCGCAGAAGCGATACGGGCGGTGTTCCAGGAAGCCCTCCAGATACCGCCGCACCCGGGACATCTCCGCCCGCACCGTGACCGTGCGCCCCGCGTCGCCGAACAGGTCCTCGGCCAGCCCCGCGGCACTGCGCCCGGCCGGACGGCGGGCCAGCAGATACAGCAACTCCGCGTGCCGCGGGCTCAGTTCGCGGCACCACTCGCCCGCCCCTGCGGACACCGTCACCGTCCAGCGGCGCGGCTGCGTCACATCGAGCACGATCCGGGTCTGCGTGCGAGGCTGCGGCCGGTCCGCCGCGGCCCGCACCAGCCAGCCCCCGGCCAGCGGCTCCAGTGAGCACAGCCCCAGCCCCGGCAGCCACCGCTGCCCCGCCGACAGCGTCTTGGGCAGCGCGGTCCGGCTCGTGTACGGCATCCCGGTGACGGCCGCGGTCCAGCCGTCCCGGTCCATCACCAGCGCCCGCCCGCCGATCCGGGCCAGCACCGGCGCCGCCACCGCCCGCAGCCGCTCCAGCGAGGTCAGATGCGCCTCCCGCAGCCGCGCCTCGGCGAGCTTGGCCACCGCGTCCACCCAGGCGAGCGTGGCCGGATGCATCGTCTCCAGCGGCCCGCTGACGTCCACCACGCCGATCAGCCGGCCGTCGCGCGGGTCCGTGATGGGCGCACCCGCGCACGTCCAGGACGCGTGGCTGCGGACGAAGTGCTCGGAGGCGAACACCTGGACGGGGTGCCCCACCACCGCGGGCGTGCCCACGCCGTTGGTGCCGACCACGTCCTCCCGCCAGTCCGCGCCGAGTTCGAAGCCCAGGCCGTCCGCCTTGCGCAGCACGGACGTACTGCCCTCCCGCCACAGCACCCGGCCGTCCGCGTCGGCCACGACCATGATGTGCCGGGCGGTGTCCGCGACCGACAGCAGGCCCTCGCGCAGCACCGGCAGCACATGGCGCAGCGGGGACTCCTCCCGCCGTCTGTGCACCTCCTCCGGCGACAGCAGCCCGGACCGGAAGTCGTGGTCGGGATCGACCCCGCTGCGCAGCATGCGCCCCCACGAGTCCTCGATGACCGGCCGGGGCGCGAGGGGCGCCCGCTGCCCGGAGAGCGTCGCCTCGCGCACCTCGCTGAGCATCCGTGCCGCGCGCGCCGTGTCCACGGCGGCCAGTTGCGTCACGTTCATCGGCGGGTTCGCCACGGGATCCTCCCGGGAAGAGCTTGCGGTGACCGGACGCCGAGGCTGTCGGCAGGGCATGACCTCGGACATGTCAAGGCCTACGGCCGCCGGTTTCCGGTCGTGTACTGATGGTTCGTCCATACTGCCGCCCACCGGGGACGGAGGGGCACAGTCCGGTCACCGCCCCGCAAAGTTGCAACCCTCTGCAACCCTGGCGAACAGCAGTGGGTTGGTTGAAAATTGAGCAACGCCGCCCGTGCGGCGTCCGTGGCCTTGTCACGGGCCAGGTGTGCGGGGGTGGTGCCGTGTCGGCGCAGCACCACCCCCGCCGCAGGTCAGACCACCGGCCGGGCCCGTTCCACGACGGACGCCAGATCCAGCGTGTGCGGCAGCGTGCCGAAGGCCGCGCCGGCGTCCCCGCCCAGCCGGGCCGCACAGAACGCGTCGGCGACCGCCGGTGGCGCGAACCGCACCAGCAGCGACCCCTGGAGCACCAGCGCCAGCCGCTCCGCCAGCCGGCGCGCCCGCGCCTCGATGCCCTCCAGATCGGCCAGTTCGGTCAGCAGCCCCTTGATCGCCGCGTCCAGCCGGTGGTCGGCCCCGCGCGCCCGCCCGACCTCCTGGAGGTAGGCGTTCAGCGCCTGCGGCTCGCGCTGCAACGCCCGCAGCACGTCCAGCGCCTGGACGTTGCCCGCGCCCTCCCAGATCGAGTTCAGCGGCGACTCGCGCACCAGCCGGGGCAGCCCCGACTCCTCGACGTAGCCGTTGCCGCCCAGGCACTCGGCGGCCTCCACCGCAACCGGCGTACACCGTTTGGTCACCCAGTACTTGGCGGCCGGCACCGCCAGGCGCAGGAACGCGCGCTCCTGCTCGCCGCCGTCGTCGTACGCCGCCGCGAGCCGCAGCGCGAGCGTCGTCGCCGCCTCCGACTCCAGTGCGAGGTCGGCCAGAACGTTGCGCATCAGCGGCTTGTCGACGAGCTTCCCGCCGAACGCCTCGCGGTACGACGTGTGGTGCACGGCCTGCGCGACCGCCTGCCGCATCAGGCCCGCCGACCCCAGCACACAGTCCAGCCGGGTCGCCGCCACCATGTCGATGATGGTGCGCACCCCGCGCCCCTCCTCGCCGACCCGGCGCGCCCAGGTGCCGTCGAACTCGACCTCGGCGGAGGCGTTGGACCGGTTGCCCAGCTTGTCCTTCAGCCGCTGGATCAGGAACGTGTTCCGGGTGCCGTCCGCCAGCACCCGCGGCACCAGGAAGCAGGTCAGCCCCCCTTGTCCCTGTGAGGGGGATGCTTGGGCCAGCACCAGGAACCCGTCCGACATCGGCGCCGAGCAGAACCACTTGTGCCCGGTCAGCTCGTACGTCCCGTCCTCCGCCAGCGGCCGCGCGGCCGTCGTGTTGGCGCGTACGTCGCTGCCGCCCTGCTTCTCCGTCATGGCCATCCCGAACAGGGCGCCCGCCTTCTGCCCGGCCGGCCGCGCCTCACGGTCGTAGACGGTGGACGTCAGCCGCGGCTCCCACTCGGCGGCGAGGGCGGGGTCGGTGCGCAGGGCGGGCACGGCCGCGTGGGTCATCGACAGCGGGCAGCCGTTGCCCGCCTCGACCTGCGTCCACACCAGGAACGCCGCCGCGCGCCGCACATGCCCGCCCGGCCGGGCCCAGGCCGCCGTCAGCCCCGCCGACACGCCCTTGCCGAGCAGCCGGTGCCAGGCCGGATGGAACTCGACCTCGTCGACGCGGTTGCCGTACCGGTCGTGGGTGCGCAGCCGGGGCGGAAACTCGTTGGCCAGGACCCCCCACTCCTGCACCTGCGCCGAGCCCGAGGTGCGGCCGAGCCCGGACAACTCGTCCAGCGCCCCCTCCAGCAGCTCCGGCGCCAGATGCCGTTCGACGGCCGCGACGAGCGCGCGGTCGGCGCCGAAGACGTCGTAGCCGGTGAGCGGCGGGGGCTGGTTGGTCACGGTGTGGGTGCTGCGCGCCATGCCCGGAACCTACCCCGGGGTAGGGGATCGCTCACCACCGGGACACGGTCCCGCACAGGCCCGCCGTCCCACCAGGGTGAGTGCACTGCTTCTCGGCGGATACCTTTGGGTCGTGCAGCCAGCAAGTGAAACCCCTCCGAGGCAGCCCTCCGGGCGTCTCCACCGCGCGCGAGCCCTCTACCGGAACGTCTCCAAGCGCAGGACCGCCTGGCTGCTGCTCAAGGACACCGTCAACTCGTGCATCGAGTACCGCATCCTCGGCCTCGCGGCGGAGGCCGCGTTCTTCACCCTGCTGTCGGTGCCTCCGCTGCTGCTGAGCATGATCGGCCTGCTCGGCTACGTCGACGGCTGGACCGGCACCGACACCATCACCAGCCTGGAGAACAACCTCCTGGAGGCCTCCCGCACGGTCCTGTCCGACAAGGGCGTGAACCAGATCGCGCGGCCGATCCTGGACGACGTCATGAACGGCGGCAGGCCCGACATCATCTCCATCGGCTTCCTGTTCTCCCTGTGGTCGGGCTCGCGCGCGGTGAACGTCTTCATCGACACCATCACCGTCATGTACGGCCTCGACGGCGTCCGCGGCATCGTCAAGACCCGGCTGCTGGCCTTCCTGCTGTTCATCGTGGCCCTGCTGATCGGCTCGGTCGCGCTGCCGCTGATGGTGGCCGGACCGGACGCGGTCCTGCGGATCCTGCCCTGGTCGACGACGGTCGTGCAGGTCCTGTACTGGCCCGTGGTCATGGTCCTGTCGATCGCCTTCCTCACGACCCTGTACCACGTGTCGGTGCCCGTGCGCTCCCCATGGATCGAGGACGTGCCCGGCGCGCTGGTCGCGCTCGGCATGTGGGTGCTCGGCAGTTTCCTGCTGCGGATCTACCTCACCAACACCGTCGAGGGCGCGACGATCTACGGCTCCCTGGCCGCCGCCGTCGCCGTCCTGCTGTGGATCGGTGTGTCCGCCTTCGCCGTGCTGGTCGGCGCCGCCGTCAACGCCGCCATCGACCGCGTCTGGCCCGCCGCCGCGACCGCCGCCGCCCGTGAGGCGAACGAGCGGATGCGGCAGGCCCAGGTCGCCGAGTACGTGGCCCGCGCCGCCGCCCACCTGGACACCGACCCCGACGACCCGGACATGCCCTCGGAGTTCCCCGAGCGCTGGTCCCGCTTCCTGCCCCCGGAGGACGTCACGTCCCGGCTGCGCACCCACGTCAAGCCCGCGGGCAAGACGAACGGGTCCGCCGAGACACCGCCGGAGAAGTGACGGGTCTCAGCCCTTCCACGCTCCCGCGGCCTCCCGCACGAAGCCGGAGAAGTCGCGCGGCGCGCGGCCGAGGACCCGCTCGACCCCGTCCGAGAGGCGGGCGTTGCGGCCGTCCAGCAGTGTGGCGAACAGGCCGACGAGGAAGGCGGCCTCCGCGGGCGGCAGCCCGAACCCGGTGAGGTTCGCCCGGTACTCCTCCGGCGACACCGCCCGGTACGCCAGCTCCCGCCCGGCCGCCCGCCCCGCCTCGGCGACCGCCTCCCCGAAGGTCAGCAGCCGCGGCCCGGACACCTCGATCGTCTTCCCGCCGTACCGCCCGCCGGAGGTCAGCGCGGTCACCACCACGTCCGCGATGTCCCGCACGTCGACGAACGGCTCACCCACCTCGCCCGCCGGGAACACCAGCCCCCCGCTCTCCCGCAGCTCCGCCGCCAGCGGGCCCTCGCTGAAGTTCTGCATGAACCACGCCGCCCGTACGATCGTCCAGTCCGCGCCCGACTCCCGCAGCGCCGCCTCCGTCGGCAGCGCCTGCTCCTCACCGCGCGCCGACAGCAGCACAAGCCGCCGTACGCCGAGCGCGACCGCCTCCCGGGCCAGCGCGCCGACCTCCTCGGTGGCCTGCGGCGAGCCCACGTCGGTGGGGTGCGCGAGGTAGGCGGCGTCGGCGCCGCGCAGGGTGCCCTGCCAGGTCGCCGGGTCGCTCCAGTCGAAACCGTGCGCCCGTGAGGCCGGCCGTACCGTCAGCCCCGCGGCCCGCGCCGCCTCGGCCACCCGGCTGCCGGTACGCCCGGAGGCTCCTGTCACCACGACGGTCATGTCCTTGTTCTCTGTCATGCCCTTAAGTCAACTGCCGTGCCGGACCTGGGCCCATCGCCGAGCCGCTCATCCCCATAAGCGGGCGTCTAGGCTGCCCCCATGGACCCTCTCGCCGGCCTGCTGGACGGGCCCCGCGCCCGTGGCGCCTTCATGATCCGGGCCTGTTTCGACCCGCCGTGGTGCGTGCGCGTGGAGGACCGGGCGCCGCTCACCGTGATGCTGATGGTGCGCGGGGAGGCCTGGATCGTGCCCGACGCGGGGGAGCGGGTGCGGCTGCGCGCCGGGGACCTCGCCATCGCCCGCGGCCCCGACCCCTACACCTGCGCCGACGACCCCGGCACCGCCCCGCAGGCCGTGGTCCTGCCCGGCGGCGAGTGCAGCTACCCCGACGGACGGCCCCTCAACGGCTCCATGGACCTCGGCGTCCGCACCTGGGGCTCCGCCGTGGACGGCCAGGCCCTGATGCTGATCGGCACCTATCTGTGGCCCGGCGAGGTCGGCGGCCGGCTCCTCGACGCGCTGCCGCCGCTGCTGAGCCTCACGTCCGACACCTGGGACTGCGCCCTGACGCCGCTGCTCATGACGGAGATCGTCCGCGACGAACCCGGGCAGGAGGTCGTCCTGGACCGGCTCCTGGACCTGCTGGTGATCGCCGCGCTGCGGGCCTGGTTCTCCCGGCCCGGCGGG
This sequence comes from Streptomyces sp. NPDC096205, assembly GCF_044763135.1. Taxonomy (NCBI): domain Bacteria; kingdom Bacillati; phylum Actinomycetota; class Actinomycetes; order Kitasatosporales; family Streptomycetaceae; genus Streptomyces; species Streptomyces sp. NPDC096205. The sequence goes on along the minus strand of NZ_JBIWFS010000001.1, from coordinate 1,050,176 downwards.
GAGTCGCCCGCGTGGTACCGGGCGCTGGCGGACCCGGTCGTGGGGCGGGCGCTGCGGCTGATCCAGGACGATCCGGCGTACGCCTGGACGGTCGCCGGGCTCGCGGCCAAGGCCGGGGTGTCCCGGGCCGCCCTCGCCCGGCGGTTCGTGGAACTGGTGGGAGAGCCGCCGATGAGCTACCTCACGGGATGGCGGCTGGCGATGGCCGCGGACGCGCTGCGGGAGGGCGACCGTACGTTGGAGGCCATTGCGAGGGAGGTCGGCTATGGGAGCGCGTTCGCGCTGTCCAGCGCGTTCAAGCGGGTGTACGGGGTGAGTCCGCAGGAGTTCCGGGTGCGGGCCGTGGGGGGCTGATCGCCCTCCCCCGGGGCATCTAGGCTGGTGTACGTGTACGAGGAAAGGCCGTCCCTCCTCGCGGGTGCCGTCGTCTGGCGCAACACTCCCTCCGCGCCCGGCGACGGCCGTGTCCTTCCCGACGGCTGCATGGATCTGCTCTGGCACGACGGCCGGCTGCTCGTCGCCGGGCCCGACACGCATGCCTACGTCACCGGCGGCGCGGGCGGTGCCTGGGCCGGGGTGCGCTTCCGGCCGGGGGACGGGCCCGTCCTCCTCGGGGTGCCCGCGCACGAACTGCGCGACCGGCGGGTCGACCTCGCCGATCTCTGGCCGGCCCGCGAGGTCGGGAGACTCACCGCGCGCGTGAACGCCGCGGCCGATCCGGCGGACGGCCTCGAAGAGGTGGCGCTGGGCAGGGCGGCCGAGGCGCGGGCGCCCGATCCGCTGCTTCGCCGGCTGGTCGAGGAGCTGGACGCCGGGCGCCCGGTCGGCGGAGTCGCGGACGAAGTCGGCCTCGGGGCACGGCAGTTGCACCGCAGGTCGCTGGCTGCCTTCGGCTACGGGCCCAAGACGCTCGCCCGCATCCTGCGGCTCCAGCGCGCCCTGCGGCTGGTCCGCTCCGGCGTGACCCTCGCCGACACCGCCGCCCGCGCCGGATACGCCGACCAGGCGCATCTCACCCGCGAGGTACGGCAGTTGACGGGGACGACGCCGGGTCGGCTACTGGGCTGAGGGCGTCGGGGCGAACAGGTCGACGCCGTTGCCGTCGGGGTCGTGCACGACGGCGTAGCGCTGGCCCCAGAAGGCGTCCCACGGCTTGAGTTCGCCGTGATGTCCGGCGGCGACCAGGTCCTCGTAGACGGCGTCCACCTCGGCCGGGCTGTCGCACAGCAGGGCGAGGGCGGCGCGGCCGCTGCCGGTGGGTGCCTGCCAGCCGGGGTGGAAGGACCGTACGGTCTCCTCGGTGTCGAGCAGCAGGCGCGTACCGCCCGGCAGCCGCGCCTCCGTGTGCGGCTGCCGCTCGGCGTCCTCGGGGAAGGCGAAGCCGAGGCGGCGGTAGAAGGCGACGGAGGCGGCCATGTCGGTGACGACCAGGCCGATGGCATCGAAACGTGGAGTCATGCGGCCACCGTAGGCAGGCGCCCGCGGGGCAGTCTTGAAGGAATCGGACACGCCGTGCTCAGTCGAAGGTCACCGGGCCGCGGGGCGAGTCCACCGTGAAGGAGAGCCCCACCGGGCCCTGGCTGAGCGGGAGTTCGACGTCCAGGGCGGCCAGCACGGGGCGCAGCGCCTCGGGGTCGGGCGCGGTCGCGGACAGGGCGAGCAGGGGGGTGACGGGCAGGCCGGCCTCCGTGGGGTGAGGGGAGGAGCCCCAGTCGATGAGGAACGGCACCAGGCCGCAGGGGTGGCCGTCGGCGCCGTCGGTGAGGCGCCAGCTCAGCAGGGTGCCGTCGGGGGTCCGGCGGCTCATCGGGCGGACGGGCCCGGGGTCGTGGCCGCGGGCGCGCGCGGCGGCGACGGTGGAGTCCAGGTCGGCGGTGCGCAGCGCCCAGGTCAGGGTGCGCGGCGCGGGCAGCGCGTCGACGCCGAACGGGCGCGGGCCCTGCGGCGGGGGCTGCTCGGGGTCCGGCCCGATGATCTCCAGATAGCCCGAACCGCCCAGCGAGACCAGGTGGTTGCGGGTGCCGAGGCCGACATGGACGCCGCCGGGCGCCGGCCGTACCCCGGTGCGCCGGGCGAAGTCGGCGACGGTCGCGGCCAGATCGGGCGTCGCGAGCACGAGGTGGTCGAGATGTGCGGGAATCGTGTCCATCGCGTCGAGGCTACGCAGTCCCGGCCCGGAAGGGGAACGTATGTACGGCAATGGGCTCGGTCCTCAGGCGGGCGGCGGGGCCGTACTGGTCCGTTCCACCAGGGTCGTGGACAGCTCCGTGCGGGTGCTCTCCGGGCGGTCGCCGTCCATCATGCGCACCAGCAGGCGCAGGGCGGTCGCCGCCATCTCGGCGACCGGCTGGCGGACCGTCGTCAGGGGCGGGGCGATCCAGCGGGACTCGGGCAGATCGTCGAAACCGACCACGCTGACGTCGTGCGGGATGCGCAGTCCGCGCTCGGCCAGCGCGTCGTAGACGCCGAGGGCCATCCGGTCCGAGCAGACGAACAGGGCCGTCGGCGGCTCGGGCAGCTCCAGCAGTTCATGCGTACGGCGGCGGGCGAGGGCCGCGTCGAAGCCCGCGTGGCGGACGTACTCCGGGCGGTGCGCGAGACCCGCCGAGGTCAGCGCCGAGCGGTAGCCGGCCACCCGGGCCGCGCTGCACGGGGTCCCGCGGTGCCCGGCGACGACGGCGATGCGCTCATGCCCGAGGGCGAGCAGGTGCTCGGTGGCGCTGACGCCGCCCTGCCAGTTCGCCGCGCCCACCGAGACGGTGCCCGGCGGTGGTTCGAGGACCGGGTCGATCATGACGTACGGGATGCGGTGCTGCTCCAGCCAGGCGTGCTGGGAGTCGGTGAGCTCGGCGAGGTTGAACAGCACCCCGGCCGAGCCGCGGACGGTCAGCTTGTCCAGCCAGCCGCGCTCCGGGCGGCCCCCGCCGCCCCGGGTGAGCGCGGCCGACACCACCAGGTCCAGGCCCGCGTCGCGCGCCGCCCGCTCGGCCCCCCGCAGCACCGCCCCCGACCAGGAGGTGTCCAGCGCGTGCACCACGAGGTCGACGAGCGCGGGCGCCCGGGAGGCGTCGAAGCGGGGCCTGCGGACATAGCCGAGCCGGTCCAGCGCCTCGGTGACCCGGCGACGGGTCTCGGGCGCCACGTCCTCGCGGCCGTTGACCACCTTGGACGCGGTCGGCACCGACACCCCGGCCTCGCGGGCCACGACCGCCAGCGTCGGTCCGGCTGTCGTGCCCGCGCCTGCCGTACGGACCATCGGAAACCACCTCTCCGGCCCGCCCGAGGGCCGACGAAAGCTGGACAGAAAGCGCTTCCTACCCTAGGTGGGCGGAGAGGAGACGTGAAGGGGGGCCGATCATCGGAGTGCCGCGGGGGCCTCGCTCGAGGCGGAGCACGTAACTGTACGGCGGTGTCGACGGCTACGACCTCGGCCGGTGGCGGGTACGACCAGCTCGGGTTCGGCACCCTGATGTACGCCAAGTAGCCCAAGGAACACCCCCGTTCGCCGCAACCCCGCCGGAATGCATACGGGCGGTGTGATGCTCTGATGTGAACGGAGCGGTCACGGGCCGGGTGAAGGGCTGGTGGGCTGATGTCGGAGGACCGGTCGGAGCCGGTGGTCGTGACGCCTCACGGGGCCGTGCGCGGCCGGTACGAGCAGGGTGTCGCCGTGTTCCGCGGCATTCCCTATGCCGCGCCCCCCTTCGGGCCCCGGCGGTTCCGGCCGCCGGAGCCGCCCGAGCCGTGGGACGGGGTGCGGGACGCGGGTGCGTTCGGGCCGACGCCGCCGAAGCCGCCGTACTCCGATGCCTTCGCGCAGTACCTGTCCGATCCGGTCGTGCCCGGTGACGACTGTCTGAACCTGAACGTGTGGACGCCCGAGCCCGGGGGCGGGGCGCGGCTGCCTGTTCTGGTGTGGTTTCACGGCGGGGCGCTGACCCGGGGGTCCTCCGCCGTGCCCGTGTACGACGGGCGGGCCTTCGCGCGGGACGGGGTGGTCGTCGTCTCCGTGAACTACCGGCTGGGCGTGGAGGGTTACGGGCTGTTCCCCGACGCGCCGCCCAATGCCGGGCTGCGGGACCAGCTCGCCGCGTTGCTGTGGGTGCATGAGGCTGTGGCCGCGTTCGGGGGTGACCCTGGGCGCGTCACCCTCGCCGGGCAGTCGGCCGGGGCCATCAGCGTCGGCGCGCTCATCGCCGCCCCGCAGGCGCAGGGGCTGTTCCGGCGGGCCGTGCTGCAGAGCGGGCCGCCGGAGGCGAGTGAGCGGGACAAGGTGCGGCGGATGGTCCGCCGGATGGCGGCCCGGCTGAAGGTGCCGGCCACGGCGGAGGCCTTTGCGGGTGTGGACCAGGGGCAGCTGCTGCGGACGCAGGCGGAGGTCGGGCGGCTGAGCAGCCCTGTGCTGGGTGGGCCTGCGTTCGGGATCGTGGTGGATGGCGATCTTGTGCCGCGTGATCCGTTGGAGGCGCTGGTCGACGGGTCCGTCGCGGTGGGGTGTGAGCTGCTGTTGGGGTGGACCCGGGAGGAGTACCGGCTGTGGCTCGTGCCCGGTGGGCTGCTGGAGCGGGTGGACCGGCTGGGGGCGGTCGCGCTGGCGGGGGCGCGGGCGCGGTGCCGGTGCGGGCCGGAGGTGACGCGGGGGTATCGGGCGCTGCATCCGTCCGCGGGGGTCGCGGAGATCGTCGGGCAGATGGTGACCGACCATCTGCTGCGAGTGCCGTTGCATCGGCTGGCGGACGCGCGGGTGGGGTCGGCGTACGTGTACGAGTTCGCCTGGCCCTCGCGGCTGCCCGGGCTCGGGTCCTGCCATGCGCTCGAGCTGGGGTTCGTGTTCGACACCGGGGAGGCGCCTGAGTCGGCGAAGCTGGCGGGGGAGGGGGCGCCTCGGGGGGTGGCGGATGCGATGCATGGGGCCTGGGTGCGGTTTGTCTCCGACGGTGAGGCGGGGTGGGAGGCTTGGGGGGTCGGGCATCCGGTGCGGGTCTTCGGTGAGGAGTCGGGGGGTTCGGTGCTGCCTCCGTACACGGCCTTCGGGCCGCGCGATCGTGAGCTGGCGCTTTGGGCGGGGTCGGGGTCGGTCGCTGTGGCTGCTGCCGTCGTGCATCCGGATTGAGGCTTCGTCGTCGGGATGCCTGCGGCGGCCTGCGCGGCTTCGGTGGGGATGGCGGTAGCGCATCCGGTGTGTGGGTGGGACGGGGCCGGGCCGGGGGGTTGTCCGTCCTCGGTCCGGCGATCTGGTCGGCTACGGGGGTGGAACGGGTTTCCGCCGGCCGCTGCGGGCGGACAACCCCCCGTCCCGTCCCCTCCCCGCCGTCCGCGACTGGCCGACTCCGACCGTGCGTATGCCGTCCCGCCGTACGCGTCCGCGGCCGCAACACCCTCCGTCCCGTCGCCTTCCCGCCGTATGCGGCTGGCGCCTCGCCCTCCGGCCCGTCCCCCTCACGCCGTGCGCGGCTGGCGCGTTGCCCTCCGGCCCGTCCCCCCTACGCCGTGCGCGGCTGGCGCGTTGCCCTCCGTCCCGTCCCCCTTACGCCGTGCGCGGCTGGCGCGTTGCCCTCCGGTCGTGGTTGCTTGCGGTTGTACGGGGCTGCCGGTCGTGCCCTTAGGGGCGCGGGGAACTGCGCGACCAGCCCACGGCGGCCCGCGGTCGCGTACGGCGGGAAGGGGAGGGGCGGTTAGCGTGAGGGTATGACCAGTTCTGTCTTGCTTGCCGATGCTCTTGCTGCGGGGACCGTTGTTCTGGACGGGGGGATGTCCAATCAGCTGGAGGCGGCTGGGCATGATCTCAGTGACTCGCTGTGGTCGGCTCGGTTGTTGGCGGATCGGCCGGAGGCGATTGGTGAGGCGCATCTCGCCTACTTCGAGGCGGGAGCCAGCGTGGCGATCACGGCCAGTTATCAGGCGAGTTTCGAGGGGTTCGCGGGGCGGGGGATCGGGCGGGAGCGGGCTGTCGAGCTGTTCGGGGTGAGTGTGCGGGTGGCCCGGGAGGCGGCTCGGCGGGCTGGGGTGGGGCGGCCTTTGTGGGTGGCCGCGTCGGTGGGACCGTATGGGGCGATGCTGGCCGACGGGTCCGAGTACCGGGGCCGGTACGGGGTGAGTGTGGGGGAGCTGGAGCGGTTCCACCGGCCTCGGGTGGAGGCGCTGGTCGCGGCGGAGCCCGATGTGCTGGCTCTGGAGACGGTGCCCGATGTGGAGGAGGCGAAGGCGCTGCTGCGGGCGGTGCGCGGGGCCGGGGTGCCGGCCTGGCTGTCGTACACCGTCGAGGGGGACCGTACGCGGGCCGGGCAGCCGTTGGAGGAGGCCTTCGCGGTGGCTGCCGAGGCTCCGGAGGTCATCGCGGTGGGGGTCAACTGCTGTGCGCCCGAGGACGTGGCGGGGGCGGCCGCTGTCGCGCGGCGGGTCACGGGCAAGCCGGTGGTCGTCTATCCCAACAGCGGGGAGACCTGGGACGCGCGGGCGCGGGCCTGGGACGGGCGGGCCACCTTCGACGGGGAGCAGGTGCTCGACTGGCAGGGGCTGGGGGCGCGGCTGATCGGGGGGTGCTGCCGGGTGGGGCCGGAGGGTGTGAAGGCGATCGCGGACGTCGTGCGAGGCGCGAGCCGTTGACCTCGCGGGGGTGCGCCTCTACGTTGTGCGCGTTCGGAATGGCAGATGGTGTTCGAGATATCGAAAGGCAGTCTGCATGAGCCGCCTTCCGCACCGCCGACTCGTCCTGAAGGGCGCCGCCTTGGGGGCGGGCGCCCTCGCCGCCGCACCGCCGAAAGCAGCCCGCTACGTGAACCCGCTCGTCCCGCACCGCGCCGACCCGCACATCCACCGCCACACGGACGGCTTCTACTACTTCACCGCCACCGTCCCCGAGTACGACCGCATCGTCCTGCGCCGCTCGCGCACGCTGAGGGGGCTGACGAACGCTGCCGAGAGCGTGGTGTGGCGGGCCCATCCGGTCGGGGACATGGGCGCGCACATCTGGGCGCCCGAGCTGCACCGTATCGACGGCAAGTGGTACCTGTACTTCGCCGCCGCTCCCGCCGAGGACGTGTGGCGGATCCGGATATGGGTGCTGGAGAACTCCCATCCCGATCCGCTGCAAGGGAGTTGGGTCGAGCGGGGGCAGGTCAGGACCGCGTGGGAGACCTTCTCCCTCGACGCCACCACCTTCACGCACCGGGGCACCCGCTATCTGGCGTGGGCCCAGCACGAGCCCGGCATGGACAACAACACCGCTGTGTGGCTCTCGCGGATGGCGAACCCCTGGACTTTGGAGGGGCCGCAAGTCCGGCTGACCACGCCCGAGTTGGACTGGGAGTGTGTCGGCTTCAAGGTGAACGAGGGGCCGTATGTGCTCCAGCGCAACGGCCGGGTCTTCATGACCTACTCCGCCAGCGCCACGGATCATCACTACTGCGTCGGGCTGCTGACTGCTGATGACGACAGTGATCTGATGGATCCTGGGAGTTGGGTCAAGTCGCCTGTTCCTGTGTTCGCCAGTGATGAGCACACCGGGCAGTACGGGCCAGGGCACAACTGTTTCACCGTCGCCGAGGACGGGCGGACCGATGTGCTCGTGTATCACGCCCGTCAGTACAAGGAGATCGTCGGTGATCCGCTGGACGATCCCCACCGGCACACCCGGATTCAGCCGGTGAGGTGGAAGGCCGACGGCAGCCCCGACTTCGGCGTCCCTGTCGCGGACAGCGTGCGGGAGGGGGTGTGAGATGAGGCGTGTCTGGGTTCTTCTGGTCGCCCTCTTCCTCGCGTTCGCCGGTGTCGGGGCCGCGCATGCCGCGCCGCAGGTCGTCGTCAACGGGACGCAGTTCAGGGATGTCTCCGGCTCGCCCGTCCACGCCCATGGTGGCGGGATGCTCAAAGTGGGCTCCTACTACTACTGGTTCGGCGAGCACCGCAACGCCGACAACACCTTCCGTTACGTCGACGCCTACCGGTCGGCCGACCTGAAGAACTGGGAGTTCCGCAACCATGTGCTGAGCGAGGCCAGTGATCCCGAGCTGGCCGACGCCAACATCGAGCGGCCCAAGGTCATGTACAACGCGGCCACGGGCAAGTTCGTGATGTGGATGCACAAGGAGAACGGGACGGACTACGGCGAGGCGCGGGCCGCTGTCGCCGTGTCCGACACCGTCGACGGGAACTACGCCTGGCGGGGCAGTTTCCGGCCGCTGGGGCAGCACATGTCCCGGGACATCACCGTGTTCGTCGACGGTGACGGTGCGGGGTACATGGTCTCCGCCGCCCGGGAGAACTACGACCTGCACATCTACCGGCTGAGCGCCGACTACACCGCCGTCGAGAGCCTTGTCGCCAACCCCTGGCCGGGCGGTCACCGTGAGGCGCCCGCGCTGTTCAAGCGGGGCGGCGTCTACTTCATGCTGACCTCCGGTGCGACCGGGTGGAGCCCCAACCAGCAGCAGTACGCCACCGCCCGGAGCATCGGCGGGCCGTGGTCCGCGATGAGCAACGTCGGGGACTCCACCGCCTTCGGGTCGCAGACGGCGTATGTGCTGCCGGTGCAGGGGACGTCGGGGACGGCGTATCTGTACCTGGGGGACCGGTGGGGCAACTCCTTCGGCGGGACCGTGAACGACTCGCGGTATGTGTGGCTGCCGCTGACCTTCCCGACCGCCACCTCGATGTCGATGACCTGGTCGCCGGAGATCACCGTCGACACCGCCGCCGGTACGGTGACCGGCACCTCGGCCACGTACGAGACGCTGGTGGCCCGGCACTCCGGCAAGTGCGCCGATGTGCCGAACCAGTCGCTGTGGCAGGGCGTCGCGCTCACGCAGTACACCTGCAACGGCGGCGGCAACCAGAGGTTCTGGTTCAAGCCGGTCGGTGGTTACCAGCAGCTGGTCGTGCGCAGCAGTGGTCTGTGCCTGACCGACAGCGCCGGCGGTGTCACCCAGGAGGACTGCTCCTCGGCGGCTTCCCAGCAGTGGAGCGTGACCTCCTCCGGCGGCTACACGCGCCTTGTCGCGCGCGCCTCCGGTGAGTGCCTGGACGTCAGTGGCGCGTCCACCGCCGACTCCGCCGCCCTCATCACGTACGCCTGCAACGGGCAGAGCAACCAGCAGTGGACGCGGGGCACTTGATCAGGCCAGCAGGTCGATCGCGTCGATCGAGGTGCCCGCGCTGAGGTAGGAGGTCGTCCCCGAGCCGCTCACCACATTGATCTTCAGCGTGTTGTAGGCGTTCGGGTCCGTCAGCCAGGCGGACGCCGGGACGCTGTAGGTGAAGGTGTGGTTGTTGCCCCGGTAGGAGCCGTTGGTCAGGGACCGTGTGCTCGGCTGGGTCGGCGGTGAGGGGATGGCCGACGTCCAGATGTCGTTGACGACGACCTGCGGGCGGCCGTTGGCGTAGGCCGTCGTCACGCCGATGCGCAGGGTGTGCGCGGCGGCGGCCTGGGCGGCCGTGAGGCGGAAGTAGATCGTGATGCCGCTGTTGACGTCCTTCCACAGGTAGCAGGGGAAGCCGGAGGTCTCGGTGCCGCTGCCGATCACCACGTTGCCCGTCCAGGGGGCCGCCCGGACGTCGGAGGGGTGTGCGTACGTCATCAGGTCGGCGTTCTTGAAGCCGGCAGGCGTGCCGGTCCAGTCGTTGATACGCCAGATCGCGGTCGCGTGGGACGGGTCGTTGGAGGAGGGGATCGCGATCGTGTTGAGGGTGGTCGTCGCGCCCGCGGTGACCGTCACCGTCGTGGTGTACACGGCGAGTTCGTCCTTGTGCACGGTGAGGGTGTACGTCCCCGGCAGGACACCCGGGATGGAGTAGTAGCCGTCCGAGGCGCGCGCCGAACCCCAGTACTGCGCTGTCGAGTTGGCGAGGCCGACCGTGTACGGGTGGGCCGTGTCGCGGCCGGTGATGCCGACCCCGGCCACCCGGCCCCGGCCGCTCGCGCCGACGTACCCGGCGAGGCCGAGGGAGTCCGCCCACGGGGTGGTGAGGGTGCCCGGGAAGAGGGCGGAGGAGGGGGCGCCGCCGTCGGTGAGGGCGATGACGTACGGGCCCTGGAGGCCGAAGCGCTCGGCCTCGGTCTGGTTCTGGCCGTAGTAGAGGATCTCGTACAGGCCGCCGCCGTCCGCGCTCTGGTGGCGCAGGAGTGAGCGGTAGAAGGGGCCGCCGGAGGCTTTCTCGTGATTGCTGCGTACCATCCACAGTCCGACGCTTCCGGTCGTCCAGCCGATGTAGTCGTAGTCCTTCACGCGCAGGCGTGAGTAGTGTTTCGAGCGGGTCTGGCCGTCGGACTTGGCGAACACGTCCGATGCTTCGATGGTGGTCGGCGCGTAGGTGTAGGAGTCGGGCTCGTCGTTGAGGAACAGGCCCTTCTTCACGCGCAGGATGAAGCGGGTGGCCGTGACCGAGGTGTCGGCCTTGTTGGTCCACAGGTAGATGTTGTTCTCGCCGCTGCGGGCCGCGTAGTAGTGCCTGAGCGTCCCGTAGGTGACCGAGATCAGGATCGTCGAGCCGGACTGGGTGAGCGTCACGGTGGAGGTGCCGAGGCCGGACTCGATGTGCGAGTTCTTGCCGCCGTAGCCCTGGTACTCGACGCCTCGGTAGACCAGCGAGGTGAGGTCGCCGTTGGTCTTGCTGACCTTGAAGACGAGGTTCGCGCCGGTGTCGACGACGTAGTTCGAGCCGTCGTCGCTCCAGCCGAAGGCCGCGGCGCGCGCGGTGCCGGACAGCGGCCCGGCCAGGGCGGCGGTGCCCGCGGCGGCCGCGGTGCCGAGGACGAAGGCGCGGCGTCCGACCGGTCGGTGCGCGGTCTCGGACATGGGAGTGCCTCCTTCGGGAGGTGTGGGGTGTGCGGGTGCTAGGCAGGGTGACAGTTGAATCGTTTTTTCGTAAGGGCTTTCACCGAGTGAACGTTGAGTTACTTACAAGATTCGCCGAGGGGCTAGAAAGCGCTTGTCGAGACGGGTACGGTCCCAGCGCCGGACACATCGCACCGACCGAGGAGCCGTTGATGAGACGTTTCACCACCGCCGCGCTGGTGGCCGCGACGCTGGGGGCCGCCACCCTGACGGCCGGACCCGCCGCCCACGCCCGCGAGGACGCCCCGGGACCGGACAACTGCGCCGCCGGCGCCTGCCACTTCGACCTGCCGCCCGGCACGTACGACGTGAAGGTCCTCCTCGGCGGCGACGCCGACTCCAGCACCGCCGTGTCCGGCGAGACCCGGCGCGCCCTGCTCCCCGAGACGGCCGTCCCGGCCGGTGAGCGCGTCGCCCGCAGCTTCACCGTGGACGTCCGCACCCCCGAGGGCGAGCCCACCGGCACCGCCGGAACTCCCGGACTGGACCTGGTCGTCGGCGGCTCCGCGCCCGCCCTCGCCGACATCCGCGTCACGCCCGCCCGGCACGCCCGGCAGATCCTGCTGATCGGCGACTCCACCGTCTGCGACCAGCCCGGCGACCCCTACACCGGCTGGGGCCAGCGGCTCCCGCAGTACCTGCGCAAGGGCCTGTCCGTCGCCAACCACGCCGACAGCGGCGAGAGCACCGTCACCTTCCTGTCCAACCCCCTGCTGTGGGAGACGGTCGAGGCCCGCATCCAGCCGCGCGACCTGGTGCTGATCCAGCTCGCCCACAACGACAAGACCACCGACGAGGCCACCTACCGGGCCAACCTGGAGGCCCTCGTGGCGGGTGTACGCGCCAAGGGCGGCGAGCCGGTCCTCGTCACTCCGATCGTGCGCCGCTGGTTCAACGCCGACGGCACCCTGAACAACAACACCGCCCTCCTCGTCAACGGCCTCGGCGTCGACCACCCGGGCGTCATCCGCTCCGTCGCCGCCGCCCACGACGTGCCTCTGATCGACCTCACCGCCCACTCCAAGGCGCTCGTCGAACAACTGGGCCCGGAGGCCTCCAAGGGGCTGTACCTGTACAACGAGAAGCGCGACAACACCCACACCTCCGTACGGGGCGCCACCGCCTACGCGGGCTTTGTGCGGGACGAACTCGTCGCCCGGCATCTGGTGCCCGAGGGCCTGGTGCGGGTGGGATGAACCCCTGGGGCGCCCCGACCGGAACCGGGGCGCCCCAGGTCCACCGGCAGGGGGCCGCGGGATGATCGCGGAAGGGCTTGTGAAAGCGCTTGCTCCGGTGAGGCGGGTGTGGTGACGTGCGGGTGGCCCAAGCCCCGAGCACTGAAAGGACGGCCCATGCAGCTGCCCGAGCGCGATCACACCCTCAGCCCGCACACGGGGTGGACTCGTGCCCACTGGGAGGCGGCCGCCGACGCGCTGCTCGCCGCCGTGGAGCCTTACGCCACCGAGGACTTCGCCCTCTACGACCTGCCCGGCGGCCAGGTGAGCGCCTCCGGCCGGCTCTCCGACGGACTGGAGGGGTACGCCCGTACGCTGCTGCTGGCGGCCTTCCGCCGTGACGAGACCGCGCTGGAGCGGTACGCCGACGGCCTCGCCGCGGGGGTCGCCGGGGTGTGGCCGCGCGTCACGGACCGCAGCCAGCCGCTCGTCGAGGCCGCGTCCGTCGCGCTGGCCCTGCGGCTGACCCGCCCGCTGCTGTGGGACCGGCTGTCCGACGAGGTGCGCGAACGGGCGGCCGACTGGCTCGCGGACGCCCTCACCGCCGAACCCTGGCCCTGCAACTGGGAGTTGTTCCCCGTCACCGTCGCAGGCTTCCTCGCCGACATCGGGCACGAGCCGGAGGCCGCCCGCAAGGCCATCGACCACGGCCTGCACCGCATCGAGCAGTGGTACGTCGGCGACGGCTGGTACACCGACGGCGACGGCCGCAAGTACGACTACTACAACGGCTGGGCCATGCACCTCTACCCGGTGCTGCACGCCTGGCTCGCCGACGACACCCGGCTCCTCGACCTCTACGGCGGCCGTCTCAAGGCCCATCTCGCCGACTACGCACGCCTGTTCGGCGGCGACGGCGCCCCCCTGCACCAGGGCCGCTCCCTCACCTACCGCTTCGCGACGGCCGCGCCCCTGTGGCTGGGCGCCCTGACCGGGCACACCCCGCTCACCCCGGGCGAGACCCGGCGGCTGGCCTCCGGCGCGCTGACCTACTTCCTGCGGCACGGCGCGGTCGACGAGCGGGGCCTGCTCACCCTGGGCTGGCACGGCCCCGACACCTCCGTCGCGCAGCGCTACTCCGGCCCCGCCTCCCCGTACTGGGCGAGCAAGGGCTTCCTCGGCCTGCTGCTGCCCGCCGACCACCCGGTGTGGACAGCGCCCGAGGAGCCGGGTCCGGCCGAGCGCGAGGACGCGGTCACACCGCTGGCCGCGCCCAACTGGCTGCTGCAGTCGACCCGTTCGGACGGCGTGGTCCGGCTGCACAACCATGGCAGCGAGGACGTCCGCTACGACCCGTACTACACCCGGCTCGGCTACTCGACGGTGACCCGGCCCTCGTCGTCGTACGACAACAGCGTGTTCGTCGGCGGCGATCCGAGCCGCAGCGCCATCGTGCCGCTGGGCGTGGGCGAGGGCTGGGTCGCCTCCCGGCACCGGGCCGGCGGTGGAGCGGAGGTCGTCAGCCTCGTGGCGGCCGAGGGGGCGGTCGAGGTGCGGGCGTATCTGGTGAGCGGGGCGGCGCCGGGGACGCCGGTGCGGGTCACCGGGTGGGCGGCCGGGGAGGGGATGCGCAGTGAACTCCTCCCGGTTCACGGGCTGTCGGGCGACAGCGGAGTGACGGAGGACGGCCCGACCCTGTTCGTGGCCCTTGCCCGCCTCACCGGGGAGTCCGGGCCGCCGCCGCTCACCGGCCTCGTGTCGGTGGATGTGGGCGACGGCTTCGACCTCACCCTTCACCGGACCGGCCGGACGCCCCTGCGGTTCCGGTTCACGGCTGCAGGTGGGGGATCCTCGTCGTGGTCGGTGACGCCCTGGTGAGGGCTGTCCATTGGCGGGCGTTGCGGTCGCCGGAGTCGGTGGTCGGTGTCATGCCCTGGTGTCGCCGCGGGGGTGGGCCGAGGTTGCCGGGCTTCGCCGTGGGGTGACCTCGCGTTGCGGGGTGCCGGCCCGTGGGCGCTTCTCGCGCAGTTCCCCGCGCCCCTTCAGGGACTCGATCGTTCGGTCTCTGCCGAAGTGTCGCGGGGCTACCGTCCCTCTATGAGCGAGACCGCATCCCCTGCCTTTGCCTCCCTGCACCGGGCCGGTGATCCGCTGCTGCTGGCCAATGCCTGGGACCACGCCTCCGCCTCGGCCCTCGCCGCCCAGGGGTTCGCCGCGATCGGCACGACGAGTCTCGGCGTGGCCGCTGCCGCGGGACTGCCCGACGGTTCCTCGGCGACCCGGGACGAGACCCTGCGCCTCGCCCTGGCCCTGGGGTCGGAGCCGTTCCTGCTGTCGGTGGACGCGGAGGGGGGATTCAGCGAGGACCCGGAGGAAGTGGCGGGGCTGGCGGTGGAGTTGGCCGCTGTCGGGGCCGTCGGGGTCAATCTGGAGGACGGCCTGGGGCCGGTGGCCCTGCACGCCGAGAAGATCGCCGCAGTGAAGGCCGCCGCCCCGGGGCTGTTCGTCAACGCCCGCACCGATACGTACTGGATGGGGGACGGGGAAGGCACCAGGGAGCGGCTGGCCGCCTACCAAGAGGCCGGTGCGGACGGCGTGTTCGTCCCCGGGCTCTCGGAACCGGCCGAGATCACGGCCGTGCTCCGCGACCTCGACGTCCCGCTGAACGTCCTGTACACCCCCGGCGGACCCTCCGTCCCCCGCCTCGCCGACCTCGGCGTCCACCGCGTCAGCCTCGGCTCCCTCCTCTATCGGCGCGCGCTGGGCGCCGCGGTGGAGGCGGCCCTCGCGGTCAGGGAGGGGCGGGAGCCGGACGGAGGGCTGCCGTCGTACGGGGAGGTGCAGCGGCTCGCGACGTAGGGGGCTGCCGGTTCAGCCGCTACTCACGTAGCGGGGCGGCCGGTTCAACCGCTCCTCACGTAGCGGGGCGGCCGTTCAGCGGCACAGCACCATCTCGGTGTCCATGCGCGACAGCTTCTCCGGGTTGCGGACCGCGTACAGGCCGGTGATGAGGCCGTCGTCGACGCGGGCCGCGAGGACGGTGTCGACCCGGCCGTCGAGCCGGAGCACCAGGGCCGGGCAGCCGTTGACGCGGACCGGCCGCAAGGAGGCGACGCCGAAACGGCTCAACCCGGCGGCCAGCTCGGCCACTTGCCCGGCACCCACGATGGGCTCCAGGGCGGCCTGCGCGAGCCCGCCGCCGTCGCCCAGGAAGACGACGTCGGGCGCGAGGACGTCGAGCAGGCCCTGGAGATCGCCCGTCTCGGCCGCCGCGCGGAACGCCTCCAGCGCGGCGCCGGTCTCGGCGGCGGAGACCTCCGTACGGGGCCGGCGCGCGGCGACATGGGTCCTGGCCCGGTGGGTGATCTGACGGACCGCGGCCCGGCTCTTGCCGAGGGCGTCGGCGATCTCCTCGTAGTCGAGGCCGAAGACCTCGCGCAGCACGAACACCGCCCGCTCGGTGGGGGCGAGCGTCTCCAGGACCAGCAGCATCGCCATCGAGACGCTGTCGGCCAGCTCCACGTCCTCGGCCACGTCGGGCGCGGTGAGCAGCGGCTCGGGCAGCCAGGGGCCGACGTAGGACTCCTTGCGCCGGCCGAGTGTGCGCAGCCGGACCAGGGCCTGGCGGGTCGCCATCCGCACCAGGTAGGCACGCCGGTCGCGCACCGTGTCGAGATCGACGTCCGCCCAGCGCAGCCAGGTGTCCTGGAGGGCGTCCTCGGCGTCGGCGGCCGAGCCGAGCATCTCGTAGGCGACGGTGAAGAGCAGGTTGCGGTGGGTCACGAACGCCTCGGTGGCGGCGTCCACGCGGCCTGCCGGGGGTACGTCCGTCTCGCGCTGGTGCACAGCCGGCTCCTGTCTGTCGGTTCTCGACGCTGCCACACGCACGAGATGCCGCGCGCGCCGGTTCTGTGACAGCGGCGGCGGGTGGCGTACGTCACAACGCGGGGGTGTCACAGGGGGCGGAGCGGCGGCATCTCTTGCTCGTCAGGACGCCGCGGGCCAACGACGCGGCGCGTGTCCATGAGTGAGGACGAAGTGATGGAACCCCGTTTCAACCTGTTCGACAGCCCGACCGCGGCGAAGGTCGTCAAGCGCTTCTTCAACGCCGGGCTGGCCCTGGAGCAGTCGACGCTGCCGAAGGCGCTGCGGGAACTGGTCGAGCTGCGGGTCGGCCAGCTCAACGGCTGCGGTTTCTGCGTCGACATCCACACCAAGGAGGCCGCGGCCGCGGGCGAGTCCGCGGTCCGGCTCCACCTGGTCTCCGCCTGGCGCCACAGCACCGTGTTCACCGAGGCCGAGCGGGCCGCGCTGGCACTCGCCGACGAGGGTACCCTGCTCGGCGACCGCGGGGTGTCCGACGAGACCTGGGCCGAGGTGCGGGGGCACTACGACGACGACCAGGTCGGCGCGCTGGTCTGCCTGATCTCGCTGATCAACGCGGCGACCCGGATGAACGTGATCGTGCGCAATCCGGGCGGTTCCTACAAACCCGGCATGTTCGCCGCCCTGGCGGACTGACCGGCGGGGAAAAGGTGTTGAGGGGCTGAGAGCGGTGTGCGCAGAGTTACGCCCGTGACTACTTCGCACACCGAACCGGCCATACGGCTCACCGCTCTCGTCGATCCCGTGCAGAGCAGTAGCCGCCGGCTCGTGTGGCTGGCCTCGGGGCCGGACGGCACCCCGCTCGGCACCGCCTCCCTGCGCCTGTCCGACAAGGAGGGGCAGCGGCACCTGGCCGAGGCCGACGTCCGGGTCCACCCGGCCGAACGGCGGCGCGGTGTGGGGTCGGTGCTGCTCGACACCGCCGTGGAGGCCGCGCGGAAGGACGGCCGGCGCAGTGTCGTCGCCCAGGCGGACGGCGACAGCCCCGGCGCCGCCTTCCTCACCGCGCGCGGCTTCGCCACGGCGATGACCATGATCTACGCCCGTCTGCCGCTGGCCGAGGCGGACGTGCCCGCGCTCACCGCGCTGCTGGAGGCGGCGCCCGCCGGATACGCGCTCACCGCGTGGGAGGGCACGGTCCCCGACGAACTCGCCGACCGGTTCGTCGCCTCGCGCCGGGCGATGGACGACACGCCCATGGGGGCCGTCGACTACGGCAGAGTCGTCTGGGACCTGGACCGGGTGCGCGCGGCGGCCGCCGCCGTCGCCGAGCGCGGGGACGTCCTGCACACGGTCGCGGCCGTCGACACCTCCGACGGCTCCCTGGTGGGCTTCACCGAACTCGTCGTCCCCGGCAGCGGGTCGGGCGACGGCGTGCACTACGGCACCGGCGTCCTGCCCGAGCACCGCGGCCACGGCCTCGGCACCTGGATGAAGGCCGCCTCGATCCTCCACGCCCGCGAGCGCCACCCCGCACTCGGCGGACTGCTCACCGACGTGGCCGACAACAACCCGCACATGCGCGCGGTCAACGACCGGCTCGGCTACCTGCCCACGCACACGGCGTACTGGTTCCAGCTCGCCCTCTGAGCCCGTCAGGGCCCCGCGCCCTCGCGGGGCCAGTTCTCCAGGGCGATGTGCAGCGCGTCGACCGCCCGCTCCCAGGACCGCCGCACATCGCGCGGTGCACCGAAGGCGCCGGCCGCCTCCAGCGCGCAGTACCCGTGGAAGGTGCTGCGCAGCAGGCGTACGGCGTCGGTGAGGTCGGGCTCGGCCAGGCCGTAGCCGCGCAGCATGCCGTACGTGATGTCGGCGGTGCGGCGCAGGGCGGGGGAGTCGGCGACGAGGGCCTGGTCGACCCGGATCTGAGTGGCGGCGTACCGGCCGGGGTGCTGCAGCGCGTACTCCCGGTACGCGTCGGCGAAGGCGACCAGCGCGTCCTTGCCCGCGCGTCCCGCCACCGCCTCCGCGATCCGGTCGATCAGCTCGCCGCCCGCGTGCAGCGCGAGCCGTGTGCGCAGGTCCTGCAGACTGCGGACATGCGCGTACAGGCTCGCGTCCTTGACCCCGAAACGACGCGCCAGCCCGGACAGCGTGACCTTCTCGAAGCCCTCCTCGTCCGCGAGTTCGGCTGCGGCGGCCACGAGCCGCTCCGCGGTGACGCCGACGCGCGCCATGCAGCCTCCTGGGGAGAAACGGGGGGTGTTCCGGCGCAAGCCTAGGGCCTGTCGTTTGGATCAGGCGGGCTGTGAGGCGCTTCCGCCTCCTGGCCGGGTCGAGCGGGGTCTGGTGCGTGCAGCTGCAAGGCGGAGGAGGGAGTCGACGCGATGGGGGTCCCCCCGCTCGAGCGAAGCCGAGAGTGGGGGAGTCGGCGAGTGACGACAACGCGGCTGGGGGTCCCCCCACGCCCTTAAGGCAGTGGGGGAGTGCGTGCCAGACCCCGCGACGCCGGCATGATCCAAACGACAGGCCCTAAGGGGCGGGGCCTGACCTCAGGCGCCCGTGTGGGTGTGGGCCGCCCACAGGGTCGGGGTGAGGGGGTAGCGGGCGCGCAGACGGCGGGTGGCGTGGTGGAGGGACTCCGCGGAGCGGGTGGGGTCGGGGGCGGTCGTGCCGCCGGCGGTGAGGCGGGTGTAGAAGTCGGCGGCGAGCTGGTGGGCGGCGCGGTCGGAGACGGGCCACAGCGTGCCCACGACATGCGGATAGCCGGCGAGCTGGAACGCGCCGGTGATGTGCAGGGCCTCGTCGGCGAGCCGGGGTGTGGTGAGGGTCGTGTTGCAGGCGGACAGGAAGGCGAGCCCGCCGCCCAGGCGCAGGGCGCCGATGTCCGCGACGGTGAGCGGGTCCGTCTCGTGGTCGTGCAGGACGAGCCGGCCGCGCCAGGGGTCCATGCGGTGCGGCTCGCTGTGGCAGGCGAAGTGGGCCACCGGGTGACCGGGCAGCGCGGCCAGCACCGACGCGCGGGTGGGCCGCTCAGGCACCGTGGCGCCGGGGATCAGCGCGGTGAGCAGCTCCGCCTCGGTGACCGCGCCCGGCAGCCCGGCGACACCGGCGGCATCGCCGACCGCGACGACGACCGCCCCGCCTGTCGTCCGCACCTTCCCCGGGCCCTCCCCAGCCGCCCCGTCGCGATGGGCGCGGGCCCGGGACAGGCCGCGGACCGTGGCCGTGTAGGAGGAGACGACTCGGTCCAGCACCGTGCGCGGGGCGTCGACGGCCGTGGTGATGTCCTCGTGGTGGCCGGCCGCGTGCAGGGGGAGGTAGGCCATCAGACCGACAGGACACCACCACAGCCTCGGCCAGGGGGCGCCGGGTGTCGGCGGCCGGGTGTGGCCGAGGGCGGTGAGGACCGGCTCGGTGACGGTGTCCCAGAGCCAGGCCAGCACGCCGAGGATGTCCTGCTGGGCGGCCTGGCGGCCGTCGGGGCCGACCGTGGGGTCGGTCGCGCGGTCCAGGGCGGTGCCCAGGGTGCGGATACGGGGCAGCAGGTCGGGTTCGGTCAGGCTCAGCGGGACGACCCGGACCGGGTGGGCGGGGTCGCCGTCGAGGACGAGCGCGTCGCCGCGGGTCGGGGCGGCGCAGACGTACACCACCGGACCCTCGCAGGCCTCGGCGGTGAGCCGGTCCGCGCCAGGTGGGGCGAGGAAGTCGGCGAAACCGTCGAGGGTGCGGATGCGGGCCAGCACGGCGTCCCACTCGGCCTGGGCGTCCCGGCGGGCGGCGGCGCGCACGTCGTGCGGCGCCGGAGGGTCGGCGGACGCCTCGGGTGCGGGCCGGTTCAGGGTCTCGCGCCGGGACCGCACTTCCTCGAACAGCTCGGCCACTTCGGGTACGGCGGTGCGCAGCCGCTCCAGATCGGCGCCCCCGGCGGCGACCGACTCGGCGGTCAGCACCCCCCGCGACTGCTCCAGCAGTTCCACGGCCCGCCCCGGCAGTCCGGCGTCCAGCGCGGCCGCCGCCGCGGCGGTCGCCGGCGAACCGGCCTCCCCGATCTGATGCCCCCGGTCCCCGAGATCCAGCCCGTCGATCCCGATCCGCGGCAACAGCGCGACAGCGGCCTCCGCGGCGGCGAGCGCCTCGCTCGGCGCCCTCCCCTGCGGGTCCGCCCCGGTCGCCAGGACCGCGATCCTCCGGTACGACGCCACCCGTACGGCGATCGAGGCCGACGCGTCCGACGCCGCTTCGCGGGACACGGCGAGGATCTCCGGGACCAGGGCGGGGTCGTGGGTGTGCTCGTGGAGGAGGTGCAGGGTCACCGCGTGGTCGTTGAGCAGACCGGAGCGCAGGGGCAGGCCGGGCGGGGCGAGGGCGAGGGCCTCCCGGGTGACGGCGGTCGCCTCCGTCAGCGGGTCCGGGTCCCGGCGCAGCAGCGTGCGGGCGCGCAGGGCGTAGGCGAGGTCGGCCAGCATACGGACCCGGTTGGGGTGGTCGAGGGGCGTCGCGGCGAGGCCCGCGCGGGCAGTGCCGATCGCCTCGTCGACCACCTCGGGGCCGCCGTCGCCGAGCAGCGCGTGGACGAGCAACGCCGTGGTCAGACCGTGCAGTTGCTGCACCCGCAGCGGGTGGTCCGGGGCGAACCCCGACACGGCGTCGCGGCAGGACGTGATGGCCTCGGCGATGTCCTCGCGGCGCCCGGTCCGGCGGAACGACAGGTCCAGGGCCGACCCGAGGTTGCCCAGGAACATCTGCCGCAGCGTGCCCCGGGGTGCCGCGCCGACGGCGGCCCGGCAGGCGGCGACCGCCTCCGACAGCGGCGCGGAGTCACCGGTGTACCAGGTGATGTGCTGGAGGATGCGGCCCAGCCCGTTGAGGTTCATCGCCCGGTGCGGATGGCCCGGCGGGGTGGCCTCGACGGCGGCCCGCGCGGTCTCGGCGGAGGTGCGCAGCAGCGCGATGTCCCCGAGGTGTTCGAAGAGGACGGCCTGGCAGTTGCCGAGGTTGTTCAGGACGGTGGCCCGGCGCAGATTCCCGTCGGGCAGCGCGGCCAGCGCCTCTCGGCACACGGCGATGGCCTCCCGCAGCGGCTCCGGCCGCCCGAGCCGGTTGCCGACGCCGTACAGCGCGAGCGCGAGGTTGTTGAGCCAGCCGGGCCGGTCGGGGTCCCCCACGGGCGTGAGGTCGACGGCCGCGCGGGCGTGGGCGACGGCCTCGTCGGCGTGCTCGACCCGGTCGGACCGCTCGTACTTGCGGATGAGGGCGCTGGCGAGGTTGGTCAGCACGGTGGGCCGGTACGGGTCGTCCTCCGACAGCGGGGCCAGCGCCTGCCGGCTCACCTCGATCGCCTCGTCGAGCAACTCGTCGTCCCCGACGGCCTCGTGCAGGACCCGCAGCCCGAACCCCAGGTTGTTCAGCGCCCTCGCGCGGTCCGGACGACCCGCGGGCGTCCCCTCCACGGCTTCACGCCCCCGCTGTACGGCCTCCCTCAGATGATCGAGGTCGGAGGTGTACAGGTACAGCGTGTGCAGGGCGGCGCTCAGCCCACTCAGCCGCGCCGCGCGGACGTCCGTGTCACCCGCGGCGGACTCGGTTGCGTCGGCACCGGCCGCGGCGGCACCAGCCGCGTTGGAATCGGCCGCATCGGCACCGGCCTCGTCGGAATCGACCGCGGCGGCGCCGGACACGTCCCCGAGGCCTTCGGAGGCGGCCCCGGCGGTATCCGCACCGACCCTCACCGCGTCCCGCCCAGTCTCCGCACCCCTCACCCCGACCGCCTCCACCGCGGCCCGCGCCAGCGCCACCGCCTCCCACGCCGCCTCCGGCCGGTGGCTGTGCTCGGCCAGGGTGCGCAGGAACTCCGCGAGTTTCGTCTGGCGGCGCCCGCGATCCGGGGCGACGGGCGCGTTCGTCGCGGCCCGGGCCCTGTCGATCGCCTCCTCCAGGGCGGCCGGGTCCCCGGAGCGGTGGAAGAGCAGGTACAGACAGATGGCGAGTTTGTCCTGGCGTTCGGCGCGTGCGGGATCACCCTCGGGCGTGGCGGCGACGGCCCGGCGCCCGAGGGCCACGGCCTCGTCCAGCAGCCCCGGCTCCCGCAGCCGTTCGTACTGCGCGCGCAACGCGAAGGACAGAATGTGCAGTTGGGCGGCCCTGGCCGGCCCCTCCGGTACGGCGGCGAGGACGGACCGCGTCAGCGCGATCGCCTCCTCGGCCGACGACGCGTCATCGCGCCGCTCGGCCAGGGCGTGCAGGCCGAGGGCGAGGTTGTTGCGGTACGTCGCCACGTTCGGGTGTCCCGGCGGGGTCGCGTCGACGGCTGCGCGGGTGAGGGCGACGGACTCCTCCAGCACCGGCACCTGATGGTCGCGCCAGTACACATGGAGCAGGGCCAGCCCCAAGTTGCTGCGGAACATCGCGTGTTCGGGATGGTCGGTGAACCGCACGGCCTCCCGGGTGACGGCGACCGCCTCGTCCAGCTCCCCGTCGCGGGCGCCCTGTTCGTGCAGCATCCGCAGCACATGCCCGAGGTTGCTCAGGCTCATCGCCCGGTCCAGCGGCTCCTCGAAGGGCCCCGCGACGGCCATGCGGAACAGCATCAGGGCCCGGTGCAGCAGAGGTAGTTGGCGTCCGCGCTCGTAGGCGAGGGTGACCGCGAGCCCGAGTTCGAGGGCCACGTCACCGACGACGCCGTCCTCGGGGCCGCCCGCCAGCATCAGCCCCACCAGTTCGGGCACCGCATCCGGGGCGGCGGCGTGGACCGGGGCCAGCAGCCGGACCGCCTCCACCGCCTCGTCCTGCCCTCCGTCGGCGGACGTCTCGTAGCGCAGCCAGCGGTACCAGCCGAGGACATGGCCCGCCTCCGGGTCGGCCACCGGATCGGTGACGGCGGTCAGCGCGGCGGCCACCCGCTCGGCATCGGGCGCGAACAACTCGGCCGGGTCCTGCCGCTCCACCGCCCGGTCGATCCGCCCGCGCAGATCGGAGAGCAACCCGTCCCGGTCGACGTCGCCCGGTGAGTCGGAGGGCAGCCCGCCCCGGTCGTCCCGGCGCGTCGACTCGGAGGGCAGCCCGCCCCGGTCGTCCCGGCCCCTCGAGTCGGAGAGCAACCCCTCGTGGTCAACCTCGCCCCTCGAGTCGGAAAGGAGCCCGCCCCGGTCGTCCCGGCCCGTCGAGTCGGAGAGCGGCACGTGCCGGTCGTCGCGGCCCGTCGAGCCGGAGAGCACCCCGTCCCGGTCAACGTCGCCCCTCGAATCGGAGGGCGGCCCATCCCGGTCGTCCCGGCCCGTCGAGCCGGAGAGCGACCCGCCCCCGTCCGCCCAGTCCGCTATGTCGGAGAGCGCCCCGTCCCCGTCCGCCCGGTCCGCCATGTCGGAGAGCGCCCCGCCCTCATCCGCCCGGCCCGCTAAGTCGGAGAGCAGCTCGTCCCGATCGCTCATCCCGTCTCCTCGTCCGCCGTCCGCCCCGGAGCCCAGTCGTCCCAACCAGCCTTGCACACAAGGGAGTCGAGAGCCCTGTGAACCGCACGGCGACCCGTCGTGCGCCCGGCACCCGCCTCTCATGCCCTGGTCGTTCAACGTTCACCTTCCGCCGGGATTCTCCCCACGACGGCAGAGCGGCATCCAGAAGGCAGGCACCGATGGGTCACGGACATCACCACGGCCACACGCACCACCACCACGACCACAGCCACCCCCACGAGCACCCGCACGAGGGGCCCGCCCTGCCCGCCGCCTTCGACACCTCGGTGCCCGACGAGGCGCTCACCCCCGAGCAGCACTCCCGCCGTTCCCTGCTGCGCCGCGCGGGCCTGCTCGGCGCGGGCCTCGCCACCGCGAGTGTCCTCACCCCGCAGCCGGCCGCGGCGGACGCCGCCCCGGTCGCCCGCAGGCGGGACGGCTTCCTGTGGCTGGCCGGCGACCACCACATCCACACCCAGTACAGCAGCGACGGCAAGTACCGTGTCGTCGATCAGGTCCGCCAGGGCGCCCGGCACGGCATGGACTGGCTGGTCATCACCGACCACGGCAGCGCCACCCACGCGAAGATCGGCGTGGAGAAGGTCAACCCGGACATCCGCGAGGCCCGCGAGGCCTACGAGGACACCCTCGTCTTCCAGGGCCTGGAGTGGAACATCCCGGCCGCCGAGCACGGCACGGTCTTCGTGCACCCCGGACGCAACGAGGTCGAGGTCCTCAAGCAGTTCGAGACCGACTACGACGGCAGCGTCAAGGGCGCCTCCGAATCCACGCCCGCCAACGAGGCCCTGGCCGTCGCCGGTCTCAACTTCCTTGCGGAGCAGGTGCAGCGCCGCAAGGTCAAGGACGCCCTGATGCTCGCCAACCATCCCGCGCGGCGCGGCGTGGACTCCCCGCACGAGATCCGCGGCTGGCGCGACGCCACGGCCCCCGGCCGGCAGATCGCGGTCGGCTTCGAGGGCGCCCCCGGTCACCAGGCCGCAGGACTGCCCGCCCCGCTCGGCATGGGCCGCGCCCGCGGCATCTACGACAACAACCCCAGCGCCAACTCCTTCCCCGGCTACCCGCTGGAGAGCTACCGCACCTGGGGCGGCTTCGACTGGATGACCGCCACCGTCGGCGGCCTGTGGGACAGCCTCCTCGCCGAGGGCAAGCCCTGGTGGATCACCGCCAACTCCGACTCCCACCAGGTCTACGCCGACACCGCCGTACGCGGCCCCGGCGGCGACTTCAACGCCGACGGCCGCTACCAGGACCCGGTCTACGGCGGCAGGATCGACGTCACCCAGGGCGACTACTGGCCCGGCCAGTACAGCCGTACCCATGTGGGAGCCGACGGCTTCTCCTACGCCGCCGTCATGGACGGCATCCGCGCCGGCCGCATCTGGGTCGATCACGGGCAGCTCATCAGCGGCCTCGACGCCCGTCTCGCCGGCGGCGGCCGCTGGGCCACCCTGGGCGGTGCCCTTCAGGTGAAGAAGGGCACCGGCGTCACCCTGAGCGTGGACATCGCCCTGGCCGGCGGCCCCAACTGGGCCGGTTTCCTGCCCAAGCTGGCCCGTGTCGACGTCATCCAGGGCGACGTGACGGGCGAGGTGCGGGACAAGGACACCTTCACCGCGCCGACGGCCAGGGTCGTGAAGTCGTACGAGGTGAACAAGGCGACCGGCACCGTCCGCCTCACCTACGACCTCGGCCGGGTCGACCGGCCCGTCTACGTCCGGCTGCGCGGCACCGACGGCAACCGCGGCGCGGTCGGCGCGCTGGGCGCGGCCGTCGACCCGGCGGGGCCGGCCCTGGACGTCGTAGGAGACGCCGACCCGTGGCGGGACCTGTGGTTCTACTCCAACCCGGTGTGGGTCCTGCCCGCATGACCGGCCGCGCCCTCACCGTGGACGCGGGCCTGACGGACCTGCGCGCGGCCGACCGCCTGCTGCACACGCTGGCGGCCGAACTCGCCCTCCCCGAGGGCACGTTCGGCTGCACGCATCTGCTGCACGACGGCCGGCCGCGCGTGGCGGTCTCCCTCACCCTCCCCACCGAGGAGACGCTGAGCGACACCCGCACCCGCCTGACCGCCCGGTCGTACGACGTGACGGACGGGCTCCCGGGCGTCGTCGGCCGCGCCGTCCTCTACCCGGGCGCCGGCGCGCTGACGGGCACGCTCACGGTCGCCGAGCTGCTCTCCCGCAGCGCGATCGACCAGGTGACGGTCCTCGGTACACCAGGCGAGCCGGACCCGCGGACGCGTGTGGTGACGCGTGACCATGTCCGCCCGCAGTGGCTGGACGGCGCTCTGGTCCTCGCCGTCCAGCCCGCCGCGGGCGGGGTCCTCGTGCCGTTCGAGGTCCCGCACCCGACACCGTGCTGCGCCGACCACTGAACAGCCGTGACGAGCCTCAGTCCGCGGTGAACACGAACGAGAACTCCGTGGGAGAGGCGGCAAGGCGATACCGCGGCAGCGGGCCCGGACCGCAGGACTGCGAGCCGATGCCGTGCTGCCCGTGGTCGAGGTTCACCCACACCGTGTCGCCCGGCACCAGGTCCGTGCGGTGCGCGGCCGCGTCCAGCTGCTCGGTCGTCCACCGCCGGGCGGTGAACCAGAACTCCGGGTCGCCCTCGATCCGCAGGCCGCCCAGTTCGGCCCAACGGACGTCCGCCCGGGCCCCGTTCTCCTGCGGGCGGACGTACGGCGTCTGGAGGTCGTCCACCGTCGCCTCCCAACGGCCCGGGCGAGAGGCCGCCTCGGTGTCCGGGTAGGCCTCGCCCGGACCGCCCCCGAACCAGCGCACCCGGTCCGCCGAGGACAGCCCGAAGCGGATGCCCAGCCGGGGGAGCGGCACCGTCCAGTCGCCCTCGGGCGTCACGGACACGGTCAGCTTCAGCCGGGTGCCGTCGGACGTCCAGCGGTACACCGTCGCGAGGCCCACCTCGCGCGCGGCCGGCGCCACCCGGGTGCGGACGGTCAGAGCGTCCTCGCCCGCCTCGACCGCGTCCAGCCGGTGCCGCATGCGGTGCAGGCCGAGCGTGCGCCACAGCGTGCCGTAGCGCAGGTCGGGCTGCCAGGGGGCGCCCTCGTCGTTGTCGGTCGGGGCCCGCCACACGTCCAGGCGGAGGTCCGCCACCCGGACGCCGCCGATGGCGGACAGCGCGCCGGTGCGGGCGTCGAAGGCGGCGGGGCCGAGCGTGATCAGCCGCTCGCCGCGGACCGGCAGCTCCGTGGCGGCCACCGTGGGCCGGGGCCGCGGGTTCACCGCCGCCTGCCCCCAGGCCACCTCATGACCCCGGCCCGCCCACGCCGTGTCCTCGGCCAGCAGGGCCCGCACCGTCCACCGGGTCTCGCCGTCACCCCGTACGTCCGCGGGCGCCGGGGGCAGCTTGACCTCGGCCGACTCACCGGGCGCCAGAGCGGGCACCTCCAGCGGGCCGTGGGCCACGGTCTCGCCGTCCACCTGGTACGACCACTCGAAGGCCAGCGTCGACAGATCGGCGAAGTCCTGGAGGTTGGTGACCCGTACGGCCGTGCCGTCGCCCTCGATGCGGACCGGCTCGATCACCTTCTTGAACTCCAGCAGCCCGGGGGAGGGTTGCCGGTCCGGGAAGAGCAGCCCGTCGCAGACGAAGTTGCCGTCGTGCAGCTCCTCGCCGAAGTCGCCGCCATAGGCGTAGCCCAGCTCGGGGTGCTCGATGCCGTGGTCGATCCACTCCCAGACGAAGGCGCCCTGGAGCCGGTCGTAACGCTCGAACAGCCGCTGGTAGTCGGCCAGTCCCCCGGGGCCGTTGCCCATCGCGTGCGCGTACTCGCACAGGATGAAGGGCAGTCGGCGGCGTCTGCCCGTGCCGCCGTCCAGGCCGCGCCCGATGCGCTCGATCTCGGCGTGGTCGGCGTACATCCGCGAATACATGTCCGTGTCCCGGCAGTCGAGGTCGCCCTCGTAGTGCACCAGCCGGGAGCTGTCGCGGGCGTGGATCCACTCGGCCATCGCCGTGAGCCCCCGGCCCGTGCCCGCCTCGTTGCCGAGCGACCAGATCACCACCGACGGGTGGTTCTTGTCCCGCTCGACCATCCGCGCGGCCCGGTCCAGCAGGGCCGGGGTCCAGCGGTCGTCGTCGACGGGGTTGTCCCGCCAGCCCTGCTCGGTGAAGCCGTGGGTCTCCAGGTCGCACTCGTCGATCACCCACAGGCCGAGCTCGTCGCACAGGTCGAGGAAGGCCGGGTGAGGCGGGTAGTGCGAGGTGCGCACCGCGTTGACGTTGTGCCGCTTCATCAGCAGCACGTCCTCGCGCATGGTCGCGAGGTCCAGCGCGCGGCCGGTGCGCGGATGCCACTCGTGCCGGTTGACACCCTTGAACAGCACAGGCCTGCCGTTGACCTTGATCAGCCCGTCCTCCAGGACGACCGTGCGGAAGCCGATCCGCAGCGGCACCCGTTCGCCCGCGCAGACCAGCACCCCGTCGTACAGCCGGGGCGTCTCCGCCGTCCACGGCTCGACGGGGACGGTCACCGGCTCGCCGGTCGCCACGTCCACGCCCAACTCGGCGACAGTCACCCGGCCTTCGGCCTCCGACTCGACGCGCAGGGTGCCCTCGCCGGTGACATGGTCGTACGAGGCGTGCACGAAGAAGTCCCGCGCGCACCCCGCCGGGCGGTGCAGCAGCGTCACGTCACGGAAGATGCCCGGCAGCCACCACTGGTCCTGGTCCTCCAGGTACGAGCCGGCCGACCACTGGTGGACGCGCACGGCGAGCACATTGCCGCTCGGCTTCAGCAGATGCCCCACCGCGAACTCGTGCGGCAGCCGCGAGCCCTTGAACTCGCCGAGGTCCATGCCGTTCAGCCACACCCGCGCGGCCGACTCCACACCGTCGAAGCGCAGGGTCGCGCCGCCGTCCGCGGGCCATCCCTCGGGCAGGTCGAAGTGGCGGAGGTGGTCGCCGGTGGGGTTCTCGGTCGGCACCCGCGGCGGGTCGACCGGGAAGGGGTAGAGGTGGTTGGTGTAGATCGGCGCGCCATGGCCCTGCAGTACCCAGTGCCCGGGCACGGTCAACGAGGCCCAGTCGGAGGCGTCGTAGCCCGGCGCGGCGAAGGAATCGTCCTCGGCGTCAGCAGTCGCCGACAGGCGGAAGCGCCAACTGCCGCTGAGCGAAAAGGACTTCGCATCGGAAGACGCGTACCAAGCGCGGGGCGGCAGGGCGCCGCTGCCGGGAGAGACGTCCTCGATGTAGCCGGCCGAGGGAGAGGTCGTACGGAAAGACATGGGACTCCTGGTTCAGCCCTTGATGCCGGTCTGCGCGACGCCCTGCACCAGCCAGCGCTGGAGGAACAGGAACACGAAGACCAGGGGCAGGACGGAGATGGCGGTGGCCATGAAGATCAGATGGAAGTTGACGGTCTGGTTGGTCATGTACGACGAGAGCGCGACCTGCACCGTCCACGCCTGCTCGTCCTGGCCGATGACCAGCGGCCACAGGAAGGCGTTCCAGCCGCTGATGAAGGTGATGGTCGCGATCGCGGCGAAGAAGTTCAGCGAGTTGGGCACCACGATCCGCCAGTACGCGCCCCAGTAGCCGAGCCCGTCGACCCGCGCCGCCTCCTCCAGCTCCCGGGGGAAGCCGAGGAAGTACTGCCTGAACAGGAAGCAGGTGAAGCCGCTGAACAGCCCCGGGATCACCAGCCCGCGCAAGGAGGAGACCCAGCCCAGGGACGACACCAGCACGAAGCTCGGCACGAACGTGACGGCCGTCGGCACCATCAGGGTCACCAGCACGCCGTAGAAGATCTTGTTCGCGTGCCGGTACGGGATGCGCGCCAGGCCGTAGCCCGCGAGCGAGCACACCAGCAGGGTGCCGACGGTGTGCAGCACCCCGACGACGGCCGAGTTCCACAGCGACTGCGCGAAGGGCACCGTCGGGTCGTCGAACAGCTCGGTGAGATTGCCCCATTGGATGTCCGTGGGGAAGAACTTCCAGTTCTCGCCGGTGATCTCGGTGTCCGTGGACAGGGCGTTGCGGACGATCAGATAGAAGGGGACGAGGAAGAGGAGCGCGGCCATGCCGGTGGCGATGTAGAGGCCGGTGGAGCCGAGGACGCTGCCGCGCCGGACCTTGGTGGTCATCTGGACTCCTCCCCCCTTCCGAATCCCATGACCTTGCCCTGGAGCAGGGTGACGACACAGATCAGCAGGGTCAGGACCATCGCGCCCGCGCTGCCGGCGCCGTAGTCCTGGTTCTCGCCGAGCGCCGTGTAGTACAGCTCGACCAGCGGCGGACGGCCCCAGGTCGTCTTGGTGAGCAGGTTGAAGAACTCGTCGAAGGCCTGGTACGCCGCCACGAGCAGCAGCAGGACCACGGCCGTCGACGTCGCCCGCAACTGCGGCAGGGTGACGTGCCGGAAGGTCTGCCAGCCCGGCTTCGCCCCGTCGATGGCGGCGGCCTCGTACAGTTCCGGCGGGATGTTCTGCAGGGCGGCCAGGAACAGGATCATGTAGAAGCCGGCCTGCAGCCACAGCCGTACGGTGACGATGACCAGCCAGTACCAGGGCGGGTCCGGGTTGGCGAGCCAGGCGATGTTGTCGGCGCCGAACCAGCCGAGCACGGTGTTGGCCAGGCCGAACCGCACCCCGCTGAACACGGACATCTTCCAGATCAGCGAGGCGGCCACGAAGCTGACGGCGGTCGGCAGGAAGAACACCGACCGGAAGAACGCCTGCATGAACCGCAGCCGGTGCACCATCAGCGCCAGTCCCAGGGACAGCGCCCAGGTGATCGGCACGATGATCGCGGCGAACACCGTGAAGGTGACGAGGGAGTCGACGAACTTGTCGTTCGTCAGCATGTACCGGTAGTTGTCGAACCCGACGAACGTGCTCGGCGTGACCGTGTAGCGCGCCTCGAAGAAGGAGAGGTAGGCGCTCCAGCCGATCGGGATGTAGACGAAGACCGCGAGCCCGATCAGGAACGGGCCGGTGAACAGCCAGAAGCTGAGCGTACGGCCCCGGACCCCGCGTCCGCGTGTCCGGGTGACGGCCCCGGCCTCGCGCGGCCGTGTCACGGTGGCGGTCATCCGAACAGCTTCTTCAGCTCGCGGTTCACGATCTTGTCGGCCTTGTCGAGCGCGGCCTCCGGGTCACCGCCCTTGCGCACCGAGTCGGCGATCACGCCCTCCAGGGCGACGATCATCGCCTGCGTCCAGGCCGGGTTGTCGAAGTGCCCGAACTCGTTGAACAGCTTGACGCCTTCGGCGGCCAGGCCCGACTTCAGCTTGCCTGCCGACGCGGCGAGCGAGGTGCGCGGCGGGATGTGGAAGCCGTAGGACAGCGCCCAGTCCTCCTGGTGCTCCTGCTGGTCGATCCACAGCCACTTGACGTATTCCTTCGCCTCGTCGACATGCTTCGACTTGGCGTTGACGAACATCGACCAGCCGCCGTTGACGACCGCGGGCTTCGCGCCGCTCGCCGCGCTGGGGAAGGGGATGATGCCGACGTCGTCGCCGAGCGCCTTCTGGATCACCGGCATGGCCCACATCCCGCACCACTGCATGGCGACCAGGCCCTGCGTGATCGCCGACGGGTCCCACCAGTCGGCGGGCGCGTCCAGCAGCAGATGCCCGTCCGCGAACATGCCGCGCAGCTTCTTCAGACCGGCCGCGACCTCGGGCGTGTGGTAGGCGATCCGGTTCTTGTCGTCGAGGGTGTCCGCGCCCGTGGACCAGATCAGCGGGTTCATCACCGGCACGATGGTGTTGCCGAGGAAGACGCCCTTGACCTTGTCGGTGGTGAGCTTGGCGGCCGCCTCGACCAGCTCGTCGAGGGTGGTGGGCGGCTCGACACCCGCCTTCTGAAGCATCGACCTGCGGTAGTAGAAGAACTGCGGGTCGTCGATCATCCGGACGCCCCATATCTTGCCGTCGATGGTGTGCGAGGCGATGTCGGCCTGGTTGAAGTCGTCCTTGACGGGGTTCACCAGGTCGCTGAGATCCGCCACCTGGCCGCTGCGGACGAGCTGGATCTGCGGGTGGAACTCGAAGACGTCCGGGGCGTTGTCGGTCAGCAGGGCCGAGAACAGCTTGCTCTCGAAGTTCGAGCCGGTGATCCACTGCGTGGTCACGTTCGCCTTGCCGTAGTCCTTCGCGTACCGCTTGACGGCCTGCTCGGTGCCCGCCTCGCCGTACGCGTGGAAGTACTGCACCAGGTTCGTGCCGGAACCCGCCCCGCCGCCACGGCCGTTGTTGCCGCCGCACGCGGCGAGACCGCCGGCGGCGGCCAGGCCCATCGCGGCCCGCAGCACGGATCGGCGGTCCCAGGAGTTGTTGCTGAATGCCGACATGGTGACGTCCTTGTCTCGGCTCGAAGAGGGTGGTTGCGGTGCGGGGACGTTAACCTTCGGCTAAGGCTTCGGCAAGGGGTTGGACGAAGTCTGTGCGAAGCGTTGCGCGGCGTTCGGTATGACGGACGTGACGAAGGGCGGGCCGCCGCAACGACGGCCCGCCGCAGGTGAGTTGTCAGCCCCTGGACCAGGTCTGGTTGGTGCCGCCGGTGCAGCTGTAGAGGATCACCCTGCTGCCGTCCGCGGTCGCCTGCCCGCTGACGTCCAGGCACTTCCCGGACGCCTCGCTCACGATCTGCCCGTTGCCGTTCAGCAGCCACCGCTGCCCGGCGTCACCGGTGAAACCGGCGCTCGTGGTGAGACCCGAACTCCCGGCCGTGAGAAACCCGTCGGGCCCCTTCAGCGCACCCTGGGCGTCGTACGACCACTGCTGCTCGGCCCCGCCGGTGCAGGTGCGGATCGCGGCCCCCGAGGCGTCCGCCGTCAGGCACTTGCCGGAGTGCCGGCCCTGCCAGGCGCCCGTCACCGCGGTGGACTCACCGCCCTTGCCGTCGAGGACGTACGTCGTGATGGAGCGGGCCGCGAGCGTCGCGGAGAGGGTGCCGTCGGAGACGGACGGCTCGGCCACCTTCGCCCAGTTCTCGGTCGCCGAGGTGCGCACCGCCTTCAGGGTGCGGCTGGGCCCGGCGTTGTTGAAGTGCAGGTTCAGCGCCGTGTCGGTGGTGTTGTGGTTGTTGACCACCACGATCCACCGGCCCTTGTGGGTGTAGGCGCTGACCTCGACGCCCGCGGGCGCCCCGGTGACGTCGTGCAGCACCGCGCCCGGTTTCACGAACTTGCTGTACTGGCCGAGCGCGTAGTACCGCTTGGTGAAGTACAGCGTCTGGTTGCCGTTCGTCGCGTAGTCGGGGTCGTAGTAGAGCAGGCCGTCGTTCCAGCCGGAGTCGTTGCGCGCGTACGGGTCCGTGCCGACCATCTCCGACAGGGCCACCCACCACTGGAACGCCGAGTCATGGGCGGTGGCGAAGTCCTTGTGGATGATCCGGGAGAGGTTGAGGCCGCCGTCGATGGTCGGGTCGTACTCCTGCGCCCAGCCGGTGCCGCCCTTGCCGAAGCAGCAGATCTCCGTCGACCAGGACTGCTTCCCCACCGACTTCGACGTCTCGTAGATCTTCGCCCGCTGGTCGTCACCGGGGTTGTTGTACGTGTGATGCGCGAGCTTGGAGACGTACTGCGCGGTGCCCGGCTGCGAGATCCACTGCGGCACCTCGGTGTTGAAGCTCACCGTGGAGCTGGACTCGTCGGCGATGATGCCGGTCCGCTGCTGCCTGGCGCGCTGCTCGGCGCCCAACGCCCGGACGATGTCGTCGCGTTGGGCGACGGGCACCAGCATGCCCTCCTGGCCGCAGGAGTCGAAGCTGTTGGTGGGCTCGTTGAAGGGGCTGATGTAGTCGAACCGGGCGCCCTGCGCGGCGAAGTGGTCGGTGACGTCGGCGATGTAGCGGGCGAAGTCCTGGGTGTTCTCGTCCTTCAGATAGCCGCCGCAGCTCTTGCCGTTGGTCTTCCACTCGGCAGGCGCGCTGTTCACGAAGGCGATCAGGTCCTCGACGCCGTACTCGGCCGCGTACTTCAGGAACGTACGGCCGCCCCGGTCCCTGCTCCAGTCGTACGTCCCGTCGGCGTCGCGGAAGTCCTCCGGGGCGCGGGACGGGGTGGTGACGGACGTACCGCCGCCGCCGATGTTGTAGCGGTAACTGCTCAGGTCCAGGCCGTTCGGCGAGAACAGCAGCCGCGCCACGCGGGCCTGCACGGCCGGGTCGAAGTTCTTCAGGTCGTTGACCCACCAGGCGCCGGACGCGCCGATGTTGTCGATGGTCTGGGCGGCGTGGGGGGAGACCTCGGCCGCGGCCGGTGCGGCGGCACTCGCGGGCGGGGAGCCGAGCAGCGCCCCCGTGAGTGCGGCTGCGGCTGTCACCAGGGCGAATCTCTCGGTGCGCGTCAACATGCATCCCTTCCGTCGTCATGAAGGTGGTGCGGTACGGCTCCTTGCGGGGGTGGTGCGCTTGGTGCTGTTCCTCTGCCCGACCGACTGCAGCGCGCCTTCGAGCGCGAACGTGGCCGCGCCCAGGCACACCGGGTCGGTGGGGATCGGGGAGAGGACGATCTCGGTGGCGGCCAGCGGCCGCTTCAGCGCGTGCCGGGCGACGGCCTCGCGCACCTCGGCGAGCAGCGGTTCACCGAGGCCGGCCGCGACCCAGCTGGAGAGCACGACCACCTCGGGGTTGAGGACGTTGACCAGGTCGGCGATCGCGGCGCCGAGGTAGCGGGCGGTGTCGCGGACCACCTTCACCGCCACCGGGTCGCCCGAGGCGACCCCGCGGGCCAGCGCGTCGATCGTCGCGGTCTGGTCCCCGGGGTGCAGCAGGGCCGAACCCGGGCTCAACTCCCGCAGGTTCAGCATGATCCCGGGCGCGCCGACATAGGTCTCCACACAGCCGTGGTTGCCGCAGTGGCACAGCCGCCCGTCCAGCACGAGCGTGGTGTGACCCCACTCGCCCGCGCTGTTGCTCACCCCGCGGTGCACCCCGCCGCCGAGCACCAGCCCGGCCCCGACGCCGGTGCCGAGGTTGACCACCACGGCGTCCGCGTGGCCGCGCGCCGCGCCGAACCACAGCTCGGCCACCGCGCAGGCGCGCAAGGGGTTGTCCAGGTGGAGCGGGTAGGCGATGTGCTCGCCGAGCAGGTCGAGCAGCGGCACGTCGTGCCAGTCCCAGTTCGGGGCGTACTCCGACACGCCGGTGTCCCGGTTGACCTGCCCCGGCACGCTCACCCCGACGCCCAGCACCCGGGCGCCCTCGACCCCGGCCTGGGCGACCACCGAGCCCACGGCGGCCGCCACATGGCCGACCACCTGCTCGGGTCGGCTCTCGCCGGGCCGCATGTCCTCATCGGCCCGCGCCAGCACGTTCAGCGCGAGGTCGAACAGCTCGACATGGACGTACGTCTCCGCGATGTCGACCCCGATCAGCGCGCCGCCGGAGGCGTTGACCGCGACCAGCCCGCGCGGCCGGCCGCCCGCCGAGTCCTCGAAGCCGACCTCGGTGATCATGCCGAGGTCGAGCAGCTCGCCGACCAGCGTGGCGACCGTGGCGAGACTGAGCCCCGTGGCGGCCGCCAGCTCCTGCCGGGAGGTGGGGGACGCGGCGATGATCTGGCGCAGCACCTCGTAGCGGTTCGCGGTGCGGATGTCACGTGAGGTGCGCTTCACCGGCCTGTCCCCCTCCCTGTTCGAAGCCGCCGGGTCACAGCGCTCCGGCGCCGCGCCAGGCTATGGGCTGCGCGGGCTTTCTACAAGGGGTTAGGAAAGGGGGTTTACGAAGTCGGCCGCCGCGAGGTCAGCCTTCGAGGACCCCGCGCACGAACGCGTTGGTGAACTTCCCCGCCGGGTCCAACTCCCGTACCAGCGCCGCGAAGTCGTCCAGCCGCGGGTACAGGGCGCGCACGCCGGCCGCCGGCATCGCGAACACCTTCCCCCAGTGCGGCCGCGCCGCGAACGGCTCCAGCGCCTCCTCCACCACCCGCACCACCGGCAGCACAGCCGCCGTGTCCGCGATCCAGGTGAAGTGCACGGCGACCGAGTCCCGCCCGTACGCCGGGCTCAGCCACTGCTCGTCGGCGGCGACCGTGCGCACCTCGCAGATCTGCAGCACGGGCGCGATGGTGTCCCGCACCCGGTCGAGCGCGTCCAGCGCCTTCGGCGCGTCGGACCGCGCCATCAGGTACTCGCTCTGCAGCTCCTGCCCGCTGCTGGGCGTGAACTCGGCCCGGAAGTGCGGCAGCCGCTCGTGCCAGGGCCCCGGCACGCCGAACTGCTCGGTGCAGTTCACCGCGGGCATCCCGGGCACCGGGTGCAGCTTCTCGGTCGCGGGCGCGGCCCAGGGGAAGGAGCCGAGCGGCTGGTCGGTGCGCCGCTTGAGCCACACCTGCCGAAAGCCCGGCGCACGCCAGTCGGTGAACAGGCTCACGCTGTACGCCGCACCGGCCACCTGCTCGAAGTCCAGCCCGGCAAGGGGCAGTTCGGTGAACACATGCTGCTCGACCTCGAAGGCGAGCTCGAGGTCGAGGGTGAGTGCGGTGACGACCCCGAGTGCGCCGAGGGCGGTGACCGCGCCGCCGAAGCGTGCGTCGCCCCGGCCGATCAGGAGGACGGAGCCGTCGGCGGTGACCAGCTCCACCTCGCGCACGGCCGCCGCGAGCGGCCCGTTGCCCACGCCCGACCCGTGGGTGCCGGTCGCCACGGACCCGGCGACCGAGATGTGCGGCAGCGAGGCCATGTTCGCCAGCGCGAGCCCGTGCGCGTGCACGGCCTCGGCGAGCCGGGCGTACCGCACCCCGCCGCCGACCCGTACGGTCCGCGCCGCGGTGTCCACGTCGAGCTCGGCGGGCAGCCCGTCCAGCGAGAGCAGCACCCCGTGCGCCCCCGGCTCGGCGATCTCGTTGAAGGAGTGCCCGCTGCCCAGCACCCGCACCGCCGCGCTCTGAGCGACCAGCGCCCTGAGCGCGTCGTGCGCGTGCGGGCGGTGCAGTTCCCCGGCGGCATAGGTGATGTTGCCCGCCCAGTTGGTCACCGTTTCGGCCATCGACGATCCCCTCCACTGATTTCGTCGAACAAGCTGCTCTGAGCCACTGT
Source organism: Streptomyces sp. NPDC096205 (assembly GCF_044763135.1). Classification (NCBI taxonomy): domain Bacteria; kingdom Bacillati; phylum Actinomycetota; class Actinomycetes; order Kitasatosporales; family Streptomycetaceae; genus Streptomyces; species Streptomyces sp. NPDC096205. Next base: position 1,013,860 of record NZ_JBIWFS010000001.1, on the reverse strand, counting down.
TTTCGCAGCGGCATGGCGCTCAGGCGGGCGAATTCGATAGCTTCCGGCGTATGACCTCACAGCCGCCCGCCGCCACCCTCCCGCAGACCGAGCTGACCCGGCACCGCCGCCTGCGCGAGCAGGGCAGCCTGTCCCGGAACGATCTCCACGCGATCCTAGACGCCGCCTTCGTCTGCCATCTGGGCGTGGTGATCGAGGGACGGCCCCTGGTCGTGCCGACCGTCTACGGCCGCGACGACCTGAACCTCTACCTCCACGGCTCCGTGGCCAGCCGCAGCCTCGCGGGCGAGGTCTCCGTCTGCGTGACCGTCACACACGTCGACGGGCTCGTCCTTGCCCAGTCCGTGTTCGAGCACGGCGTGAACTACCGCAGCGCCGTGATCCACGGCGAGGCCCGCACGGTCACCGACCCCGAGGAGAAGCTGGAGGGACTGCGCCTGCTCACCGAGCATGCCGCCCCGGGCCAGTGGTCGTACGCCCGCCTCCCCAGCCGCAAGGAACTCGCCGCCACCACCCTCCTCGCCGTGTCCCTGGAGGAGGCCTCGGTCAAGATCCGCACCGGGGCGCCCGACGACGGCACCGGACCCGACGCCGCCCTCGGCCTGTGGGCCGGCACCCTGCCGCTCACCACCGTCTGGGGCGCTCCCGTCACCGACCCCGTGCTCCCGCGGGACACCCCCGTCCCGGGGCACATCGCGCGCCGGGAGGGGACCCGGCAGGGGTGACGCTCAGGCGGGGGCATACCGTGAGGAGTCGTACGTCCGAATCGGGAGGAGACACGGGATGGGCAGCCGCACCGCGCTCGTCGAGGATCTGATGGAGCGCTTCCCGCACGTGCCGCGGGAGGCCGTCTTCAAGGAGGACCTGCTCCGCGGAGGTGTGGCCTTCGACGCGTCCGCCCTCAGCGACAACGAGGGCGGCGAGGTGAAGCCGAAGTCCTACTTCATCTTCTCCTTCGACCACGGCACCCTCCCCGAGCTGGGCGAGGCCGCCCTGCGCCGCCCGCCCGAGGAGATCATCCTCACCGGCGGCCCCTACGACCTGCGCCGCACGGTCGTCTCCGTCCGGGTGAACCCCGCTTCGCCCTACCGCGTCGCCGCCGACGAGGAGGGCCTGCTCGGCCTCTACCTCGACGGCAAGCGCATCGCCGACGTCGGTGTGCCGCCGATGCCGGAGTACTACCGGCACAAGCTCTCCAACGGCAAGTCCGTCATGGAGGTCGCCCCCACCATCCAGTGGGGCTACCTGATCTACCTGACGGTCTTCCGGGTCTGCCAGTACTTCGGCGCCAAGGAGGAGTGCCAGTACTGCGACATCAACCACAACTGGCGCCAGCACAAGGCGGCCGGCCGGCCCTACACCGGCGTCAAGGACGTGGAGGAGGTCCTGGAGGCGCTGGAGATCATCAACCGGTACGACACCGCCAAGGCGTCCACCGCGTACACCCTGACCGGCGGCGCCATCACCAAGACCGTTGCCGGCCGCGACGAGGCCGACTTCTACGGCCAGTACGCCAAGGCCATCGAGGAGCGCTTCCCCGGCCGCTGGATCGGCAAGGTCGTCGCCCAGGCGCTGCCGCGCGACGACGTGCAGCGGTTCAAGGACTACGGCGTGCAGATCTACCACCCCAACTACGAGGTGTGGGACGAGTACCTGTTCAAGATGTACTGCCCCGGCAAGGAGCGCTACGTCGGCCGCGACGAGTGGCACAAGCGCATCCTGGACTCGGCGGAGATCTTCGGCGCCCGCAACGTCATCCCCAACTTCGTGGCCGGCGTGGAGATGGCCGAGCCCTTCGGCTTCAAGACGGTCGACGAGGCCATCGCCTCCACCACCGAGGGCCTGCGCTTCTTCATGTCCCACGGCATCACGCCCCGCTTCACCACCTGGTGCCCCGAGCCCACCACCCCGCTCGGCAAGGCCAACCCGCAGGGCGCGCCGCTGGAGTACCACATCCGCCTCCTGGAGGCCTACCGCGCCACCATGGACGACTTCGGCCTCAGCTCCCCGCCCGGCTACGGCCGGCCCGGACCCGGCCGCGCGGTGTTCTCCGTCAGCTCCTTCATGGACAGCCTCCCGGCGGAGGAGGAGACGGCGACCGTCGGGTAGCGGAAAACCCGTTGACGGGCCCACGGGGGGCCCGGATACGGTGTGAGCGTTGTTGTTCAGGCGAGTTGTGAGTTCTCGGAGGAGGTGTCGACCGATGGCTGTCACTGCGATGGGCGCTGCCCGCACTCAGATCATCACGTCCACCTCCATGGCCACCGGCTGACTCTCGAACCTCCTTCGCCGGGGCCAGACCTTGTGAAGGGTTCCCCGTTGAACTCCAGCACCTCTGCTGACGTTTTCTCCGCTCTCGCTCCCTACGGCTGGGACGAGGCATGGGCGGACGCATTCGCCCGCCACGACACCGAAGGCCTGCTCCCCGGCCGCGTGATCCGCGTCGACCGGGGGCAGTGCGACGTCGTCACCGCCGACGGGGTCGTACGCGCCGACACCGCGTTCGTCACCCCGCACGACCCGCTGCGGGTCGTGTGCACCGGCGACTGGGTCGCCCTCGAACCCGGCGGCAATCCCCGCTATGTACGCGCGTATCTGCCGCGCCGCACCGCCTTCGTGCGGTCCACCTCCTCCAAGCGGTCCGAGGGGCAGATCCTCGCGTCCAACGTCGACCACGCCGTCGTCGCCGTGTCCCTCGCCGTCGAACTCGACCTCGGCCGCGTCGAACGGTTCCTCGCCCTGGCCTGGGAATCGGGCGCCCAGCCGATCGTCGTCCTGACCAAGGCGGACCTCGTGCCCGACCCGGTCACCCTGGCGCACCTCGTCCAGGACGTGGAGACCAGCGCGCCCGGCGTGAGCGTGCTGACCGTCAGCGCCCTCGACGGAACCGGCCTCGACGTCCTCGCCGCGGTCGTCGGCGACGGTACGTCCGTACTGCTCGGCCAGTCCGGGGCGGGCAAGTCGTCCCTCGCCAACGCGCTGCTCGGACAGGACGTCATGGACGTCCGGGCCGCCCGGGACGTCGACGGCAAGGGCCGCCACACCACCACGACCCGCAACCTGCTGCTGCTCCCCGGCGGGGGCGCGCTCATCGACACACCGGGGCTGCGGGGCGTGGGCCTGTGGGACGCCGAGACCGGGGTGGGGCAGACCTTCTCGGAGATCGAGGAGTTCGCCTCCCGGTGCCGCTTCCACGACTGCGCGCACGAGGCCGAGCCCGGCTGCGCGGTGCGCTCCGCTGTGGAGAGCGGTGAGCTGCCCGTGCGGCGGCTGGAGAGCTATCGGAAGCTGCTGCGGGAGAACCAGCGGATCGTGGCCAAGACCGATGCGCGGCTTCGGGCCGAGATCCGGAAGGAGTGGAAGCGGAGGGGGGCCGAGGGGCGGGCGGCGATGGAGATGAAGCGGGGGCGCCGTTAGGGGTTGTCGTCGTCTTCGGGGTGCGGGTTGTGTGTGGCTGGTCGCGCAGTTCCCCGCGCCCCTGGGGGCACGCCCCTCAGGGCGTCAAAATCTCCATGTCCGATTTCCGCTAGCAGCGGTCTCCGTCCTCTCGGACACTTGATTGTGTGATGGACGACGACAGCAGGTACGAGGCCGTTCGTAGCCGGGACGCCCGGTTCGACGGGGAGTTCTTCTTCGCCGTCTCGACGACCGGGATCTACTGCCGGCCCAGCTGCCCGGCGGTGACGCCGCGGCGGCGGAACGTGCGGTTCTTCGCGACGGCCGCCGCCGCCCAGGGCTCGGGGTTCCGGGCCTGCCGGCGGTGCCGGCCGGACGCGGTGCCGGGGTCGGCCGACTGGAACGCGCGGGCGGATGTCGTCGGGCGGGCCATGCGGCTGATCGGCGACGGCGTCGTCGACCGGGAGGGTGTCGCAGGACTTGCCGCGCGGCTCGGCTACAGCGCGCGGCAGGTGCAGCGGCAGCTCACCGCCGAGCTGGGCGCCGGGCCGGTCGCGCTGGCCCGGGCCCAGCGGGCGCACACCGCGCGGGTGCTGCTGCAGACGACCGGGCTGCCGGTGACCGAGATCGCCTTCGCGTCCGGGTTCGCGAGCGTGCGGCAGTTCAACGACACCGTCAAGGACGTGTACGCGCTCACCCCGAGCGCCCTGCGCGCCGCGGCGCCCCGGGGCGGGCACCGGCCCCGGCGGGGCGGCACCCCGACCGCCGGAATCCCGCTGCGGCTCGCCCACCGAGGGCCCTACCACGCCGCCGGTGTCTTCGATCTGCTCGCGCGGGAGGCCGTGCCCGGGGTGGAGGAGATGAGCGGTCCGGCCGGGGCGCGCGTCTACCGGCGTACGCTGCGGCTGCCGTACGGCACCGGGATCGTGGCCGTCGAGGAGCGGCCCGGCGGGGCCTCGGCGGGACCGTCAGCCGCTCATCCCGGCGGCTGGCTGGACGCCCGGCTGCACCTCACCGACCCGCGCGATCTGACGACCGCCGTACAGCGGCTGCGCCGGCTGTTCGACCTGGACGCCGATCCGTACGCCGTCGACGAGCGGCTCGGCGCCGATCCGCGGCTCGCCCCGCTGGTCGCCGCACGGCCGGGGCTGCGCTCGCCCGGAGCGGCCGACCCGGAGGAGTTCGCCGTGCGGGCGCTGGCCGGGCGGGCGGAGGCCGCACGGCTCGTCCAGGCGTACGGCAAGACGCTCGACGCGCCCTGCGGCAGCCTCACCCACCTCTTCCCCGAGCCGGCCGTCCTCGCCGAGGCCGAGCCGCACGGCCGGGCGGGCGCACTGGCCGTCGCCCTCGCCGACGGGGCCGTACGCCTGGACGCCGGCGCGGACCGGGACGACGCAGAGGCGGCCCTGCTGGCGCTCCCCGAGGCGGACCCCGCGACCGTCGCCGCCATCCGCACCCGCGCCCTCGGCGACCCCGACGTCGCGCCCCCCGGCGTGGACGTCCCCGACACCTGGCGCCCCTGGCGCTCGTACGCCGTACGTCATCTGCGGACGGCCGAAGACCTGGAGACCGACGCATGACCACGCACTGGACCCGCCTCGACAGCCCGCTGGGCCCCGTCCTGCTGACCGCCGACCCCGACGGCACCCTGACCTCGCTGTCCCTGCCCGAGCAGAAGGGCGGCCGGAGCGTGCGGGACGGCTGGCGGCACGACCCGGAGCTGTTCCGGGAGGCCGAGGAGCAGCTCGCCGCGTACTTCGCGGGCGACCTGAAGGAGTTCCGGCTGCCGCTGCGCGGCGAGGGCACCGCGTTCCGCGAGCGGGTGTGGGAGGCCCTGGACTCCGTTCCCTACGGGGCGACCGTCAGCTACGGCGAGATCGCCGCCCGCATCGGCGCCTCCCGGGCCGCCGTCCGGGCCGTCGGCACCGCCGTCGGCGCCAACCCGCTGCTCGTGCTGCGCCCCTGCCACCGGGTGATCGGCGCGGACGGCTCCCTCACGGGCTACGCGGCCGGCCTGGACCGCAAGCGGCACCTGCTCGCGCTGGAGGGGATTCTCTAGTCCTCCAGGCCCCAGCTGTGGATGCGGCGCGGGTGGATGCGGATCAGCTCCTCGCTGAAGTGGGCGCCCAGGTCGTGAGGCCCGGTGAGGAGTTCCGCGTCGCCGCGGATGTCGACGCCGCGCACCCGCCAGGGCCGTACGCTCACCACGTCGTCGACGACCAGGGCCACCTTCGGGTTCTGCCGGAGGTTGCGCCACTTCTTGGTGCGGCCCAGGGCGTAGCCGCCGACCAGGATCGTGCCGTCGTCCTGGGGGAAGAAGCCCACCGGGTTCGCCTGCGGCTGGCCGTTCGGGTCGACGGTCGCCAGCCGTCCCAGCCGCTGCGACGTCAGATACAGGCGCTCGGCCTCCGTGAATGCGGTCATGCGAGCAGCCAAGCACGCGCGCACCGGCGGCACATCGGGTTCTCGTCCTAGGGCCTGAGGCCTACGCCGGTTACCCCGCCGCTCACCCCCACAGCACCGCCCCGAGCCACGCGCCCGCGATCAGCTGGCAGGTGAACAGCTCCGCCAGCACGCTGGAGCCGCCCTGGCGCATGGCCGTGCGCAGCGCCGCCCGCGCCGCGCCGTGCCGGCCGAGGCGCAGCCGCTCGCACAGGTAGATGCCGGCCATGAAACCGGGGATCGCCCCCAGTACGGGGATCAGGAAGAACCCGAGGAACGCCCCGGCTCCCGCGTACACGCCCATGCGGGGTGTCGCGCCGCTCTCGCGCAGCCGGCGGGGCGGCAGCGACCAGCGCACCACCTGGGACAGGAACAGCGCGAGGGTGGCGCCGACCAGGACCGCCCATGCCACCGGCTGGGGGTCCTTCAGCGCCCACCACAGCACCGCGGCCCACACCAGCCACGACCCCGGGACACCGGGCACCAGCACCCCGCCAAGGCCCAGCAGGATCACCGTGCCGACCAGCAGGAGCTCCCACACGCCCATCTGCCCAGCGTGCCGGAGGACCGCGGGAGCCGCAGGTCGGAGGGCGCCCGAGGGGTCAGCGTTCGCGGGCGACCCAGCCGCGCTCGTAGGCGTGCCAGCCCAGTTGCAGGCGGGTCGTCACCCCCGTCAGCTCCATCAGGCGCTTCACCCGGCGCTGTACGGTCCGCAGGCCCAGGTCGAGCTGCTTGGCGACGCTCGCGTCGGTCAGGCCCGCCAGCAGCAGCGAGAGGATCTCCAGGTCGGCGGCGTCCGGCCCGTCGGGGCCCTGCTCGGTGACTCCGGACGCGCCGAGCCGCAGCGGCAGCGCCTCCCGCCACACCGACTCGAACAGGCCCGACAGCAGCTCCAGAAGGCCGCTGGCGTGCACCACCAGCGCGGCCGGCTCGGCGGTGTGCGAGGTCAGCGGCACCAGCGCCAGCGAACGGTCGACGACGACCAGCTTCGTCGGCACCTTGTCCACCACCCGCACCTGCTCGTCCCGGCCCAGCGCGGCGCTCAGCTCCGTCATGCCCTCCGGCCGGTCCAGCACCGCACGCTCCAGCACCACCCGGTAGCGCACCCCGCGCTCGGCGGCCCGCTCCTCGGCCTCGTTCTCCATCCCGGTGACCGCCACCGGGTTGCCGGTGACCAGGGCGCACACCTCCTCCGCGGCGCCCAGCTGGAGCTGGAGGAAGCGCTGGGTGACGGCCGCCGCGCCGATCACCACCTCGACCAGGTCGTGCACGGCGGGCTCGGCCGCGGCCGCCCGGTACTCCTCGGCGAGCAGCGCCGCCGCCAGCTCCGCCTGCTCCAGCTCGTGCCGCCGCTGGGTGAGCAGGGCGCCCAGCGCCACGCCCGGCGGGGCGGCGACCCAGCGGCCGGGGCGGGCCGGGGTCTGCGCGGCCAGACCGTGCCGCTCCAGACCACGCAGCACGCGCTCGGTGTCCTGCTCGCCGAGGGTCAGCCGCCGGGCCAGGTCCGGGATGTCGGCCGCGCCCACCGCCACCAGCGCCCGGTAAGCCGACTCGTGTGTCTCGTCCAGCCCTATCGCCGCCAGCATCAAGGCGTCGTCCCTCCCCGGAATCGCCGACTCCACGCGGGCCGGCCGTGGCGGGAAACAGCCACGGCGCAAACCCGCCGCGCCCATCATCCCCGTACACCCGATCACTCTGCCAAGGTGGGTCCACGGCCGCGGTGGCCGGTGCCTCGACGTCCGCTTTCCCGGACGAGGCCGGCCCGCGCGACGACGCGCCGGCGGTCGTTCCCCAGGCGGTGGCCCGGGTCCGAGACGCGTTCTGCGCAGGGGATCCCGGATCCGGGTCACTCCCATGTCGCCGGGCGGTTCTCCCGTGGGGGGTGGAACCGCCCGGTGGCCACCCTCGTACGCCCGTTCGTCCCGTCCCCGACAGGGTGTCAGCAGCCCTCGCGCGCACGGGATTTTCCGGATGCCCCGTTTTCAACCGGCCCGTGCGGTGGACAATGAGGGTCATGAGCCAGCAGGGGGGAAGGCCCACCGGTCCCGGTCCCGAGGACGACTGGTGGGGGCAGCTGTACGACGACTCCACCCACGACACCGGCCCCACACCCACCCCGGACTCCCTCGACGACCGCTACGCCTCCGCCTCGGGGCTGACGGTCCCGAAGGACGGGGCGACCGGTCCGAGCACGCCGTCCGGGACCCTGCCGGGGGCTCGCCGCCCGGCCGACGCTCCGGGGGAGCAGGTCCCGTCGCCGTCACCGTCGCCGCCGGTGGCTCCGCAGGACCGACGGCGGGACGCGTCACCCGAGGACACCCGCCCGGGGCGGTTGCCGGGGGTGCCGGGTGGGGGGTCTGCCACGGTGCACGGTGCGGTGCCGGGTGCGGCGGGCGAGGGGCCTCCTGTCGTGCGGGACGTGTCCGGCGAGGGTTCGGCTGCGGTGCAGGACGCGCCAGGCGGGGGGCCTGCTTCAGCGCGGGACGCGTCGGCTCAGGGGCCTGCCGTCGTGCAAGACGCGTCGGCGGAGAGGCCCCCTGCCGCGCGGGACGCGTCGGCCCAGGGGCCTGCTGTCGTGCAGGAAGCGACGGCTCATGGGCCTGCTGCCGTGCCGGACGCGTCGGCCGACGGCCCCGCCGTCGCGCAGGACGCGGCGGCCGACGGGCCCCCGGCCGCACAGGGCCCGCCCGGAAGCGGCCGAGCCGGCTCACCCAGGCCCCTTCCGGCGCCCCGCGCCGATGCCGGGGCCGGTTCCGCCGAGGGGGACGACCCGGTCGGCGAGCCCCCCGGCGTCGCCGATCCCCGTCGCGATGGTGAACCCCGTCGCGATGCCGATCCCCGTCGCGATGCTGAACCCCGTCCCGTCGCGGACCCCCGTCCCGTCGCCGACCCCCGTCCCATCGCTGACCCCCGCCCCGCCCAGACCCCATCCACCCGCCCCCGTCCCTTCCGTCCGCGTGCCCCCTGGGAGCCCCCGGCCGCCGGGCCGGAAGGGCCGACGACCTTTGCGGCTGAGCCCGGCGCCCCTGGGGGCAGTACCGCCGCGACCACGGGTGAGGTGTCCGTGCTCGGGGTGCAGGACAGGCCGAGGGTCGCTCATGTGGGGTCGGGGCCGCCCACGTACGAGCCGGAGCCCACGGCGCTGCCGCCGGCCGACCCCGAGGACCTCGCGGAGCTGGTCGCGGACACCGTGCTGGAGGGCGCGCGGTGCGGGAGCGGGACGCTCAGGGCGGTGTCGGTCAGGGGGGACTCGGCGCGGTATCGGGGGGAGCCGCGGCGGGACTCGTTGCTCGTCGCGCGGTTCGGCACCGGTGAGCAGGCGTTGGTGCTGGTCGCGATGGCGACCGGGGCGCGGGCGACGGCGGGGGCGCACCGGGCGGCGGCCGAGGTGTGTCAGTGGATCGGACGGGCCGTCGGCCGCAGCCACGCCCGGCTCGCGGAGGACATTCGCGCGGCCCGGCGCGGTGACCTGAAGTCCGGGCTGCACCGCCTCACCGACCGCAGCCTCGGCAGGCTGCGCGCCAGCGCGGTCGAGCAGGGCGTCTCCCCGGAGGAGTACGCGGCCACCCTGCGCTGTCTGCTGCTCCCGGCCGACCCCGACTGTCGTACGCGCGTGTTCTTCGGAGTCGGCGCGGGCGGACTGTTCCGGCTGCGGGACGGCGTGTGGCAGGACATCGAGCCCACGGCAGGGGACGTCACCGGCGAACCCGTCGTCGGGTTCGGCTCACCGTCCGGCCCGCCCAGCCCTCCCGCCGAGACGCCCGAAGGCGACCGGCTCACCATGGACCTCGGCATCCCCACACCCCCGAGCCCTTACGAACCGGCCCCGCAGCCGCCCCGCGAACCCTTCCGCTTCCGTGCCTCGGTAGCCCGGCCGGGTGACACCCTCCTGCTGTGCTCGGGCGGCCTCGCCGAACCCCTGCGCGGCGAACCGGAACTGTCCGCGCACCTCACCGAGCGGTGGTCCGGCCAGGAACCGCCCGGCCTCGCCGCGTTCCTCGCCGACACCCAGGTGCGGGTCAAGGGCTACGCCGACGACCGTACGGCGGCCGCCGTGTGGGAGGCGTAGCGGCGCCGGGTGTGGATTGATGGAAGGCGCGAAGCCCAGCGAATCCTTCCGTCGGACCGAAGGGGCACACCACAGCCATGGCCAAGCAGAATGTCGCCGAGCAGTTCGTGGACATCCTCGCCCGCGCCGGGGTCAGACGCCTCTACGGCGTCGTGGGCGACAGCCTGAACCCCGTCGTCGACGCGGTCCGCCGCAACGCCGCCATCGACTGGGTGCACGTACGCCACGAGGAGACCGCCGCCTTCGCGGCCGGCGCCGAGGCGCAGATCACCGGCAGGCTCACCGCCTGCGCGGGCTCTTGCGGGCCGGGCAACCTGCACCTCATCAACGGCCTGTACGACGCCCACCGCTCCATGGCCCCGGTGCTCGCCCTCGCCTCGCAGATCCCCTCCGGCGAGATCGGCCTCGGCTACTTCCAGGAGACCCACCCCGACCAGCTGTTCCGCGAGTGCAGCCACTACAGCGAGCTGATCTCCAACCCGCGCCAGATGCCGCGCCTGCTCCAGACGGCCATTCAGCACGCGATCGGCCGCGGCGGTGTCAGCGTCGTCTCCCTCCCCGGCGACATCGCCGACCAGCCCGCCCCCGACAAGGCCGCCGAGACCGCCCTGGTCACCGCCCGGCCCACCGTGCGCCCCGGGGACACCGAGATCGACCGGCTGGTCGACCTGATCGACCGCGCCGAGAAGGTCACCCTGTTCTGCGGCAGCGGCACCGCGGGCGCCCACGCCGAGGTGATGGAGTTCGCGCAGAAGATCAAGTCTCCGGTCGGACATGCCCTGCGCGGCAAGGAGTTCATCCAGTACGACAACCCGTTCGATGTCGGCATGAGTGGCCTGCTCGGCTACGGCGCCGCCTACGAGGCCACCCACGAGTGCGACCTGCTGCTCCTGCTGGGCACCGACTTCCCGTACAACGCCTTCCTGCCCGACGACGTGACCATCGCCCAGGTCGACGTACGCCCCGAACGCCTCGGCCGCCGCTCCAAGCTGGACCTCGCCGTGTGGGGGGACGTGAAGGAGACCCTGCGCTGTGTCACCCCGCGGGTGAAGGAGAAGCAGAACCGGCGCTTCCTGGACCGGATGCTGAAGAAGCACGCCGACGCTCTGGAGGGCGTCGTCAAGGCCTACACCCGCAAGGTGGAGAAGCATGTGCCGATCCACCCCGAGTACGTGGCCTCCGTGCTCGACGAACTCGCCGACGACGACGCGGTGTTCACCGTCGACACCGGCATGTGCAACGTCTGGGCGGCGCGGTACGTCTCGCCCAACGGGCGGCGCCGGATCATCGGCTCCTTCTCCCACGGCTCGATGGCGAACGCGCTGCCGATGGCGATCGGCGCCCAGTTCACCGACCGTCACCGGCAGGTCGTGTCGATGTCCGGGGACGGCGGATTCTCCATGCTGATGGGCGACTTCCTCACCCTCGTGAGTTACGACCTGCCGGTGAAGGTGGTGCTGTTCAACAACTCCTCCCTCGGCATGGTCGAGTTGGAGATGCTGGTGGCGGGCCTGCCGTCGTACGGCACGACGAACAAGAACCCCGACTTCGCGGCGGTCGCCCGCGCCTGCGGCGCCTACGGCGTGCGGGTGGAGAAGCCCAAGCAGCTCGCGGGCGCGCTGAAGGACGCCTTCAAGCACAAGGGGCCGGCGCTCGTGGACGTGGTGACCGACCCCAACGCCCTGTCCATCCCCCCGAAGATCAGCGCCGAGATGGTCACCGGCTTCGCCCTGTCGGCGTCGAAGATCGTGCTGGACGGCGGTGTGGGCCGGATGCTCCAGATGGCCCGCTCCAACCTCCGTAACGTTCCCCGCCCATGACGACCTCCGAAACCATGGCCGAACATAGAGGGGTGGCGCATTCTGTATGACTGTCCCGGTGCCTACGGGGCATGGATCCCGTGAACGTGTTCGAGCAGGGGGAACCGGCATCGGCGCGCAGGCGGGGGTCATGAGAAGGCAGGTACGAGGGGGTGCACCCGTGACCGCGGGGGCGCCTTCGGCACAGCTCAGCCGCAGACTGGGACGCGCGGATCTTCGGGCGGTGCCCGAGGCGCGCAGAGAGCTGCGGGAACTGTTACGGCACTGGGGGAGGCAGGGACGATCGGACGTCGCCGAACTGCTGACCACCGAGCTCGTCACCAACGCGCTCGTGCACACCGACCGCGAAGCGGTCCTGACCGCCACCGTCTCGCCGCGCGGACTGCGCGTGGAGGTACGGGACTTCACGGGCCGAAGGCCCCGGCCGCGGGTACCGTCCGCCGACGACGGTACGCACGGCCGGGGCCTGCTTCTCGTCCAGGCCCTCGCCGACGCGTGGGGCGTCAGAGCGCACGGGGTGGGCAAGGCCGTGTGGTTCGAACTGGCCGCGGACCCCGCTTGAGCGACGGAACACGACAGGGGCACGGCTCCGACGAACCGTGCCCCTGTCCAGGTGCGGGCCCTGGGATCAGCCGTACTGCTTCTCCAGGTCCTTCAGCTTGCGCTCCAGGTCGTCCAGGCGCGGCAGCGCCATGGTGTCGTCCTCGGCGGTGAGGTCGACGGTGACCGGGTCACCGCTGCGGCGGACGGGCTGAAGGGAGGGCCGCGAGCGTACCGGCAGTTGCTCCGGCGTCGATATGGCAGGCTCCGCGGAGACACGTTCGGAGCCCTGCTCCCCGGCCGGCAGCTCCGCCTGCCGGCTCATGCCCCGGCCGGGGAACGGACCGCGGTGGCCCCGGCTGATGGCCTTCAGCTGTGCCCGCTCGACCCGCTGCTGCTCGCGGCGGCGGAGCCGGCTCTCCTCCTTCTGCCGCATGTCGTCGCGTACCTCCTCGACCGCCTCGTCGAGGCTGCGCACGTTCTCCAGCAGCATCAGCGACCAGGCCCTGTACGTCTCGCGCGGGGCCCGCAGCCAGCGGACGATGCGGATCTGCGGCAGCGGCCTGGGCACCAGGCCCTGCTCGCGCAGGGCGGCCCGGCGGGTCTGCTTCAGGGCGCGGTCGAAGAGCACGGCCGCCGACAGGGACATGCCCGCGAAGAAGTGCGGCGCGCCCGCGTGGTTGACACCGCGCGGCGCGTGCACCCAGTTGAACCAGGCCGCGGCGAAGGCGAACGTCCACACGAGTATCCGCGATCCCAGCGCGGCGTCTCCGTGGCTGGCCTCACGCACGGCGAGCACGGAGCAGAACATGGCCGCCCCGTCCAGGCCGAACGGGACCAGGTACTGCCAGCCGTCCGAAAGGCCGAGGTTCTGTTCGCCGAAGCCGACCAGGCCGTGGAAGGACAGCGCGGCGGCCACCGCGGCACAGCAGAACAGCAGCACATAGGAGACCGTGCCGTATATGGCCTCCTTGCGCCTGCGGCGCTCCTCGCTGCGCTCCCACGAGTCCTCCGCGCCAGAGTCCTTCCCCGAGGAGCGCTTGCCGCGCGCGAGCACCGCCACCGCCGCCAGCATGCCCAGGAGCAGTACGGCGCCCGGAAGCAGCCAGTTCAGCGATATGTCGGTCAGTCTCATCTAGGGGTCCCTTGCATTGGGATAGGGCGTAACGCCCGCCATAGTGGCCCAAACCCGCCGGTCCTCAGGGGGTTTCGGGGCAAGAGGCCGCCAACGAAGTGCAAGGGGATGCCCAGGACGACGATCTGCTCGAACTGCCGCGCGAGGTCCGGTAGTTGAGTTCGAGCAAGACTACTCGTACGGGTGGTTCCGCGGGAACTTCCCGCGGCTGGTGGGGAAATCGTGAAGTGCCTGTGATCAAGCGACCGGTGTGTCAGGCCGCGGCGGGCGCCGTGAGCCGGGCGATCCGGTCGGCGTCGCAGGTGCGCGGGCAGGTGGCGCAGGTGTCGTCGGGGCGCAGGGTGTAGAAGAGGCAGCAGCTGATCCGGTCCCGGGTGCGCAGGGGCGCGCCGTCGGGTCCGGGGAGCTCGCGGAAGGCCGCCGAGCCGGCGTACGGCGCGGTCGCGCCCGGCAGCAGCAGCTCCAGCTCGCGCCGGGCCCGCTCCTCCTCGCCCAGCACCTGGGCGACGTACCAGAGGCCCTCGACCACTTCGTCGGTGACCATGCCCCACAGCGCCCGGCCGCGCCGCCGCATGCGCGGGCCGAAGGCCGCGAGGAGCGGCTCCAGGTGCTCGGCCACCGCCGCGCGCACCTCGGCGCGCAGCGCCTCCTCGCCGTCCACCACGCGCGCGCCGGGCAGCGCGGCGGCCGGATCGCTGGGCAGGCAGGCGAAGGAGGCCGTGCGGACGGTCATGCGGCCGGCCGTGCGGTCGTACGAGACGTCCGTCACGCGGTGGCGGGGCACCCGGCGGTGCAGGAACCACGGCACGGTGAACAGCAGACAGGCCGGCCAGGCGTAGCGGTGCAGTGCGAAGCTCGCCACGACGTCCGGGCGGCCGCGCCGGCCGTAGTCCCGCAGGATCTGGGCGTCGTCCCAGGCCAGGAAGGCCTCCAGGGCTGCTCCGTCGGCCGCGAGCGAGGCGGCGGTGACCCAGCCGTCGCCGTGCGGGAGGGGGTGATCGGGGGTGACCTCGGTGATCGTCAGGCCGGGGTACGCCGCGGTGAGGCGGGCGTGGGCGTCCGCGAGGGGGGAGGCGGGGACGGGCATGCGGGACCACCGATTCGCGACGGGTACGGGCGGTAGCTAGGCAAGGCTTACCTTACCCAGCTGTCATGGGAGTTTGAACTGCCGGGCTGTGCGCCTAAGGTGCTTGACGGCTGAGTGACAACCCGCCGTAATGACCGCAAGTGCCGACAAGCCCGGAGGAGGACCCGTGAAGCAGGGCGCGCAGGGCTCCCCCGTCGCAACGGGCATACCGGAGCAGGACGCCGGCGTGGCCGCCCGCGTGCCGGAGCAGCAGCGCGGCACGGACACGCCCCGCGAGCACGGCGCCGCCGGCCCCGCAGCCCGTGGTGAGCACCCCTGCCCCGAGGCTCCCGTCCCGCACCCCCGGCCCGTGGTGCAGCGCTCCTCCGTGCGCGGGCAGATCCTCGACGCCCTGCGCACCGCGCTCGTCACCGGCGAGCTGACCCCCGGCACCGTGTACTCCGCCCCCGTACTCGGCGAGCGCTTCGGCGTCTCCGCCACGCCCGTGCGCGAGGCGATGCAGCAGCTCGCCCAGGAAGGCGCCGTCGAGGTCGTCCCCAATCGCGGCTTCCGGGTGGTCCTGCGCGACGCTCGCGAGCTGGCCGAACTGGCCGAGGTGCGCTCCCTGCTGGAGGTGCCGGTCCTGCTGCGGCTCGCCACGACCGTCGCCCCGGAGCGGTGGGCCGAGCTGCGCCCCCTCGCCGAGACCACCGTCCGCGCCGCCTCCGCCGGCTGCCGCGCCGCCTACGCCGAGGCCGACCGCGCCTTCCACCGGGCTGTGCTGTCCCTCTCCGGCAACGAGCAGCTCGTCCGCATCGCCGACGACCTCCACCGCCGCGCCCAGTGGCCCCGGGCGACCGGCCGCCACATCCGTACGGAACTCATGGCGGACGCGGCCCAGCACGCGGCCCTGCTGGACGCGCTGGCCCTTCGGGATGTGGAGCGGGTGCGGGTGCTGGTGCGCGAGCACTTCCGGGGGTAGCGGGGCGCCGTCCAGCCTGGGCGCTTTCGCCGTCGGCGTGTGCGGGTTGTCGGGCGCTGGTCGCGCCCGCGCGGCGGAGCCGCATGTCGATACAGCCCCGCGCCCCGTCTGGGCGCGCAAACGCCCCCTACGCCGTCGCCGCCGGAGGTACCGCCAACTGCCGTGCCAGCCACGTCGGTACGCCCCCCAGCAGCCGGAACAGCCGACGCGCCTCCTCGCGCAGCCGGGAGGCCTCCGGCTCGGTCTCCGCGTCGGCGAGGGACGCCAGCGCCGGGGCCGTGCCGACCAGGTAGCCCAACTCCTCGCGCAGCCGCAGCGATTCGGTGAAGCCGTGCCGCGCCTCCGCCAACTCGCCGTCGCGCAGAGCAAGTCCGGCGAGGTGGCGCCAGGTGAAGGACAGCAGCAGCGCGTCCGCGTGCTCGGTGGCGCCCGCGTGGGCCCGGCGGAACGCGGCACGCGCCGCCTGCGGTGAGCCGCTGAGGTTCTGCGCGATCAGCCCCCGCCGGAAGTCCAGCAGGGCCCGGTCCGCGGTGTCCGGCGGGATCAGCGCGGCCGCCCGGCCGAGCGCGGCGCGCGCCTCGTCGGCCCGGTCGCGCACCCCGAGCAGCGTGGCGGCGTAGGCCAAGTACCCGCGTTCACAAGCGGCCGCGCCCCGCTCCTCGTCGCTGTCCGCGAGGGCCTCGGCGACCCGCAGGGCGTCCTCGGCGTCCTCCCAGCCCTGTTCGGTGTACAGACACCGCTCCACCAGCAGCGCGGCCCGCTGCAGCGCGTTCGCCGCGGAGGCCGGCCTCAGCAGGGCCGCCGCGTCGGCCCAGCAGGCCCGCGAGCGCAGCCGCCATACCGCGGTCTGGAGTGGATCGTCACCGGCGGTCGTTCCGTTACCAGACATGGCGGTATACGCCACATTGCCCTCCCCGAGCGCGCCGTCGAGCTATGAGTGGTGGCCGCATCTCAGCACGAATCGCGGGGCCCGGCCAAGAGGGTGGGTGAAGGATTTCACAAAGTCGGGGGAGTCGCGCCCCCTTCCGGTTCAGCTCATCCGCAGTGCCAGGAAGAAGTCCAGCTTGTCCTCGAGCCTGGACAGGTCACGGCTCGTCAACTGCTCGATCCGGCCGACGCGGTAGCGCAGCGTGTTGACGTGCAGGTGGAGCCGGGAGGCACAGCGGGTCCAGGAGCCGTCGCACTCCAGGAACGCCTCCAGCGTGGGGATCAGCTCGGCGCGGTGCCGCTGGTCGTAGTCGCGCAGCGGGTCCAGCAGCCGTGCGGTGAAGGCCCGGCGGACGTCGTCGGGGACGAACGGCAGCAGCAGCACGTGCGAGGCCAGCTCCTGGTGGCCGGCCGCGCACACCAGGCCCGGCCGGGCCGCCGCCACACGCCGCGCGTGCCGCGCCTCCTCCAGCGCGCCGCGCAGCCCCTCCGCCGAGTGCACGGCCGCGCTCACGCCCAGCGTGACCCGCCCGTCACCGTCCAGACCGGCCGCCAGCGGCTCCCGTACGGCCGTGAGCAGGGTGTCGGCGACGATCCCGGAGTCGGAGCCGTCGTGCTCGCCGCCGACCGCCGGCAGCGGCACCAGCGCGATCGCCTCGTCACCGGTGTGCGCGACGGCGATCCGGTCGGACGGCTCCGGGCCGGTGCTCTGCGGGTCGACCAGGATCTCCTCCAGCAGCGACTGGGCGACGGGGCCGCCCTCCAGCGCGCTGTCCGCCCACTCCACCCGGGCGACGACCACCTGCCAGTGCGGGGCCGCGCCGAGCCCGGGCAGCAGCACCGGCGCCGCGACCCTGAGCCGGGCCGCGACCTCGGCGGGGGCCGCGCCCGTCTGCACCAGCTCCAGGACCTCCTGGGCGAGCCGGCGGCGGACCGTGCGGGAGGCGTCCCTGCGGTCGCGCTCGACCGCGATCAGCTGCGTCACCCCGTGCACCAGGTCCAGCCGCTCCTCCGGCCAGTCCCCGGCATCGGCCTCGACGGCCAGCAGCCAGTCCGACAGCACGCTCTCGCGCACGTCCCGCGTGCCCTGCGGCGCCCGCGCGGCCCCGGCCGCCGGACCGCGGTGCCCCCAGCTGCGGATCGGGAACAGGCTGTACGTCGTGGAGCCGACCAGCACCCGGTGCGGACCGCGCCGCCCGGTGCGTACGGCCGCCAGATGCTCGCCCGCCAGCTTGGCGCACACCTCCGCCGGCAGGGCCGGGCCCGCGACCTTCGGGCCCGCGATCAGCCGGCCCGCCGGGGACAGCACCCAGGCGCGCAGGTCGAGGTCCGAGCCGAGCAGGTCCAGGACCACGTCCGGGCCGCCGCCCGCCGGGCCCGAGGTCATCATCCGCCGGTGCCGGTCCACGACCGCCGCCAGGTCCCCGGCGCGCTCGCCGCTGACCTGGCGCACGACATGCTCGGTGATCGTCGCGAACGCCACCGACTCGTGCACCGCGAACAGCGGCAGCCGGTGCCGCACGCAGGCCGCGACCAGGTCGTCCGGCACGTCCCCCAGCTCGGCCTCACCGGCCGCCAGCGCGGCCACCCCGGCCTGCGACAGGATCCGTACGAACGGCTCGGAGTCGGCGGCGTCCCGGCGCCAGGCCAGGCCCGTCAGGACCAGCTCGCCCCCCGACAGATAGCGGCTGGGGTCCCGCAGGTCGGTCGTCATCACCCCGCGCACGGTGCGGTCCAGCTCGTCCTCGCCGCCGAGCAGCCTGAGGCCCAGCGCGTCGGTGTCCAGCAGTGCGCGCAGCCGCATTCTCGTCGCCGCCGTTCTTTGTCTCGAAAACTACGATGAATCTTGATGGGCCGGACCGGAGTGGCCCGGCCGGCGGGCGGACATTCCGCCCCTGGCCGTCGCCGGACCGTCGGTCCGGGCCGTGTCCCAGGTCACGCGGGCTGTGTCTCACGTTTCCACAGGAGAACCGGGAGGTTACTGATGACCCCCGTTCATACGAATCTACAAGATGACCACCCTGGCCAGCCAACTCCTTCATGGTTTCGGTGACTGACCCCACCGGAGTACCGCGCTGTGTACTGGCTCCACTTCGCGTTAACAGGAGATGAACGAGCCGGGACCGCCACACACGGATTGGCTCAATCCGCACCACCGAGCACCGCAACGAAGAAGAGAGCCGGTCATGGACTTCCTTCGCCCCGCCAGCTGGGAGGAGGCGCTCGCCGCAAAGGCAGCGCATCCGACCGCTGTGCCGATCGCTGGTGGCACCGACGTGATGGTCGAGATCAACTTCGACCACCGCCGGCCCGAGTATCTCCTCGACCTGGGCCGCATCGGCGACCTCTCCGAGTGGGAGGTCGGCGAGGAGAGCGTCCGCCTGGGGGCCTCCGTCCCTTACACCGGCATCATGGAGAACCTGCGTGCCGAGCTGCCGGGCCTCGCGCTCGCCTCGCACACGGTGGCCTCCCCGCAGATCCGCAACCGCGGCGGTGTCGGCGGCAACCTCGGTACGGCCTCCCCGGCCGGTGACGCCCACCCCGCCCTGCTGGCGGCCGGCGCCGAGGTCGAGGCGGAGTCCGCCGCCCGCGGCACCCGGCTCATCCCGATCGACGCGTTCTACACCGGCGTCAAGCGCAACGCACTGCAGCCGGACGAGCTGATCCGCGCCGTCCACATCAAGAAGGCCGACGGCCCCCAGCAGTTCTCCAAGGTCGGCACCCGCAACGCCATGGTCATCGCCGTGTGCGCCTTCGGTCTCGCCCTGCACCCCTCCACCCGCACCGTGCGCACCGGCATCGGCTCCGCCGCCCCGACCCCCGTCCGGGCGAAGGCCGCCGAGGAGTTCCTGAACGCGGCGCTCGAAGAGGGCGGCTTCTGGGACAACGGAAAGATCATCACCCCCTCGGTCGCCAAGCAGTTCGCCGATCTGTGCTCCGGCGCCTGCAACCCGATCGACGACGTCCGGGGCACCGCGAGCTACCGCCGCCACGCCGTCGCAGTCATGGCCCGCCGGACGCTCACCTGGACCTGGGAGTCGTACCGCGGCGCCCGCCGCACCTCGGAGGGAGCTGCGTGATGCGCGTCAACTTCACTGTCAACGGCCGTCAGCAGGAAGCCGACGACGTCTGGGAGGGCGAGTCCCTGCTGTACGTCCTGCGCGAGCGCCTCGGCCTGCCTGGCTCGAAGAACGCCTGTGAGCAGGGCGAGTGCGGCTCCTGCACGGTCCGCCTCGACGGCGTGCCGGTCTGCTCCTGCCTGGTGGCGGCCGGCCAGGTCGAGGGCCGCGAGGTCGTCACCGTCGAGGGCCTGGCGGACTACGCCAAGCAGCGCTCCTGCGGTACGGGAGCCTGCGGCACCTCCCTCGACGAGGCCAAGCAGTGGGAGGCCCAGCCCGCCTCCGACTCCCAGACCGGCGAGGGCGAGGAGCTCTCCCCGATCCAGCAGGCGTTCATCGACGCCGGCGCCGTCCAGTGCGGCTTCTGCACCCCCGGCCTGCTCGTCGCCGCCGACGAGATGCTGGAGCGCAACCCCAACCCGACCGACGCGGACATCCGCGAGGCCCTGTCGGGCAACCTGTGCCGCTGCACGGGCTACGAGAAGATCATGGACGCGGTCCGCCTCGCGGCCGCCCGGCAGGGAGAGGCGGTCTGACCATGGCTTCCCCCAGCGGAACCCCCACCAAGATCACCCAGGGGTCGCGGACCAAGGGCGGAATCGGCGAGTCCACGCTCCGCCCCGACGGCACCCTCAAGGTCACCGGCGAGTTCGCGTACTCGTCCGACATGTGGCACGAGGACATGCTCTGGGGCCAGATCCTGCGCTCCACCGTCGCCCACGCCGAGATCGTGTCCATCGACACGAGCGAGGCCCTCGCGACGCCCGGCGTCCACGCCGTCATGACGTACGACGACCTGCCCACCGACGTGAAGAACTACGGCCTGGAGATCCAGGACACCCCGGTCCTCGCGCACGGCAAGGTACGCCACCACGGCGAGCCGGTCGCGATCGTCGCCGCCGACCACCCGGAGACGGCCCGCCGCGCCGCCGCGAAGATCCACGTCGAGTACCGCGAGCTGCCCGTCATCACCGACGAGGCCTCCGCGACCGCGCCCGACGCGATCCTGATCCACGAGAACCGCGACGACCACCACTCCGGGCACGTCCCGCACCCGAACATCGTGCACCGCCAGCCGATCGTCCGCGGAGACGTGGCGGCGGCCCGCGAGCGCGCCGATGTGATCGTCGAGGGCGAGTACACCTTCGGCATGCAGGACCAGGCCTTCCTCGGCCCCGAGTCCGGCCTCGCCGTGCCCGAGGAGGACGGCGGCGTCCACCTCTACATCGCCACCCAGTGGCTGCACTCCGACCTGCGCCAGATCGCGCCCGTCCTCGGCCTGCCCGAGAAGAAGGTGCGGATGACGCTGTCCGGCGTCGGCGGCGCGTTCGGCGGCCGCGAGGACCTGTCGATGCAGATCCACGCCTGCCTGCTCGCGCTGCGCACCGGCAAGCCGGTGAAGATCGTCTACAACCGCTTCGAGTCCTTCTTCGGGCATGTGCACCGCCACCCGGCGAAGCTCCACTACGAGCACGGCGCCACCAAGGACGGCAAGCTCACCCACATGAAGTGCCGGATCGTCCTGGACGGCGGCGCCTACGCCTCCGCCTCCCCGGCCGTCGTCGGCAACGCCTCCTCCCTGTCGGTCGGCCCGTACGTCGTCGACGACGTCGACATCGAGGCCATCGCCCTCTACACCAACAACCCGCCCTGCGGCGCGATGCGCGGTTTCGGCGCGGTCCAGGCGTGCTTCGCCTACGAGGCCCAGATGGACAAGCTCGCGAAGAAGCTGGGCATGGACCCGGTGGAGTTCCGGCAGCTCAACGCCATGGAACAGGGCACGCTCATGCCGACCGGGCAGCCGGTCGACTCCCCGGCCCCGGTCGCCGAACTGCTGCGCCGCGTCAAGGCGATGCCGCTGCCGCCCGAGCGCCAGTGGGAGTCCAGCGAGGGCGCGGACGTACGGCAGCTGCCGGGCGGTCTGTCCAACACCACGCACGGCGAAGGCGTCGTACGCGGTGTCGGCTACGCGGTCGGCATCAAGAACGTCGGCTTCTCCGAGGGCTTCGACGACTACTCCACCGCCAAGGTGCGCATGGAGGTCGTGGGCGGCGAGCCCGTGGCCACCGTGCACACCGCGATGGCGGAGGTCGGCCAGGGCGGCGTCACCGTCCACGCCCAGATCGCCCGCACGGAGCTGGGCGTCGCCCAGGTGACCATCCACCCCGCCGACACCCAGGTCGGCTCGGCCGGTTCGACGTCCGCGTCCCGTCAGACGTACGTCACCGGCGGTGCCGTGAAGAACTCCTGCGAGCTGGTCCGTGAGAAGGTCCTGGAGATCGGCCGCCGCAAGTTCGGCTCCTACCACCCCGCGTGGGCGACGGCCGAACTCCTCCTGGAGGGCGGCAAGGTCGTCACCGACGGCGGCGAGGTCCTCGCCGACCTGGTCGACGTCCTCGACGGCGAGGCCGTGGAGGTCGAGGCGGAGTGGCGGCACCGGCCGACCGAGGCCTTCGACCTGCGCACCGGCCAGGGCAACGGCCACGTCCAGTATTCCTTCGCCGCGCACCGCGCGGTCGTCGAGGTGGACACCGAGCTCGGCCTGGTCAAGGTCATCGAGCTGGCCTGCTCCCAGGACGTCGGCAAGGCCCTCAACCCGCTGTCCGTCATCGGCCAGATCCAGGGCGGCACCACCCAGGGCCTGGGGGTGGCGGTGATGGAGGAGATCATCGTCGACCCGAAGACGGCGAAGGTCAGGAACCCCTCCTTCACGGACTACCTGATCCCCACCATCCTCGACACGCCGACCATCCCGGTCGATGTGCTCGAACTCGCCGACGACCACGCCCCGTACGGGTTGCGCGGCGTCGGCGAGGCACCCACCCTGTCCTCGACGCCGGCCGTCCTTGCGGCGATCCGCGACGCGACAGGGCTGGAGCTCAACCGCACGCCGGTACGTCCGGAGCATCTGACCGGCACCGCGTGATCAGGCCCTCCGGGCGGCGCACGGAACGTCACAGCCTCCCGCGCCGCCCGGAGTACTCCGGAGCCGCACCGCTCGCGGCACCCCGGAAAACAGACTGGAATCGTTCGCCTCGGGCCGTCCCCCGGGTCGTGCGGCCGAAGCACCTTCCCAAATCCCGCTGCCGCAAGGGCGGTTGTCCGGGTGCCCCTTTGAACCTTGGGAGTAGGCCCACATGACCCAGCAGTCACTGGAGCCGAAGACCGTCGCGGAGGACGCGGGTGCTGGTACCCGCCTTCCTGCCGGACGCTCTTGGCTCGACCGGTACTTCCACATATCCAAGCGGCAGTCCACCATCGCGCGTGAAGTGCGCGGCGGCGTCACCACCTTCATGGCGATGGCGTACATCCTGCTGCTCAACCCCCTGATCCTGTCCGGCGAGGACGCCTCGGGGGACATCCTCAGCCAGAAGGCGCTGATCACCGCGACCGCGTTCGCGGCGGCCCTCACCACGCTGCTGATGGGTTTCGTCGGCAAGGTGCCCCTGGCCCTCGCCGCGGGCCTCTCCGTCTCCGGAGTCCTCGCCTCGCAGGTCGCGCCCGCGATGACCTGGCCGCAGGCCATGGGCATGTGCGTGATGTACGGCGTGGTCATCATGCTGCTGGTCGTCACCGGCCTGCGCGAGATGATCATGAACGCGATCCCGCTCGCCCTCAAGCACGCGATCACCATGGGCATCGGCCTGTTCGTCGCCCTGATCGGCCTGGTGAAGGCCGGCTTCGTGCACGAGAACCCGGCGCCCGCCGGCGGCCCGGTGGTGCTCGGCCCGGCCGGTGAACTCGCCGGCTGGCCGGTGCTGTTGTTCGCGGCCACCCTGCTCGCCATCTTCATGCTCCAGGCGAGAGGCGTCCCCGGCGCCATCCTCATCGGCATCGTCGGCGGCACCCTGATCGCCGTGATCCTCAACGCCGCGGGCGTCGTCGACCCCAAGCAGTGGGCGTCCGGGGCACCCGAACTGCACGGCAGCGCGGTCTCGATGCCCGACTTCTCGATCTTCGGCGACGTCGAGTTCGGCGGCTGGGGCGAGGTCGGCGCGATGACCGTCGGCATGATCGTCTTCACCCTGGTGCTGGCCGGCTTCTTCGACGCGATGGCCACCATCATCGGCGTCGGCACCGAGGCCAAGCTCGCCGACGAGCAGGGCCGGATGCCGGGCCTGTCCAAGGCGCTGTTCATCGACGGCGCGGGCGGCGCGATCGGCGGCGTCTCCGGCGCCTCCGGCCAGACCGTCTTCGTCGAGTCGGCCACCGGTGTCGGCGAGGGCGCCCGCACGGGCCTCGCGTCGGTCGTCACCGGCCTGTTCTTCGCGGCCTGTCTGTTCTTCACCCCGCTCACCGCGATCGTGCCCGGCGAGGTCGCGGCCGCGGCTCTGGTGGTCATCGGCGCGATGATGATGATGAACGCCCGGCACGTGGACTGGTCCGACCGGGCCACCGCGATCCCGGTGTTCCTGACGGTCGTGCTGATGCCCTTCACCTACACCATCACCACGGGTGTGGCCGCCGGTGTCATCGCCTACGTCGCCATCAAGATCGCCCAGGGCAAGGCCCGCGAGATCGGCGCCTTCATGTGGGGGCTGACCGTGATCTTCCTGGTGTACTTCGCCCTGAACCCGATCGAGGGCTGGCTGGGCGTCCACTAGCAGCAGGGCGGTCCGAGCGCCCCACTCGCCCGGACGGCTCCCGCCCCTTCGCACCACCGCTGTCAAGGAGACCGACATGCTGGACATCGCCGAGGACCTGAACCGGTGGGTCGAGCAGGGCCGTGACTTCGCCGTCGCCACCGTGGTGGCGGTCGGCGGCAGCGCCCCCCGTCAGCCCGGCGCCGCCCTCGCGGTGGACGCCGACGGTACGGTGATCGGCTCGGTGTCCGGCGGTTGTGTGGAGGGCGCGGTGTACGAGCTGTGCCGACAGGCCCTCCAGGACGGCGAGTCCGTCCTGGAGCGCTTCGGCTACAGCGACGACGACGCCTTCGCCGTGGGCCTGACCTGCGGCGGCGTCATCGACATCCTGGTCACCCCGGTCCGGACGAGGGACGCCGTCCGGCCGGTGGTGGCGACCGCGCTCACCGCCGCCGCCCAAGGGGAGGCGGCGGCGGTGGCGCGGATCGTGTCCGGGCCCGCGGACCTCACGGGCCGGGCCCTGCTGGTCCGTCCCGACGGCTCCTGGGACGGCGGCTTCGGCAGTCATCCCGAGCTGGACCGCACGGTCGCGGCCGAGGCGGGCGCCTTCCTCGACGCCGGCCGCACCGGCACCCTGGAGATCGGAGAGCAGGGCTCTCGCTGCGGAGCACCGCTCACGCTGCTGATCGAGTCCAGTGTCCCCGCCCCCCGCATGATCGTCTTCGGCGCGATCGACTTCGCCGCCGCGCTGGTCCGCGTCGGCAAGTTCCTCGGCTACCACGTCACGGTGTGCGACGCCCGGCCCGTCTTCGCCACTCGCGCCCGCTTCCCCGACGCCGACGAGATCGTCGTCGAGTGGCCCCACCGGTACCTGGAGAGCACACAGGTCGACGGCCGGACCGCCTTGTGCGTCCTCACCCACGACGCCAAGTTCGACGTGCCCCTGCTGAAGCTCGCGCTGCGGCTGCCGGCGGCGTACGTCGGCGCCATGGGCTCGCGCCGCACCCACCTCGACCGCAACGAACGCCTGCGCGAGGTCGGCGTCACCGAGCTCGAACTGGCCCGCCTGCGCTCCCCGATCGGCCTCGACCTGGGCGCCCGTACGCCCGAGGAGACCGCCCTGTCCATCGGCGCGGAGATCGTCGCGGCCCGGCGCGGCGGCAGCGGGGTCTCGCTGACCGGGGCGCACACGCCGATCCACCACGACGGGTCCTCGGCGCCGACGGGGACCATCGGCTCGGTGGCCTGACGCCCGGTCAGGACCTTCTGAGCAGCGCGTTCATCGCGCGGCCGAACACCGCCCGCGCCGCCGCCCCCACAAGCGGGTCGAAGGCGCCCGGCAGGAACCGCACGCCCAGCTCCTCCCGCCACAGCACGCGCGTACGCCCGCCGGGCTCCGGCAGCACCTCCAGCTCGGCCCAGCCCAGCACCACCCGGCCGCGCTTCTCCAGCCGGCACCGCCCCGGCGAGCCGTCCGCAGGAGGCCGCCACACGGTGACCTCCATCCGGTCGTCGAAGGCGAGCGGTCCGAGGCCGGAGCGGGCCACGACGACCGTGCCCTCCCGGGTGGGCGGACCCGGCTCCACGGTGACGCGGGTCAGCGGCACCACGTCGCCGTGCCGGGACCACTCGGTGATCCGCCGCCACGCCTCGTCGAGGGGGAGCGGGACCGTACGCCGGAGGAGGAAGGTGACCACGCGGCGATCCTAGGACCCCCGGACCGGCGACGGTCGGCCCTCCGCGCCGCGTCCCGGTGGAGGGCTTTGTTCCGTTTCGCGGTCGTACGGTGACTCTTCCGCAACGGTGAGTCGTACGGCACTGTGATCCCGAATCGACCCCCCGCACCGGCCGGAGGACGCTCATGGACCGCGAACTGCTCGACAGACTCGGCGAGATGCACCGCGACCCGTACCCGCACTACGAGCGTGCCCGGCAGACCGACGGACTCGTCCGGGTCGACGAGCTGGACGCCTGGCTGGTGGCCCGGGACGCCGATGTGCGCGAGGTGCTGGGCCGGCCAGAGGCGTTCTCCTCCGCCAACGCGCTCAAGCCCGACGTGCTGCCCTCGCCCGCCGCGCTCGCCGTCCTCGCCGGCGGCTTCCCCGACCGGCCCCATGTCGTCGTCTCCGACGGTGACCTGCACCGGCGGCTGCGCGAGCCGCTCGTGCGCGGACTGTCCCCGGCGCGGGTCGCCGCCGTCGCGCCGTACATCGCCGAGCGCGCCGCCGCGCTCGTCGGCGAGTTCGCCGGGCAGGGGTCCGTGGAGCTGATGTCGGCGTACGCCCGCCGGCTGCCCGGCGAGGTCATCGGCCGGGTCGTCGGCCTGGACCCCGCCGACGTGCCGGCCGTCGTGGAGGGCGGGCAGCGGTTCCTGGAGCTGGTCTTCCTCCCGCTGCCCGAGGAGGAGCAGGTCGCCGCCGCCGAGGCCGTGGTCCGGATGCAGCACCTCCTCGACGGCTACGCCCGCGACCGCCGGGCCCGGCCGCGCGAGGACCTGTGCACCGACATCGTCGTCGACGTGGCCGGCGAGGGCACGGCCGAACTCACCCTCGACCAGCGCCACGAGACCGTCTCGCACCTGGTGAACCTGCTGCTCGCCGGGCACCTGACCACGACCGGCCTGATCGGCACCACGGTGCTGCACCTGCTGCGCCACCCCGCCCAGTGGGAGCTGCTGTGCAAGGAGCCGGACCGCGTCCCGGCGGCCGTGGAGGAGGCGGCTCGCTACGACACCGCGCTGCAGGGCTTCCGCCGGGTCACCACCTGCCCGGTGAACCTGTCCGGCACCGAACTCCCGGCCGGGGCCGATGTGTTCGTCTCCTTCGGCGCCGCCAACCGGGACGCCGCGGCCCATGCGCGCCCCGACGAGTTCGACATCACCCGCGCCCCGGGCCGGCATCTCTCCTTCGGCGTCGGCGCCCACGCCTGTGTCGGCAAGGGGCTCGCGCGCGAACAGGTCCAGGCGACGCTGCGCGAGCTGACCTCCCGGCTGCCGAGCCTGCGCCTGGCCGGGGACCGTCCGGTCACCATGCTGCCGATGGTGCTGCGCTCGCCGCAGGAGCTGCACCTGACGTGGTGAACCGCTAGCGGTACACCTTCCCCGGCTCCGCCTTGCCGGGGGCCAGGAGTTGGGGGACCGTCACGAAGACGTAGCCGCGCTCCTTGAGCGCCTTGATGATGCCGGGCACGGCCGGCACGGTCCCGTCGTAGAGGTCGTGCAGCAGGATGATGCCGTCCCGGGAGGCCTGGTCCAGGACGCGCTGCCGGATGAGCGCCGGGTCGTTCGTCTTGTAGTCCTTGGCCGTCACGCTCCACAGCACCTCCGCCATGCCCAGCTCGCGGCAGATCTCGTGGACGGTGTCGTCGGTGCGGCCCTGCGGCGGGCGCATCAGGGTGGGAGTGCGCCCGGTCAGGCGCCGTATCTCCTCGTTGGGGCGCTTGAGTTCCTCGCGTATCTCGTCGGGCCGCAGATCGGTGAGGATCTTGTGGCCCCAGGTGTGGCTGGCTATCTCGTGCCCCTCGTCGGCCATCCGCCGCACCAGCTCGGGATAGGTGTCGATGTGCCGCTTGCCCAGCAGGAAGAAGGTCGCCGGGACCCGCTCCCGCTCGAGGATGTCCAGCAGTCGCGGGGAGTTCTCGCTGGGCCCGGCGTCGAAGGTCAGCGCGATGCACTTGGCCTTGCGGCAGTCCACGGTCCCGAACCGCGCGGGCGCGCCGGCGGCGGCCTCCGCGCGTACGGAACTCGGCGCGGTGGTCTCCAGGCGGGTGCACCCTGTCAGCGCGAGCGTCACACAGGCGGCCACCGCACCGAGGGCGGCGGCACGGAACCCGGCCCCCGTTTTCGTCGTCTTCCGGGTCGGAAGCTCCTTGGTCAGAGAAGGCATGCGGGGACTATACACGGCGAGTATATACGCGGTGCATAGCGCTTCTGCCTGGGCTTTCTCACTTCTTCCGGATCGCCACGCCGGCTGCGCTGGCCGCGTTGGCCCCCACCACCGCCCCGATGCCCGCCCACTCGGCCACCCCGAGCCGCTGTTCGAGGACGACCAGCCCGACCAGCGCGGCCAGCACCGGATTGACGCTCATGAACAGCCCGAAGGCCTGGGCCGGCACCCGCCGCAGCGTGACCAGATCCGCGAGATACGGCACCGCCGACGACAGCACCCCCGCCGCCACGGCGTACCCGAGCGCCCCCACCGTCGGCGGACGCACGACCGCGACGGCCACCCCGACCGGCAGAAAAAGCCCCGCCGACACCACGGCCGCGGCCGCCGCACCCCGGGCACCCGGTATGCGCTCCCCGATCGTGCGGTTCAGCAGGATGTACGACGCCCAGCACGCGGCCGCCAGCAGGCCCAGGCCCATGCCGAGGAAGTCCGCCGACGGCCGGGGCCGCATCAGCGTGACCACCCCCGCCGCGGCGACGAGCGCACAGCAGGCGTCCAGGCGGCGGCGCGCCCCGGCCAGTGCCAGGGCGAGCGGCCCGACGAACTCCAGCGTCACCGCGAGCCCCAGACCGACCCGGTCCACCGCGGTGTACAGCGACAGGTTCATCGTCCCGAAGACCAGCGCGAGCAGCAGCACCGGCCGCCACTGCCGGCCGGTCAGCGACCGCAGCCCCGGCCGCGCGACGGCCGACAGCACGGCTGCGGCGACGTACTGACGCACCGCCACCACGCCGACGGGCCCGATGACCGGGAACGCGAGCGCGCCGAGCGCCGCACCGGTCTGGTTGGACAGGCCGCTGCCGAGCATGGTGGCGACACCGAGGAGGCGCACGCGGGGCGCGAGGGCGGCGGACGGGGCTGCCGGGGCTGCCGGGTCCGCCAGGCCTGCCAGGTCTGCCGGGTCTGCCGGGCGGGCCGGATCTGGGGCGGCGGATGCGGATGCCGCTGCGGCCGGGGCCGCGGGACGTTCGGGGGCCGTTGACATGCTCAGAGGGTGCGGTCCGCCCGGGGATGCACAAAATGCAAGGACCGGCCGATCTATACGCTGGCGTCATGGATGTGGAGCTGCGTCATCTGCGCTGCCTCGTCGCGATCGCCGACGAAGGCACCTTCACCGACGCCGCCCACGCCCTCGGCGTCTCGCAGGCGGCCGTCTCCCGCACCCTCGCCGCGCTGGAGGACACCCTCGGCGCCCGGCTGCTGCGGCGCACCTCCCGCTCGGTGACGCCCACCGGCACGGGGCTGCGCGTCCTGGCCCACGCCCGGCGGGTGCTGGCCGAGGTGGACGACCTGGTCCGTGAGGCGACCGAGGGCTCGCAGCGGCTGCGGGTCGGGTACGCCTGGGCCGCGCTCGGCCGGCACACCCTCGCCTTCCAGCGCCGCTGGGGCGCCGCGCACCCGGCGACGGAACTCCAGCTGGTCCGGGTCAACTCCGCCACCGCCGGGCTCGCCGAGGGCAGCAGCGACCTCGCGGTGGTGCGCCGCCCGGTGGACGACCGCCGCTTCGACAGCGCGATCGTCGGCCTGGAGCGCCGGCTGTGCGCCCTGGCCGCCGACGACCCGCTGGCCCGGCGCCGCTCGGTCCGGCTCGCCGACCTCAGCGGCCGCACCCTCCTCGTCGACCGCCGTACGGGCACGACCACGCCCGAGCTGTGGCCGCCGGAGTCCCGCCCGGAGACCGAGGACATCCATGACGTGGACGACTGGCTCACCGTCATCGCCGGCGGCCGCCGCGTCGGCATGACCGCCGAGTCCACCGCGCACCAGTACCGGCGCCCGGGCGTGGTCTACCGCCCGGTCCGCGACGCCGCCCCGGTAGCCGTCCGTCTCGCCTGGTGGCGCGAC
Source organism: Streptomyces sp. NPDC096205 (assembly GCF_044763135.1). Classification (NCBI taxonomy): domain Bacteria; kingdom Bacillati; phylum Actinomycetota; class Actinomycetes; order Kitasatosporales; family Streptomycetaceae; genus Streptomyces; species Streptomyces sp. NPDC096205. The sequence continues at coordinate 983,989 of NZ_JBIWFS010000001.1, read as the reverse complement.
GACCCGCATCCCGCGACCCGGGCGGCCATCGAACTCCTCACCGAGCTGTACCGGGGCTGATCGCGGGCGACGGACAGTGCCGGCCGATGCGTTTCCTCTTGTTTTCCGGTTGTTTGCCCGGCCCCTTGATCGCCGTCCAGGGCGACTTCACAAAGTAGTCGGACCGTCCTTGTCGCCACCTTCCGGGCGTGTCCTAATCGGCATTTCCGGCGCCGAGAACCCCGAGAGGAACGGCAAGCGATGACCACTGAGCGGACGAAACCACTGGCCGGCAAGAGCGCGATCGTGACCGGTGGGTCCCGGGGGATCGGCCGGGCCATCGTGCGGCGGCTGGCCGCCGACGGCGCGGCGGTGATGTTCAGCTACGGCCGCGACGAGGCGGCCGCGCGGGAGACCGTCGCCGAAGTCACCGCCGAGGGCGGGACGGTGTGGGCCGAGCGCATCGAACTGACCGACCTGGACCAGATCGAGCGGCTGTTCCTCGCCGCGGACAAGCATTTCGACGCCCGGCTCGACATCCTTGTCAACAACGCCGGCACGTTCCTCCGCACGCCGATCGGGGAGACCGCCGAGGCGGACTTCGACCGGCAGATGGCCGTGAACGCCAAGGCGCCGTTCTTCGCCATCCAGCACGCCGCGAGCCGGATGACGGACGGCGGTCGGATCGTCAACGTCTCCACGGTCACCACCCGCTGGCCGCGCCTGCAGGAGGCCGTGTACGCCGCCAGCAAGGCCGCCCTCGAACAGTTCACCTGGATCGCCACGCGCGAGCTGGGCGGCCAGGGCATCACCGTCAACGTCGTCTCGCCCGGCCCCACCGACAGCGGCGAGAAGGGCATGCTGCGCTCGGCCACCACGGACGAGATCCGCGCGGAGGTCGCCCGGCAGACCCCCTTGGGTGCCCTCGGCAGCACCGCCGACATCGCCGGCATGGTCGCCTTCCTGGTCGGCCCCGACGGCGGCTGGGTCACCGGCCAGAACATCCGCGTGGACGGCGGCCTCGTCTGGTGATCCCGGGCAGGCCCTGAGGCTGCTGTACGCCGCTCAGCTCGGGCCGCTCCAGGATCTCCGCGATCTCGGCGAGCGGCCCATGTCACAGGCCTGAGGTCTCTACAGCCAGTCGCGCCGCTTGAAGATCACGTACAGGCTCACGCACACCATCGCCATCAGCAGGACCGCGAACGGGTAGCCCGCGATCCAGTGCAGCTCCGGCATGTGGTCGAAGTTCATGCCGTAGATCGTGCCGACCAGGGTCGGGGCGAAGAGGATGGCGGCCCAGGCGGAGATCTTCTTGAGTTCCTCGTTCTGCTCGAAGCCGGCCTCCGCCAACGCCCGCATCTCCGCGTTCTGTTGCTGGGTGACCAGGGTCGCGTTGACCGTGAGGATCTCGGTCAGGGCCTGGCGGAAGCCGTCGACGCGTTCGCTGGTGTGGGTGACGTGGTCGGCGACGTCACGGAGATAGCGCTGGAGTTCGTCGTCCGTGCCGTACTTGGAGAAGCCGGCCATCAGGCCGTGCAGCATGCCGACCAGGGGGCGGGTGGCGCGCTGGAACTCGACCATCTCGCGGGAGAGTTCGTAGATGCGGCGGGAGACTTCGGGGTCGCCGCGGAAGACCTCCGTCTCGATCTCGTCGATGTCGTTCTGGACTCCGGCGACGACCGGCGCATAGCCGTCGACGACTGCGTCGAGGATGGCGTACAGCACCGCCTCGGGGCCCAGTCGCAGCAGCTCCGGTGACGCTTCCATACGGCTGCGGACCGCCGACAGGTCCGGGGCCGCGCCGTGCCGGACCGTGATCACGAAGTCGGGGCCCACGAAGACGTGCAGCTCGGCGAAGTCGATCTCCTCGGGGGCGTCGAGATAGCGAGTGGCGCGCAGGACGACGAAGAGCGTCTCGCCGTAGCGCTCCAGTTTCGGCCGCTGATGGGCCTCCAGCGCGTCCTCCACCGCCAGCGGGTGCAGGTCGAACTCCGCGGCGATGGAGAGCAGTTCGGGCTCCGTCGGACGGGCCAGGCCGATCCAGGCCATGCCCTCGGGCTGCTCGCGCAGCTCGCGGAAGGCCTCGGCCAGCGTGCCGGGGGAGGAGACCCGGACCCCGTCGCGGTACAGCGCCGCCTCCACCACGCTGCCGATCTCGGCGGGCTCCGCCGCGGCCTCCGGCTCCGGCACGGGCCCCTTCGCCGCGAGCGGTGTACGGCCCCGGACGTACCTGCCCGGGCCCTTGGCGGCGGGACGTGGGCGTCGCTCTGCCATCGGTGCCTCTCCGGTCGGGCTGCGGATCACCGCGAGAATACCGTCGAGGACAGAAGTCGTCCGCAAGCCCCGATAGCGTTCCCCGCATGACGAAGACGACGTCCCCGGCCCCCCTGCTCGGCACCCGCGCGCTGAACCGCGCGACCCTGGACCGGCAGTTGCTGCTGCGCCGTGCGCCGCTGCAGGCCGCGGCGGCGGTGGAGCATCTGATCGGGTTGCAGGCGCAGAACGTCAGGCCGCCGTACTACGCGCTCGCCGCCCGCCTCGACGGCTTCGTGCCCGAGCGGCTCTCGGAGCTGATGGCCGAGCGCGCCGTCGTCCGCATGGTGACCATGCGCTCGACGATCCACACGCACACCGCCGCCGACGCGCTCGCCCTGCGTCCGCTCGTGCAGCCCGCCCGGGACCGGGAGATCGGCGTGTTCCGCAAGGGGCTCACCGGCGTCGACCTGGACCGGCTCGCCGCGCTCGCCCGTGAGTTCGTCGAGGCCGAGCCGCGGACCATGAAACAGCTGCGCGAGCACCTGCTCGCCGAGTGGCCGGACGCCGACCCGCAGGCCCTCGGGGTCGCAGCCCGCTGCAAACTCCCGCTCGTCCAGGTCACCCCGCGCGGACTGTGGGGCCGCAGCGGCCAGGTCTCGCTCACCACCGCCGAGCACTGGCTCGGCCGCCCCGCCGGACCGGCCGCCGCCATCGACGACGTCGTCCTGCGCTACCTCGCCGCTTTCGGGCCCGCCTCCGTCAAGGACATGCAGACCTGGGCGGGACTGACCCGGCTGCGGCCCGTCTTCGAACGGCTCCGGCCGCAACTCCTCACCTTCCGGGACGACAACGGCGTCGAACTCTTCGACCTCCCCGACGCCCCGCGCCCCGACCCGGACACCCCCGCCCCGCCGCGCTTCCTGCCCGAGTTCGACAACCTGCTGCTCTCCCACGCCGACCGCACCCGGGTGGTGCCGCCCGAGCACTGGGGCAGCACCTGGCAGGGCAACACGGTCCACTGCACGCTCCTCGTCGACGGCTTCCTCGCGGGCGTGTGGAAGCTCCTCGACGACACCCTCGTGATCCAGCCCTTCGGCACCCTCACCAGGGCCCGGCGCGCCGAGGTCGAGCAGGAGGGGCGGCGCATGCTCGACACGCTGCACAAGGGGACGTCGTACGACATCAGGTACGGGACCGTCATCCGGTGACCGGACATGGATAGAGGGCGTTGCGGGCCGCTCGTGGAGGCCCGCAACGCCCCCTGGTTACTCACCTGAGGGATACTCAGGAGTCTTCTGGGTTCACGAGTTGACCTGTGCGGTCACGAGGCTGGAGAAGGTCGTCAGCCGGGTGTAGACACCCGGGTAGCCGGCCCTCGCGCAGCCCTCGCCCCAGGAAGTGATCCCTGCCAGGACGCCCCCGATGAGCAGGGGACCGCCGCTGTCGCCCTGGCAGGTGTCCACGCCGCCGGAGGTGTATCCGGCGCAGACCATCTCGCTCGCGACGTAGTCGGAGCCGTAGGAGCTGCCGCAACTGCTGTCGGACACGACCGGGACGGTCGCGGTCCGCAGCTGGTTGGAGGAGCTGCCGCTCTCCGAGGTCGTGCCCCAGCCGAGCACCCGGGCGGTGGTGCCGGCCGCGTACACGCCCGTCTGCGAGGAGGTGACGTACTTGGCGGTGGTGTACGGCATCGACGTCGACAGCGTCAGGACGGCCACGTCCTCGCCGTTGGTGGCGTCGGTGTAGCTCGGGTGGACCCAGATCCTGCTGACCCGGGCGACCGTGCCGTTGGTGCCGTTGAGGTAGGTGCGGCCGCCCACCACGCGGACCGAACCGGTGGTCTCGCCCACCATGCAGTGCGCGGCGGTGACGACCTTGGTGGGGGAGACCAGCGTGCCGCCGCAGAACTGGTTCTGGTAGGCGTCGGTGATCTGCATGACGAACGGATAGGCGGAGGTGGTGGTCGTGGTGCCGCCCACGATCGGGTTGGGGGCGGCGGAGGCGGTGGGGGCGCAGGTGAGGGCGGTGGCGGCGGCAGCGGTGCCGACCGCGAGGGCTACGACGGATCGTCTTGCACGGGTGAACCCGAACATGAGTCTCCTCAAGGATTGCCGGTGGGGGGTCGCGCGGGGTGGGGGGTGATGCACGGCGGCCTCGGGACCGGCCTCCGTGTGCCCGGCGAGCGGCACGCCTTTACGCTAGAGGCGGGCCCTGCCCCCTCCCAATGAGGGAACCCCCTAGGGGAGTTGGGGCAGGGAAAACCCTCGGTCGTGCGCGGGGCTCACTTGGCGTGGCGGCCCGCGGCCAGTCGGACGATGTCCACCCGGGAGCGGATACCGAGCTTGCGGTAGACCCGGGTCAGGGTCGCCTCGACCGTCTTGACGCTGATGAACAGCCGGCCGGCTATCTCCCGGTTGGTCGCGCCCTCCATGACGAGCGCCGCGACCTGACGCTCCATCGAGGCGAGCCCCTCCAGCGCGTCGACCTCGGCGGGCGCGGGCGCGGGTGCGGCCGGCTCCGCCGGGGTCGCCGTCGCGGCCGCCTCCACCTGCTTCAGCCAGGGCAGCGCCCGGCACCTGCGGAACAGCCGCTCCGCCTCGTCGTACGACGTCGGACCGGGCCGCCCGGTGCGCAGCCGGGCCAGCGCGAAGGCCGCCCGCGCCTCCTCCAGGCCGTAGCCCAGCTTGGCGAGCCGGTCCTGGACGGACGTCAGCTGTGCGACGGCCGCCTCACGTTCGCCGCGCGCGGCCCGCACCAGCGCCTCCGCCCGGTCCAGCACGGCGAGCACGCTCTCCCGGCCGAGCCGCAGCGCCTGCTCGCGGGTGACGTCGATCACCTCCTGGGCCTCGGCCGTCTCGCCGACGAGCACCAGCGCCTCGGCCAGATTGCCCTGCCAGCGGCCGCGGGCCGGGTCGGTCACGCCCAGGCTCTCCTCCAGCTGCCGCACCCGGCGCAGCGAACCGACCGCTCCGGCCGCGTCCTGGGCCACGAACTGGGCATGTCCCAGCGAGCCCAGGGCCAGCGACAGATACACCGGGTCGCCGTCCTCCTCGGCGTGCGTCACCGCCTCCCGGGCGAGCTCCAGCGCCTGCTCCACGTCCCCGCCCGACGCTTCGGCGAGGGAGGTGAACATCGTGGAGGCGCTCTCGCCGATCCCGCAGTCCCGGGCCAGCCGCAGGCTCTCGCGGGCCAGGTCCAGGGCGCGGCCGCAGTGCCCGGAGCGCAGCTCGGTCTCCGCGAGCGAGCGCATGAAGTGCACCTCGCTCTCCACGTTGCCGCGCCGGCGTGCCTCGCGCAGCAGCGCGGTGACGGTGGCCCGGGCCTCGGAGAGCTGGTCGCTCATGATCAGCCAGCGGAAGCGGGCCGCCCCCGCCCCGTTGTGATGACACGCCACCTGCGGGTCCTGCGGCTCACGCAGGGCGCGCTTGATGGTCTGCGGGGCGTTCGGGTGGCCCATCAGGGTCTCGGCGGTCGCCTGGAAGGACAGGGCGAGCAGTTCGGTGCGCCGGTCGCCGCCCCGGGCGGCCAGCTCGGCGGCGCGTTCGGCCTCCTGCCGGGCCTCGGCGAAGTCACCGAGGACCATCAGTCCGCGCCAGGCCAGCTGGTAGTGGACCTGCGCCAGCAGCCGCGGGTCGTCGCCCGCGTCCGCGAGGGCCTGCGGGAAGACGGCGTCGACGTCGCCGAGCGCCTGACCCGCGGCCTCGATCACCACCATCCAGGCCCGCACCCGGTCGCTGGAGGCGGTCGCCCGGGTCAGCACGTCCCGGGCGATGTCCCGGGCCAGGTCGACCTCGCCGGCGGTCAGCGCGTCCTCGGCGGCCTGGAGCCGGCGAGTGTCGGGGCTCGGCACCATGCCGGCCGGGGTGTGCCGGGCGGCGAGCAGCCCGAGCGAGGCCGCCACCGACGGCGCCCCGCGGTCCCGGGCCAGCGCGGCGGCCTCCCCGAGCCGCGCCGCGACCTCCGGGTCGGTGCCGGTCGTGGCCAGCGCCAGATGCCGGGCCCGCTCGATCGGGTCGAAGGCGGCGGTCGACAGCGCGGCGTGCGCGGCGCGCCGCGACTGCGCGGGCGCCTCCGCGTACAGGGCGGCCGAGATCAGCGGATGCGCGAACCGTACGGCGGGACCCTCCGGCTCGGTGGCCAGCAGCCCGAGCGCCGCCGCCTGGGCGGTCTCCGCCTCGGCGTTCTGCCGGCCGGCCGCGTGCAGCAGGGCCAGCGTGGGACGGGCACCCGCACTGGCCACCAGCAGGGTGTCGCGCGCGTCCTCCGACAGCATCTCCAGACGGCTCAGCACGAGCGCCCGCAGCGAGGTCGGCACCGGCAGCGGCTCGCCCGGACGGGGCGGCGTGGCGCTCTCGGCGAGGGCGCGGCCCAGCTCCAGGGCGAACAGCGGGTTGCCGCCGCTGGTGCGGTGGATGTCCCGGACGGTGGAGCGGGGCAGCTCGTAGCCGCCCTGGTCGAGCAGCGCCGACACCTGGGCACGGGTGAGCGGGCCGAGCCGCAGCGCCAGCGTCTCCGGCGGGGTGGCCCGCAGCTGACGGTCGTACTCCGGCCCCTCGGTGCGTACGGCGCACAGGATCTGCACCGGGAAGTCGCCGAGGCGGCGGGCGGCGAAGCCCAGCAGCTCGGCGCTCGCGGAGTCCAGCCACTGCAGGTCGTCGGCCACGACCAGGACAGGGCCCTCGGCGGCCAGCGCCCGCAGCACCGACAGCACGGCCAGCCGCAGGGCGAGGCCGTCGCGCTGGAGGCTGGACTCGCCGCGGCCGGTCAGCGCCGACTCCAGGGCGGTGCGCTGGGCGGCGGGCAGCTTGTCGGACACCTCGTGCAGCACCAGGCCGAGCAGGTCGGCGAGGGCCAGGAAGGGCAGATGCGATTCGGACTCGGTGGCCGAGCAGCGCAACACGGTCCGTGCGGTGCGGCCGTATTCCGCGGCCAATGCCCGCAGCACGGTCGACTTTCCTATTCCGGCGGGCCCCTGCAGCAGCACGCTGCCGCCCCGGGCGAGCTGCTCGCGCGCCGCGCCGAACAGCTCCTCCCTGCCGATGACCAGGTCGGGGCGGCATCGGGCAGGCTCCTGGAAGTCCCGTCGCACGGTCACCGCTCCCTCCGTGTGTCGTGGCCGTGCCAAATTCTAGGCAACGACTCATTGAAATCCGGAGTGACGAGGTGGTGAGGGAAATAACAACTTGGGAGCATACGGAAATTCGGGGCGCCGGTATATGAATGGATGGCCATCATGTCGGCTCTGCCGCCGGCCACGGCAGCAGCACCCGCGTCCGGCGTTCCGGCTACCCAAGTACCCCCGCCCGGCGGGCCGGCTACGGCAGCACCCGCGTCCGGCGGGCCGGCTACGGCGGCTGCACCCGCGTCCGGCGCGCCGGCTACGGCAGTACCCCCGCCCGGCGTGCCGCCGCCACGGCCTCGCCGCGTGTGCGGGCGCCCAGCTTGCGCATCGCCGAGCGCAGATAGCTCTTGACCGTCTCGGGGCGCAGGCCCAGCCGGTCGGCCGCCGTCGCGTTGGTGGCACCCGCGGCGACCCAGGTCAGCACATCGACCTCCCGCGGCGCGAGGTCCACCGCGCGCGGAGCCGCCGGACCGTCGGGGCCGTCCGGCGCCAGCAGCCCGCACGCCCGCAGCAGCTCCTCCCGCAGCTCCGGGTCCGTGATCCGCGGGGCCAGCGCCCGCAGCGCCGCGTGCGCCTCCCGCATCCGCTCGCGGGTGGCCGTGGCCTCCACGCGGGTGCCGGTGGCAGCAGCGGGGGCCGAGGCGAGCAGGTTCCTCGCCTCCTCCGCCGCCACCAGCGACTGCTCCACGTCCCGCGCCGCCTCCACCGCCGCGTGCAGGGTGCGGTCGCCCAGCGGCTGGGCCGTGCGCAGGGCGCCGTAGAGGACCCCGCGCACCCGGCGCCGTACGACGACGGGCACCGCGAGCACCGAGCGCAGGCCCTCCGTGGCGACCGGCACGTCGTACTCGTGGCTGATCTGCCGCGAGGAGGAGTAGTCCGTCACCGCGCACGGCCGCGACAGCGCGACCGCCTTCCCGCCCAGGCCGTTGCCCGAGGTCACCGCCAGCGAACGCAGCGCAGGCGTCGCCGTGCCGCTCAGCTCGCTGATCCGCAGCTGCGGCCGGCCCGGCTCCACCAGCCCGCCGAACGCCACGGGCAGCCCCGTCACCCGCCGCAGCCGCACCAGCGCGGCGCACAGATCCGTCCCCGCCACCTCGCTCGTCATCGCGTCCGCCGCCACCACTCGCTCGTGCCTGCCATGCCCCACACACCCGCTCGCCTTTCCCGCCGCAGGTCCGGCCGCCCCGCCACGTGCCGGACCCGCTCGCCCATGCCGCTCCGCCTGCCGGCCGCTCCCGCCGCGCCGGCCGTGTCCGCCCACTTCCTCTCGCCCGTCCGGCCGCATCCCGAAGGGCCGCTGCCGCCGCCCCGCGTCCCGATCGCGGGGCAGGCCGGCCGCAACCCAGGGCCTGTCTGACGGGCCCCAGCGGCGCACACCCCCGTTCGGGGGTAGTGAGACCTGCATCACGGATTACACGATGACCGGGAGCCGCCCGGCAATGGTCCGGCACAGAGGAGGACAGATGACGACGGCCACCGAGGACTTCCGCGGGGCACGCGATTTCCTGCTGGAGCACCGTGAGGACTACGTCACCGCATACGAGGGCTTCGCGTGGCCGCGCCCCGAGGAGTTCAACTGGGCCCTGGACTGGTTCGACCGGATCGCGGACGGCAACGACCGCACGGCCCTGCACATCGTCGAGGAGGACGGCACCGAGACCCTGCTGTCCTTCGCGGAGCTCTCCGACCGCTCCGACCGCGTCGCGAACTGGCTGCGCGGCCTCGGAGTGCGGGGCGGCGACCGCATCCTGGTCATGCTCGGCAACCAGGCCGAGCTGTGGGAGACCGCCCTCGCCGCGATGAAGCTGCGTGCCGTCGTGATCCCCGCCACCCCGCTGCTCGGCCCCGCCGACCTGCGCGACCGCGTCGAGCGCGGGCAGGTCCGGCACGTGATCGCGCGGGCCGAGGACACGGAGAAGTTCACCGAGGTCCCCGGCGGCTACACCCGCATCGCGACCGGCGGCACCGGAGGGGAGTGGCACGCCTACGAGGAGGCCTACGCCGCCCCCGCCGGCTTCACCCCCGACGGCCCCACCCGCGCCGACGACACCCTGATGCTGTACTTCACCTCGGGTACGACCGCCCGCCCCAAGCTGGTCGAGCACACCCACACCTCGTACCCGGTCGGCCACCTCGCCACCATGTACTGGATCGGCCTGAAGCCCGGCGACGTGCATCTGAACATCTCCTCGCCCGGCTGGGCCAAGCACGCCTGGTCCAACCTCTTCGCGCCCTGGAACGCCGAGGCGACCGTTTTCCTCTTCAACTACACGCGCTTCGACGCGGCCCGGCTGATGGCCGAGATGGACCGTGCGGGCGTCACCACCTTCTGCGCGCCCCCGACGGTGTGGCGGATGCTCATCCAGGCCGACCTCGGCCAGCTCGCCACCCCGCCCCGCGAGGCCGTCGCCGCGGGCGAGCCGCTCAACCCCGAGGTCATCGAGCAGGTCCGGCGCGCCTGGGGCGTCACCATCCGGGACGGCTTCGGCCAGACCGAGACTGCCGTCCAGGTCTCCAACAGCCCCGGCCAGCCCCTGAAGACCGGCTCGATGGGCCGCCCCAGCCCCGGCTTCCGCGTCGAACTGCTCGACCCCGTCACCGGCGCGCCCGGCGCCGCCGAGGGCGAGATCGCGCTCGACCTGTCCGCCCGCCCGGTCGGCCTGATGACCGGCTACCACGGCGACCCGGAGCGCACTGCCGAGGCCATGGCGGACGGCTACTACCGCACCGGGGACGTCGCCTCCCGCGACGAGGACGGCTACCTCACCTACATCGGCCGCAGCGACGACGTCTTCAAGGCCTCCGACTACAAGATCTCCCCCTTCGAGCTGGAGAGCGCCCTCCTGGAGCACCCGGCCGTCGCCGAGGCCGCGGTCGTGCCCGCCCCGGACGAGCTGCGCCTGGCGGTGCCGAAGGCGTACGTCGTCCTGGCGGAGGGCTGGGAGCCGGGCGCCGACACCGCGAAGGTGCTGTTCGAGCACTCCCGTGACGTCCTCGCCCCCTACAAGCGCATCCGCCGCCTGGAGTTCGCGCCCCTGCCCAAGACCGTCTCCGGCAAGATCCGCCGCGTCGAGCTGCGCGAGGCCACCGCGGCCGGGTCGGACGCCGAGTACCGCGAGGAGGACTTCCGGTGAACCCGTCGACCCCGGCGACCCCGTCGACCCCGGCGACCCCGTCGACCCCGGCGACCCCGTCGAACCCGGCAACCTCGGCGACCTCGGCAAACCCGGTGACCCCGTCGACTTCAGCGACCCCGGTGATCTCGTACGCACACGGCGTCGGCGACACCCCGCTGCTCGGCGACACCATCGGCGCCAACCTCGACCGGGCGGTCGCCGCCTGGCCCGACCGGGAGGCACTCGTCGACGTGCCCTCGGGCCGCCGCTGGACCTACGCCCGATTCGCCGCCGACGTCGACGAGCTGGCGTGCGCCCTCCTCGCGAGCGGTGTCACCAAGGGCGACCGGGTGGGGATCTGGGCCGTCAACTGCCCCGAGTGGGTCCTCGTCCAGTACGCCACCGCCCGCATCGGCGCGATCATGGTGAACATCAACCCGGCCTACCGCACCCACGAGGTCGAGTACGTCCTGAAGCAGGCGGGCATCTCGCTGCTCTTCGCGTCCCTCAGCCACAAGACGAGCGACTATCGCGCGATGGTTGGCCAAGTGCGCTCCAACTGCCCGCAGTTGCGGGAGACGGTCTTCATCGGCGACCCGAGCTGGGACGAACTGCTCACGCGCGCCACCCCGGCGCCGTTCCCGGAGCTGTCCTGCGACGACCCCATCAACATCCAGTACACGTCCGGCACGACCGGCTTCCCCAAGGGCGCCACCCTCTCCCACCACAACATCCTCAACAACGGCTACTTCGTGGGCGAGTCGATCGCCTACACCGAGCAGGACCGGGTCTGCGTGCCGGTGCCCTTCTACCACTGTTTCGGCATGGTGATGGGCAATCTGGCCGCCACCTCCCACGGCGCCTGCATTGTCATCCCCGCCCCCTCCTTCGAGCCGGCCGCCACCCTGCGCGCGGTCGAGCAGGAGCGCTGCACGTCCCTGTACGGCGTCCCGACCATGTTCATCGCGGAGCTGAACCTCCCCGACTTCGCCTCGTACGACCTGTCTTCCCTGCGCACCGGGATCATGGCGGGCTCGCCCTGCCCGGTGGAGGTGATGAAGCGCGTGGTCGCCGAGATGAACATGGCCGAGGTGTCCATCTGCTACGGCATGACCGAGACCTCGCCCGTCTCCACCCAGACCCGGCGCGACGACGACCTGGAACACCGCACGGGCACGGTCGGCCGCGTCCTGCCGCACATCGAGGTGAAGGTCGTCGACCCGGCGACGGGCGTGACCCAACCCCGGGGTACGGCAGGGGAGTTGTGCACCCGCGGCTACAGCGTGATGCTCGGCTACTGGGAGCAGCCCGACAAGACCGCCGAGGCCGTGGACGCCGGCCGCTGGATGCACACCGGCGACCTCGCGGTGATGCGCGAGGACGGCTACCTCGAGATCGTCGGCCGCATCAAGGACATGATCATCCGCGGCGGCGAGAACATCTACCCGCGCGAGATCGAGGAGTTCCTCTACGCCCATCCCAAGATCGCCGACGTCCAGGTCGTGGGCGTACCCCACGAGCGCTACGGCGAGGAGGTCCTGGCCTGCGTCATCCCCCGGGACCCGGCGGACCCCCTCACGCTGGACGAACTACGCACCTTCTGCGAAGGCCGGCTGGCCCACTACAAGATCCCCAGCCGCCTCCAGATCCTCGACACCTTCCCGATGACGGTGTCCGGAAAGGTACGCAAGGTCGAACTACGGGAGCGCTACGGCGTCCGATAAACGCCCGGGGCGTTCGATCACGCGGGGCCAAGGCCCGTAAGATCGGACGCCCTTGGGGGGTGAACATGGTCAGACAACGGCCCGGTACGACACCCACGCTGGAGGAAGTGGCCGCCCTCGCCGGTGTCGGGCGAGGCACGGTGTCCCGTGTCGTCAACAACGAGGCGGGCGTCAAGGACTCGACGCGGCGCGCAGTGCAGCAGGCCATCGCCGAGCTCGGCTATGTGCCCAACCTGGCGGCGCGTTCGCTGGCCGGGCGGCGGGCGGACGCCGTGGCGCTGGTGATCACGGAGCGGGACTGGCGGCAGTTCGGCGAGCCGTTCTTCTCCGAGACCGTACGCTCCGTCGGCGACGCCCTGACCGACACCTCCGTGCAACTGCTGCTCACGCTGGTCCGCACGGACGCCGAGCGGCAGCAGTTCGTCGAGTACGCACGCGGCGGCCGGGTCGACGGCGTCCTGCTGATGTCCGTCCGCGCGGAGGACCGCCTCCCGGACCATCTCGCCGACGCCGGCATTCCCACCGTGCTGATGGGCCGCCGCTCCGGCGACGAGCAGATCACCTACGTCGACGCCGACAACGTGGGCGGCGCCCGAGAGGCCGTCGGCCATCTGCTGCGCGGCGGCCGGCGGTCGATCGCGGCCATCGCCGGACCGCTCGACATGTACGTCGCCCAGTGCCGGCTGCGCGGCTACCGGCAGGCCCTCGCCGACGCCGGGATGCCCGACGAGGACTCCTGGGTCGTCGAGGGCGACTTCACCGAGGCGAGCGGCCGCCGGGCGATGACCGAAGTCCTGGAGCGCCACCCGCAGGTGGACGCCGTCTTCGCCGCCTCGGACACCATGGCCGCCGGAGCGCTGGCCGTCCTGCACGCCTCGGGCCGCCGCGTCCCCGACGACGTCGCCGTCATCGGCTTCGACGACTTCCTGCTCGCCGAGCACACCGAGCCCCGCCTGACCACCGTCCGCCAGCCCCTGGAGGAGATCGGCCGGACGATGGTGCGCCTGCTGCTCGAGGAGATGGAGCAGCCGGAGGTCGCCTGGCGGCACGTCATCCTGCGGACCCGGCTGGTGCTGCGCGACTCGGCCTGAGCCCACGCCCCGATGTCACAGAACGGCGGGCCGTGACGTCTCAAGGGTGTGGCCGTTCGGAAGGCCGATCCCGAGGAGGAACCCATGCCGGCGAACCAGGTGGAGACCAACAAGGCGACGTTCGCGCGCTTCCACGACGCCGTGAACGGCGGCGACCTGGAGGTCATCGCCAGGACCGTCGACGAAGTCGTCGCCCCGGACGTCGCGTTCCACGCGCCCGTGCCGGTGGGCATGACCGGCGCGCAGGCGCTCAAGCAGGTGTGGGCCGTGCTGCTGCGGGCGTTCCCGGATGTGCGGGTGACCATCGAGGACGTGATCGCCGAGGACGACAAACTGGTCTTCCGCAACACGGTCACCGGCACACACCTGGGCGAGTACCGGGGCGCCCCGCCGACCGGCAGGAAGGTCGAGTACAGCGAGATCTTCGTCGTCCGCTTCACCGAGGACGCCCGCATCGCCGAGATCTGGGGCGTCGTCGACGTCCTCACCCAACTCCGCCAGCTGGGCATGGTCCCGGACCCGTCCCCGTCTCCGGCCTCAGCCTGAACTCCGGGCCCCCTGGGACGCGTGTCCCCAGGGGGCCCTCCCTTTCTCTTGACACCGTGGGCCGCTGCTGGCTTCATGGCCGCGTATGGGAGCGCTCCCACGTTTCAATCCGGGAGCGCTCCCGCACGGCATGAACCGATCCCTCCTCCCCGCACAACACACCTGTACGGAAAGGACGATCCGTTGCGCCCGCACCTTCTCAACCTCCTCAGACGACGGCCCCGGTCGGGGCCCGCCGTCCTCGCGGCGACCCTCACCGCGGGGCTGCTGCTGCCGCTCGCCTCGGCGGGACAGTCCGCCGCGGCGCCCGCCTTCGCCTACGGCGAAGCCCTGCAGAAATCCCTCTTCTTCTACGAGGCCCAGCAGTCCGGGAAGCTCCCGGAATGGAACCGGGCCGGCTGGCGCGGCGACTCCGCGCTGAACGACGGCAAGGACGCCGGCCTCGACCTCACCGGCGGCTGGTACGACGCCGGTGACCACGTCAAGTTCGGCCTGCCGATGGCGTATTCGGCGTCCGTGCTGGCCTGGGGCGGCCTGGAGGAACGCGCCGCGTACACCAGCGCCGGACAGTGGACGCACCTGAAGAACAACCTCAGGTTCGTCAACGACTACTTCGTCAAGGCCCATCCCGCCCCCAACGTGCTGTACGGGCAGGTCGGCAACGGCGGCAAGGACCACGCCTGGTGGGGCCCCGCCGAGGTGATGCCGATGGAGCGCCCCGCCTACAAGATCGACGCCTCCTGCCCCGGCTCGGACCTGGCCGGCCAGACCGCCGCGGCGATGGCCGCCTCCTCCATGGTGTTCGCCGACAGCGACGCCGCCTACGCCGACAAGCTCCTCACCCACGCCAAGCAGCTGTACTCCTTCGCCGACACCTACCGCGGCAAGTACAGCGACTGCATCAGCGACGCCCAGGGCTACTACAACTCCTGGAGCGGCTACCGCGACGAGCTGGTGTGGGGCGCGATCTGGCTGTACAAGGCCACCGGCGACCCGGCCTACCTCACCAAGGCGGAGAGCTACTACGACAACCTCTCCACCGAGCCCCAGTCCACCACCCGCTCCTACCGCTGGACCCTGTCCTGGGACGACACCTCCTACGGCTCCTACGTCCTGCTCGCCCAGCTCACCGGGAAGCAGAAGTACATCGACGACGCCAACCGCTGGCTCGACTGGTGGACCGTCGGCGTGAACGGCGCCCGGGTCCGCTACTCGCCCGGCGGCCAGGCCGTCCTCGACAGCTGGGGCTCCCTGCGCTACGCCGCCAACACCGCCTTCGCCGCGCTCGTGTACGCGGACTGGCTGACCGGCGACCCCACCCGCAAGGCCCGCTACCACGACTTCGCCGTCCGCCAGATCGACTACGCGCTCGGCGACAACCCCCGCAGGTCCAGCTATGTCGTCGGCTTCGGCAGCAACCCGCCGACCAAGCCTCACCACCGCACGGCCCACGGCTCCTGGACCGACCAGATCACCAGCCCCGCCGACAGCCGGCACACCCTCTACGGCGCCCTCGTCGGCGGCCCGAGCGCGGCCGACGACGCCTACACCGACGACCGCCAGAACTACGTCAACAACGAGGTCGCCACCGACTACAACGCGGCCTTCACCGGCGCCCTCGCCCGCCTGTACGCCGAGTACGGCGGAGCACCCCAGGCCGACTTCCCGCGCGCGGAGACACCCGACGGACCCGAGATGTCCGTGCAGGCCTCGGTGAACGCCTCCGGCACCAACTTCACCGAGATCAAGGCCTACGTGATCAACAAGTCGGCCTGGCCCGCCCGTACGCTCACCGACAGCTCCCTGCGCTACTACTTCACGCTCGAACCCGGCGTCCAGCCCCAGCAGATCAGCGTCAGTACCAATTACAACCAGTGCGGCCCGGTCTCCGGCCCGACGCGTCACGCGGGGGACGTCTACTACGTCACCGTCGACTGCTCGGCCACCGACATCGCCCCGGCCGGACAGTCCGCGTACCGCAAGGAGGTGCAGTTCCGGATCAGTTCGGCCGGCGCCTGGAACCCGGGCGACGACTGGTCGTACCAGCGCATCGCCACCACCCCGGGCAGCACCCCGGTGGACGCCCCGAACATCGTCCTGCTGGAGGGTGCGGATCGGCAGTGGGGCGCCCTGCCCGACGGCAGCACCCCGACCCCGGACCCGACGCCGACACCCACGCCCACGCCCACGCCCACACCCACGCCTACCCCCACGCCGACTCCCACCCCCACCCCTGCCGACGGCTGCGCGGTCACCTACACCGTCGGGTCCTCATGGAACGGCGGGTTCACCGCCGAGGTCCGGGTCCGCAACACCGGGACGTCGGCCGTGAACGGGTGGCGGCTCGCCTTCTCCTTCAAGGGCGCCGAGAAGGTCACCAACGCCTGGAACGCCACCGTCACCCAGTCCGGAGCCGAGGTCACGGCCTCCGACGCGGGCTACAACGCGGCCCTCCCGGCGGGCGCCACGGCGACCTTCGGCCTCCAGGCGAGCGGCACCCCGGCCGGGACCCCGGCGGGCTTCACTCTGAACGGCCGCGCCTGCACCGGCTGAACCGCGGAACGCCCCCATTCGGGAGCGCTCCCAACATCCCTGTATGCGGGACCAGTTGAGGAGCCCTCCCGATCACCCCGACTGACCTGCGACTTCGAAATCCGTTCGACGCAATCACGCGCGCAGGGTTGTCAGGGGCATGGGGCGACTCCTACAGTCGCCACCGAAACCGGTGGGATGGGAGCGCTCCCATCAGTGGGGAGATGGGAGCGCTCCCGCATTGCTCCGCACACCCGCCCTCCGCAGCACGGCCCTGTCGAACCCCGCCAGAGAGGCCCCCGCATGCGATCGTCACCGCACCGCCTCCGCACCGTGCGCGCCCTGTTCGGCGCGCTGCTCACCGCCCTCGCCACCGTCGCCGCGCTGGTCACCGCCGGCGCCCCGGCCCAGGCCGACACGCTGATCTGCGAGCAGTACGGATCGACCGTGATCCAGGGCCGCTACGTAGTCCAGAACAACCGCTGGGGCACCAGCGCCCCCCAGTGCGTCACCGCCACCGACACCGGCTTCCGGGTCACCCAGGCCGACGGCTCGGTGCCGACCAACGGGGCCCCCAAGTCCTACCCGTCGCTCTTCAACGGCTGCCACTACACGAACTGTTCGCCCGGGACCAACCTCCCCGCCCAGCTGAGCACCATCTCCAGCGCGCCCAGCAGCATCTCCTACGGCTACGTCTCGGGCGCCGTCTACGACG
This sequence comes from Streptomyces sp. NPDC096205, assembly GCF_044763135.1. Taxonomy (NCBI): domain Bacteria; kingdom Bacillati; phylum Actinomycetota; class Actinomycetes; order Kitasatosporales; family Streptomycetaceae; genus Streptomyces; species Streptomyces sp. NPDC096205. The sequence continues at coordinate 966,908 of NZ_JBIWFS010000001.1, read as the reverse complement.
CTGCGTACGACATCTGGCTGGACCCGACGCCCCGTACCGACGGCGTCAACCGGACCGAGATCATGATCTGGTTCAACCGGGTCGGCTCGATCCAGCCGGTCGGCTCGCGGGTCGCCACCGCCACCGTCGGCGGCCGCACCTGGGAGGTGTGGACCGGCAACAACGGCTCCAACGACGTGATCTCCTTCGTCGCCCCGTCGGCGCTCGCGAGCTGGAGCTTCGACGTCATGGACTTCGTCGACGCGACCGTCGCCCGTGGAATGGCCCAGAACAACTGGTATCTGACGAGTGTTCAGGCCGGGTTCGAGCCGTGGCAGAACGGTGCCGGGCTCGCGGTGAACTCCTTCTCCTCGACCGTGAACACCGGCGGCACCGACCCCGGTGGCCCGGGCGACCCCGGCGACCCGGCGGGCGCCTGCCAGGTGGCGTACGACACCAATGTCTGGCAGGGCGGCTTCACCGCCAACCTGACGGTGAAGAACACCGGTTCGGCGCCGGTCGACGGCTGGCGCCTCGGCTTCACCCTGCCGTCCGGGCAGCGGATCACCAGCTCCTGGAACGCGACCCTGACCGGTTCGTCGGGCGCTGTCACCGCGGCCCCCGTCGCCTACAACGCGCGCATCCCGGCCGGCGGCACCCAGAGCTTCGGCTTCCAGGGCACCTACAGCGGCACCTTCGCCGAGCCGAGCGCCTTCACGCTGAACGGCACCGCCTGCTCGGTCGTCTGACCGGCGGCACACCGACCCGCTCCGGGCTCCGCCCTGCGCCGACCAGGGCGGACCCCGGAGCGTTCCAGCCCCGCACCTTCGGCCCGCACGTGCCCCGCCCCTCCGGCCCGCACCCGGAAAGGCCCGCCATGAGCTCGCGCCCCGCTCTCCTTCTCCCTTCCCCCTCTTCCCCTTCCTCCTGCTCCTCCCGGCCTTCGCGTTCCGTACGCCGTCCCGCGCTCCTCGCCGCCCTGTGCGCCGGGGCCCTCGCCGTGACGGGGCTGACCGCGGCCGCGCCGCCCGCGCCCGCCGCGGTTTCCGCCGCCGTACTGCCGTACCAGGACCCGGCGTTGCCGGTGCCGCAGCGGGTCGAGGACCTGCTGGGCCGGATGACGCTCGACGACAAGCTCGGCCAGATGACCCAGGTCGAGAAGGACGCGCTGGTCCCGCAGTCCGACCTCGCCGCCTACCGCATCGGCTCGGTGCTCTCCGGCGGCGACTCCACCGTCAGCCCCAACAACGCCCAGACCTGGGCCGACACCTACGACGCGCTCCAGCGCACCGCCCTGGCCACCCCGCTCGGCATCCCGATGATCTACGGCATCGACGCGGTGCACGGACACAACGCGGTGCGCGGCGCCACCCTCTTCCCGCACAACATCGGCCTCGGCGCCACACGCGACCCCGCCCTGGTGCAGCGCGTGGGGCGGGCGGTCGCCGAGGAGGTGGCGGGCACCGGCATCGACTGGTCGTTCGCGCCCTGTCTGTGCGTGGCCCGCAACGACCGCTGGGGCCGCACCTACGAGTCGTTCGGCGAGACCCCCGAACTGCCCAGCGCCATGACCTCGTTCATCACCGGCATGCAGGGCGACACCCTGGGCGCCGACCCGGCCTCCGTGCTCACCACCGCCAAGCACTACCTCGGCGACGGCGGCACCACCGGCGGCGTCGACCAGGGCAACACCGAGATCTCCGAGGCCGAGCTGCGCGCGGTCCACCTGCCGCCCTTCAAGGAGGCGATACGGCGAGGCGTGGGCTCGGTGATGCTGTCGTACAGCAGTTGGAACGGAGTGCGCTCGCACGCCAACAGGTACCTGGTCACCGACATGCTCAAGGGTGAGCTGGGCTTCACCGGGTTCGTCGTGTCCGACTGGGCCGCCGTCGACCAGCTCGACGGGCAGACCGGCTTCACCGGCGCCGAGATCGCGACGGCCGTCAACGCGGGCGTCGACATGGTGATGGTTCCGCACGACTACAAGAAGTTCCTCACGCTGCTGCGCGGCGAGGTCTCCGCGGGCCGGGTCCCGCTCGCCCGGATCGACGACGCCAACCGGCGCATCCTCACCAAGAAGTTCCAACTCGGCCTGTTCGAGCGGCCCTTGACCGACCGCTCGTACACCGCCACGGTCGGATCGGCCGCCCACCGCACCCTCGCCCGGCAGGCGGTGCGGGCCTCGCAGGTGCTGCTGAAGAACGACGGCGGCATCCTGCCGCTGCCGAAGAACGGCAAGCTGTTCGTCGCGGGCAAGTCCGCCGACGACATCGGCAACCAGAGCGGCGGCTGGACCGTCGGCTGGCAGGGCCGCAGCGGCGCCGTCACCGAGGGCACCACCGTCCTGCAGGGCATCCGCGCCGCCGTCGCCGACCCCTCCCGGGTCACGTACGACCGCTACGGCAACGGCATCGACGGCAGCTACGGCGCGGCCGTGGCCGTCGTCGGGGAGACCCCGTACGCCGAGATGCGCGGCGACCGCCCCGGCAGCATGGGGTTGGACCAGGAGGACCTGCAGACCCTGGCCCGGCTGAAGGCGAGCGGCGTGCCCGTCGTGGTGGTGCTGGTCTCCGGCCGGCCGCTGGACATCGCCGCCCAACTGCCCGACTGGAAGGCCCTGCTGGCAGCCTGGCTGCCGGGCACCGAGGGCGCCGGAGTGGCCGACGTGCTGTTCGGCGACTTCTCCCCGTTCGGCAGGCTGCCCATGACCTGGATGCGCGACGCCTCCCAGCAGCCGGTCAACGACGGCGACGGCAAGACACCGCTCTTCCGGTACGGGTACGGCCTGACCTATGACAGCGACCCGGTCCCGGACCCCGATCCCGATCCCTCGCCCGCGAAGGCCTGCACGGCCACGTACAAGCTGGTCAACTCCTGGCCGGGCGGCCACCAGGCCGAGGTCACCGTCAAGAACACCGGGACCGGCCCGATCACCGGCTGGAGCGTGGACTGGGACCTGGGCGGCACGTCCGTCACCAGCCTATGGAACGGCACCCACACCGTCACCGACGGCCATGTCACCGTCCGCAACACCGCCTCCAACGGCTCCCTGGCCGCCTCCGCCGCCACCTCGTTCGGCTACACCGCGAGCGGTACCGCGGGCACCCCCGCCCCGCGCTGCACCCCGGCCTGAAAGACCCCCACGCACGACCCACGCTCGTCCCCCGGTTGTCGTCGCGGGTGCCCCCACCACCGGCACCCGCATCCCGCACCCCCGTATCCGAGGAGAGCACATGTCCGACCGGACCAGACGCGCGGGCGCCCGCCCGCCCCGGCCGCACGGCAGGCGGTCGGCGGCGCTGGCCACCGCGCTGACCACCCTGTTGCTGGGGGCGGCGGCGCAGCTGACCGCGCCGCGGGCGTCCGCCGCCGAGGCCCATGTCGACAACCCGTTCGCCGGAGCCACCGCGTACGTCAACCCCGACTACGCCGAGCGCGTCCAGACCTCCGTCGCCCAGACCTCCGACGCCACGCTCCGGGCGCGGATGGAGACGGTCAAGAGCTATCCGACGGCCGTCTGGCTCGACCGGATCGCCGCCATCCACGGCGGGACGGTCAACGACGGACGCAAGAGCCTCGCCGACCACCTCGATCTGGCGCTGGCGCAGAAGAAGCCCGGGCAGCCGATCACCGCCACGTTCGTGGTGTACGACCTGCCGGGCCGCGATTGCGCCGCGCTCGCCTCCAACGGCGAACTCCCGCTCAGCGAAGCGGGGTTGCAGCGCTACAAGACCGAGTACATCGACGCGATCGCGGCCGTTCTGAAGGACCCCAAGTACCAGGACATCCGCATCACGACCGTCATCGAGCCGGACAGCCTGCCCAACCTGGTGACCAACACCTCCGACCCGGAGTGCGCCCAGGCCAAGAGCAGCGGCATCTACGTCCAGGCCATCCGGTACGCCCTGGACCAGCTGCACGCCGTCCCGAACGTCTACACCTACCTGGACTTCGCCCATTCGGGCTGGCTCGGCTGGGACAACAACCTCTCCCAGACGGTGCAGTTGTACACGGACGTCGCCAAGGGCACCCGCGCAGGGCTGAGCAGCGTCGACGGACTGGTCACCAACGTCGCCAACTACACGCCGCTGGAGGAGCCGTTCCTGCCCGACCCGAACAGGACGGTCGGCGGCACCATGCTCAAGTCGGCGAAGTTCTACGAGTGGAACCCCAACTTCGACGAGTCGGACTTCACCAAGAACGTGCACCGGGCGCTGGTCACGGCGGGCTGGCCCGCCTCGACGGGCATGGTGGTCGACACCTCCCGCAATGGCTGGGGCGGCTCCGCCCGGCCGGCCGCCGAGAGCACCAGCACCGCCCTGGACACCTATGTCACCGAGTCCAAGACGGACCGCCGTACCCACCGCGGTCTGTGGTGCAACGTCAGCGGCGCCGGCATCGGACAGCCCCCGCAGTCCGCGCCCTCCGGCTATCCCGACTCGCACCTCGACGCGTTTTTGTGGGTGAAGCCGCCGGGGGAGTCGGACGGGGCGAGTGAGGAGATCCCGAACGACGAGGGCAAGCGCCTGGACCGCATGTGCGACCCGACGTACTCGGCGCCCAACGCGGGAGGCAACAAGACCGGCGCGCTGGCGGGCGCCCCGCTGGCCGGACACTGGTTCCACGACCAGTTCGCGATGCTGGTGCGCAACGCCTACCCGCCCGTGCCCGTCGACGGCGGCGGCCCGGGCGACCCCGGTGACACCACCGCCCCGACCACGCCGACCGGCCTGACCGCCACCGCGAGGACCGCGAGCAGCATCTCCCTGTCCTGGACGGCCGCCACCGACAACGTGGGCGTGACCGGCTACGACGTCTACCGCGACGGCACCCGCGTCACGGCCGCGCCCGTCACCGGGACCACCTACACCGACACCGGGCTGAGCGCCGCCACCGCGTACGCCTACACCGTGCGCGCCCGTGACGCCGCCGGGAACCTCTCCCCGGCCTCGACCGCGCTGAGCGTGACCACCGAGGCGGGCGGCGGCACCCCCGACCCGGTCGGCGGTCTGAAGGTGACCTACAGGAACAACGACACCTCCGCCACGGACAACTCCATCCGGCCGACGCTGCGGATCGTCAACACCGGCAGCGCCGCGCTGGACCTCGGCCAGGTCACGGCCCGCTACTACTTCACCCGGGACGGCGGCTCGGCCTCCGTCAGCGCCTGGTGCGACTGGGCGGCCGCCGGCTGCGGCAACGTCAGGCTGCGGGTGGTCCCGCTGAGCACACCGGTCGCGGGCGCCGACGCCTATCTGGAGGTCGGCTTCACGGGCGGCACCCTCGCCGCCGGCCGGGACACCGGCGACCTCCAGCTGCGGATGAGCAAGTCCGACTGGTCCGCGTTCGACGAGACCGGCGACTACAGCCGTACGACGGCCACCGCGTACGCCGACGCCCCGCGCATCCCCGCCTACCGCGGCGCCGAGCTCGCCTGGGGCGCGCCGCCCGCCTGAGACGGAACCCGAAGGAGAAGGACCCCGAAGGAGAAGGACCCCGACCCCACAGGAGAGAGACTCATGGCTCGACCCAAGCGACGATCACTGTCCTTACTGGCGGTGCTGGCCACCCTGCTCAGCGGGCTGGGCCTGGCCCTGATCGGCCAGGGCAGCGCCGAGGCCCACGGTGTGGCGATGATGCCCGGATCGCGGACGTACCTCTGCTATCTGGACGCCAAGACCAGCAACGGCGCCCTCGACCCGACCAACCCGGCGTGCAAGGCGGCCCTCGCCGAGAGCGGCGCGACCTCGCTGTACAACTGGTTCGCCGTGCTCGACTCCAACGCGGGCGGCCGCGGTGCCGGGTACGTACCGGACGGCAAGCTGTGCAGCGCGGGCGACCGCTCGCCCTACAACTTCACCGGCTACAACGCGGCCCGCGCCGACTGGCCCCGTACGCATCTGACGTCCGGGGCGACGATGCGGGTGCGGTACAGCAACTGGGCCGCGCACCCGGGCGACTTCCGGGTGTATGTGTCCAGGCCCGGCTACTCGCCCACGCAGCCGCTGGGCTGGGGCGACCTGGAGCTGATCCAGACGGTCACCAACCCGCCCCAGTCGGGGTCGCCGGGCACGGACTCCGGCCACTACTACTGGGACCTGCGGCTGCCCTCGGGCCGCTCGGGTGACGCCGTGCTGTTCATCCAGTGGGTGCGCTCGGACAGCCAGGAGAACTTCTTCTCCTGCTCCGACATCGCCTTCGACGGCGGCAACGGCGAGGTGACCGGCATCCGCGGCTCGGGCGGCACGCCGACCCCCACGCCCACGCCCACGCCGACCCCGACTCCGACGCCCACCCCGACCCCGACGCCGACTCCCACGGACCCGCACACCGGGTGCATGGCCGTCTACTCGGTGACGAACGCCTGGAACGGCGGCTTCCAGGGTTCGGTCGAGGTCATGAACCACGGCACGGCACCGCGCGACGGCTGGGCGGTGCGCTGGCAGCCGGGCACCGGCACCCGGATCAGCAGCGTCTGGAACGGTTCGCTCAGCACCGGCACCGACGGCACGGTCACGGTCAGGAACGTCGACTACAACCGCACCATCGCGCCGGACGGCAGTGTCACCTTCGGGTTCACCGCCACCTCGACCGGCAACAACGTCCCGGTCGGCTCGATCGGCTGCGTCACCCCGTAACACCGCTCGTCGACCGGCGCCGGCTCCCGCTCCTTCGCGGGGGCCGGCGCCCTCATGTGCGGGGGAGGGCCGAGAGCGCGTCGGCGTGGTCGTTGACCGGCTGCGGGGTGCCGGTCAGGTCGAGGACGAAAAGAGGCACGCCCAGAGTCTCGGCGCCCACCCGGGCCTCGTCGGCGTAACCGGCGAGGGAGAAGTAGACACACTCCGCGGACTCCGTCTTCGCGGTGAGCCACAGACACTCGACGTCCCGCAGCGAGGCCGGGCGCACGGTCGGGTCGACCTGGGCGAGGATGCCGCGCGCGGCGAGGCCGATGCCGGACGGTGGGCGCTGGTCGGCGCGGCGTATGTCCCTGTAGCCGAGCCAGCGCAGATACAGGGCGGCCGCGGTGACCGCGTCGCGCGCGGTGCGGATGGTGACCGGCTGGAAGGCGGGGCGGGCCGGGGGAGGTGTGAGGGCCTGGGCCGTCTTCACGGGATCCGCCGCCACGGGGACCCGCAGGACCGTCCCGCACGGACAGCCCAGCTCGGGTCGCGGCCACGGTGTGCCGCGCCCGCAGGCTCCGCAGCGCAGGGTGAGCCACTCCTCGTCCCAGGCGCGATGGGTGACGGGGACGGCCTGCGCGTACCGGTCGACCGGCGGGACGACCGGGGCTCCGCAGGCGCACGGGTAGGACGGCGCCGCGTAGAGATGCTCGCGACGGCAGGCGGGACAGCGCACCGGGACGCCCTCGGACATGGCCCCATGCTCCTCCTGCCCGCCCCCTGTTGTCCGCGCTTTGTCCGTCCCTTGTCCGTCCCTTGACGGGCTTCACCACTCCAAATACATTGCTTCCAGATAGTAGAAACTCATTTCCGCAATACGGAAACTTGCGGGATGTGAACAACGCGGAAAGGTCTCACCGCGGGGCGCGACGGTCGAGCCCATCCGACAGCCGAAGCAGGAGTACTCCATGGCTCGTATGACCGCTGCCCGCGCGGCAGTCGAGATTCTCAAGCGCGAGGGCGTCACCAACGCGTTCGGTGTCCCGGGCGCGGCGATCAACCCGTTCTACGCGGCGCTGAAAGCCTCCGGGGGCGTCAACCACACCCTCGCCCGGCACGTCGAGGGCGCCTCGCACATGGCCGAGGGCTTCACCCGTACCCACCCGGGCAACATCGGGGTGTGCATCGGTACGTCGGGCCCGGCCGGCACCGACATGATCACCGGTCTGTACTCCGCCATCGGTGACTCGATCCCGATCCTGTGCATCACCGGCCAGGCGCCGACCGCGGTGATCCACAAGGAGGACTTCCAGGCCGTCGACATCGCCTCCATCGCCAAGCCGGTGACCAAGATGGCTGTCACCGTCCTGGAGGCCGCTCAGGTCCCCGGCGTGTTCCAGCAGGCCTTCCACCTGATGCGCTCCGGCCGTCCCGGCCCGGTCCTCATCGACCTGCCGATCGACGTCCAGCTCACCGAGATCGAGTTCGACATCGACACGTACGAGCCGCTGCCGGTCTACAAGCCGGCCGCGACCCGCGCGCAGATCGAGAAGGCGATCGGGATGCTGAACGCGTCCGAGCGCCCCCTGATCGTCGCGGGCGGCGGTGTCATCAGCGCCGACGCCAGCGAACTCCTCGTCGAGTTCGCCGAGCTGACGGGCACTCCGGTCGTCCCGACCCTGATGGGCTGGGGCGCCATCGCCGACGACCACGAGCTGAACGCCGGCATGGTCGGCCTGCAGACCTCGCACCGCTACGGCAACGCGACCTTCCTGGAGTCCGACTTCGTCCTCGGCATCGGCAACCGCTGGGCCAACCGCCACACCGGCAAGCTGGACGTCTACACGGCCGGGCGGAAGTTCGTCCACGTCGACGTCGAGCCCACCCAGATCGGCAAGATCTTCGCCCCGGACTACGGCATCGCCTCCGACGCGAAGGCTGCGCTGGAGCTGTTCGTGGAGGTCGCCCGCGAGCTGAAGGCGGCCGGCAAGCTGCCCGACCGCGGCGACTGGGCCGCGTCGGCCCAGGAGAAGAAGGCCACCCTCCTGCGCCGTACGCACTTCGACAACATCCCGATCAAGCCGCAGCGTGTCTACGAGGAGATGAACAAGGCCTTCGGCCCCGAGACGCGCTACGTCACCACGATCGGCCTCTCCCAGATCGCCGGCGCGCAGATGCTGCACGTCTACCGGCCGCGTCACTGGATCAACTGCGGCCAGGCCGGCCCCCTCGGCTGGACCATCCCCGCGGCCCTGGGCGTGGCGAAGGCCGACCCGGAGGCGCAGGTCGTCGCCCTGTCCGGCGACTACGACTTCCAGTTCATGATCGAAGAACTGGCCGTCGGCGCGCAGCACAAGATCCCGTACGTGCATGTCCTGGTCAACAACTCCTACCTCGGCCTGATCCGTCAGGCGCAGCGGGCGTTCGACATCGACTTCCAGGTCAAGCTGGAGTTCGAGAACATCAACTCGCCCGAGCTGGGCGTCTACGGCGTCGACCACGTCAAGGTCGCCGAGGGCCTCGGCTGCAAGGCGATCCGCGTGACCGATCCGGCCGAGCTGGGCGCCGCCTTCGAGCAGGCCAAGAAGCTCGCCGCCGAGTTCCAGGTCCCGGTCGTCGTCGAGGCCATCCTGGAGCGCGTCACCAACATCTCCATGTCCGGCACGAACGACATCAGCAACGTGGTCGAGTTCGAGGACCTGGCCACGGAGCCGGGTCACGCCCCGACGGCCGTCAAGACCCTCAAGGTCTGAGTCCACAGCCACCCACAGAGGGGCCCGCACCGTACGGTGCGGGCCCCTTCGCCATGCCCCCATCTGCCCTCTCCTGCCGCCCTCCGGGTGCCGGCCGAACGTGGTTGCTCGCGCAGTTCCCCGCGCCCCTGGGAGCTGCCCCTTCCTGCCGTCGTCCGGCTGCGGGTTGTGTGTGGTTGCTCGCGCAGTTCCCCGCGCCCCTTAGGGCGTCGCCGCCAGGGGCGCGGGGAACTGCGCGACCAGCCCACCGCGGCCCGCACCCGGACGACGGCAGCAAGCGGCACCTCCTCGGCCGCGCAAACCGAAGAGCGCCGGATGCGGGACCGTCCGCATCCGGCGCTCTTCAGCCCGGTGAGGTATTCAATTGGTGACCGTCCGACGGCACGAGGCTGGGCGCGACAGAACATTCGCGCCGCCGGACGGAGTCCATTGGCTGGGACCGCGACGGTCGCGACGGTTCCGGGAGCCTCTTCCCTCAGGTCGAGAAGAGGGCCCCGCACCTTCACCACCGCACTGGCTCGCACACCGCCGCGGTCCTCGGCCTGCCCGCGCACCGCCGATCGGCCACCCCTCATCCGGGCCGATCGGCGGGCGCGGGCCGCCTCGGTGGAGGTCAGTCCTCGCGCAGGGCGCGGACCGCCTCCTCCACGCGCTTGCCGTACTCGGGGTCGGCGGCGTGGAAGTGAGCCAGGTTCTTCTCGATCACGTCGTCGCGGGAGACCTGCGAGAGGCCACCGGCGATGTTCGCGACCAGGCGGGACTTCTCCTCCGCGGACATGAGCCGGTACAGCTCGCCCGCCTGGAAGAAGTCGTCGTCCTTGGTGTGCAGCGGCGCCACGTGGTTGCCGGTGTGGCCGTCGACCGCCAGCGGGGCGGACAGCGGGCGGCCGGTCTCGACGGGGCCGTCGTAGGAGTTCGGCTCGTAGTTCTTGGCGCCGCGGCCCTGCGGGTTGAGCGCCATGAATCCGTCACGGCCGTAGTTGTTGGCCTCGGTCGCCTTGGGGGCGTTCACCGGGAGCAGGGTGTGGTTGACACCCAGGCGGTAGCGCTGCGCGTCGGCGTAGGCGAACAGACGGCCCTGGAGCATCTTGTCCGGGGACGGACCGATGCCGGGCACGAAGTTGTTCGGGGAGAACGCGGCCTGCTCGACCTCGGCGAACACGTTGTCCGGGTTGCGGTCGAGGACCAGCCGGCCCACGCGCTGCAGCGGGTAGTCCTTGTGCGGCCACACCTTGGTGAGGTCGAAGGGGTTGAAGCGGTAGTCGGCCGCCTCGGCCGCCGGCATGAGCTGCACGTACAGCGTCCAGGACGGGTTCACACCGCGCTCGATGGCCTGCAGCAGGTCCGTCTGGTGGGAGTTGGCGTCCTTGCCCGCGAGCTCCGCGGCCTGCTCGCTGCTCAGGCAGCGGATGCCCTGGTTCGTCTTGAAGTGGTACTTGACGAAGAAGGCCTCGCCCTGCTCGTTCGTCCACTGGTAGGTGTGCGAGCCGTAGCCGTTCATGTGGCGGTACGACGCCGGGATGCCGCGGTCGCCCATCAGCCAGGTCACCTGGTGCGTGGCCTCGGGGGCGTGCGCCCAGAAGTCCCAGACGTTGTCCGGCTCCTGCTTGCCCGTGAACGGGTCGCGCTTCTGCGAGTGGATGAAGTCGGGGAACTTGATCGGGTCCTTGATGAAGAACACCGGGGTGTTGTTGCCGACGAGGTCGTAGTTGCCCTCGCGGGTGTAGAACTTCACGGCGAAGCCGCGCGGGTCGCGCACCGCGTCCGCGCCGCCGAGCGAGTCGGCAACGGTGGAGAAGCGCAGGAAGACCTCGGTGCGGCGGCCGATCTCGCTCAGGAAGTCGGCGTGGGTGAAGCCGGTGACGTCGTCGGTCACCTCGAAGTAGCCGTACGCGCCGGAACCGCGGGCGTGCACCACGCGCTCCGGGATGCGCTCACGGTTGAACCGGGCGAGCTTCTCCAGGAGCTGCTGGTCCTGGATCAGGAGCGGGCCGCCGACGCCGGCGGAGGCGGAATTCTGGTTGTCGGCGACCGGGGCGCCGGACTCGGTCGTGAGCACGCGCTTCGACATCGTGGACCTTCCGTGCGGGTGTCAGCGGAAACCTGTTTCCGCTTTGTGGAGCCTAGAAGTGAGGGATCTGAGCGTCAACAGTTTGTTGAAACGTAATTCCGGGCCGCGGCGCCGCCTGGGCGCGACAGGACAGGTGTCGGCGGCGCCGCGGCCCGGAAGTCTCAAAGGGTCAGGCCTGGGCGCCGGAGAGGCGCTCCACGGCCCGCAGCAGGGCCGAGTGGTCCAGGCCGCCGTCGCCCTGGGCGCGCAGCGACGCGACCAGCTGGGCCACGACCGCGCCGACCGGCAGGGCCGCGCCGACGTTGCGGGCGGCGTCGGTGACGATGCCCATGTCCTTGTGGTGCAGGTCGATGCGGAAGCCCGGCTTGAAGTCGCGGTTGAGGAAGTTGTCCTTCTTCCGCGTCAGCACGGTCGAGCCCGCCAGGCCGCCGTTGAGGACGTCCAGGGCGGCCGAGAGGTCCACGCCGGACTTCTCCAGGAAGACCACGGCCTCGGCGCACGCCTGGATGTTCACGGCGACGATCAGCTGGTTGGCGGCCTTCACGGTCTGGCCCGAGCCGTGCGGACCGCACAGCACGATGGTCTTGCCGAGGGCCTCGAGAAGCGGCTTGGCCTCGTCGAAGTCGGCCTGCGTGCCGCCGACCATGATGGACAGCACGGCCTCGATGGCACCGGCCTCGCCGCCGGAGACCGGGGCGTCCAGGACGCGGATGCCCTTGTCGCGGGCGGCGGCGGCCAGGTCGACCGAGGTCTGCGGGGTGATCGAGGACATGTCGATCAGCAGCGCGCCGGACTTCGCGTTCTCCAGGATGCCCTCGGGGCCGTAGGCGATGGCCTCGACCTGCGGGGAGGCGGGGACCATCGTGACGATCACGTCGGCGTCCTTGACCGCCTCGGCGATCGAGCCGGCGGCGGTGCCGCCCGCGGCGGCCAGGCGGTCCAGCTTGTCCTGCTCCAGCGTGAAGCCGGTGACCTGGTAACCCGCCTTGATCAGGTTCTCGGACATGGGGGAGCCCATGATGCCGAGGCCGATCCACGCGATCTTGGGGAGGTTGCTCATGATGGGGGCCTTTCGGGAAAAACGGGGGTGGTCAGCGGGCCGCGCGGGCCTCGGTCGGCAGCCAGTCGAAGGCCTCGGCGCTCGGGCGGTCGCCCGGCTTGTACTCGAGGCCGACCCAGCCGTCGTAACCGGCCTTCTTCAGCTGGTCGAGCAGCTCCTCCAGCGGGAGGGAGCCGGTGCCCGGGGCGCCGCGGCCGGGGTTGTCGGCGATCTGGACGTGGCCGGTCTTGGCGGCGTACTGCTCGATCACCTGCGGCAGGTCCTCGCCGTTCATGGACAGGTGGTACAGGTCCATGAGGAACTTGGCGTTGCCGAGTCCGGTCGCCTCGTTGACCTTGTCGACGACCTCGATCGCGGCCGGGGCGCTGACCAGCGGGTACAGCGGCGACTCGGGCTTGTTCAGCGTCTCGATCAGCAGGATCGCGCCGACCCGGTCGGCCGCGCGGGCCGCGCGGACCAGGTTCTCCAGGGCCAGTGCGTCCTGCTCGGCCGCCTCCACGCCCTCGACGCGGTTGCCGTACAGGGCGTTGAGCGCCTTGCAGCCCAGGGACCGGGCGAAGGCGGCCGCGACGTCGATGTTGGCGCGGAACCGCTCCGACTCCTCGCCGGGCACCGACAGGGCGCCACGGTCCGGGCCGGGGAGCTGGCCGGCGTAGAAGTTCAGGCCCGTGAGCTGGACGCCCGCGTCCTCGATCGCCTTCTTCAGGGCGTCGAGCTCGGACTGCTCCGGGGTGGGGGAGTCGATCCAGGGCCACCACAGCTCGACCGCGGTGAAGCCGGCCGCGGCGGCGGCCGCGGGGCGCTCCAGGAGCGGGAGTTCCGTGAAGAGGATCGACAGGTTGACGTTGAAGCGCTGGTCTGCGAATCCCATCGGGGGCCGCGCTCCCTTCCGTGCTAGAAATTTCGTATTGCGGAAGTACGTTTCTGCTTAACGGAAGATTGCCTGTGGTCGGGGACGACTGTCAAGAGGCGAAAACGCAAAGAGCCCCCGCGCGAGGCCGCGCGGGGGCTCAGGGGCGTGCAGGTCAGAGCGCGTCCACGGCGCTCACCTTCCAGCCGTCGGAGGTGCGGTCCAGGGTCATCCGGACCCGGTTCAGGTCGACGCGGGAGCCGGTGACCTGGGTGCTCTCGGTGACCTGGTCGACGAAGAGCAGCACGACGGCCCGCTCCGGCGACGCCGACACCACCGACGCGGCCGGCGGGCCGCCCCCGGCCGGCCTCACGACCGTCGCCCGCACCACGCCGCGGTACTTCCTCGCCGTCGGCCCCACGACCGTCTTCGTGGTCCGGCCGTACTCCTCGCGGAACTTCCCCGTCAGCAGCGCACGGGCGCGCGCGAAGTCGCGGTCCAGGTGGCGATGGTCGTAGGAAAGTACGACAGGCGCCACCTTCCGTGCCGCCGCGAGCGCCTCGGCGCGGGCCCGCTCGGTCGCCCGCGCCTCGCGGTCCTGCCAGGCGAGGACGCCCACCGCGACCAGCGCGGCCATCAGCAGCACCCCGAGGAACGCGGTACGGAGCCTGCCGCGCCGGGGGCCGGGCAGGGCGGGTTCGTCGCCCTTCGGGCGCGGCTCGGGCGGGTCGTCCCAGCCGTCCGGCTTCTCGATGAGCACGGTCCGGCCGGACGCGCTCCTGGGGGGCGGCACCTCCCGTGTCTCCGCGCGTTCCGCGCGCTTGGCCGCCGCGCGGGCCGCCGCCGTGAGCGTGCGCCGGGTCGCTTGTGCCACGGTCGTTCTCCTTACTGATGATCAGCCGAAACCGATGGTCGGCCGAACGGACGGTCAGCCGACGAACTCCACGGCGGAGGTCAGCCAGCGGCCGTCCTCCAGCACCAGGTCCAGCTGCAGGCGGTAGGTACGGCCCTCGCCCTTGGGCACGGCGACATTGGTGACCTTGCTGTCGGCGACCACCAGGACCCGCGCGGAGTCCTCGTCGGATCGGACGACACCCGCCTCCAGGACCTGCCCCTCGGACACCGACCTGTTCTGCGCGACGAGCTTCGTCAGCTCCTCGGTCTGCCCGGCGAACTGCTCCTTGAAGTCGCCCGTGGCGCCCTTGAGCACCTGCGCGCTGTCCCGGTCGTAGTGCCGGTAGTCCAGCGAGGTGAAGTTGAGCGCCGACTGCCGGGCGGCCGCGAGGATGTCCTGGCGGCGCTGCTCGGCCTCCCGGTGCTCGTACACCCGAAAGCCCAGCCAGAGTGCCGACACGGTCGTGAGGACGGTCGCCACGATCAGCGTGAGGGGGTGGTGCAGCAGTCTCTTCACGCCATCGGTCCGACGAGCAGCCATTGCCAGGACTCCTTTCCGAACACGGCCTGCTGGCCGCCCGCCGAGCCGATCTCGACGGGCCCTTGGGCGCCGGGCGCGTTCTGCGCGCCCCGCACCGAGCTGGTACTGCCGCGCGGCAGCGTGCAGCGCGCCCCGGTGTTCGCGGGGCGGGTAGTGGTGTCGGCCGGGTCGCGCCACCGGGTGCCGTAGCCCTGGGTGCAGGCCGGCGGGTCGTCGGCGTTCACGACCAGGCCGAAGTGGGTGGTGCCGTCGCCGGGCAGGACCGTGTAGCTGCCCGAGACCACCACCGGGAAGGTGACCAGCGCCTGTTCGACCCCGGGCAGCCGGGCGAGCGTGACCTGGCCGCCGCTGATCAGATTCGCCAGCAGCACCGACAGATGCGGGTCCAGGGACTTCAGCAGCGAGTTCACCTCGTACGCCGCCGGGCGCGCGGTCCCGATCAGCTTGCGCAGATCCCCGTCGCTGTTCTTCACCTGCGCGGTGAGCAGCTTCAGGTCGCGGGCGAAGGACCGGATCGCCGAGCCCTGGTCGGACTGGGTCTTCAAAACCGTGCGCGAGTCCTCGATCAGGCGAATCGTCTCCGGCAGCGACTCGGAGGCGGCTTCGACGAGCTCGTTCCCGGAGTCGACCAGCCGGCTCAAGGAGGGGCCGGTCCCGGCGAACGCGTCGCCCAACTCCGCGACGGTGACCCGCAGATCACCCTTGTCGACCGAGTTCACCAGCCGGTCCAGGCTCACCACCAGCTCGGTCGTCGGCAGCGGCACCCGGGTGCGGCCGCGCGGGATCGTGCTGCCGTCCAGCAGATACGGCCCCGTCGAGCGGCGCGGCTGGAGGTCGACGTACTGCTCGCCCACCGCCGACCGGTTCGCCACCACCGCCAGCGCGTCCGCCGGGATGCGCGGCGCCCCGTCGTCGATCTCCAGCGCCAGCGACACCCCGTCGTCCCCGCTCAGCCGCAGCTCGCCCACCCGGCCCACGGGCACCCCGCGATAGGTGACCTCGGCGCCGGTGAAGATGCCGCCGGAGTCGGCGAAGTCGGCGTGCACGGTGTAGCCGCGGCCGAGCAGCCCGTCCACCAGGCCGGTGTACTCGGCGCCGACGTACGACACGCCCACCGCGGTGACCGTGGCGAACGCCAGCAGCTGGGCCTTGACCGTACGAGTGATCACGGCAGGATTCCCTTCAGGAGCAGCTCGGCGAGGGCGTAGTCGATGCCGTCGCCGTCCGGCCGGGTGCCGTGGGTGCGGTGGGCGACGCCGAGGCCGGTGCACACGGGCGGGCACAACGGGGCCTGGTCGTCCGGCAGTCCGGGTGTGCTCGGCACCGGGTCCGGCACGCCGGGTACCTCCGGCACCTCCGGAAGCCCGGGCACCTCGGGCAGGCCCGGCACCTCCGGCAGCCCTGGCGTCTTCGGCAGCTCGGGCGTGTCCTCGGGGGGCTCCTCGTCGAGGTTGCCGTAGATGCCCGCCAGATCCAGGTCGGCGGTGATCTCCAGGTTGACGTAGTCGCCCCTGACGGCGTCCACGGCGTTGCGCGGGAACGGGTACGTGGTCAGCAGCTCCAGCGCGTTGGGCAGGTTCGCGCCCGCCTGGTTCAGCCGTTGCAGGATCGGCCGCAGCGCCCTGAGGTTCGCGACGGTGTCGTCGTGCGAGGCGTCGACGACCTCGGTGCCCTTCCTTCCGAGCTGCGCCAGCGCGGTGAGCATCGTGGTGAGGTCCTTGCGCTGGTCGGCCAGCACCTTCAGCGCGGGCGGCAGCGTGTCGACCGCGCGGGCGATCGTCTTCTTCTCCTTGCGCAGCCGTCCCGCGAGCCGGTCGATGCCCTTCAGGGCCCGCACGATGTCCTCGCGCTGGTCGTCGAGGCCGCCGAGGAAGGTGTTCAGCTCCTTCAGCAGCGACCTGACCCGGTTCTCCCGGCCCTCCAGCGCCTTGTTCAGCTCCACGGTGATCGTCTTGAGCTGGGCCACGCCGCCGCCGTTGAGGAGCGCGGACAGGGCGGACAGCACCTCCTCGATCTCAGGGTTGCGGCCGCTGCGGGCGAGCGGGATGCGGTCGCCGTCGCCGAGCCGCCCGGCCGGCGGCGTGCCGGCCGGGGCGGACAGCGCCACGTACTTCTCGCCGAGCATGCTGGTCTGCCGCAGCTCGGCGACCGCGTTGCCGGGCAGCTTCACCGAGTCGGCGATCCTCAGCCGCACCCGGGCCCGCCAGCCCGCCAGCTCGACCTTCTCGACCGCGCCGACGGTGACGTCGTTCACCTTCACCGCGGACTGCGGCACCAGATCCAGGACGTCCCGGAACTCGACGGTGATCCGGTACGCGTCCCCGCCCGCGGCCGCGCCGCCGGGCAGCGGGACGTCGTACCAGCCGTGGAACTCGCAGCCGGTCAGCAGCAGCGAGCCGGCCGCCGCCCAGGCGAGCCCGTGGCGCACTCTTCTCATGTGCGGGCCTCCAGGATTCCGCCGAGGGTGCGGTCGACCGAGCCGGACGCCTTCGGCACCTCGGGCAGCGAGTCGAACAGCTCCCGAAGCTCGGCGCAGTCGGCGGTCTTCCCCTCGGTCGTGCGCAGGATCGAGCACAGCAGCGCGGCCGGGTCCTGCGGCTGCTGGGGGTTGTTGCGGGTGTCGAGGGTGCCGGAGGACGGGTTGTAGGCGTTCTGGAGGTTCGACAGTCCGGTCGGGGCGACCTCCAGGAGCTCCTCCAGGGCCTTGCGCTGGGTGACCAGCACCTCGGTCACCTTGCCGAGCCCCTTCACGTTCGAGGTCAGCGATTTCTTGTTCTTGTTCACGAAGCCGGTCACGTCGCCCAGCGCGGTCGCCAGATGCTTCAGGGCCTCCGCCAGATCCTTGCGCTCGCCCGCGAGTTGCTTCGCCACCTCGGCGAGCGTGGTGTCGAAGGAGCGCACGCTCTTGTCGTCGGCCGCCAGGGCCGCGGTGAACACCTGGAGGTTGCGGACCGTGCCGAACAGGTCGCCCCGGCCGTCGGACAGCGTGGTCACCGCCGACGACAGGTCCTCGACGGTCTGATGGATGTTCTCGCCCTGCCCGTCGAGGTTCTCCGCGCTCACGCCGAGGAGCCGGGCCAGGGAGCCGTCCTTGTCGGCGCCGTTCGGGCCGAGCGCCTCGGAGGTGGTGTGCAGACTGTCGAAGACCCGGTCCAGCTCCACCGGCACGGCCGTGCGCGACTCGGGGATCACCGCGCCGTCCCGCAGTACCGGCCCCTTGCGGTACACCGGCAGCAGCTGCACATAACGGTCGCTGACCACCGAGGAGTTGATGATCGCCGCCTGCGCGCCGGCGGGGACCTTGCGGCCGGCGTCGTACTCCAGCACGACCCGCACCCGCGCCCCCTCGGGCTCGATCTCCTTCACCTCACCGATCCGTACGCCGAGGACGCGGACGTCGGAGCCGGGGTAGATGCCGACCGTGCGCGGGAAGTACGCCGTGACACGCACCGGCTCCTCACGCGGCCACAGCGTCACGGCCAGCACCGCGAGGACCACCACGGGGACGGCCCAACGGGCCTGCCTCCAGAGCTGTTTCACCGCTCGCCTCCCGTCCTCGGCACCACCGGGGCGGCCACCATGTTCTGGATGTAGCTGTCGAACCAGCGGCCGTTGCCGAGGGTGTTGGTGAAGACCCGGATGTACGGCGCGAGCAGCTTCACGCTCCGGTCCAGGCTCGACTGATTGCGTTCGAGCATTCCCACCACCTGGTTCAGGCCCTTGAGCGCGGGCCCGATCTCCTTCTCGTCGTCCTCGACGAGCCCGGACAGCTGCACGCCGAGCGCGGCCGAGGTGACCAGCAGCTTGTGAATGGCCTTGCGCCGCTTGCTGATCTCGGCGAACAGGTCACTGCCGTCCTTGACCAGACCGCTGAAGTCCTCCGACCGCTCGGCGAGCACACCGGTCACGCCGTTCGCGTGATCCAGCAGCCCGCGCAGCTCCTCGTCCCGCTGGGCGACCGTCCGGGAGATCTTCGACAGGCCCTTGATGGAGGCGCGCACCTCGGTGGGGGAGTCCTCGAAGGTGGCCGAGATCGTGTCCAGGGCCTTCGCCAGGCGCGCGGTGTCGACCTCCTCCGTGGTGGTGGTCAGATCGCTGAACGCCTGCACCACGTCGTACGCCGGCACGGTCCTGCGCAACGGGATCTCGCTGCCCGGCGCGAGCTGCCCCGGGCCCTTCGGGTGCAGGGCCAGGTACTTCGCGCCGAGGATCGTCTTCACCCGGATCGACGCGCCGGTGGCGGTGCCGAAGTCAGGGTCGCCCTTGACCTTGAAGGTGACCTTGACGTGGTCGCCGTCCAGTTCGACCTCCTCCACCTTGCCGACCTTCACCCCGGCGATCCGCACCTCGTCGCCCGGCTTGAGCCCGCCGGCCTCCGCGAAGGCCGCGCTGTACGTCTCGCCGCCGCCGATCAGCGGCAGGTCGTCGGCGTTGAACGCGGTGACGGTCAGCAGGGTGAGGGTGGTGAGGCCGGCCGCCCCGATCACCACGGGGTTGCGCTCACGGAAGGGCTTGAGCCGTGCGAACCTCATTCCGCACACCTCGCCCGCGCCACATGCAGCTCCGGCCGGATCACCCGCTCGGTCCTCGGCAGCACGATCCGGCCGTCGAAGTCGCACAGATAGAAGTTGAACCACGAGCCGTAGGACGCCGTCCCGGTCAGCTCGTTCAGCTTGTTCGGCAGCCGCTTCAGCACGCCCTCCACGGTCTTCTCGTTGGCGTTGAGCGTCCCCGTCAGCTCGGTCAGCTCCGCGATGTCGTCCTTCAGCGGCGGCCGGGCGTCCGCCAGCAGCCCCGAGGTGGCCTCGGTGAGGTCGCCGATGCTCACCAGCGACTCACCGATCGGCTTGCGGTCGGCCGACAGCCCGGAGATCAGCCGGCGCAGCTCCTTGAGCAGGCCGGAGAACCGTCCGCCGCGCTTGTCGAGCGTCTCCAGCACCGAGTTGAGGTTGTCGATCACTGACCCGATCAGCTTGTCCCGCCCGGCGAGCGTCGTGGTGAGCGAGGCCGTGTGCGCGAGCAGGCTGCGCACGGTGCCGCCCTCGCCCTGGAGCGTCCTGACGATCTCTGTGGCCAGCTGGTTGACGTCCTCGGGGCTCAGCGCGGCGAACAGCGGCTTGAAGCCGTTGAGCAGCGCGTTCAGGTCCAGCGCGGGCTGGGTCCGGGACAGCGGGATCGTGGCGCCGGGCGACAGCCGGGTGCCGTCGCCCACGCCCTCGGTCAGCGCGATGTACCGCTGTCCGACCAGGTTGCGGTACCGGATCACCGCCCGGGTGCTGGTCAGCAGCGGCCGCCGCTCGCTCACCGTGAAGGTGACCTCGGCCAGCGTCCGGTCCTTGACCCGGACGCCCTCGACCTCCCCGACCCGCACCCCGGCGACCCGTACGTCGTCGCCCTCCGCCACGCCGGTCACATCGCTGAACACCGCGTGATACGTGTGCTTCGGCGTCAGGCTGAAACCGCCGATGGTGGCGGCCAGCAGCGCGGTCGCCGCCAGGGTCACCACCGCGAAGAGAGCGAACTTGACCAGCGGCGCGGCCGTGCTCTGCGAGGACCTCATACGACACTCACCGCCGTCCCACGGGCCAGGGGCCCGAACAGCAGGGTCGCCACGGCCGGTACCTCGTCCGCCGGCACACCGAGGACGGGTGCCACGAGCGAGGAGACCGCCCGCTGTTCCGACCGGGTGGCGGACACGCCTGGGGGAAGCGCACTGCTGGAGATCCCTGCCTTCGTACCGTCGTTGAGATGGGGATGCGGTCCCGGCACCCGCGGATGCGGCAGGCCCCGGCAGTCCGGCCCGGACCGCTCGCCGTAGACCGGCTCCTCGCCCGGCACATAGCCGGGCCGCTGCCGTACGACTTCCAGGGTGATCCGCATCCGCCCGCCCCGGAACGCCTCCTGGGACGCGGCGTCCTGCCGCACCAGGCCCTCCAGCAGGCACGGGTACTCGGGCGAGTAGCGGGCGAACAGCTGAAGGGTGGGCCGCGAGACCCGGCCGAGGGTGATCAGCCGGTCCCCGTGGGTGTCGAGGAAGTCCTCAGCGGTACGGGCCACCCCGGTCGTCGAGGTCAGGGCCGCAGCCAGCTGGTCCTGCTTCTCCACGACCGTCGTGCTGGTCGTGACCGTGTTGCGCAGGATCGCCAGCAGATCGGGTGCCGCGTCCCCGTACAGCTCGGCCACGTCCGCGAACCGCGTGATGTCCTCGCGCAGCGACGGCAGATGAGGGTTCAGCCGCCGCAGATAGCCCTCCACGCGCGTGAGGTTGTCGCCGATCCGGTCGCCGCGTCCCTCCAGCGCGGTCGCGAACGCCGAGAGTGTGGCGTTGAGTTCGCCCGGGCGCACTGTCCGCAGCAGCGGCAGCAGGTCGTTCATCAGCCGCTGCAGCTCCATGCCGACCCGGGTGCGGTCCTGGCCGATCACATCGCCCGCGCGGATCGGCCGGGCCGCCGAACCGGGCGGCACCACCAGGTCGACGTACTTCTCGCCGAACAGCGTCTTCGGCAGCAGCCGCGCCCGCACGTCCGCCGGGATGTACGCCACGTGCTCCGGCCGCAGCGCCAGGTCGAGCACGGCCTTGCCACCGTCCGCCCGCACCTCGCGCACCTCGCCGACCAGCAGCCCGCGCAGCTTGACGTCCGCGCGCCGCTCCAGCTGGTTGCCGAGCGAGTCGGCCTCCAGGGTGACCCGTACGACGGAGGTGAACGCCTGCTGGTAGACGGCCACGGCGAGGGACAGCAACAGCGCCAGCACGGCGAGGAACGCGACCCCGTACAACCTGAGCTTCATCGCCTTCACCCCGCGATCCGTACGGTCGTGTCGGCGCCCCAGATCGCCAGGGACAGGAAGAAGTCGACGACGTTCACGGCGACGATCGACGTGCGCACCGCCCGGCCCACCGCGACCCCGACGCCCGCCGGGCCGCCGCTCGCGTAGTAGCCGTAGTAGCAGTGCACCAGGATGATCAGCACCGCGAAGACGATCACCTTGCCGAACGACCAGAACACGTCGACCGGCGGCAGATACTGCTGGAAGTAGTGGTCGTAGGTGCCCGCCGACTGCCCGTAGTAGCCGGTCGTGATGGTCCGCGCGGCGAAGTACGAGGACAGCAGCCCCACCACGTACAGCGGGATCACCGCGACGAACCCGGCGATCATCCGGGTCGTCACCAGGAACGGCAGCGAGGGCACGCCCATCACCTCGAGGGCGTCCGTCTCCTCGCTGATCCGCATCGCGCCGAGCTGCGCGGTGAACCCGGCCCCGACCGTCGCCGACAGCGCGAGCCCGGCCACCAGCGGGGCGATCTCCCGGGTGTTGAAGTACGCCGACAGGAACGCCACGAAGTTGGACGTGCCGAGCTGGTTGAGGGCCGCGTAGCCCTGGAGCCCCACCTCGGTGCCGGTGAAGAACGACAGGAACGCGATCACCCCGACCGTGCCGCCCACCACCGCGAGCGCGCCCCGGCCGAAGCTCACCTCGGCGAGCAGCCGCAGCACCTCCTTCTTGTAGCGGCGCAGGGTACGGCCGGTCCACGCCAGCGACCGCCCGTAGAAGACCAGTTGGGAGCCCAGCTCCTCCAGCCGTTGCAGCATCTGCTCACCCCCTCTGCGGAACGACCTGGAAGTACACGGCCGTCAACACGAAGTTCGTCACGAACAGCAACATGAAAGTGATCACCACGGACTGGTTCACGGCGTCCCCCACACCCTTGGGGCCGCCCTTCGCCGTCAGTCCCTTGTACGAGGCGACGATCGCCGCGATCGCCCCGAACACCAGCGCCTTCACCTCGGCCGCCCACAGGTCGGGCAACTGGGCGAGCGTGGTGAAGGAGGCCAGATAGGCGCCGGGGGTGCCGTCTTGAAGGACGACGTTGAAGAAGTAGCCGCCGGCCACGCCGACGACCGACACCAGGCCGTTGAGCAGCACGGCGACCACCATCGACGCCAGCACCCGGGGCACCACCAGCCGGTGCACGGGATCGATGCCGAGCACCTGCATCGCGTCGATCTCCTCGCGGATCTTCCGCGCCCCGAGGTCCGCGCAGATGGCCGTGCCGCCCGCGCCCGCGATCAGCAGCGCGGTCACGATCGGCGAGGCCTCCCGCAGCACGGCCAGCACGGAGGCGGCCCCCGCGAAGGACTGCGCGCCGAGCTGCCGGGTGAGGCTGCCGATCTGGAGCGCGATCACCGCGCCGAAGGGGATGGAGACCAGGGCGGTGGGGAGGATGGTGACCGAGGCGATGAACCACGCCTGCTGGATGAACTCCCTTGTCTGGAACGGCCGTCGGGGCAGGGTCCGCAGGATGTCCAGCGCCATCGCGAAGAGGTCGCCGCAGTGGCGCAGGGCGGCGGTGGGGGAGAGGCTCATGCGTCCTCCTCGGCCTTCAGCTCCGCCTCACGCCGGGCGATCGCCTCCCAGCGGGGCGGGCGGGTGATGCCGGGGCCGGGCAGCAGCCGTGGGGTCATCGCGGGCGGCGCGCCCGTGTCGTCGATCTGCTTCAGCTCCTGCTCGACCTGCGCGGCGTCCTTCTCCTCCGCCATGCCGATCGGCCCCTGCATCCGGCCGTTCAGGAACTGCCGTACGACCGGCTCGTCGCTCCTCAGCAGCTTCTCGCGCGGGCCGAACATCACCAGCTCGCGGCGGAACAGCAGGCCGATGTTGTCCGGCACCTGACGGGCCGAGGCGATGTCGTGGGTGACGATCAGGAAGGTCGCGTCGATCTGCGCGTTGAGGTCGACGATGAGCTGGTTGAGATACGCCACCCGCACCGGGTCCAGGCCCGAGTCCGGCTCGTCGAACAGGATGATCTCCGGGTCGAGCACCAGCGCCCGGGCCAGACCGGCCCGTTTGCGCATGCCACCGGAGATCTCCCCGGGCAGCTTCCGCTCGGCGCCGATCAGACCGACCATGTCCATCTTCTCGAGCACGATCCGGCGGATCTCCGCCTCCGGTTTACGGGTGTGCTCGCGCAACGGGAAGGCGATGTTGTCGTACAGGTTCATCGACCCGAACAGCGCGCCGTCCTGGAACAGCACGCCGAACAGCTTCCGCACCTCGTACAGGTCGTGCTCGCGCAGCTCGGTGATGTCCTTGCCGGCCACCTTGATCGAGCCCCGGTCCGGCTTCAGCAGCCCGACGAGCGTCTTCAGGAACACCGACTTGCCCGTGCCGGACGGCCCGAGCAGCACGGAGACCTCACCGGCGGGCAGCGTCAGCGAGACGTCCTGCCAGATGACCTGGTGTCCGAAGGACTTGGTCAGCCCTTCCACACAGATCTCGACACCCATCCGGTCCCACCCTTCCGCAGCGGCCCTTTCGACTGCTCTACGGGGAGGGGCGGGGCGTCCGTCGCGGCGGACGCGAACTTTTTTCCGAGGGCTCTACGGGAGCCGGCCGGACAGGCTCTCGGGGACGGCCGGGGCGTCTGTGATCTGCGTGCCTTCTGCGGCGGTCGGTACGTCCACGAGGTCCGGCACGTCCGGCACCTCGGTGGGGCCGGGCGCGACGCCCTCCGCCGACAGACCGGGCACCTCGGGCAGTCCCGGGACGCCCGGCACCTGGGGCACCACCTCGTGCACCTCGTCCGTCGGAAGCCCCGCCGTCGGCGACAGCACGGCGAGCGAGGGCACGCTCAGCGGAAGCAGCGGCTGCTCCTCGGCATGCGCCATCGTGCGCGCAGCCGAGGACGGGCGCGCGTCCGGCGCCTGCCGTACGGCAGGGGTGCCTGCCGCGCTCTCGCCGTACGACCGCTCCCGCGGAGCCGCCTCGGGGGCGGGGGAGACGGACGCCTCGGACGGCGCCGTGCCCTGCCGGTCCCAGGGGCCGGTGTGGGGCAGCAGGGCGAACCCGGCCACCACCAGGGTCGCCGCCGCCGACGTGGCGACCACGCCCGGGCGGGGCCGGCCGCGCCCGAGGAGGAACAGGGCGAGCCCCAGCGTGCCGGCGAGCGAGTTGCGCAGCGTCCGGCGGGCCCGGGCCAGCAGGGACTCGACGGTCCGGTAGCTGAGCCCCATCCGGACGGCGACCTGGCTGACGTCCAGGTCCTCGGACTTCAGCCGCAGCGCCTCGGCCTGCCGGGCAGGCAGCTCCCCGCTGCGCCGGGCCAGCCACGTCGCCTCGGCCCGGTCGCACACGGCCTCCTCGACCGGCACCGGGCCGGGCGCGAGGAGGGTCGGGCTGCGGTGGACCTCGGCCTCCCGGCTGACCTGGCGGTATCGGTCGACGCACAGCCGCATGGTCACCGTGGTCAGCCAGGCGGGGAGCCGGTCGTCGTCCAGGTCGGGGCGTTCGGCGGCGCGCAGCATGGCCTCGTGCACGGCGTCCTCGGCATCCTCCTGGGACATCGACCGGCGGCGGGCCACCTTCAGCAACTGCTCCCGGTGTCTCCACATGGTCTGCCAGCGGTCGTGTGCGGCCTGAATCTCCGCCTTCGTCGGCAGGTCCGTCGTCGCCATGAGGGCCCCTTCGCGCTCACCCACCGGTCGGGTGCGGTGCCGGCCGGCGGGTGGCGACATTACCGCCGAGTATCCGCGGTTGTGGAGGGGGCGGCGGTTATCGAGTCGGCAACGGTCCCTCCTGGCCTCCGGGCAGCTCAGGGGCGCTGGGCAGGACGCTGTCCGTGGGGAGACCGAGGGACACGGAGGGGGCCGGTGAGGTCAGAGTGGGGCGGGGTGCGGGCGTGCTCGGCTCGGGCTCCGTGGACGGCGCCGGGCTGGGCACCGTACGAGGAGTGGCCGGGGGCGACGACGTCGCGGGGGAGGACGGCGTAGGGGAGGCGGACGTGCGGGACTGCGGCGCGCGGGATCCGGACGTACGGGAAGCGCCCGCCGGGCCCGCGTCCGGGACGACCCGGTGGCCGCCGAGGAAGTAGCCGTACCAGGCCAGGACCGTGCGCAGATAGGCGCGCGAGCGGTTGTAGCCGAGGATCGCCTGCTCCAGGCCGGCCGGGTCGGACAGGTCGCGGGCGCCCACGCAGAGGTAGCGGCCGGCGGCGAGGGCGGCGTCGTAGACGTTGTGCGGGTCGGCGCGGCCGTCGGCGTTGCCGTCCGCGCCCCAGGACGCCCAGGTCGAGGGGATGAACTGCATCGGCCCGACGGCACGGTCGTACACCGCGTCCCCGTCGTACGCCCCGTCGTCGGTGTCCTCGATCAGGGCGAAGCCCCGGCCGTCGAGGCGCGGCCCGCGGATGGGGGTCGCGGTCGTGCCGTCCGGCCGCACCCGGCCGCCGCCCGCCTGGCCGGACTCGACCTGGCCGATCGCGGCCAGCAGCTGCCAGCGCAGCCGGCAGCCGGGGTCGGTGCGGGCCAGCTCGGCCTCGGCGCGGCGGTAGGCCGCGAACACGCTCGCGGGCAGCGCGGCGACGGGCCGCGGTGACCGCTCGGCCACGTGCAGCGGGGGCAGGTCCCTGCGGTACGGGGCGTCGCCGGACACGCTCGGCCCCTCGTCGGCCGGTGCCTGCCGCGGCGGCGCGACCGCCCTGGCCGGGACCGCCCCCGGCGGCTGCGAGGCGGTGAGCGCGGCCATCGCCACGACCGCCGCCGCCGTACCCCTGGCTCCTCTGACCGCTCTGCCGACCCTGTGCCCTGTCACTGTGCGACCCCTCCCTGCGGACTGTCTGTCATCTGCTCTACGGCGCGCGGGCCCGGTTCCGTCGCGGAACTCCCGGGACGCCTTCCGCCGCCCGGACCGACCGGTCAGTCGCCCGGTGGCCGCAACCGCTGCCGGAACCCGCGTGCGGGGCGTTAGGTTGGGCGCGTGCGATTGAGAGTGGAGTTCACGACCGAGCCGTTCGACCTCGACGAGGCGCCCGCGCACGCGCTCGCCGCGCGTGAGGTGATCGAGGCCGCGGAGCTGGACGAGGTGGACGTCGGTCCCTTCGGCAACACGGCGGAGGGGGGTGCCGACGCGGTGCTGAGCGCTGTGGACGCGCTGCTGCGCAAGGCGCTCCAGGCCGGGGCCACCCGGGTCTCGCTGCAGGTCAACGTGGTCGCGGAGGGCGCCGAGTGAGCGGGGACGAGCCGTTCATCACGGCGGTCAAGCCGCTGGTCGACGCCATGGGCGGGGAGCTGCTGCCGCCGGACGAGGCCGGCCCCGACGATGTCGTGCTCGCCTGGGAGGGCGCCGACGTCGTCGCCGTACGGCTGCCGCAGCTCGCGGACTCCCTGGATCACATCCTGGCCGCGATGGAGCGCAAGCGGGGCAAGCCGTTGGCCGACCTGGACCGCAAGGCCAAACAGGAGGTCGTCCGGGTGCTGGAGGCGCGGGGCGCCTTCGCGGTGCGGCACGGCGTGGAGACGGTGGCGGGGGCGCTGGGCGTCAGCCGGTTCACCGTCTACAACTACCTGAACCGCGAGAAGGAGTCGTAAGAAGGCACGAGGGGCGTCGGAGAGGGCCTTTCGAAGGGGACACGGGTCCGTAACCCCGAATTTTCAACAAAGTGTTGACGTAACGTTTCGGAGGGCGTTAGCTATCCGCAGCCCGTTCAGCACGAAGGCCGTTTCCGGCCACGGAGGCTCCCGTGACTTCCACTTCCACGCCGCCGGGCCTGGCCCGGTTCAACGCGCTCGAGGAGCACGCGGCCTCCGCCGCGCTCCACGAGGCGTGCGCCTCCACGGCATGGGGCCGGCGGCTGCTCGCCGCCCGCCCGTACGCCACCCCTGAGGACCTCTACCGCGCCAGCGACGCCGCCATGGCCGAGCTGACCGCCGAGGACCTCGCCGAGGCCATGGCCGGCCACCCGCCGATCGGCCGCCCCAAGCCGGGCGACCCCACCTCGGCGCGCGAGCAGCGCGGTATGGCCGGCGCCTCCGAGGACCTCAAGGCGGAGATGCTCGAACTGAACCTGGCCTACCAGGAGAAGTTCGGCCATGTCTTCCTCATCTGCGCCACCGGCAGGACCGGCGAGCAGATGCGGGACGCGGTCAAGGAGCGGATCGGCAACTCGCCGGAGCAGGAGCGCGAGACCGTGCGCACCGAGCTGGGCAAGATCAACCGCATCCGACTGGCCCGACTCGTCGAAGAGGACGCCTGAGAATGAGCACCAGCACCACCGCCTCCGTGTCCACGCACATCCTGGACACATCCGTCGGACGTCCCGCCGAGGGCGTCGCCGTCCAGCTGTCGGCCCGTAGCGGCCGCGATGCGGACTGGAAGACCCTCGGCGGCTCCGCGACCGATGCGGACGGCCGGTGCAAGGACCTTCCGGACCTGCCGGAGGGGACGACCCACGTACGGCTCGACTTCGCGGTCGAGGCGTACTTCGAAAGAACTGCAGAATCTGCGAACAAGCAAGCCGATGCGCAGCAGGACGCCCCCGCGAATCGGGACAGCGGTACCGGTGTGTTCTTCCCGGAGGTGGCGATCACGTTCGCCGTCGTGCCGGGCGAGCACTACCACGTGCCGCTGCTGCTCAACCCGTTCGGCTACTCCGTTTACCGAGGGAGCTAGCTAGATGCCCACCATTCTGGGACAGAACCAGTACGGCAAGGCCGAGAACCGAGTCGTCAAGATCACGCGGGACGGCGCCACCCATCACATCAAGGACCTCAATGTGTCCGTGGCGCTGAGCGGCGACATGGACGACGTCCACTACTCCGGCTCGAACGCCAACTGCCTGCCGACCGACACCACCAAGAACACGGTGTACGCGTTCGCCAAGGAGTACGGCATCGAGTCCGCCGAGCAGTTCGGCATCCACCTCGCCCGCCACTTCGTCACCTCGCAGGAGCCGATCCACCAGGCGCGCATCCGCATCGAGGAGTACGCCTGGGAGCGGATCGAGACCTCCGACGCCAACAGCAAGTTCATCGGCGCCGACGAGGTCAAGCACTCCTTCGTCCGCAAGGGCCAGGAGACCCGCGTCACCCAGATCACCTACGACGGTGAGAAGTGGGAGGTCGTCTCCGGCCTCAAGGACCTGATCGTGATGAACTCGACCAACTCCGAGTTCTGGGGCTACGTCAAGGACAAGTACACGACCCTCCAGGAGGCGTACGACCGCATCCTGGCCACCCAGGTCTCCGGCCGCTGGCGGTTCAACTGGACCGACGACGAGCAGAAGATGCCCAACTGGGAGAAGTCCTACGAGCAGGTGAAGAAGCACATGCTGCACGCCTTCGCCGAGACCTACTCGCTCTCCCTCCAGCAGACCCTGTACCAGATGGGTTCGCGCATCATCAACAACCGCAGCGAGATCGACGAGGTCCGCTTCTCGCTGCCGAACAAGCACCACTTCCTGGTGGACCTGGAGCCGTTCGGGCTCAAGAACGACAACGAGGTCTACTTCGCCGCCGACCGTCCCTACGGCCTGATCGAGGCCACCATCCTGCGGGACGGCTGCGAGGCCCAGATCCCGGTCGACATGACCAACCTCTGACGCGGGACGCGCGCCCCCGGTCCTTCTCGCCGAAGCGGACCCGGGGGCGCGCCACACCGGAGGGAACACCATGGCACAGCCTGCAACGGGGCCGGCCGAAGCCCCCTGTTCCACCCCGCCGGTGCACGACCAGGACGCCGTCACGTCCGTGCACCCGGTGGACGAGAAGCTCCACCCCTCGCGGCTCGTCCCCGCCGCGCTCCAGCACATCGCCGCGATGTACGCGGGCGTGGTCACTCCTCCGCTCATCATCGGCCAGGCATGCGGCCTCGACCTCGCGGCCCGCACCCGGCTGATCGCCGCGTCCCTGCTGATCGCGGGTGTCGCGACCATCCTGCAGACCCTCGGCGTCAAGGGCTTCATCGGCAACCGGCTGCCGTTCGTCAACGCCGCCTCCTCGGCCGGCATCGCCCCCATCCTGGCGATCGCCGAGACCAACGACCCGGGCCGTCAACTCCCCGCGATCTACGGCGCGGTGATGGTCGCCGGTGTCTTCTGCCTGGCGATCGGCCCGTTCTTCGGACGACTGCTGCGCTTCTTCCCGCCCCTGGTCACCGGCGTGGTCATCACCCTCATCGGGGTGACCCTGATGCCGGTCCCGGTCGGCTGGGCCCAGGGCGGCGACGAGACCGCCGCCGACTTCGGCGCCATGCACCACCTGGCGCTCGCCGGGTTCACCCTCGCCGTCATCCTGCTCATCCAGCGCTTCGGCAGGGGCTTCGTCAAGCAGGTCGCCCTGCTGTTCGGGCTGCTCCTCGGCACGCTCGCCGCGATCCCGTTCGGGATGGCCGACTTCAGCGGGCTGAAGTCCGCGCCCGTCGCCGCGCTGCCCGCGCCGTTCGCCTTCGGCGCGCCGGAGTTCCAGCCCGCGGCGATCCTGTCGCTGTGCATCGTGATGCTGGTGCTGATGACCGAGTCGTCGGCGGGCATGCTCGCCCTCGGTGAGATCTGCGACCGCCGCACCGACGCGCGCACCATCACCCGCGGCCTGCGCACCGACGGCATCGCCACCCTGCTCGGCCCCGTCTTCGGCGGCTTCCCCACCTCGGCCTTCGCCCAGAACGTCGGTGTCGTGTCGCTGACCCGGGTGCGCAGCCGCTATGTCGTCGCCGTCGCGGGCGCCACCCTGATCGTCCTCGGCGCCTTCCCGGTGCTCGGCGCGGTCGTCTCCCTGGTGCCCATGCCGGTTCTCGGCGGCGCGGGCATCGTCCTGTTCGGCTCGATCGCCGTCAGCGGCATCCGCACCCTGTCGGAAGCCGGCCTGGACGACAGCTCCAACATCATCCTGGTGGCCGTCGCGCTCGGCGCGGGCATCATCCCGCTCGCGGCACCCACCTTCTACGCCGACTTCCCCGCCTGGGCGCAGACCGTGCTCGGTTCAGGTATCAGCGCCGGCGCGCTCGTCGCCGTCTCGCTGAATCTGTTCTTCCATCACCTCGGCACCCGGAGCGGCCGAACCGCCCCGGCACTCAAATCCTCCTAGGGTCCTGCCGTGCCCTCCCCGTGGCCACACCCCGGCCCACGGGCCGCCACTGAAAGACAAGGAAGCTCCATGGCATCATCGGCAGCCGAGCGCATCGTCATCGAGAACTGCGCGATCGCCACGGTCGACGCGGGCGACACCGAGTACGCCTCCGGACACCTGGTCCTGGCCGGCAACCGCATCGAGTCGGTCGGCGCGGGCAACGCCCCCGCGGACCTGGAGAACGTGGTGCGCCGGATCGACGCGAGCGGCCATCTGGCCACGCCCGGTCTGGTCAACACCCACCACCACTTCTACCAGTGGATCACCCGGGGCCTGGCCACCGACCACAACCTGTTCGACTGGCTGGTCGCGCTGTACCCGGTGTGGGCGCGCATCGACGAGCAGATGTGCTACTCGGCCGCCCAGGGCTCCCTCGCGATGATGGCCCGCGGCGGTGTCACCACCGCCATGGACCACCACTACGTCTTCCCGCACGGCTCCGGCGACCTGTCCGGCGCGATCGTCCGCGCCGCCGCCGAGATGGGCGTACGGTTCACCCTCGCCCGCGGCTCGATGGACCGCAGCGAGAAGGACGGCGGCCTGCCCCCGGACTTCGCCGTGGAGAGCCTCGACGGTGCGCTCGCCGCCACCGAGGAGACCGTCAGGCAGCACCACGACGCCTCCTTCGACGCCATGACCCAGGTGGCCGTCGCCCCCTGCTCCCCCTTCTCCGTCTCCACCGAACTCATGCGCCAGGGTGCCGACCTGGCCCGCCGCCTCGGGGTGCGGATGCACACCCACGGCTCGGAGACCGTGGAGGAGGAGAAGTTCTGCCACGAGCTGTTCGGCATGGGCCCCACCGACTACTTCGAGTCCACCGGCTGGCTCGGCGAGGACGTGTGGATGGCGCACTGCGTCCACATGAACGACTCCGACATCGCCGCCTTCGCCCGGACGAAGACCGGCGTCGCCCACTGCCCGTCGTCCAACGCCCGCCTCGCGGCCGGCATCGCCCGCGTCCCCGACATGCTCAGGTCGGGCGTCCCGGTCGGCCTCGGTGTGGACGGCACCGCCTCCAACGAGTCCGGCGAACTCCACACCGAGCTGCGCAACGCCCTGCTGATCAACCGCCTCGGCGCCCACCGCGAGGCCGCGCTGAACGCCCGCCAGGCCCTGCGCCTGGGCACCTACGGCGGTGCGCAGGTCCTCGGCCGTGCCGAGCAGATCGGCTCGCTGGAGGTGGGCAAGCTCGCCGACGTCGTGCTGTGGAAGATGGACACCCTCGCCCACGCCTCCATCGCCGACCCGGTGACCGCGCTCGTCTTCGGCGCCGCGGCCCCGGTCACCGCCTCCTTCGTCAACGGCCGGCAGATCGTCGACAGCAACCGCCTGCTCACCGTCGACGAGGACGCCATCGCCCGCTCCACCCGAGAGGAGGCCCAGCGCCTGGCGCGCATCGCCGCCCAGCGCTGACCCTCCCCCCCCCAGAACTCCGGCCGAGAGGGACGGCTCCCGGCCGGGACCGTGGATCCGAGCGGGATCCACGGAAGCCGTCTCCGGGGCGTGTGCCCGACGCACACGCCCTGGAGCCGGTCACGCCCGACGCTTACCGCCATAAGCCGTAGGCCATGAGCCGTAGGCCATGATCCGTAGGCCGTTGGCACCCCACCGCTCACCGCCGTCGCCACCCCCGTCACGGTCCCGCACGACCACCCGCACCACCTCCCTGAAATCCACGTCGCCCCTGACGTGTTAGCCGTTTGGAGGAGCAGCCGTGGCCGCCCATCCCGTAGACGAAAAACTCCCCGCCCTGAAAATGGCGACCAGCGGTCTTCAGCACGTGGCCGCCATGTACGCGGGGGTCGTCGCCCCACCGCTCATCGTCGGCGCGGCCATAGGCCTGACCGCAACCGAACTGACCTTCCTCACCGGCGCCTGTCTGTTCACAGCGGGCCTCGCCACCTTCCTGCAGACCCTCGGCATCTGGAAGATCGGCGCCCGGCTGCCGTTCGTCAACGGGGTCACCTTCGCCGGTGTCGCCCCGATGACCGCGATCGTCGCCTCCACCGAGGACAAGTCCGACGCCCTGCCGATCATCTTCGGCGCGGTGATCGTCGCCGGTCTGCTCGGCTTCTTCGCGGCGCCCTTCTTCAGCAAGGCGATCCGCTTCTTCCCGCCGGTCGTCACCGGCAGCGTCATCACCCTGATCGGCGTGTCCCTGCTGCCGGTCGCCTTCGGCTGGGCCCAGGGTCCCAACCCGGCCGCGGAGGACTACGGTTCGACGACCTATCTCACCCTCGCCGGCATCACCCTGCTGATCGTCCTGCTGCTGCGCCGCTTCACCCGCGGCTTCGTCAAGCAGATCGCCGTCCTGCTCGGCCTGGTCGCCGGCACGCTCATCGCGATCCCGTTCGGCGTCACCGACTTCAGCCCCGTCGGCGACGCGGACATCGTCGGGTTCCCGACCCCGTTCCACTTCGGCGCACCCCAGTTCCAGTTCGCCGCGATCCTCTCGCTGTGCGTGGTGATGGTCGTGTCGATGACCGAGTCGACCGCCGACATGCTGGCCCTCGGTGAGATCGTCGAACGCCCCGCCGACGAGAAGACCATCGCGGCCGGACTGCGCGCCGACACCCTCGGCTCGGCGATCAGCCCGCTGTTCAACGGCTTCATGTGCAGCGCGTTCGCGCAGAACATCGGCCTCGTCGCCATGACGAAGATCCGCAGCCGGTACGTCGTCGCCACCGGCGGTGCCTTCCTGGTGCTGATGGGCCTGTGTCCGATGGCCGCCTCGCTGATCGCGGTCGTGCCCCGCCCGGTCCTCGGCGGCGCCGGCATCGTCCTGTTCGGCTCCGTCGCCGCGAGCGGTATCCAGACGCTGGTGCGGGCCGGCCTCGACCGGGACAACAACGTCCTGATCGTCGCCGTCTCCCTCGCCGTCGGCATCATCCCGATCACCGCGCCGGAGTTCTACCACTCCTTCCCCGAGACCGCGAAGATCGTCCTCGACTCCGGCATCTCGACCGGCTGCGTCACCGCCGTCGTCCTCAACATGCTCTTCAACCACCTCGGCAAGAGCGGCGACGCCCACGACGTGACCCATCCGATGGAGGCGGGGGAGGAGATCGCCGCTGCGCACTGAAACGGACGGTGAGTTAACACCCCTGCCGGGGGCCGCGCGACCATGGCGTGGCCCCCGGCCGACGTCTTACAGCAGGGGCTTCTGGCGCGTCGAGCCGTATGTCCGGCCCGAAGACGATCACCCCTCCCGCAGGGACTTGGCGAGCGCCCCGTCCCCCGCGACCTCGACACGCCCGGCACGCACCGCCTCGGCGAGGCTCAACTCCCCGCGCGCCACAGCCGTACAGGTCTCCCCGTCCATCGACAGCCGCGCGTCCGGCTCCCGAGGCGCGGGCCCGTCACCGTAGACCGGCCCCTCCTGGGCGCCGACGTGGAGGTGGAAGTCGCCCTCGTCCAGGCGTACTTCGACGAGTCCCTCGCCCTCCAGCGCGTTCAGCAGCGGCAGTGCGAACCAGTGGGCGCGCAGGGCGTCCGTGGGCCTGCGCTCTCCCAGCTCGCCGCGCCCCCACTCGCCGAGCGCGAGCAGGACGGGCAGCAACTCGCGGCCCCGCGGGGTGAGTTCGTAGACGTAGGCCGCTCCGGGCGGCGGCAGGCGGCGCCTCGTCGTCAGCCCGTCGCGCTCCATGTCCTTCAGCCGGGAGGCGAGGACGTCCGTGCTGACCCCCGGCAGGTCGGCGTGCAGGTCCGTGTAGCGGCGGGGCCCGGCGAGGAGTTCGCGCACGATCAGCAGGGTCCAGCGGTCGCCGACGGCGTCCAGCGCGCGGGCGGCGGAGCAGTACTGGTCGTAGCTTCGACGAGGTGGCATGCGACGCAGTCTAGACAAGTTGTTGGACTTTCCAAGCTGCTACTTGGTAAAACCAAGTGACACTGGTTATCTGGAGGGGCGCCATGGAGTTCCGGCAGTCGAACAAGCTCAGCGAGGTCTGCTACGAGATCCGCGGCCCGGTGATCGAGCACGCCAACGCGCTGGAGGAGGCGGGCCACAGCGTGCTGCGCCTGAACACCGGCAACCCGGCCGTGTTCGGCTTCGAGGCCCCGGAGGAGATCCTCCAGGACATGATCCGGATGCTCCCCCAGGCGCACGGCTACACCGACTCGCGCGGCATCCTCTCCGCCCGCCGCGCCGTCGCCCAGCGCTACCAGACGCTCGGTCTGCAGGTCGACGTCGACGACGTCTTCCTCGGCAACGGCGTCTCCGAGCTGGTCTCCATGGCCGTACAGGCGCTGATCGAGGACGGCGACGAGATCCTCATCCCCGCCCCCGACTTCCCCCTCTGGACGGCCGTCACCACCCTCGCGGGCGGCAAGGCGGTCCACTACCTGTGCGACGAACAGGCCGAGTGGTACCCGGACCTCGCCGACATGGAGTCGAAGATCACCGACCGGACGAAGGCGGTCGTGATCATCAACCCCAACAACCCCACCGGGGCCGTCTACCCCAAGGAGATCGTCGAGGGCATCCTCGACCTCGCCCGCAGGCACGGCCTGATGGTCTTCGCCGACGAGATCTACGACCAGATCCTCTACGACGACGCCGTGCACCACTCGGCCGCCGCCCTCGCCCCCGACCTGGTGGTCCTCACCTTCTGCGGCCTGTCCAAGACCTACCGGGTGGCCGGCTTCCGCTCCGGCTGGCTCGTGGTCACCGGACCCAAGCAGCATGCGCGCGACTACCTGGAGGGCCTGACCATGCTGGCCTCCATGCGCCTGTGCGCCAACGCGCCCGCCCAGTACGCCATCCAGGCCGCGCTCGGCGGCCGCCAGTCGATCCATGAACTCACCGCTCCCGGCGGGCGGTTGCGCGAGCAGCGCGACGTCGCCTGGGAGAAGCTCAACGAGATCCCCGGCGTGTCCTGCGTCAAGCCCAAGGGCGCCCTGTACGCCTTCCCGCGCATCGACCCCAAGGTGCACCCGATCCACGACGACGAGAAGTTCGTCCTCGACCTCCTGCTGAGGGAGAAGATCCAGGTCGTCCAGGGAACCGGCTTCAACTGGCCGACCCCCGACCACTTCCGTATCCTCACCCTCCCGTACGCGGAGGACCTGGAGGCCGCGATCGGCCGGATCGGGCGCTTCCTGAGCGGGTACCGGCAGTAGCGGCCCGAGAGGAGCGTGTGCCCCGTGAGCCGACCCCTCACCGCAGCGCAGCGGCGTGTCGTCGAGGCGGCCGACCCCGTCACCGGGCGGCTGAAGGGCACGCCGGCCCAGCTCGCGGCACTGGTGAAGCGGGGGCTGGCCTTCCGGCACCCGAGGCCGCCGCACGACCACTTCCTCACCCCGGCCGGGCACCGGCTGCGGGAGGAGCCCGCGACGGCGGACCGGGAGGAGCCCGTGACGGCGGAGCCGCCCGCCGACCAGGGCGTCTTCGCCGCACGCGTCGGCGGCGAGGAGGAGCCCCCCGCCACCGGGCCCGCCCGGACGCGCGAGGTGCACAGCGCCTGGCAGGGGCTCCTCGAACTGCGCCGGATGACCAACCAGGACGGCGCCGTGGACCGGCCCTGCGGCTGGGAGCGTACGCATCTGGTGCGGGCCGCCGCGCTCGCTCTGGAGGCGGCCGGACACCCCCCGGCCGGGCCGGAGGGCGCCGGGTACCGGGTGCGGGCGACCCCGCAGCCGGACGCCGTAGCGGTGCACGAGACGGACCCGGAGGCGCTGCGGGCCTGCGCGGCCACGCTGGAGCGGGCGGGCTGGCAGACCGGGGAGCACACCGAGCCGCGTACGCGGGCCCGCTACCTGCTGGCGTCTCCGCGGCGCGTGTGACGGCCGTGACAGGATCGAACGGCAGAGCACACAGCGCCGAACACCAGAGGGGTAGCAGTGAGCGAGCCGTTCTCCGTCCCGGTGACCGTCCGTGGCTACGAGACCGATGTCCAGGGACACCTCAACCAGGCCGTCTATCTGAACTACGCCGAGCACGCCCGCTGGGCGCTGCTCCAGGCCGCCGGCATCCGCCAGGCCGACCTCGCGGCCCGGGGCATCGGCCCGGTCGCCCTGGAGACGACCATCCGCTACAAGCGCGAGCTGCTCGCCGGCGACGAGGTCGAGGTGAGCTGCGAGTTCGCCTGGAGCGAGGGCAGGACCTTCACGATCCGGCAGAGCATCCGCAAGTCCGACGGCACCCTCGCCGCCGAGGTCGTGGCCGTCGGCGGACTGCTGGACCTCACGACACGCCGCCTCCTCGACGACCCGCGCGAGCGGTTCAAGCAACTGGCGGCCGACCCGGCGCTGTTCGGCCTGTAGGGCCTGCCGTTCGGAGCGGCCCGCCGTCGCGGGCTCCGGGCGCTCACGCCGCCCCGAACGCCCCCCGCCGGTCCTCGGCCCACTCCCGGTAGCTGCGCGCCGGACGGCCGAGGACCGCGTGCACGTCGTCGGTGACGACCTCGTTGCGGCCCTGCCGGACGTACGCGTTGCCCGCCAGGATCGCCTCGACGGCCTCCTCGCCGAGCCCCCAGGCCCCCAGGAAACCGCGGGACTCCTCCGTGGACAGCTCGCGCGTGGCGACCGGCCGGCCGAGGACCTCGCCGAGCACGGCGGCCTGCTCGGGCACGCCGATCGCCGCCGGACCCGTCAGGGTGTACGTCCGTCCCGCATGGCCCGGCTCGACGAGCACGCGCGCGGCGACCTCCGACACGTCACGCGGGTCCACGACGCCCTGCCGGGCCTCCCCGGTCATGTTGGGCACGGGCTCGCCCGCGCCGATCGGATGCGCCCAGCTCAGCGTGTTGGAGGCGAAGACCGACGGGCGCAGCACGGTCCATTCCGCGCCGCTCTCCGCCAGGGCCCGCTCGCCGGGCAGGTGCCAGGTCGCGGAGGGGCCCAGATCGGGGTCGCCGGTGGCGATCGCGGACAGCTTCACCAGCCGGCCCACACCGGCCGCGCGGGCCGCCGCCACCAGCTCCGGGTCGTGCAGCGCGCCGGGGCCCGGCACGCCCACGAGGAACGCCGCCGTCACCCCGCTCATCGCCGCCCGCACCGACTCCTGGTCGAGGTAGTCGCCGCGGACCACCTCCACGCCCGCGGGGACGTCGGCCTTCGCCGGGTCGCGGGTGAGGGCGCGCACCTTCTCGCCCCGCGCGGCGAGCTGTCGTACGAGTTCACTTCCGATGGTGCCCGTGGCACCGGTCACGAGGATCATGCGACAAAGGTGCCGGGCCGGTCCGCCGCCGCTCTAGGAAATTCCGGCACGGCATCCGTGCCCCGCGCGGCGCCCCGGGCGCATACGGTGGGGCCATGACCACCGCCGTCGCCGACCGACCGCTGCCGCTGACGCTGCCCGCCGAACTGCGCCCGTGGATCGCCGACATGACGATCACGGCGGCCGACGACATGCCCGGCGAGCCGTACACCTTCGTCCCCGACCCGGCGGCGAAGCTCGTCGTGCGTACCGGCCCCGACGGCCGCCGCGACGCCCTGGTCGTCGGCCCCCGCACCCGCGCCTCCTACCACGCGACCGACCGCCCCGCCTCCTGCGTACGCCTCAGCCTCGCGCCCGGAACGGCCCGTCCGCTGCTGGGAGTTCCGGCCGTGGACCTGGTCGGCCGGGTGGTGTCGCTGGACGCGCTGCCCGGGCCGACGGCGCGCCGGCTCGCGGACGTGCTGCCCGACACGGCACCCGAGGACCTCTCGCGGCGGCTGGCCGAGCTGCTGCCCGACGAGCAGCCCCGCAGCGCCGAGCTGCTGCGCGCCGGGGTCGCCGCGCTGTCCGTCGGCGAACAGGTGCAGGAGACCGCACGCCGACTCGCCGTGAGCGAACGGCAGTTGCGCAACCTGTTCACCGACGGCGTCGGACTGTCCCCCAAGCACTACGCCCGCATCAACCGCGTACGTCATGTCCTCGCCCGCGCGGCGACCGGCACCTGGGCCGACCTGGCCGCCGACACCGGCTACTACGACCAGTCCCACATGACGGCCGACTTCCGCACCCTGATGGGCGTGCCGCCGCGGGCCTTCTTCACCGGCCGCCGCCCGGCCGCGGGGCCCTGCCAGGCCGTCGCCCGCGGTTAGGCGGCCTTCGGCCACACGGTCATCTCCACCTGCATGAAGGCGGATTCGGGCAGTGCGGTCGACTTGGTCCGGATCACCAGCAGGGCGATCTCGCCGGAGGGGTGCCTGACGCAGATCTGGCTGCCGTTGGCCGCCGCGGCGAGCGGCCAGTGGCGGTAGTCGGAGTCGGTGCCGGAGAGCATGAAGCGGCACACTTCCGGGGAAGCCGCGTTCTCGCCGAAGACCTGCACGAACACACTGGAGTCGCTGTCCAGTGAACAGCCGACCTCCGCGCAGTCGAAGCGGATGTCCCCCTCGCGGTCCTGGCGTTGCACCGGTTCGGCGAAGCTCAGCGATTTCTTCGAGTCCAGCCACAGGGAGGTGTAGGCGACGGCTCCCGAAGGCCCGGAGGTGACCGGGGAGGGCTTGGACGACGTCTGTGGGGGCGGGGTCCGGTCCCCGTCGCCGCCGGTCGCGGGGGCCCGTACGGACTCCTGCGGACCGGCTGTCGGTGACGCGCCCGCGACCCAGTCGCGGAACCCGTCTCCCGCGTCGGACGCCACCCAGGCCAGGCCCGTCGTCAACAGCGCCGCCGCCGTCACGGCCGCGGCCGTGATCAGCGCCGTACGCCGACGGCGGAGCCGCGCCGGCCGGGGCAGCCGCAGGGTGGGGTCGGGTGTCGGAGGCGTGGCGGGCGTGTGCCGCTGTCCCAGGACCTCGCGCCAGACGGCCGGTCCTGCGTCCGGGCCGAGCTGCTGCCGGCACCACCGGAGGACCTCCGGCAGGGTGGCCCGCTCCCGCGGGTCGGCCGCCAGGCATCGGGCGATCAGCGGGCGCAGCGGCTCGGGCAGCCGGGACAGGTCGGGTTCCTCGTGCACGATGCGGTACAGCACGCCCGGCGCGGAACCGGAGCCGTACAGCGGTTCGCCGAGCGCCGCGAAGGCGGCCGTCTGCCCCAGCGCGAAGACATCGGTCGCCGGAGTGACCTCACCGGCGGTCGCCTGCTCGGGAGCCATGAAATGCGGCGTGCCGACGGCCGCGCCGGTCGCGGTGTACGAGGTGAGGTCGGCGGCCAGGGAGATACCGAAGTCGATCACCCGCGGGCCGTCGTCGGCCAGCAGCACGTTCGATGGCTTGAGGTCGCGATGCACGATCCCCTCGGCGTGGATCGCCTGGAGCGCCTCGGCCACTCCTGCCATCAGCCACAGCACCGCGGGCACGGACAGCGGCCCGCCCCGGGCGACCGCCTCCGTGAGGGAGGGACCGGGCACGTACAGGGTGGCCAGCCAAGGCGGTACGCCGTCGCAGTCGGCGTCGATCAGCTCGGCGGTGTAGGCGCCCCGGACCCGGCGGGCCGCCTCCACCTCGCGGCGGAACCGCCGCCGGAAGTCCGGATCGTGCGCCAGCTCCGGCCGGACCACCTTGATCGCCACGAGACGCCCGCCCGGTGTGTACGACAGGTACACCCGCCCCATGCCGCCGGCACCGAGCCGGGCGGTGAGGCGATAGCCGCCCACCTCGGCCGGATCGTCCGCCTCGAGCGGCCGGAACACCTCGCTCGCGCCGTCCATCGCCCCGCTCTCCCCTCGTCCCCCGAAGTCCCTGGTCAACCGTGGATCGACCGGAGCAGAAGCCTAAGCGGCACACGGACACGGGCTGACCCGGCCCCCCTGGGCCGTACGAGGAGGAGGCCCACCGCGTACGACCGTACGCGGTGGGCCTCAGGCCAGGGCGTCAGACGCCCGGCGGCACGTGCGAGGGGCGGCCCGAGCCCCTGGTCAGCCGGTAGCCGCCGATCCCCGCGAGCGCGGCCAGCACACCGCCCAGGGCCGTCCAGACCCAGCGGTCGGACCACCAGCCGGAGGACCAGCCGTCGTCGGGGTCGATGGCGGACAGCACCGCGGAGTCCTCGTCCTCCTGCGCGGACGTCATCGCGACACCCGGCACCAGCGGCTCACCCAGCGAGCCGTCCACCGCCGCCGCGCCGCCGATGTCCTTGGACTCGACCCGGACTTCGGCGTTCACCGGCAGACCCCGGTCGGCCGTGCCCAGGCCGACGGCGGTCAGGCGGATGTAGTAGGTGCCCGGCAGCGGGTCGTTCGCCCACGGCTCGGACCAGGCCCGCACCGTGCGCAGGACACACGCCAGCTCCACGGACGAGGCGTCCGCGGCGGCCGTGCGGGTCTGCATGCCGTACTGGCAGGACTGGCGGCGGCGCAGGCCGTCGTAGACGTCGATCTGCCAGGTCTCGGCGGCATGCGTGTCGGGCAGCTTCACGGTGGCCCGTACGGTCGGCCGCTGTCCGGCGTCCGCCGGGAAGGACCAGTACAGGTAGTCACCCGTGGAGCCGCTCGCCGTGGCCGTCTGCCCCTGGTCGATCTCGGTTGCCGTACGGAACGAGGTGCCCGCCTCGGTGGGGGCGCCGGAGTCCTCGGACGGGCTCGCCGACGGCGTCGAGTCCGCGGCGGCGGGCGCGGCTGTCAGCAGTGGCATCAGCGGCAGCAGCAGCGCCGCGCCCAGCATCCTTGCGATACGCATCAGTTGGTCCTCCAGACCGCGACCCGCCAGCGCGACAGCCAGCCCCACAGCAGACCGGCCACGAACCCGGTCAGGATCAGCGCGCCCAGCAGCCACCAGCCGCGCCCGAGGCCGAAGGAGGCCACGTCGTCGGAGTCACCGGGGCCGTCGACGACGTCCACGGTCAGCTCCAGCGGCAGACCGGGCGTGGTCTCGACGCCCGACGCGGCCGCGTAGGAGTGCGTCACCTGGAGGCACACACCCTCGGTCGGCGCCTCGTCGTCGTCCGCCTTCGGATACCTCAGGCCCGTCGAGATCACATCCGTACGGCCGTCGCCCGCGGCCTCACCGCGGACGATCTCCCGGCCGTGCACGGTCACGGCCCGCAGCAGCAGCCCGTACGACGGGGCGACCGCCCGGTCCGCGGCCACGCTCACGGAGGCGCGCAGCTCCCGGCCCGGCTCGACGTCCACCCGGTACCAGCGCTGCTGCCCGAACCCGACGCGGTCGGTGTACAGCCCGGACTTCAGCACGGGCGCCTTCGCGCACGCCTCGGCGCCCTCGGTGGCCACCGGCGTCACCACCGGGTCGGCCGCCCGGTCCACCAACTGGTTGACCTTGTCGGCGAGTTCCTCGGTGTGCTCCACCGACGTGTACGAGCCGCCGGTCGCCTCGGCGATGCAGCTGAGCTGCTGCCGCATCTTGGCGTTGGGCACCAGGCCGAGGGTGTCGATGGTCAGCCCGATACCGCGGGCGGCGATCTCGCGGGCCACCTCGCACGGGTCGAGCGGGGCGCAGGTGTCCTCGCCGTCGCTGATCAGCACGATGCGCTTGGAGCCGGTGCCGCCGTCGAGGTCGTCGGCCGCCTTCAGCAGCGCCGGGCCGATCGGGGTCCAGCCGGTGGGCGTCAGGGTCGCCACCGCGGTCTTGGCCTCGGTGCGGTCCAGCGGGCCGACCGGGTAGAGCTGGGCGGTGTCCTTGCAGCCTCGCTTCTGGTCGTCGCCGGGGTAGTCGGCGCCGAGCGTGCGGATGCCCAGCAGCACCTCCTCCGGGGTGGCGTCGAGCACCTCGTTGAACGCCTGCTTCGCCGCGGCCATCCGCGACTGGCCGTCGATGTCCCGGGCCCGCATCGAGCCGCTCACGTCCAGGACCAGGTTCACCTTCGGCGCGGTGGCCGTGGTCTCGTCGGCGACGGCCCCGGCCGGGACGGCGATCCCGGCGGCCAGGGCGGCGAACAGGACGCACACGCCTGACGCCAGCCGTTTTCTTGTGATCATCGGCGGATCTTATTGAGCGGGGGCGCCGGTCTTCAAAGCGGGGTGTGCGCCAACGGATTGGGCAGCACCGTCCACTGGTCGCCCGGCGTCCCCGGCGACAGCCGCATCAGCGTCAGCGCCTTCGTGGGCAGCGGCTCGTCCGTCAGCGCGGCGAGGTCCGGGCCGCGCGGCAGATCCGGTACGGCCGCCGCCAGCGCCGCCCCCAGCGCCCGCCCGGAACCCGCCGTCCCCGCCAGCGCACCCGCCACCAGCGAGCCGAACAGCTTGCGGCGCAGCGCCGTCACATCGTCGGTCAGGATCCGCTCCGGCATGCCCGCGGGCAGCGGGACGCCGTGGGCGGCCAGCCGCGCCGGGCTCACCCTGATGTCGGCCAGGTCCCGGTAGACCAGCCGCAGCGGAAGGCCGTCCGCCGACAGCACGACCAGCAGGTTCTGCCCGTGCGCCTCCAGCGCGACGCCCAGCTCCAGCAGCCGCAGCCCGACCCCGAGCGCCAGCCGCGCGAAGCCGGCCAGCCACGCCGGGTCGCGGGGCAGCTCCGTCGTGGGCAGGGCCGCCACCGGCACCACGTGCTCGCCGGGCCCCGCGTACGCCCGCGGCGACTCGCGCAGCATCGCCGCGAGGTCGGGGGAGTCGGCCGTCGCCGCGCCCAGGGTGCGGGTGACATGCAGCAGGCCCTCGGTGCGCGCCGCGAGAGCCTCGCCGAAGGACGACAGCACCGCCGAGGCGGCGATCGAGCCGACCGAGATGTCCCGCACCGAGGACGTCAGCCGGGCGCTCAGCGACGTCTTGACGTGCAGCCCGCCGGGCAGCAGCTCCAGCGTGCGCAACGACATCAACGGCCGCGCGAGGGGCCCCGGCTCACCCGGCTGCTTCAGCACGTGCGTCGCCTGCCAGGGATGCACCGGGAGCAGTAGCCGCTCCCCGTCGCGCAGTTCGGCGGGCCAGTCACCGGACACCAGACAGTCCCCGGCCGGCACCGGCATCAGCCCCAGCCGCACCTCGGGCGCGTGCTCCGGCGCGTAGGCGAGCTGGTCGGCCACCGAGAAGCCGGGCCGGGAACGACAGTTGGGGTGATACGGATGCCCGTCCACGACCCGCCGCTCCCACGCCCAGTCGCTCACCGGCCACGCCGCCTGAACAGGGGGCTGGTTCGCCCGCGACAACGCCAACGACACCGCACTGTGGTCCAGTTCGACGGCCAGCGAGCTGCCGTGCGGCACGCCGAGCGCCGTCATCAGC
Source organism: Streptomyces sp. NPDC096205 (assembly GCF_044763135.1). Classification (NCBI taxonomy): domain Bacteria; kingdom Bacillati; phylum Actinomycetota; class Actinomycetes; order Kitasatosporales; family Streptomycetaceae; genus Streptomyces; species Streptomyces sp. NPDC096205. The sequence continues at coordinate 923,204 of NZ_JBIWFS010000001.1, read as the reverse complement.
CGCGCCGGATCGTCGTACGACACGCCGTCCAGCGTGACGACGGTGACGTACGCGTCCGTCGCGTACGGGTCCGGCGCCGGACCGCTGAGCACGCGGCCGTCGCGCACCCGCAGAGTGCCCGGCCCGCGGCGCTCCAGCCACGGCAGCGGTTCATGGGTGAGCGCGCGCCACAGCCGGGTGAGCACCGCCGCACGGGCACCGGGCAGTTCGGCGGTGAACCGGGGCAGCAGACCGGGGCGTACGGCGGCCAGCTCGGCGGCCGTCGCGGTCTCGGCGGCCCCGGCGGTGGGGGGTCGGTGCACGGTTCGGGCTCCTCGGGTACCTGGAGAGGTGAGCGTACGACGGTCCGCGGCGGGGCGTGACGGCAGCGATACTGATCGTCCCCGCCCGAACAGCACCGTAGGGAACGAGTGGAACGCGTGGACCTCCTGCCCCAGCCCGCCGGCGACGACGCCGCACACAGCGACGACGTCAGCGCGCGAGCCGACGCCTGCGCGGCCGCGCCGCTGCTGAACTGCCTGCTGCGGGAGGTGGCCCGGCCGCTGCCGCGGGAGGACGCCGACGGGTGGTCCGTGTACCGGCTGCCCGGCGTGGACCGCCTGCTGCGGGTGCGCGGCACCCGGCGGCCCGCCGACCCCGAGGTGCGCACCCGCGGCGGCTGGCAGCGGCTCGACCACTCCGGGCTGGTGAAGCTCGTCGCCGAGGAGCTGACCCGGCACACCGGCCGCTCCAACCACGAACTGCCGGCCGAGATGGCCGACAGCCGCGACGCGGTCGCCGCGCTGCTCGCCGCACGTGCGCGGGCCACCCCGCCGGACGACCTCTACCTGCGCTCCGAGCAGTCCCTGGTCACCGGCCACCCGCACCACCCGGCCCCCAAGGCGCGCGGCGGCGCCCCCGCGGCGGCCTGGCTGCCGTACGCCCCGGAGGCCTACGCCCGTTTCCCCGTGGTGCTGCTCGGGCTGCGCGAGGACGAGGTCATGGAGGAGGGCGACACCACGGCGCTGGACGCGCTGGGAGAGGCCCCGCCCGGCTACCGGCTGCTGCCCGCGCACCCCTGGCAGCTCGACCTCACCGCCCGCGAGCTGGCGCCCGCCTTCGCCGACGGCCGGCTGATCCGGCTCGGCACGACCGGCTTCCCGCTGTGGCCGACGGCCGCGATCCGCACGCTGTACACCCCCGAGCACGACCTGTTCCTGAAGTTCAGCCTGGACGTGCGCATCACCAACGACATCCGCCGGCTGTGGAGGCACGACCTGCTGAAACTGCGCCGCACGGACGAGGCGGCCGCCCGCGCCTTCGCCCGGTCCCCGCACGGCGCCGCCTGGCTCGGCGACCGCGGCTACCGCACCGCCCGCTTCGCCTTCGAGGAGCTGGCCGTCCTGGTCCGCGACGGCTTCACCGGCCGGCTCCTGCCCGGCGCGACCCCGCTGCTCGCGGCCGGCCTGGTGGAGGGCTTCGAGGGCAGCCCGCCGGGCCGCGCCGTGGACCCGGCCGCCTGGTGGGAGGCCTATCTGCGGGCGGTCGTGCCCCCGGCGCTGTCGGCGTTCGCCGACCACGGCGTCGTCCTGGAGGCACACCTGCAGAACACCCTCGTCGCGGTCGACAGCGAGGGTCTTCCCGTGCAGGCCCTGTTCCGCGACGCCGAGGGCGTCAAGCTGCTGTCCGACGTGGAGCGGGCGGCCGGCTGGGAGCGGCTGGTGTACTGCCTGGTCGTCAACCACCTCATGGAACTGGCCGACCTCCTCGCCGAGCGCCACCCCGGCCTCGACCCCTGGCCCGCCGTACGCCACGAGCTGTCCCGCCACGACCTGCCCGAGGCCCGCGCCCTGCTCACGGCCCCCACCCTGCCCGGCAAGACGAACCTCCTCCTGCGGTGGACCGGCGCGGACGGGGCCGACGCCCGCTACCGGCCTCTGCCCAACCCGTTGACCGGTGGGTGAGCGGGCACGACAAGGCCCCCGGCGTGGGTTCCGGGGGCCTTGTGACGGGGCGGGTCAGCCCGTGAGCGGGCGGTCCTGCTGGACCACGGCGTCGGCGTGCGCCGAGCCGTCGGCGACACTGATCACCCGGTATTGGCCCTTGTGGAAGACCCAGTACCAGTTCTGGGCACTGCCCGGCTGCCGGCCCGGGACGGGCTGGACAGCGTCGACGTGCTCCACCCCGGCCAGGGACGTCCACACGCCGAGACCGCTGTCGTCGGTCTCGCGGCGGTCCCGGTAACCCCCGGCCTGCAGGGAGATGATCCGGTACCGCTGGCCCGTGGGCGTGGTGTGGAACAGCCAGTAGTAGTACCGGCCGTCACCGCCGGGCTGTTTGTCGGGGATCGGCAGCACCGCGTCGACGTGCGTGACCGGGTCGGGTGCGGCGGCGAACGAGCTCCACTGGCTCAGTGGCCTCGCCCGGTTGCCGTCCGTCCTGATCCGCGGGGGCTCCTGCCGGTCCACAAGAACATGGCGGTAACACTGACTGCCGTCCTCGCCGGTGAAGAACAGCCAGTGGCCGGACTCCCCGTTGACCTCCTGCCGGTCCGGGACCGGCCAGGTGGCGTCGACGCGCTTGATGTCGTGCAGGTCGTCCCAGAAGGACAGCGGCTGCCCGCCCGAACGGTCGAGCGCGAGGGTGGCGTCCCCGCCGCCGACGGAGGAGGTGAGCGGGACGACCTTGCCGCCCTGGAAGGCGAGGTACCGGCCCGGGTGCTCGGGGTGGGGGAGTACCGCGTCGACGGGCCGCGCCTGGGGATCCGGCACGGGCGTCACCGACCCCTCGCCCTCCAGGCGACCCTGCGCGAGACCCCGCAGGGTGCTGAGGGAGGGGCTGAAGGCGTACACCGCGCCCTCGGTCCGCACGAAGGGCCGGAAGCCGAGCGTGGTGGTCTGCCGCTCGCCCGCCGCGTTGCGGCTCTCGAAGCTGACCTGGCCGTCGTTCACGTCGGTCAGCTGCCCGCTCACCATCGGGTCCGGGCCGGGCCGGTGCGGGCGGCCGTGCGGGAAGTCGGGGTCGTTGACCCAGTCGGCCTGGACGAACTCGAACTGCCGTACCAGGTCGGCCTGGTAGCAGACGAAGACGAGCCCCCGGGGGTCGTCCGCGCCGCCCCCTTCGCCCTGGGTGGGGTTGAAGGGCCGGCCGTAGGGGATGCCGCGGCGGATCATGCGCCGCTCGTCCATGAACTTCTCGTCGACGAGCTCGCCCCCGTCGACCAGACCGTCGCGCGGGTTGGTCTTGCGCAGGTGGGAGAAGAGCGGGGTGACCAGACCGTCGGGGTCGTCCTTGAACGTGATGTCGTTGTCCGGCGCGGGCTCCGGCTTCCCGGTCGGCTTCATCGGGCAGTTGGCGATGGACGCGCCGGACGGCCAGCGGCCCACCAGACGGGCGGCGAGCCACTCCTGGGAGGTCTTCTCGTCGACCGCCTTGGCCGCCTTGAGCCGCTTGAGCTCGGCGGCGACCTGCGCCCACCAGCCGGGCACGTCCTGGTGGAGGCGGCGGAAGACCTGGAAGGAGCCGTTGCGCATCCAGGGCGGGACGCCGGCGGGCCGTACGCCGTCGCCATGGGCGTCGACGACGAACTTGTCGGCGGAGATCAGCCGGGTCCCGGGGCTGCCCAGCACATAGCCGGGGCGGGCCGGGTCCTCCTCCTCGAAGCCCCGCACGCCCGGCTCGCTGACGCCGTCCTTGAAGCCGAAGTGCTCCTTGCCGGCGGCGTCGCCGGGCAGCGTGGCCCCGTCCTGCTGGAAGACCACGACCGCCCCGGCGCGGGAGGCGGCCTCACGCTGCCGGGCCTGCTCGTTCCTGAGGTCCTCCTCCGTGTCGGAGGCGATCGTCAGGACGGCGTGGACGACGCGGGAATGGTCGTAGCCGAAGAGCCAGTTCTTCGGGTCGCTGTCGTCGGTGTCGCCCAGGGCCAGCGCCCGGTCGGACGCGCCCTGGACGAACGCCTCGACCGTGCTCCCGCCGGGGACGGAGTCGAAGACCTTCTCCTTGCCGGTGAAGAACTGGATTCCGGGATGGGTGAGCGCGAGACCCAGCCAGGTGGCCTTGAGGTGCTTGGGGTCGTCGCCCATCGAGTTGCGCCGGGCCTCGCTGAACCGGCGGTTGAAGTCGGCGACCTGCTGGGTGGTGGCGATCTGCGGGACGATGTCCTCCAGCCAGGAGCGGGCGGCGGTGACGTCGCCGAACTGGAGGAGGAGCAAGGACATGTTGTCCTTCTTGAAACCGGCCAGGATGTCGCCCTGGATCTCGGTGCTGTCGCGCAGCGTGAGCTGAGCGGGCATGTGTCTCCCTGAGGGTGTCGGGACGGACTGGGGAGAGGTGGGGTCAGGCGCCGGGGCGCAGCTGCACCCACTGGGCCGTGCTGGGCACGCCCTGCTCGTCGAGCAGGAAGAGCAGGTAGTAGCCGGGGGGCGCTTCATTGGCCGAGGCCGGAGTGCGCAGCACGAGCTTGTTGCCGGCCCGGCTGGTGATGGGCAGTTCGAGCCGCCGCTGGCTGGTGTCCACCGAGTGGGTGGAGGTGATGGGGGCCATCAGGACGGCCCGGCTGACCCGCTCCGGGGTGCTGGTGCTGACGCGCAGGTTCGCGGCGTAGCCCTGCGGGCCCGTCGGCACGCCGGACAGCGTCGGCCGGTCGCCCTGGTGCAGGTACGCCGGCTCGTAGATCTCGATGGTGCCGTTCATGTCGGACTTGATGTCCGGGTCGTTGGCGATCTGCTGGAGCTCGTCGCCGGTGATCATGATGCGGCCGTCGGGCAGCAGCACTGCGTTGGAGTGGTAGGCGCGCGGCAGCCGCTGGACCGGGCCCAGGTGCCACTGCCCGCTGTCGTCGCGCAGCTCGATCTGCCGGTACTTCTCGTCGGCGTTGGGGTTGTACGGCCCGTTGCCGTAGTCGCGGATGTCGTAGCCGCCGTTGACGGTGAACAGCTTGCCGTCGGGAAGGATGAGCGTGTCGTCCTGGGTGCGGCCGAAGGCGCGCGGGGTGTCCTTGGTCCAGCGCCCGCCGGAGAACTTGTAGGTGTTGGGGTCGTTGCGGTTGCCGCCGAGGATCAGCACGGAGTCCGGGCCGTCGGTGCCGTTGGGCAGGGCGACGGCGGAGCCGTAGTTGCGCATGCCGCCGTCGGGGCGGTTGGGCAGCTTGCGGCTGGTCTCCGCCTGCGGGTCGAAGACGTACTGCTCGTCGTAGTTGCGCCCGAAGCCGTAGATCAGGCCGTCGCGCAGCGAGAACAGGTGCGGGTAGTCGACCGTGAACTCGGCCTTGACGGGCCACTTGTCGAGCGCCTGGCCGCGGGGCTTGGTCTCCGGGTCGAGGGAGACGGGCGTGCCCTTGGCCGGGAAGCGTTCGATCGACTTGGACAGGACGCCCCAGCCGATGTCGCCGTGGCCGGAGGTGATGAACTGCCGGCCGTCGGCGCCGGTGACCACGCTGGGGTACCAGCGGCCCTCGCCCATGTCCTGCTGCTGGAGCCAGGTCTCCTTCCACGGGTCGAAGACCAGGGCCAGGTGCGCGCCGGTGCCGTTGTTGCCGCCGAGGTTGCCGCCGAAGATGCCCACCATGCCGTTGGGCAGGTAGGAGTGCCCGGCGCAGAAGACCGGCGCGGGACGGGGCTCGTTCGTGCCGTCGTCCATGTCGACGACGGGCGGCGGCACGGCCTTGAAGGCGGAGGCCTTGGTGCCCTCCTCCGGGTCCCAGACGTAGGCGCGCCCGGCGTTCCGCCCGCCGGTGACCATGGTGGGTGCGGTTTCCTTGTTCGGGCTGTCCTCGACGGGCTCGAAGGAGAACAGCAGGACCTTGCCGGTGGGCAGCAGGGCGACGTGGTCACCGAAGTCGGGGCTGGGGAAGTACTCGGTGAACTTGCCCCAACTGGCGGGGTCGAACGCCGCGTTGATCTCTTTCTGCGTCGCGGTGTGCCGGTTGAAGCTGCGGGTCCGCATGGGCTGCGGATAGCCGTGGTCCATGGCCTGCATGCCGATGCGGTCGCGGGCCAGCTGTTCGGCGGCCTTCTGGCCGAGGGCCTCGACCTCGGCGGGTCGGACCTCCGCGCGGACCTGTTCGTCGGTGATGCGGAGCCCGCCCGGCCGGACGGGCGACTCGTAGGCCGGGGACGGCTTCGAGCGGGCGGACGGGACGGAGGCGCCGGCGGGCGCGGTGGCGGACAGTGCGATCGCGGCACAGCCGACCGCGAGTGCCCATCTCCCTCTGCGGGACATCAGGCTCCTTAAGAGCGCATGGCAGCCACCCGGACAGCGCCGGGTGACCACTCAGGGTGACTGAATGGGGCGAGTAGATCACACACCGTAGCTATTTCGGAGCTGGTGTCCGAGCGGAACGATTCGGCATGGCCCGTTGGGGTTTCACCCTGCGTGTCCGGCGGGACCTCGATCGCCGCGCTGCTAGCAATGGCCCCACTTCCCTGTCCCCGCTCCAAGGAGGACCCCTGCCATGCGCACGACTCCGGCCGTACTCGCGGCCGCCGCGGCCACGGTGACCCTGCTCGGCACCTGCGTCACCCCGGCCACCGCCCTGGCCGTGGCGGACCCGCCCCAGCCGCCGATCCACATCACCGGCAAGGTGATCCGCGGCGGCGCCGACGGCCGCCCCCACCAGCTGGTCTGCCCCGCGCCCTTCAACGCCTACAGCGGTGGCTTCACCATCAGGGCCGGCAAGGACGGCCGCCTCATCCAGGAACCCGCCGACCTCCTCGAGAGCCGCCCCAACGACAACGCGAACGGCTGGATCGTCGCCGTACGCAAGGGCCAGTACGTGGAGCCGCAGCACCCGCGCCCCTACTCCGACCGCACGCCCACGCGGATCGAACCCGCCGATCTGGTCATCCACGTCGTGTGCACCCAGGACATGCCGACGCACGGCATGTGACCGCCCGCGCGCCGCGGGGCCGCCGGTGCCGCCTCCCGCACCGGCGGCCCCGCGGCGCTGAACTACCCTGGCCGGTGTGCTGCGCGATGTGACTGCTGTTCGATACGTGACCCCCCTGCGGTCGGGCGGCTCCGTGCCCGCAGTAGTGGAGGCCGACGACCTGGGCACATACGTCGTGAAGTTCACCGGCTCCGCGCAGGGCCGCAAGGCGCTGGTCGCCGAGGTGATCGTCGGGGAGCTGGCCCGGGCCCTCGGGCTGCGGTTCCCCGAGCTGGTGCTGGTGCACTTCGACCCGGCCGTCGCCGCGCACGAGCCGCATCAGGAGGTGCGCGAGCTGCACGGGGCCAGCGCGGGGGTCAACCTCGGCATGGACCATCTGCCGGGCGCGCGCGACTTCACGCCCGAGATCGCGAAGGTCTTCCCCGTGGACCCGCTGGAGGCGGGCCGGATCGTCTGGCTGGACGCGCTGACCGTCAACGTCGACCGTACGGTCCACAGCTCCAACCTGATGGTCTGGCCGACGCTGGGCACCGTACCGCCGAGGCTGTGGCTCATCGACCACGGGGCCGCCCTCGTCTTCCACCACCGCTGGGACGGCGTGGACCCCGCCAAGGTGTACGACTTCCGCCATCACGCCCTCGGCCACTACGGCCCCGACGTGCGCGCCGCCGACGCCGAACTCGCGCCGAAGGTGACCGAGGAGCTGCTGCGGGGGATCGTCGCCGAGGTGCCGGACGCCTGGCTCGCGGACGGCGAGTTCGCCACGCCCGACGCGGCGCGCGAGGCGTATGTGGCCTACCTCCACGCGCGCGTGCGGGCGTCGCGGCAGTGGCTGCCCACCGACTTCCCCAGCCGGGAGGAGCTCGCCGCCGAGGACGCGCAGCGGGCCGCGAAGAATCAGCGAGGACGCCCCGCGTGGCTCAAGCAGGTCCCCGACCTGCACGGCAAGCCCGCGGCCGAACAGGATTGGTCGGTGCACCTCGGATGAGTGGCCGTGTCGAGATCGAGTACTGCACCCAGTGCCGCTGGCTGCCGCGCGCGGCCTGGCTGGCGCAGGAGCTGCTGACCACCTTCGAGGCCGAGCTGGACGAGCTGGCGCTCAAGCCCGGCACGGGCGGGGTGTTCGTCGTGCGGGTGGGCGACGAGGTGGTCTGGGACCGCCGCGAGCACGGCTTCCCCGAGCCGACGGCGGTGAAGCGGGCCGTACGCGACCGAGTGGCCCCGGGAAAGACCCTGGGCCACTCGGAGAGGCTCCCGAAGGGGGACGTCAGCCCTTGAGCTGCTCGTACGCGGGCAGCGTCAGGAAGTCCGCGTAGTCGTCGTCGAGGGAGACCTCCAGGAGCAGGTCGTGCGCCTGCTGCCAGTGGCCGGCCGCGAAGGCCTCCTCGCCGATCTCCGCGCGGATGTTCGCCAGCTCCTCGGCGGCGACCTTGCGGGCCAGCTCGGGCGTGGCCTGCTCGCCGTTCTCGAACTCGACGCCCGCGTTGATCCACTGCCAGATCTGCGAGCGGGAGATCTCGGCGGTGGCCGCGTCCTCCATCAGGTTGAAGATCGCGACCGCGCCGAGGCCGCGCAGCCAGGCCTCGATGTAACGGATGCCCACCTGCACGGCGTTGACCAGGCCGTTGTACGTCGGCTTGGCGTCGAGCGAGTCGATCGCGATGAGGTCCTCCGCCTCGACCCGGACGTCCTCGCGCAGCCGGTCCTTCTGGTTCGGCTTGTCGCCGAGCACCTTGTCGAAGGACTCCATGGCGATCGGGACCAGGTCGGGGTGGGCGACCCAGGAGCCGTCGAAGCCGTCGCCGGCCTCCCGGTCCTTGTCGGCGCGGACCTTCTCGAAGGCGACCTTGTTGACCTCGGCGTCGCGGCGGGAGGGGATGAACGCCGCCATGCCGCCGATGGCGTGCGCGCCGCGCTTGTGGCAGGTGCGCACGAGGAGTTCGGTGTACGCGCGCATGAACGGGGCCGTCATCGTCACCGCGTTGCGGTCGGGCAGCACGAACTTGGCGCCGCCGTCACGGAAGTTCTTCACGATGGAGAACAGGTAGTCCCAGCGGCCCGCGTTCAACCCCGCGGCGTGGTCGCGCAGTTCGTAGAGGATCTCCTCCATCTCGTACGCCGCCGTGATCGTCTCGATCAGCACGGTGGCGCGGACGGTGCCCTGCGGGATGCCGACGTAGTCCTGCGCGAAGACGAACACGTCGTTCCAGAGGCGGGCCTCCAGGTGCGACTCGGTCTTCGGCAGATAGAAGTACGGGCCCTTGCCGAGGTCCAGCAGGCGCCGGGCGTTGTGGAAGAAGTACAGGCCGAAGTCGACGAAGGCGCCGGGGACCGGGCGTCCGTCGACCTGGAGGTGGCGCTCGTTCAGGTGCCAGCCGCGGGGCCGCATGACGACCGTGGCCAGCTCCTCGGGAGCCTTCAGGGAGTACGACTTGCCGGACTTCGCGTCGGTGAAGTCGATGTTCCGCGTGTAGGCGTCGATCAGGTTGAGCTGACCGGTGACGACGTTCTCCCAGGTGGGCGCGGAGGCGTCCTCGAAGTCCGCGAGCCAGACCTTGGCGCCCGAGTTGAGCGCGTTGATGGTCATCTTGCGGTCGGTGGGGCCGGTGATCTCGACCCGGCGGTCGTTCAGGGCGGCGGGGGCCGGGGCCACCTTCCAGGAGTCGTCCGCGCGGATCGCGGCGGTCTCCGGGAGGAAGTCGAGCGTGGAGGTGCGGGCGATCTCGGCGCGGCGCTCCGCTCGGCGGGCGAGGAGCTCGTCACGCCGCGGCGTGAACCGTCGGTGCAGCTCGGCCACGAAGGCGAGCGCCGCATCGGTGAGGACCTCCTCCTGCCGGGGCAGGGGCTCGGCATCGACGATGGCCAGCGGAGACGGCGCTGGTGCGGACATGAGCGGTCACTTCCTTCAGCGGTGGCACCGGGTGCCTGGAGGGACGAATAGGAGAATTCGCACCCGCTGTGCGGTCGAGTGCTTCTGAGCAGTGGATAGTAGTTTCCTCATCGTGGAACTTCAATGGTTTGTTGATGTCGAGATTCTCTGAGTCGAGGCAAGGTGGCGCAGGGTGCCACCCCGTTCACTCAAGGTGGCCCAGGTCCGCCTCGGTGTCGATGTCATAGGCCTCGGCCACGTCGGAGCACTCCACCAGCGTGACCTCCCGCGCGTGTTCCCGCAGGTAGGCGCGGGCCCCCTGGTCGCCGGAGGCGCTCTGCGCGATGCCGGCCCAGTGCGCGGCCCCGAACAGCACGGGATGCCCGCGCACGCCGCCGTAGGAGGCCGCGACGAGCGAGTCCTCGTCGCGGTGGGCGGCCCGCACCCGGGCCATCGCGGCGGCGCCGATCCCCGGCTGGTCGACGAGCGTGACGAGGGCGGCCCGCGCCCCGGTGGCGCCGAGCGACTCCAGCCCGGCCCGCAGGGACGAACCCATGCCCTGCTCCCACCCCGGGTTCTCCACCAGCACGCACCCGGAGAGCTCCGCGCGCTCGCGTACGACGTCGGCGCTCGCTCCCAGCACCACGTGCACGCGCGTGCAGCCGGCCGCGCGCAGCGCCGCGACGGCGTGCTCCACCAGAGGCCGCCCGCGATGCACCAGCAGGGCCTTGGGGCGCCCGCCGAGCCGGCGTCCGCCACCGGCGGCGAGCACGAGTCCGGCGACGGGGTCCTCGATCGGTTCGCTCATACGTCCTGCATACCTGACGCCACGTCAATCCCGGGGCGCCCGGCAGGGCGGAAATTCGCGTCCATCGCTGGCGGACCGCGCACAGGGTGGCGTTTACTGACCCGCGAACCGGCGGGAGCCGGGGCGGGCGAGGGGGAGGACTGTGTTGCGGAGCTTAGGGCAGAGACCGGTGACCGGTAGCGGCGAGGACCCCAGGGTGACGGGCCTGCGGACAGCGGTGTCCCGCCTGCGCCGCGAACTGGCCGCCCACCCGGCCGACTTCCCCGACCGCGCCATCGCCGAGGACGAACTGGCCGCTCTGGCCGCGATGACGACGTACGGCATCCCCGAGATCCCCCGCATGCGCGGCTCCCTGCTGCTGATCGCGGGCGCGATCGGCTCGGTGAGCGCGTTGGCGAGGGGCCTGGCGGAGGTCAGGGACGCGGTGGAACTGTTCGGGGGGCCTTCGGGGGGCTGACCCAGGGGCGCGGAGCTGTATCGATATGCGGCTCCGCCGCGTGGGCGCGAGCAGCCACGAATCACCGGTAGCCGCGATCGCGCAGCAGTACCCCCTGCAGAGGGCGAAAAATCAGGCCCCGGAACTCACAAGCGCCTGGGACAGCTCGGCGGCGACCTGCTGCAGCACCGGCACGATCCGCTCGGTGACCTCCTCGGTCACCCGCCCCGCGGGCCCGGAGATGGAGATGGCCGCCGCGGTGGGAGAGTCCGGCACGGACACCGCGAGGCACCGCACCCCGATCTCCTGCTCGTTGTCGTCCACGGCGTACCCCATCCGCCGCACATCCTCCAGCGCGGCGAGGAACCCCTCGGGCGTGGTGATGGTCTTCTCCGTCGCGGCAGGCATCCCGGTACGGGCCAGCAGCGCCCGCACCTCCTCCGCCGGCGTGTACGCCAGCAGCGCCTTGCCCACGCCGGTGGAGTGCGGCAGCACCCGGCGCCCGACCTCGGTGAACATCCGCATGGAGTGCTTGGACGGCACCTGCGCCACGTACACGATCTCGTCGCCGTCCAGCAGGGCCATGTTCGCCGTCTCGCCGGTCTCCTCGACCAGCCGGGCGAGGTAGGGCCGGGCCCATGTGCCGAGCAGCCGGGACGCCGACTCCCCGAGGCGGATGAGCCGCGGCCCGAGCGCGTACCGGCGGTTCGACTGCTGACGGACGTATCCGCAGGCCACGAGGGTGCGCATGAGGCGGTGAATGGTCGGCAGCGGCAGCCCGCTGCTGGCCGAGAGCTCGCTCAGCCCGACCTCACCGCCGGCGTCCGCCATCCGCTCCAGGAGGTCGAAGGCGCGCTCGAGGGACTGGACCCCGCCGGTGGCGGATTTGGCGGAGTCGGTGGTGCTGGCGCTGGACGTCGGCACGGCGCGTTCCTTTCGGGGCTGGCGGGAGGGCAGAAGCCTACCCGGCAGTCGGTTGACTCCCCGCTTGTGCGTAGCTACGTTCTGCGTGACGGAATTGTATTTCCGCTTTGTGGAAACGTCCAGAAGGCGCGCTTGCGGGTGCACTGTGGAGAAGTGTGCTCTTGACGACGCTCTGGCGGGAGTGAAGACTCCCTCAACAGCAGCTTCAACAGAACGTTGAATTCCGTTACGCCGATGTGAACGCGTACGGGATCCGACGCGGCAGAGAGGGGTCCGGGTGTCCGACGCTGAACTGGTGCTGCGCTCGACGCGCGTCATCACGCCCGAGGGGACGCGCGCGGCGTCCGTCGCGGTGGCCGACGGCCAGATCACCGCCGTACTGCCGTACGACGCGCCCGTACCGGCCGGTGCCCGGCTGGAGGACCTCGGCGACCACGTCCTGCTGCCCGGCCTGGTCGACACGCACGTGCACGTCAACGACCCCGGGCGCACCGAGTGGGAGGGCTTCTGGACCGCCACGCGCGCGGCGGCGGCCGGCGGCATCACCACCCTGATCGACATGCCGCTCAACTCCCTGCCCCCGACCACGACCGTGGAGAACCTGCGGGTGAAGCAGGACGTGGCCCGGGAGAAGGCGCACATCGACGTCGGCTTCTGGGGCGGCGCCCTGCCCGACAACGTCAAGGACCTGCGCCCGCTGCACGAGTCCGGCGTCTTCGGCTTCAAGGCGTTCCTGTCGCCGTCCGGCGTGGAGGAGTTCCCGCACCTGGACCAGGACCAGCTCGCCCAGTCCCTCGCGGAGATCGCCTCCTTCGACGGACTGCTGATCGTGCACGCCGAGGACCCGCACCACCTGGCGGCGGCCCCGCAGCACGGCGGCCCCAAGTACGCCGACTTCCTCGCCAGCCGGCCGCGCGACGCCGAGGACACCGCCATCGCCCAGCTGATCGCCCAGGCGAAGCGGCTGAACGCGCGCGTGCACGTCCTGCACCTGTCCTCCTCCGACGCGCTGCCGCTGATCGCCGAGGCCAGGGCCGAGGGCGTCCGCATCACGGTCGAGACCTGCCCGCACTACCTCACCCTGACCGCCGAGGAAGTCCCCGACGGCGCGAGCGAGTTCAAGTGCTGCCCGCCCATCCGCGAGGCCGCCAACCGGGACCTGCTGTGGCAGGCCCTCGCCGACGGCACCATCGACTGCGTGGTCACCGACCACTCGCCCTCCACGGTCGACCTGAAGACCGAGGACTTCGCCACCGCCTGGGGCGGCATCTCCGGCCTCCAGCTCAGCCTGGCCGCCGTATGGACCGAGGCCCGCGAGCGCGGGTACGGCCTGGAGGATGTGGTCCGCTGGATGTCCGCGCGCACCTCCGAACTGGCGGGTCTGACGCAGAAGGGCGCCATCGAGGCCGGCCGGGACGCCGACTTCGCCGTCCTCGCCCCGGACGAGACCTTCACCGTCGACCCGGCCGCCCTCCAGCACCGCAACCGCGTCACCGCGTACGCCGGGAAGACGCTGTACGGCGTCGTGAAGTCCACCTGGCTGCGGGGCGAGCGCATCGTCGCCGACGGCGAGTTCACCGAGCCGAAGGGCCGCCTCCTCACCCGCGCCCACTGAACCCACCCATCGAGCTTCGAAAGGCAGACCTGATCACTGTGACGGCGATACCCAGCTTCACCGGCGACGCGAACCCCTACGGAGGCGGCGACCCGTACGCGGACTACCGCACCGCCGACTTCCCCTTCACCCAGTACGCGAACCTCGCCGACCGGCAGCTCGGGGCCGGGGTCATCGCCGCCAACGACGAGTTCTTCGCCCAGCGGGAGAACCTGCTGGTGCCGGAGCGCGCCGAGTTCGACCCGGAGCACTTCGGCCACAAGGGCAAGATCATGGACGGCTGGGAGACCCGGCGCCGCCGCGGTGTCTCCGCCGAGCACCCGTGGCCGACCGCCGAGGACCACGACTGGGCGCTGGTCCGGCTCGGCGCGCCCGGCGTGATCCGCGGCATCGTCGTCGACACCGCCCACTTCCGCGGCAACTACCCGCAGGCGGTGTCGGTCGAGGGCACGTCGGTAGCGGGTTCCCCCTCGCCGGAGGAGCTGCTGGGCGACGACGTCAAGTGGACGACGCTCGTTCCGCGCACCGCGGTCGGCGGCCACGCGGCCAACGGCTTCGCCGTCTCCGCGGAGCAGCGCTTCACCCACCTGCGGGTCAACCAGCACCCCGACGGCGGCATCGCCCGCCTGCGCGTGTACGGCGAGGTCGTGCCCGACCCCGCCTGGCTGTCGGTGCTGGGCACCTTCGACGTGGTCGCGCTGGAGAACGGCGGCCAGGTCGAGGACGCCTCCAACCTCTTCTACTCGCCGGCCACCAACACCATCCAGCCGGGCCGCTCCCGCAAGATGGACGACGGCTGGGAGACCCGGCGCCGCCGCGACCAGGGCAACGACTGGATCCGCTACCGCCTGGTCGCCCAGTCGCAGATCCGGGCCGTCGAGATCGACACGGCCTACCTGAAGGGCAACAGCGCCGGCTGGGCGTCCGTCTCCGTCAAGGACGGCGAGGACGGAGAGTGGACCGAGGTCGTCCCGCGCACCCGCCTCCAGCCCGACACCAACCACCGCTTCGTCCTGCCGGCCCCTGCCGTCGGCACGCACGCGCGCGTGGACATCTTCCCGGACGGCGGCATCTCCCGCCTGCGCCTGTTCGGCTCCCTGACGGACTCCGGCACGAACGCCCTGGCGGCCCGCCACCAGGAGCTTGGCGGCTGAGTCCGCGGCTGACTGCGGGGCGCACCGGCCTGGACAGCACTGGTGCGCCCCGCCTCTTTTCAGGGCCTCCGTTCTCCGTGCATCCGCGCCGGGTGGCTCACGCGGCGTGGCCGCCGTCGACGGAGAACTCGGCGCCCGTGACGTACGCGGCGTCGGGCCCGGCCAGGTAGGTCACCATCGCCGCCACCTCGTCGGCGGTACCGAAGCGGCCGAGCGCGGTCATGGCGGCCTGCCCGGCCGCGTAGGGGCCGTCGGCCGGGTTCATGTCCGTGTCGGTGGGACCGGGGTGCACCACGTTCGCGGTGATCCGGCGCGGACCGAGCTCGCGCGCGAGCGCCTTGGTGAGACCGGTCAGGGCCGCCTTGCCGGTCGTGTACAGCGTTCCGCCGGGCCCCGGCACCCGCTGGGTCATGCAGGTGCCGATGGTGATGATCCGCCCGCCGTCCGGCATCCGCGCGGCGGCCGCCTGACAGGCCAGGAACACCCCGCGCACATTCACCGCGAGGACCCGGTCCACATCGGCGAGGCCGAGGTCGGCCAGCGGCCCGAGGACGCCCAGGCCCGCGTTGTTCACCAGCACGTCGAACCGGCCCAGGGCGTCGGCCGCCGCGTGCACGGCCCCGGCCGCCTCCGCCGCGTCCCCGGCGTCCGCGCGCAGCGCCACCGCCCGGCGCCCCAGCGCCTCGATCGCCCGTACGACGTCGTCCGCCGCGTCCTTGCCGTTCACATAGGTCAGCGCCACATCGGCCCCGGCCCGGGCCAGCCGCAGCGCGGTCGCCGCACCGATGCCCCGGCTGCCGCCGGTGACCAGGGCCACCTTGCCGTTCAGAGGGGCGTCGGTGCTGGTCAGGGGTGCTTCGTTCGTCGTTGTCATACGTCCATCTCAGCGGCCCGAGGCCAGGAAGGCTGGCGGCGATCGGACATCGACTCCAGGGGGCACGTCGCCCGACCTCAGAGAGTCCGAGGGGCGCGGAACTCGCGCATCCGGCGGCGCGTTCTCCCCACGTGACTCTTCAGCAAGAAATCGTCGGCAACGCCATGCAGATGGCGGTCGTGAACCTCGCCCCGGGCCAGACCGTGTACTGCGAGGCGGGCAAGTTCCTGTTCAAGACGTCGAACGTGACGATGGAGACCCGCCTGACGGGCCCGTCGAACGAGACGGGGCAGCAGAGCGGCGGCTCGGGCACCTCCGGAGGCATGGGCGGCCTGCTGCGCCAGGCGATGGGCACCGCCATGCAGGTCGGCCAGCG
Organism: Streptomyces sp. NPDC096205; assembly: GCF_044763135.1. Lineage (NCBI taxonomy): Bacteria > Bacillati > Actinomycetota > Actinomycetes > Kitasatosporales > Streptomycetaceae > Streptomyces > Streptomyces sp. NPDC096205. The sequence continues at coordinate 907,283 of NZ_JBIWFS010000001.1, read as the reverse complement.
CGTCCTGGCGGGCGAGTCCCTGGCGTTCCAGTACTTCACCTCGCAGAGCGGCGAGGGCACGGTCGCCTTCGCGGGCGTGCTCCCGGGCGAGATGCGGGCCCTGGAGCTGGACGGCACGCGCGCGTGGTTCGCCGAGAAGGACGCCTTCGTCGCCGCCGAGTCGACCGTCGACTTCGGCATCGCCTTCCAGGGCGGCCGCACCGGCATGAAGGGCGGCGAGGGCTTCATCCTGGAGAAGTTCACCGGCCGCGGCACCGTGATCATCGCCGGCGCGGGCAACTTCATCGACCTCAACCCCGCCGACTTCGGCGGCCGGATCGAGGTCGACACCGGCTGCGTCGTCGCCTTCGAGGAGGGCATCCAGTACGGCGTCCAGCGCGTGGGCGGCCTCAACCGCCAGGGCGTGATGAACGCCGTGCTGGGCGGCGAGGGCCTGTCCCTGGCCACGCTCGAGGGCAACGGCCGGGTGATCCTGCAGTCCCTCACCATCGAGGGCCTGGCCAACGCCCTGAAGAAGGCCCAGGGCGGGGACAAGCAGGGCCCGACGGGAGGCCTCTTCTCGACGAACGCGGGGTGAGGGGCGCGAGCGGCCGATGAGTTGCGGGCGCCGGCGGGGTCTGCCCTGATGAACAGCAGACCCCGCACCCGGAAGAAGGCGCTCGCCATGGGCACGCTCGTCTCTCAGATCTTCGTCACCCTCGACGGCGTCTACCAGGCGCCCGGCGGCCCCGAGGAGGACACCCGCGACGGCTTCGAACAGGGCGGCTGGACCGTCCCCTACGGCGACGACGACTTCGGCGGCTTCGTCACCGAGGTCTTCAGCCGCCCGGCCGCGTTCCTCCTCGGCCGCCACACCTACGACATCTTCGCCTCCTACTGGCCGAAGATGACCGACCCGGCCGACCCGATCGCGGGCCCGCTCAACAGCCTGCCGAAGTACGTCGTGTCCTCGACGCTCGCCGACGACCCCGGCTGGGCCGGCACCACCGTGCTGCGCGGCGACCTCGCCAAGGAGGTCACCTCCCTGAAGGAGCGCACGGACGGCGAGATCCAGATCCACGGCAGCGGCGCCCTCGTCGCCTCCCTCCTCGACCTCGGCCTCGTCGACACCCTCCACCTCCTCACCTTCCCGGTCGTCCTCGGCGCCGGCCGCCGCCTCTTCCAGCAGGGCGCCGTCCCGACGGCCTTCCGTCACACAGCGGGCCGCATCACCTCGACGGGCGTCACCATCCAGACCTATGACCGCGCGGGGACCCCGACGTACGGCTCGTACGCGCTGCCCGAGGAGGCCTGAGGCCGCGTCCGTCCACCGGAAAGGCCTGGCCGAAAGATCACCTGCCCCGGTACGGTGACCCTCCCCGTGCGAGCCGCCGCCGTCTCCACGCATGCCCACTCGCTGGAGTCGGGAAGGACGACCGCCCGCCGGTACGGGAAGGGCGTCCGCCCGCTGGAGACCGGGAGCCGCAGCCGCCGTGTCGACGATCGCCGTACCCCGCCCCCTGGCGCCCCGCCGCGCCTGGCTCACCGATCTGCCGCTGCTGCTGGTCGCGGCCGTCTGGGGCGGGAGTTACCTCGCCGCCAAGGACATCACCACCGCGCGCACGGTCCTGGCCGTGCTGGTGTTGAGGTTCGCCCTCGTCCTGCCGGCGCTGGTGCTCGCCTCCTGGCGGGGCCTGCGCGCACTCGGGCCCGCGCAGTGGCGCGGCGCCGGACTGCTCGGCCTGATCCTGAGCGGCATCTTCCTGCTGGAGACGTACGGCGTCGTGCACACGTCGGCGACCAACGCGGGCCTGATCATCAGCCTCACCATGATCTTCACCCCGCTCGCCGAGGCCGCCGTCACCCGCACCCGACCCGCGCGGGCCTTCCTCGGCGCGGCGGCCCTCTCCGTCGTCGGCGTCGTCCTGCTGACCCAGGGCGGCGGCTTCACCCGCCCCGCGGCCGGGGACCTGCTGATGCTGCTCGCCGCCCTCGCGCGGACCGTGCACGTGCTGGTCATGGCGCGGCTGAAGCACGTACAGGAAGCGGGCGCACTGCCGCTGACGACGGTCCAACTCGGCACCGCGGTCGTGGTGTTCGCACTGCTGTCGACCGGGTCGGACACCACCCCGTGGGCCACCGCGGCCGACTTCGGGGCGCGGGAGTGGGCCGGGCTGCTGTTCCTGTCGGCCCTGTGCACGCTGTTCGCCTTCTTCGTGCAGATGTGGGCCGTGCGCCGCACCTCCCCGTCCCGGGTCAGCCTGCTGCTCGGCACCGAGCCGCTGTGGGCGGCCGCGGCCGGTATCGCCCTCGGCGGCGAACGGCTCGGCGCGCTCGGTCTGCTGGGCGGGGCGCTGGTGCTGGTGGGGACGGCGTGGGGGCGCCGGTCGTCAGGTTAACTCCCCGAAAACTCAGGGGACGAGCCGGGAAATTCTCCCTACTTGTCATTGACATGCCACGCTCTACGCGCGTCATCATGACGTCATGAGATTCCCCCCACGCATCACCCGCCTCGGCGCCGCCGCGGCTCTTGTGTCCGCCGTCCTCCTGGGCGGCACCGTCTCCGCCAGCACCGCCACCGCCGCCCCCACAGCGGTCGGCAGCATCTGCTACGGCGACCTGCCCTCCCAGGCGTACGACACCCTGCGCCTGATCGAGCAGGGCGGACCCTTCCCGTACTCCCAGGACGGCTCCGTCTTCTCCAACCGCGAGGGAGTCCTGCCCTCGCACACGACCGGCTACTACCACGAGTACACGGTGAAGACCCCCAACGTCTCCACCCGTGGCGCCCGCCGGATCGTCACCGGGCAGGACTACCAGGAGGACTACTACACCGCGGACCACTACGCGGCGTTCGACCTGATCGACTACGACTGCTGACCACGCGTGGACGCCGGAGCCCGGGTGGCGTTCACCCGGGCTTCCGGCTCTCCGCTGCGGCGAACAGCGCGAACGCCAGCACGACCAGGGCGACACTCGCGTAGATCTCGTAGCCGTCGAGGAACCCGAGCCGCCGCACCAGGCCCACGTCCCAGTGGACCCACTCGTGCAGCAGACCGAGGACGCCCTGCACCAGGGCGAGCAAGCCGAGCACTTCCAGCACCTGTTTCATGCACCCGACTCTCGCCCCGCGGACCCCCCACGCACATCGGCCGCGGGGCGAGACCCCACCGACGGAAGTCGCCGGTCACGGACGGTCGGGGCGCCGAAGGACGACGATCGTGCGACTTAAGTCGACGCCCGCCCGCGCGGGGCGGTGACAGGGGCCGCACCTGCGTAGATTTGGCGACCGTGAAGGGTGACGGTACGCAGACCACGGGGCCGACGGGGCCGGCGTTCGAGGGGCGCCGGTGGCTGTTCCCGTCCGCCGTCATCCATGAGCTGGACCCCGACGCCGTACGGCCGGGACGCCGGCCCCGCCGCACCGCGCGCGACTGGCTCGTCGACTTCAGCTGCTTCCTGCTGGCCGTCGGCATCGGCCTGCTGGCCGCCGACGGTCTGCCCGACGAGCATCTGCCGCGGGGCCTCGCCCTCCTCGACCAGTGGCTCGGCGCCCTGGCCTGCGCCGCGGTGTGGCTGCGCAGGCGGTGGCCGGTCGGGCTGGCCGTCGCCCTGCTCCCCGTCGGACTGCTGTCGGCCACCTCCGGCGGCGCCTGCCTGATCGCCGTCTTCGCCCTCGCGGTGCACCGGCCCTTCCGCTACGTCGCCTGGATCGGCGGCGCCAGTCTCGCGTTGCAGCCGCTCTACTACTGGCTGCGGCCCGAGCCCGGCCTGCCGTACCTGGTGGCCGTGGCGTTCAGCCTGGTGATCACGGTCGCGGTCATCAGCTGCGGTCTGCTCGTCCGTTCCAAGCGGCAGCTCATGCTGAGCCTGCGGGACCGGGCCCGCCGGGCCGAGACCGAGGCGCGGCTGCGGGCCGAACAGGCGCAGCGCCTTGCGCGGGAGGCCATCGCCCGGGAGATGCACGACGTGCTCGCGCACCGGCTGACCCTGCTCAGCGTGCACGCCGGGGCCCTGGAGTTCCGCCCGGACGCGCCCCGCGACGAGGTCGCCCGCGCGGCCGGCGTCATCCGGGAGAGCGCGCACGACGCCCTGCAGGACCTGCGCGAGATCATCGGCGTACTGCGGGCGGGCGAGCCCGACGAGAACGGGCGACCGCAGCCGACGCTGGCCGCGCTGGACACGCTCGTCGCCGAGTCCCGGGAGGCGGGCATGAAGGTCACGCTCGCCCAGCAGGTCACGGACCCGGCCGCCGTGCCCGCCTCCGTCGGCCGCACCGCCTACCGGATCGCCCAGGAGTGCCTCACCAACGCCCGCAAGCACGCCCCGGGCACCGAGGTCACCGTCACCGTCACGGGCACCCCGGGCGACGGCCTGACCGTCGTCGTCCGCAACCCCGCCCCCGACGGCGAGGTCCCGCCCGTCCCCGGCTCCGGCCAGGGGCTCATCGGCCTCACGGAACGCGCCACGCTGGCGGGCGGCCGCCTGGAGCACGGGCCCACGGCGCGTGGCGGCTTCGAGGTACGGGCGTGGCTGCCGTGGGGGTGAGCCGCGTGCCCTTGTCGTGGTGCGATGGGGCGTCCCCAAGGCCGCGGGCTACCGCGCGAGCAGCCCCACACGCCCCGCGCTCGGCAACGGATCCCGCTCAGCCGTGCCGACCCCGCACGCGCCGCCACGCGGCCGTGATTTCGTAGCCCCATGACCGCTATCAAGGTGCTCCTCGTCGACGACGACCCCCTGGTGCGCACCGGGCTGTCCTTCATGATGGGCGGCTCCCCGGACATCGAGATCGTGGGCGAGGCCGCCGACGGCACCGAGGTCGAGGCGCTGGTGGAGCGCACCCGCCCGGACGTCGTCCTGATGGACATCCGGATGCCGGCCATGGACGGCCTGACCGCGACCGAGCGGCTGCGCGGCCGCGAAGGCGCCCCGCAGGTGGTCGTCCTGACGACCTTCCACGCCGACGAACAGGTGCTGCGCGCCCTGCGTGCGGGTGCCGCCGGGTTCGTCCTGAAGGACACCCCGCCCGCCGAGATCGTCGCCGCGGTCCGCAAGGTCGCGGCCGGCGACCCCGTCCTGTCGCCCACCGTCACCCGGCAGTTGATGGCCCACGCGGCCGGTCACACGGCCGGCTCCGCCGCCGACACCCGGCGCGCACGCGCGCGTGACCGCATCGCCCAGCTCAACGACCGCGAGCGCGAGGTCGCCGTCGCCGTCGGCCACGGCCGGTCCAACGCCGAGATCGCCGCGAGCCTGTTCATGAGCGTCGCCACCGTCAAGACGCACGTCTCCCGCATCCTCGCCAAGCTCGACCTCAACAACCGTGTGCAGATCGCCCTCCTCGCCCACGACGCGGGCTTGACCGAAACCGAAGAAGATCGGCGGAGCGGGCACTAGCGCGGACTCCCGTGCGTTGTGCGGGGTGAGGACACAGAGGTCACAAGGGGGAGGGTCCATGACCGAGGTGATCGACCTGGGGCAGTACGGGGACGCGTTCCGCACCGACCCGCACCCGGTCTACGCCGAGCTGCGCGCCCGCGGACCGGTGCACCGGGTGCGGCCACCGGGCGCGGGACCCGAGCACGAGACCTGGCTGGTCGTCGGCTACGAGGAGGCGCGCGCGGCGCTCGCCGACCCCCGGCTGGCCAAGGACCCCGCCAAGCTCGGCATGACGTTCCTCGACGAGGAGCACATCGGCAAGTATCTGCTGAGCGTCGACCCGCCCGACCACACCCGGCTGCGCTCCCTGGTCACCCGCGCCTTCACAACGCGCCGCGTGGAGCAACTGCGCCCGCGCGTGCAGCAGATCACCGACGAGCTGCTCGACGCGATGCTGCCGCACGGCCGCGCCGACCTCGTCGAGTCCTTCGCCTTCCCGCTGCCCATCACCGTCATCTGCGAACTGCTCGGCGTCCCCGAGATGGACCGCGCCGCCTTCCGCAAGATATCGACCGAGGTGGTGGCCCCCAGCAGTTCCGGCAGCGAGTACGACGCGGTGGTGCGCCTCGCCGAGTACCTCACCGAGCTCATCGCGGACAAGCAGAACAGCGGCCCGAGCGACGACCTGCTCAGCGACCTGATCCGCACCACCGCCGAGGACGGCGACCGGCTCTCCGTGGGCGAACTGCGCGGCATGGCCTATCTGCTGCTCATCGCCGGCCACGAGACGACCGTCAACCTCATCGCCAACGGCGTGCACGCCCTGCTCACCCATCCCGGCCAACTGGCGGCCCTGCGCGCCGACATGGGCCTGCTCGACGGCGCGATCGAGGAGATGCTGCGCTGGGAGGGCCCGGTGGAGGCGGCCACGTTCCGGTTCGCGGCCGAGCCGATGGAGATCGCCGGGGTGCCGATAGCGCAGGGCGAGTCGGTGCTGGTCGGCCTCACCGCCGCCGACCGCGACCCGGAGCGCTACGCGGACCCGGACCGCTTCGACATACGCCGCGACCCGCGCGGCCATGTCGCCTTCGGCCACGGCATCCACTTCTGCCTCGGCGCCCCGCTGGCCCGACTGGAGGGCCGTACGGCGATACGGTCCCTGCTGGAGCGCACCCCGGGCCTCGCCCTGGACGGCCCGTCCGGCGACTGGCTGCCGGGCATGCTGATGCGCGGCATGCGCAGCCTGCCGGTGCGCTGGTGAGTGCGCCGACGAGTGCGCTCGTGAGTGCGCTGGTGATCACCCTCCCCATGACCCCAAGGAGTCCCACAGCATGACCGCACCCTCCCTCCCCGCGGAGCTGGACCTGGACACGGCCCGACAGGCCCTGGCCGCCCAGCCGTTCAGCAGACTCCTCGGCACCCGGATCAGCGCCTTCGGCGACGGAGAGGCGGTCCTGGAGCTGGACATCCGCGAGGAACTCCACCAGCAGAACGGCTTCGTGCACGGCGGGGTCCTGTCCTACGCCGCGGACAACGCGATCACCTTCGCCGCGGGCAGCGCACTCGGCCCGGCCGTCCTGACCTCCGGCTTCTCCATCCAGTACGTCCGCCCGGCGCTCGGACACACCCTGCGGGCGGCCGCGCAGGTCGTGCACGCCGGCCGCCGCCAGGCCGTCGTCCGCTGCGACCTGCTGACCCTCGCGGAGGACGGCAAGGAAACACTGTGCGCGGTGGCGCAGGGCACGGTGCTGTCGGCCGGGACGTCGTCGTGAGCGGGGGCCGAACCAGGGGCGTGTGAGGCACGGCCAGGGGCATGTGAGGCACGGCCGGGGCGTGTGAGGCACGGCTGCGGGCTTGTGAGGGCAAGGCCGGCGCGCCGGACGAGGCCGGACCGGTGACTCAGGCCCCCAGGTCCCGCCCGCCCGGGATCTCGCCCAGCCTGACCGGTCTTCGCTCGCGCCGCGACAGCTCGCAGGCCTCGGCGATCCGCAGGGCCTGCAGGGCCTCGCGGCCGTCGCAGGGGTTGGCCCGCTCGCCGCGCACCACCTCGATGAACGCGGCGAGCTCGGCCTCGTAGGCGGGCCCGAAGCGCTCCAGGAAGCCGGTCCAGGGCTTGGACGCGGCGGGCGGCCCGGTCGGCTCGGTGGAGGCGATCGGCGTACGGTCGTCCAGGCCGACGGTGATCTGGTCCCGCTCACCGGCGAGTTCCATACGGACGTCGTAGCCGGCGCCGTTCAGCCGGGTCGCCGTCGCGGTGGCCAGGGTGCCGTCGTCCAGGGTGAGCACCACCGCGGCCGTGTCGACGTCACCGGCCTCGCGGAACATCCCGGGCCCGGCGTCGGACCCAGCCGCGAACACATCGACGACCTCATGGCCGGTCACCCAGCGCACGGCGTCGAAGTCGTGGATGAGGGTGTCCCGGTACAGCCCGCCCGACAGCGGCAGATAGGCGGCGGGCGGAGGCGCCTGGTCGGAGGTGATGGCCCGCACGGTGTGCAGCCGCCCCAGGCGCCCGGCCCGTACGGCCTCGCGGGCACCGGTGTAGCCGGTGTCGAAGCGACGCTGGAACCCCATCTGCAGGGCGGTCCCGGCCGTCTCCACCTCGGAGATCGCCTGCAGGGTGCCCGGCAGATCCAGTGCGATGGGCTTCTCGCAGAATACTGGCAGGCCCGAACGGGCGGCCCGCCCGATCAGCTCGGCGTGCGCGGAGGTCGCCGCCGTGATCACCACCGCGTCCACGCCCCACTTGAAGATCTCGTCCACACCGGGTGCCGCCGTCTCGCCCAGCCGGTGCGCCAGCTCCTGCGCCCGCCCGGGATCCACGTCCGTGAGGATCAGGGACCCGACGTCACGATGACGGCTCAGCGTGTTGGCATGGAAGGTGCCGATGCGGCCCGTACCGATGACCCCGATGCGCATGGAATCAAGGTGAGGGCGGACCGGCCATCTGTCAATCCGTATGTCCGGACAACCGGACTACACAACTTCCCGTCAACCCGTCACGGAGCTACGCTCGGGCCGTGCCGAAACCAGAAGTTGACCCGACCGTGCGACTCGAGCTCAGTGTGGACCGGAGCTCGCCGGTGCCGTTGTACTTCCAGCTGTCCCAGCAGCTGGAGGCCGCCATCGAGCACGGAACGCTCACCCCAGGCAGCCTCCTGGGCAACGAGATCGACCTCGCCGCCCGGCTCGGACTGTCCCGCCCCACGGTCCGCCAGGCCATCCAGTCCCTGGTCGACAAGGGCCTGCTGGTGCGCCGCCGCGGGGTCGGCACCCAGGTCGTGCACAGTCAGGTCAAGCGCCCGCTGGAACTCAGCAGCCTCTACGACGACCTGGAGGCGGCAGGCCAGCGCCCCGCGACAAAGGTCCTGGTCAACTCCCTCGTCCCGGCCTCGCCGGAGATCGCGGCGGCCCTCGGCGTCCCGGAGGGCAGCGACGTACACCGCGTGGAACGCCTGCGTCTGGCCCACGGCGAGCCGATGGCGTACCTCTGCAACCACCTGCCCACCGGCCTGCTGGACCTGGACACCGACCATCTGGAGTCCACCGGCCTCTACCGCCTGATGCGCGCCGCCGGCATCACCCTGCACAGCGCCCGCCAGTCCATCGGCGCCCGCGCCGCCACCGCCCCCGAGGCGGAGCGCCTCTTGGAGCCCGAGGGCGCCCCCCTCCTCACCATGCAGCGCACCACCTTCGACGACACCGGCCGCCCCGTCGAGCACGGCAACCACACCTACCGCGCCACGCGCTACTCCTTCGAGTTCCAGCTCCTCGTGCGCCCCTGAGCCCCGCTCGGACACCGATTTCCCGCCACTTTCCCGCCCCCTTCCCCGCCACAGCACGTCGCAATGTCCGGACAATGCGACCGACTCGCGCTCCCCGGTCGCGAAGGGCACGATCCCTGTGTTCGATACTGGGGCGTTTGGGGTCGGCGGGATCGCCGGCTCCGCGTACGGCAGAACACGGCAAGAAGGGCACGGCCTCGTGGCACGGTTTCGGACCTGGGCAGGGATCGCGTTGGCGGGGGCACTCAGCGTGTCCCTGGTGGCGTGCAGCAGCACCGGCGGCAAGCGCGCCGAGGACGCCCGCAAGGCCGCGGCCGAACGGGGCAGGGCGGCGGTGTCCACTCCCCGCTGGACCTTCGCGATGATCACCCACTCGGGCGACGGCGACACCTTCTGGGACATCGTCCAGAGCGGCGCCAAGGAAGCCGCCGCCAAGGACAACATCAACTTCCTGTACTCCCACGACGACGAGGCGCAGCAGCAGGCCCAGCTCGTGGACGCGGCCGTCGACAAGAAGGTCGACGGCATCATCGTCACCCTCGCCAAGCCCGACGCCATGAAGGCCGCCGTGGCCCGTGCCGTGAAGGCCGGCATCCCGGTGATCACCGTCAACTCCGGCTCCGCCGAGTCCAAGGCCTTCGGCGCCCTCACCCACATCGGCCAGGACGAGACCATCGCCGGCCAGGCCGTCGGCGAGGAGCTCAACGCGCGCGGCCGCAAGAAGGCCGTCTGCGTCCTGCACGAACAGGGCAACGTCGGCCACGAACAGCGCTGCGCCGGGGTGAAGGAGACCTTCGACGGCGACGTCCAGAACCTCTACGTCACCGGCACCAACATGCCCGACGTGCAGTCCGCGATCGAGGCCAAGCTCCAGGCCGACAAGGACGTCGACGCGGTCGTCACCCTCGGCGCCCCCTTCGCCGACACCGCCGTGAAGGCCAGGCAGGACGCCGGCAGCGACGCCGAGATCGACACCTTCGACCTCAACGCCAAGGTCGCCGCCGGCCTCAAGGACGGCACCCTCGGCTTCGCCGTCGACCAGCAGCCCTTCCTCCAGGGCTACCAGGCGATCGACCTGCTCTGGCTCTACCGCTACAACGCCGACGTGCTCGGCGGCGGCAGGCCGGTCCTGACCGGCCCGCAGATCATCACCAAGGACCAGGCGTCCGCGCTCGAGGAGTACACGAAGCGGGGCACCCGATGAGCGCCACGACCACCGACGAACGGCTGCTGCACACCTCGCCGCTGAAGAAGCTGCTCGGCCGCCCCGAGCTCGGCTCGGTCGTCGGCGCGATCGCCGTCTTCGTCTTCTTCGCGATCGCCGCCGACAGCTTCCTGCAGGCCTCCAGCCTCAGCACCGTCCTGTACGCGTCCTCGACCATCGGCATCATGGCGGTCCCGGTGGCGCTGCTGATGATCGGCGGCGAGTTCGACCTGTCCGCGGGCGTCCTCGTCACGTCCTCCGCGCTGATCTCGTCGATGTTCAGCTACCAGATGACCGCGAACGTCTGGGTCGGCGTCGGCGTCTCCCTGCTCGCCACCCTCGCCATCGGCGCGTTCAACGGCTTCATGCTCACCCGCACCAAGCTGCCCAGCTTCATCATCACGCTGGGCACCTTCCTGATGCTGACCGGCATGAACCTCGGCCTCACCAAGCTGATCGACGGCACGGTCTCCACCAAGACGATCGCCGACATGGAGGGCTTCCCCACGGCCCGCGACGTCTTCGCCTCCACCCTCACCATCGGTGACGTCGACTTCAAGGTCACCATCCTGTGGTGGTTCGGCCTGGTCGCCGTCGCCTCCTGGATCCTGCTGCGCACCCGCATGGGCAACTGGATCTTCGCGGTCGGCGGCAACAGGGACGCGGCCCGCGCGGTCGGCGTCCCCGTGAACAAGACCAAGATCGGCCTCTACATGGGCGTCGCCTTCGGCGCCTGGATCGCCGGCCAGCACCTGCTCTTCTCGTTCGACGTCGTCCAGTCCGGCGAGGGCGTGGGCAACGAGCTGATCTACATCATCGCGGCTGTCATCGGCGGCTGTCTGATCACCGGCGGCTACGGCAGCGCGGTCGGCTCGGCGGTCGGCGCGTTCATCTTCGGCATGACCAGCAAGGGCATCGTCTTCGCCGAGTGGAACCCGGACTGGTTCAAGTTCTTCCTCGGAGCGATGCTGCTCCTCGCGACCCTGCTCAACGCCTGGGTCCGCAAGCGCGCGGAGGCCACCAAGTGACACTCGTCGAGCTGACCGACGTCAGCAAGCACTATGGCAACATCCGCGCCCTCGAAGGTGTCTCCCTGGAGGTAAACGCCGGGGAGATCACCTGCGTCCTCGGCGACAACGGCGCGGGCAAGTCCACCCTCATCAAGATCATCGCGGGCCTGCACCAGCACGACGGCGGCACCCTGCGCCTCGACGGCGAGGAGACGAAGCTCTCCTCCCCGCGCGAGGCCCTGGACCGCGGCATCGCCACGGTCTACCAGGACCTCGCGGTCGTCCCCCTCATGCCGGTCTGGCGCAACTTCTTCCTCGGCTCCGAGCCGCGCAAGGGCGTCGGCCCCTTCAAGCGCATGGACATCGACCACATGCGCCGCACCACCCACGCCGAACTGCTGCGCATGGGCATCGACCTCCGCGACGTCGACCAGCCCATCGGCACCCTCTCCGGCGGCGAACGCCAGTGCGTCGCCATCGCGCGCGCGGTCCACTTCGGCGCGAAGGTCCTGATCCTGGACGAGCCCACGGCCGCCCTGGGCGTGAAGCAGTCGGGAGTGGTCCTGAAGTATGTGGCGGCGGCACGCGACGAGGGCCTGGGTGTTGTGTTGATCACCCACAACCCCCACCACGCGTACCTGGTGGGAGACCGCTTCGTACTCCTGAAGAGGGGCACGATGGTGGGCAACCACACCCGCGACCAGATCACCCTGGACGAGCTGACTCAGCAGATGGCGGGAGGATCGGACCTCGACGCTCTACGCCACGAACTGCAACGTGGTTAGGGGCGCGGGGAACGGCGCGAGCAACCCGACACGACCCGCAGCCGCACTATGAGACAAGCCACCCCGTTGCGGTCGCGTACGCCGCGCAGCGCACCCGTACGGCAGAATCGCACCTGATGAGCACCTACCGCGACCTCACCGCCCCCATCGGCTCCCGCCGCGCGCCCGTACTGCGCACGGTCGGCACCAGGGAACGCCGCTCACTCCTGACGGCACCCCGCGTGCCCACCGTGGGCATCGACATCGGCGGCACCAAGGTGATGGCGGGCGTGGTCGACGCCGACGGCAACATCCTGGAGAAGGTCCGCACCGAGACCCCGGACAAGTCCAAGAGCCCCAAGGTCGTCGAGGACACCATCGTCGAGCTCGTCCTGGACCTGTCCGACCGGCACGACGTGCACGCCGTCGGCATCGGCGCCGCCGGCTGGGTCGACGCCGACCGCAACCGCGTCCTGTTCGCCCCGCACCTGTCCTGGCGCAACGAGCCGCTGCGCGACCGCATCGCCGGGCGCCTCGCGGTCCCCGTCCTCGTCGACAACGACGCGAACACCGCCGCCTGGGCCGAGTGGCGCTTCGGCGCCGGCCGCGGCGAGGACCACCTGGTGATGATCACCCTCGGCACCGGCATCGGCGGCGCGATCCTGGAGGACGGCCAGGTCAAGCGCGGCAAGTACGGCGTCGCCGGCGAGTTCGGCCATATGCAGGTGGTGCCCGGCGGCCACCGCTGCCCGTGCGGCAACCGCGGCTGCTGGGAGCAGTACAGCTCAGGAAACGCGCTGGTCAGAGAGGCCAAGGAACTGGCCGCGGCCGACTCCCCGGTGGCGTACGGGATCATCGAGCACGTCAAGGGTCAGATCGGCGACATCACCGGCCCGATGATCACCGAGCTGGCCCGTGAGGGCGACGCCATGTGCGTCGAGCTGCTCCAGGACATCGGCCAGTGGCTCGGCGTCGGCATCGCCAACCTCGCGGCCGCCCTCGACCCCTCCTGCTTCGTGATCGGCGGTGGCGTCTCGGCCGCCGACGACCTGCTGATCGGCCCCGCGCGGGACGCGTTCAAGCGGCACCTCACCGGCCGCGGCTACCGCCCCGAGGCCCGGATCGTGCGCGCCCAGCTCGGCCCCGAGGCCGGCATGGTGGGCGCCGCCGACCTCGCCCGCCTCGTCGCGCGCCGCTTCCGGCGCGCCAAGCGCCGCCGCGTGGAGCGGTACGAGCGCTACGAGCGGTTCGCCGCCACCCGCCGCTCCGAGGAGTCGCTGTGACGGGCTCTCTGCCGCACCAGCCCGGCCCGCCCGAGGACGACCGGGCCCACGACACGGAGGACCGCCGCCACATGCGCCGCCGACGGGCGCTCACCCTGCTGATCATCGTGCTGCTCATCGGCATCCCGGCCGGCTACCTGATGATCTCCGCCGCACAGAGCCGCGACAGCGGCAAGGACAAGGAGGCGCGCTACTCGGCGCGCGGCCTGACCGAGGACTGGCCCTCCAAGGTCCAGCGCCGCCTCTACCAGGTGCCCATCCCGCACCCGTCCGTCAAGGTCGCCCACTACGAGACGAACAACTGGAAGACCAGCCGTCTCTACGTCCAGTTCCAGGCGCCCAACGTCAACCTCGACGAGTTCCTGCGGAACATGGGCGCCAGCCGGGCCCAGCTCAAGCGCGGCGACATCACCATCAGCGCCCGCGACCAGCGGATCACCGGCTGGGACTTCAGCGGCCCCGGCGCCTGGTACGGCCTCGTCCACGAGCAGAAGAAGCCCGCGCCCACGCAGGACGTGATGGTGAACCTGTCGGAGCCGAACAACCCGTTCGTGTACGTCGTCTCCCGTACGACGCCCTGACCGGACGCTCCCGGACCGGCCCTGCCCCGGCCTCGGACGGTCTTCGGGGCCGATTGTCAGACCCCGCCCGTAGAGTCGAAGACGAATGATCCGACACGACGGGCGGGAGGTGGCAGGACGTATGAGCGACAGCGCGGCGACCGCGGGCACGGCCCCGTCCGTCCCACTCCGCCTGGCGGCCGTCTTCCTCCCCGCCCCCCTCCCACGCGAGGGCCGCATCGCCTTCTGGGACCCGGAGGGCGAGCCGGTGCCGAGCTCCGACGGCCGCACCGAGCTGACCGTCGTCCGCCCCCACGGCAAGGGCGTGCGCCGCGCAAGCACCTCCGCGCTCAGCCTGCCGCTCGACCAGGCCCTGCCCCTGCTCGTACGGGCCCGGCGGGACCCCGCCGCGCATCCCGCCACCGCCTGCTGGGGCGCGGCCGCCCTGCACGCGCTGCGGCTCACCGCGCGCGGCCGTCTGCTCCCCGGCCTCACCCCCTCCGGACACGACGCCTGGCGTGCCGGACCCCTCGACCCGGACGACATCGCACACCTGCGCGCGGTCGCCGCGGCCCTGCCCTACGAAGGGCATGCCGTCCCGCTGCCGGGACCGGGCCCGGTCCGGCTGCCCGAGCCGGAAGCACTGATGCGCGCCTTCCTCGACGCGGTCGCGGACACCCTGCCCCGCACCCCGGCCGCCCCGCACGCCTGCGGCCGGCCCTTCGCCGACCGCCGCCCCCAGCATCTGCCCGCCGCCCACGACTGGGCCGCGGAGGTCGCCGCCGGCATGGACGCGGGCGTCCGCATCTCCCTACGGCTGGACCTGTCGGCGTACGACATCTTCGACGGCGGCGACGCGGCCGAGGGCGGGGACGCAGGTGAGCGAGTCCGGCGTGCGGGGGCCGCGATCGTGCAGGTGCACAGCCTCGCCGACCCCATCCTGGTCGCCGACGCGACCGCGCTGTGGGCGGGGGAGGCCGACGGGGCGTTCGGGCCACGCGCGCGGGTGGACGCCGCCCTCGCCGTCCGCCGTGCCGCCCGGGTCTGGCCGCCGCTGGACCGGCTCGCCGAGCAGGACGTACCGGACGTCCTCGCCTTGTCCGAGGAGGAGCTGGGCGACCTGCTCGGGGTCGCCGCCACCCGGCTCGCCGCGGCGGGAGTCGCCGTCCACTGGCCCCGCGACCTCGCACGCGACCTCACCGCCGCCGCGGTGGTACGGCCCGCGCCCGGCTCGGCGACCGACGGCACGGGCTTCTTCGACAGCGAGGAACTGCTCCGCTTCCGCTGGCAGCTCGCGATCGGCGGCGACCCGCTCAGCGACGCCGAGATGGACGTGCTCGCCGAGACCCACCGCCCGGTCGTCCGGCTGCGCGACCAGTGGGTGCTGGTGGACCCCGCCCTCGTCCGCAAGGCCCGCAAGCGCGAACTGGGCCTGCTCGACCCCGTCGACGCGCTCTCGGTGGCGCTGACCGGCACCGCGGAGGTCGACGGCGAGACCGTCGAGGCGGTCCCCGTCGGGGCGCTGGCCGCCCTGCGCGACCGCCTGACGGCCGGCGTACACCCCGCCGAACCGCCCGCCGGACTGGCCGCCACCCTCCGCGACTACCAGCTCCGCGGCCTGGCCTGGCTCGACCTCATGACCTCCCTCGGCCTCGGCGGCTGCCTCGCCGACGACATGGGCCTCGGCAAGACCGTCACCGTCATCGCGCTCCACCTCAAGCGCGCCCGCACCGAACCGACCCTGGTGGTCTGCCCCGCCTCGCTGCTCGGCAACTGGCAGCGGGAGATCACCCGCTTCGCCCCCGGAGTCCCCGTCCGCCGCTTCCACGGCGCCGAGCGCAGCCTCGACGACCTCGACGCGGGCTTCGTCCTCACCACCTACGGCACCATGCGCTCGGCCGCCACGACCCTCGCCGAGCAGCGATGGGGCATGGTCGTCGCCGACGAGGCCCAGCATGTGAAGAACCCCTACTCGGCCACCGCGAAGGCACTGCGCACCATCCCGACCCCCGCGCGCGTGGCCCTCACGGGCACGCCCGTGGAGAACAACCTCTCCGAACTGTGGGCCCTGCTCGACTGGACGACCCCCGGCCTGCTGGGTCCCCTGAAGTCCTTCCGCGCCCGGCACGCGCGTGCGGTGGAGACCGGGGAGGACGAGGAGGCGGTGCAGCGGCTGGCCCGCCTGGTGCGCCCCTTCCTGCTGCGCCGCAAGAAGTCCGACCCGGGGATCGTCCCCGAACTGCCCCCCAAGACGGAGACGGACCACCCGGTCCCGCTCACCCGCGAACAGGCCGCGCTGTACGAGGCCGTGGTCCGCGAGTCGATGCTCGCCATCGAGACGGCGCAGGGCATCGCCAGGCGGGGCCTGGTCCTGAAACTGCTCGGTGCGCTGAAGCAGATCTGCGACCACCCGGCGCTCTACCTCAAGGAGGCCCACGGCAACCCCGAAGGCCTGGCCGCCCGCTCCGGCAAACTCGCGCTGCTCGACGAGCTGTTGGACACGCTGCTCTCCGAGGACGGCTCGGCGCTGGTCTTCACCCAGTACGTCGGCATGGCCCGCCTGATCACCGCCCACCTCGCCGGCCGCGCGATCCCGGTCGACCTCCTGCACGGCGGCACGCCTGTCCCCGAGCGCGAGCACATGGTGGACCGCTTCCAGAGCGGGGAGACCCCGGTCCTGGTGCTCTCCCTGAAGGCGGCCGGCACCGGCCTGAACCTCACCCGCGCGGGCCACGTCGTCCACTTCGACCGCTGGTGGAACCCCGCCGTCGAGGAACAGGCCACCGACCGCGCCTACCGCATCGGCCAGACCCAGCCCGTGCAGGTCCACCGCCTCATCACCGAGGGCACGGTGGAGGACCGCATCGCCGAGATGCTCGCCGCCAAACGCGCCCTCGCCGACGCCATCCTCGGCTCCGGCGAGTCGGCCCTGACCGAACTCTCCGACCGCGAACTGTCCGACCTGGTCTCCCTCCGGAGGACGTCATGACGGAGGAACGGCCCGAGGAGCGGCAGGACGACAAGCTGCCTCCGGCCTCGGACATCCAGCCCGGCCCCGCGGACGAGGCCCGCCGTGCGCTGCACGCCGCCCTGAAGCGGGGGAGCCCCGAGCCGGAGGCCGGGCCAGCTCGTCGGCGAACCCCGGCGGTCCGAGTACGCCCCGAGGACGCCCGGTCCGGCCCCGCCGACGCCGTCCGCGCGGCCCTGCGGCGTGGCCTGCCCGAGGCCGAAGAGAGTCCTGCCCCGGAAGCCGCGCCCGCCGCCGACGCCGCCCAACACCCGGAGGGGCCCACAGCACACGGCCCGCACACCGGCCCCCGCCCCGGCGACGCCGCCCGCGCGGCGCTACGCGCGGCCCGGGCGGCGCGCGACGAGGCACGGCCGGGCGAGGACCCTGCGGGGGAGGACGACCGTACAGTCCGGGACGAGTCCCGAGGCCCGGAGCTGTCCCGGGGCCGGGAGTCGCTCCGGGGCCGGGAACGGTCCCGGGGCCCGATGCAGTTCCGGAGCCCGTTGCCGTCCGGAAGTCCGGAGCCGTCTCAAGGCCCGCAGCCGTCGCGAGGCCTGGAGCAGTCGCGAGACCTGGAGCAGCCGTCCCGAGGCGAAGCCCCGCCCCGCGACCGGGAGCCGTCCCGGGGCCCGATGCTGTCCGGAAGTCCGGAGCCGTTGCGAGACCTGGAGCACCCGTCCCGGGGCGAAGCCCTGCCCCGAGACCCCGAGCCGTTGCGAGACCCGGAGCAGCCGTCCCGAGGCGAAGCCCTGCCCCGAGACCCCGAGCCGTTGCGAGACCCGGAGCAGCCGTCCCGAGGCGAAGCCGCGCCCCGAGACCCGGAGCCGTACCGAGACCCTGAGCCGTCCCGAAGCGAAGCCCCGTTCCAGGCCGAGGCACTTCGTCGCCCGCGCCTGGCACCACAGGCCGACCCCGTCCTGGACGCGGCGCCCGCCCACCGCCCTCAGCCCTCGACGACGCACCCCACCACGTCCCCCGTAGCCACCACCCCCCGTTCCATGGCCGCGCCCCACCGCGACACCGACCTGCGCCGCACCTTCCCGGCCTTCAGTGCCCGCCCCACGGAAGGCGACTTCGCCGAGACCTGGTGGGGCAACGCCTGGGTGGCCGCGCTGGAGGAAGGGGCGCTGGACGTGAAGCGGTTGGTGCGGGGGCGCGGGTATGCGGAGCAGGGGCATGTGGACGCGATCACGGTGACGCCCGGGCATGTGCTGGCCTATGTGCGGGGCAGCCGGCCGCGGCCGTACCGCGTGCAGGTGCGTCTGCGGACGCTGGACGACACCGACTGGGAGGAGTTCCTGGACGCGGCGGCGGAGCGGCCCGCGCACATCGCGGCGTTGCTCGACAAGGAGCTGCCTCCGTCCCTCGCGGAGGGTGCCGTGCCGCTGCTGCCCGGTCCGGGGGAGCTGGAACCGCACTGCAGTTGCCCGGACCGAGGTCATCCCTGCAAGCACGCGGCGGCGCTGTGCTACCAGACGGCCCGGCTGCTGGACGCCGACCCGTTCGTGCTGCTCCTGCTGCGAGGAAGGGGCGAACGGGTGCTGCTGGACGAGCTGTCCCGCCGTAACGCGACCCGAGCGGCCCGCGCCGCGCAGGAACAGCCACCGGCCCCGCTGCCCGGCGTACGCGCGAGCGAGGTGCTCGCCGGTCGGGAGCGGCCGCCGCTGCCCTTGCCGATACCCGCCCCCGCGCACCCCGAGCAGCCCCCGGCGTACCCGGCGGCGCCGGGCGGGCCCGACCCGTTCGCGCTGGACCAGTTGGCCACCGACGCCGCGGCCCGCGCCCACGCGCTGCTCGTCACCGGGCATGACCCGATCGCCGAACTGACGCTGTGGCAGGACGCGGTACGCCTCGCCGCGGGCCGTCCCGGCTCCGGACTGACCGCCGGCAGCCGCGCTCTGTACGCCTCGCTCGCCTCCGCCGCGGGCCGCACCCCGGCCGAGCTGGCCCGCGCGGTCGCCGCCTGGCGGCAGGGCGGCCCGGCCGGACTCGCCGTACTGGAAGAGCCCTGGGACCCGCCGGCCGGTCGTTTCGACCGCGCGCGTCCCCTCCTGCTGGCCGCCGACCTGCCCGCCTTCCGCCCGTACCGCAACCGCCTCACCCACCCCCGAGGCCACCTCCAACTGCGCCTGGGCCGCGACAGCTTCTGGTACGCCTACGAGTCCGACCCCGGCGCCGACGACTGGTGGCCCCGCGGCACCCCCGACCACGACCCGGTCGGCGCCCTCACCGGCATAGGCACACTCTCCGACATATGACCGAACCCACCTCCCCACGTGGACGGAATGTGAGGGTCCTCCGGCGATCCCACGCAGCTCCTTGCGCAGCTTCGGGGCCCCGCGCCCCGGCGCCGGAGGGCTGCGGTTAGCGTGGAGCGGTGAGTGAAACGAACACCCCCGCCCTGCAGTACCGCCTCGACGGCCCCGACGACGCACCGGTGCTCATCCTGGGCCCCTCCCTCGGGACGACGTGGCACATGTGGGACCGTCAGGTCCCCGAGCTGACCCGGCAGTGGCGGGTCTTCCGGTTCGACCTGCCGGGGCACGGCGGCGCTCCCGCCTACCCTGCGGGCTCGGTCGCCGACCTCACCGCGCGGCTGCTGGCCACGCTGGACGGGCTCGGTGTGCAGCGGTTCGGGTACGCCGGCTGTGCGCTCGGCGGGGCCGTCGGCATCGAGCTGGCTCTGCGGCACCCCGAGCGGCTGGCGTCCCTCGCGCTGATCGCGGCCTCGCCGCGGTTCGGCACGGCGGACGAGTTCCGCCAGCGCGGGGTGATCGTGCGGACGAACGGCCTGGACCCCATCGCCCGTACCGCGCCCGACCGTTGGTTCACGGCCGGTTTCGCCGCCGCGCAGCCCGCGATCACCGACTGGGCGGTGCAGATGGTCCGCACGACCGACCCCGGCTGCTACATCGCCGCGTGCGAGGCCCTCGCCGCGTTCGACGTGCGCCCCGAGCTGACCCGGGTCGGCGTGCCGACGCTCGTCCTGGTCGGCTCCGAGGACCAGGTCACGGGCCCCGCGGAGGCGCGCACGCTGGTCGCCGGCATCCCCGACGCGCGGCTGGCCGTCGTACCGGGCGCCTCGCACCTGGTGCCCGTGGAGCAGCCCGCGGCCGTCACCGACCTGCTCGTGCGGCACTTCTCCACCGCCTGGCAGCCCGCCCATGACACGGGCACCGGCCCGGTGCCGGTTCCCGTGCAGGTCGCCGCGCCCGTCCAGCCGATGGCCGTCGTGGCGCCCGCCCCGATCGCGCCCATCGCCGAGATCGCCCCGCCCGCGGCCCAGCCCGAGGCCGAGGTCGGCGCCGACGCCTACGAGGTGGGGATCAAGGTGCGCCGCGAGGTGCTCGGCGACGCGCACGTGGACGGCGTCCTGGAGCAGGCCGACGACTTCTCCGCCGACTTCCAGGACTTCCTCACCCGCTACACCTGGGGCGCGATCTGGGACCGGCCCGGTCTGGACCGGCGTACCCGCAGCTGCGTCACACTCACCGCGCTCGTCGCGGGCGGCCACCTGGAGGAACTCGCCGTCCACACCCGTGCCGCCCTGCGCAACGGCCTCACCCCGCCCGAGATCAAGGAGGTCCTGATGCAGGCGGCCGTCTACTGCGGCATGCCCGCCGCGAGCAGCGCCTTCCGGGTCGCCCAGCAGGTCATCCGCGAGGAGACGACCCCGCAGGAGTGAGTCGGGCCTCCGCCGGCGCGGTCTGTCCTCCCGGCGGGAGCGAGCAAGGGCCCCCTCCACGCGGCAGGATGGGGGACCATGAGGCTCACGAAGATGTCACACGCCTGTGTCCGCCTGGAGAAGGACGGCCGCGTGCTCGTCCTCGACCCGGGCGGCTTCACGGAGGAGGACGCCGCGCTCGGCGCGGACGCGCTTCTCGTCACGCACGAGCATCCCGACCACTTCGACGAGGGACGGCTGCGCGCCGCGCTCGAGGCCGACCCGGCTGCCGAGATCTGGACCCTGAAGGCGGTCGCCGACCAGATCTCGGCCGCCTTCCCGGGCCGTGTGCACACCGTCGGCCACGGCGACACCTTCACCGCGGCGGGCTTCGACGTCCAGGTGCACGGCGAGCTGCACGCCGTGATCCACCCCGACATCCCGCGCATCACCAACGTCGGCTATCTGATCGACGACGGCCGTGTCTTCCACCCCGGCGACGCCCTGACCGTGCCGGACCACGAGGTGGAGACGCTGATGCTCCCGGTCATGGCGCCCTGGAGCAAGATCTCCGAGGTCATCGACTACGTCCGCGAGGTGAAGCCGCAGCGGGCGTACGACATCCACGACGCCCTGCTCACCGATCTGGCCCGCCCGATCTACGACCGCCAGATCGGCGCCCTCGGCGGCACCGACCATCTGCGGCTGGCCCCGGGCGCCTCCGCCGACGTCTGAGAGCTGAGAGGGGCGTCTGAGAGCTGAGAGGGGCGTTGTCAGACCCTCCGGGTAGGTTGTGAGGCATGCGTATCGCGACCTGGAACGTGAACTCGATCACCGCCCGCCTGCCCAGGCTCCTGGCCTGGCTGGAGAGCAGCGGCACCGACGTGCTGTGCCTTCAGGAGGCCAAGGTCTCCGAGGAGCAGTTCCCGTCGGAGCAGCTGCGCGAGCTGGGCTACGAGTCGGCGGTCCACGCCACCGGCAGGTGGAACGGCGTGGCGGTGCTCTCCCGCGTAGGCATCGAGGACGTGGTCAAGGGCCTGCCCGGAGACCCCGGCTTCGACGGTCTGGTCGAGCCGCGGGCCATCTCGGCGACCTGCGGCCCGGTCCGCGTCTGGTCGGTGTACGTGCCGAACGGCCGCGAGGTGGAGCACCCGCACTACGCGTACAAGCTCCAGTGGTTCGAGGCCCTCAAGGCCGCCGTCGCCGGGGACGCGGGCGGCAGCCGCCCCTTCGCGATCCTCGGCGACTACAACGTGGCGCCGACGGACGACGACGTCTTCGACCCGGCCGCCTTCGAGGGCGCCACCCACGTCACCCCGGCCGAGCGCGCCGCCCTGGCCTCCCTGCGCGAGGCGGGCCTGAACGACGTGGTGCCCCGCCCCCTGAAGTACGAGCACCCCTTCACGTACTGGGACTACCGCCAGCTCTGCTTCCCCAAGAACCGCGGCATGCGCATCGACCTGGTCTACGGCAACGCCCCCTTCGCCAAGGCCGTCACCGACGCCTACGTCGACCGCGAGGAGCGCAAGGGCAAGGGCGCCTCGGACCACGCGCCGGTGGTCGTGGACCTGGACGTGTAGGACACCGGCCTCAGAGCGCCTCCAGGTCCACCGCCTGCGCCATGGCGGCCATGCCCGCGTCGTTGGGGTGCAGATGGTCGCCGCCGTCGTAGGCGGGCAGCATTCGGGTGGGGTCGGCGGGGTCGCGCAGGGCGGCGTCGAAGTCGAACAGAGCGTCGAACCCGCTGCCACCGCCGCGCAGCCACGCGTTCAGCTCGGCCCGCTCGGCCTCGACGGCCGGTGTGCACAGGATGTTGCCCCCGCAGGGCAGGATCGTGACCGCCAGGACCCTGAGCCCCCGCGCGTGGGCGCGCGCGGCGATCTCGCGCAGGCCGGCGGCGACCTGCTCGGCGTCGGCGCCGAACCTCAGGTCGTTGACCCCCTCGAAGACGACGACCGTCCGTGCCGAGGTCTGCGCGAACACGTCCCGGTCGAGGCGGTTGAGGGCGCTGACCCCGGTCTGGACCGACGAGGTCCCGTCGCCGAGGTAGCCGTCGGAGACGACACGGTTGGACGAGATCCCCTGGTTGACCATCCCGTAGCGGGGGACGGCGCCCTGCGCCTGGAGCCGGTCGGAGAGCAGGTCGGGCCAGCGCCGGTTGGCGTCCACGGTGGAACGGCTGCCGTCGGTGATCGAGTCGCCGAGCAGCACCACGGACCCCGGCCCGCCGCCCACGTCCACGCCGGCCAGCAGCGGCCAGTAGCTGATCCCCCCGGTGTACGCCGCCGCGGAGGGGTCGGTCGTGTGGTCGCCGGGCCGGCTCACGTACGACCGCTGGTTGGCGAACCGATGCACGGGCAGCGCGCTGACGGTGCCGGTCAGCCGGAAGCTGACGAGCAGATTCCTGTCCGCGGGCAAGGGGAAGTCGAGGGGGTCGCTGTACGTCTGGGCGCCGGCGGCGATCGAGGTGCCCGCCGCACCCCGGAAGGTCACCGGCACGGGCGTGTCCACGGCCTCGGCGCCCCGCGCCTGCACGGCCACCGTCGCGGACTCGATCCCGACCGGCGTCGAGGCGAAGGTGTTGTCGAAGCGCAGCCTCAGCCGCGGTCCGCCCGCAGAGGTGTGCACCACCAGCCGCAGTGTGCGGTCGGTCCACGGTCCCACGGCCGGGTGACC
Organism: Streptomyces sp. NPDC096205; assembly: GCF_044763135.1. Lineage (NCBI taxonomy): Bacteria > Bacillati > Actinomycetota > Actinomycetes > Kitasatosporales > Streptomycetaceae > Streptomyces > Streptomyces sp. NPDC096205. Next base: position 883,969 of record NZ_JBIWFS010000001.1, on the reverse strand, counting down.
GGAGGTCGCGGCCGCCCAGGTGCCGGTCCAGCCCTTGGCCACGGGCCGCACGGACAGCGCGAAGACATGCAGACCGGCTGCCCATGGCAGCCGTACCGACACGACCTTGCGGTCCGGCGCGATCGGCACCGTCACGACGTACAGCCGTGCCTTCTCGGCGAGTTGGCCGTCGGGCGTGTTGACGTGCGGCAGGGCGACGGCCTTGGTGGCGAGCGGGCCGGTGCGCCAGTCGGGTGCGGTGAGCCGGTACGCGGAGCTCATGCCGTCCGCGTAGTCGACCCGGCCGATGCCGCTCGCGTCCGGGCCCGTGCCCGCGACGAGGAAGGCCAGCGCGTCCCCGCGCCCGGTGAGGCGCACCGACTGCCCGGTGGCCCGTACGTTGTCGGGTTCGCCCGGCGCGCAGCGCGGCAGGGTCAGCCGGGCGCCCTGCACGATGATCGTGCGGCCCGGTGTCCAGCCCGCGGCGGCGAGGTCCTGGGCCGACAGCGAGGCGCCCGAGCCGTCGAAGTCGGCCGAGTCGGGCTGGGAGTCGTCGCTGACGGCGGTGTTGTCGAACAGCCGCTCGAGCGGCCGTGCGAGCTGCCCGGCGGTGGCCTGTGGCGCGGTCGGTGACAGCGCGGTGGCGATCACGACCAGGACGGCAGCTAAGAAGATCCGGCATCCCTGGCGTATCAACCGATCCTCCCGGTGGGGGTGAGGCGAACCGGCCGCTGTGCTGAGGAGCGGCACACTGCGACGTTAGCGGCGCAAAGTGAAGCTAGGGAGACGGTGGGTGACCGTCAATCCCAAGGGACGGCAGCCGTGGAACATCACCCGCAAGAGGTGCCCCGCGCGCCTGTGGTGCGCAGGCCGGTGTCGGTGCCAGGCTGGGCGTATGAACATCCCGTTCCTCGGCCACCGGCAGAAGAAACACGGCGCGCCCGATCCGGAAGGGATCGCCGCGCTGCTGTCCGAGTGCGAGCTGCTGCGCTCGCAGGCGGCCGAGGCGGGGGTGCGACTCGACGACACCGAGGCCTCGTTGGAGGCGCTGGACCAGGTGGTGCCGCGCTGGCGGGACGACGAGGAGACGCTGCCGTGGCTCGGCAACGACGCCGGTCTGTATCTGGGCACGGTGATCGTCCGGACCGTGCCCGGCGCCGCCTGGGCCCTGTGGCCGGACGGGCAGCCGGTGGTCCGGCTGGCTTCCGGCCGTGAGGTCGATGTCGTGACCGCGGGGCAGGAGTGGGCGTCGAGCGGTGCGCCGGAGCTGTCGCAGGTCTACGCCGAAGTCGCGGAGGCCTGAGACGGTTATACGGCTAATGCCCGAAAAGTGCGTGTCGTTCGTCAACCCCTTTCCCCGGTGGATAGGTTGCGGCAGCCACGGCACGGCTGAGAGTGAGTGGGGCTGGGAATGGCTGTCGATCCGTTGATCGAACTGCGTCAAGTGAACAAGCACTTCGGTGACCTGCATGTCCTTCAGAACATCGATCTCGCTGTCGGCAAGGGGGAGGTGGTGGTGGTCATCGGCCCGTCCGGGTCGGGCAAGTCCACACTCTGCAGAGCGATCAACAGACTCGAGCCGGTCGAGACCGGCACCATCCTGCTCGACGGCAAGCCCCTGCCCGCCGAGGGCAAGGCGCTCGCGGCGCTGCGCGCCGATGTCGGCATGGTCTTCCAGTCCTTCAACCTGTTCGCGCACAAGACGGTCCTGCAGAACGTCTCGCTCGGCCAGATCAAGGTCAGAAAGCGCAAGAAGGAGGACGCCGACCGGCGTTCACACGAACTGCTGGAGCGCGTCGGCGTCGCCGACCAGGCCGACAAGTACCCCGCCCAGCTCTCCGGCGGCCAGCAGCAGCGGGTGGCCATCGCCCGCGCCCTCGCCATGGACCCCAAGGCCCTGCTGTTCGACGAGCCCACCTCCGCACTGGACCCGGAGATGATCAACGAGGTCCTGGAGGTCATGCGGCAACTGGCCCGGGAAGGCATGACGATGGTCGTCGTCACCCACGAGATGGGCTTCGCCCGCTCCGCCGCCAACCGTGTGGTGTTCATGGCCGACGGCCGGGTCGTGGAGGACCGCAGCCCGGACCAGTTCTTCGACAACCCGCACAGCGACCGCGCCAAGGACTTCCTGTCCAAGATCCTCAAGCACTGAGACCGGACACCCTCTACCACACCCACCGGCGTCGCCGGGCCCGTGATGCACCCCACCGGGCGACGCCCCGTTCCGGACCTCGACTAGGATTTGACCTTCGTGCCTGCGGAGCCGGTGGTCACGGTCGTCTCCGGACCAGGGACGCTGCTGCCGGGTGGGGAACCCCCCACGGCCCCTCGACCGTAGGGGGCAGCAGTCACAAGAGCCAGACCCGGCCGGCGGCAGCCGGAGATCACTGCTCGCGCAGCGGGACCGTCAGATATGACGGGTCGTTCGCCGGCGAGGAGAAGGTCAGCTGCGCGCCGGACGGGTTGTGCTCGATGTAGAGCGGGTCGACCGTGTCGACGACCAGGGCCAGTCGGTGCCCTGCCGGGACGTTGTAGGCCGTGGAGAACACCTCCAGGTCGACGCCGAACGGCTTCCCGGGGGTGCGCCCGTGGAAGGTGTACGGCGCGTGGCCGACCAGCTTGCCGAGGCCGAGCGGGCCCACGTCGTACAGGTACGCGACGAGGGTTCCGCTCTCCTTGGTCGCCGTCAGCGTCGTGTGCAGCCGGGCCGTGCCGCGGATGTGCTGGGCCGTCGGACACCGCTCGGACTGCCATACGGCGGTCCAGCGGCGGGGGAGCAGCGGGATCGACGCCACCGGCGGGAGCTGGGCGATCTGGTCGAGGATGCTGGACAGGAAGACCGTGCCGCCGTCGGCGCCCGAGTCCACGTTGGTGTGGATGGTCTCGGTGCCCGCGAGGGCGATCTTCCGGTCCGTCGCCGCCACCGACTTCCAGTCCGGGTAGCCCTCGTAGGCCCCGCCCGTACGGGACTTCAGCCGCACCGGCGCCTCACGGTCGACGCCGTTGTCGGCGCCCTTGAGGTGGTGGTCGAACCAGCGGCCGGTGTCGGTCCACACGTCGTTGGGCAGCCCGAACAGTCCCGTCAGCTCGGCGGTGGCGTGGTCGCCGGGGCGCAGCTGGAGCCGCTTGGGGCCCGTCAGCTTCTCGTAGAAGTCGGCGTACTGGCCGGGCGGGAAGATGCTGTCGCCCCAGGCGTTGGCGAGCATCACGGCCGTGCCGTTGGCGTTGATCCGGTCGACGTAGGCCTCGGGGGAGCGCTTCTTCCCCCAGGCGAGCATGTCGGGCTCGCGCTCCAGGTTCGAGGCGTAGAAGTCCTTGAAGATCTGCCGGAGTTCCGGGCCGGGGCGGCCGGTGAGCGTTCCCGCGCCGTCGAGCAGGGAGGCGGCCTGCACATGCTGGGTGCGGCCGCCGTAGATGGAGTCGATCAGGTCGGCCCAGCCGCTGAGGGCGGCGACCGCCTTCACCCGCGGGTCGTGCGCGGCCGCGAGCAGGCTGATCCCGGCGCCGTAGGAGACGCCCGCCATGCCGATGTGGGCGGGGTCCGCGGGGGTGTGGGCGAGCGCCCAGTCGATGACCCGGGAGGCGTCGGCCACGTCCGGTGGCCCGGCGACTTCTATCTCACCGCCCGACTGCCAGAAGCCGCGCACGTTGTAGGTGACGACCACATAGCCGGAGTCGGCGAGTTTCTGGGCCGGCGCCAGGTACTCGATCTGGGGCAGGCCCCAGCTGGTGGGCAGCACGACGAGCGGGTAGCGGCGGCTGCCGTCGGCGCCCGTGGGCGTGACGACGTTCGCCTTCAGGACGGTTCCGCCGTCGCCGGAGATGTCGACGAACCGGACCGGGTTCGGGGCGGCCTGCGAGGCCGGGGCGAGGCCGAGGGTGCCGGCCGCGAGCAGGGCCGCGGAGACGGCGCCCACGGTGGACGTACGCAGTGCGGTGCGGTGGGGTCGCACGGGTCACTCCTCACTCGTGTCAGTGCAAAGTGACCCGACGGTAACCGCGGCCGATTACCGGTGGTAACCCGTCGGTAAGTTACGTAGGAGTAACAATCTCAGGAGGCCCGGTGAGAGGTGCGGGCTGCCGGCAGCGGGGCCTGCGCCGCGCGCGTCACGTCCGCGACCAGCTCCACCACATCGGGGCCGTACGCATGCGAGTTGACCACCTTCAGCAGCAGCACGAAGGAACCCGTGCCGTACTTGCGGGACAGACGCTCGTGGTGGCGGGCGAGATAGCGGGTCGCGGCCTGGTTGGTGATGGCCCGCTGGCCACAGAAGAGGAACACCGGGCGGGCGTCCGGGTTCTGCTCGTCCGTCAGCCGGGCCAGCAGCACGTACTCGGTACGGCCCGCCTCCAGGCGGTAGCGCTCGGCGCCTATCTGGAACGCGCCGCGGTCCGGCCCCGGCTCCGGGTCCACGTTGACCCGCACGCCCGGCAGCATGGCCGCCATGTGCGCGGTCATACGGCGGTTGGAGCCCGGCCCGCCCACGCAGAACTCGGTCCGCTCGCCGAAGCCCGGCGGCGCCATGTCCTGCGTGACGATCTGCACATGCGCCCCGCAGTCCTTGATCAGCGCGGCGAGCTCCACCAGGGCGAACACGTCGAAGCGGTGGACGGCCGGTTCGGACGCGGCCGGATCGCGGTTGACGACGAGCAGTGAGTCCGCGTTCTCCGGCAACCCCAGGAACCGCTGCTTGCGGCGCAGCTTGCGCCGCCACAGGTAGGTGCGGGACAACCAGCCCAGCGCGGCACTGATCCCGGCCGCCACCACCCCGAGAACGATGTTGCGCACGTCGTCATTCATGGGCGCGCATCGTACGTGACTGACATGGCCATGGTGTTGGCATAGGCTGCCCGGACGGTCTCTCCGACTGGAGGTGCGGATGCGTCGCCCTGTCGTACGGAAACTGACGGTCCTTGCGGTCTCGGCCGCCGTCGTGTCGGTGGGAGCGGCCGCTCCACCCGCCGCGAACAACCCCGCGGCCGAGAAGGTGCCCGTCGCCGTCGGATACGGCGGCGCCGTCGCCAGCGTCGACCCGGACGCCTCAGCCGCCGGAATCGAGGTGCTCCGCAAGGGCGGCAACGCCGTCGACGCGGCCGTCGCCACCGCCGCCGCGCTCGGCGTGACCGAGCCCTACTCCGCCGGGATCGGCGGAGGCGGTTACTTCGTCTACTACGACGCCAAGTCCCGCACCGTGCACACCATCGACGGCCGCGAGACCGCGCCGCTGAGCGCGGGACCCGACCTGTTCCTGGAGAACGGCAAGCCGCTCGCCTTCGCGGACGCCGTGAACAGCGGCCTCGGCGTCGGCGTTCCGGGCACGCCCGCCACCTGGCAGCAGGCCCTGCGGCAGTGGGGCAGCAGGCCGCTCGCCCCGCTCCTCGCGCCCGCCGAGCGGCTCGCCCGGGACGGCTTCACCGTCGACGCCACCTTCCGCGCGCAGACCGCCGCCAACGAGACCCGCTTCCGCTACTTCCCGGACACGGCCGAGCTGTTCCTGCCCGGCGGCCGACTCCCCGTCGTCGGCTCGACCTTCAAGAACCCCGACCTGGCCCGCACCTACGCCGAACTCGGCCGCAAGGGCGTCGGCACGCTCTACCACGGTCGCCTCGGCCGGGACGTCCTGAACACCGTCAACCACCCGCCCGTGAACCCGGCTTCGGGCTGGAACGCCCGCCCGGGAGACCTGACCGCGAAGGACCTGACGGCGTACCGCGCCAAACTCCAGGCCCCGACCAGGACGTCGTACCGCGGACTCGGCGTCTACTCCATCGCCCCGTCCTCCTCCGGCGGCACGACCGTCGGCGAGGCCCTCAACATCCTGGAGAACAGCGACCTTTCGAAGGCGAGCCGGGCGCAGTATCTGCACCGGTTCATCGAGGCGAGCCGGATCGCCTTCGCGGACCGCGGGCGCTGGGTCGGCGACCCCGCCTTCGAGGACGTACCGGCGAAGGAACTGCTCTCCCAGCGGTACGCCGACTCGCGGGCCTGTCTCATCAAGGACGACGCCGTGCTCACCAGCCCGCTCGCGCCGGGCGACCCGCGCGACCCGGCCGACTGCGGCGCGCCCGGCACCGCGGCGCCGACGACGTACGAGGGCGAGAACACCACGCACCTCACCGTGGCCGACAAGTGGGGCAACGTCGTCGCCTACACCCTCACCATCGAACAGACCGGCGGCAGCGGCATCACCGTGCCCGGCCGCGGGTTCCTGCTGAACAACGAGCTGACCGACTTCTCCTTCGCGCCCGCCAACCCGGCCGTGCACGACCCCAACCTGCCCGGACCCGGCAAGCGGCCGCGTTCGTCCATCGCGCCGACCATCGTGCTCGACCGGCACAACCAGCCCGTCGTGGCGGTCGGTTCGCCGGGCGGCGCCACCATCATCACCACCGTGCTGCAGACCCTGACCGGGTTCCTCGACCGCGGTCTGCCGCTCGTCGACGCGATCGCCGCGCCGCGCGCCAGCCAGCGCAACCAGACCACCACCGAGCTCGAACCCGGCCTGTACGACAGCCCGTTGCGGGCGGAGCTGGAGGCGATCGGGCACGGGTTCCGGCTCAACCCGGAGATCGGCGCGGCGACCGGCGTGCAGCGCCTGCCGGGCGGCAAGTGGCTGGCAGCCGCGGAGACGGTACGCCGGGGCGGCGGCTCGGCGATGGTGGTCAGGCCCGCACCCTAGGCGAGGCCCCGCGCCTTAGGCGAGGCCGGGTGTCTCCTGGGGCCCGGCCTCCGTGCGGAAGTCCAGGCGTCCGTCCGTCGCGTCCACCGTCACCCGGTCGCCCTCGGTGACCTTGCCGTCGAGCAGCAGCCGCGACAGGCGGTTGTCGACCTCACGCTGGATGGTGCGGCGCAGCGGGCGGGCGCCGTACTCCGGCTGGAAGCCCTGCCGGGACAGCCAGTCGACGGCCGCGTCCGTGAAGCCGATCTCCACGCCCTGCGCGTGCACCAGCCGCTTGGTCTGCTCCAGCAGCAGGTTGGTGATCTGGTGCAACTGATCGGACGACAGCTGCCGGAAGACCACGATCTCGTCGATGCGGTTGAGGAACTCGGGCCGGAAGTGCTCGCGCAGCGGGCGCAGGATGCGTTCGCGGCGCGCCTCCTCGGCGGCCTCGCCGTCGTCCCCGGACCCGAAGCCGATACCGCCGCCACCGCGGATGATCGCATCCGAGCCGAGGTTGCTGGTCATCACGATGACGGTGTTGGTGAAGTCGACGGTGCGGCCCTGGGAGTCGGTGAGCCGGCCGTCGTCGAGGACCTGGAGCAGGATGTTGAAGACGTCCGGGTGCGCCTTCTCCACCTCGTCCAGGAGCAGCAGCGAGTACGGATGACGGCGGACGACCTCGGTGAGCTGCCCGGCCTCCTCGTGGCCGACGTACCCGGGCGGCGCGCCGACCAGGCGGGAGACGGTGTGCCGCTCCTGGTACTCGCTCATGTCCAGGCGCACCATACGGTCCTCGCTGCCGAACAGCACCTCCGCCAGCGCCCTGGCCAGCTCGGTCTTGCCGACGCCGGTGGGGCCGAGGAAGAGGAAGCTGCCGATGGGCCGGTCCGGGCTCGCCAGGCCCGCCCGGGAGCGCAGCACCGCGTCGGAAACCACCCGCACGGCCTCGTCCTGTCCGACGACCCGCTGGTGGAGGTGCTCCTCTAGACCGAGGAGGCGGTCCTTCTCCTCCTCGGTGAGCCGGCTCACCGGGATGCCGGTCTGCCGGGACACCACCTCGGCGACGGCCTCCGCGGTGACCTCCAGATGCCGGCCCTCGTCGGCCGCCTCGCTGCCGCTGACCTCGGCGATGCGCTGCTTGAGCTCGCCGATCCGGTCGCGCAGCCGCATGGCCTCCTCGTAACTCTCGTCGGCGACGGCCTGGTCCTTGTCCCGGCTCAGCTGCTCGGCCTCGCGCTCCATGGCCCGTACGTCCGTGCCCTTGGTGCGGGCGCGCAGCCGGACCCGGGCACCGGCCTGGTCGATCAGGTCGATCGCCTTGTCGGGCAGGCGGCGGTCGGTGAGATACCGGTCGGACAGCTCCACGGCCGCGTCCAGTGCCTCGTCGGTGTAGCGGACCTGGTGGTGGGCCTCGTAGCGGTCGCGCAGGCCGCGCAGGATCTCCAGCGCGTCCTCGGGGGTCGGCTCGGGCACCAGGATCGGCTGGAAGCGGCGGGCCAGCGCGGCGTCCTTCTCGATGCGCCGGAACTCCTCCAGGGTCGTGGCCCCCACGACATGCAGCTCGCCGCGTGCCAGGGCGGGCTTGAGGATGTTGCCTGCGTCCATCGAGCCGCCTTCCCCGCCGCCGCCCGCGCCGACGACGGTGTGCAACTCGTCGATGAAGACGATCAGCCGGTCGGAGTGGGCGCGGATCTCCTCGACGATGGAGTTCAGCCGCTCCTCGAAGTCGCCCCGGTAGCGGGTGCCGGCCACCACACCGGCCAGGTCCAGCGCCACCACCCGGCGGCCGATCAGGATGTCCGGCACATCGCCGTCCGCGATCCGCTGCGCCAGGCCCTCCACGATGGCGGTCTTGCCGACGCCCGCGTCGCCGATCAGCACGGGGTTGTTCTTGCCGCGCCGGGACAGCACCTCGACGGTCTGCTCGATCTCGGTGTCCCGCCCGATGACCGGGTCGATACGGCCCTGCCGGGCCTGCTCGGTCAGATCGCGCCCGTACTTGTCGAGCGTCGGCGTGCCCGTGCTGCGCTGCCGCTCCGCGCGCGGCGGCGCCGCCTCCGGGGCCTCGGGCGGTACGGCGCCGGGGGCGAAGTGGGCCGCGTTGAGGATGTGCCCGGCGGCCGAGTCGGGGTTGGCGGCCAGCGCGCTGAGCACATGCTCCGGGCCGATGTGCCCGGCACCCCGCGACCGGGCCAGTTCGTGCGCGTCGAGGAGCGCCCGCTTGGCGGCCGGGGTGAGGGACAGCGAGGTCGGCGGTGGCGCCTCGGCCGCCTGGTGCACGGCCGGGCCGGAGCGCTCGTCGATCTCCGAGGCCAGCTCGTCGGGGTCGGCGCCCGCCCGGCTGAGCAGGCTCCGGGTCGGCTCCGCCGACAGGGCCGCCCGCAGCAGATGCTGGGTGTCCAGATCGCGGCTGCCGTGCTCGGCGGCGTACTGGGCGGCGCCCCGCACCAGCTCGCGGGCCGGCTGACTGAGCAGCTGGCCGATGTTGATCTGCCGGGGACCGGGGCGAGGTCCGCCGAAGAAGCGGGCGAGGAACTCTCCGAAGGCGTCGTAGCCCTCCGGGCCGCTGAAACCGCTGGTCATAGCGTTCCCATCCGGCGTCCCTGCGCGGGCAGGGTCACCCTCGCTGATCGACGTGCCGGAGTCGGGTAACCCTGCCGGAAGCCGGTTACACCTGGCCGCGTTCGTAGAACACCTTCGCACGAACGGGGACCCGGGGCACCTCCAGAGGCTGGACGGGAGTACGTGCCGTCGGGCTCAGCGGGCTGTGAGGATCCGCGGCCCCGAGTCCGTGATCGCGACGGTGTGTTCGGCGTGGGCCGCGCGGGAGCCGTCGTTCGTCTTCAGCGTCCAGCCGTCGGCGGCCGCGTGGTAGTCGTCGCGGCCGGAGGCGACCAGCATCGGCTCGATGGCGAGGGCCATGCCGTGGCGCAGCTTCATACCCCGGCCGGGACGGCCCTCGTTGGGGACCCCCGGGTCCTCGTGCATACGGCGGCCGATGCCGTGTCCGCCGAAACCGTCCGGGATGCCGTAGCCGGCCGCCCGGCACACCGAGCCGATGGCGTACGCGATGTCGCCGATGCGGTTGCCGACGACGGCGGCGTCGATGCCGGCCGCGAGGGCGCGCTCGGCGGTCTCGATCAGCCGCAGGTCCGCCGGACGGGGCGTGCCCACGGTGAAGGTGAGCGCCGAGTCGCCGGCCCAGCCGTCCAGCTCGGCGCCGCAGTCGACGGAGAGCAGGTCGCCGTCGCGCAGCCGGTACGCGGTCGGGATGCCGTGCACGATCGCGTCGTTGACCGAGGCGCAGATCACCGCGGGGAAGGGGGTCGGCGCGAAGGAGGGCCGATAGCCCAGGAAGGGTGATGTCGCGCCCGCCTCGCGCAGCACCTCACGTGCCACCTCGTCCAGCTCCAGCAGGGACACGCCCACACCGGCGGCCTCCCGTACGGCCGTCAGGGCGCGGGCGACGAACTGGCCCGCGGCGTGCATCGCGTCGATCGAGGAGTCCGTCTTCAGTTCCACCACGCCAATTACTATACCGGTATTTGAATGGGGGTCGACGCGGGGGAGCGGTATTAGAATGGGCGCATGGTGCGTACCCCCCTGACCCCCGAAGAACGCGAACGCGGCGAGCGCCTCGGGCGGTTGCTGCGCGAGGCCCGCGGCGACCGCAGCATGCCGGAGATCGCGGCGCAGGCCGGGATCTCCGCCGAGACGCTCCGCAAGATCGAGACCGGGCGGGCGCCGACGCCGGCGTTCTTCACCGTGGCGGCGCTGGCGCGTGTGCTGGGCCTGTCCATGGACGACCTGGTCGTGCGCTGCGCCCTTGTGCCCGTGTGAGTCCCCCCGCCCGGTGTCACCGTTGTGCGCCGTGCCGTCTGAGGCTCCTGCGCCTCCGCCGAAAACTCCCTGTAGCCGGGGCGTAACACAGCTGGTGTTCGCTACCTAGCCGGAACACTCCGGTCTTGCGGGGGTCGTGCGATGACAGTGGAACAACTCCCGGTTCGGGTCAGGGAGTTCGCGAGCTACCTGGACGGCCTGCTGGCGCGTCTCGACCAGAGCGCGGGCTGGTGCGGGGTGTTCTGGCAGCGCGACCCCGAGGGCATGCAGGCCTGCCTCGACGGCCGTGAGGTGCCGCCGTGGGACGTGGTGGAGTCGCTGCTCCAGGACCTCGCCGCCGAGTGCGGCCCCGCCTTCGCGGCCGAGGAGAAGCAGCGCGCGTCCTCCCTGCACGCGGCCGCACTACGGGCCTACGACCGCCGCCCCGGCGGCCGCGACGCCCTGCGCGACCGGCTCGACGTCATGCTCCGCGAGCAGAAGTACGCCGCCGAACGCCTCACCGCCCTGCACCACGCCCTTGCCGCCACCCCCGCCGGCGAGACCGCCGACGCCCTGCGCGTCGACCTCGCCTGGGCCCGCGACGACCACACCCGCGCGACAGCGCGCCGCACGGAACTCGGCGAGCGGATGGCCGAGCTGGACCGGCTGGACGCGGACGCGCTGCCGTCTGCCGTGCAGGGGGCGGGGTTCCGGGTCTTTCCGCAGGTTGCGGATGTGGAGCCTGCTGCCGTTGACTCCGGCCCGGAGGCGCGAGGCACTTTCCGGGGAACCCCCGGCTTGGAGGGCCGCCGTGACGCCTTCCGCGGAGCCGAAGCGGACCCCGGCCCGGAGGGCCGTGACGCCCTCCCGCAGGCGCCGAACCCTCTCGCTCACGAGGGCCCGGAGGAGCCGGCCCCCACCGCTCAGCCCGCCCCCGCCCCGACCCCCGCCCCCAAACCCCGTAAGCGCCGGCGTGGTGGTGCCCGGTTCGCCGGGATGGACGAGGAGGAGGCGGCCGCGCCCGTGGCGTTGCCGGGCGCCGGGATGCCGGAGGTGCCGGCGCCGCCGGGCAGGGGCGGTCGTACGCCCAGGGGAGCCCGGTTCGCCGGGGCGGCCGAGGAGGCGCCGCGGGCGCACGTGGCGGTCGACGAGGGGGCGCGGGCCGAGGTCGCCGCGGTCGTGGACGCGCTGGAGCGGTTGCGGGGCGAGGGGCGCAGCGGGGAGGCGCACGCGGTGCTGGCGGAGGCGGCGTACTGGCCCGCCGCCCGGTTCCCGCTGCTCGCCGCCGAGCTGGAGCGGGCCGGGCTGGCCGCGGACTGGGCGACCCTGCTGTGGGAGGCGGCCTCGCTGCCGGCCGACCGGCTGGTCGCCGCGGCGGACGCGCTGGTCGCGGCCGGCCGGGACGCCGACGGGCGGCAGATCCTGCGGCAGGGTGTGGTGCGGCCGGCCGGGGAGATCGGGCAGGCGGTGGCCGCGCTGGAGGCGGAGGGCCGGCGGGCGGACGTACGCGCGCTGCTCGACGCGTACGTCCGGGTCCGCACCCCCGAGGAGGCCGCCCGCAGCGCCCAGGCCGACCCGCGCACCCTGGTCCCGCTGCTGCTGGAGACCGCCCAGGCCGTGTCCGCCGAGCGGTACTGGGACCTGCTGCACGCCCTGCGCGTCGCGGGATTAAGCGCCTGAGAGTGCCTGGGAGTGCCTGAGGCGCCTGAAGCGCCTGAGCCTCCTGAGGCGCACGAGGCGTCGCTCCGCTCGCTCTCCCGTCCCGGGACTCACCCACGGGAGTGGGAAACGCGAGCGACGCCACGCGTTGACGACAATGGTCTTGGCAAGGTCCCCGGGGAGGCATACGTTCATCCCTCTACGCCCTGTTCTACGTGCGTAGAGGCGCTGACGTCCCGTCGAAGGAGCAGCTCATGGCGAACGTCGTCCGTGCCGCTCTGGTCCAGGCCACCTGGACCGGCGACACCGAGTCCATGGTGGCGAAACACGAGGAGCACGCTCGCGAGGCCGCCCGGCAGGGAGCCAAGGTCATCGGCTTCCAGGAGGTCTTCAACAGCCCCTACTTCTGTCAGGTCCAGGAACCCGAGCACTACCGCTGGGCCGAGCCGGTCCCCGACGGGCCGACCGTGCGCCGGATGCAGGACCTCGCGCGCGAGACGGGCATGGTCGTCGTCGTGCCCGTGTTCGAGATCGAGCAGTCCGGCTTCTACTACAACACCGCGGCCGTGATCGACGCCGACGGCACCTACCTCGGCAAGTACCGCAAGCACCACATCCCCCAGGTCAAGGGCTTCTGGGAGAAGTACTACTTCAAGCCCGGCAACCTGGGCTGGCCCGTCTTCGACACAGCCGTCGGCAAGGTCGGCGTGTACATCTGCTACGACCGCCACTTCCCGGAGGGCTGGCGGCAACTGGGCCTCAACGGCGCCCAGTTGGTCTACAACCCCTCCGCCACCCATCGCGGCCTGTCCTCCCACCTGTGGCGCCTGGAACAGCCCGCGGCGGCCGTCGCGAACGAGTACTTCGTCGCCGCGATCAACCGGGTCGGGGTGGAGGAGTACGGCGACAACGACTTCTACGGCACGAGCTACTTCGTCGACCCGCGTGGGCAGTTCGTCGGCGAGCCCGCCAGCGACACCAAGGAGGAACTCGTCGTCCGCGACCTCGACTTCGGCCAGATCGAGGAAGTGCGGCAGACCTGGGCCTTCTACCGCGACCGCCGCCCCGACGCCTACGAAGGACTGGTGCAGCCGTGACCAAGGACCTGCTGGGCCGCCACCGCGCCGTGCTCCCGGACTGGCTCGCCCTCTACTACGACGACCCGCTGGAGATCACCCACGGCGAGGGCCGGTACGTCTGGGACGCCGCCGGCAACCGCTACCTGGACTTCTTCGGCGGCATCCTCACCACCATGACCGCGCACGCGCTGCCCGAGGTCACCAAGGCCGTCGGCGAGCAGGCGGGGCGGATCATCCACTCCTCCACGCTCTACCTCAACCGGCCGATGGTCGAACTCGCCGAGCGGGTCGCCCACTTGAGCGGCATCCCGGACGCCCGGGTCTTCTTCACCACGTCCGGCACCGAGGCCAACGACACCGCCCTGCTGCTCGCCACGACGTACCGGCGCAGCAACACGATCCTGGCGATGCGCAACAGCTACCACGGCCGTTCCTTCAGCGCGGTCGGCATCACCGGCAACCGCGGCTGGTCGCCGACCTCGCTGTCCCCGCTGCAGACGCTGTACGTCCACGGCGGCGTGCGCACCCGGGGACCGTACGCGGCGCTGTCCGACAACGACTTCGTCGCCGCCTGCGTCGAGGACCTGAAGGACCTGCTCGGTCACACCCGCCCGCCCGCCGCGCTGATCGCCGAGCCGATCCAGGGCGTCGGCGGCTTCACCTCCCCGCCCGACGGCCTCTACGCCGCCTTCCGTGAGGTGCTCGCCGAGCAGGGCACGCTGTGGATCGCCGACGAGGTGCAGACCGGCTGGGGCCGTACCGGCGAGCACTTCTGGGGCTGGCAGGCGCACGGGCAGTCCGGGCCGCCGGACATCGTCACCTTCGCCAAGGGCATCGGCAACGGCATGTCCATCGGCGGCGTCATCGCCCGCTCCGAGATCATGAACTGCCTGGACGCCAACAGCATCTCCACCTTCGGCGGCACGCAGATCACCATGGCGGCCGGTCTCGCCAACCTCAACTACCTGCTCGAACACGACCTCCAGGGCAACGCCCGCCGGGTCGGCGGACTGCTCATCGAACGGCTGCGGGCCGTCGCCGCGCAGGTGCCGGCCGTACGGGAGGTCCGCGGGCGCGGCCTGATGATCGGCGTCGAGCTGGTGCGGCCCGGCACCGACGAGGCCGACCCCAAGGCCGCGGCGGCCGTGCTGGAGGCGGCCCGTGAGGACGGGCTGCTGATCGGCAAGGGCGGCGGCCACAACACCAGCGCGCTGCGGATCGCCCCACCGCTCTCCCTGACCGTCGCGGAGGCCGAGGAGGGCGCCGCGATCCTCGAACGGGCGCTGAGAAGCGTCCTGTAGCCCCCGTCGGGAGCATCTCGTAGGCCCCCACGGGAGCATCCCGCAGCACCCATGTGAGTCGAGGGAGCGCCGCCATGACCACCGCCCCGGAATCCCTGGAATCCCTGGAGCCCGCCCTGTCGGTCCGCCAGGTGCTCGGCCTGGAGCGGGTGCTCGCCGGGGAGCCCGAGGTGGTGGCCGGGGCGGGCCATCTCGACCGGCTGGTGCGCTGGGTGCACGTCGCCGAGGCCGCCGACGTCGGGGTGATGCTCAGCGGCGGCGAGATGGTCCTCACCACCGGGGTGCTGCTCGCCGGGGACGAGCACAAGCAGGCCGAGTACATCCGCTCCCTGCACCGCGCGGAGGCCGCGGCCGTGGTCCTCGGACTCGGCCGCGCCTTCCCGTCCCCGCCGGACGTGATGCGCCGGGCCGCCGAGCGCTGCGGTCTGCCGCTGGTCGTCCTGCACCGCCCGTTCCCCTTCGCGGAGCTGACCGAGGAGGTGCAGTCCAGGCTCGTGCGGCGGAAGTTCGCCGCCGTCAGCCTCTCCGAGTCCGTGCGCACCGCGCTCACCGGCCTGATCACCGCGGGCGCCCCGCTGCAGCGGCTGCTCGACGAGGTCGCCCAGCACAGCGGCTGTCCCGTCGTCGTCACCAACCTCGCCCACCGTGTCCTCGCCACCGCGGGGGAGCGGCCCGCCGTGGACGACGTCCTGCGCGACTGGGAACGTATCGCCCGGCAGGCCGGCGGCAGCGAGGGCGACGGCTGGATCCGCGCCGAACTGGGCGGACGCGGGGAGCGGTGGGGCCGGATCGTGCTGTGCGGCTTCCGCGGCGACACCTCCGCCGGACGCCTCCTCGCCGACCGGGCCGCCGAGGCCCTCGTCCTGCACCGCATGCTCGGCGGCGCGGCCACCTGGGAGGAACAGTCGGCGCAGAGCCTGCTCACCGACCTGGTCTCCGGCGTCGTACCGGCGCGGCAGCTGCTGCCGCGGGCGCGGGCCGCCGGACTGCCCGTCAACCGGCGGACGTTCGTGCCGCTCGTGGTGCGCGGGGCACGCCCGGACCGGCTGGAGCGGGTGCTGCGGCTGACCGGGCTGCCGGGCCTGGTCGCCGAACTCGCCGACGCGGCCACGGCCGTGCTGCTCAGCCTCGCCCGTGACCAGGACGCCGACGCCCTCACCGGCCACTTCGCGTCCCGGCTGCGGCAGGAGGGCCCGACGCCCGTCGTGGCCGCCGCCGCGGCCCGCCCCGACTGGGACGGCGTACCGGCGGGGCTGCGGGAGGCGCGGCACGTGGCCGACGCGGTGGCCGACTCCTCCACCGTCCTCGAACTGCCGCCGGTCGTCCGCCTGAAGGACGTCCACCTGCGCGGCCTCGTCCGGCTGCTGCGCGACGACCCGCACGTGCAGTCCTTCGCCGAAAGGGAGTTGGACGGCCTGCTGCGCGCGGCCGACGACGACCTGCTGGCCGTGCTGCGCACGTACCTGGCGACGGGCCGCAACAAGTCCCGTACCGCACAGCTCCATCACGTCTCCCGGCCCGCGCTCTACCGCCGGCTGGAGGCCATACAGAGCCGCCTCGGCGTCGACCTCGACGACTTCGAGCAGGCGGCCTCGGTGCACATCGCACTCCTCGCGCATGACGCGCAACAGGGGTGAAACATGCGACGACCTGGGAAAACGGTGGTGAAACATGGGGTCGGTCAAGGGTGACACGGTGCCACGCCGCACCCCCGCAGACGTGACACGGTGCAACTCAAAGCAGCCGCGCGGACTTTCTAGGCTCACCGCACACCGAGCTACCGGAGGTCCCGATGAGCCGAGTGATCCGCGCCGCCGTGTTCCAGACCGCCTGGACCGGCGACAAGGAGTCGATGATCCAGGTGCACGAGCAGGCGGCCCGCGACGCGGCCGCGCAGGGCGCCCAAGTCCTCTGCTTCCAGGAGCTGTTCTACGGCCCGTACTTCTGCCAGGTCCAGGACCCGGCCTTCTACGAGTACGCCGAGCAGATCCCCGAGGGCCCGATCGTCCGCCGCTTCCAGGCCCTCGCGAAGGAACTGGGCGTCGTCCTGGTCCTGCCCATGTACGAGGAGGAGCAGCCCGGCGTCCTCTACAACACCGCCGCCGTGATCGACGCGGACGGCTCCTACCTCGGCAAGTACCGCAAGACCCACATCCCGCAGGTGCGCGGCTTCTGGGAGAAGTTCTACTTCCGCCCCGGGAACAGCGGCTGGCCCGTCTTCGACACCGCCGTGGGCCGCATCGGCGTCTACATCTGCTACGACCGCCACTTCCCGGAGGGCTGGCGGGCGCTGGGCCTCGCGGGCGCCGAGCTCGTCTTCAACCCCTCGGCCACCTCACGCGGCCTGTCCGGCTACCTCTGGCAACTGGAGCAGCCCGCCGCGGCCGTTGCCAACGAGTACTTCGTCGGCGCGATCAACCGGGTCGGGGTGGAGGAGTACGGCGACAACGACTTCTACGGCACGAGCTACTTCGTGGACCCCGAGGCCCAGTTCGTCGGCGAGGTGGCCGGCGACAAGGAGCCCGAACTCGTCGTCAGGGACCTGGACATGGCCAAGCTGAGGGAGGTCAGGGACCGCTGGCAGTTCTACAGGGACCGCGCGCCGGGAGCGTACGGCCCCCTGACAGCGCCCTAGGGGCGCGGGGAACTGCGCGACCAGCCACGAACAACCGGCACGTCGACACTGCGAGGAGCGACGCAGCATGAGTACCCGTACCGTCATCCGCGGAGGCCTCGTCATCACGGCCTCCGACGAGATCCACGCGGACGTCCTGGTGGAGGACGGCCGCATCGCCGCCCTCGCAGCCTCCCACACCCCCGCAGCGGAGGCATTCTCGGCGGAAACCACCATCGACGCCACAGGAAAGTACGTCATCCCCGGCGGCGTCGACGTCCACACCCACATGGAGCTCCCCTTCGGCGGCACCTCCGCCTCGGACACCTTCGAGACCGGCACCCGCGCGGCAGCGTGGGGCGGTACGACCACGATCGTCGACTTCGCCGTACAGAGCGTCGGCCACGGCCTCCGCGAGGGCCTGGACGCCTGGCACGCCAAGGCGGAGGGCAACTGCGCGATCGACTACGGCTTCCACATGATCGTCTCCGATGTGAACCAGGAGACGCTCAAGGAGATGGACCTCCTCGTGGAGGAAGGCGTCACGTCCTTCAAGCAGTTCATGGCGTATCCGGGCGTCTTCTACAGCGATGACGGCCAGATCCTGCGCGCCATGCAGCGCTCCGCCGAGAACGGCGGCCTGATCATGATGCACGCCGAGAACGGCATCGCGATCGACGTCCTCGTCGAACAGGCCCTGGCCCGCGGCGAGACCGACCCCCGCTACCACGGCGAGGTCCGCAAGGCGCTCCTGGAGGCCGAGGCCACCCACCGGGCCATCCGGCTGGCTCAGGTGGCCGGCGCGCCCCTGTACGTCGTGCACGTCTCGGCGGCCGAGGCGGTGGCCGAACTGGCCAAGGCACGCGACGAGGGCCTGAACGTCTTCGGCGAGACCTGCCCCCAGTACCTGTTCCTGTCCACGGACAACCTCGCCGAGCCGGACTTCGAGGGCGCCAAGTACGTGTGCAGCACCCCGCTGCGCCCGCGTGAGCACCAGGCCAAGCTGTGGCGGGGCCTGCGCACGAACGACCTCCAGGTCGTCTCCACCGACCACTGCCCCTTCTGCTTCGTCGGCCAGAAGGAACTGGGCCGCGGTGACTTCTCCAAGATCCCCAACGGCCTGCCGGGCGTGGAGAACCGGATGGACCTGCTGCACCAGGCCGTCGTCGACGGGCACATCTCGCGCCGCCGCTGGATCGAGATCGCCTGCGCGACCCCGGCCCGGATGTTCGGCATGTACCCGAAGAAGGGCACGATCGCGCCCGGCGCCGACGCCGACGTCGTGATCTACGACCCGCACGCCGAGCAGGTCGTGTCCGCCGAGACGCACCACATGAACGTCGACTACTCGGCGTACGAGGGCAAGCGGCTGACCGGCCGGGTGGAGACGGTGCTCTCGCGGGGTGTGCCGGTCATCACCGAGCGGGAGTACACGGGCCGTGCCGGGCACGGCGTCTACACCCCCCGCTCCACCTGTCAGTACCTCAACTAGGAGCGGTGCCCATGGACTTCGGACTCGTCCTGCAGACCGACCCGCCCGCCTCGCGGGTCGTGAGCCTGATGAAGCGCGCCGAGCGCAACGGCTTCCGGTACGGCTGGACCTTCGACTCCGCCGTGCTCTGGCAGGAGCCGTTCGTCATCTACAGCCAGATCCTGGCGAACACCACCAAGCTGAAGGTCGGCACGATGGTGACCAACCCGGGCACCCGCACCTGGGAGGTCACCGCCTCCACCTTCGCCACCCTCAACGACATGTTCGGCAACCGCACGGTCTGCGGCATCGGCCGCGGCGACTCCGCGATGCGGGTGGCCGGCCGCAAGCCCAACACCCTCGCCCGGATCAGCGACGCCATGAAGGTCATCCGCGCGCTCGGGCGCGGCGAGGAGGCCGACCTCGGCGGCGGCACGGTCGTCAGGTTCCCGTGGATCAGGCCGGGCGCCGAACTGCCCGTGTGGATGGCCGCGTACGGGCCGAAGGCGCTGAAGATGACCGGCGAGGAGGCCGACGGGTTCATCCTCCAGCTCGCCGACCTCTACCTCACCGAGTACATGGTCAAGGCCGTGAAGACCGCCGCGGCGGACGCCGGGCGCGACCCAGACGAGGTGACGATCTGCGTCGCCGCGCCCGCCTACGTCACCGCCGACGACTCGCCCGAGGCGCTCGGCCATGCCCGCGACCAGTGCCGCTGGTTCGGCGGCATGGTCGGCAACCATGTGGCCGACCTGGTCGCCAAGTACGGCGAGCACTCCGCGCAGGTCCCCGACGAACTCACCGCGTACATCAAGGCCCGGCAGGGCTACGACTACTCCCACCACGGACGCGCCGGGAACCCCGACACCCAGTTCGTGCCGGACGAGATCGTCGACCGGTTCTGTCTGATCGGCCCCGCCGAACGCCATGTCGAGAAGCTGAAGGCGCTGCGCGAGCTGGGCGTCGACCAGTTCGCGGTCTACGACATGCACGACGCGCAGGAGGCCGTGATCGACGCGTACGGCGCGAAGGTGATCCCGGCCCTCACCAGCTGAACCCGCACGACAACTCCCCCTGGTCACCCCTCCCCGCCGTCCCGGGGAGGGGCTGGTGCCCGCACGGCCTCTCCCGTCCCACCTCGTTCGATTGGCCTGCCCATGACCGACACCGCTCCCTCCGCCATACCCCCGACCGCCCAGGTCACCCTCCCCGACGGGCGCGTGGAGATCGCGCCGGACGCCCCGCAGCCCAGCGGCCCCTACGCCAACGAGGACCTGCTCCCGGTTCCCGTGGCGGGCCGCACCTGGACGACGTACAACTTCTCCGCTCTGTGGGTCGGCATGGCCCACAACACCGCCTCCTGGACGCTCGCCTCCGGTCTGATCGCCGTCGGCATGGACTGGAAGCAGGCGGTGCTGACCATCGCCCTCGCCAATGTGATCGTGCTCGTCCCGATGCTGCTGACCGGGCACGCGGGACCGAAGTACGGCATCCCGTTCCCGGTCTTCGCCCGCGCCTCCTTCGGCATCCGCGGCGCCAACCTGCCCGCCGTGGTGCGGGCGTTGGTGGCGTGCGGCTGGTTCGGCATCCAGACCTGGATCGGCGGCGAGGCGATCTACTTCCTGGCCGGGAAGCTGATCGGCTCGGGCTGGACGGACGCCGGGAAGGTCGGCGGCTACGCCTGGACGATGTGGCTGTCGTTCGCGATCTTCTGGGCGCTCCAGGTGGCGATCATCTACCGCGGCATGGAGACGATCCGCCGATTCGAGAACTGGGCGGCACCGTTCGTGCTGGTCGGCGCGTTCGTGATGCTGTGGTGGATGAGCAGCAGGGCGGGCGGTCTCGGCCCGCTGTTCGACCAGCCGTCGAAGCTGGGCTGGGGCGGCGACTTCTGGAAGCTGTTCTGGCCGGCCCTGATGGGCATGATCGGGTTCTGGTCCACGCTGTCGCTGAACATCCCCGACTTCACCCGCTACGGCAGGAGCCAGAAGGCCCAGACCTGGGGGCAGGCCCTGGGACTTCCCACCACGATGACGCTGTTCGCGTTCCTGTCGGTGCTCGTGACCTCCGGCTCGCAGGCGGTGTACGGCGAACCCGTCTGGGACCCGGTGCAGTTGGCCGCCCGCACCGACAACGAGGTGGGGCTGCTGTACGCGCTGGTGACCGTGCTGGTCGCGACGCTGTCGGTGAACGTGGCCGCGAACCTGGTCTCCCCGGCCTTCGACTTCTCCAACATCGCGCCCAGACGGATCAGTTTCCGCGCCGGAGCCCTCGCCACCTGTGTCCTCGGCGTGCTGATCTTCCCCTGGAAGCTGTACTCCGACCCGCAGGGCTACATCTTCACCTGGCTCGGCCTGGTCGGCGGGCTGCTCGGCACGGTCGCCGGCATTCTCATCGCCGACTACTGGATCCTGCGCCGCGGCCGGCTCGACCTCGTCGACCTGTACCGCGAGGGCGGGCGCTACTGGTACCGGGGCGGCTGGAACTGGCGGGCCGTCGTGGCGTTCCTGACGGGCGGGGTCCTCGCGATCGGCGGCGCGAGCTTCGAGCCGATCCTCGACGGCCGGCCCGTCCCGGCGCTGGAGCCCCTCGCCGACTACGGCTGGGCGGTGGGCCTGGGCACCTCGCTGCTGCTGTACCTGCTGCTGACCGCGACGACGGGCACCCGGGACCGAACCGCTGTATGACGCAGGCCCGTTGGAGGACGGATCAGGCGCTGCCGCCGTCCTCCAGCGCGGCCATCGCCTCCTTGGCGGCCTTGATGGCGCCCTTGTTGATCTCGTCCGTGCTCGGCGCCTGCTTCGACTCGAAGTCGCTGCCGTTGTAGGTGACGATCACCAACGCGTTGTCGGAGCGGGCCAGCACCACGCCCTCGCGGGTCTCCTGGTCGTCCTCGGTGGTGAGGTTCACGACCGAGTAGGCGGCGTCACCCAGACCGGGGACCTCGCCACCGCCGCTGCGGTCCGCCACCCGCGCCTTGTACGACTTCTCCGCCTCCGCGTCCGAGTCCATGACCTCGAAGGACACGTCCAACCAGCGGTAGTCGTAGCCGTCCAGCGCGTTCCACGAACAGGTGCGGCGCTCGTCGGAGTCCGAGGACGGTATCTCCTTGCCGGCCGTCTTCGCGCCGGGCACCAGCGAGCCGATCGTCTTCTTCCCCAGGCTCGTACAGGGCGCCGGGGCGGCGCCGTACGTCTTCGGCGCGGCCGTCGTCGAGGGGCCGGACGCCGACTGTCTGCCCGTCTCCTGGCGCGGCGCGTCGTGCGCGGCCGAGGGAGTCTCGGGGCCGGACGCGAGGGCCCACCCCGCGCAGGCGAGGACGGCGACGGGCGTCAGACGTGCGGTGAGGGCGAGCGGCAGGGGAAGAGAACGCACGGGCGCACTTTTCGTGGGGGACGGTGCGGAAGCAGTCCGCACTGCGGACAAGGGGACGCCAGTGTCACACGACTGGCAGTGGGGCGAAAGTGCCAACTCGCTCCGTACGCAGGCGGTGACGGGGGCGAACGACCGACGGCCCTTGTGCCCCGATATGTCCCCTCGACGGGCTGCCGCCGCCGACACGTGGGCACTTACGATCACACGACCCGTCGTCGCACCCACCCGAGGAGTCCGCCCGTGTTCACCACGCGTCCCACCCTCCAGGGCACCTTCGGCATGGTGTCCAGCACGCACTACCTGGCCTCGCAGTCGGCGATGGCCGTGCTGGAGGACGGCGGCAACGCCTTCGACGCGGCCGTGGCGGGGGCGTTCGTGCTGCACGTCGTCGAGCCGCACCTCAACGGGCCCGCGGGGGAGGTGCCGATCCTGCTGGCCCCGGCGGGCGGTGAGGTGCGGGTGCTGTGCGGGCAGGGCGTGGCCCCGGCGGGCGCGTCCGTCGCGCACTACCGGGGGTTCGGGTTCGACCTCGTGCCGGGCACCGGCCCGCTCGCCGCGGCCGTGCCCGGCGCCTTCGACGCCTGGATGCTGCTGCTGCGCGACCACGGCACCAAGGAACTCGCCGAGGTACTGAAGTACGCCGTCGGGTACGCCGAGCACGGGCACGCGCCCGTGGAGAACGTCGGCGCGACCGTCGAGACCGTACGCGAGCTGTTCGAGACCGAGTGGACGTCGTCGGCGGAGGTCTATCTGCCGGACGGCGAGGCACCGCGCCCCGGCCGGCTGCTGCGCAACCCCGCCCTCGCCGCCACCTGGACGAGCCTGCTCGCCGAGACCGCCGGCGCCGGGGACCGGGAGGCACGCATCGACGCCGCGCGGGAGGTGTGGCGCACCGGCTTCATCGCCGAGGCGCTCGTACGGCAGTCCGCCCGGCCCACCCTCGACACCAGCGGCACGCACCACACCGGCACCCTCACGGCCGCCGACCTCGCCGGCTGGTCGGCGACCTACGAGACGCCGGTGACGTACGACTGGAACGGCTGGACCCTGTGCAAGGCGGGCCCCTGGAGCCAGGGCCCGGTCCTGCTCCAGCAGCTCGCCCTGCTGCCGCCCGAACTGCCCGCGTACGGGTCCGCCGAGTACGTGCACCTGCTCGTCGAGGGCTGCAAGCTCGCCATGGCCGACCGGGAGGCCTGGTACGGCGACGCGGCCGAGGTGCCGGTCGGCGAGCTGCTGTCGGAGTCGTACAACGCCGGGCGGCGGAAGCTGATCGGCGACACGGCGTCGTACGAGCTGCGGCCGGGGAGCCCGGGCGGGCGCGGCCCGCTGCTGCCCGCCCACGCGCGCGTGGCCGCTTCGGTCCCCTCCGGGCCCAGCCCGATGGACGCCCTGGGCGTCGGCGAACCCACCGTCGCGGGGCCTTCCACCTCACCCGTGCCGGGGGAGCCGCGGGTCGCCGCCGACGGAGGCACCCGGGGCGACACCTGCCACCTGGACGTCGTCGACCGCTGGGGCAACATGGTCGCGGCCACGCCCAGCGGCGGCTGGCTGCAGTCCAACCCCGTCGTGCCCGAGCTGGGCTTCCCGCTCGGCACCCGGCTGCAGATGACCTGGCTGGAGGAGGGCCTGCCGAACTCCCTCACGCCCGGCCGCCGCCCGCGCACCACCCTCACCCCGTCCCTCGCACTGCGCGACGGCGTGCCGCTGCTGGCGTTCGGCACGCCCGGCGGCGACCAGCAGGACCAGTGGCAGCTGCACTTCTTCCTGGCCGCGGCCCTGCGCCCGCCGGTGCGCGGCGGCCTCGACCTGCAGGGCGCGATCGACGCCCCGAACTGGCACAACGACTCCTTCCCCGGCTCCTTCTACCCGCGCGGGATGCGCCCGGGCAGCCTGACCGTGGAATCCCGGATGCCCGAGGAGGTCGTGGCCGGGCTGCGGCGGCGCGGGCACGACGTCACCGTCGGCGACGCCTGGTCCGAGGGGCGGCTGTGCGCGGTCGCCCGGGACCCGGAGACGGGTGTGCTGTCGGCGGCGGCGAACCCGCGCGGGATGCAGGGCTACGCGGTGGGGCGCTGAGCGCGGTCACCCGCTGTTCATCCCGGTTCCGCCCGGTGTGCACGGCCCGGGTGGGGATTGTCAGTGGCGCGTGATCTCATGGAGGCATGATCGAAGACACGGAAACCATCGACGAGTTTCTCGCCCGCCACTCGGCCGACGTGGAGGAGGCCGTCCGTGCGGCGGCCGACGCCGAGATCCTGCCCCGCTTCCGTCAGCTCGCCGCGCACGAGATCGACCAGAAGAACGGCCCGCACGACCTGGTGACGGACGCCGACCGCAAGGCCGAGCTGTATCTCACCGAGGCGCTGAGCGCCCTGCTGCCCGGCTCCGTCGTCGTCGGCGAGGAAGCGGTGCACGCCAACCCCGCGTCGTACGAGGCGATCAGAGGCGACGCCCCCGTCTGGATCGTCGACCCCGTCGACGGCACCCGGCAGTTCGTGCACGGCGAGGACGGCTTCTGCACCCTGATCGCCCTCGCCCAGCGCGGTGTCCTGCTCGCCTCCTGGACGTACGCACCCGTCCGCGGCCAACTGGCCACCGCCGTACGGGGCCAGGGCGCCTTCCTCGACGGCGAGCGCCTGTACGCAGGACCGCCCACCCCGGGCCGTGACCTCGAGGTCGCCACCTCCCACCCCGACTACACCACCGACGAGCAGAAGCGCGCGCTGCTCGGCCTGTGGACCGAGGGAGTCGCCCCGCGCGCGTGCGGCTCGGCGGGCCTGGAGTATCTGGCCCTCGCGCGAGGCGAGTCGGACGCCACCGCCTTCTCCTGGGAGGCGGCCTGGGACCACGCGGCGGGCCTGCTGCTGGTCGAGGAGGCGGGCGGCGCCCACCTCACCCTGACCGGCGAGCCCTTCCGCATCACGGGCGGTAACTCCCTGCCCTTCACCGCGGCCAGGGACGCGGCCACGGCCCGACGCGTGCTGGGCCTGCTGTCGGGGACGGCATGACCCCAGGGAGTACAGGCCCGTTGGGTGAGGAGGCCTTCCGGGAGCGGGTGTTGTCGGTGCCGCGGCATATCCTGAGCCCAGAGGCCATCGGCTGACGAAGGAGTCCGAAGGTGCCGACCATGTTCGATGCGGTCGTGGTGGGAGCGGGGCCCAACGGGCTCACGGCCGCCGTCGAGCTGGCCCGACGCGGCTTCTCCGTGGCCCTGTTCGAGGCGCGCGACACCGTCGGCGGGGGAGCCCGCACCGAGGAACTGACCCTGCCGGGCTTCCGCCACGACCCGTGCTCGGCCGCCCACCCGCTCGGCATCAACTCACCCGCGTTCCGCGCCCTGCCTCTTCAGGACCACGGGCTGCGCTGGCTGCACGCCGACCTGCCCATGGCCCACCCCTTCGACGACGGCACCGCCGCCGTGCTGTCCCGGTCCGTCGCCGAGACGGCCGCCTCCTTCGGCCCGCGCGACGCCGGCGCCTACCGCAGACTGGTCGAGCCCTTCCTGCCGCGCTGGGACACCCTCGTCCGCGACTTCATGTCCCTGCCGCTGACCGCGCTCCCGCGCGACCCCGTCACCCTCGCCCGCTTCGGCCTGCTGGGCCTGCCGCCCTCCACCTGGCTGACCCGCCGTTTCCACGACGAGCGCGCCAAGGCCCTCTTCGCCGGGCTCGTCGCCCATGTCATCGCCCCGCTGAACGGCCTGGCGACCGGCGCGATCGGCCTGGTCTTCGCGCTCGCCGCGCACGCCCGCGGCTGGCCCGTCGCCGAGGGCGGCAGCCAGTCGATCTCCGACGCGCTCGCCTCCCTGTTCCGGGCCCACGGCGGCATCGTCCACACCGACTACCAGGTCAAGCGCCTGGACGACCTGCCGCCCGCGCGCGCGTACGTCTTCGACACCTCGCCCACCGCCCTCGCCCGTATCGCCGGCCTCGGCGGCCTGTACGACCGCTACCGCTACGGCGCCGCCGTCTTCAAGGTCGACTACGCCCTGGACGGACCGGTGCCGTGGACCGCCAAGGAGGCCCGCAGTGCGGGCACCGTGCAGGTCGGCGCGACCAGCACGGAGATCGACACCGCCCTGCGTGCCGCCTCCCGCGAGGGGCGTGCGCCCGAGGCGCCGTTCCTGATCACCGTCCAGCCCAGCGTCGTCGACCCCACCCGGGCGCCCGACGGCAAGCATGTCTTCTGGGCGTACGGGCATGTCCCCAACGGCTGGACCGGCGACCTCACCGACGCCGTCGAACGCCAACTGGAGCGCTTCGCCCCGGGATTCCGCGACCGCGTCCTCGCCCGCGCCACCGCAGGGCCGCCCGAACTCGCCGCCCGCAACGCCAACTACGTCGGCGGCGACATCGCCACCGGCGCGTTCACCGGCCTGCAGACCCTGCTGCGGCCCCGGCTGTCCCTGTCGCCGTACCGCACCCCGCACCCGGCCGTGTTCATCTGCTCCTCGGCGACCCCGCCGGGCCCCGGGGTGCACGGCATGTCGGGGCACAACGCGGCGAAGGCGGTCTGGAGACGACTGCGGCAGGGCTGAGCCCGGGCCCGTGGAAGGCTGAACAGCATGACCACCATCACCCTCGTCCAGGGAGACATCACCCGGCAGACCGCCGACGCCATCGTCAACGCGGCCAACTCCTCCCTCCTGGGCGGCGGAGGCGTCGACGGCGCCATCCACCGCCGTGGCGGCCCCGCCGTCCTGGAGGACTGCCGCCGCCTGCGCGCCGGACACCTCGGCAAGGGCCTCCCCACCGGCCGGGCCGTCGCCACCACCGCCGGGAACCTCGACGCCCGGTGGGTCATCCACACGGTCGGCCCCCGCTACAGCCACGACGAGGACCGCTCGGCCCTGCTCGCCTCCTGCTACCGCGAGTCCCTGCGCGTCGCCGACGAACTGGGCGCCCGCACGGTCGCGTTCCCCGCCGTCTCCGCCGGCATCTACGGGTGGCCGATGGGCGACGCGGCCCGGATCGCGGTGAGCACCGTACGGGCCACCGACACGGCGGTCGAGGAGGTCAGGTTCGTCCTCTTCGACGCGCCGGCGTACGAGGCGTTCGCCGCGCAGCTCCGCTGACGCGGACGTCGACGCGAGCGGGTCGCACAACCCAGCCGGCCGGAGGATCGTGGACCCATGGGCACGCGGCAGCGGCAGGTAGGCATGTGGACGGGCGCGGGCGCCTACGAGCGGTACATGGGGCGCTGGAGCAGGCTCGTGGCCCGGGAGTTCCTGCCCTGGTGCGGGGTCGGGTACGGGCTGCGGTGGCTGGACGTGGGGTGCGGTACGGGGGTGCTGTCGGGGGTCGTGGCCGAGCGGTGCCGGCCGCGGCTGGTGCTGGGCGTGGACCGGTCGGAGGCGTTCGTCGCCGCGGCGCGGGGCGGGGCGGCCCGGTTCGTGGTCGGGGACGCGACGGCACTGCCGGTGCGGGAGGGGGCCTTCGACGCGGCGGTGTCCGGGCTGGTGCTGAACTTCCTGCCGGAGCCGGTGGCCGCCGTGGCCGCGAAGGGCCGGGCGGTCCGGCCGGGCGGGACGGTCGCGGCGTACGTCTGGGACTACGCCGAGGGCATGGGCCTGCTGCGCCGCTTCTGGGACGCCGCCGTCGGCGCGGACCCCGCCGCGGCCGCCCTGGACGAGGGCCGGCGCTTCGCCGGGTGCCGCCCTGAGGCCCTGCGGGACGTGTGGACGCGGGCCGGCCTCGCCGAGGTGGCGGTCACCGGCATCGAGGTGCCGACGGTGTTCGCCGGGTTCGCCGACCTGTGGGAGCCGTTCCTCGCCGGGCAGGGCCCCGCACCGGCCTACGTCGCCTCCCTCGACCCGCCCGCCCGCGACCGCCTACGGGACGCGCTGGCCGCGAGCGTCGGGGCCGACGGGCAGGGCACGGTGGGGCTGACGGCACGCGCGTGGGCGGTGCGGGGGACACGGCCGTAGGTGCGAGGGCGGTACGGCGGACGCGGCCGTAGGTCCGTCACCACCCCGGCATCGGGGGCGGCGGCCACTTCGGCGGCTCGGGCAGCGGACCGCTCACGCCCAGGTCGGCCGCACGGCGCCCGCTCAGCCGGCCCAGCAGGATGTGCCCCGGAGCGGCGAGGGCGGGCCCGTGCGGCGAGAGCGTCCGGACGCGGCCCAGGTCGTCCCCAGGCGCACGGCTTCGGCCTGGCGACGGCCGGGCCGCTCCCCGGTGGTGCTCCACCCCAGCGCCAGTCACGGCCCGCGCCCCCTCTACGGCCGGCTTCCTGGGCCGGACCGAGGCCGCCCGCTGCGGTCACCGTCCCGCGTGTGAGTGCGCCCGCCCGGGAAACCCGGCCCGCGTGAGAAGCGAGGCGACCCCGGGCATCCCGGACCGACCCCGCCGCGGACCGCCGTACGAGAATCCGGGAGGTGCCCATGACCCGGCAGATAAGGGACGTGATGTCGCCCGGCGCCGCTGCCGTCGAACCGATGACCACGGTGGCGCGGGCCGCGCAGGTGATGCGTGAGCAGGACATCGGCGATGTGCTGGTGGCGTACGACTGCGACCTGTTCGGGGTGCTGACCGACCGGGACATCACGGTCCGGGTCGTCGCCGAGGGCCGTGACCCGGCGGCCACCGCCGTCGGCACGGTGTGCACCCGGCCGCCCGTCGTGACGCTCACGCCCGACGACACCACCGACCGCGCCGCGGAGCTGATGCGCCGCCACGCGGTACGCCGGCTGCCCGTCGTCGAGCACGGCGGCTGCCCGGTCGGCGTGATCAGCCTCGGCGACCTCGCCGCCACCGACGACCCGCGCTCCGCCCTTGCGGACATCAGCCGGGCCCAGCCGAACCACTGAGCGGCGCCGGTCACGGATGAGAGGGTGATCACCTTTGGTGGGGCTCGGTGGCGGTGAGCCCGACCGGGCGAAACAATCTGTTGCGCACCGCTCCTACGTCACCGAAGAGGACCACCCATGGACGAGCAGGACGAGCACTTCGACGTCGTGGTACTCGGCGCCGGCCCCGGCGGGTACGTCGCCGCCGTGCGGGCCGCGCAGCTCGGCAAGAAAGTCGCCGTCGTGGAGGAGAAGTACTGGGGCGGCGTCTGTCTGAACGTCGGCTGCATCCCCACCAAGGCCCTGCTGCGCAACGCCGAGCTGGCGCACATCGTCACCCGCGAGGCGAAGACCTTCGGCATCAAGGTGGACGGCACGGTCTCCTTCGACTACGGCGAGGCGTTCAACCGCAGCCGCAAGGTCGCGGACGGCCGGGTCAAGGGCGTCCACTACCTGATGAAGAAGAACAAGATCACGGAGTTCGACGGCCGGGGCACCTTCCTCGACGCGAACACCCTCCAGGTCGCCGACTACGACGGCAACACCCGCACCATCGGGTTCGAGAACTGCATCATCGCCACCGGCGCCACGCCGAAGCTGCTCCCGGGCACCAAGCGCAGCGCGCGCGTGGTGACGTACGAGGAGCAGATCCTGGCCGACGACCTGCCCGAGTCGATCGTGATCGCGGGCGCCGGCGCCATCGGCATCGAGTTCGCCTACGTCCTGCACAACTACGGCGTGAAGGTCACCGTCGTCGAGTTCCTCGACCGGATGGCCCCGCTGGAGGACGCCGAGGTCTCCGCCGAACTGGCCAAGCAGTACCGCAAGCTGGGCATCGACGTGCTCACCTCCACCCGGGTCGACGCCATCGACGAGTCCGGCCCCAAGGTGCGCGTCACCGTCACCGGCAAGGACGGCGCCCAGCAGGTGCTGGAGGCCGACAAGGTGCTCCAGGCGATCGGCTTCGCGCCCAACGTCGACGGCTACGGCCTGGACAAGACCGGCGTACGCCTCACCGAGCGCGGCGCGATCGACGTCGACGGCCGCTGCCGTACGTCCGTCCCGCACATCTACGCCATCGGTGACGTCACGGCCAAGCTGATGCTCGCGCACACCGCCGAGGCGATGGGCGTGATCGCCGCCGAGACGCTCGCGGACGCCGAGACGATGGAGCTCGACTACGCGATGATCCCGCGCGCCACCTACTGCCAGCCGCAGATCGCCAGCTTCGGCTACACCGAGGCGCAGGCCCGCGAACTGGGCTACGACGTGAAGGTCGCCAAGTTCCCGTTCACCGCCAACGGCAAGTCCCACGGGCTCGGCGACACGGTCGGCTTCGTCAAGCTGATCAGCGACGCCAAGTACGGCGAGCTGATCGGCGGCCACCTCATCGGCCCCGACGTCACCGAGCTGCTGCCCGAGCTGACCCTGGCCCAGCAGTGGGACCTCACCGTCCACGAGGTCGCGCGCAACGTCCACGCCCACCCGACCCTGGGCGAGGCCGTCAAGGAGGCCGTCCACGGCCTCGCCGGTCACATGATCAACATGTGAGTCCGGGCGGGGCCGTCCGGCCGGGTTCACCCGAGCGGCCCCGCCCTGCTCGCCGCCGCACCCAGGACAGGGTGTCCTTGCTTGCGTCGGGCCGATCCCGGCGCGAGGAGGGACGGCCATGGCGGACGACGCCGCCCGGGCCGGGCCGAGCGAGCTGGAACGGCTCAGGGCCCGGGTCGCGGTGCTGGAGGCCGAGCGCGCCGAGCACACGGCGCGGGCCGAGAATGCCGAACGCGCGCTGCGTGCCGCGCACCCGCCCCGCCACCGCCTGCGGTCCCTCGCCGCCGCCCTGCTGATCGTCCTCGGCTGTGTGCTGGCCCCGCTGAGCCTGGTGGCCGCGTGGAGCGCCGACCTGGTCGGTGACACCGACCGGTACGTCGACACGGTCGCGCCGCTCGCTAAGGACCGGGACGTGCAGAACGCGGCCGCCGACGCGGTGACCGGCGCCGTGATGCACCACCTCGACCTGCCCGCGCTCCTGCAGAGCGTGGCGCCCGCCGACCGCCCCCTGGTGACCGAGGCCCTCGGCAGGCTCGGGCCCTCCCTGGAGAGCGCGGTCCGCAGCTTTGTGCACGACAAGGCGCGGGCCGTCGTCGCCTCGGACGCCTTCGAACGGATCTGGACCGAGGCCAACCGCAGGATCCACGGCGCCGTCGACGAGGCGCTGACGGGCGGCGGCGACGGCACGGTGACGCTCGACGACGACACGGTGAGCGTGGACCTCGGGCCGGTCGCCGAGCAGGTCAAGCGGCGGCTCGTGGACTCCGGCCTGACGGTGGCCGGACGGATTCCCGAGCTCCACACCCGGCTCACCGTCGTCGAGTCCGAGGACATCGGCAAGGTCAGGACGTACGTCCGGCTGCTGAGGCTGGCCGGATTCTGGCTGCCCGTCCTCGCGGTGCTGCTGATCGCGGCCGGCGTGCTGCTCGCCGCCCACCGCCGCAGGACCCTGATCACCGCCGCCCTGTGCTTCGCCTTCGCCGCGCTGGTGCTCGGCGTCGCCCTGACCGTGTTCCGCGGCGTCTACCTCGACGCCCTGCCCTCCGCGGTGTCCCGGCCGGCCGCCGGGTCGGTGTACGACACGCTGATCCGCCATCTGCGGGCCGGCGTACGGACGGTCGTAGCGCTCGGCGTGGTGATCGCGACGGCCGCCTGGCTGTCCGGGCCGGGCCGCTGGGCGGGCGGCGCGCGGCAGATCTGGCACTCCGGGATCGGCGCGGCGCGCGGCACGGCCGACCGGCTGGGCCTGCGCACCGGCCCGGTGGGCCCGTTCGCGCACCGCTTCCGCACCTGGATCACCTGGCTGCTCGTCGCAGGCGCCGTCGTCGCCTACGCGCTGTGGCCGTACCCGACCGGCTGGGTGGTCGCCGGCCTGGCGCTCGCGCTGCTCTTCGCGCTGAGCCTCGTCGACTTCCTCGCCGAGGAAGCCCCGCACCCGCACCCGAGAGAAAGGACCGCACCATGAGTCATGAGTCGACGCAGCCCGGCGGACGCCCGGACAGCGAGATCGGCACCGCCTGGAGCAGACCCAAGGGGCAGCGGGCCGCAGGCCCCGGCGAGCCCGACCCGTGGGTGTCCGGCGGCGTCCTGTTCGCCGCCATCCTGATGCTCTGCAACGGCGTCCTCGCCGTCCTCCAGGGCATCGCCGCCGTCGCCGACGACGACGTGTACGCCCGGATCGGCTCCTACGTCTACGAGCTGGACCTCACCGGCTGGGGCTGGATCCACATCATCCTGGGCGCGCTGGTCGCCGCCACCGGAGCGGGACTGCTCAAGGCCGCGCCCTGGGCCCGGCTCGCCGGCATCCTCTTCGCCTCGCTGAGCCTGGTCGCCCAGTTCCTCTTCCTGCCGTACGCGCCCGTCTGGGCCGTGATCATGATGGCGATCGACGTGTTCGTGATCTGGGCGCTGGCCAGCCACCAGGAGGCCACCGTCTGACCCGGCGTCAGTCCTGGTCCTGCGTGTCGCTGAGGCCGAGGCGCAGGTGCTCGACGTGGTAGACGGCCTGGTCGAGCAGTTCGGCGACGTGGTGGTCGTGCAGGGCGTAGACGACCGAGCGGCCGCGGCGTTCGCCGACGACCAGGCCGAGGTTGCGCAGCAGACGCAGCTGGTGGGAGCAGGCGGACTGCTCCATGCCTACCTCGGCGGCCAACTCCGTGGCGGGCAGCGGGCCTTCGCGCAGCCGGGCCAGGATCAGCAGCCGCGAGGGCGTGGACAGGGCCTGGAGCGTGGTGGCCACCTTGGCGACGTTGTCCGCGTCCAGGCGTACGCGGTCCGTGGCGGTGGTGGTGACGGCTCCATGACCCATGGCCGTATCCTACTCATCTCACATGAACAGATGAATGAGTCTTCATGTGTTCCTGTATGGTGGGCGCCGTGTCAGCGACCCTCACCTCCCGACCGGCCCCCGCCCGCCCCGCCGCGACCCCGCCGCGCCGCCGCACCCGCGTCCTCGCCCTGCCCGAGGCCCGCTGGGCGCTCGCCTCGCTGCTGGCGTTCCTCGCGGCCCTGACCCTGGACCTCGGCGGCGCCCCCGCCTGGGCCCATGTGCCGCTGTACGCCGTCGCGTACGTCACCGGCGGCTGGGAGCCCGCCCTGGAAGGGCTGCGGGCCCTGCGCGAGAAGACGCTCGACGTCGACCTGCTGATGATCGTCGCGGCGCTCGGCGCGGCCGCGATCGGGCAGGTCCTCGACGGGGCCCTGCTGATCGTCATCTTCGCCACCTCCGGCGCCCTGGAGGCCCTGGCCACCGCCCGCACCGCCGACTCCGTGCGCGGCCTGCTCGACCTCGCGCCGAGCCGGGCGACCCGGCTGACCGCCGAGGGGGAGGAGACCGTCGCCACCGCCGAACTGGCCGTGGGAGACGTCCTGTTGATCCGCCCGGGCGAGCGCATCGGCGCGGACGGCACGGTCCTCGACGGCGTGAGCGAGGCCGACCAGGCCACCATCACCGGCGAACCCCTCCCCGTGGTCAAGCGCCCCGGCGACGAGGTGTTCGCCGGCACCCTCAACGGCACCGGCGCCCTGCGCGTCCGCGTCGAGCGCGACCCCGCCGACTCGGTCATCGCCCGGATCGTCACGCTGGTGGAGGAGGCGTCCCGCACCAAGGCGCCGACCCAGCTGTTCATCGAGAAGGTCGAGCAGCGCTACGCCGTGGGCGTGGTCGCCGCGACCCTGGCCGTCTTCGCGGTGCCGCTCGCCTTCGGCGCGTCGCTGACCGCCGCCCTGCTGCGTGCCATGACCTTCATGATCGTCGCCTCGCCCTGCGCGGTCGTCCTCGCCACCATGCCGCCGCTGCTCTCCGCCATCGCCAACGCCGGCCGCCACGGCGTCCTGGTCAAGTCCGCCGTCGCCATGGAACGCCTCGGCGAGATCGACACGGCCGCCCTCGACAAGACCGGCACCCTCACCGAAGGCGTCCCCGAGGTGACCGACGTACGGCCCCTGCCGGACTCCGGCCTCGACACCGACGCCCTCCTCGCCCTCGCCGCCGCGGCCGAGCACCCCAGCGAACATCCACTGGCCCGCGCGATCGTGACGGCGGCCCGCGGCAGGGGCCTGCCGGTCGCTGCCGCGGAGGACTTCACGGCCACGCCCGGGGTGGGAGTCACCGCCACGGTCGGGGGCCGGAAGGTGACCGTGGGGCGAGCCGCCGAGGCGGAGGAGGACGGCCTGGGGCGTGGGACGGGAGCTGACGGGAGGGCCTTCGGGGCGCCGGCCGACATCCGGGCGGCCGGCGCCGGGATCCTGCCCGGGGCCTCTGGGCACCCCGGCGGTGTCACCGTCGTCCGGGTCGAGCGCGATGGGGTCCTCGTCGGGACCCTCGCGCTCAGCGACCGGCTGCGGCCGGACGCCGCCGCGACCACCGCCGAGCTGGCCGCACTCACCGGCGCCGCGCCCCTCCTGCTGACCGGCGACAACGAGGCCACTGCCGCCCGTGTCGCCGAGGCCACCGGCCTCACCGATGTGCGCGCCGGGCTGTTGCCCCACGGCAAGGTGGACGTCGTACGCGGCCTCGAACAGGCCGGCCGCAAGGTCCTGTTCGTCGGGGACGGGGTGAACGACGCCCCCGCTCTCGCCGCCGCGCACTCCGGCGTGGCGATGGGCCGGGCCGGGTCCGACCTGGCGCTGGAGACCGCGGACGCGGTGATCGTGCGGGACGAGCTGACCGCCGTACCGGCCGTCGTACGGCTCTCCCGCGCGGCCCGCCGCCTGGTGCGGCAGAACCTGGTGATCGCGGGCACCTTCATCACCGTCCTCGTCGTGTGGGACCTGGTCGGACACCTGCCGCTGCCGCTCGGTGTCGCCGGGCACGAGGGATCGACCGTGCTGGTCGGCCTGAACGGGCTGCGGCTGCTGCGCGAGTCCGCCTGGCGATCCGGGCGACCGCAGGACAGCCGAGGTTGATGTCGGATTCTCGCCAGCCCCTTCGGTGTGCGTCCCCGATGCTGGACGCATGCTGAAGGGGATGCACACCGACCGGGACCACTGCGTACGGGCCGTCCAGTCCAAGGACGCGCGGTTCGACGGCTGGTTCTTCACCGCGGTCCTGACCACCCGGATCTACTGCCGGCCCAGCTGCCCGGTGGTGCCGCCCAAGCCCGAGAACATGACCTTCCACCCGAGCGCGGCCGCCTGCCAGCAGGCCGGTTTCCGGGCCTGCAAGCGCTGCCGCCCGGACACCAGCCCCGGCTCCCCGGAGTGGAACCAGCGCGCCGACCTGGTGGCCCGCGCCATGCGCCTGATCGCCGACGGCACCGTCGACCGCGAGGGCGTCCCTGGCCTCGCCGCCCGGCTCGGCTACAGCACCCGGCAGATCGAACGCCAGCTGCTCGCCGAGCTGGGCGCGGGCCCGCTCGCCCTCGCCCGCGCCCAGCGCGCGCAGACCGCCCGGCTGCTGATCGAGACGACCCGACTGCCCATGGCGGACATCGCGTTCGCCGCCGGCTTCGCCTCCATCCGCACCTTCAACGACACCGTCCGCGAGGTCTTCGCCCTCACCCCGACCGACCTGCGCGCCCGCGCGCCCCGCAACAGCCCGCAGAACACTCCGGGCGTCCTCACCCTGCGGCTGCCGTTCCGCGCCCCCCTCAACCCCGACAACCTCTTCGGCCACCTCGCCGCCACCGCCGTACCCGGGGTGGAGGAGTGGCGGGACGGCGCCTACCGCCGCACGCTGCGGCTGCCGTACGGCCACGGCATCGTGGCGCTGCGGCCCGAACCCGACCACATCGCCTGCCGGCTCACCCTCGGCGACCTGCGCGACCTGCCCGTCGCGATCAGCCGCTGCCGCCGGATGCTCGACCTGGACGCCGACCCGGTCGCCGTGGACGACCAACTGCGCGCCGACCCGCTGCTCGCGCCCCTGGTGGACAAGGCGCCCGGCCGCCGCGTGCCGCGCACGGTCGACGAGGCCGAGTTCGCCGTCCGGGCCGTGCTGGGCCAGCAGGTCTCCACCGCGGCGGCCCGCACCCACGCCGCCCGCCTGGTCACCGCGTACGGCGACCCGGTCGAGGACCCCGAGGGCGGCCTCACCCACCTCTTCCCGACGCCCGAGGCGCTCGCCGCCGTCGACCCCGAGTCGCTGGCGATGCCCCGCACCCGCCGTACGACGCTCACCACGCTGGTCGGCCAACTCGCTTCCGGCGACCTTCACCTGGGGGTGGAGAGCGACTGGGCCGAGGCGCGCGCCCGGCTCCTGGCCCTGCCCGGCTTCGGCCCCTGGACCGTCGACGTCATCGCCATGCGCGCCCTCGGCGACCCCGACGCCTTCCTCCCCACCGACCTCGGCATCCGCCGCGCCGCCCAGGAACTGGGCCTGCCCTCCACCCCGGCCGCCCTCACCGCCCGCGCGGCCGCCTGGCGGCCCTGGCGCGCCTACGCCGTGCAGTATCTGTGGGCGACCGACAGCCACCCGATCAACTTCCTGCCGGTATGAGGACGCCACTCATGAACAAGCAGCACACCGTCATCGACAGCCCCTACGGCCCGCTCACCCTCGTCGCCGACGACGGCGTCCTGTGCGGCCTCTACATGACCGACCAGCGCCACCGCCCCGACGAGGAGACCTTCGGCCCGCGCGAGGACACCCGGTTCGGCGCGGCCGAGGAGCAGCTCCAGGCCTACTTCGAGGGCGAGTTGAAGGAGTTCACCCTCGAACTTCGCCTGCACGGCACCCCGTTCCAGCGCAGCGTCTGGGAGCAGCTCACCCGCATCCCCTACGGCGAGACCCGCACCTACGGCCAACTCGCCGACGCC
The DNA here is from genome assembly GCF_044763135.1 of Streptomyces sp. NPDC096205. NCBI lineage: Bacteria > Bacillati > Actinomycetota > Actinomycetes > Kitasatosporales > Streptomycetaceae > Streptomyces > Streptomyces sp. NPDC096205. Next base: position 847,411 of record NZ_JBIWFS010000001.1, on the reverse strand, counting down.
CTCGGCAATCCCCAGGCCTCCCGCGCGGTCGGCCTCGCCAACGGCAAGAACCCCGTCGGCATCATCGTCCCCTGCCATCGCGTCGTCGGCGCCGACGGCAGCCTCACCGGCTACGGCGGCGGCCTGGACCGCAAGCAGCGCCTGCTGGACTTCGAGCGGGGAACGGCCCTCTTCCAGCGGCCGTCCGGTCAGCGGTGTACGCGGCGACTGCGGTCATGACGGCTCTCAAGGGCAGGGCGGCGGTTGGAGGCACCCGGCCCTGCCGCGCCCCCCCGCCCCAGCGCAGCCCGTGTTTCTCAAACCTCATTGGTCATAGAGTCGGCACTGTGACTGACGAAGACTCCACGTTCGACGTGCTCGGTGTGCTGAGCGACCCCCTGCGCCGCCGGCTCTACCGCTACGTCGCCGCCGCGCCGGAGGAGGTGGGCCGGGACGCGGCCGCGGAGGCGGCCGGGATCTCCCGGTCGCTGGCCGCCTTCCATCTGGACAAGCTGGTCGAGGCCGGGCTGCTGGCCGTCGACTTCCGGCGGCTGTCCGGCCGCAGCGGACCCGGCGCGGGGCGGCCGGCGAAGGTCTACCGGCGTGCCGAGGGGGAGCACGCCGTCTCCGTGCCGCCACGGTCGTACGACACGGTCGGCCGGCTCCTCGCCGAGGTGCTGGAGGACGCCGGGCTGGACCGGGAACTGCAGGCCGCGGCGAAGGCGGCGGGCGCGGCCCTGCCGGAGGCGCGGGCCGACGACATGGAGGCGGCGCTGCGGGCCCGCGGCTACGAGCCCTTCCGGGACGGCGAGACGCTGCGGCTGCGCAACTGCCCCTTCCACACGCTGGCCAAGGACTTCCCCGCGCTGATCTGCGGCATGAACCTGGCGCTCATCCAGGGCATGGCGCCCGAGGAGTGGTCCCCGGCGATGGACCCGTGCCCGGGCGGCTGCTGCGTGGCTCTGACCAGGAGCCCGGACAACTCTAAAAACAAAAGTCATTGACTATAGAAGTCGGGCCGGGCCATGCTGTGCCCATGACTGAGCATCACCTGGCCCAGGTCAACATCGGCCGTATCGTCGCCCCGCTGGACAGCCCCGAGTTGGCGGACTTCGTCGCCCAACTCCCGGAGATCAACGCCCTCGCCGACCGCAGCCCCGGATTCGTCTGGCGCATGGTCGACGACGACGGTGTGGGCGCGACCGCCCTGCGCCCCGACGGCGAGGACGCTCTGCTCCTCATCAACTGCTCGGTCTGGGAGTCGGTCGAGGCCCTGCGCGGCTTCACGTACCACACCGAGCACCTGCGGATGCTCAGCCGCCGCCGCGAGTGGTTCCACCGCATGGGCGAGGCCCACCAGGCCATGTGGTGGGTCCCGGCCGGCCACGTCCCCACGGTCGCCGAGGCGATGGACCGCGTCGCCATGGTCCGCGAACACGGCCCCACCCCCGAGGCGTTCACCTTCCAGAAGCCGTATCCGGCCCCCACGGAGGCGGCGCGGGTCTAGTGGTTCCGGGCCTCGACGAGATCGCGCAGCAGGCGCGGCAGGGCTGTGCCGATCGGTTCGCGTACGACCTCGTCGGCCAGTTCGTCGTACGGCGTCGGCTCGGCGTTGACGATGACCAGGCGGGCACCATGGTCGGCGGCCACACCGGCGAGGCCGGCGGCGGGCTGGACCTGGAGGGTGGTGCCGACGGCGAAGAACACCTGGCAGGCCTTGGCGATGGAGAGGGCCTCGCCGAGGACGACGGGGTCGAGGCGCTCGCCGAACATCACCGTCGCGGACTTGAGGATGCCTCCGCACAGCAGGCAGGACGGGTCCTCCTCACCGGCCTCCACCCGGGCGAGGGCGTCCTCCATCGGCCCGCGCGCATGGCACGCCGTACAGACGACACTGCGCGCACTGCCGTGCAGTTCGAGCACCTTGCGCGCGGGCATCCCGGCCAGCTGGTGCAGCCCGTCCACGTTCTGCGTGATCACCCGCACCGGCACCCCGGCCCGCTCCAGCTCCGCCACCGCCCGGTGCGCGGCATTCGGCTCGGCCGCGAGCGTCCGGTTCTTCCGCCGCATCTGCCACGACCTGCGCCGGATCTCCGGGTCGCCCATGTAGTACTCGTACGTCACGAGCTTCTCGGCCTCCGGATCCCTGCGCCACAGGCCGTTCGGCCCGCGGTAGTCGGGGATGCCGGAGTCCGTGCTGATACCGGCACCGCTGAGGATCGCGACGAGGGGCTTGCTCATGGGACCGAGCGTAGGGCGGGGCGGTGGAGGGCGGCGAGGGGATTTCGCTGTGGCCGGCAGGGCGCGACTGCTAGCGTCCGGGCATGGCCAAGGTCAATGTGTCGCTGGATGCCGAGCTCGTCGTGGAGGTCATGGTGCTTTCGGGCGTGGGCAGTCCGCAGGACGCCGTGGAGCTGGTGGTGCGGGACTACATCCAGCGCGGGCACCGTACCGAGGCCAGGGTCGTCGAGCGGGACGAGATGGTGCACGACCGGGACATGCGGCCCCGCGAGGACGGCTGACGGTCAGCCGGCCGGGCTGCCGTTCTCCAGCTCGACCGGGCCGGAGCCGGACTCCAGGACGTCCAGGGCGGCCAGGACGCGCCGGCCGAGGTTGTCCAGGAGGTGGTCGGTGAGGTCCTCGCGGGGGACCAGCCGCCACGACAGCAGCTCCTCCTCCTGGAGCCGGATGGCCTTGAGGTCGTCCTCGCCGAGCACGCCACCGTCGTAGAGGTACGCCACCAGCGGTGGCCGCCCCGGGCCGCTGGACCAGTCCACCGCCAGCAGCCGCCCGAGCTCGCGGTCCAGGCCGATCTCCTCGGCCGTCTCCCGCCGGGCGCCCTGGCGCGGGGTCTCCCCGGCGTCGGACTCGATCGTGCCGCCCGGCAGGGCCCAGCCCTCCCGGTAGTTCGGCTCGACGAGCAGGACACGGCCCTCCGCGTCCCGGAACAGGGCGGCGGCGCCGGCCAGGACCTTCGGCAGGCTCGCGATGTACGCGGCGAAATCAGCAGTGGTCATCCCGGAAGGGTAACCAGCCCGCCGTGGCCCGGGCGGCCTGCGCGGCGGGCGCACGGGGGCGCAGTACGGGGAGATCCGCTAGTCGCCGGTCTCCGCCAGGCGCAGGGTGCGCTCCGCCAGCTCACTGATGCGTACGCCGTCGAAGCCGAACACCGCGGTGCGTACGGTGTCCTCCAGCGGGTCCTTCCAGTGCGCGGGGATCGCCTGTGCGCCGGTCAGCACGCCGGCCACCGAGCCGGCCGTGGCGCCGTTGGAGTCGGTGTCGAGGCCGCCTCGCACCGTGAGGGCGATGGTGCGGGTGAAGTCGCCGGCGCCGTACAGGAGGCCCGCGGTGAGCACGGCCGCGTTCGGGACCGTGTGGATCCAGCCGAGCCCCGCGGTCTCCTCGGTCAGCGTGTCCAGGGTGTCCTCCCAGGACAGGCCGCTCTCGTGCAGCGAGGTCACACGGCGCACGGTCCGGGCGAGCCGGCTGCCGCCGGGGATCACGGCGAGGGCCTGGTCGACGGCGTCCCGCACGCTCGGCGCGGTGAACGCCGCCGAGATCAGGGCGGCCGCCCACATGGCGCCGTAGACGCCGTTGCCGGTGTGCGACAGCACCGCGTCCCGGCGGGCCAGCGAGGCCGCCCGGCTCGGCCGGCCCGGGCAGGTCCAGCCGTAGATGTCGGCGCGGATCAGGGCGCCGATCCATTCCTGGTACGGGTTGTCGAAGGTCGCGGTGAGCGGGGGCCGCAGGCCGTTCGCGAGATTGCGGTAGGCCGCCCGCTCGGCCGTGAACGTCTGGAGGTACGGCAGCGACAGCAGCCACAGGTCGCCGACCTGCTCGGTGCTGAAGCCGAAGCCGTGCCGCTCCAGCAGGTGCAGGCCGAGGATCGCGTAGTCGACGTCGTCGTCGCGGCAGCTGCCGTGGATGCGGCCGCGCAGGCACTGCCGCCACTCCGGGCGCAGCGCCAGGGTGTCGGTCTCGGCGACGGGCTCGGGCAGATAGTCGGTGAGCGGGAGCGCGTCGGCCTCCCGTAGATAGCGGTCGATCCGGTCGCGTGTCCACACCTCGCCCAGTTCGACCGGCTTGCCGAGCATGTTGCCCGCGATCCGGCCGAGCCAGCCCCCATGGATGCGGTCGGCGAGGTCCGGGAGGGTGCCCACAGCGGTCATGTCTGAAGGTCTACCCCGTTCACGAGGGGGCTCGCGCGGGTTCCACCCTCTGGGAGGGGCATGACGGCGGCCGGGCCTTGAGGTTATGGTCACAGCGGCGCGACTGCCTTGACGTGCGCAAGGCTCGGAGAGCAAGGGGATTGCAAGGTGGCTGACGCTGCACTGGAGGGCACCCACAGGGTGCTCGTGGCCGCGGACAAGTTCAAGGGGTCGCTGACGGCCGTGCAGGTCGCCGAGCGGGTGACCGCAGGGCTGCGGCGGGTCGTGCCCGGCCTGGAGGTCGAGGCGCTGCCGGTGGCCGACGGCGGCGACGGAACGGTGGCCGCGGCCGTCGCGGCCGGGTTCGAACGTCGTGTCGTACGGGTCTCAGGGCCGCTCGGCGACGAGGTGACGGCCGCGTTCGCGCTGCGCGAGGGCACCGCCGTGGTGGAGATGGCCGAGGCGAGCGGGCTGCAGAGGCTGCCGGAGGGCGTCTTCGCGCCGCTCACGGCGTCCACGTACGGCTCGGGCGAGCTGCTGAAGGCCGCGCTGGACGCGGGCGCCCGCACGATCGTGTTCGGCGTCGGCGGCAGCGCGACCACGGACGGCGGGGCCGGGATGCTGGCCGCGCTGGGCGCGCGCTTCCTGGACGCGTCCGGTGAGCCGGTGCCGCCGGGCGGCGGCGGGCTCGCCTCGCTGGCCTCCGCCGATCTGTCGGGGCTGGACCCGCGGCTGGCCGAGGTGGAGCTGGTGCTCGCCAGCGACGTCGACAACCCGCTGACCGGGCCGAAGGGCGCGCCCGCGGTGTACGGCCCGCAGAAGGGGGCGTCGGCGGAGGACGTGGCCGCGCTGGACGCGGCCCTCGCGCACTTCGCCGAGGTGCTCGGGGCGGCGGTCGGTGCGCGGGCCGCCGAGTTCGCCGAGGCGCCCGGGGCGGGTGCCGCGGGCGGCATCGGATACGGGGCCATGCTCGTCGGGGCGCGGTTCCGGCCCGGCATCGAGGTCATGCTGGACGTGCTGGGGTTCGCGCCTGCGCTGGAGCGGGCGACCCTTGTCATCACCGGGGAGGGCTCGCTGGACGAGCAGACCCTCCACGGCAAGGCGCCCGCGGGTGTCGCCGCCGCTGCCCGGGCCGCCGACAAGGAGGTCGTCGCGGTGTGCGGGCGCCTCGCCCTCGCCCCCGAGGTGCTGGGCCGCGCCGGTATCCGCAGGGCGTACCCCCTGACCGAGGTCGAGCCGGACGTGGCCAAGTGCATCGCGGAGGCCGGCCCCATCCTCGAAACCGTCGCCGAGTCCATCGCCCGCGACTTCCTCACCTGAGCCCCCAGGGGGCTCCGCCCCCTGGACCCCCGACCTATGCCCACCCACCGCCCGCAGGAGTGGGCTGAAAAGCCCGACAACGGGCACTGCCGCAGGAGTGGGACGAGAATCGCCCGACACGGGCACTGCCGCAGGAGTGGGACGAGAATCGCCCGACACGGGCACTGCCGCAGGAGTGGGACGAGAATCGCCCGACACGGGCACTGGCGCAGGAGTGGGCCGAGAACGTCCGGCACGGGCGCTGGCGCAGGAGTGGGCCGAGAACGTCCGGCACGGGCGCTGGCGCAGGAGTGGGCCGAGAAGGCCCGACACGGGCGCTGCCCCAGGAGTGGGCCGAGCGGCCCGGCAACGGTCGGGAGGGCGGGCGCGGTCCCGCAGAAGTCCGCCGGAGGCGCCCACGCGAAGGGGCCCGAGCTTGGAGATCAAGCTCGGGCCCCTTCGGCGTCGTACAGCCGACCGCAGGACTACGGCAGCTGCGCCGCCCGCGCCTCGCGCCGGTTGTCGCGGAAGTTGTTCACCCGGCGGGCCGTGGCGAACAGCGGGATGACCGCGCCCGTGACGAGCTGCAGGGCGCAGCCGGTCTGCAGGAGGAGCTGGCCGCTGGGGGCGTCGAAGGCCCAGGCGGTCAGCAACCCCATGCTCAGGACGATCCAGGAGAGCATCGCCACCGCGAGGCGACCTCGCGGCTTGGGGTACTCCACGCGGCTCACCATCAGCCACGCCGTGCCCAGGATCGCCAGGAGCGTCGCCACGAAGGGCAGCTCCAGCAGGACGATGGAGACCACCGTCAGGGCGCCGAAGGGCGAGGGCATGCCCTGGAACATGCCGTCCTTCATCGTCACGCACGAGAATCTCGCCAGGCGCAGCACCACGGCCAGCAGCACCACGATCGCGCCGACCGCGGCCACCCGCTGGTGCGCGTCATCCGCCACCATGCCGTAGACGAGGACGAAGTACGCCGGGGCCAGACCGAAGCTGATCAGGTCCGACAGGTTGTCCAGCTCGGCACCCATGGGGGAGGAGCGGAGCTTCCTCGCCACCAGGCCGTCGAACAGGTCGAAGACCGCCGCGCAGAGCATCAGGATGACCGCCGTGGCCGCGCTGTGGCGGGTCATGCCGGTCGCCGGGCTGCCTGTGAGGTCCGGGATCAGGATGCCGGTGGTGGTGAAGTACACCGCCATGAAGCCGCATGTGGCGTTGCCCAGGGTGAGGGTGTCCGCTATCGAGAGGCGGAGCGAGAGAGGCATCTCCTCCTCGTCCGCCTCCTCGGCCTCGGGCACCCACCCGGTCTGGGTCTCCGGGTCAATCACGGTCAATGCGAGTCACCCCAGCCACGGTCTTCTGACCGACCTCGACCGCCACCTCCACGCCCTCCGGGAGGTAGATGTCGACGCGCGAGCCGAAACGGATCAGACCGATGCGGTCACCCTGCTCGACCTTCGTGCCCTCAGGGATGTAGGGGACGATGCGACGGGCCACCGCGCCGGCGATCTGGATCATCTCGATGTCGCCGAGCTCGGTGTCGAAGTGCCAGACGACCCGCTCGTTGTTCTCGCTCTCCTTGTTGAAAGCGGGAACGAAGCCGCCCGGGATGTGCTCGACCGACGTCACCGTGCCCGCGAGGGGGGCGCGGTTGACGTGGACGTTGAGCGGGCTCATGAAGATCGCGACACGGGTCCGCCCGTCCTTCCACGGCATGATGCTCTGCACCACACCGTCGGCGGGGGAGATGACCCGGCCCGTAGCGATCTCGCGCTCGGGGTCGCGGAAGAACCACAGCATGCCCGCCGCGAGAGCGGTGGCGGGCACGGCGACGGCCTTGGCGGCGCCGGAGCGGCGTGCCCGGACCAGGCTGAGTGCTGCGGTGGCGACGGTCGGGAGAAGCCACGGCGATGCTCCGCGCGCGAGGCGTACGCCGACCCGGCTGTCGCGTGGTGCAGAGGTTTGGCTGTGGGGCATGGATGACCTTCGTAGCGGATGATGCCGCGCATGAGGGGGGACGGCGGCTTTCCGGCGATCGTAGCGGTTAAGAGCCGCAACTGGGTAAGCCAGGAAGCCGAGTCGGCGGCCGAAGGGTAATGACGGGGTGTGATCTTCTTCGCGAAGAAAACACCCCGTTTCCGGACAATCAGCCCTGGAATCGATACTCTTCGAGCAGCCTGCGGCCGATGATCATTTTCTGGATCTCGGCGGTACCTTCACCGATGAGCAGCATCGGGGCCTCACGGTAGAGGCGCTCGATCTCGTACTCCTTGGAGAAGCCGTAGCCGCCGTGGATCCGGAAGGCGTCCTCGACGACCTCCTTGCAGTACTCGGAGGCGAGGTACTTCGCCATCCCTGCTTCGAGGTCGTTTCGTTCCCCGGAGTCCTTTTTGCGCGCTGCGTTCACCATCATCGCATGCGCGGCCTCGACCTTGGTAGCCATCTCGGCCAGCTTGAACTGGATCGCCTGGTGCTGGGCGATCGCCTTGCCGAAAGTGTGACGCTGCTGGGCGTACTGGACGCCGAGCTCGAACGCACGCTGAGCGACGCCGCAGCCACGTGCCGCGACATTGACGCGGCCGACCTCGACCCCGTCCATCATTTGGTAAAAACCTCGTCCGGTGACCCCGCCGAGCACCCGATCGGCCGGAATCCGCAGGTTGTCCATGATGAGCTCGGTCGTGTCGACGCCCTTGTAGCCCATCTTGTCGATCTTGCCGGGGATCGTGAGGCCGGGACGGACCTCGCCGAAGCCCGGCTCCTTCTCCACGAGGAAGGTCGTCATCGACTTGTGCGGGGCCGTGCCCTCGGGGTGTCCTTCGTCACTTCGGACCAGGACGGCCACCAGGGACGACGTACCGCCGTTCGTCAGCCACATCTTCTGGCCGTTCAGGACGTACTCCTCGCCGTCCTTCACCGCCTTCGACGTGATGGCCGACACATCGGAGCCCAGGCCCGGCTCCGACATCGAGAAGGCGCCGCGGATGTCGCCGGCCGCCATGCGGGGCAGGAAGTGGTCCTTCTGCTCCTGCGTGCCGTGCTGCTTGAGCATGTACGCCACGATGAAGTGCGTGTTGATGATGCCGGACACCGACATCCAGCCGCGGGCGATCTCCTCCACGCACAGGGCGTAGGTGAGGAGCGACTCGCCCAGACCCCCGTACTCCTCGGGGATCATCAGGCCGAAGAGGCCGAGTTCCTTCAGGCCGTCGACGATCGCTTGCGGGTACTCGTCGCGGTGCTCCAGCTCGGTGGCGACCGGGATGATCTCCTTGTCCACGAAGTCGCGGACGGTGGCGAGGATCTCCTGCTGGACGTCCGTCAGACCCGCGGTCTGCGCAAGGCGTGCCATGGGTCAGCCCTCCTGAAGTTCCGGGCGGCCCGGCTGCTCGCCGCCGCGCTCCTTGATGTACGTCTCGGTGGGCACCATCACCTTGCGGCGGAAGACGCACACCAGCGTGCCGTCCTGCTTGTAGCCCTTGGTCTCGACGTAGACGATGCCGCGGTCGTTCTTCGACTTCGACGGCCACTTGTCGAGCACGGTCGTCTGGCCGTAGATCGTGTCGCCGTGGAAGGTCGGCGCCACGTGCTTGAGCGACTCGATCTCCAGGTTGGCGATCGCCTTGCCGGAGATGTCCGGCACGCTCATGCCCAGCAGCAGGGAGTAGATGTAGTTCCCGACGACGACGTTCTTGCCGAAGTCCGTCGTCTTCTCCGCATAGTTGGTGTCCATGTGGAGCGGGTGGTGGTTCATGGTGAGGAGACAGAACAGGTGGTCGTCGTACTCCGTGACCGTCTTGCCCGGCCAGTGCTTGTACGTCGCCCCGACCTCGAACTCCTCGTAGGTGCGTCCGAACTGCATGGCCTTACGCCTCCGGGATCTCGAACTTGCTGGTGCGCTGCATGCCGGCGGCGCGTCCCTTGCCGGAGATGACCAGGGCCATCTTGCGGCTGGCCTCGTCGATCATCTCGTCGCCGAGCATCGCGGAGCCCTTCTTGCCGCCCGCCTCGGACGTGTAGTAGTCGTACGCGTCCAGGATCAGCTCGGCGTGGTCGAAGTCCTCCTGCGACGGCGAGAAGATCTCGTTCGACGCCTCGACCTGGCCGGGGTGCAGCACCCACTTGCCGTCGAAGCCGAGCGCGGCGGCGCGCTGGGCGACCGCGCGGTAGCCCTCGACGTTGCGGATCTGGAGGTAGGGGCCGTCGATCGCCTGGAGGTTGTTGGCGCGGGCGGCCATCAGGATCTTCATCAGGATGTAGTGGTAGGCGTCCGCCGGGTACCCGGGCGGCTGCTCGCCCACGACCAGGGACTTCATGTTGATCGACGCCATGAAGTCGGCCGGGCCGAAGATGATCGTCTCGACGCGCTGGGAGGCCTGCGCGATCTCGTTGACGTTGTTCAGACCCTGCGCGTTCTCGATCTGCGCCTCGATGCCGATCTTGCCGACCTCGAAGCCCATCGTCTTCTCGATCTGCGTCAGCAGCAGGTCCAGGGCGACGACCTGCTGGGCCGTCTGCACCTTCGGCAGCATGATGCAGTCGAGGTTCTGGCCGGCGCCCTCGACGACCGTGACGACATCGCGGTACGTCCACTCGGTCGTCCAGTCGTTCACGCGGACCACGCGCGTCTTGCCCGTCCAGTCGCCCTCGTTGAGGAACTTGACGATGGTGTGCCGCGCCTCGGGCTTGGCGAGCGGGGCGCAGGCGTCCTCCAGGTCGAGGAAGACCTGGTCGGCGGGGAGGCCCTGGGCCTTCTCCAGGAAGCGCGGGTTCGAGCCCGGTACCGCCAGGCAGGAACGCCGGGGGCGAAGGCGGTTGACCGTGGTCATGCGGGGACCTCCAGAGGGTCGAGCTTGTTCGCTTTCCGGATCTCGTCGACGATGCGGCCGATGATCCCGGTGATGTCGAAGTCCTTCGGGGTGAAGACGGCGGCCACTCCGGCTTCCTTCAGCTGCGCGGCGTCACCGCTGGGGATGATGCCACCTGCGATCACCGGTATATCTGTGGCACCGGCCACACGCAGCCGGTCCAGCACGTCCGGCACCAGCTGGGCGTGCGAGCCGGACAGGATCGACAGGCCCACCGCGTGCACGTCCTCGGCGAGGGCCGCGTCCACGATCTGCTCCGGGGTGAGCCGGATGCCCTGGTAGACCACCTCGAAGCCGGCGTCACGCGCACGCACCGCGATCTGCTCGGCGCCGTTGGAGTGTCCGTCCAGGCCCGGCTTGCCGACCAGGAAGCGCAGCTTGCCCACGCCCATGTCCTGGGCGGTCGCCTCCACCTTGCGGCGCACCTCGCTCATCGGCGAGCCCGCCTCCGCCGGCACGGCCACCGGGGCCGAGGACACGCCCGTCGGGGCGCGGAACTCGCCGAACACCTCGCGCAGCGCCCCGGCCCACTCGCCGGTGGTGACACCGGCGCGGGCGCACTCCAGGGTGGCCTCCATGAGGTTGGCGGTGCCCTTCGCGGCCTCCTTCAGCTTCTCCAGCGCCTTGCACGGGCGCGGGTGGTTGAAGGGCGGCTGGTAGCGGGTGTCACGCCAGTGCTGGAGCGAGGCGATGACCTTCGCCTCGACCGCCGGGTCGACCGTCTGGATCGCGGTGTCCAGGTCGGCCGTCAGCGGGTTCGGCTCGGTCGTCTCGAAGATGTTGACGCCGACGATCTTCTCCTGGCCGGACTCGATCCGCGCCCGGCGCTCGGCGTGCGAGGCGACCAACTGCGACTTGAGGTAGCCGGACTCGACGGCGGCCATCGCGCCGCCCATCTCCTGGATCCGGTCGATCTCGGCGAGGGAGTCCTCGACGAGCTGCGCGACCTTCGCCTCGATGACCTTCGAGCCCTCGAAGATGTCCTCGTACTCCAGCAGATCGCTCTCATGGGCGAGGACCTGCTGGATGCGCAGGCTCCACTGCTGGTCCCAGGGCCGGGGGAGACCCAGCGCCTCGTTCCAGGCCGGCAGCTGCACGGCACGCGCGCGGGCGTCCTTGGAGAGGGTGACCGCCAGCATCTCCAGCACGATCCGCTGGACGTTGTTCTCCGGCTGCGCCTCGGTCAGACCGAGGGAGTTGACCTGGACGCCGTACCGGAAGCGGCGCTGCTTGGGGTTCTCGATGCCGTACCGCTCGCGCGTGACCTGGTCCCAGATCCGCCCGAACGCCCGCATCTTGCACATCTCCTCGACGAAGCGGACACCCGCGTTCACGAAGAAGGAGATACGGGCCACGACGTCCCCGAACTTCTCGGCGGGGACCTGCCCTGAGTCGCGTACGGCATCGAGAACCGCGATCGCGGTGGACATCGCGTACGCGATCTCCTGGACCGGCGTGGCGCCCGCCTCCTGCAGGTGGTAGCTGCAGATGTTGATCGGGTTCCACTTCGGGATGTGGGAGACCGTGTACGCGATCATGTCCGTCGTCAGCCGGAGTGAGGGCCCCGGCGGGAAGACATGCGTCCCCCGCGACAGGTACTCCTTGACGATGTCGTTCTGGGTCGTGCCCTGGAGCTTGGTGATGTCCGCGCCCTGCTCCTCGGCGACGACCTGGTAGAGCGCCAGCAGCCACATGGCGGTGGCGTTGATCGTCATCGAGGTGTTCATCTGCTCCAGGGGGATGTCCTGGAACAGCCGGCGCATGTCACCGAGATGGGCCACCGGCACGCCGACCCGGCCGACCTCGCCGCGGGCGAGGATGTGGTCGGAGTCGTAGCCGGTCTGGGTCGGCAGGTCGAAGGCGACCGACAGACCTGTCTGGCCCTTGGCGAGGTTGCGCCGGTACAGCTCGTTGGACGCCTCGGCCGTGGAGTGACCGGCGTACGTGCGCATGAGCCACGGCCGGTCCTTCTCCCGCTGTCCTTCGGCGGGCTGACGCTCAGTCATCTATGACCCCGGGTGTCTCAGATGTTGCGGAAGCGGTTGATGGCGTCGAGGTGCTGGGCGCGCATCTCCTGGTCGCGGACGCCGAGGCCTTCCTCGGGGGCGAGGCAGAGGACGCCGACCTTGCCCTGGTGGGCGTTGCGGTGGACGTCGTGGGCGGCCTGGCCGGTCTCTTCCAGGGTGTACGTCTTGGAGAGGGTGGGGTGGATCTTGCCCTTGGCGATGAGGCGGTTGGCTTCCCAGGCCTCGCGGTAGTTCGCGAAGTGGGAGCCGATGATCCGCTTCAGGGACATCCACAGGTAGCGGTTGTCGTACTCGTGCATGTAGCCGGAGGTGGAGGCGCAGGTGGTGATGGTGCCGCCCTTGCGGGTGACGTAGACGGACGCGCCGAAGGTCTCGCGGCCGGGGTGTTCGAAGACGATGTCGATGTCCTCGCCGCCGGTGAGCTCGCGGATGCGCTTGCCGAAGCGCTTCCACTCCTTGGGGTCCTGGGTGTGCTCGTCCTTCCAGAACTTGTAGCCCTCGGCGTTGCGGTCGATGATCGCCTCGGCGCCCATGGAGCGGCAGATGTCGGCCTTCTGGTCGCTGGAGACGACGCAGATGGGGTTGGCGCCGCCGGCGAGGGCGAACTGGGTGGCATACGAGCCGAGTCCGCCGCTGGCGCCCCAGATCAGGACGTTGTCGCCCTGCTTCATGCCGGCGCCGTTGCGGGAGACGAGCTGGCGGTAGGCGGTGGAGTTGACCAGGCCGGGGGCGGCGGCCTCCTCCCAGCTGAGGTGGCCGGGCTTGGGCATCAGCTGGTTGGACTTGACCAGCGCGATCTCGGCGAGACCGCCGAAGTTCGTCTCGAAGCCCCAGATCCGCTGCTCGGGGTCGAGCATGGTGTCGTTGTGGCCGTCGGAAGATTCCAGCTCGACGGACAGACAGTGCGCGACGACCTCGTCACCGGGCTGCCAGGCGTTCACACCGGGGCCGGTGCGCAGGACGACGCCCGCGAGGTCGGAGCCGATGATGTGGTACGGCAGGTCGTGCCGCTTGGCCAGCTCGTTCGTGCGGCCGTAACGCTCCAGGAACCCGAAGGTGGACAGCGGCTCGAAGATCGAGGTCCACACCGAGTTGTAGTTGACGGAGGAGGCCATCACGGCCACCAGGGCCTCACCCGGACCGAGTTCGGGCAGGGGCACCTCGTCGAGGTGCAGCGACTTGCGGGGGTCCTTGTCGCGGGTCGCGAGGCCCGCGAACATCTCCGTCTCGTCCTTGTGCACGGTGACCGCGCGGTACGAGTCGGGGAGCGGCATGTTGGCGAAGTCGGCCGAGGTGGAGTCGGGCGACTGGATCGCGGCCAGGATGTCCTTCACGGTCACGGTGTTGCCTCCGGCGGTGAGCGCCCTGAGGGAAGGGCGCCGATGGTTACGTCGGTGCTGCTGAGGGTGGGTTCTTGCCAGGTGCCGTCGGTTCGGCGTGTGGTGCTGTTCGGCAGCGCTTTGTGGCGCGGGAGGTTGCCTGTGACGCAGGCGTCCGGGCGGGTCGGGCCTGTGGCGGCTCGCTGGGACAGCTGCCCGGACGTCTTCAACGTATGACACCGCGTGTCAGGTGACAAGGCACTGAGTGCCAGATGTTGGTCTCAGATGAAATCTTTACGTGACAAATGAGCGATGATCGATCGAACGCCCCGGTGAGGGGCCCGCAAAAGGGCCCCTGACATGCCAAAACGGCCACCCCTAGGGGTGGCCGTCGTCACAGCTGAGAGGTAGGTCTTAGCGCTCCTTGAGCGCCTGCTCGATGGTGCGCATCACCTCGTCCAGCGGGGCGTCGGTGCGGGCGACCGTGACCAGGACCTCGCCCTGGGTGGAGGTCGTCGCCGCGGCCGGCGGGGGCGGGGTGGTGCGGCCCGCCATGATCCCCGAGCCGAACGTCTTGCGGACGATCGCGAAGGCGTGGTCGAGCTGTGCCTCCACGTCGCCCTGGCCGCCGGCCCTGAGCCAGCGGCGCAGCACATGGTTGTGGGCGGTGACCACGGCGGAGGCGGCGACCTCCGCGAGCAGCGGGTCGTCGTTGGCGTCGTCGTCGTGCGCGTGCTCGTCGAAGTGGCCGAGGAGGTAGCGGGTGAAGAGGCGCTCGTAGCGGGCCACCGACGCGATCTCCGCCTCGCGCAGGGTGGGCACCTCGCGCGTGAGCTTGTAGCGGGCGACCGAGATCTCCGGCCGGGCCGCGTACATCCGCATGACCTCCTTGATCCCACGGCACACCGTGTCGAGCGGGTGCTCATGGGCGGGGGCGGCGTTGAGCACGGCCTCCGCGCGGATCAGGGTGTCGTCGTGGTCCGGGAAGATCGCCTCTTCCTTGGAGCGGAAGTGGCGGAAGAAGGTGCGACGGGCGACGCCGGCCGCGGCCGCGATCTCGTCGACGGTGGTCGCCTCGTACCCCTTGGTCGCGAACAGCTCCATCGCCGCGGCCGCCAGTTCCCGGCGCATCTTGAGCCGCTGGGCCGCCGCGCGGGAACCCGCGGCGCTTTCCGGCGCGTCGGGTGTGGCGGGAGTACGTGAGGACTTGGCGGGCTGGGACATGACCCGAACGTACTGCATGTGCGCAGCTCGGTGCGCATGCACGGGGTCTCCCCCGCCCTGAACGGGCGGGGGAGGGGCGGACCGGTCGGGCTGCCCGGCACCGGCCGGATCCAGCAGCCCGCCCCAGTCCTCCCCGGTTCCGAGCCAGTCGCCGACCCGGTCAGCGCCGGGCATATTCGCGGAAACCGCGGCCCGTCTTGCGGCCGAGGCAGCCCGCCGCCACCAGGTGCTCCAGCAGCGGCGCGGGGGCGAGGCCCGGCTCGCGGAACTCGCGGTGCAGCACCTGCTCGATCGCCAGGGAGACGTCCAGGCCGACCACGTCCAGCAGTTCGAACGGGCCCATCGGGTAGCCGCCGCCCAGCTTCATCGCCGCGTCGATGTCGTCCAGGGAGGCGTAGTGCTCCTGGACCATCTTGATCGCGTTGTTCAGGTACGGGAACAGCAGGGCGTTCACGATGAACCCGGCCCGGTCGCCGCAGTCGACGGCGTGCTTGCGGATCTTCGCGCACACCGCGCGGACCGTGTCGTGGACGTCGTCCTCGGTCAGCACGGTGCGCACGACCTCGACCAGCTTCATGGCCGGGGCCGGGTTGAAGAAGTGCATGCCGATCACGTCCTGCGGACGCGAGGTCGCGCGGGCGCACGCCACGACCGGCAGCGAGGACGTGGTGGTCGCCAGGATCGCGCCGGGCTTGCACACCTTGTCCAGCGTCGCGAACAGCTGCCGCTTGATCTCCAGGTCCTCCGCGACCGCCTCGACGGCCAGGTCGACCTCGGCGAACGCGTCGTAGGAGCCGGCCGGGGTGATCCGCTCCAGGGTCTCGGCGGCCGCCTCGGCGGTCATCCGGCCCTTGTCGACCGAGCGGGCGAGCGACTTGCCGATCCGGGCCTTCGCCGTCTCGGCCTTCTCGGCGCTCCGGGCGGCCAGCACGACCGTGTAGCCCGCCTTGGCGAAGACCTCGGCGATACCGGAGGCCATGGTGCCCGAGCCCGCGACACCGACCGAGGAGACCGGACGGCCCCCCGCGAGGTTGCCGCCCTGAAGCGGGGTCAGCGTGTCCCGGACGACCGTCGCGCTGCCCGGCGCCTCGTAGGTGTAGAAGCCCCGGCCCGCCTTACGGCCCGTCAGTCCGGCCTCGCTGAGCTGCTTGAGGATCGGCGCGGGGGCGTGCAGCCGGTCGCCGGACTCGGCGTACATGGCCTCCAGGACGGTGCGCGCGGTGTCGATGCCGATCAGGTCGAGCAGCGCGAGCGGGCCCATCGGCAGGCCGCAGCCCAGCCGCATCGCGGCGTCGATGTCCTCGCGGGAGGCGTACTTCGCCTCGTACATCGAGGCCGCCTGGTTGAGGTAGCCGAACAGCAGGCCGTCGGCGACGAACCCGGGCCGGTCGCCGACCGCGACGGGCTCCTTGCCCAGGTCCAGGGCGAGGTCGGTGACGGCGGCGACGGCGGCCGGGGCGGTCAGCACCGAGGAGACGACCTCGACCAGCTTCATCGCGGGCGCCGGGTTGAAGAAGTGCAGGCCCAGCACCCGCTCGGGCCGCGCGGAGTCGGCGGCCAGCCGGGTCACGGACAGCGCGTTGGTGCCGGTCGCCAGGATCGTCTCGGGGCGCACGACGCCGTCCAGCTCGCGGAAGATCTGGTGCTTGACCTCGTACGACTCCGGCGCCACCTCGATGACCAGGTCGGCGTCGGCCGCGGCCCGCAGATCGGTGGAGGTGCGCAGCCGGGCGAGGGTCTTCGCGCGCTCCTCCTCGGTGAGCCGGCCGCGCTCCACGGCGCGGGCGGTGGAGGTCTCCAGGGCGGCGACGCAGCGCGCGGCCTGGGCCTCGTCGATGTCGATGCCGACGACCTCGCGGCCGGCCCGGGCGAGGACCTCGGCGATGCCGGTGCCCATCGTGCCGAGGCCGACGACGGCGATCGTCCGGAGCGGGGACAGAGGGGTGTCGGACAGGGGAGCAGCCATCGCGGGACTCCAGGAATGAGGGTGACGACGGGAAGCGCGCCCAGGTGCGCCGACAGGCGCACCGGGTGCGTGGAGAAATGCGGGTGTGATGACCGGGCTGCGAGCGCACACGCCCGGCGCCGAGTCCACGGGCGCGCACACGCCCGGGCTGCGGCGGATCCGACCGGCCCTGTCCCGTGGCCAGGTCGCACTGCGGTACCTTCAGGCACCGAACCGACTGCTGCTCCCCCACTGCCTCGAAAGGCGTGGGAGGTGTCCCATGACGGCTGCGTCACCAAACCGTCCTGAGGAGTTCCGCGAGTGGGTGACTCGCTCGTCTGAGCTTAACCCGCGGGTAACGAGCGCGCCAGCCCCCGGAGTTTGTGATGTAGGTCCCCTTGCGCGGGCATCGCCCCTACCCTCGGCTCCATGGACGAAGCGTTGCGATCGCTCACCGAGCGCTTACGGAAGGAGTCCGGGGACACCCCGGGCTTCGCTCACCTGGCGGCGACCGACGACCCCGACGAGCTGGCCCAGGTGCTCGTCGCGCCCGGACAGCCCCTGTGGGCGCGGGAGCTGGCCGCGTTCCGGCTGGGCCTGGCGGGCGACCGGCGGGCCTTCGAGTCGCTCGTCCTGCTGCTCAACCACCGCGACCCCGAGCGCTGCGCCTGTGCCGCCCTCGCCCTCGCCCGCCTCGGCGACCCGCGCACGGCCCGCGCGGCGGCCGCCCTCGCCACCAACGAACTGCGCGTCGCCTACGCGCTGCACCCGGTGCGGCTGCTGGTGGAGCTGCGGGCCCCGGAGGCGGTGCCCGCGCTCATCACCACCCTGGAGCGGCGCCTGCGGCCGCACGACCCCTACCGGCGCGTGGCCCTCGCCTGCGTGGACGGGCTCGGCGCGCTGGGCGACGCGCGCGCCAGGACCGTACTGAACGAGGCCCTCGCGCACCCGGCCCTTGCGGAGGCCGCCGTGCACGCGCTCGCGCGCCTGCCTAGGCAGCGGCGAGCTCCCTGACGTACCTGACCTCCGGCACCGGCACCCCGGCCACCTCGTACGGCTCCTCGGTGCCGTCCGCGCGGAAGCCGGCCCGCTCGTAGAAGCGCCGCGCGCGGGCGTTGTCCTTCAGCACCCACAGCAGCATCCGCGGGTGGCCGGCGGCCGTGCAGCGCCGTACGGACTCGTCGAGGAGGGACTGCCCGATGCCGTCGCCGTAGTGCGCGGGATCGACGTAGATCGCGTACAACTCGGCGTCGGCGGTGCGTACTTCGCCGTCGCGGTACGGGCCGTGGCAGGCCCAGCCGACGACCTCGCCGGCCCGCTCGGCGACCAGGTCCAGGGAGCTGCCGTCGGCGGCGGCGAACCGGGTGCGGTGGCGGGCGGCGTCCTCGGTCACGCTGAGCCCGTCGAGGTGGGACTGCGGCATCAGGCCCCGGTAGGCCCTTTGCCAGCCGGCGATGCGGATCTCGGCCACGCGGTCGCAGTCGGCGAGCGTCATCGGACGCACCAGGAGGGTCACCCGGACACCACCGCGAGGGCCTCGATCTCCATCAGGAACTCCGGCCGCACCAGCCCGGCGACCTGGACGGCGGAGGCGGCCGGCAGCCGGTCGTCGGGGATGTGGGCCGCGCGGGCCTCCCGGATCGCCGGCATGTACGCCATGTCCGTGACGAAGAAGGTGAGCTTGACGACGTCGTCGAAGCTCGCTCCGGCGGCGGCGAGGCAGCGCCGCAGGTTCTCGAACACCTGCCGGGCCTGCGCCTGCGGGTCGCCCGCGCCGACCAGGGTGCCGCTCTCGTCGAGCGGCAGCTGGCCGGCGACCGCCACCAGCCGCCCGGTGCCCGTCACCACATGCGTGTACTGGGCGGCGGGGGCGACACCGTCGGGGGCGGGAATCCTCATGATCGAGTCACTCATGCGCTCATGGGATCACACGGGCTCGCAGGCCCGCCCGGGGTTGAACACTCAGCCGCGGAAGCCCAGCAGCCCGTGCAGGGTCGTGCCGCGGGACGAACCGGACTTGGTGGCCAGCGGCTTCGGGGCCGGCTGGGCCTGGCAGACCGCGTCCACGTCGCCGGTGCCGCGCGGCACCGTGCCGTCGCTGAGATAGGCGGTCAGGTGCTTGTCCAGGCAGGCGTTCCCGCTCAGCGTGATGCCGTGGTTGCCGCCGCCCTCCTCGACGACCAGGCTGGAGCCGTGCAGCATGGCGTGCACGAAGGCGCCGCCCTGGTACGGGGTGGCCGCGTCGTCGGTCGCCTGGAACAGCAGCACCGGCGGCAGCTCGCCGTTGGCGATGTCCCTCGGCAGCCGCTGCGCGGTCGGCCAGAACGCGCACGGCGCGTTGTACCAGGCGTTGTTCCAGGTCATGAAGGGCGCCTTCTCGTACGCCGCCCAGTTGTCCGCGCGCCAGGTCGCCCAGTCCCGCGGCCAGACCGCGTCCCGGCACTGCACCGACGTGTAGACGCTGTAGCCGTTGTCCCCGGCCGCGTCGACCGCGCCGAACGTCTCGTACGCCTCCACCAGCGGGTCGGCGTCCTTGGCGTTGACGTACGCGGCGAATGCCTCGGCGAGGTAGGGCCAGTAGCCGTCGTAGTAGCCGCCCGGCATGAAGGTGTCCTCCAGTTCGGAGGGGCCCACCTTCCTGCCCGCGGGCTTCTTCGCCAGCGCGGCCCGCATCGCGTACCACTTGGTCTCGACCTTCGCCGGGTCGGTGCCCAGCTTGTAGGTCTTGTGGTGCCGGGCGACCCAGGCCATGAAGGCGCGGTGGCGGTCGTTGAAGGCGTGGTCCTGGGCGAGGTTGTCGTCGTACCAGACGCCGGTCGGGTCGACGATCGAGTCCAGCACGAAGCGGCGCACCTGGTGCGGATAGAGCTTGCCGTAGACCGCGCCGAGGTAGGTGCCGTACGAGTAGCCGAAGTAGTTGAGCTTCTTCGCGCCCAGCGCCTGGCGGATACGGTCCATGTCCCGTACCGCCGAGACCGTGTCCATGTACGGCAGCACGTCCGCGTACTTCTCGGCGCAGGCGTCGGCGAAGGCCTTGGCGCGCACCAGGTTGGCCTGCTCGACGGCCGGGGTGACGGGCACCGAGTCGGGGCGTACGGGCTTGAAGTGGCCGGGCCGGCAGTTCAGCGCGGGCCTGCTGCGGCCGACGCCGCGCGGGTCGAAGCCGATCACGTCGTACTGGGCGGCCACCGACCGGGGCAGGGTCGCGGCGACGAACCCGGCGAGGGTGCGGCCGCTGCCGCCCGGGCCGCCGGGGTTGACCAGCAGCGGCCCCTGGAACTTCGTCGCGGTGTGCGGGACCCGGGTCAGCGCGAGCGTGATCTGCCGCCCCGTGGGGTTCGCGTGGTCCAGCGGCACCTTCAGGGACGCGCACTGCAGCGTCGGATAGGCGGTGGTGCCGCACTTCGTCCAGGCGGGCTTCGAGGCCGCGGCAGGGGGGCCGCTCGCCTCGGCGGGGACGGCGGTGAGCGACCCGGCCAGGACGGCGGCGGCACCGCACAGCACGGCTGCGCGTTTCTTCATGGAGGAGTCCTCCCAGGACGGAGGGTGAGCCGGACCGCGAGGGCCGCGGTCCTCGCCGCATCGTCCCGGAAAGTCCGCCTGGGAGAGCCTGTTCTGGCCGGTCTTGACCCGATTGGGTCGCTACTTGCGCTCGGATGCGCTCATATCAGGGTGAGTTGGGTGGGGCCGGGCGTCGGCTCGGGGGCGGGGGCGGTCTCCCGGACGCGGCGCGGCATGCCGGGGCGGCTCGGGCCGATGCCGTACTCCTGCGCGAGTTCGTGCACCTGACGGGTGATCCGGCGCTGGTACCACTTGGGCGCGTAGGCGCCGTCGGCGTACAGCCGCTCGTAGCGGCGCACCAGGTGCGGATGGTGCTGCCCCAGCCAGGCCATGAACCACTCCCGGGCGCCGGGCCGCAGATGCAGCACCAGCGGGGTGACCGAGGTGGCCCCGGAGGCGGCGATCGCCCGTACGGTCGCCCGCAGTTGGGCGGGGTGGTCGCCGAGGAAGGGGATCACCGGGGCCATCAGCACCCCGCAGCCGATGCCGTGGTCAGTGAGGGTGCGCACCACGTCCAGGCGGCGCTCCGGCGCGGGAGTGCCCGGCTCGACCGTGCGCCACAGCTCGTGGTCGGTGAAGCCGACCGAGACGGAGATGCCGACATCGGTGACCTCGGCCGCCCGGGTCAGCAGGTCGAGGTCGCGCAGGATCAGGGTGCCCTTGGTGAGGATGGAGAACGGGTTCGCCCGGTCGCCGAGGGCCTCGATGATGCCCGGCATCAGCCGGTAGCGGCCCTCGGCGCGCTGGTAGCAGTCGACGTTCGTGCCCATCGCCACGTGCTCGCCCTGCCAGCGCGGGGAGGCCAGCTGGCGGCGCAGCAGCTCGGGGGCGTTCACCTTGACCACGATCTGGGTGTCGAAGCCGATGCCGGTGTCCAGGTCCAGATAGCTGTGGGTCTTGCGGGCGAAGCAGTAGACGCACGCGTGCGTGCAGCCCCGGTACGGGTTCACCGTCCATTCGAACGGCATGCGGGAGGCGCCCGGCACCCGGTTCAGGATCGAACGGGCCCGGACCTCGTGGAAGGTGATCCCGCGGAACTCGGGCGTGTCGAACGTCCGGATCGTGACCGCGTCCGCGCCGAACAGCGCGGCATCGGCCGCCCGGCCGTGCTCGCCGGAGTCGGTGAGGTTGTCCCAGCGCATGACGCCTCCTCGGTAGTACTCACCTCACAATAGAACACTTGTTCCCATGATCGTGCGACCTCGATTTGGGCGGCCGGGCGGCGGGGTGGTTGGCTTGCCTCCACCGGCGAGAACTGAACGTCCTGGAGGAAGCAATGGCGCAGGTAGAGGCCACTACGGAGCGGGTCGTCGCGGCGGACGCGGAGACGGTGTTCGACGCCCTCGCCGACTACAGCGGCACCCGCGCGAAGCTCCTGCCCGAGCACTTCAGCGAGTACGAGGTGCGCGAGGGCGGCGACGGCGAGGGCACCCTCGTCCACTGGAAGCTCCAGGCCACCAGCAAGCGGGTGCGCGACTGCCTGCTGGAGGTCACCGAACCCACCGACGGCGAGCTCGTCGAGAAGGACCGCAACTCCTCCATGGTCACCGTCTGGCGCGTCACCCCCGCCGGCGAGGGCAAGTCCCGCGTGGTCGTCACCACCACCTGGACCGGCGCCAGCGGCATCGGCGGCTTCTTCGAGCGGACCTTCGCCCCCAAGGGCCTCGGCCGCATCTACGACGCCGTGCTCGCGAAGCTCGCCGCCGAGGTGGAGAAGTAAGTCCCCGGACATCCCAAGGGACTTCGGCCCCTTCACCGGTTCGAGTGGATTCACCTCTCGACCGGATCGGCGCCGTAACTCGTCGCACTTGCTCGGGGTTGTCGCATTACGCGGCAATTGTGCGGCAGGTGTGACGAGGGGAGCGCTGCATGGGCGGGATCACGCTGGAGCGGACGGACACGGTCGAGAACCCGCCCGGCCTCCCCGTCCCGAAACCCGCCCGGCCCGCCGCCGAACTCAGCCCCCGCCGGGTCCGGTTGGTCTTCCTCGGGCTGATGCTGGCGCTGCTGCTCGCCGCGCTGGAGCAGATGATCGTCGCCACGGCCCTGCCGAAGATCGTCGGTGAACTGCACGGCCTGGACCGGATGTCCTGGGCGATCACCGCCTATCTGCTCACGGCCACCGTCGGACTGCCCGTCTACGGCAAGCTCGGCGACCTCCTCGGCCGCAAGGGCGTCTTCCAGTTCGCCATCGCCGTCTTCGTCGTCGGCTCCGCGCTCGCCGGACGGGCGCAGACCATGGACCAGCTGATCGCCTTCCGCGCGGTGCAGGGCGTCGGCGCGGGCGGGCTCATGATCGGCGTCCAGGCGATCATCGCGGACATCGTGCCGCCCCGGCAGCGCGGCCGGTTCATGGGCCTGATCGGCGCCGCCTTCGGCCTCGCGTCGGTTGCGGGCCCCCTCCTCGGCGGCTACTTCACCGATCACCTCACCTGGCGCTGGTGCTTCTACGTCAACATCCCCTTCGGCCTGCTCACCATGGCCGTCGTCACCGTCGTGCTGAAGCTGCCCAAGCCGAGCGCACGGCCCCGATTCGACGTCCTGGGCACGCTGTTGCTCGCCGCCGCCTCCACCTGCCTGGTGCTGCTGACCAGTTGGGGCGGCACCGAGTACGCCTGGGACTCGCAGGTCGTCCTCGGCCTCGGCGCCGGGGCACTCGCCGCGACGGTCCTCTTCCTCCTCGCCGAGCACTTCGCCGCCGAACCCCTCATCCCGCTGCGACTGTTCCGCGACTCCGTCTTCAACGTCACCGGCCTCGTCGGACTCGTCGTCGGCATCGCCCTGTTCGGCGCCGCGAGCTATCTGCCGACCTTCCTGCAGATGGTCGACGGGGCCAGCGCCACCGAGTCCGGGCTGCTGATGCTGCCGATGATGGGCGGCATCGTCGGCGCCTCCATCGTCTCCGGCCAGCTCATCAGCCACACCGGCCGCTACAAGCTCTGGCCCGTCCTCGGCAGCGCCCTGTCCGTCCTCGGCATGTGGCTGCTGTCCCGGCTCGAAACCGACACGCCCCGGCTGCAGTACAGCATCTGGATGGCCGTCCTCGGCGCCGGAATCGGCATGGTGATGCCGGTCCTCATCCTCGCCGTGCAGAACTCGGTGCGCCCGGCCGACCTGGGGACGGCCACCAGCGCCAACAACTACTTCCGCCAGATCGGTGGCAGCGTCGGGGCCGCGGTCTTCGGCACCCTCTTCGCCGACCGGCTCGCCGACGCCCTGCGCAGGGAACTGCCCACGGGCGGCGGGCTGCCCGACCCGGAGTCCGTCACCCCGCAAGCGGTCCACTCCCTGCCTCCGGAGCTGCGCGACGCCTACATCCGGGCCTACGCCGACGCCATGCCCCGCATCTTCCTGTACCTGGTGCCGGTGCTCGCCCTCGGCCTGCTCATCGCCTTCTTCCTCAAGGAGAGACCACTGGTGTCCCACAACGCCGTCGAATCCGGGCACCCGACCGTGCCCGCCCCCGCCCCCGTCCCGCAGGCCCGGTCGCCCCACACGGCCGGGGTCCCGGTCTGCGGAACCGTGCAGCACCCCGACGGCACGGCGGTGTCCCGCGCGGCGCTCACCCTCATCGACGTGGCCGGACAGCAGATCGGCCGGGGTGCCAGCGGCGAGGACGGCCGGTACGCGCTGGCGACGCCCGGACCGGGGTCGTACGTCCTGATCGCCGCGGCCGGCGGGCATCAGCCGCAGGCCGTCACGGTGACGGTCGGCGAGCGCCCGGTGGAGCTCGACGTCGTCCTGGGCGGCGCGGGCCGCCTCGCGGGCACGGTCGTCACCGCCGACGGCAGCGTCGTGCGGGACGCCACCGTCACGCTCACCAACGTCCACGGCGAGGTCGTCGCCAGCACCCGCAGCGGCCGCGAGGGCGGGTACGTCATCAGCGAGCTGGTCGCCGGCGAGTACACCCTCGCCGCCAGCGCCCCGGCCTTCCGCCCGGCCGCGCTCCCGGTCACCGTCCAGGCCGCCCGCGAGACCCGCCAGGACATCGAGCTCGCGGGCGGGGCCGTGCTGCGCGGCACCGTCCGGGCGAGCGGCGGCCGCCCCGTCGAGGACGCGCGCGTCACCCTGCTCGACGCCGCGGGCAACGTCGTGGACACCCTCACCACCGGCCCCGACGGCACCTTCCGCTTCGTCGACCTGTCCTCCGGCGAGTACACCGTGATCGCGTCCGGTTACCCGCCGGTCGCCACCGTCCTCCAGGTGGCGGGCGGCGGCCGTACGGAACGGGATCTTCAGCTCGGGCACGAGGACTGAGGAGGCCCGCGGGGGAGCGGGGGCGTGCGCCGGGCGCGCGGTGGCACCAATTCCCGCATTGCCGCACATCGTGCGGGGCGGCGCCGTACCGTGGTGCGGGGACAGATCTTGTGGAGGCGTGCGGAGAGAGGGCTTGGGCCATGGACCGTGGCACCGACCGGGAAGCACCTCCCAGCCGGCCGGCCGGGCCCGGCATGGAGGCCGGGCCCGTGGAGGCCGGGCCCGCGGCCGGGCGCATTCCGCTGGCCGTGGTGGTCGTCGACCGGGCGGGCCTGGTGTCGCACTGGAGCAGCGGCGCCCGACGGTTGTTCGGCACCCCCAAGGAGATAGCCGTCGGCCGGCCCGTGACCGATCTGCTGCCCGTGTCCGGCGCGCTGGCCTACGAGGACTACGACGGCCCCGGCCCCGACCTGGAACCCGCGCTCGGCGGCGCGCTCTCCTACCCGGCCGCCGGGTGCGCCCGCCTCGATGTTCCGGAGGGCGCCCGGGCGGAGGTCCTGTGGTGGGCCTACCCGCTGGTGGGCCCCGGCCCCGAGCGGCTACTCGTGCTGGCCGCGGACGCCGCCGGGCTGCGCACCGAGGCCACCGAGGACACCGAGGACGCTTGCGAGGGCCCCGGCGTCGAGCGCATCGCGCCCGGCTTCGCCCTGCACACCGACTTTCCCGGCGCCGAGGACCTCGCCCGCAGGCTGCCCGAGATCCTGCCCAGCATGAGCGTCGAGGAGGGCGCCCGGATCGTCGGGCAGGTCCTCGAACTGGGCTATCCCGTCCTGGAGTTCAGCCAGAACGACCGGGTGCCCGTCACCCCCGACTGGGGCGTGCCCCGGCGCGCCGAGCGCAAGGCCCGCCGGGAACGCCTGGCACGGGCCGTCGCCGCGGGCGAGGCGCTGCCCGCCGAACTCACCGAGGACGACCGCGAGGACCTCGAGTACACCGCCGTACGCGAGCGGCTGGAGTTCCTCAACGAGGTCAGCGGCAGGATCGGCACCTCACTGGACCTGTCCCGGACCATCGTCGAGGTCAGCAGAGCGGTCGTGCCGCGCTTCACCGACGTCGCCGGGACCTATCTGCGTGAACAGGTCGTCGCGGGTGAGGGCTTCCCCGAAGGCGTGCCCGACACCACCACCATGTGGCACCGGGTGGCCGTCGAGCACACCGACGAACCCGGCCGCTGGGACGACGTCGTGCCGGTCGGCGAGGCCATGCCGTTCCCCGCGCACACCCCGTTCTTCCAGTGCATGACCACCGGCGAGCCCGTCCTCGTGCCGCGCATCAGCGAGCAGATGGGCCACGCCATCGCCTCGCAGTTCGAGAAGCGCGACATCCGGCCGCTGATCACCGGCCGGTCCATGCTGGTCGTCCCGCTGAAGGCCCGCAATGTCGTCCTCGGCTTCATGATCCTGCTGCGCCACCCCGAGCGCGCCGAGTTCAACGACATGGACCGGGTCACCGGCGCCGAACTCGCCGCCCGCGCGGGCCTCGTGCTCGACAACGCGCGCATGTACACGTACCAGGAGTCCGTCGCCGAGACGCTCCAGGACAGCATGCTGCCGCACATCCCGCCGCGCAGGGCGGGCTGCGACGTCGCCACCCGCTATCTGCCCGGCACTCTGCTCGGCAGGGTCGGCGGCGACTGGTTCGACTCGGTGAAGCTGCCCGGCGCGCGTACCGCGTTCGTCGTCGGCGACGTCATGGGGCACGGCCTCAACTCGGCCGCGATGATGGGCCAGTTGCGCACGGCCGTGCAGACCATGGCCGCGCTCGACCTGCCGCCGGCGCAGCTGCTGCGCAACCTCGACGACCTCGCCCAGCGCCTCGGCGACACCTACCTGGCGACCTGCCTGTACGCCGTCTACGACCCGATTGCGAGCGAGCTGCACCTCGCCAACGCCGGGCACATCCCGCCGGTGGTCGTCCGCGCCCGGGACGGCCGCAGCGAGCTGCTCGACCTGCCCACCGGCGCGCCCATCGGTGTCGGCGGGGTGCCCTTCGAAGCCGTACGCGTGCGGGTGGAGCCCGGCGACCGGCTGGTGATGTGCACCGACGGGCTGGTGGAGATGCGCGGCGAGGACATCGGGGTCGGGCTGGCCACGCTCTGCGAGTCCGCCGCGCATCCGGCCGCCTCCATGGACGACGCCTGCGACACCATCATCCGCGCCCTCAACACCCGTGGCGGCCGCAAGGACGACGTGGCCCTGCTGATGGCCCGCCTCAACGGCATCGAGCCCCACGACGTCGCCGAGTGGCGCCTCCCGCTCGACCCCGCCGAGGTGCCCCGGGCCCGGGCCGTGGTGCGCGAGCAACTGCACGACTGGGGGCTCGCGGGGCTGGCCGACACCGCCGAGCTGCTGGTCAGCGAGCTGGTCACCAACGCCGTACAGCACTCCCGCACCAGGCCCGTCGAACTGCGGCTGGTGCGCGGGGACACGCTGCTGTGCGAGGTGGACGACGACGACCACGAGCTGCCGACCCTGCTGAGCGCCGGACCCGGCGACGACACCGGGCGCGGACTGCGGGTGGTCTCCACCCTCGCCCGGGAGTGGGGCACCAGCCGCACGGGCGCGGGCAAGACGGTGTGGTTCGAGCTGACGCTGCCGAGGCGGTGAAAACCGGTCGCACCCCACGGTTGTCCCCGTGAGCTGCGCGGGGTAGACCGTACTCGCCCGTCGAACGCGACGGATCGGCGCTGCACCGTGGGGAGTTGGGCATGAGCGTGACGAGTCGGTACCGGCAGGCCTGGGAGGGCTTCTGGCAGGAGGCCTCCGACGAACCGGGGTCCGTGTTCTGGGACGCCGAACCGCCCCTGACCGCAGCCGTGCACGTCGCCCTGTTCGAGCCGCTGCTGGCCGACCCCGCCCTGCCGCTGATCGACCTCGGCTGCGGCAACGGCACCCAGACCCGCTTCTTCGCCGACCGCTTCCCGCACGTCATCGGCGTCGACCTGGCGGCAGCGGCCCTGGAGCACGCCCGGCTCGCCGACCCGGCCGGACAGGCCGCCTACCGGCAGCTCGACGCCACCGACAAGACCGAGGCCGAGACCCTGCACGCCGAGCTGGGCGACGCCAACGTCTACATGCGGGGCGTCCTGCACCAGTGCGAGCCCGACGACCGCCAGCCCCTGGCCGACGGGCTCGCCACGCTGATCGGCACGCGCGGCCGCGCCTTCCTGGTCGAGCCGTCCGAGGCCGCAGGGGCGGTCCTGCGGGGCCTCGCCCAGAGCCCCGAGGGGCCGCCCGCCAAGCTCGCCCCGGTCTTCCGGCACGGCATCGCGCCCGGCGAGGTCACCGACGCGGCGGTCGCCGACCACCTCACCGCGGCCGGCCTCACCGTCCTCGGGACCGGCGATCTGCCGCTCACCACCACCGAGCACACGGCCGACGGCACCCGCATCCGGATCCCGTCGAAATGGCTGGTGGTGGGCCGTGCGGCATGAGGCCGCCGGGGCATGAGTGACACAGGGCGCAGAACCGGTCAGGGCGGGAGAATCCGCGTCCTGGCCCGTTCTCGCTTCTCCGCGTAACGTGACGCACCATGAAGATCCTGATCAGCGCCGACATGGAGGGCGCCACCGGCGTGACCTGGCCCGCCGATGTGCTGCCGGGGACACCGCAGTGGGAGCGGTGCCGGTCGATGTTCACCTCGGACGTGAACGCGGCGGTGCTCGGCTTCCTCGACGGCGGCGCCGACGAAATCCTCATCAACGAGGCGCACTGGAGCATGCGCAACCTCCTGCTGGAGCAGCTGGACGAGCGGGCCCAGATGCTGACCGGCCGGCACAAGGCGCTGTCGATGGTGGAGGGCGTGCAGCACGGCGACGTCGACGGGATCGCGTTCATCGGCTACCACGCGGGCGCCGGCATGGAGGGCGTCCTCGCGCACACCTACCTCGCCAATCAGATCACGGGCGTCTGGCTGAACGACGTACGCGCCAGCGAGGGCCTGCTGAACGCGCACGTCGTCGCCGAGTACGGCGTCCCGGTCGTCCTGGTCACCGGCGACGACCTGGCCTGCGAGGACGCGCTGGGGTACGCGCCGGAGGCGCTGAAGGTCGCCGTGAAGGACCATGTGTCGCGGTACGCGGCGGTCTGCCGTACGCCGACCAGGACCGCCGCCGACATCCGCGCGGCGGCCAAGGAGGCGGCCGCGCTGGCCGTGCGGCACGAGCCGGTCTCCGCCGGGCCGCACACCGTCGCGCTGGAGTTCGACGCCGAGCACCTCGCGATGGCCGCGACCGTCGTGCCGGGCGTGGCGCGGATCGGGGAGCGCAAGGTCGCCTACACCAGCGACACCATGTTCGAGGGGATCCGCACCTTCAAGGCGGTCACCACCATCGTCTCGGCCGCAGTGGAGGAGCAGTATGGCTGACGAGCAGGCGCTGGACGAGGTCGTCCGGTTCACCTCCGACCTCATCCGCATCGACACCACCAACCGCGGCGGCGGCGACTGCCAGGAGCGGCCCGCCGCCGAGTACGCGGCCGCGGCCCTGGCCGAGGCGGGCCTGGAGCCCATCCTGCTGGAGCGCACCAAGGGCCGTACCAATGTGGTGGCCCGCCTTCAGGGCACCGAGCCGTCCGCGGACGCGCTGCTCGTGCACGGTCATCTCGACGTCGTGCCGGCCGAGGCCGCCGACTGGAGCGTGCACCCCTTCTCCGGGGAGATCCGCGACGGGGTGGTCTGGGGCCGGGGCGCGGTCGACATGAAGAACATGGACGCGATGATCCTCGCCGTCGTACGGTCCTGGGCCCGCGAGGGCGTACGGCCGCGGCGGGACGTCGTCATCGCGTTCACCGCGGACGAGGAGGCCAGCGCCGAGGACGGCTCGGGCTTCCTCGCCGACCGGCACCCGCATCTGTTCGAGGGCTGCACCGAGGGCGTCAGCGAGTCCGGCGCCTTCACCTTCCACGACGGCTCCGGCCGGCAGATCTACCCCATCGCCGCCGGGGAGCGCGGCACGGGCTGGATGAAGCTGACCGCTCGGGGCCGTGCCGGGCACGGCTCCAAGGTCAACCGGGAGAACGCGGTGACGCGCCTCGCCGCCGCCGTCGCACGGATCGGCGCGCACGAGTGGCCGCTCAGGCTCACCCCGACCGTGCGGGCCGCCCTCACCGAACTCGCCGCGCTCTACGGCATAGAGCCCGACCTCGACGACGTCGACGGGCTGCTGGAGAAGCTGGGCCCGGCGGCCAAGCTGGTCGAGTCGACCGTGCGCAACAGCGCCAACCCGACCATGCTGGAAGCCGGTTACAAGGTCAACGTCATCCCCGGCGAGGCATCGGCCTACGTCGACGGGCGTTTCCTCGCCGGTCACGAGGACGAATTCCGCGCCACGCTCGACGAGTTGACCGGGCCCGACGTGGACTGGACGTTCCACCACCGGGAGGTCGCCCTCCAGGCGCCCGTCGACGCACCCACCTTCCTGCGGATGCGGGAGGCCGTCGAGGAGTTCGCGCCCGAGGGGTACACCGTGCCGTACTGCATGTCCGGCGGCACGGACGCCAAGCAGTTCTCGCGCCTGGGCATCACCGGCTACGGCTTCGCGCCGCTGAAGCTGCCGGAGGGCTTCGACTACCAGGCGCTGTTCCACGGTGTCGACGAGCGGGTCCCGGTCGAGGCGCTGCACTTCGGTGTCCGCGTCCTGGACCGCTTCCTGCGGACCGCCTGAGCGAAGTGGGGGACGACGTGCAGACACTCGCCTACGGTTCCTGGCCCTCGCCCATCGACGCGGCCCTCGCCGCCGCCCACGACGGACACCCCGAGTACGTCGGCTTCGTCGGCGACGAGGCCTGGTGGACCGAGCCGCGCCCCACCGAGGGCGGCCGCCGCACCCTGGTGCGCCGGCACGCCGACGGCCGCGAGGAGCCGGTTCTGCCCGCGCCGTGGAACGTGCGCAGCAGGGTCGTCGAGTACGGCGGACAGCCCTGGGCCGGGGCGGAGGTGGACGGACGCCCGCTGGTGGTGTTCGTGCACTTCGCCGACCAGCGCCTGTACCGGTGGGAGCCCGGTGCCGAGCCGGTCGCGCTCACGCCGGTCTCCGCGGTCGGCGGCGGGCTGCGCTGGGCGGACCCGGTGCTGCTGCCCGAGCGCGGCGAAGTGTGGTGCGTCCTTGAGGAGTTCACCGGCGACGGGCCGTCGGACGTCCGCCGCGTCCTGGTCGCCGTACCGCTGGACGGGTCGGCGGTCGTACGGGAACTGACTCCCGAGCGGCACCGGTTCGTCACCGGGCCGAAGCTGTCGCCCGACGGGCGGCGGGCCTGCTGGATCGGCTGGGACCACCCGAACATGCCGTGGGACGGCACCGAGCTGCTGCTCGCCGACGTCCGCCCCGACGGCACCCTCACAGCGCCCGAGGTGGTGGCCGGCGGGCCCGAGGAGTCCGTCTGCCAGGCCGGCTTCGCCGCGGACGGCGCGCTGCTGTACGCCTCCGACCGCACCGGCTGGTGGAACCTCTACCGCGACGGCAAGGCCCTGTGCCCGCGCGAGGAGGAGTTCGGCGGCCCGCTGTGGAAGGTCGGCCAGCGCTGGTTCGCGCCGCTGGAGAGCGGCCTGATCGCCGTCGTGCACGGCCGCGGCGCCACCGCCCTCGGCATCCTCGACCCCGAGACCGGTGAGGTCGTCGACGCGGCCGGGCCGTGGACCGAGTTCGCGCCCACCCTCGCCGTGCACGGCGAACGCGTCGTCGCCGTCGGCGCCAGCCCGCGCACCGCCTACGAGGTCATCGAGCTGGACACCCGCACCGGACGCGCCCGCGTGATCGGCGCCCCGCACCAGGACGACGTGGACCCGGCGCACTACCCCGAGCCGCAGATCCGCACCTTCACCGGACCGGACGGCCGGGAGATCCACGCCCACGTCTACCCGCCGCACAACCCGCTGTGCACGGCGCCGGACGCCGAGCTGCCGCCGTACGTCGTGTGGGCGCACGGCGGGCCCACCGGGCGCTCCCCGCTGGTGCTCGACCTGGAGATCGCCTACTTCACCTCGCGCGGCATCGGGGTCGCCGAGGTGAACTACGGTGGCTCGGCCGGGTACGGGCGGGAGTACCGCAACCGGCTGCGCGAGCAGTGGGGCGTCGTCGACGTCGAGGACTGCGCGGCCGTCGCGCTGGCCCTCGCCGAGGAAGGCACCGCCGACCGGACCCGGCTCGCCATCCGGGGCGGCAGCGCGGGCGGCTGGACCACGGCCGCGTCCCTCGCCGCGACCGACGTCTACGCCTGCGGCACGATCATCTACCCCGTCCTCGACCTGGCCGGCTGGGCGTCCGGGGAGACCCACGACTTCGAGTCGCGCTACCTGGAGACCCTCGTCGGGCCCTACGACGAGGTACCCGCCCGGTACGCCGAGCGCTCGCCCGTCGAGCACGCCGAGCTGATCACCGCGCCCTTCCTGCTGCTCCAGGGCCTGGACGACGTGATCTGCCCGCCCGCCCAGAGCGAGCGGCTGCTGGCCCGGATGGAGGGCCGGCGGGTGCCGCACGCGTACATCGCCTTCGAGGGCGAGGGGCACGGGTTCCGGCGCGCGGAGACCATGGTGCGCGCCCTGGAGGCCGAACTGTCCCTGTACGCCCAGGTGTTCGGGATCGAGCTGCGCGGTGTGCCGCGGTTGGAGCTGGCGAAATGAGAGAACTGCAGCGTCCCTCGCGGCTCGCGCCCGGTGCCCGGGTGGCTGTCGTGGCGCCGAGCGGGCCCGTGCCCGAGGAGCGGCTCCAGGCCGGCCTCGACGTGCTGCGCGGCTGGGACCTCGACCCGGTCGTGGCGCCCCATGTCCTGGACCGGCACCCCGAGTTCCCCTACCTCGCGGGCACGGACGCGGGCCGGGCCGCCGACCTCCAGGCCGCCTGGTGCGACCCGTCGGTCGACGCCGTGCTGTGTGCCCGCGGCGGCTACGGCGTGCAGCGCATGGTCGACCTGCTGGACTGGGAGGCCCTGCGGGCGGCCGGCCCGAAGGTGTTCGTCGGCTTCAGCGACGTCACCGCCCTGCACGAGGCGTTCGCCGTCCGGCTGGGCCTGGTCACGCTGCACGGGCCCATGGCGGCCGGCGTGGACTTCATCAAGAACGCGCACGCCCAGGAGCACCTGCGGGCCACGCTGTTCGCGCCGGAGACCGTCACCACCATCGCCGCCCCGGGCAGCCGGGCCATGGTGCCGGGCCGGGCCCGCGGTGTGCTGCTCGGCGGCTGTCTGAGCCTGCTCGCCGCCGAGCTGGGCACCCCGCACGCGCGCACCTCCGCGGCGGGAGGGCTGCTGTGCCTGGAGGACGTGGGGGAGGAGACGTACCGGCTCGACCGCTACCTCACCCAACTCCTGCGCGCGGGCGGCCTGGAGGGGGTGAGCGGGGTGCTGCTCGGCTCCTGGGAGAGTTGCGAACCCTACGAGGAGAGGCTGCGGCCGATGCTCGTCGACCGGCTCGGCCCGCTGGGTGTGCCGGTCGTGGAGGAGTTCGGGTTCGGGCACTGCGAGGGCGCGTCGACGATCCCCTTCGGGGTGGCCGCGGAACTGGACGCGGAGGCGCGGACGCTGACGCTGGACGCGCCTGCCCTCCACTGAGGCTCCGTCAAGGAACACTGATTCACGGTCAACGGACACTGATTCGCGGTCCAAGGAACAGTGATTCACGTCCAAGGCACGCTGAATTACCGTCAAGATACCTCCGTCACGGTGATTGACCGTCTCTGACACGTGTCACACCATGGCTTACCGGCCGGTACCTACCGGTCGGTAAGCCGGGTTGTCCCCGTGTGCCTCAGTGTGGAGGTCTCGTGTCCCGTCGCGTGCCCAGATCCGGTGCCGCCCTCGCCCTCGGTCTCGCACTCACCGCCCCCCTCGCGCTCACCGCCCCGGCCGGCGCGACCGGCCAGTACACCGTCACCGCCCTGAAGTTCACGGTCCAGGCAGGCGGCCGCACCTGCACGATCGACGCCGACCTCTACCGGCCCGCCGGGACGGACGGCACCCACCGCGCACCGGCGGTGCTCACCACCAACGGCTTCGGCGGCAGCAAGGCCGACGGCTCCACCGACGCCGGCGCCAAGGCCTTCGCCGAACGCGGCTATGTCTCGCTCGCCTACTCCGGCCTCGGCTTCGGCGGGTCCGGCTGTCTGATCTCCCTCGACGACCCGCGCATCGACGGCACGGCCGCCTCGCGGCTCATCGACTTCCTGGCCGGCGAGCGCGCCGCCGACGACGGCACGACGGCCGACTTCGTCACCCTCGACGCCGCGGGCGACCCGCGCGTCGGCATGATCGGCGGCTCCTACGGCGGCGCGATCCAGCTGGCCACGGCCGCGGTCGACCACCGCGTCGACGCGCTCGTGCCGATGATCACCTGGCACGACCTGGCGTACGCGCTCGACCCGAACAACGCCGTCGGCGCCCGGGACGTCCCCGGCGCCTTCAAATGGCAGTGGTCCAACGGCTTCTACCTCATCGGCGAGGGCCAGCCGCTGCTCCAGCCGAGCCTGGACCCCTCCCGCATCAACTCCCTGACCTGCCTGCACTTCGTCACCCAGGCCTGCGACACCGTGCGCACCCTCAACTCCGGCGCCTACCCCGCCGACCGCACCACCGAGCTGCTCTCCTACGCCCGCAGCGTCTCGCCCGTCTCCTACCTGGACCGCGTGCAGGCACCCACCCTGCTGATCCAGGGGCAGGCCGACAGCCTGTTCAACCTCAACGAGGCGACGGCCACGTACAAGGCGCTCAAGGCCCAGGGCACCCCCGTGAACATGATCTGGCAGTCCTGGGGACACAGCGGCGGCCTCACCGACCCGGCGGAGGGCGAACTCGACCTCGGCCAGGGCAACTTGGAGACCAGCTACGTAGGCCGCCGCATCCTCGCCTGGTTCGACCGGCACCTGCGCGACCGGGCGGTCGACACCGGCCCCGCCTTCGCGTACTACCGCGACTGGATCGCCGACCCCGCCGACCGGTACGCCACCGCCGACCGGCTCCCCGCACTCGACAGCACGTACTACCTCTCCGGCGACGGCAAGCTCGTCGACAACCGCGCCAAGGTCGCCCGCGGCAGCCGCTCGTACACCAACTGGCTGATCCCCACCAGCCATTCGGAGAGCTCGCTCGCCGGTGTCGTCGGCCTGCCCGACCCCGCCCCGTACGACACCCCGGGCACCCACCTGGCATGGACCAGCGAGCCGCTGCCGCGCGCCCTCGACGTCGTCGGCGCGCCCCGCGCCACCCTCAAGGTGGACTCGCCCGCCGCCGAACGCGGCCAGGACTCCGGCGACGCCGCCGACAAGCTGGTGCTGTTCGCCAAGGTGTACGACATCGCCCCCGACGGCACGAAGACGCTGGTGCGCCGGCTGGTCGCGCCCGTGCGCGTACCCGACGTCACCAAGAGCTTCACGGTCACCCTGCCGGGCATCGTGCACCGCTACGAGGCCGGACACCGGCTGCGGTTCGTGATCGCCGCGAGCGACGACGCGTACTTCGGCAACAAGGGCGTGAAGCCGGTGACGGTGGTCAGCGCACCGGAGGAGACCGGGGTCCTGCGGCTGCCGGTGGTCGGAGGGTGAGCGTGACCGGGGTGCTGCGGGTGCCGGTGGTCGGAGGGTGAGCGTGACCGGGGTGCTGCGGGTGCCGGTGGTCGGAGGGTGAGCGTGACCGGGGTGTCGCGGCTGCCGGTGGTCGGCGGCTGAGCGGCCGCGGCGGCCGGCCCCGGCATAAGCTGGACCGATGCCGCACACCGCATCCCGTTTCCTGGCCGAGAGCTCCCGCGTGGGCATACGTCATTTCACCCTGGCCGACGGCGACGAGTTCACCGCGCGGGCCAGGGAGAGCAAGGACCTGCACCATCCCTGGCTCTTCCCGCCCGACACCGCCGAGGCCTACGCCTCCTACGCCGGCCGGCTGATCGAGGACCCGGCCAGGGCTGGTTTCCTGGTGTGCGAGAAGGGTGAGGGAGGCGCCGGCCGGGCTCTCGCCGGGTTCATCAACATCAACAACATCGTCCACGGCGCCTTCCAGTGCGGCGCCCTCGGCTACGGAGCCTTCGCGCACGCCGCCGGGCGCGGCCTGATGCGCGAAGGGCTCGACCTCGTCATCGGCCAGGCCTTCGGACCGCTGCGGCTGCACCGCCTGGAGATCAACGTCCAGCCCGGCAACACCGCCTCCATCGCGCTCGCCCGTGCCTGCGGCTTCCGGCTGGAAGGCTTCTCCCCGGACATGCTCTTCATCGACGGGGCCTGGCGGGACCACGAGCGCTGGGCGCTCACCGCCGAGATGCGGACTTCCGGTTGATCTTCATGGTGTCGAGGTCGGTGACGGTCGACCGCAGCGGGCCGAAGCCGTAGCCCAGGCCCCTGAGCACCGTCTCGGCCCGGTCCTCCGCGATCGCCGCGGCCATCTCCTCGCCGTCCGCCGCGTCCGACACCACCACGAACCGCATCGAGAAGTGCTTCAGCGGCGACGCCTCGTACGACAGCGTGCCCTCCTGCGTGAACCGCATGCTCGCCAGCCCGTGGTCCGCCGCCTCGGCGAGCAGCCGCGCCCGCGCCGCCTCGGTGAGCCCGTCCCAGGTGCCCCGGACGATCACCCGGTAGGTGTGCTGCTCGCTCACTGCTCTCGCTCCTCGTGTGCTGTTCTTCTGCGGAAGGGCCGACTGTACGTCGCCGGGAGGGGGTCCACGCGGAATATTCGGGGCGGCTCTTTGCCCAATCCTGACCGGCAGGTCCCCTGGTCGGCCGTCCGGCCGCCGGGTTCCATGGTGATCGTGACGACGATCCGACGTGCCGTAGTGACGCTGCCCGCCGCCGAGTTGGGACCGGACAACCCGCTGCCCCCGCTGCGGCCCCTGGACGAGGTCCACCGCATCGAGGAACGCGACAAGGCGGGACTGCCCCGGGACATGGCCCGCCAGGTCGGCCACGAACCGCTGCGCAGCCTGCTGCCGCTGCGCGTCCGGGACGGATACGACCGGCAGCGCGCACCGCGCGACATCGACGCGCTCGTGCTGGAGAACGACCGCCTGGAGGTCACCGTCCTGCCCGGACTGGGCGGCCGGATCTCCTCCCTGCGGCACAAGCCGACGGACCGTCAACTTCTCTACGTCAACCCGGTGTTCCAGCCCGCCGACTTCGCGCTCAACGGCGCCTGGTACTCCGGCGGCATCGAGTGGAACATCGGCGCCACCGGCCACACCACCCTGTCCTGCGCACCCCTGCACGCCGCCCGCGTCCCCGCCCCCGACGGCGGGGAGATGCTGCGGCTGTGGGAGTGGGAGCGACTGCGCGACCTGCCCTTCCAGGTCGACCTCTGGCTCCCCGACGGCTCCGACTTCCTCTACGCCGGCATCCGCGTCCGCAACCCGCACGAGCGGCCGCGGCCCACCTACTGGTGGTCCAACATCGCGGTGCCCGAGGAGCGCAGGGTGCTCGTCCCCGCCGACGAGGCCTGGCACTTCGGCTACGAACGCCGCCTGCGCAAGGTGCCTGTCCCCGCCTACGACGGTGTGGACCGCACCTACCCGCTGAACAGCGACTACGCGGCCGACTGGTTCTACGACGTCCCCGACGGGCAGCGCCGCTGGATCGCGGCCCTGGACGCCGACGGGCACGGTCTTGTGCAGACCTCGACCGACGTCCTGCGCGGCCGGAAGCTCTTCGTGTGGGGTTCCGGCACCGGCGGGCGGCGCTGGCAGGAGTGGCTCACGGAGCCCGGCACCGGCGGGTACTGCGAGATCCAGGCCGGGCTCGCCCGCACCCAGCTGGAGCACGTCCGGCTGGAGGCGGAGAGCGAGGTGAGCTGGCTGGAGGCGTACGGACCGCTGGACACGGATGCCGACGGCGACTGGCCTGCCGTCCTGGACGCGGCCGAGGCCCGGCTGGAGGCCGTGCTGCCCCGCGCGGACGTCGAGGCCGCGTACGCCGCGTGGCGGGACTGCGCCGACACCGAGCCCGGCGAGACGCTGTCCACCGGCTCCGGGTGGGGTGCGCTGGAGGTGCTGCGCGCGGGGTGGAAGCTGCCGGGTACGCCCTTCGCGGAGTCCACCCTCGCTGACGCACAGGCACCCTGGCTGGAGCTCCTGCGCTCCGGGTCCTTCCCCGAGCCGGGCCTGGTCGGCGAACCCGGTGAAACCCTCGTCGCCCCACCCTGGCGCGACATGCTGGAGACCGCCCCTGCCACGCCGCTCGCCGAGTACCACCTCGGCATCGCCCAGTGGCACGCCGGCGACCGGGCGCAGGCCGTACGCAGCTGGGAGCGGTCCCTGCCGGGTGCTGCCCTGCGCTGGCCCTCACTGCGCTGCCTCGCCGTGGCCGACCTGGAGTCCGGCCACCTGGCACGCGCCGCCGACCGCTACGCCGAGGCCTTCGCCGAACTGCCGGGCGGCTCCACCGCGACCGCCGCACTGGGCCGTGAGGCCATCGCAGCGCTGCTCACCGTCGGGCGGGTGCCGGAGGCGCGGGGCGTCTGGGAGCGGCTGGACGAGGCGACCCGCAGCCGGGGCCGCTTCCGCCTCATCGAAGCGACCCTGCTCCTGGCGGAGGGCCGGTCCGAGGAAGCGCGCGGGGTCTTCGAGTCCGGCTTCGAGGTGCCCGACCTCCGGGAGGGCGCCGCGGACATCGACCGACTCTGGTCCCGCCTCACCGACGACCCACTCCCGGCGAGGTACGACTTCCGCATGCGCCCGACACCGACCGACTGACGGCCCGCCGCTGCTGAGGCCAGGGCATCGGCGCAACTCGGCGCTACGAGGTGCCGCTTCTTTGGGCCGGGAGCCGCCCCAGGCGGCACGCATGCCCGCAGCGGCGGCGGCTGCACGGCACCGCCCTAAGGGGCGCGGGGAACTGCGCGATCAGCCACAGACAACCCGCAGCCGACCACGGACGCGAGGCACCCTCGGCGGTGGCGCGATCGGGCGAGCCCCGGCTGGGACGCCGCTGGGCTGCATGGCCCCAGGGGCGCGGGGAACTGCGCGACAAGCCACAGACAGCCCGCAGACGTGTGACGGCGCTGATGGGCACACGGCGTTACGCACTCGGGACCACGGGTACCCGACCCCCATGGACCGCTTGGATCACCTGGAGCATCTGGACAAGGCACTGGTCGACGAGCTCGCGCAGGTGGCGCGGGAGACCGTGCGGGACGAGCTGCGCCGGCAGACGAGGGGACAGCGCCGCAAGGCGATGCTGTACGCGGCGTCGGGCGCCGTCGCCCTGTACGCGGGCGCGGCGCTGGCCCTCACCGTGGGGCTGGCCCTGGCCGCAGGGCTGCCCGACTGGGCCGCCGCGCTGATCACCGCGCTGATCCTCGGCGCCCTCGCCTACGCGCTGCGCGCCGCTGCGAAGCCCTCGCGGCCCACGCCCGAGCGGACGGCCGAGACACATGAGCACGTGCACGGCGGCACCGCCCCGCTCGGCCCGCCCGGCGGCCTCGCCGGCCCGAGCGGCTACCCGCCGGTCCCGCCCGTCGCACCGGGCGGCGCGGGTGCCGCCACGGGCGCACCCGGCGCGGGCACCCCGGCCCCCGGACTGGGCGACGCACCCGCCCCGAGGCCGGACGACATCGACCCCGAGAACCCGCACCACAGGGCGTGAGCACCGGTGCGCGGGCGGGGTAGGGCCGTCGTCGTCACCGGGGCCGGCGGCGGAGTCGGCCGCGCCACGGCCGTGGCCTTCGCCGCGCGCGGCGACCGGGTCGCGCTGCTGGGCCGCGGCCGAGAGGGGCTCGCCGGCGCCGCCGACGACGTGCAGCGCGCCGGTGGCGAGGCACTCGTGGTCAGCGTCGACATGGCCGACGCCAAGGCCGTCGAGGACGCCGCCCAGCAGGTCGCCGACGCGTTCGGCGGCATCGACGTATGGGTCAACAACGCGTTCGCGGGAGTCTTCGCGCCCTTCACCGAGATCACGCCCGACGAGTTCCGCCGGGTCACCGAAGTGACGTACCTGGGCTATGTGTTCGGCACCCGGGCGGCCCTGCGGCACATGCTGCCCCGCGACCGCGGCACGATCGTGCAGGTGGGCTCCGCGCTCGCCTACCGGGGCGTGCCGCTGCAGTCGGCGTACTGCGGTGCCAAGCACGCGATCCAGGGCTTCAACGAGTCGCTGCGCTGCGAACTGCTGCGGGACGGCAGCCGGGTGCGCACGACGATGGTGCAGCTCCCGGCCGTGAACACCCCGCAGTTCGAGTGGGTGCTCAACCGGATGCCGGGGCGGCCCCGTCCGGTCGCGCCCGTCTACCAGCCCGAGGTGGCCGCGCGGGCGATCGTGCACGCCGCCGCGCACCCACGGCGGCGCGAGTACTGGATCGGCGGCTCCACCGCGGCCGCGCTGCTCGCCAACGCGGTCGCCCCGGGGCTGCTGGACCGCTATCTGGCCCGCACCGGGTACGACAGCCAGCAGGAGCCGCGGCAGCCGGGGGAGGAGCCCGGCGGGGCCGGGAACCTGTGGGCCCCGGCCGACGGCCCGCACGGGCACGACCACGGCGCGCACGGCCGCTTCGACGCCGAGTCCCGCGACGGCGACCCGCAGGAGTGGCTCTCGCGCAACCGGAGCCGCCTGGGCGCCGGCCTCCTCGTGGCGGGCGCCCTGGGCGCGATGGGTGCGCTGGCAGCAGCTGGTTGGCCCACAGCCGGCGCACCGTCTTCACCGCCTCGTCGCGGTCGGGGCCGTAGCAGACCTTCGTACCGCCCATGACCGGCTTCGTGCCGCCGCCGCCCTTGCGGAACTGCTCCACCAGCTCCGCGTCCGGCATCATCGTGATGAAGCCGTCGCCCACCCGGCCCGCCAGCGAGGTCGCCTTCGGACCAAACCCGGAGACGTCGATCGGCACCGGCTCCTCGGGCACCGTGTACAGGCGGGCGTTCTCCACCGTGTAGTGGACGCCGTCGTGGTTGACCTCTTCGCCGGTGAACAGCTTGCGCATGACCTGGATCGCTTCCTCCAGCATCTCCATGCGGACATGCGCGGGCGGCCAGGGATCGCCCAGGATGTGCTCGTTGAGCGCCTCGCCGGTGCCGACGCCCAGCCGGAAACGGCCGTTCGTCATCACCGCGCAGGTCGCGGCGGCCTGCGCCACCACCGCCGGATGGATACGGACGGTGGGGCAGGTGACCGCGGTCTCCACCGGCAGCGACACGGCTTCCGAGATCGCGCCGATCACCGACCAGACGAACGGGCTCTGACCCTGCGCGTCGTTCCACGGGTGGAAGTGGTCGGAGATCCACAGCGACGTGAAACCGGCCTGCTCGGCCATCCGCGCCTGCTCCACGAGATCCGCGGGGCCGAATTCCTCCGAGGCCAGGAAGTAGCCGTACTCGGGCATGGGGGGTACCTCCGCGAGGGGCGGTTCGGGACCCGCACCGAGTACCCGGGAGCCCCCGCGGAAACCGGCCCGGTCCGGCCGCCCCGGGTTTGGCCGCCCTGGCCGGGGGGACGCGGAAGGCCTCGTACGAGCACATACGCCACCGCCGGAGGCGAGATCGTGACCCGACCCCGCATCGTGATCGTCGGCGCCGGGTTCGCCGGGTACCGCACGGCGCGCACCCTGTCGGGACTGACCCGGCAGCAGGCCGACATCACCCTGCTGAACCCGACGGACTACTTTCTGTATCTGCCGCTGCTGCCGCAGGTGGCTGCCGGAATCCTGGAGCCACGCCGTGTCACGGTGTCCCTGTCCGGCACGCTGCCCCGGGTGCGGCTCGTCCTCGGCCAGGCCGACGGCATCGACCTCGACGCACGGACCGTGCGCTATCGCGACCCCGAGGGCGGCGGCGGGACCCTGGAGTACGACCGGCTGGTGCTGGCCGCGGGCAGCGTCAACAAGCTGCTGCCCGTCCCCGGGGTCGCCGAGCACGCGCACGGCTTCCGCGGCCTGCCCGAGGCCCTCTATCTGCGCGACCACGTGACCCGCCAGGTCGAGCTGGCCGCCTCCGCCGAGGACCCCGCGCGCTGCCGGGCCCGCTGCACCTTCGTGGTCGTCGGCGCGGGCTACACCGGCACCGAAGTCGCCGCGCACGGGCAGCTGTTCACCGACGCGCAGGTCCGCAAGCACCCGATGCGCTCGGGCATGCGGCCGCGCTGGATGCTGCTGGACGTCGCCGACCGGGTCCTGCCCGAACTGGACCAGCGGCTCTCGCGCACCGCCGACCAGGTGCTGCGCAAGCGCGGCGTCGACGTGCGCATGGGCACCTCCGTGAAGGAGGCCACACCCGAGGGAGTGCTGCTCACCGACGGGGAGTTCGTCGACACCCGCACCCTCGTGTGGTGCGTCGGCGTACGGCCCGACCCGCTCGCCGAGTCGCTCGGACTGCCCCTGGAACGCGGCCGGCTGCTCGTCGACCCGCGGCTGGGGGTGCCCGGCAGGCCCGAGGTGTTCGCCTGCGGGGACGCGGCCGCCGTACCGGACCTGGACCGGCCGGGGCAGTACACGCCCATGACCGCGCAGCACGCCTGGCGGCAGGGCAAGGTCTGCGGCCGCAACGTGGCCGCGTCCCTCGGCTGGGGCGAGTCCGCCGTCTACCGGCATCGCGAACTGGGCTTCGCCGTCGACCTGGGCGGGGCGCAGGCCGCCGCCGACCCGTTCGGCCTGCCGCT
Source organism: Streptomyces sp. NPDC096205 (assembly GCF_044763135.1). Taxonomy (NCBI): domain Bacteria; kingdom Bacillati; phylum Actinomycetota; class Actinomycetes; order Kitasatosporales; family Streptomycetaceae; genus Streptomyces; species Streptomyces sp. NPDC096205. Next base: position 805,236 of record NZ_JBIWFS010000001.1, on the reverse strand, counting down.
GTCCGGGCCGCTCGCCGGTCTGGTCACCCGCGGCTACCACCTCGCCGCCATGCCCGGCAACCGCGTCCGCGTCGCCGCCGACTGGCTGCTGGACGCCGTACTGCCGCGCCAGGCCGTGCAGTTGGGCCTCGTCCGCTCCTGGTCGGTGCCGCTGGACACGGCCGCGCCGGAGCTGGCCCGGGTGGCCGGGCGACCCGAGCCGGCGGCCGCGGCAGCAGCCGGGTCCGAGGCCGCGGCCGACGACCGTCACCACGAACCACCCGGTCCCGTACGACGTGAGGACCTCCCGGGCGAAGACTCCGACACGCCGGACGGCCCCGACCGGTCCCGGCGTCTCGGGGAGCTTCCGCAACCCGGCGACGAGGAATCCGAGAAGCCCGACGAACCCGACCAAGGAGCGCGATGAACTCCCGCGAATTCGCCGACCTCGCCCGCCAGTTGCGCGTGGACAGCGTACGCGCCGCCGCAGCCGCGGGCAGTGGGCACCCGACGTCGTCGATGTCCGCCGCGGACCTGATGGCCGTACTGCTCGCGGGCCATCTGCGCTACGACTTCGACCGTCCCGCCCACCCGGCCAACGACCGCTTCGTGCTCTCCAAGGGCCACGCCTCCCCGCTGATGTACGCGGCGGCCAAGGCGGCCGGCGTTGTCGACGACGAGGAACTGCTGACCTTCCGCAAGCAGGGCAGCCGACTCGAGGGCCACCCGACCCCGCGCAAACTGCCCTGGGTGGAGACGGCCACCGGCTCGCTCGGCCAGGGCCTGCCCGTAGGCGTCGGCATCGCGCTGGCCGGCAAACGCCTGGACCGCACCGGATACCGGGTGTGGGTGCTGTGCGGCGACAGCGAACTCGCCGAGGGCTCGGTGTGGGAGGCCGCCGAGCACGCCTCCTTCGAGCACCTGGACAACCTCACCGCGATCATCGACGTCAACCGCCTCGGCCAGCGCGGCCCCACCCGCCACGGCCACGACCTGGACGCCTACGCCCGCCGCTTCCAGGCATTCGGCTGGCACACCGTGGAGATCGACGGCCATGACGTCGACGCGATCGACCGCGCCTACGGAGAGGCCGTCTCCACCCTCGGCCAGCCCACCGCGATCCTCGCCCGCACCCTGAAGGGCAAGGGCGTCGAGGACGTCGAGGACCGCGAGGGCCTGCACGGCAAGCCGCTGCCCGACGCCGAGCGGGCCGTCGCCGAGCTCGGCGGCACCTCCGACCTGACCGTCCAGGTGGCCGAACCGCCCGCGGCGCGCGCCCTGCACGCCGTCCACACCGGGCCCTACGAGCCGCCGAGCTGGCCCAAGGGCGAGGAGGTGCCCACCCGGGACGCGTACGGCAAGGCCCTCGCCGCACTGGGCAGCGGGCGCGGGGACGTCGTGGCCCTGGACGGCGAGGTGAGCGACTCCACGCGCGCCGAGTTCTTCGCCAAGGAACACCCCGACCGGTTCTTCGAGTGCTACATCGCCGAGCAGCAGATGGTCGCCGCCGCGGTCGGACTCGCGTCCCGCGGCTGGGTCCCGTACGCCTCCACCTTCGCCGCCTTCCTCACCCGCGCCTACGATTTCGTCCGCATGGCGTCCATCAGCGGCGCGGGCATCAACCTCGTCGGCTCGCACGCGGGGGTCTCCATCGGCCAGGACGGACCCTCCCAGATGGGCCTGGAGGACCTGGCGATGTTCCGGGCCGTGCACGACTCGACCGTGCTGTACCCGTGCGACGCCAACCAGACCGCGCGCCTGGTCGCGACCATGGCCAGGCTGGACGGCGTCCGCTATCTGCGCACCTCGCGCGGCGCCACGCCGGTGATCTACGGCCCCGACGACGAGTTCCCGGTCGGCGGCTCCAAGGTGCTGCGCTCCTCCTCGCACGACCGGGTCACGCTGGTCGCGGCGGGCGTGACCGTGCACGAGGCGCTCGCCGCCGCCGACCTGCTGGCGCGCGAGGACATCGCCGTGCGCGTGATCGACCTGTACTCGGTCAAGCCCGTCGACCGGTTCACCCTGCGGCAGGCCGCCGAGGACACCGGCTGTCTGGTCACCATCGAGGACCACCACCCCGAGGGCGGCCTCGGCGACGCCGTCGTCGACGCCTTCCTGGACGGACGCCCCATGCCCCGCCTGGTGCGGCTCGGCGTGCGGACCATGCCCGGCTCGGCCACCCCCGAGGAGCAGCTGCACGCCGCGGGCATCGACGCCGAGTCGGTCGCCGCCGGCGTACGGCTGCTGGTGGAGCAGGCGGTCGTGCCGTGAGCGGCGACGACGTACGACGGATCAGGGCCGGCCGCCGCACCGTCGAGGTGCGGCGGCCCGGCAAGGTGCTCTTCTCCGGCGACGGCGACGCCAAGGAGTACACCAAGGGCGACCTCGCCGACTACCACCGGGCCGTCGCGCCGTTCATGCTGCCGCATCTGCGCGGCCGCCCGCTGATGCTGGAGCGCCGGCCCGACGGCATCGACGGCCCGAGCTTCATGCAGAAGAACACCCCCGAGCACTACCCGGACTGGATCACCCGGTTCGAGGTGCCCAAGGAGGGCGGCACGGTCTGCCACACCGTCTGCGAGGACTCCGCCACCCTGCTCTACCTCACCGACCAGGCCTGTCTCACCTTGCACCGCTGGCTGTCGCGCACCGGCGGCATCGACCGGCCCGACCGGATGGTGTTCGACCTCGACCCCGCGGGGGACGACTTCGAGCAGGTCCGCGAGGCCGCCGGGCTGCTCGGCGAGGTCCTCGACGAACTCCGGCTGCCCTCGGCGCCGATGACCACCGGCTCGCGCGGACTGCATGTGGTCGTGCCCCTGAACGGCCGTCACGATTTCGACGACGTAAGGGAGTTCGCGCGGGACGTCGCCGAGCTGCTCGTCGCGTCCCACCCCGGCCGGCTGACCACCGCCGCCCGCAAGAAGGACCGCGGCGACCGTCTCTACCTCGACATCCAGCGCAACGCCTACGCCCAGACCGCGGTCGTGCCCTTCACCGTACGCCCCCTGCCCGGCGCACCCGTCGCCACGCCCCTCACCTGGGACCAGCTCGCCGATCCCGGTCTCACCGCCCGCCGTTGGAGCATCGAGGACGCCGTGGAGCAGGCCCGTACGAACCCCTGGTCGGGCGTCATGAACCGGGCCAGGTCCCTCGGTCCGGCCCGGCGCCGACTGGACGCGCTGCGCGGCTGACCGACGTGAAAGGCCCGCCTGCCGGGTTTGGCCAAGGCTCTGCGGGCCACTCGCCGTGCGAGGCATCCATGACTGAGAAGACGAACCAGAAGACGGGCGGGGCGGGCGAACGGCCCACCCCGATGGAAGTGTTGCGCGCGGCGCGGGACCAGCTCGCCGAACTCACCGGCATGACCGCCGAGTCGGTGTCGTCCTTCGAACAGAGGGAGGACGGCTGGACGCTGGAGGTCGAGGTCCTGGAACTGGAACGCGTCCCCGACACGATGAGCCTGCTGGCGAGCTACCAGGTCGAACTCGACCCGGACGGACAGCTCACCGGCTACCGGCGCGTCCGCCGCTACGAGCGCGGCCGCTCCGACGCCCGCAGGCCCGGCGGCCGTTGAGGCCCGCATCCCGCCCGTATCGCGCACAAGCCGAGTGTGACAAGGAGGAACGACCGGCATGACCGTCGTCCCGGCACAACAGACCGGAGGGTCGGGAGGCTCGAGTGGCCTCTACGACGTGCTGGAACTCGTACTGGACAGGGGGCTCGTCATCGACGCCTTCGTGCGGGTGTCCCTGGTCGGTATCGAGATCCTGAAGATCGACGTCCGAGTCGTCGTCGCCAGCGTCGACACCTATCTGCGCTTCGCCGAGGCCTGCAACCGCCTCGACCTGGAGTCCGGCCCGAACAAGAGCCCCGGGCTGCCCGAGGTGGTCGGTGAGATCACCGAGTCGGGTGCCCGCGGCAAGTCCAAGGGCGCCCTGTCCGGCGCCGCCGAGACCATCTCCGGCGCCTTCCGACAGGCCCGCGAGGAGGGCCAGGAGACCGAGAGCAAGCCGCGCGCCCGCCGCAGCACCACACGCCGGAAGGAGGAGCAGGAGTGAGCACCTACGTCTACGGCATCGTCGCCGCGACCCACCCGCCGCTGCCCGACGGCCTCAAGGGCGTCGGCGACCCGCCCGGCCCGGTCCGCCTGCTGCCGGCCGGTGAGCTGGCGGCGGTCGTCGGCGAGGCCCCCGAGGGGCTGCGGCCCAAGCGCCGCGACCTGATCGCACACCAGGCCGTGCTGGGCGAGGCGGGGGCCGAGGGCTGTGTCCTGCCGATGCGGTTCGGCAGCGTCGCCCCCGACGACGACACGGTGACCACGGTGCTCACCGAACGCGCCGACCACTACCGCGAACGGCTCCAGGCCCTCGACGGCCGGGTCGAGTACAACGTCAAGGCTTCCCACGTCGAGGAGGCCGTGCTGCACAAGGTGATGTCCGCCGACACCGACATCCGGGCCCTCGCGGAGGCCAACCGCAGGGCCGGCGGCGGCAGCTACGAGGACAAGCTGCGGCTCGGCGAGATGGTCGCCGGTGCCGTGCGCGCCCAGGAGGCCGAGGACGCCGCCCGCGTCCAGGAACTGCTGGACTCCGCGGCCGAGGCGACCAGCACGGGACCCGAGTCCAGCGGCTGGCTGGTCAACATCTCGTTCCTGGTGCACCGCGAGGCGGCCGGCAAGTTCCTCGACACGATCGAGGACGCCCGCAGGAACCTTCCGCACCTCGAACTGCGCGTCAACGGCCCGCTGCCCCCGTACAGCTTCGTCGATCCCGGCCCGGCCGGTTCGGCGCACACGGGCATCTCGAGCGCACAGCCGGTGGAGTAGGCCATGGGACTGATCACGGAGGTGCTGCTGCTGCCGTTCGCGCCGGTGCGCGGCAGCGCCTGGGTGATCGAACAGGTGCTGCACGAGGCCGAGCGGCTCTACTACGACCCCGCCGCCGTCCGGGCCGAGCTCGCGCGACTGGAGGAGCAGCTGGAGGCGGGCGAGATCGACGAGGCGGAGTTCGACCGCAGGGAGGACGAGCTCCTCGACCGGCTGGAGAGAGGCACGGGCCGAGGCGGCACCGCAGAGTGAGAGGACGGACACGATGAGCAGAGCGGGACTCGGCCTCGCCGTAGGGGCCGGATATCTACTGGGGCGGACCAAGAAGCTCAAGATGGCCATCGCCGTCGGCACGTTCGTGGCGGGCCGTCGGATGAACGTCGGCCCCCGGGCGATCGCGGATCTCGTCTCCGGGCAGCTGCGGAACAACCCGCAGTTCAAGGAGCTCGGGGACCAGCTCCGCGGGGACCTGCGCGGAGTGGGGAAGGCGGCGTCCTCGGCGATGATCGAGCGGCAGCTCGACACCCTCGCCGGGCGGCTGCACGACCGTACCGCCGAGACCCGCGACCGGCTGGCCGGGGTCGTCCCCGGCGCGGACGAATCCGAGAGCGCGGACGAATCCGAGAACGACGAGGAGGAACGCGCGGCCCGGGGTACCCGGTCGCACGAGGACCAGGAGCCGGAGGAGACAGCGGAGGCGAGCGACAAGCGGGATGCGGAGGAGCCCGCGGCGTCCGAGTCGTCCGGCAGCGGGTCCCGTGCCCGGAAGTCCACCGCGCCGGCCAAAAAGGCGGGCGCTCGCAAGACCGCCGCCAAGAAGACCACCCGGGGAGCCAAGGCGGCCGGATCGGCCGCGAAGACGGCCTCCGGCGCCCGGCGGCCGAAAGGAGGCGGTGACCGATGACCGCCACAGCCCGATCAGCGGCCTCCAAGGCGACTGACGCCGCGGGCGGCAGCCCGCTCTCGGAGCTGGCCCACAGCCCCGCCGCCGACCGGCTCAAGGCCGAGGCGCAGGAATACCTCGCCGCCCAGGCCGAGCGGCTCCTGGCCGGCCTGGGCCGCAAGCTCGGTGAGACCACCGTCCGGCTCAACGACATCGCGGAGGGCAACAGCCCCGGCTTCGCCAAGCTCGCCCTCGACGGTGGCCGCAAGCTCTCCGAGGGCAAGAGCCCGCTGCGCGCCGCCCTCGAGGTCGGCGCGGGCCGGGTCAAGGACAGCGTGACCGGCGCGGTCAAGAACGCCCTGGGCGGCAAGAAGGGCCGCAAGGGCGGTGCCGGCAACAAGCCGACGGTCATCATGGAGTACGTCGATGTCGCGGTTCCGCTGAGCACCGCGTACGACCAGTGGACCCGCTTCCAGGACTTCAGCACGTTCGCCAAGGGCGTCAAGAGCGCCCAGCGCGCCGACGACACGTCGTCCGACTGGCAGGTCAAGGTCTTCTGGTCCAACCGTAGCTGGAAGGCGCGCACGCTGGAGCAGGTGCCCGACGACCGCATCGCGTGGACCTCGGAGGGCGCCAAGGGCTCGGTGAAGGGCGTCGTCTCCTTCCGCGAGCTCACCGAGGACCTCACACGCGTCCTGCTGGTCATCGAGTACTACCCCAAGGGCCTGTTCGAGAAGACCGGCAACATCTGGCGGGCCCAGGGCCGCAGGGCGAGGCTCGACCTGAAGAACTACGCCCGCTACGTCACGCTGCGCGGCGAGGCGGACGAGGGCTGGCGCGGCGAGATCCGCGACGGAGAGGTCGTCCGCAGCCATGAGGAGGTCGTCCAGGACGCCGAGGACGCCGGGGACGCTCAGGACACGGACGTCGACGAGGCGGACGAGGACTACGAGGCCGACGAGGAGTACGAGCCGGACGAGACCGCCGAGGCCGATGAGGCTGACGAGGTTGATGAGGCGGACGAGGACGACTACGACGACCGGGGCGCGGCCGCCGAGGACGAGGACGAGTACGACGCCGAAGCCGAGTACGAGGACGAGGACGAGGAAGAGCCGGAGGAAGAGCCGGAGCCCGAGCCTGAGCCCGAGCCCCGCCGTCGGAGCCGCCGATGAGTACACCGAGCCGACTGCCTCAGGCCTACGGCGGTGACGGCGGGTCCAATCTCGCCGACATCCTGGAGCGGGTGCTGGACAAGGGCGTCGTCATCGCGGGCGACATCCGCATCAACCTGCTCGACATCGAGCTGCTCACCATCAAGCTGCGGCTCGTGGTCGCCTCCGTCGACAAGGCCCGGGAGATGGGCATCGACTGGTGGGAGGACGATCCGGCGTTGTCCTCGCGCGCCCGGCGCAGCGAACTCGCCCGGGAGAACGCCGAGTTGCGCGAGCGACTCGCGCAACTCGAGGCCGGCGAAGTGCAGGAGGAGGCCTCATGACCGGACTGCGCTATGTCTACGCCGTCTGCCGGCCCTTCGCGTCCGCCCTCCAGGCCCAGTTGACGGGCGTGGCCGGGGTGCCGCCCCAGCAGCTGACGCACCACGGCCTGATCGCCGTGGTGAGTACGGTGCCCGAGGCGGACTTCTCCGAGGAGGCGCTGCGCGAGCATCTGGAGGACCTGGACTGGCTCACCGCGACCGCCCGCGCCCACCAGGGCGTGATCGACGCGCTCACGGCCGTCACCACGCCGCTGCCGCTCCGGCTCGGCACGGTCTTCCGTGACAGCAGCGGCGTACGCGTGATGATCGAGGAGCACGAGGAGGCCTTCCGGCGCACCCTCGACCGGCTGGAGGGCCGGGTCGAGTGGGGCGTGAAGGTGTACATGGAGCCGTCGGAGGAATCCGCGGAGCCCGCGCGCCCGGCGGCCCGGCCCACGAGCGGCCGGGACTATCTGCGCCAGCGGCGCAGGCAGTCGCACAGCGCCGAGGAGTCCTGGCGGCGGGCGGAGGAATTCGCCACCGGCCTGCACCGGACGCTCGCCTCTTTCGCGGAGGACTCCCGGCTGCACGCCCCGCAGAATCCGGCGCTTTCCGGGGAGGCGGGCCGGAATGTGCTCAACGCGGCCTATCTCGTCTCCCGCGCCGCGTCCGAGGAATTCGTGGAACTGGTCGACCGTACGAAGGACCAGGCGAGCGGAATGCGGGTGGAACTCACCGGACCGTGGGCCGCCTATTCGTTCACCGGGGACATGGGATTCACCGAGAACGCGGGGTCGTCTCAGGACACAGCGGGGTCGCCTCAGGACACAGCGGGGTCCTCTCAGGACACGGGGGAGGAGCGGTGACCGTCATCGAACGCCGCGAGGTCGCCCTCGTGGACCTGCTCGACCGGCTGCTGGCCGGCGGGGTCGTCGTCACCGGGGACCTCACGCTGCGCATCGCCGACGTCGACCTCGTCCGCATCGACCTGAACGCCCTGATCAGCTCGGTCGGCCCGCAGCTGCCGGCCCCCTGGGAGGAGAGTACGTGAGCGAGCCCCGCCGCCGGATGGAGCTCGACCCCGACACGGTCGAGAGGGACCTCGTCAAGCTGGTCCTGACCGTCGTCGAGCTACTGCGCCAGCTCATGGAGCGGCAGGCGCTGCGCCGCGTCGACGCGGGCGATCTCAGCGAGGAGCAGGAGGAGCGCATCGGCCTCACCCTGATGCTGCTGGACGACCGCATGACCGAGCTGCGCGAGCGCTACGGACTGCGGCCCGAGGACCTGAATCTGGACCTCGGGCCGCTCGGGCCGTTGTTGCCCCGAAAGTGATCGGGGGTCTCTCACCACCTGTACCAGCGACCCCTGCCGCCCCCGGCGGTCGTACCGCGGAGCAGGAATCCCAGCAGCCACAGAATCAGCACGGCCAGTGCGATCCACCACAGCAGTTTCACGGCGAATCCGGCGCCGAACAGGATGAGCACCAGAAGCAGCACCAGCAGGATGGGAACCATGATGTGAACCTCCTGGCACACCGTGTATCCCGAATTCGGAGTTTCAGCCGTCTTTCCGGCACAGAATCTCGCCGTGCAGGACGCTGAACCAGCCGTCCTCCCGCCGGCCCCACTCCCGCCAGGCCTCCGAGACCGCCCGCAGGTCCCCGGCCGTCGCGTGGCCGCCCTCGGTGGCGCGGTCCGCGTAGGCCGAGGCCACCGTGCGGTCGGCCCACAGGCCGCTCCACCAGGCACGCTCCTCGGGCGTGGAGAAGGTCCAGGTGGCGGAGGTGGCGGTGATGTCGGTCAGGCCCGCCCGCAGGGCCCACGCCTTCAGGCGCCGCCCGGCGTCCGGCTCGCCGCCGTTGGCCCGGGCCACCCGCTGGTACAGGTCCTGCCAGGCGTCCAGGCCCGGCGAGGCCGGGTACCAGGTCATCGCCGCGTAGTCGGAGTCGCGGACGGCGATGAAGCCGCCCGGCTTCGTCACGCGCTTCATCTCGCGCAGCGCCTGCACCGGGTCACCCACGTGCTGGAGCACCTGGTGGGCGTGGACCACACAGAAGGTGTCGTCGGGGAAGTCCAGGGCGTGGACGTCGGCGACGGCGAAGTCGGTGTTGGCCAGGCCGCGTTCGGCGGCGGTCGCGCGGGCCGTCTCGACGATCTCCGGCGCCCGGTCGACACCGGTGACGTGCCCGTCCGGGACCAGCGCGGCCAGGTCCGCGGTGATGGTGCCGGGGCCGCAGCCGATGTCCAGGATCCGCATGTGGGGCTCGAGCGAACCCAGCAGGTACGCCGCGGAGTTGGCGGCGGTGCGCCAGTTGTGCGAGCGCAGCACCGACTCGTGGTGTCCGTGCGTGTAGACCGCGGTCTCCCGTGCCTGCGACATGACTCTCCCCCTTCTCGTCCGGCCCGCCCCGGGCTGCCGGAGCGGCTGATGCCACCGTATGCCGTCCAACCGCATACTGAGACCCGCGTTTTGACATATGGACTGACAGTCCGTCAGCTAGGGTTGTCGGGACTCGGCCCGAGTACGCTGAGGCGGTGCGCCTGCTACTCGTTCGCCACGGCCAGACCGTCGCCAACCTCGACTACCTGCTCGACACCGCTCACCCGGGCACGGACCTGACCGAGCTGGGCGAGCGGCAGGCCGCCCTGCTGCCCGGCACCCTGGCCGACGAGGACATCGCGGCCGTCTACGCCTCCCCGCTGACCCGCACCCGGCGCACCGCCGCCCCGCTGGCCGCCGCGCGCGGGCTCGACGTCCTGGTCCGCGACGGTCTGCGCGAGGTGTTCGCCGGCGACCTGGAGATGCTGCCCGGCGGGTCGGAGGAGGGGCAGCGGTACCTGCGGACCGTGGTCGCCTGGATGAACGGCGACACCGGGCTGCGCATGCCGGGCGGGGACACCGGGGACGAGGTCCTCGCGCGCTACGACGCCGTGATCGCCGAGGCCGCCGCCGGCGGCGCGGGCACCGTCGCCATGGTCAGCCACGGCGCCGTGATCCGCCTGTGGACGGCCTGCCGCGCCGCCAACGTCGACGTCCCCTTCGCCACCACCCACGGCCTGGACAACACCGGCGTGGTCGTCCTGGAGGGCTCCCCGGCCGACGGCTGGAAGGCCCTGACCTGGGCGGGCGCCATGGTGGAGGCGGTCGGCCCGGGCACGGAGGGCGGCCCTACGGGCAGGCCGCTGGACGAGACCTCACAGTGATACGGCGCCGCTGTCGCACGGTCGGGTCCGATAACGGTTTGCCCGGGTGTGCGGCGCGCCCGCACAATGCCTGACCATGGGACATCTGGAAGCCGCGCACCTCGAGTACCACCTCCCCGACGGGAGGACCCTGCTCGGCGATGTGTCCTTCCGGGTGGGTGAGGGCGCGGTCGTCGCCCTCGTCGGACCCAACGGGGCGGGCAAGACGACCCTGCTGCGGCTGATCTCCGGCGAGCTCAAGCCGCATGGCGGCACCGTCACCGTGAGCGGCGGGCTCGGGGTGATGCGCCAGTTCGTCGGCTCGGTGCGCGACGAGACCACCGTGCGTGACCTGCTCGTCTCCGTGGCCACGCCGCGCATCCGGGAGGCGGCGAAGGCCGTCGACGCCGCCGAGCACGCCCTCATGACCGTCGACGACGAGGCCGCCCAGCTGGCGTACGCGCAGGCCCTCTCCGACTGGGCGGAGGCGCGCGGCTACGAGGCGGAGACGCTGTGGGACATGTGCACCACGGCCGCGCTCGGAGTGCCGTACGACAAGGCGCAGTGGCGGCTGGTGCGGACGCTGTCCGGCGGCGAGCAGAAGCGGCTCGTCCTCGAGGCGCTGCTGCGCGGCACCGACGAGGTGCTGCTGCTCGACGAGCCGGACAACTACCTCGACGTCCCCGGCAAGCGCTGGCTGGAGGAGCGCCTGAAGGAGACGCGCAAGACGGTCCTCTTCGTCTCCCACGACCGTGAACTGCTCGCCCGTGCCGCCGAGAAGATCGTCTCCGTGGAGCCCGGCCCGGCCGGCGCCGACGCCTGGGTGCACGGCGGCGGCTTCGCGACGTACCACGAGGCCCGCCGCGAACGCTTCGCGCGTTTCGAGGAGTTGCGCCGCCGCTGGGACGAGAAGCACGCCCAGCTGAAGAAGCTGGTGCTCAACCTCCGCCAGGCGGCCGCCGTCAGCCACGAGATGGCCTCGCGCTACGCCGCCGCGCAGACCCGGCTGCGCAAGTTCGAGGAGGCCGGACCGCCGCCGGAGCCGCCGCGCGAGCAGGACATCACCATGCGGCTCAAGGGCGGCCGCACCGGCGTACGGGCCGTCACCTGCGCCGGCCTCGAACTCACCGGCCTGATGCGGCCGTTCGACCTGGAGGTCTTCTACGGCGAACGCGTCGCGGTCCTCGGTTCCAACGGCTCCGGCAAGTCGCACTTCCTGCGGCTGCTGGCCGGCGAGGACGTGGCGCACACGGGGGAGTGGAAGCTCGGCGCACGCGTCGTGCCCGGCCACTTCGCGCAGACCCACGCACACCCGGAGCTCCAGCGCCGCACCCTGCTGGACATCCTGTGGAAGGACCACGCCCAGGACCGGGGCGCAGCCATGTCCCGGCTGCGGCGCTACGAGCTGACCAACCAGGCCGAGCAGACCTTCGACCGGCTCTCCGGCGGCCAGCAGGCGCGGTTCCAGATCCTGCTGCTGGAGCTCCAGGGCGTGACCGCGCTGCTCCTCGACGAACCCACCGACAACCTCGACCTGGAGTCCGCCGAGGCCCTCCAGGAGGGTCTGGAGGCCTTCGAGGGCACGGTCCTCGCGGTCACCCACGACCGCTGGTTCGCCCGCTCCTTCGACCGCTATCTGGTCTTCGGCAGCGACGGCCGCGTCCGGGAGACCCCGGAGCCGGTGTGGGACGAACGGCGGGTGGAGCGGGCCCGGTAACCCCGGCCGCCCGGCCGCTGAGGACCGGCGCACCCGGCCGACCGCCCGGTAACCCCGGCCCGGCCGACCGCTGAGGACCGGCGCGCCCGCCCCGCCGCTCAGGACCAGCGCAGCAGCGCGCCGAGACCGGCCGACGGTACGTCGTCGCGCCGGGCCGCCTCCAGCGGCGCCAGGGACAGCGCGGGTGCGCCCGTGGCGACGGCGGAGCGGATCAGGGCGTCGTCCGCGCGGGCCGCCCACGAGTGCTGCTCGCCGAGGGTGCGCAGCTCGGTGCGGCGCACCGCCAGCTGGTCCGGGTCCTCCCCGATCCACACCTCACGACGGGTGTCCGGGCCGTCGGGCCGTACCAGCAGCGTGTCGATACGGTGCTCACGCGCGGCCTCGACCAGCGCCGGCACACCCTCGACCGCCCCGGAGCGACCCTCGTCGTCCGGCGTGCGTACGGCCAGGAACCGTTCCAGCGCCGCCTGGGCCCGCTCGCGGACATGCCGGGTCCTGGCCTCCTCCACGTCCGCGTCGAGGAGCCTGCTGCCGGCGCCGTGCGGGGCCTCCACCACGCGCTCGGCCAGCCGCTGCGGCATCCGCTCGCGCACCGAGTGCCGCTCGCGGTCCTCGCCCACCAGGATCAGCAGGTCGGCCCGCGTCTCCTCCTGGCAGACGGACAGCGCGTCGGCGATCTCGGCCGCGTTGTGCTCCCAGGTGTTCTCCACCCGGAGCTGGAAGTGCCGCTCGGACCAGTCGGCGCTGCTCGTGCGGTGCACCGGCCACTGCCGCCCGGCGACCGTGCCCGCGGGCTCCCGGGCCAGGGCGCTGCGCAGCTCGAAGTCGGCGCCCTTGCGGTCCACGTACGCCACCACGCACACCGGGTCCTCCCCGGCCAGGTCCAGCAGCGGGGAGACGCGCGGCAGCGGCGCCCACTCGGCGCGGTCGGCCTGCGGGGGACGGGCCAGCGACGGATCGAGCGCGACCTCACCCGCACGGGCGAACAGGGCCCGGCCATGCGGTTCGGGGGAGTGCCGCAGCTCCTCCAGGGCGTCCCGCACCGCCCGGCAGGTGGCCTCGTCCGCGCCCTGCCGGGCCAGCTCGCGGGCCATCGCCTCGGCGGTCAGATGCCGCTCGTGCGGGGTGTCCTCGGTGTGCCGGGAGGTGTCGACGTACACGGAGGCCCAGGGGCCGGTTCGCTCGTACAGTGGGTGCAGGAACGCGAGGTCCATGGCTCCCTCCCGGAGGCCGTTCGATGGTGCGGTGCGCATCGGGCGGGTACCCGAACGGCATGGACGAACACGACGAGCGGGGCACCACGATGACCGGAGTCGAACCGGGCAGGCTGGACGACCAGCAGCTCATGAAGGAGCTGGAGACGATCCACCGCACGCGCCACGACACCCTGCTGTACGGCTCGAACGACGCGCTGCGCGTCCACAACGAGCGCATGGCGCAACTGGAGGGCGAGTACCTCCGCCGCAACCCGCGCCGGTCCGTCTCCCCGGGCCGCACCCGCGACGGGGCGCGCGAGCGCATGCCGTCGGGCCGTGACCAGGCCCCGGTGGGCAAGTGGGGCCCGGGCGCGGGCGGCGTCGGCGGCTGACAGGGACCCGCACAGGCGGCTGAGCTGACAGGGCGCCCCGCGGCAGCGGCTGAGCCGGCAGGGACCCGTACAGCGGCTGAGCCGGCAGGAACCCGTACAGCGGCTGACAGCGGTGCCCGCACAGCGCTCCGGGCCGCGGGAACCGGGAGTCGGTCCCCGCGGCCTGGAGGCCACCGTCACCCCGAGGCCGCCGTCACCCCGGACGCCACCGTCAGCAGCGCAGCGGCGGGCGGTCCCAGTGCCGGTGCGCCGCGATGGCGTCGACGAACGCCTGTGCGAACTCGGGGCTCGCCCGACCCGGGGCGGTGTCCGTGACCACGCCCTGATCGCTCAGCACCTGCTGGGACTCCGCCGACAGACGCAGCCCCTCGGGTTCCAGGGCGGCGAGGACGCCGACACCGGAGCCGAGCGCGGCGATGGGTTTGCCGTGCCGGTAGGCGTCCCGGACGAAACGCATCGCGTCCGGGTCCTCGGCCGTCGAGGGCGTGTCCGCGGGGCCGCCCGGCAGCAGGACGGCGTCGTAGAGGACGGACGCCATCGTCGGCAGGGCGCGGTCCACGGCGTACCGCTCACCGTCGGAGCCCGTGACAGACCCGTCCACCGGGGCCAGCGCCTCCACCAGCGCCCCCTCGGCGGCCAGCGCCTCGCGCACCGAGGTGACCTGGGCCGCGTCCACCCCGTCGGCGACCAGTACCGCGATCCGGCGGGTGCGGATCGAGCCGTCGCCGCGCAGGGCCTGAAGGCTGAGCGCGGGCGAGGCCAGCTTGGACGCCGGTTCCGCCACGGCCGCGGGCTCGGGCACGCCGATGCCGCGGGCGACCTCGGCCGCCAGTTCGCCGTCCACCTTCGCCAGGTGCTCCACCGTCCGGACCCGCACCGTGCGCGCCTCGACCTTGCCCAGCTCGAACCGGAACGCGGCCACGATGTGCTGCTTCTCCCAGTCGGCCATGCTGTTCCAGAACAGCGCGGGCTGGCTGTAGTGGTCCTCGAAGCTCGGGCTGCGTCGCCGGATCGTGGCGCCGTCGATCTTCTCGGTGTAGTGCCGGAAGGCGTGCGGGTCGGCGCCCGCGTGCGCGGGACAGCCGCCGCCCAGCGAGTTGGGGAAGTAGTTCGTGCCCCGGTGGATCGTGCTCTGGCCGTACCCGTCGCGCTGGTTGGTGCGCACCGGCGCCACCGGCCGGTTCACCGGCAACTGCGCGAAGTTGGGCCCGCCCAGCCGGATCAGCTGCGTGTCCAGATAGGAGAAGTTGCGGGCCTGGAGCAGCGGATCGTTGGTGAAGTCGATGCCCGGCACCACGTTCGCCGTGTGGAAGGCGACCTGCTCGGTCTCGGCGAAGAAATTCTCCGGGTTGCGGTTCAGCACCATCCGGCCGATCGGCCGCACCGGCACCTGCTCCTCCGGGATGACCTTCGTGGCGTCGAGCAGGTCGAAGTCGAAGGCGAACTCGTCCTCCTCCGGGACCAGTTGGACGCCCAGCTCCCACTCCGGGTACTCGCCCGCCTCGATCGCGTCCCACAGGTCGCGCCGGTTGAAGTCCGGGTCACGCCCCTGGCACTCCTGCGCCTCGTCCCACACCAGCGAATGCGCGCCGAGCCGCGGCTTCCAGTGGAACTTAACGAACGTGCCCTTGCCGTCGGCGTTCACGAACCGGAAGGTGTGCACCCCGAAGCCCTGCATCATGCGGTAGCTGCGCGGGATCGCCCGGTCCGACATCAGCCACATGATCGCGTGCAGCGTCTCCGGCTGCAGCGACACGAAGTCCCACAGGGTGTCGTGCGCGGAGGCGCCGGTGGGGATGTCGTTGTGCGGCTCGGGCTTCACCGCATGCACGAAGTCCGGGAACTTGATGCCGTCCTGGATGAAGAACACCGGGAAGTTGTTCCCGACCAGGTCGTAATTGCCCTCGGAGGTATAGAACTTGGTCGCGAAGCCGCGCACGTCCCGCACCGTGTCCGCCGAGCCCTTCGGGCCCTGCACGGTGGAGAACCGCACGAACACGGGCGTGCGCACCGCCGGGTCCTGGAGGAACGCCGCGCGGGTGAACTCCGCGCAGGACTCGTACGGTTCGAAATAGCCGTACGCCCCCGCGCCGCGGGCGTGCACCACCCGCTCCGGGATCCGCTCATGGTCGAACCGGGTCAGCTTCTCCCGGAAGTGGAAGTCCTCCAGCAGCGTCGGCCCGCGCTCGCCCGCGCTCAGCGAGTCGTCGGTGTGGTCGACCGGCACACCCTGGTCGGTGGTGAGCGGACCGGACGCCGGGTCCTCGGCGCGAAAGAAGTCCTGCTGCTCCTGCTTGCGGTCACCCATCAGCCGCTCTCCTTCGCGAAGACCTCCACGAAGGCCTCGCAGAACGCCTTGAGATCGTCCGGCTTACGGCTGGTGACCAGCTTGTTCGGTCCGTGGTCGCACACCCTGACCTGCTCGTCGACCCAGGTGCCGCCCGCGTTGGTGATGTCCGTGCGCAGACTCGGCCAGGAGGTGAGCACCCGGCCGCGCACCACGTCCGCCTCCACCAGCGTCCACGGCGCATGGCAGATCGCGGCCACCGGGCGGCCCCGCTCGAAGAAGTCCTTCACGAACGCCACGGCCTTCTCGTCCAGCCGCAGGAAGTCGGGGTTGGCCACCCCGCCGGGCAGCACCAGCGCGCCGAACGACTCCGCCGGCACCTCGCCCACCACCTCGTCCACGGCGAAGGTGGCCGCCTTGTCGAGATGGTCGAAGGCCTGCACATGGCCGGCCTTCGTCGACACCAGCACCGGCTCGTGCCCGGCGTCCTCCGCCGCCTGCCAGGGATCGGTCAGCTCGATCTGCTCCACGCCCTCGGGCGCGGTCAGAAACGCGATGCGCATCTGTTCTCACTCTCCTTCCGTGGCACGCCATTCGGCCTGGTCGCCGGTGACGCGCTTGTTCTCCCGGCGCGCCGCCCGCAGGCAGCGCAGCAGTTCCTCGCCGTACGGCAGCAGCACACAGGTGCCGACCGCGGCAGCGATCCCCGCGATGTACGCTCTCGACAGCGGAGGCTTGCGCCGCACCAGACGCCAGGCGTCCCGGTTCCCGCGGCCCCCGCGCAGCAGCGACTTCACCTGGTCGGCGTGCAGACACAGCAGCGCGGACAGCGCGCCGAACGGCAGCGACTCCAGGAAGCTGTGGATGTGCTGCTCGATGGGCCGCACCTCGCGGTCGCTGTGCGTCGCCATCCGCACGTCCCACAGCGCGGTCGCCTCATGGGCGGCGGCACCCGCCAACTGCACCGTGAGCAGCAGCGGGTTGACCTCGTAGCGCAGGGTCAGCGCGATCGGCACGCCCACCTCGGCCATCATCAGCGAGTGGAGCGCGGACTCCTTCGTCCCCGTCGTCTCCTCGATCCGGGTGCGCCGGTGCATCAGCCAGTCCGCGAGGCCCGGCACGAACCAGCTCGGCAGCAGCCCGTACAGCAGATAGCGGACCGTGGCGTCACCCACGTCCACGGTGACGCCCGTCCGCGAGATCTCGGCGGCCCGGTCCCGGCTCACACGGCCCCCCGGCCGTGCGGCGCGGCGCCGGGCTCCTCGTCCGGCTCGGCCCTGCTGATCGCGGCCAGCGCGCTGTCGGGGTTCTCGGACATCGCCAGGTCCCCGAGCGTGACCATCCCGACCGGCAGCCCGTTCTCGACGACCGGCAGCCGTCGTACGGCCTTGGCCCGCATCAGCGCGACGGCCGCCGCGACCGTCTCCTGCGGGGTGACCGTCACCGGGTGCGGGGTGCAGGCCGCCTGGGCGCTCATCGTCATCGGGTCGATGCCCTCGGCCACCGCCCGGATCGTGATGTCACGGTCGGTGAGCACCCCGACGACCTCCTGGCCGTCGGCCACCAGCACGTCCCCGATGTCCTGCGCCCGCATCAGCTGCGCGGCCTCCGCCAGCGAGGCGTCCGGGCGTACGGCGACCACGCCCGGGGTCATGACCTCGCGTACGAACTCGGCCATCACCGGCCTCCTTCCGTTCCCTCGCCGCTGGTCAGGGCCTCGGCCAGCTCCTGGACGTTGCGATAGCGCGCGGACCGCGGCAGCCGGTGCAGTGGCTCGATCAGGGCGTCCGGCGCATGCCGGTCGCGCAGCAGGCCCATCAGCTCTCGGGGACCCGCCGGAAACGCGGTCCGGCCCAGTACGCGGCCGAGTTCCAGGCGCGCCTCGGCCGCGGACGCCGGGACGTGCGGGCCGCCCGCGATCCACGGGTCGTCCTCGGCGACGGGTTCCGGATCGTGCCACTCCTCCACCCGTGTGGGGTGGCCCGACCTCAGCAGGCCCTGGAGCTGGTGCTTCATCTCGTCGTCGCGGTGCGCGCTCATCCGGTCGCTGCCTCGCTGCATGACTCCTCCAGATCGTCGGCAGTCGCGCACCGCGTACCCGGCCCCGCTCCGACGACACCGGGGTTTGCGGGCCGGATCGGGGGAGACCCGGCTGTCACCCCCCACGGGTCCACCTGGGGAAGGAAAGACCATGGCCGTACTCGCGGTGCTCGTCCCCGTCCTCCTGCTCGGCGTCGTGCTGGCGCTCGGCTGGTACGAGGATCTGGTCCTGCCACCGGAGAAGACGAGGACGACGCAGCCCGTGCCGTCCTCGCCCGCTACTTCTTCGCCCGCCCGGGCAGGAACTCCTGCACCTTCGCCTTGAGACCCTGCCGCACCATCGAGCCGCGGTCGGCGTCGCCCTTCAGGATCGACGCGGCCGTGGCCTCCATCTGCTCCCAGGTGGAATGCGGCGGGATCGGCGGTACCGCCGGATCGGTGAGGAACTCCACCACCGCCGGCCCGTCCGCCTCCAGGCCGGCCCGCCAGCCCGCCTCCACGTCCTCCGGCTTCTCCACCCGTACGCCGGTCAGGCCCAGGCTCCGGGCGAACGCCGCGTACTGCACGTCCGGCAGCTCCTGCGAGGGCAGGAAGGACGGCGCGCCCTCCATGGCCCGCATCTCCCAGGTGACCTGGTTGAGGTCGTGGTTGTTGAACACGGCCACCACCAGGCGAGGGTCCTGCCAGCGATCGGCGTACTTCGCGGCCGTGATCAGCTCCGCCATGCCGTTCATCTGCATCGCGCCGTCCCCGACCAGTGCGATCGCCGGCCGGTCCGGGTGCGCGAACTTCGCGCCGATCGCGTACGGCACCCCGCAGCCCATCGTCGCCAGCGTCCCCGACAGCGACGAGCGCATGCCCGGCCGCATGGTCAGATGACGGGCGTACCAGTTCGCCGCGGAACCCGAGTCGGACGACACCATCGCGTCCTCGGGCAGCAGCGGGTCCAGCGCCCGCGCCACGTACTCCGGGTTGATCGGGTCCGCCGACAGACCGGCCCGCCGCTCCATCACCTCGTGCCAGCGCGCCATGTTGTCGCACACCGTGTCGAACCACTCCCGGCCGCGTTCCTCGCCCCGCAGCATCGGGATCAGCCGCCGCAGCGTCTCACGGGCGTCGCCGACCAGGTTCACCTCGTACGGATAGCGCATCCCCACCATGTGCGGGTCGATGTCGATCTGCACCCCGCGCGCCTTGCCGAACTCCGGCATGAACTGCGTGTACGGGAACGACGATCCGATGGTCAGCAGCGTGTCGCAGTCCCGCATCAGCTCGTACGAAGGACGTGTGCCCAGCAGCCCGATCGACCCGGTCACATACGGCAGTTCGTCGCTGAGCACGTCCTTGCCGAGCAGTGCCTTGGCGACGCCCGCGCCGAGCGTCTCGGCGACGTTGCGCACCTCCTCGACGGCACCGGCGGCGCCCTGACCGATCAGGATCGCCACCTTGTCACCGGAGTTGAGGATCTCCGCCGCCCGGCGCAGCGACTCGTCCGACGGGACCGCCGTCCAGGCACTGCGGTCCAGGCTGGACGGCACCATCTTGAACTCGTGCGTGGGCGGCGAGTAGTCCAGCTCCTGCACATCGCCCGGGATGATCAGCGCGGTGGGGCAGCGGCGCGCGTACGCGGTGCGGATCGCCCGGTCCAGGACGTTCGGCAGCTGCTCGGGCACCGTCACCGTCTCCACGAACTCGGAGGCGACGTCCTTGAACAGCGTGTGCAGGTCCACCTCCTGCTGATAGGAACCGCCCATCGCGGTGCGGTGCGTCTGGCCGACGATCGCCAGCACCGGCACATGGTCCAGCTTCGCGTCGTACAGCCCGTTCAGCAGGTGGATGGCGCCCGGGCCCGAAGTCGCCGCGCACACCCCGATACGGCCGCCGAACTTGGCGTAGCCGACCGCCTCGAACGCGGACATCTCCTCGTGCCGGGACTGGACGAACATCGGCTGGTCCTCGGCCCGGCCCCAGGCGGCGAGCAGGCCGTTGATGCCGTCGCCGGGGTAGCCGAAGACATGCTCGACCCCCCACTCGCGCAGCCGTGACAGGACGTGGTCGGAGACCTTCGTGCTCATGACGGAACCTCCCGGGTCGGGACGAAAGGCGGACCGGGCTCTGTGCCCTGCCGAGTCACCCCGCACCACGGCCGGAAACCCCCGGCCCGGGTTTGCGGCCCCGAGGCCCGGGCAGGCGCACCCCAGTGCTTCGGACCGGAGGCACGTCCGTGGAAGCGGCCTGCCGCAGCCCGCGCGCACGATGCCCGGCCACGCCAGGCTTCCCACGGTGACCGTCCATCCCAGAGCACCCACAAGGGAGTTGCGACGCACCATGCGCACCCAAGCAGCCGCGAAGCACCACCCTCATGACGACGCCCCCGACACCGCCCAGGCCTTCCGCACCCTCGCCGAACTGCCCCCGGGACCGCAGCGCGACACGCTGCGCGAGCAGATCGTCGAGGCCTGGCTGCCCATGGCCGAACGGCTCGCCGGCCGATTCCGCAGCCGTGGCGAGTCCCACGAGGACCTGCGCCAGGTGGCGGCGCTCGGCCTGGTCAAGGCCGTCGACCGCTACGACCCCGCGCGCGGCAACGCCTTCGAGAGCTACGCCGTGCCCACCATCACCGGAGAGATCAAGCGCCACTTCCGCGACCACATGTGGACCCTGCACGTCCCCCGCCGGGTCCAGGACCTGCGCAACCGCGTCCGGTTCGCCCTTCAGGACCTCACCCAGGACATCTCCGGGCGCACGCCCACCGTCACCGAGCTCGCCGAGCACACGAACCTGAGCGAGGAGGACGTCAAGGCCGGCCTGGAGGCGCTGGAGAGCTTCACCGCCCTCTCGCTCGACGCGGAACTGCCCGGCAGCGAGGACGGCTACTCCCTCGGCGACGCCCTCGGCGCCCCCGACCCCGCCCTCGACACGGTCGTCGACCGCGAGGCCGTCAAGCCCCGGCTCGCCGCCCTGCCCGAACGGGAACGCGCCATTCTCTACATGCGGTTCTTCGACGACATGACCCAGAGCCGCATCGCCGAGCAGTTCGGCATCTCGCAGATGCACGTCTCCCGGCTGATCAGCCGCTGCTGCGACCGGCTCAGGGAGCAGGTGCTGCACGACGCCGCCTGAGCGGGGCCCGGCTTCACCCGGTCGGGCGTGCGGGTCCCACTGATGGGGTCCGGCCGCGCGCGAGTCCGGGTGGGGCGGGCTGTGATGGCTGCGGGGGCGCGAGCGCCGTGCCCCCGCAGCCGCCGGCCCGAGGAGCCCTTCGTATGCGCCGCACCGCCCGTGCCCTGTCCGTCGTCGCCCTCACCGGCGCCGCCCTGACCGGTGCCGTGCCGCTGGTGGCGGCCGACCCCGCCGCCGAGGTGAGCCCCGCCACCGCGGCGCCGGGCGGCAGCGTCACCGTGTCCGTCTCCTGCGACCCCGTCGGCGGATCGCCGCCCGCCACCATGGACGCCACCTCCGAGGCCTTCGAGGAGGGCACCGTCGCCCTGCAGCTGGTGCCCGGCAACGACGACCCGGTGTCCGGACCCGCCTACCGCGGCACCGCCGCCATCGCGTCCGCCGGCGCCCTGGAGAGCGAACCGGCCGGACTCGGACCCGACACCGCGTGGACCGTCGAGGGCACCTGCCCCGCCGCGCCCGGCGGCCAGGGCAAGCCCTGGAGCGCCACCTTCACCGTGACCAAGGACGGCGGCGGCGCCACCAGCGCGCCGCCCTGCCCCGAGACCACCCACGGCACGACCCACTCCACCCCCTGCCCGCCCGCCCCCGTCCAGCACGGCGTACGGGCCGGGCAGGGCGGCACCTTCACCGACTCGGTGCCCGCCCTCGTGGCCGGCGGCCTGCTCATCGCCGGAGCCCTCGGCGGCGCCGCCTACCGCCTGTACCGCCGCAACCCCGCCCGGGACGCCTGACCGCACCCCGCGCCGGGTACACAGAGCCCCACGGGCCGCACGAGCGCTTGCTCCGCGCCCGGCCCGGGCCCCCGGCATGCGGGCGGACGACAGCGGCGGCACGATGCGGAGGTGGGTATGCGGTGGGCGGCGGACGCGGAGGGACACGGGCCCGTACGGTACGGGCCGCCGTTGCCCGACGACGGGCTGCCGGTGCTGCCGGACCTGTGCGCGGTGGTCGCGGCCGCCGCCGGACGCGGCGTCGCCGAGCCGGTCGGCGGCGGCACGGCGCTGCTGGACGCCGCCTGCGGCTACTGGGAGCGCCGCGGACTGCCCACCGCGCCCGAGCACGTCGCCGCGGGCCCCGGCGCCCCGTCCCTGCTGCTCGCGCTGACCGCTGCGCTCGGCGGCGACGTCCTCGTGCCGCGGCCCTGCGCCGCCTGGTGGGCACCGTACGCACGTCTCCTCGGCAGACCCGTCTTCCATGTCGCGACCCCCGCCGAGTGCGGCGGTGTCCCCGACCCGTACGCGCTGCTGGAGACCGTGCGCCGGGTCCGTGAGGAGGGCGGCGACCCGCGGCTGCTCGTGCTGTCCGTCGCCGACGACCCCACCGGCACCGTCGCCCCGCCCGAGGTCCTGCACGAGGCCGTCGAGGCCGCCGTGGGGGAGGGCCTGCACCTGGTCAGCGACGAGACCTGGCGCGACACGCTGCACCACCCGCCCGACCGCCGGCACTATCCGCCCGACCCGCGGCACCCCTCGCCCGACCGTCGGCACTCCCCGCCCGACCCGCTGCACTTCCCGGGCACCTCGCTGCTCAGCCCCGCCGAGATGCTGCCGGACCGGGTCACCGTCGTCACCGACCTGGCCGGCGCGCTGCTGCCGACCGGCTGGCCGGCCGCCGTCGCCCGCTTCCCCGGGGACCCGGCCGGAGCCCGGCTCCACGCGCGCGTGCTGGACGTCCTCACCGCCCTCGGCGCCCGTGTGGCGAGCCCCGTCGCCGCCGCGGCCGCCCACGCCCTCGCCGAACCCGAGCCGGTCACCGCCCGCGCCGCCGCCGCCGTACGCCTGCACGCGCGCGTGGCCGCCCATCTGCACGACGCCGTCGTCGGCGCGGGCGCCCTCGCCCGGCCCCCGCAGGCCGGCCGCCACCTCTACGTCGACCTCGGCCCGCTGCGCACCGCGCTGACCGCCCACGGCGTCGGCGACGCCCAGGAACTGGAGGACTTCCTCACCGTCCGGCTCGGCATGCCCGCCCCCGGCGGCCAGCGCTTCGGCGACGACCTCGCGGCCCTGCGGGTACGGCTCGCCACCGGGCCGCTGCTCGGCGGCACCGACGAGGAGCGCGCGGCCTGCCTCGATTCACCCTCGCCGTTGGAACTGCCACACGTGGACCGCGCGTTGACCACCGTGAAGACGGTCTTCGACGATCTCCGCGACGACGCTCAGCGATGGGAGCCTCCTCGATGACGCAGCAGTCCGAGTCGACCACCACGAGTGCCGGCCCCCGCGAAGACGCCTCCGCACCGGCAGCCGCTGCCCCGCTCACCGAGTCCCCCCTGTCCCCCCTCGCCCCGCCGTTCCCCCCGCTCGCCGAGCCCCGCCCGCTGGGGGAGCGGCGGGTGTGGCCTCGTACCTTTCACGACCGGCTCACCGCCCCGCTGCCCGGCCTCAAGGCGTTCGCCCGCTTCGCCCGCGAGGGCGCCGTACGCCCCGGACCCGACGGCCTCGCCGACATCCCCCGGCTGCCCTTCGCACCGGGCCCGCTGCCCCGCGTGGACACCCGCACCGTCGCCGTCTCCTGGGCGGGGCACGCCAGTTGGGTGGTGCGCATCGGCGGTCTGACCGTCCTCACCGACCCCGTGTGGTCCCGCCGCATCCTCGGCACCCCGCCCCGCGTCACACCCGTCGGCATCGCCTGGAGCGCCCTGCCGCGCGTGGACGCGGTCGTCATCAGCCACAACCACTACGACCACCTCGACGCGCCCACCCTGAGCCGACTCCCGCGCGACACCCCGGTGTTCGTGCCGGCCGGCCTCGGCCGCTGGTTCCAGCGCCGCCGCTTCACCTGTGTCACCGAGCTGGACTGGTGGGAGGCCGCCGAACTGTCCGGGGTCCGCTTCGACTTCGTCCCCGCCCACCACTGGTCCAAGCGCACCCTCACCGACACCTGCCTCTCCCTCTGGGGCGGCTGGGTCCTCACCGACCCCGACGGACAGCGCGTCTACTTCGCCGGCGACACCGGCTACGGCCACTGGTTCACCCGCATCGGCCGCCGCTACCCCGGCATCGACCTCGCCCTCCTCCCCATCGGCGCCTACGACCCCCGCTGGTGGCTCAGCGACGTCCACTGCGACCCCGAGGAAGCGGTACGCGCCGCCCAGGATCTGGGCGCGCGCAGGATGGCCCCCATGCACTGGGCCACGTTCATCCTCTCGGCGGAGCCGGTGCTGGAACCGCTGACGCGGGTGAGGAGGGCCTGGGAGAAGGCGGGCCTGGCGAGGGAGGACCTGTGGGATCTGCCGGTGGGCGCCTCCAGGGTGCTTGAGGGGGCCGACCTCTAAAGGGGTGCGGGGCTGTATCCATATGTGGCTCCGCCGCGTGGGCGCGACAAGCCACGACGGCGCGGCACCCCGCAACGCAACATCAAGAGGCAGCCCGAACCCGCTTCCACACACTAGGCGCCACACTGATCACCAGCGTGAGCACAATCGCCGCGACAACCCCCTCCCACGGCTCGGGAAACAGCGACCCCCCGAGAATGCCGATCAACTGATACGTCACTGCCCAAGCCAGGCACGCAGGAAGGTTCCCCCGCACGAACCGCCGCAGAGGCCACTCGGCCAGCAGACACGCCAGCATCACGGGCAACCGCCCCGCCGGCACCAGCCGGGACAGCACCAGCACGGCCACCCCGTGCTCGGCCAGTTTGACCTGCGCCTGCTCCAGCCGATCCTCAGGCGCCCGAGCCCGAATGGCCTCCAGCCACCGCGACCCGTTCTTCGACTTCAGCCCCCGTCGCCCCAGCCAGTACAGCGCCACATCCCCCAGGAACGCGGCCACAGAAGCCGTCACGAACACCAGAGCCAGAGCGAACGGCGCGGTCTGGTGAAAGGCCACCACCGCGGCGGAAGAGACCAGCGCCCCCGTCGGTACGACCGGGACCAGCGCCCCGATCAACACCAGCAGAAACAGCGACGGATACCCGAGGGCCTGCTGCGTCGACTCCGGCGGCACCGACGAGGACGCGGCCGCGAGCAGGCTCACCGTGTGACCCCCAGCCGCACACTCTCCCCGTGCCCCAGCCGGTGCACCGCCACCTGAGGCGCCCGCTCGGCGGCGAGGCGCTCGAACTCGTGCCCCGGCGCATGGAACTCATGGGGGCGCACGGCGTCCATCCCGATCGGCCAGTACGTCCCGTAGTGCACCGGCACCGCACTCGCCGCCCCCAGGAGCGCGAGCGCCTGCGCGGCCCGCCCCGCGTCCAGATGCCCCTCGCCCAGATACGGCCCCCAGCCGCCCACCGGAAGCAGCGCCACGTCGACCGGCCCGACCTCCTTGGCCATGGTGTCGAACAGGCCGGTGTCCCCGGCGAAGTAGGTCCGCGCCTCGCCCTCGACGACATAGCCGAGCGCGGGGGAGCGGTGCGGCCCCACCGGCAGCCGCCGCCCGTCGTGCGCCGCGGGCACGGCCCGTACGAGGAGATCGCCCACACGCGTCTCGTCGCCGGGCGCCACCTCCTCGATCCGCAGGTGGGAGAGCCGGCGCAGGGACGGCACCGCACGGCGTGCGCCCCGGGGCACGAACAGGCGCGTGCCCGGCGCGAGCCGCGCGAGTGACGGCACATGCAGATGATCGGCGTGCAGATGCGACACCAGCGCCACGTCCGCGCGCCAGGCACCCGGCGGCGGCAACGCGCCCCGGCGGCGCCGCAGATGCGCCAGCCTGCGGGCGAACAGGGGGTCGGTGAGGACACGGACGTCCGAGTCCGCGACCGTGCAGGTGGCGTGCCCCCACCAGGTGATCTCCACCGGCACTCCTGCGCCCCTTTCACGCGACTCCCCCGAAGCCTACGTGCAGGAGTAGGGTCGGCGGCGAAACCCTGAGGTGAGGGGGACGCCATGGGACAGACGCGGGGTGCCTTCGGCCGGCCGGACGCGGCGGTCGCGCAGGTCACGGCGATCGCCGGCCTGACGCCGCTGGAGGAACTGGAGGCCGATCCCTTCCTGGTCGACTCCCGCGGCCAGCACGCCATGTGCGCGCGCTGGGCCGCCGAACGCGGCTACGTCGTCGTACGCCAACTCCTCGTGCGCGGACTGCGGCCCGACCACCGCGCCCTGTGGGACGGCGTCCGGCCCGGACTCGACCTGTTCGTGGCGCCCAGCCCGCGCGTCCTGCGCTGCGCGCTCTCCTCCCTGGAGGAGTTCACCGCCGAGTGCGCACGCCGCGGGGTGCGCCTGGAAACGGTGGGCTGCGCCGAACCGGCGTACGACGCCGGGATGAAGGCCGTCGTGCACCGCAGGCTGTCGATGCCGACGGCCGGCTACGACGGCCGCTGACCTCACCACGTACATCCGACGGCAGCCCGTACTTTCCAATGTCACCCGGCGGACGAGCCGGTTCCGCGGCACGGTGTGCCAGGCTGGATGCCGGGCCCGCCGTGGGGACGGGCACGGGACGTGAGGTGTGCGGGGTGCTGGGACGGCGTTGGCGGCGGGTGGTGAGCCAGATCGGCCGGAGCACCACGGTGTGGGCCGTGTCGACGCTCACCATGCTCGTCCTGGCCGGCCTGCTGCCCGACTTCCAGCTCCAGTCCCCGGACGGCGACAGCGCCACCCGCATCGCGGTCACCGCCGCGCTCGGCGCGGGCGCCTTCGGTCTGCTCTCCGCGCTGGTGTGGCCGCTGCTCGTGCGGCTGCTGCTGCTCGTGCCCGCGCTGGTGCTGGGCCTGCTGGTGTTCTTCCTCAACGGCGCCCTGCTGCTGCTCGCGCTGCGCCTGAACCCGGCCGAGCGGGGCGGCGCGGCCTGGGAGACCGCGGTCGTGGTGGCCGCCGTGATGTCCGCGGTCGCCTCCGCGACCGGCGCCGCCCTCGCCGTCCGCGACGACGACGCCTACCGGCGCCGCCTGTACCGGCTGGCCGACCGCCGCCGCAGAGCCCTGCCCGTGCCCGGCCCCGCCACGCCCGGCACGGTCTTCCTGCAACTGGACGGCGTGGGCCACGCCGTGCTCGCCGACGCCGTCGCCAAGGGGCTCATGCCGACCGTCGAGCGCTGGCTGCACGGCGCTCCCGGCGCGCCCGCCACCCACCGGCTCACCCCCTGGCGCACCGACTGGTCCAGCCAGACCGGCGCCAGCCAGCTCGGCATCCTGCACGGCAGCACCTTCGACGTGCCCGCCTTCCGCTGGTACGAGAAGGACAGCCAGGTCGTCATGGTGTGCAACCGGCCCACCAGCGCCGTCGAGCTGCAGCGCCGGGCCGTCGAGCGCACCGGGGACGGCGGGCTGCTCACGGTGGACGGCGCGAGCCGCGGCAACCTGTTCAGCGGCGGCGCCGACGAGCAGGCCCTGGTGCTGTCCATCGCCGCCCGGCGGCGCAGCCGCGAGACCCGCTCCCGCGCCGGGTACTTCGCCTACTTCTCCGACCCGGCCAACGCGGTGCGCACCGCCCTGTCGTTCGTCGCCGAGGCGGGCCGCGAGGTCGCCCAGTCCGTCCGGGCCCGGCTGCGCCGGCAGCGCCCCCGGGTGGGGCGCGGCGGCCTCTACCCGTTCATCCGCGCCTTCGCGACCGTCGTCGAGCGGGACGTCGTCGTCGCCGCCGTGATGGGCGACCTGCTCGCCGGGCGCACCGCCGTCTACGCCGACCTGGTGGCGTACGACGAGGTGGCGCACCACTCCGGGCCGCACAGCCGCGACGCCGAGCAGGTCCTCGCCCGGCTCGACCGCTCGCTGGCGCTGATCGAGAAGGTCGCCGAGCACGCCCCGCGCCCCTACCGCCTGGTGATCCTCTCCGACCACGGCCAGAGCCCCGGCGAGACCTTCCGCGCCCGCTACGGCCTCACCCTCGGCGACCTGGTGCGGGCCGGCTGCGGACTGCCCGTGCCGCGCAGGGCGCAGCGCACCCAC
Source organism: Streptomyces sp. NPDC096205 (assembly GCF_044763135.1). Classification (NCBI taxonomy): domain Bacteria; kingdom Bacillati; phylum Actinomycetota; class Actinomycetes; order Kitasatosporales; family Streptomycetaceae; genus Streptomyces; species Streptomyces sp. NPDC096205. The sequence continues at coordinate 777,241 of NZ_JBIWFS010000001.1, read as the reverse complement.
AGCGGCGCCGAGGCGCGGGCGGCGGTCCGAGCGGCGCTGCGCCGGCCGGTGGAGGAGAGCGCCGAGGAGTACCGTCCCGCGCGCCGCAGCGAGCCGGTCGTGCTGGCCTCCGGCAACCTCGGCCTGGTCTCCTTCCCGGACGTGCCCCACCGCATGACCAAGGAGGAGATCGACGCCCGCCACCCGGCGCTGCTGCCGACCCTCGCCAACCACCCCGGCATCGGCTTCCTCCTCGTGCGCAGCGAGGAGCACGACGGTGTGGTGCTCGGGGCGTACGGCGCCGAGATCCCGGTCGCCGAGCTGGTGGACGGACGCGGCCCGCTGGCCGCCTTCGGGCCGGGCGCCGCCGACGCGGTGCGGCGCACGCACTCCTTCCCGCACACCGCCGACATCATGGTCAACTCCTTCCACGACCCGGCCGACGGCGAGGTGCTGGCCTTCGAGGAGCAGATCGGCTCCCACGGCGGCCTCGGTGGCGAGCAGGGCCGGCCGTTCCTGCTGTCCCCGCTCGCCTTCTCGGCACCGCCCGCGGAGATCGTCGGCGCCGAGCAGATCCACCGGGTGCTGCGGCGCTGGATGGGGGAGTCGGACGGCCCTCAGGTGCTGCTGGACGATTCGCGGCCGAGGAGCGGCGGCCTCGCACCTTTTCCGGTGCCGGACGGGGTCGTACAGGACAAAAGCGCGTGATTTGGAGGGCCGCCGGACGGTGCCCGACCATGGGCGCCGTCCCGGCGATCCCGGGCGTCAGTTCGATGAGAGGCGCACCACCCCATGCACGACTCCGGAACCGTCACCGCACCGGCTCCGGCCCCCGAGCAGGCGACCCCCACACCCAGCAGGCACGCCCGCCGCTTCGGCCTTCCCGTCGCCACCGCCCTGGTCACGGGCAACATCATCGGCGGCGGCATCTTCCTCCTCCCGGCCTCGGTCGCCCCCTTCGGCACCATCAGCCTGGTCTCCTTCGGTGTGCTCACCGTCGGAGCGATCGCCCTGGCCCTGGTCTTCGGCCGGCTCGCCGAGCGCGACCCGCGAACAGGCGGCCCGTACGTCTACGCCCGTGAGGCGTTCGGCGACTTCGCGGGCTTCCTCGCCGCCTGGTCGTACTGGATCACCACCTGGGTCTCCAACGCCGCCCTCGCGGTCGCCGCGGTCGGCTACCTGGACGTGCTGATCCCGGTGAACGACCACAAGTGGACCGCGTGCCTGGCCGCCCTGTGCGTCCAGTGGCTGCCCGCTCTCGCCAACTTCGCCGGCACCCGCTACGTCGGCGCCGTGCAGCTCGTCTCCACCGTGCTGAAGTTCGCCCCGCTGCTGCTCGTCGCCGTCGGCGGGCTGTTCTTCTTCGACGCCGGAAACCTCGGGCCGTTCCGGGCGAGTGACGACAGCGCGATCGGCGCGGTGTCCGCCTCCGCCGCGATCCTGCTCTTCTCCTACCTGGGCGTGGAGTCCGCCGCCGTCAGCGCGGGCGAGGTCCGCGACCCGCGGCGCAACGTCGGCCGGGCCACCGTCATCGGCACCGCGGGCGCCGCCCTCGTCTACCTCCTGGGCACCCTCGCCGTGTTCGGCACGGTCGCCCACGACAAGCTGCTCGACTCCGCGGCCCCCTTCTCGGACGCCGTGAACGCCATGTTCGGCGGCACCTGGGGCGGCTGGGCCGTCGCCCTCGCCGCGCTGGTGTCGATGACCGGCTGCCTCAACGGCTGGACCCTGCTCAGCGCCCAGACCCCGTACGCCGCCGCCAAGGACGGCCTGTTCCCGGCCGCGTTCACCCGCAGGAAGCGGGGCGTGCCGACCGTCGGCGTGGCCGTCACGGTCGTCCTCGCCTCCCTGCTGACGATCTACAACTACACGGCCGGCACGGCGAAGGTCTTCGAGATCCTCGTCCTCGTCACCACCTTCACCGCGACCGTGCCCTATCTGCTGGCGGCCGCCGCGCAGATCTTCCACCTCGTCAAGGGCGAGCAGGTGAACAAGGCGCGCCTGGTGCGCGACGCCGTGATCGCCGCGGTCGCGTTCGGGTTCTCGATGTGGCTGGTCGCGGGCGCCGGGTACGCGGCCGTCTACCAGGGCGTGCTGTTCCTGTTCGCGGGCGTCCTCGTGTACGCGTGGCTGGCGGCCCGCAGGCAGCGCACCGCCTGAAATTCGGCTGCGCGCGGGGGGTCGTACGCACACACTGTGAGGGCATACGACCCCAAACCCCCTTGAGGAGCCCCTGCGTTGCAGGCCGCCGTCACCGTCACTCCCGCCCGTGTCCCCGACCTTCTGCTGGGCCTGGCCACCGTCCGGCCGGTGTTCCTGTGGGGCGCGCCCGGCATCGGAAAGTCCTCCCTGGTCAGGGAGTTCGCCGAGTCCCTCGGGCTGGAGTGCGTGAGCCTGCTCGGCACGCAGCTCGCGCCCGAGGACCTGATCGGGGTGCCGCAGATCCGCGACGGGCGGTCGGTGTTCTGCCCGCCCGAGGCGATCGCCCGCGACGAGCCGTACTGCCTGTTCCTGGACGAGCTGAACGCGGCCACGCCGGATGTGCAGAAGGCGTTCTACTCGCTGATCCTGGACCGCCGGATCGGAAACTACGAGCTGCCCAAGGGCTCGATCGTCATCGGCGCGGGCAACCGCTCCACCGACAACGCCCTCGCCCGCCCCATCGCCTCCGCGCTGGTCAACCGGCTCACCCACGTCCATCTGGAGGCCTCGCCGAAGGACTGGCTGGTCTGGGCGGCGAAGAACGGCATCCACCCCTGGATCCTGGACCACCTCACCGACCGGCCCGACCATCTGTGGTCCAAGCCGCCCAAGACCGAGGAGCCGTTCTCCACGCCCCGCTCCTGGCACATGCTCTCCGACGCCCTGCACTCCTTCGGCCAGGATCTCGACGAGGAGACACTGAAGGTCCTCGCGCACGGCACGCTGACCCCGGCGCACGCCACCGCCTTCTGCGGCTACGTCAAGATCGTGCGCAGCCGTTTCGGCATCGAGGCGATCCTCAAGGGCGACGCCCGCTGGCCCGGCCGCGTCGAGGATCGCGACCTGCTGTACTACCTGGCCGAGTCGTTCCGCGGCCGTCTGGTCAAGGAGCTGCCGGTCTCCAAGGAGCACCTGTCGGCGAACGGCCGCCAGACCGCGTACCGCGCCAAGTCCCTGCTGGTGCAGCTAGCGGAGATCTCCGTCGAGGTCGCCCAGAGCGTCATCGCCTCCGACGCCGACGGCAACCCCGTGCTGCCCTCCTGGTTCCTCGTCGAGGCGGCCCGCGACATGCCCCGGCTGGTCGAGGCCCGGCGGTGAGCCCCGCCAAGCCCAAGCCCAAGCCCAAGCCCAAGCCCAAGGCCAAGCCCGACCCCGCCGCCGAGACCTGCGCCGAGGGCCTGCGGCTGGTGTGGGCCAACCCGGCGCTCGCCGCGCTGGAGGCCAAGACCTGCCGGGACCCGGAGTGCCGGGCGGCGCCCCGGCAGGGTCTCGCCCGGGTCGACTCCAACGGCACCGTCCATCTGCACCCCACCGCTCGCGCCGAGCCCGCCGAGTGGGCCTGGGCCGTCGCGCACGCCCTGATCCACCTCGGCTTCGGGCACGTCCCCGCCGCCGACGGGGCGCGCGTCCAGCCCGACCGGTTCGAGCGGGCCGCGCGCTGCGCGGTCGTCGACCGCTTCCTACTGACCTTCAGGGTCGGCCGCCCGCCCGAGGACCTGCCCGCCGCCTACCCGGACGGCGACGAGGAGCGCCTCACCGCCCTGTGGCGCCGCGACGGCATCCCGGCCGCCTACCAGCGCGAGGAGTCCGACCAGCTGCTGGTCGACTGGGGCTCCTGGAACGGCCAGGTGCCCGACTGGCAGCTCGCCTTCGCGCACGCCCTGACCCGCACCCTGTCGACCGCGATGGACCTGGCCGGCGGCCGCCGCGACTCCATGTCCGGCGGCCCCACCGAACGGCGTCCCTGGGAGCGGGCGCTGAGCTGGTTCGTGTCGTCGTACCCGCTGCTCGGCGGCATCGCCTCCGGCATCAAGCTGGTCGCCGACGCCGAGTTCGCCCGCGCGCACGGCATCGCGATCGCCGCGGTGGACGCCCTGTCCGGGGAGATCTACGTCAACCCGCTGTGCCGCTACGACGACGAGGAGTGGCGGTTCGTCCTCGCCCACGAGATGCTGCACGCCGCCCTGCGCCACCAGGACCGCTGCGGCACCCGCGACCCCCAGCTGTTCAACGTCGCCTGCGACTACGTCGTCAACGCCTGGCTGCGCGAGATGCGGGTCGGCACCATGCCCGAAGGGCTGCTGTACGACCCGGAGCTGGCCGGCCTGTCCGCCGAGGAGGCCTACGACCGCATCGCCGGCGACCTGCGCCGCATCCGGCGCCTGGCCACCCTGCGCGGCAAGGGCGTCGGCGACATCCTGAGCGGCCCGCTGGGCGCGCCCGGAGACTACGTCGACCTCGACGAGTTCTACCGCCGGGGCCTGGCCCACGGCCTCGATCTGCACCAGCGGCAGGAGCGCGGCTTCCTGCCCGGCGGTCTGGTCGAGGAGATCCGCGCGCTCAGCCACCCGCCGCTGCCCTGGGACGCGCAACTGGCGCGCTGGTTCGACGAGTTCGTGCCGCGCCCCGAACCGCTCAGGTCCTACGCCCGGCCCGCCCGGCGTCAGGCGTCCACGCCCCACATCCCGCGCGCGGGCCGGTACTTCCCGCCCGAGGAGGTCCCCCGCTGCACCTTCGGGGTGGTGCTGGACACGTCCGCCTCGATGAACCACACCCTGCTCGGCAAGGCGCTGGGCGCCATCGCCTCCTACGCCGAGGCGCGGGACGTGCCCGCCGCCCGCGTGGTGTTCTGCGACGCCGCCCCGCACGACGCGGGCTATCTGCCGGTCACCGAGATCGCGGGACGTGTCCAGGTGCGCGGGCGCGGCGGTACGGTCCTGCAGCCCGGGATCGATCTGCTGCACCGCGCGGACGACTTCCCGCCCCAGGCGCCGGTGCTGATCATCACCGACGGCTGGTGCGACGTCCTGCGGGTGCGGCGCGAGCACGCCTATCTGATCCCCCGGAGCGGACGACTGCCGTTCACCGCGCGTGGGCCCATCTTCCGCGTGAGTTGAGCCGGAATGTGATCGGATGGAGGCACTGCAAGTCCATCCGAAAGGAAGAAACGTGGCCACCACGCGTTCCGCACACACCGTCTGGGAAGGCGACCTCCTCAAGGGGACCGGTGTCGTCACCTTCGACTCCTCCGGTGCCATCGGCCAGCAGCCGGTGACCTGGGCCTCGCGCGCCGAGGAGGCCAACGGGAAGACCAGCCCGGAGGAGCTGATCGCCGCCGCCCACTCCAGCTGCTTCTCCATGGCGTTCTCGAACATGCTGGCCAAGAACGGCACGGCGCCCACCAAGCTCGTCACCTCCGCCGACGTCACCTTCCAGCCGGGCGAGGGCATCACGGGCATCCACCTCACGGTGGAGGGCACGGTTCCGGGACTCGGCGAGGACAAGTTCCTCTCCATCGCCGAGAAGGCCAAGGTCGGCTGCCCCGTCAGCCAGGCCCTGAAGGCCGTGCCGATCACCCTCACGGCGAAGCTCGCCTGACCAGGCACGGACGACGGACAGTACGGCCCGCCCCGGAGGCGGGCCGTATCCCGTTCCGCGGCCCTGTGCACCGGGCGCCCCGTTGACAAGCGCCCGCTCACGTTCTGTGCTGGAGGTGCAGGCGATCGGGGAGACCCTGGTGGAAGGGGACGGCGATGGCACGTGCGGTCGGGATCGATCTGGGGACCACGAACTCGGTGGTGGCGCTCCTGGAGGGCGGTGAGCCCACCGTCGTCGCCAACGCGGAGGGCGCCCGTACGACGCCGTCGGTGGTGGCGTTCGCCAAGAACGGCGAGGTGCTCGTCGGTGAGGTCGCCAAGCGGCAGGCGGTCACCAATGTCGAGCGCACCGCCCGCTCGGTGAAGCGGTACATGGGCGACGGCCAGTGGCGCTTCCCCGAGCAGGGCTCCGTGGACGGCACCCGCTACCGGGCGCAGGAGCTGTCCGCGCGGGTGCTGCAGAAGCTGAAGCGCGACGCGGAGGCCTACCTCGGCGAGGACGTCACCGACGCGGTGATCACCGTGCCCGCCTACTTCGACGACGCCCAGCGCCAGGCCACCAAGGAGGCCGGGGAGATCGCCGGCCTGAAGGTGCTGCGGATCATCAACGAGCCGACCGCCGCCGCCCTCGCCTACGGCCTGGACCGCGGCGAGGAGCAGACCGTGCTGGTCTTCGACCTCGGTGGCGGCACCTTCGACGTGTCCCTGCTGGAGATCGGCGACGGCGTCATCGAGGTCAAGGCCACCAACGGCGACACCCACCTCGGCGGCGACGACTGGGACCAGCGGATCGTCGAGCACCTGGTCAAACGCTTCCAGGGGCAGTACGGCATCGACCTCGGCAAGGACAAGATGGCCGTGCAGCGTCTGCGGGAGGCCGCGGAGCGGGCCAAGATCGAGCTGTCCAGCTCCTCCGAGACCAACATCAACCTGCCCTACGTCACCGCCTCCGCCGAAGGCCCCCTGCACCTGGAGGAGAAGCTCACCCGCGCCCAGTTCCAGGAGCTCACCGCCGATCTCCTGGACCGCTGCAAGACGCCTTTCCACCAGGCGGTCAAGGACGCGAACATCAAGCTCTCCGCGATCGACCACGTCATCCTGGTCGGCGGCTCCACCCGGATGCCCGCCGTCACCGAGCTGGTGCGCGAGCTGACCGGCAAGGACCCGCACAAGGGCGTCAACCCCGACGAGGTCGTGGCCGTCGGCGCCGCCCTGCAGGCCGGGGTGATCCGCGGCGACGTCAAGGACGTGCTGCTGCTCGACGTCACCCCGCTGTCCCTCGGCATCGAGACCAAGGGCGGCATCATGACCAGGCTGATCGAGCGCAACACCACGATCCCGACCCGGCGTTCGGAGATCTTCACCACCGCCGAGGACAACCAGCCCTCGGTCGGCATCCAGGTCTACCAGGGCGAACGCGAGATCGCCGCGTACAACAAGAAGCTCGGCACCTTCGACCTCACCGGACTGCCGCCCGCGCCGCGGGGCGTGCCGCAGATCGAGGTCGCGTTCGACATCGACGCCAACGGGATCATGCACGTCTCCGCCAAGGACCTGGGCACCGGGCGCGAGCAGAAGATGACCGTCACCGGCGGCTCGGCGCTGCCGAAGGACGACATCGACCGCATGATGCGGGACGCCGAGCAGTACGCCGAGGAGGACCGGACCCGCCGCGAGCACGCCGAGGCCCGCAACCAGGGCGAACAACTCGTCTACCAGACGGAGAAGTTCCTCCGCGACAACCGCGAGCGCGTACCGGAGGCCACCCGCTCCGAGGTCGAGTCCGCCGTCACCGACCTCAAGACCCTGCTGGAGCAGAACGCCGACACCGGCCCCCTGCGCACCGGCATCGAGAAACTCGCCACCGTCAGCCAGAAGATGGGCCAGGCGATGTACGCGCAGGGCCAGCAGACGCCCCCCGGCGAGACCGCGCCCCCGCAGGACGAGGAGGGTGTGGTGGACGCCGAGATCGTCGACGAGGAACGCGAACAGAAGGGCGGCGCAGCCTAGGGCCTGTCGCTTGGATCAGCCCGGCGTCGCGGGGTCTGGCCCTAGCGCGGCGGCCCCACCCGCTCCCACCCCCTCCGCTCCGGCCGCGGCCCCAGCTGCCGGGGGCGAAGGCGAGATACGGCAGGACGCCCCAGAGGAAGACGGTCATCGGCGCGCTCCAACGGATGCGGGCGGTAGCGTCGCGCACACCGCGTCCAGGATGCAGGCGTACGGGGTGCCGAAGTCGGTGAGCCGGGAGCGGAGCTGCTCCAGACCCTCACGGTGCTCGACGAGGAGGTCGGTGTCGCCGGTGCGGGCGGCGAACTCCAGCACCGCGGGCAGATAGTCGGGCAGTTCCTCGCCGGAGAACTCCAGACCGTGGGCGCGGTAGACGTCCTTGAAGCGGACCAGCGACATTCCGCGCCGCCGGGTGTCGCCGTCCTGCCACCAGCTCAGGTACAGGCTGTGCCGGTTCTTGAAGTCGAAGACCCGCACATAGTGCTCGGCCAGCTCCCGCGCGGGGGTGACGGCCGCGTGGTCGGTGAACTCCCGCAGCTGCGGGGCGGCTTCGCGCAGCAGCGGCAGCCGGTCGAGGAGATCCTCGTCGGGGTAGGTCAGGCAGAGCGCTGCGGCCTGGTACAGCACGGCGTCCGAGGGCATCAGGCGTCCTTCCCGTCGTACCTTGTCGTGGCTCCAGCGGTCCCGGTAGAAGGCGTCCGCCTCCCGCCCGCCGACCAGGCCGATGCTGTGCAGGTCGGGTGCCGGGGTGCCGGGCCGGAAGGAGCGCCCGGTCCGCAGCAGCGCCGCGCCCGGTTCGGAGGGCGGGGTCCGCGTCTCGGGCACGTGCGCTCCCTTGGCTCGCCAGGTTCTTCGAACCTAGGGCCGGGCCAGGGAGCGCACCTGTTCACGGGAGCCGTCCGAGGTACCCCGAACGGGTTAGGGCTTGCGGGCCACCCCCGCGTACACCGGCACGATGCCCTCCGCCTGCGCGGCCACGTCCTCCGCCTCGGGGCGCCAGCCGTGCACCGGGATGAAGCCGGGGCCGATCAGCTCCAGGCCCTCGAAGAACTTGGAGAACTCGGCCAGGGTCCGCGGGTGGAAGGACGTACCACTGCGCCGGAAGTTCTCCGCGGCCTGCTCGATGGCCGCCGGGTTCAGATCGGGCGTGACCTGCGAAAGGATCAGGTAGCTGCCGGGCGCGAGCGCGTCGACGTACCGCCGCACCAGGGCGTACGCCCCGTCGTCCAGGTAGTGCGTGAGGGCGACCAGCGACAGCGCGACGGGCTCGGCGAGGTCCAGCGACTCCTTGGCGCGGGCCAGCAGGGCGTCGACGTCCCGGACGTCTGCGTGCACATAGTCGGTGCTGCCCTCGGGAGTGCCGCCGAGCAGGGCCTCCGCGTGGCGCAGCACGATCGGGTCGTTGTCTGCGTACACCACCTTCGACTCCGGGGCGACCCGCTGGGCGATCTGGTGGAGGTTCGGCTCGGTCGGTATGCCGGTGCCGATGTCGAGGAACTGGCGGATGCCGGCCTCGGCGACCGTCCGGACGGCCCGGTGCATGAAGCGCCGGTTGGCACGCGCGCCGCGCACCACCGTGCCGTCGACGGCGAGAATGCGGCGGGCCAGCTCCTCGTCCACCGGGTAGTTGTCCTTGCCGCCCAGCCACCAGTCGTAGACCCGGGCCGGGTGCGGCCGGCTGGTGTCGATACGGGGGGATGCGGCGTCGGATCCGGTCATGCGGGGTGTACTCCTAGGAAGAGTCGGTGGGGGCTAGTAGCGCTCGCGGTACTCCTGGAGGATCTTCTTGGTGCGCCGGCCGGACGCGGCATGGGCCGTGATGTGGTCCAGCACCTCCAGATGCGCGGAGACCTCCTGGCGCGAGTCGAGATACAGGGCGCCGGTCAGATACTCGGTGAACACCATGTCCGGCAGCTCGGGCTCGGCGAACCGGAACAGCGAGAAGGGCGCGTACGTCCCCGGGTGCGGGCCGCTCGCGAACTCGGCGACCTGGAGCGTGACCCGGTCCCGCTCGGCGGCCTCCAGCAGCCGGTCCAGCTGGTCGCGCATCACCTCGGGCCGCTCGCAGATGGGCCTTCGCAGCACGGTCTCGTCGATGATCACCCACAGGTGGGGCGGGTCGGCGCGCTCCAGCAGCCGCTGGCGCTCCATCCGCAGTGACACGTGCCGCTCGACGGCCTCGGACCCCTGCTGTCCGATCGTCCCGGCCTCCATCACGGCACGGGCGTAGTCCTCGGTCTGGAGCAGGCCGGGCACGAAGTGCGGCTCGTAGGAGCGGATCAGCCGGGCGGCGCCCTCCAGGCTGACGTACAGGCTGAACCAGTCCGGCAGCACGTCGTGGTACCGCTGCCACCAGCCCGGCTGGTTGGCCTCCTCGGCGAGCGAGACGAACGTCTCCGCCTCCTCCTGCGGCACCCCGTACGTCTCCAGCAGCACCTGCACGTACGGGATCTTCAGCGCGACCTCGGCCATCTCCATCCGCCGTACGGTCGCCGGTGCCACGCGCAGAACCTTCGCAGCTTCCTCCCGCTTGAGCCCGGCCGCCTCCCGCAGCTCCTGCAGCCGCTTGCCGAGCACCACCTGCCCGACCGTGGGCGCAGGCCGCCGCTCACTCACCCCAGCCTCCTAGACACGCCAGCACTGTAAGGGGGCGCGGGGAACTGCGCGAGCGACCAGGGACGGTCAGCAGGCGCAAACGGTGGGAAACCAGGCAGATCGGTAGGCGCACAGTCATTACCTCACAGGTAATCGACCACCACAGGCGCTCCCCGGCATGGTGGTCCCACCGAGACAACACGACCTTCCCGGAGGGTGATTCCCATGTCCGCCACCACACTCAGCGCCCTCGCCCGCACCTCCGAGCCCAACGCAGTGCTCCGCCGCTTCCTGGCTCTCGACACGGCGGTGACCGGCGCGAACGGCCTCGCCTACCTCGCCGCGTCCGGCCCCCTGGCCGACCTCCTCGGCGTCGACAGGGCCCTGCTGCTCGAACTGGGCGCGTTCCTCACGGCGTACGCCGTGGCGGTGGGCCTGCTGGCTGCCAGGTCCCGCCCCGCCGCACTGCCGGTGAAGGCCGTGATCGAGGCCAACCTCGCCTGGTCGGCGGTGAGTTTCGCCGCCCTCGGCCTGTGGCTGAACCCCAGCACCGCCGGCACGGTGTGGACGGTGCTGCAGGCCCTCACCGTGGCCGGTTTCGCCCTGCTCCAGCACGCCGCCCTGAGGAACCGTCAGGACATGAGTGAGTGAAGGTACTTGACCGTCGCCGGGTCCGCCGGGAGCAGTGTCTCGATGGCCAGCTCGGCGACGGTCACGTCCATGGGGGTGTTGAAGGTGGAGATCGACGAGATGAACGACAGCACCCGCCCCTCGTGCTCCACCTGGAGCGGCAGCGCGAAGTACGGCACCGGCTCCTCGGGCTCCGCACCCGGCGCCTGCTCGGGCACCGGATACGCGGCGACCTCCTCGTACAGCTCCCGCAGCGGCTGCGAGCGGTGCAGCGCGATCTGCCGCTCCATCTGGGCCAGCAGATGCCCGCGCCACTCGCGCAGATTGCGGATGCGCGGCGCGAGGCCCTTCGGGTGCAGCGTCAGCCGCATCGCGTTCAGCGGCGGCGCCAGCAGCTCCTCGGGCATGCCGTCCATCAGCATCAGGATGCCCCGGTTGGCGGCCACCACGTCGTACGTCGCGTCGACCACCAGCGCCGGGTAGGGCTCGTAGCCCTGGATCAGCCGCTCCATGCCCTCCCGCAGCGACCGCAGCGCCGGGTCGTCCAGCGGGGTCTCCGGGTAGCGCGGGGCGTAACCGGCCGCCAGCAGCAGGGCGTTGCGCTCGCGCACCGGCACGTCCAGGTGCTCGGCGAGCCGCAGCAGCAGGTCCTCGCTCGGCCGGGAGCGGCCGGTCTCCACGAAGCTGATGTGCCGGGCGGAGGAGCCGGCGCGCAGCGCCAGCTCCAGCTGGCTGACCCGCCGCTGCTCCCGCCAGGCCCGCAGCAGCGGGCCGACGCCCTGGCCGGCGGGAGCGGTGGCGGGGGCGGACGTCACTGTGGTCATGTGGACGACGGTAGTCGAGCGAGGCAGGCTGGTCAGGTACGCGAACCCCGGATTCCCAGGAAGGGAGCCCCGCCGTGGCCGTCGAACCCCTGTCGCAGAAGGAGATCGAGGACCGGCTGGCCGAGCTGCCCGGCTGGACGGTCGAGGACGACCGGCTCACCCGCACCTACCGGCTCGGCTCCCACTTCGCCGCGACCGCGCTGGTCGTGCACATCGCGCAGGTCCAGGAGGAGCTGAACCACCACTCCGACCTCACCCTCGGCTACAACACCGTGCGCCTCGCGGTGAACACCCACAGCGCGGGCGGCGCCCTCACCGACCTGGACTTCAGCCTGGCGCGAAAGGTGGAAGACCTGGCACCCGGGCATGGGGCAAGCTGACCTGATCGATCAGCGACGGCCGGGGGGCGTGCATGCTCGACTACGACAAGGAAGCCGATGCCTACGACGCCCTGCGCGGCGGTGAACCCAGGGCCGCCGCCGCTGCCGAGGCGGTGCTGGGCCTGCTGCCGCAGGACTGCGTCGGCCTGCTGGACGTGGCCTGCGGCACCGGCATCGTGACCCGCCGCCTGGCCGCCGGCCGGCCCGGCCTGCGGGTGGCGGGCGTGGACCTGGCGGCCGCGATGGCCCGGATGGCCGCGTCCCGGCTGCCCGGCCGGGTGGTCGTCGGCGACAGCCGCAGGCTGCCCTTCCCGGACGCCTCCTTCGACGCGGTCGTCAGCGTGTGGCTGCTGCACCTGCTGGACGACACCGCTGTGCGCGATGTCGTCGCCGAGTGCGCCCGGGTGCTGCGGCCCGGCGGCGTCTACGTCACCACCGTAGACAAGGCCGCCGCGCACAACGTGGGCAGCGACATCGACGCCGTCCTCGCCTCCCGCCCGCGCAGCCCCGCCCACGACGCGGCCGGCACCGTCACCGCCCTCGCCGCGGCGCACGGCCTGACCCCTGCCGGGCAGGCCCGCTTCCCGGGCCTGGGGCAGGGGCGCAGTCCCCGTCGCACCATCGCCGATCTGCGGCGCGGCTGGTTCGTGACGCTGCCGCCGGGCGAGCCCCGCACCGAGGAGTTCGCGGCCCGCCTCGCCGGACTGCCCGACCAGGACCGGCCGCGCCCCGACCCGGAGTTCAGCCTGCGGGCGTTCCGCAGACCGGCCGGGTGAACTCCATCGACCAGTTCGTCAGCCAGTTCTCGCCGCCGTCCAGCGAGAACGCCTGCTCCCAGCGGGCCGTCGTCGCGCTGATGCCCGACCACACGAACCGGACCCGTACGTCCTGGCCTTCGTGCGAGTCGTCGCCGTAGAACTCGCCGCGGCCGTCCGCGAACTGCCCGAACACCGGCGGGAACAGCCGGCCGGTGCGGCTGGACGCCCAGTTCAGCGACCACTGCCGGGTCTCCGGGTCGAACAGCCGCAGGGTCAGGCCGCGTTGGCCGAGGTGGGGCATGTCGATCTCGTCGACGTTGGCCGTGCCGTCGAACAGGCTCCAGCAGCGGGTGGTGCCGGTGAACTCCGTCCAGTCGCTGTCCGGGTCCAGGAAGTCGGTGCGCATCCGGTTGCGGACGTCCCAGTTGCCGTGGAAGAAGTCGAAGTCGTGCGGGCTGCTCATGCGATGTCTCCTGTGGTTCCCTCGGGCATGCTGTCGGCCAGATAGGCGGCCAGGTCGGGGGCGCTGGGCGCGAGCAGATGCCGTACCCAGGCGTCCCGCTCGTGCCGGATCGGCGGCAGCTCCCAGACGCAGCCGATCCACGGCCGGTCCACCGGCACGAAGTGCGTCGGATCGCGGTCGGGGCAGCCGAGCACCGGCTGACCGGCGGCGGCGCCGCGGAAGTGCAGCACGTTGTCCCACACCCAGCTGTACGCGTTCAGGTAGGCGCCGTCGTCGCCGCCCCGGTGCAGCACCACGAAGGTCGCGGGCGGTGTGCCGTCCGCGTCCGGCAGCAGCGTGGGCAGGACCGCGTACGCCGCCTCCTGCACCTCGGGCGCGATACCCGCGGGGTCGGCGGTGACGTGGTAGCGCTTGACGTGCCGCCCGGCCACCTCGACCGGAGGCGGCACGGTGAGCAGTTTCTCCTCGAAAGCCATGGCCGCACGCTAGGACCGCTTCCCTGACAACATATGTCAGTGAAGTCCAGCCGACTCGTCTCGATCCTGCTGCTGCTCCAGACCCGGGGCCGGATGACCGCCGCCCAGCTCGCCGAGGAGCTGGAGGTGTCGGTGCGCACGGTCTACCGGGACGTCGAGGCGCTCACCGCCGCCGGGGTCCCGCTGTACGCGGACGCGGGCCACGCCGGCGGCTACCGACTCCTCGACGGCTACCGCACCCGCCTCACGGGCCTCACCTCGGGCGAGGCCGAGGCGCTCTTCCTGTCCGGCGTCCCCGGGCCCGCTGCCCAGCTGGGGCTCGGGCCGGTCCTCGCCGCGGCCCAGCTCAAGGTGCGCGCCGCCCTCCCGGCCGAGCTGCGTGTGCACGCCGACCGCATCAGCGGCCGCTTCCACCTGGACGCGCCCGGCTGGTACGCCGGCGCCGACGACGCGCCCTTCCTGCCCGCGGTCGCCGACGCCGTGTGGAACGGACACGCGCTGCGGGTGACGTACCGCCGCTGGCGCGAGCCCACCGACGTCGAGCGCCGCCTGGAGCCGTACGGGCTGGTCCTCAAGGCGGGCCGCTGGTATGTCGTCGCGGGCCCGGGGCCGCGCACCTTCCGGGTCGACCAGATCCTCGAACTCGCGGTGACGGGCGAGGAGTTCACCCGCCCCGACGACTTCGACCTGGCCGCCTACTGGACGGCGTACCAGCGCGACTTCCTGAACCGGCTGCACCGCGCAGAGGCGGTCGTGCGGCTGGCGCCGGGTGTGACACCGACCGGGCCCGCCGGAGATGCCGTGCGCGCCAACGGCCGTACGGACGAGGACGGTTGGACGGTCGCCACCATCCCCATCGAGTCCGTCGACCATGCCCACGGTGAGTTCCTGCGCCTGGGCACCGGCGTCGAGGTGCTCGAACCCACCGAACTGCGCGAGCGGATCGCGGCAACCGTCGCGGAGCTGGCCCGGCGCTACGGCCGTTGAGGGGCGCGCCCGGTATGGACACGCCCCTTGACGCTCAGCTCACGTGCAGGACTGGTCGCCGAGCTTGAACGTGGTCGGTCTGGCGTTCGTGCCGGTCCAGTTGCCGGTGAAGCCGAAGCTCACCGAGGAGCCGGCGGCCACGGTGCCGTTCCAGCCGACGTTCTTGGCCGTCACCGTCCCGCCCGAGGTGGAGAGGTCGGCGTTCCACGCCTGGGACACCGTCTGCCCGCCCGGGAAGGTCCAGCTCAGTGCCCAGCCGTTCCAGGCGCCGGTGCCCGTGTTGGACAGCTGCACATCGGCCTGGAAGCCGCCCGACCACTGGTTGGTGATCTTGTAGGTGACCGCGCAGGCGCCGGTCGGCGTGGGGTCGGGACCCGGACCGGGGCCGGGGTCGGTGCCGCCGCCGGTGTCGGAGGTGTCGCCGTAGATGATCCCCCGGCCGTTCGTCCCGACGTACACCCGGCCGTAGACGCGCGGGTCACCGGTGATCGTGGCGCCCGTCCAGCCCCACTGGTGGGCGTCGTCGTTGATCCGGGTCCAGGTCGCGCCCCGGTCGGTGGAGCGGAAGACGCCGCGCACGCCGCCGATCTTCGCGCTGGTGTAGAGCGTCTGGTACGAGGCTCCCGGCGCGGCCTTGCCGAAGCCGACGGTGTCGGCCTGCTCGACGTTCGACAGCTTGGTGAAGCTCGCCCCGCCGTTCGTCGAGTGCCACAGCCCGTACGCCCCGTCGCTCGCCCCGCCCGCCAGCCACACATCGCCCTTGGTGCCGGGCAGCGCCTTGAAGCGGACGCTGTCGCCGCTGGGCAGACCGGTCGCGGCGGAGGCGGTGAAGGTCGCGCCACCGTCCGAACTGACGTAGAACTTGCCCGACTTGAAGCCGTAGAACACCTTCGGGTCGACCCGGTCCGCCTCGACGACCGCGCCCGCCGGAATGCCGGTCGACGCCGACCAGGACGTGCCGAAGCCGGTCGCGTACTGCACGCCCGCGCCCTGCGGGCTCCACACGAAGCGGGTGCCGTCGGCCGCCGCGGCGACCGTGCCGCCGCCGCTGACCCCCGAAGGGTCCTGACCCGCGAACCAGTTGGCGCCGTTGTCGGTGGAGAACGCGATGTGCGGACCCGAGTCCAGATCGCCGACCCGCACCACCGTGTTCGGGTTGGTCTCGGCGAAGTCCAGGCTGGTGGTCGTGGTGAAGTTCGGCGCCGTGTACATCATCGCCGGCACCTTGGTCAGGTCCGTGTGCCGGAAGCCGCCGATGTCACCGAGCGCGCTGAGCAGCGGGGCGCCCGACGGGGGAGAGGCCAGGTCGAGGACGGCCGTCTCCTCCAGGCCCTGCACCATCGGCTTGATGGCGAAGGTGCTTCCGCTGTCCCAGTTGGTGAGGTTCTCGGTGCCGTACACCGTGGCTCCGGTGCCGTACATCATCCTGTCGGAGTTGAACGGGTCGATCTCCAACGACTCGGTCATCCAACCGAGTTTGGGCGTCTGCTCGGGCGGCGAGGGGTTCGCGCCCCAGGTCAGCCACGGCGAGGACGAGACGTCCATCGTGAAGCGGTTCTGGCGGTTGGGGTACGACGAGTAGTCCCACGCCTTCGTCCAGGTGCCGCCGCTGTTCGTCGAGCGGAAGATCTGGGTGTCCGGCCACCAGGAGCTGTACGCCGTCGCCATCACCGTGCCCGGCTTCTGTCGGTCGATCGTCAGACCGCTGAACCCGAAGTAGGTGTCGGCCTCCGCCACCGGGCTGATGTCCGTCCAGGTGCCCGTCGCGGTCGCGTACCGGTACAGCCGGCCCTTGCCCCCGTCGTACGGGCCGCCCGTGTCGCTGTAGGCGAGATAGAGGTAGCCGTTGCTCGCGTCGAGCACGCCCTTGTGGGCCAGATAGCCGGTCGGCTGCCCGGCCACCCGCGACCAGGTCGCGCCCGCGTCCGTCGAGCGGTAGACCGCGTTGTCCTTGTCGGCGACACCGACATAGATGGTCTTCGTGGCGGTGCCCGAGGTGCCGGTGGACTCGTCGAAGGTGACCCAGACGATGCCCTGGTTGTCGCTGTTGTAGCCGGAGGTGTCGCTCGGATCGGCCACGTAGTTGCCGACGTTGGGGAAGTTCGTCACCTGCGACCAGGTCACGCCCGAGTCCGTCGACCGCCACAGGCCCTTGCCGCTGGGCGCGCCCAGGTACAGCACACTGTTGCGGTTCGGATCGACCGCGAGGCGCTCGCCCATGCCGCGGCCCGGCATGTTGCCGCCCAGCTTGAACGGCAGGTTCGTCCTCTGCCAGGTCGCGCCCCGGTCCGCGGAGCGCATGACCGCGCCGTTGCCCGGGTCCCAGCCGTTGGTGTACGTCCCGACGGCCGCGTACACCCGGTTCGGGTCCACCGAGTCGGACGCGAGGCTCACCACGCCGGTGTGCCCCCAGTCGTCCCAGCCGACCGAGTCCAGCAGCGGCGTCCAGGTCCTGGAGGACTCCACCCAGCGGTAGGCGCCGCCGATGTCGGTGCGGGCGTAGGCGAGGTTCTTCTCCTTGCGGTTGAACACGATGCCGGGGACGAAACCGCCCCCGTCGATACGGGCGTTCTTCCAGGTGTAGGTGTCGGCGGCGATCGCCACCGATCCGCTCTCGGGCGCGCCGACCGCGACGGGCGCTCCCGCCAGCAGGCCGGCCGCGAGCGCGAACACGGCCGTGAGGATGCGGGTTCTTCGCACGGGATCCTCTCCCTTGGGGGTGGAAAGGCATGGATGACCGGGCGGCCCCCGTGCGGGAGGGGGCCACCCGGCCGGTCGGCCCCGCCGTCAGGTGACGGGGCCACGCACACGGAACTTTTCAGGCGCTCAGCGGTGAGGTACCTAGGGGCGCGGGGAACTGCGCGACCAGCCACGGACGACCCGCAGCCGAACCACGACAGAACCACGGCCCGCCCCGCGGAGCGACTGGCGGGGGCTATTCAAGGAGCTCCGCGTACGAGCCCATGGCGAGGGCGATGTCCGCCTGCGCCCAGAACCGGTGGTACGTGAAGGACGGCACCGCGCCGCCCGCGAGGTACGACTCGATCTTCGACCAGGCCGGGTCGTCCTCGTAGAAGGAACGGATGGACGCGAACGTCGACGACGAGTTGATCGCGTCTCCGTTCGGCATCGTGCCCGTCCAGCCGCTGGGAACGTAGATCGGGTCGTCGAAGCGGCTGTAGTCGGTGCGGTTCTCCGGGACGGCGATGCCCAGGGCGTCCTGGTTGTTCTTCCACATGCCGTCGAGCAGGGCCTTCGCGGTCGAGGCCGCCTGGGTGTCACCCGAGCGGTCCGCGTAGTACGTCAGGGTCTTGGCGTACGCGGCGGCCACACCGACGTCGTTGGTGTAGTCGACCACGGACACGTGCAGCCCGTTGTTCGCACCCGGGCTGGTGGCGTTCCAGGTGTCGGGCTGACCCGACCAGCCGAGAGTCGAGGGGATGCGGAACGTGCCGTCGGGGTTGACGGTCGTCTCCGACAGCGCCCAGTCGACCCACTTGTCGAGCACCGCCTTCGCGGCCGCGTTGCCCGTCTGCTGGTAGTACTCGGCGACGCGCTCCATCGACCACGCCTGGAAGCCGAACCACTGGTTGGACGGCGGGTCGTGGTAGACGGGCTTCTCGTCGTAGTACATGCCGTAGAAGGTCGACGTGCCGGCCGGCGGAGCGGCGTACCGGCCCGCCCAGCTGTTGGTCGCGCCACCGGCGATCGCGCCCTCGCTGGACTGCAGCCAGCGGTAGAACTCGATCTGCCGCGTCAGCGACCTGGACCAGTCGGCCGTGCCCGTGGCGGACTTCGGCTTCAGCGGGTCGTAGGAGCTGAGCGCGTACGCGGCGAGCGGGTTCTGGTAGCCGCCGTGCGCGTGGCTGGAGCCGATGCGCCAGGCCCAGCCCGCCGAGGTGTCGGTGGCACCGCCCCAGGCGTAGTACCAGGACAGCAGGTAGTGCGAGGCGTCCTTGCCGGTGCCGGCGGGGCAGGACGGGCTGGTGCAGTTGCCGATCTTCTTGAAGTACTTGTCGTACATCGCGTAGCGCAGGTAGTCGCCCATCTTCGCGGCCTTGGTCACGGTCGCGGAGACGTCCGACCCCTTGCCCTGCTGCTTGGCCCACACGTCGGCCCAGTACGCGGCCTGCACCGCGCGCGCGTCGGCGTCGGGCGCGTTGGTGAACTTCCACTGCTTGGCGTAGCTGGAGTCACCGGTGAACAGGTCCAGATAGCCGTTCCTGCCGCCGTACTTGAACGCGTCGCAGGTCGGCTGCGGGACGGTCTCCCACACCGACTCCTGCGGGCCGCGCTGGAAGGTGTTGATGTAGGACGGGCCGGTGTCGGTCGGGCCCGCCTCGCACTTGCCGGGCGCGTTGCCGTAGCCGTAGACGTTGTCGACGTCCTGGATCCAGTGCATGCCGTAGACGTCGTCCGTGCCGTACGCCGACTTCAGCTCGCTCGCGATCGGGTCAGGGCCGACCGAGACAGCCGTGTCCAGACGGGACGGGTACTGGTTCACGTTGTCGTACTCGGGCGCGTAGGTGGCCGGCTTGGAGGCGTTGTAGAAGGAGTTGGTCGGCTGGTCGGCGTGGGTGGGGATCATGTACTTCTCCATGATCTCCCAGGCGCCGTTGAACTTGGTCCAGTCGCCGGTCACCTTGCCGTACATGGCCTGGAGCCACAGGAGGTAGCTGTACGCCTCCGAGGTGGTCTCATGGCCGTGGTCGGGCGCCTCGACGATCAGCGTCTCCACCGAGTGGTAGGGGATGCCCTCGGGGGAGAAGTAGCCGTTCGCCGGGTTGGTGATCTTCCCGTACAGCTCCAGGAACCGGGCGTCGTACTCCTTGGTCGCGGCGATCTCCGTGACCGTGACCGTGGCCTTGGCGTGCCCGGTCGCCGTCGAGTCGAAGGTCGCGGCTCCCGTGCCGGTGGCGTTCGCGGTGATGGTCACCCGCTGCGCGGTGTTCCAGTTCTGCGGGGTGAAGGTCAGGCTCGCCCCGCCGGTCACCGTCAGGCCGGTGTTGCCGCCGGTGCGGGCCGTGGTGACGGTGACGTTGGAGGAGGGCTGCGTCGACAGCTTCACCTCGTAGGTGCCCGTCTTGCCCTGCTGCACCGGGAGTTGGGCCGGTGTGGCGACCACGGACGGCCCGGAGGCGACCGTGATGCCGACCGGGGTGGAGTCGGCGGAGGCGCCCAGGCTGTCGTACGCCTTCGCCACCAGCGAGTGGTTGCCCACGGCCAGGTTCGACGCCGAGAGCGAGTACGGCGAGCTGGTGTCGGTGCCGAGCAGGGTCGTGTCGTCGTAGAACTCGACCTTGGTGATGGTGGCGCCGTCGGCCGCGGCGGCGGTCGCCGCGAGCGGGACCGCGTTGCCCTGCGTGTACACCGCGCCCGCGGTCGGGCTGGTCAGCACGGTGATCGGCGGCTGGTGCGCGCCGGCGCACGTGGTGCCGTTGATCGCGAAGGACGTCGGTGCGGCGTTGCTGCCGCTGTAGGTGAACTGGGCGCCGGTCGACACCGCGGCTCCGGCGGCGATCGTGCCGTTGTAGCCCGCGTTGCGCACCGTGACCGACTGCCCGGACTGGGACCAGGTGCCGTTCCAGCCGTTGCTCAGCCGCTGGTTGCCCGCGTAGGCGTAGGTGAGGGTCCAGCCATTGATCGGGTCGGTGCCCCGGTTGGTGATCGTCAGGTCCGCGGTGAAGCCGGACCCCCAGTCGTTGGTCTTGTAGTCGACGCTGCACTGAAGTGCCGCTGCCTGGGCGGGAGTCGAACCCGTGCCCAGCATGGTCAGGGGAAGCGCCAGAGCAGCGACGACGGCCGTCCACAGCCGTCGGACCGTTCTGCGCCTGCGAGGGGGGTGCACGTGCTGGTTCCTCCTTGCGGCTCGGAGTAAGAAGTCAAGGCTTGAACCAGTGGGAGCGCTCCCATAGTGAAGACGGGGTGGATTCCGGTCAAGGTGTTTGAAGAGTCGAAAAGATTCGACGAACGCCATCGGAGAAAAGTCAAGCCGATCCCCTGTCCTTTACCGGCACTTGGCGCTACCTTCCTTCGCACCAGTGGGAGCGACTCCACCAGTCGACACGTGCCGTCACAGCGCGTCCGAACTGCAAGGAATCGCTCATGCGACACCCCCCGCGTTCAGCTCTTTTACTCGCCGGGGCCGCGTCGGTCTGTGTGGTGGAGCACTCCGTCACCAGCCGGTGGGGACCCGGATTCCAGGGATCCGCGAGGATCACCAACAGCTCGGCCCTGCACGGTGGTTGTCGGCTGCCCCTCGGCCTCGCCGGAGGGCGGAGAGACCGGCCAGGGCTGGAACGCCCGGTGGCCCCGGCCTTGTCGTGCCGTGACCACCGCGAGCGAGGACCCCAAGTCCCCCTGGCGACGGGCGAGATCGGCGAGAACACCTGCGCGCACTTCTTCACCGACCACGTGCCGGCGTGGTGCGACGCGCGCGGCCCGTCCCACCCGGGCCGGCCCCCGAGCACCCTGAACCGCCGCTCCGGGCCCGCCTCGATCACCGCCCACGACGGCACCCCCATGCCGTTCGGCAGCGGCCTGCGCGACCAGCTGCGCGGCGCCACCCCGTAACCCCCCATCCAACATAAGGAAACCCGCACTCATGAGCCGTACCAGAACTGCGTTGCTCGCCGCCCTGGCGCTCACCGCCGGAGCCTCCGGGACGGCGCTCGCCGTCGTACCCGGTGACACCGGCATCGCCGCCGCGCCCTGCACCGTCGACTACAAGGTGCAGAACGACTGGGGCAGCGGCTTCACCGCCGCCGTGACCGTCACCAACAACGGGGCCGCCAAGTCCTCGTGGTCGGTGGGCTGGTCCTACGCCGGCAACCAGAGGGTCACCAACGCCTGGAACGCCAAGGTCACCCAGAGCGGGGCCGCCGTCACCGCCGCCAACGAGTCGTACAACGGCACGCTGGCGACCGGCGGTTCGACCAGCTTCGGCTTCCAGGGCACCTACAGCGGCAGCAACGCGATCCCGGCGACCTTCACCCTCAACGGCGTGACCTGCAACGTCGACGGCGGCGGCCCGACCGACCCCGGCCCCACCGACCCGGGCCCGACGGACCCCGGCACACCCACCGGCCGGGTCGACAACCCGTACGCCGGCGCCAAGGTGTACGTGAACCCCGAGTGGTCCGCGCACGCCGCCGCCGAGCCGGGCGGCAGCCGCATCTCCAACCAGCCCACCGGTGTGTGGCTGGACAGGACCGCCGCGATCAACGGTGTGGGCGGCGGGATGGGCCTGCGCGCCCACCTCGACGAGGCACTGCGGCAGAAGGGCACCGGCGAGCTCGTCGTCCAGCTCGTCATCTACAACCTGCCCGGCCGTGACTGCGCGGCCCTCGCCTCCAACGGCGAGCTGGGCCCGACCGAGATCGACAAGTACAAGACGCAGTACATCGACCCGATCGCCGCGATCCTCGCCGACTCCAAGTACCGCGGCCTGCGGATCGTCACCACGGTCGAGCTCGACTCGCTGCCGAACCTGGTCACCAACGTGACCCCGCGGGCCACCGCCACGCCCAACTGCGACGTGATGAAGGCCAACGGCAACTACCAGAAGGGCGTCGGCTACGCCCTGAACAAGCTCGGCGACATCCCCAACGTCTACAACTACCTCGACGCGGGCCACCACGGCTGGCTCGGCTGGGACGACAACTTCGGCCCCTCCGCCGACATGTTCAAGACCGCCGCGACCACCGAGGGCGCGACCGTCGCCGACGTGGCCGGCTTCATCGTCAACACCGCCAACTACAGCGCGCTGAAGGAGAACAACTTCAAGATCACGGACTCCGTGAACGGGACGTCCGTGCGCCAGTCCAAGTGGGTCGACTGGAACCGCTACGTCGACGAGCTGTCGTACGCGCAGGCCATGCGCGAGAAGCTGGTCTCCGTCGGCTTCGACTCGAAGATCGGCATGCTGATCGACACCTCCCGCAACGGCTGGGGCGGCAGCGCACGGCCCACTGGCCCGGGTGCCACGACCAGCGTCGACACCTACGTCGACGGTGGCCGCTACGACCGCCGCCTCAACACCGGCAACTGGTGCAACCAGGCCGGCGCGGGCCTCGGCGAACGGCCCAAGGCCGCTCCCGAGCCGGGCATCGACGCGTACGTCTGGATCAAGCCGCCGGGCGAGTCCGACGGTGCCAGCTCGGCGATCCCGAACGACGAGGGCAAGGGCTTCGACCGGATGTGCGACCCGACGTACACCGGCAACCCGCGGAACAACAACAACCTGTCCGGCGCCCTGCCGAACGCCCCGCTCTCGGGGAAGTGGTTCTCCGCGCAGTTCCAGGAGCTCATGCGCAACGCGTACCCGCCCCTGTCGTGAGGGGACGACCGGTTGGACCGGTTGGACCGGATGACCGTGTGACATGACGGCTGCTGTGCCGGGACCGGGCCGCCCCGGCCCCGGCGCAGCACCGCCGCGCTGCCGCTTTTTGCGGTTACGGCAACACCACTGGCCTCTCCCCGGTGCGTCGGCGCACGCTGGCCGCATCCCGGAGGAGAGGCTGACCACCATGGCGCACGCACACCACGCACCCCACCAGCACGGCGGGGGGCACCACCACGACCACGACACCACCGACATCGACTGGGCCGAGATGGGCCCCCTGCTGGAGGCGCAGGCGGAGCTGTTCACACCGCTCTACGAGCACGCCCTGTCCTGGCTCGCCAAGCGGCAGACGGACCCGGGCCTGGTGGTGGACGCCGGCAGCGGCCCCGGTGTGGTGGCCGGCCTGTTCGCGGAGACCTTCCCCGGCGCCCGCGTGGTCGCCGTCGACAGCACCGAGCCCCTGCTGGAGCGTGCCCGCGCCCGTGCCGAGCGGCTGGGCGTCGCCGACCGCTTCGGCACCCTGGCCGGCGAGCTGCCCGGTGTCCTCGGCGATCTCGACTACCCGGCCGACCTGCTGTGGGCCAGCCGCAGCCTGCACCACCTCGGCGACCAGCGCGCCGCCCTCGCCGCGTTCGCCGAGCACCTCGCCCCCGGCGGCACCCTCGCCCTGATGGAGGGCGGCCTGCCCGCCCGCTACCTCCCCCGCGACATCGGCATCGGCCGCCCCGGCCTCCAGGCCCGCCTGGACGCCCTGGAGTCGGAGTGGTTCACCCGCATGCGCACCTCCCTGCCGGACACGGTCGACGAGACGGAGGACTGGCCCGCCCTGCTCACGGCAGCCGGCCTCAAGCCCACCGGCACCCGCACCTTCCTCCTCGACCTCCCCGCCCCGGCCCCCGACCGCGCCCGCGCCTACATCGCCGCCCACCTGACCCGTCTGCGCGACGCCATGTCCGACGACCTCACCCCCGAGGACCGCACCACCCTCGACCGCCTGCTCGACCCCGCCGACCCCGCGAGCGTCCACCACCGCCCGGACGTGTTCGTCCTGGCGGCCCATACGATCCACACGGCCACGCGCGTGCAGTGACCGCCGGGCATGCACGAGCGCCCCGGAAGCCGCGCAGGCTCCCGGGGCGCTCGTCGCCGAGTGACAGGTCAGGCCATCTCGAACGTCGCCGGGTCCGGGCCCAGGCGGCGGTCTTCGTTGAGGGCGCTGATCGCTGCGAGGTCCTCGGTGTCGAGGGTGAAGTCGAAGACGGCGATGTTCTCCGCGATGCGGGACGGCGTCACGGACTTGGGGATGACGATGTTGCCGAGCTGGAGGTGCCAGCGCAGGACGACCTGGGCCGGGGTGCGCTGGTGCTTCTGGGCGATGGCGACGATCGCGGGAACCTCCAGGAGGCCCTTGCCCTGGCCGAGGGGCGACCAGGCCTCGGTGGCGATGCCCTGCTCGGCGTGGTACTCGCGGGCGGCGTGCTGCTGGAGGTGGGGGTGCAGCTCGATCTGGTTGACCGCGGGGATCAGCGAGGTCTCCGCGATCAGGCGCTCCAGGTGCTCCGGGAGGAAGTTGGAGACGCCGATGGACTTGACGCGGCCGTCGGCGTGGAGCTTCTCGAACGCGCGATAGGTGTCGACGTAGAGGTCGCGCGACGGGGTCGGCCAGTGGATCAGGTACAGGTCCACGTAGTCCAGGCCGAGCTTCGCCAGGGACTCGTCGAAGGCGCGCAGGGTGGAGTCGTACCCCTGGTCGCTGTTCCAGACCTTGGTGGTGACGAAGATGTCCTCGCGGGGGACGTCGGAGGAGGCGATGGCCTTGCCGGTGCCCTCTTCGTTGCCGTAGATCGCTGCTGTGTCGATGCTGCGGTACCCGGCCTCCAGCGCGGTGGCGACCGCCCGCTCCGCCTCGGTGTCCGGCACCTGCCAGACGCCGAAGCCCAGCTGGGGCATCTCGACGCCGTTGTTGAGGATGATCGGGGGGACCTTGCTGCTCACGAGCTCTCGATCCTTCGGTTGTCGTCAGGTGGTACGCACATCGTCAACGATCACCCGCCGTGATGCATTCCTGACCCGGAAATCCGCCGGCCGCAGGCGACGACCCGCCTCACACCCTGTACAGCGCCTCCACCTCCGCCTCGTACGCCTTCTCGATCGCCTTCCGCTTCAGCTTCAGCGACGGCGTGAGCAGGCCGTGCTCCTCGGTGAAGGGCTGCGCGAGGATGCGGAAGGTGCGGATGGACTCCGCCTGGGAGACGAGGGTGTTCGCCGCGACGACCGCCCTGCGGACCTCCGTCTCCAGGTCCGGGTCGCGCACCAGCTCGGCCGGGCCGAGCGGCGGCTTGTTGCGCATGGTCAGCCAGTGGTCGACGGCGTCCCGGTCGAGGGTGACCAGCGCCGCGACGAAGGGCCGGTCGTTGCCGACGACCACGCACTGGTGGACCAGCGGGTGCTCGCGGACCCGCTCCTCCAGGGGCGTGGGGGAGACGCTCTTGCCGCCGGAGGTCACCAGGATCTCCTTCTTGCGGCCGGTGATGGTGAGATAGCCGTCCTCGTCGAGCTGGCCCAGGTCGCCGGTGGCCAGCCAGCCGTCGTGCAGGGTCTCGTCGGTGGCCTTGGGGTTGTTGAGGTAGCCCTGGAAGATGTTGGGGCCGCGCAGCCAGATCTCGCCGTCCTCGGCGATGTGCACAGTCACGCCGGGCACGGGCTGCCCGACCGTGCCGTAGCGGGTGCGCTCGGGCGGGTTCGCGGTCGCCGCCGCCGTGGACTCGGTCAGGCCGTAGCCCTCGTAGATCTGCACGCCCGCGCCCGCGAAGAACAGCCCGAGCTGCCGGTCCATCGCCGAGCCGCCCGACATGGCGTTGCGGATCCGCCCGCCCATCGCCGCGCGCACCTTGGAGTAGACGAGCTTGTCGAACAGCTGGTGCTGCATCCGCAGCCCCGCCGAAGGGCCGGGCCCGGTGCCCCAGGCCTTCGCCTCGACCGCCTCGGCGTAGCGCACCGCCACGTCCACGGCCTTCGCGAACGGACCCTCCCGGCCCTCCTTCTCGGCCTTACGGCGAGCCGCCGCGAACACCTTCTCGAAGATGTACGGCACGGCCAGGATGAACGTCGGCCGGAACGCGGCCAGGTCCGGCAGCAGCGCGGCCGCGTCCAGCCGCGGCTGGTGCCCGAAGCGCACCCTGCCGCGGATCGCGGCCACCTCCACCATCCGCCCGAAGACATGCGCGAGCGGCAGGAACAGCAGGGTCGCCGCCTCGTCGCCCTTCTTGGAGTGGAACACCGGCTCCCAGCGCGCGAGGACGGTGTCCGCCTCGTACATGAAGTTGCCGTGGGTGATCACACAGCCCTTGGGACGGCCGGTCGTGCCCGAGGTGTAGATGACCGTCGCCACCGAGTCCGGCGTGACCGCGTTGCGGTGCCGGTGCACCACCTCGTCGTCCAGATGCGCCCCGGCGTCGTACAGCTCCTGCACACAGCCCTCGTCGAGCTGCCACAGCCGGCCCAGGCGCGGCAGCCGGCCGATGACGGTCGCGATGGTCATGGCGTGGTCCTCGTGCTCCACGACCGCGGCCGTCACCTCGGCGTCGTACAGCATCCAGAAGCACTGCTCGGCCGAGGAGGTCGGATACAGCGGCACCACCTGCGCGCCGATCGTCCACAGCGCGAAGTCGAACAGCGTCCACTCGTAGCGGGTGCGGGACATGATGCCGACCCGGTCGCCGAACCGTACGCCCTGCGCGAGCAGGCCCTTGGCCAGGGCGAGCACCTCGTCGCGGAACTCGGCCGAGGTCACGTCCCGCCACTGCCCGGCCTCGTCCTTGCGGCCGAGCGCGATGTGCCGCGGGTCCTCGGACGCGTGCTCGAAGACGACGTCGGCCAGACCGCCCACCGGCGGTGCCAACGCCGACGGAGGGTTGGTGAACTCGCGCAAACCCGCTCCCGCCTCGATCTGGCGCTCCGCACAGCGCCGTGAAAGCTACCCCACGCGTCCGGGCGGCGGGAGGGCCCGGGAACCGGAGGGGTGCTCAGGTCCGCGCTGGTCAGGAGGGGAAAATGCGTGCAGATGGGGAAGGGCCGGACAGATTCCTGACGGTCCAGTAAGTTTCGGGACCCCAATCTCCACGGAATCTGTACGACCCGAGCAGCCGGTTCCGTGACGTTCCGGCGACTCGCAGCCCGAGGCCCAGGCCGGACCCGCCCCGGCCGTCACCCGTCGGTGCAGGCCGGTCCCGTCCCGGCCGTCACCCGTCGGTGCAGGCCGGACCCGTCCCGGCCGTCGCCCGTCGGTGCAGACCGCGCCCGCCTCGGCCGTCACCCCGAGGCGCGGGCAGGCCTCTCCTCCGTCAGCGTCGGCGCGGCCGAATCCGTCACTGCGCGCGTCTGTGTCCGCGCAGGGCGGACCAGCGCCAGTACCAGCAGCCCCGCCGTCACCCCCAGCACACCGGCGACCACGGCCGTCGCGTTCAGGCCCGACGCGAACGCCGAGCGCAGCGCCTGCTCCGGGAACCCGCCCCGCAGGGCCCCCGCACCGCCGCCCGCGAGCGTGTGCGCCGCCTCGCGCGGCAGTTCGTCCGCCATCCGCGAGGTCAGCACCGTCCCGAAGACGGCGATCGCGAGCGCGTACCCGAGCTGCCGGAACGCGTTCACCGCACCGCCCGCCATCCCCGACTGCTCCGGCGGTACGGCGGCCAGCGCGGCCCCCGCGATGCCCGGAGCCACCAGACCGGTGCCCAGGCCCACCAGCAGCAGCCCCGGCACCAGCGCCGAAGCCGTCGAGCCGGAGTCCAGGAACGCCAGGCAGAAGTGGCCCGCGCCGATCAGCAGCAGACCGCCCCCGACCGTGAACCGCGCGGGCACCCCGTGCAGCAGCCGGCCGCCCGCCGCGGCCACCACGAACGAGGCCAGCGACAGCCACAGGAACACCGCGCCCCCGCGCACCGGGCTCATCCCGAGCAGCGTCTGCAGCCAGATCGACGTGTACGGCATCAGCCCGAACGCCGCCCCGCTGAACGCCAGCGCGCCCAGCATGACCCCCGCGAAGGCCGGCCGCAGGAACAGCCGCGGGTCCAGCAGCGGATCGGCCGCCCGCAGCTCCACCACGACGAAGCACACCAGCGACGCCGCCGCGAGCCCGAAGGAGGCGAGGGCACCGCCGTCGCCCCAGCCGTTCTCACCGGCCCGCACCGCACCGAAGGTGACCGCACCGGCGGCGCCGGCGAACAGCGCCGTGCCCGCCCAGTCGATCCGGCGGCCCGCCGCGCCCTTCGACTCCGGCACCGCCCGCAGCGTCAGCCACACCGCGGCCACGCTCACCGGCAGATTGACGTAGAAGATCCACCGCCAGCCCGGCCCGTCGGTGAGGAGCCCGCCGAGCACCGGGCCCACCGCGGCCGCCGCCCCGCTGACCGCGCCCCACACGCCGAGCGCCACCGACCGGCGCCGCCCCTGGTAGACCGAGCCCAGCAGCGGCAGCGTCGTCGCGAGCATCGCCGCCGCACCCACGCCCTGCACCACCCGCGCCGCGACCAGCACGCCCGGCCCGGACGCCAGCCCGCACAGCAGGGACGCCGCCGCGAACAGCACCACACCCGCCACATGCACCCGCCGCCGCCCCAGTACGTCGGCCGCGGCCCCCGCCCCGAGCAGCAGCGCGGCCAGCGCCAGCGCGTACCCGTCCATCACCCACTGCAAGTCGCTCAGCGAGGCGTCCAGCGCGCCCGCCATGTCCGGCAGCGCGACGACCACGATCGTCACGTCCAGCAGCAGCATGAACGTGCCCAGGCACACCGCTGTCAGCGGCCCCCATGTCCGCATGTCCCACTCCCCGTATCCACTCGTACCGGCCTTCTGTTCGCTCCGTACGATGGGTGGCGCGCAGCGGATCGCGGCGGAAGGGAGCCATGGTGCGGCGGAATCCGACCGAAGGGCAGGGCATGGAGCTGGAATCCGACATCGTCGACGGGCTCGACCTCCAGATCCTGGACGCCCTGGAGGTCAACGGCCGCGCCTCCTTCAGCCGGATCGGCGCGGTGCTAGGCGTCTCCGACCAGACCGTCGCGCGCCGCTACCGGCGGCTGTGCGCCGAGGCCGGGCTGCGGGTCGTGGCCGTCCGGGACGCCGCGCGGCTCGGGCAGGACCAGTGGACGCTGCGGCTGCGGTGTGTGCCCGACAGCGCGCTCACCATCGCCGACGCGCTCGCCAAGCGGGCCGACACCAACTGGATCGGGCTGGCGGCCGCGGGCACCGAGCTCATCGTCTGCACCCGGCCGCGCAGTCCCGGCGACCGGGACGACCTGCTGCTCGGCAAGCTGCCGCGTACGCCACGCGTGCTGGAGATCCGGGCGCACCAGGTGCTGCACCGCTTCTACGGTGGTCCGACCGGGTGGCTGCGCAAGTTCCGCGTCCTCGGCGACGAGCAGGTCGCCGCGCTGCGGGCCGAGCTGCCGGTGGGCGAGGGGCCCGCGCGGATCTCTCCCGAGGACGAGCCGCTGGTGGAGGCCCTGGAGCGGGACGGCCGTGCCACGTATCCCGAGCTTCAGCGGGTGACCGGGCGGTCGGAGTCCTCCGTGAAGCGGCGGCTGGCCTCGCTGCTCGGGTCCGGCGCGGTGTACATCGACATCGAGTACCGGTCGGAGGTGCTGGGGTATCCGATGGCGGCGGAGTTGTGGATCACGACCGCGCCGTCCGCGCTGAGGTCCGTGGGGGAGGCCATGGCCACCCATGACGAGGTCGCTCATGTCGCGGCCACCGCGGGCCCCAGCAATCTCATCGCCACCGTCGTGGTGCGGTCCACCGCCCATCTGTACGAGTACCTCAGCGGGCCGTTGGGTCGGTTGGAGGGGGTGCAGCATGTGGAGGCCTCGCCGTTTCTCCGGCGGGTCAAGCAGCTGACGTATCAGGCGGTCGGGCGGTGAACCGGCGCCCTCGGCCCTTCAGGGACGTACTCTTCCGGCCAGCACCGCGGCCGCCAGCGCCTCCGCCGGGCCGTGCGGCGACGCCCTGCGGGGGTTGTGCAGCAGCACGAAGTCGACCTTGCCCAGTTCCGGCAGGCCGGCCCGGTCCGGGACCCGGACCAGCCCGGGTGGGATCAGGCCGCGGGAGTGGGCCATGACGCCGAGCCCGGCTCTCGCGGCGGCGATGAGGCCGTTGAGGCTGCCGCTGGTGCAGGCGATGCGCCACTCGCGGCCCTCGCGCTGCAGGGCCTCCAGGGCCATGGCGCGGGTGATGCCGGGCGGCGGGTAGACGATCAGCGGGACGGGGCGCTCGGGGTCCAGGCGCAGGCGCTCCCCGCCGATCCAGACCAGGCGGTCGTGCCAGACCAGGCGCCCGCGCGGGTCCTCGGCCCGGCGCTTGGCGAGCACCAGGTCCAGCTTTCCGGCGGCGAGCTGTTCGTGCAGCGTGCCGGACAGCTCCACCGTCAGCTCCAGGTCGACCTCGGGGTGGTCGTGGCGGAAGCGCTCCAGGATCTCCGGCAGCCGGGTCAGCACGAAGTCCTCGGACGCGCCGAAGCGCAGCCGCCCGCGCAGCCGGGTACCGGTGAAGAACGCCGTCGCCTGCTCGTGCACCTGGAGGATCCGCCGGGCGAAGCCGAGCATCGCCTCGCCGTCCTCGGTCAGCTCCACCGAGTGGGTGTCCCGGGTGAACAGCGCCCGGCCGGTGGCGTCCTCCAGACGGCGTACGTGCTGGCTGACCGTCGACTGGCGCAGCCCGAGCCGCCGGGCGGCCTGCGTGAAACTCAGCGTCTGAGCCACCGCGAGGAAGGTGCGCAGCTGGGCGGGGTCGTACACCCTCCTGACGTTATCGCGGAACGTGATGGCAGTCAGTGTGGTGTACGGGATTCCCGATCACGGCGTCGCGGAGCAGGATGGAGGGGGGACCCCTTGGCCGGGACCTCGGGGCTCTTCGGCTGGGCCTCGGGCCCCTTCGGCCGGGGTCTCGAGCCCCTCACATACGACCGAGCACCGAAAGCGGAGCACAGTGAAACGCCTGCGATGGCCGACCCGGCTGCCGATCGACCCGTACGTCCTGCTGTTGCTCGGGACGGTGGGCCTCGCGGCGCTGCTGCCGGCCCGCGGCACGGGCGCCGAGGTGGTCGACGGGGCGTCGACGGCCGCGATCGCGTTCCTGTTCTTCCTGTACGGGGTACGGCTGTCCACCCGTGAGGCGCTGGACGGGCTGAAGCACTGGCGGCTGCATGTGGTCGTGCTGGCCTGCACCTTCGTGGTCTTCCCGCTGCTCGGGCTGGCCGCCCGCGGCCTGGTGCCGGTGCTGCTGACCCAGCCGCTCTATCAGGGCCTGCTGTTCCTGACGCTGGTCCCCTCGACCATCCAGTCGTCGATCGCGTTCACCTCGATCGCCCGCGGCAATGTGCCCGCCGCGATCTGCGCCGGGTCCTTCTCCTCGCTGGCCGGCATCGTCGTGACCCCGCTGCTCGCGGCCTCGCTGCTGGGGTCCAGCGTGGGCGGGTTCTCGGCGGACTCGCTGGTGGAGATCGTTCTCCAACTGCTGGTGCCCTTCGTGGCCGGGCAGGTGCTGCGCCGCTGGGTGGGCGGCTTCGTCACCCGGCACAAGAAGGTGCTGGGCCTGGTCGACCGCGGCTCGATCCTGCTGGTCGTCTACGCCGCCTTCAGCGAGGGCATGGTCCAGGGCATCTGGTCCCAGGTCAGCCCGCTGCGGCTGGGCGGCCTGCTGCTGGTGGAGGCCGTGCTGCTGGCGGTCATGCTGGCGCTGACCTGGTACGGCTCGAAGGCGCTGGGCTTCGGCCGCGAGGACCGCATCGCGATCCAGTTCGCCGGTTCGAAGAAGTCCCTGGCGTCCGGGCTGCCCATGGCGAGCGTGCTGTTCGGCGCGCACGCCTCGCTGGCGGTGCTGCCGCTGATGCTCTTCCACCAGATGCAGCTCATGGTGTGCGCGGTGATCGCCAAGCGCCGCTCGCACGACCCGGTCGAGCCCCTCAGCGCGCGTCCCTCAGCCGCAGCGTCACGAACCGCGGCCGGTACAGCGCCACGTTCGCGTTGATCCGTGCCGCGGCGTCCGTGGTCCCCAGCCAGTTGACGTCGTAGCTGAGCACCAGCCGCCCGCCGCCGCTCAGTTCGGGGTGCGCCTGCGGGTTGTAGGCGGCGACGCCGTCGGGGGGCAGCGGCGGGGTGATGCCGCGGGCCGGGCCGTGCCACGGACCGGTGGGGGAGCAGGACCAGTACGACGTCACCGTGTGCAGCCCCGCCGTCCCCGCGGCCATCGTGAACAGCACGTACGTCTCCCCGTCCCGCACCACCGAGAAGGCGCTGCCCACCCCGGCGCGCCGCCCGTCCCCGAGCACCGGGCGCGGCACCGCCCCGGCCGCCCACTCCCGGCCCGTCCAGTACTCCCAGGCCGACGGATCGCCGAGTCCGCCCTCGGGCACCCGGGCGACGTACGCCGAGGAGACCGGGCGGGAGACGGCGCGGCTGTCGTCACCGCCGTAGACGTACGTCCAGCCGTCCTGCTCGACCAGCGTCGTGCCGAACAGCACGCGCCGCGAGGGGTCGGGGACCGTCCGCTGGTCGTGCACCTTCACCACGGACTCGACCCTGAGGCCTGGCAGCGAGAGCGTGGCGACCTCGGTCGCGGTGGGCACGCCGTAGATCCAGGGCGGCTGCCCGGCGGTGCGCGTCCACAAAAGGACGCGGACGACCCGGTCGGTGGCGCCGGGGGAGCGGGGCTCGACGCGGGCGGCGACCGGCCAGCGCCACTGTCCGGGGCCGGGGTCGGGGAAGAGGAGGGCGCTTCCCAGGGGTCCGGGGAGGGTGCTCTCCAGGCGTCCGTCCCGCATGACCACGGCCGAGTTGCGCACCATCGGCGCGGCCGCGTCGCGCCAGGCGGCGGACTCGCCGTGCGGGTTGGGCGGGGCGTGCACGGCGCCCAGGAACGTGTCGGAGAACAGCCACAGCAGCCGGCCGTCCGGCAGCCGCACCGAGTGGGTGCCGTCGCCGCCGGTCCAGTCGTCGGTGCGGGCGGCGTCGTCGCCGTAGCGCGCGAACTCGCCGGTGAGCCGCTCGTCGGCCGACCAGGAGCCGATCGCCCTGGGCCCGCAGCCCTCGCCGTCCGGCCCGTCGCCACCCGGCAGCGCGGTGAGCAGCACGGCCCCCAGAACCAGGGCCAGCAGCAGGCCGAGCCCAGGTGCCAGGCGCTGTGCGGCGAAGGACATGTGCGGCGACGTTAGTGGCTGCCGGGCACGGGGTCCATGGGGCCTCAGGGCACCAGGACGACCTTGCCCAGGTTGGCCCGCGAGGTGATCGCGCGGTGCGCCTCCTCGGCCTCGGCGAGCGGGTACTCGGCGTGCACGGCGGGCCGCAGGGAGCCCTCCGTGAACAGCCGCCACAGCTCCTGGCGCCACTGCTCGTACAGCTCGGGCCGTCCGCGGGCGATCAGCGCCATCTGGAAGCCGATCACCGACCTGGCGCCCACGAGCAGGTCGTACGCCTGGATCGTGCCGCCGCCCGAGCTGTACGCCACCAGCCGCCCGCCCGGTGCGAGCGCGGCCACCGCCGGGCTGAGCAGCTCACCGCCGACGGCGTCGAGGGCGTAGTCGACGGGCTCGCCCCAGTCGGTGTCGTCGTAGTGGACGACCTCGTCGGCGCCGAGGGAGCGCACGAAGTCCGCCTTGGCCGGGTCGGACACGGCTCCCACCACGCGGGAGGCGCCGCGCAGTCGGGCGAGCCGCACCGCGAGATGGCCGACGCCGCTCGCCGCGGCCGTGACCAGCGCGGCCTCGCCCGGGGCGGGGCGTGCCGCCTCCAGCGCGCCGTACGCGACCAGGCCGCTGCGCACCAGGGCGACGGCGTCCACGGCCGAGGCGCCGTCGGGCACGGGGGACGCCATGGCCTCCAGGAGCGGGGCGTACTCGGCGTAGCCGTGCCCGAAGCACAGCCCGGTCACCCTGTCACCGGGGCGGTATCGGGTCACCCCCTCGCCCACGGCCACGACCTCCCCGGCGATCTCGCCGCCCAGCGCGATCGGCTCGGCGGCCTCGGTGACCTTGCGGACGACGGGCAGGGTGACCCCGACGGCCTCGCAGCGGACCAGCAGCTCACCGGGCGCCGGCTCGGGGACGGCGACCTCCTCCAGGAACAGGGGGCCGCCGGGACGGTCGTAGCGGATGCGGCGCACAAAGCCTCCGAGGACGTCGGGTTCGTTGGGAGTCCCAACGATAGCCGGGATCGTTGGGAAGTCCAATGGTTTCCGTCTAGGCTGCCGCCATGACCGAAGCCCCCCTGCCCGCGATCCGCTCCCTGCCCAGCTGGCTGCTCGGCCGCGCGGCGGCCCGGGGGCGCGCCCTGGTGGCCGAGGCGCTGGCCGCCGAGGACCTGCGGATGTGGCACCACGTCGTGCTCTCCGCCGTCCGCGACCTCGCCCCCGTCGCCCAGGCCGACCTCGGCCGCTCCGTCGGGCTCGACCCCAAGGACCTGGTCGGCATCCTCAACGACCTCCAGACGGCCGGCCTCGTCGTGCGCGCCCCCGACCCCGCGGACCGCCGCAAGAACGCCGTGTCCCTCACCGAGGCGGGCGACCGGAAGCTGACGCGCTGCGAGACGGCGGCCCGCGAGGCCAACGACACCCTGCTCGCCCCGCTGTCGACGGCCGAACGGGAGCAGTTCATGCGCCTGTTGACGCGCATCTCCGGGACACAGGGGTGAGGGCGGTTACCGTTCCGGCATGACCGCACCCACCGCGCTCGATCCGGCGCGCACCGCCCTCGTCCTGGTCGATCTGATGGACCGCATCGTCGCACTGCCCCTGGAACCGCACACGGGCGCCGAAGTCCTGGCCGTCTGCGAGGAACTGGCCGCCCGCTTCCGGGCCGCCGGGGCGCCGGTCGTGCTCGTCCGGGTGGAACGGCCCGGCGTGACCGAGCAGCCGCCCGGCAGCGGCCTGGCGCACGGGCTGCTCAGGGACGGGGACATCGAGATCGTCAAGCGCACGATCGGCGGCTTCCACCTCACCGGACTCGACGACCGGCTGCGCGGGCAGGGCGTCGACACCCTGGTGTTCGGCGGCATCGCCACCAACCTCGGCGTGGAGTCCACCGCCCGCGCCGCCGGTGACCTCGGCTACGAGCTGGTCTTCGTCGAGGACGCCATGACCGCCTTCACCGCGCCCGAGCACACGGCCTCCGTGACGCTGGACTTCCCCCGGCTGGGCACGGTCGCGGCGGCGGCCGACGTCACCTTCCGGCAGGGCTGAAGCACGAGGCGGAGCCATGGGCGGAACGCCCAGCGGGACCCCGGCGGCGCAGGGGGCGCTCCCCGCCGTACCGGGGTCCCGCCGCCCGTGCAGCGGAAGGACCGGTCAGCCCTGGGCGGCCGCGGCCGGCAGGGCGATGCGGTCCTCACCCGCGTACACGTTCATGGACCCGCCCCGCAGGAATCCCACCAGGGTCAGACCCGTCTCGGCGGCCAGGTCCACCGCGAGCGACGACGGCGCCGACACCGCCGCCAGCACCGGAATCCCGGCCATCACCGCCTTCTGCGCCAGCTCGAACGACGCCCGCCCCGACACCAGCAGAATCGCCCGCCCCAGCGGAAGCCGGTCCTCCTGCAGTGCCCGCCCGACCAGCTTGTCGACCGCGTTGTGCCGGCCCACGTCCTCGCGTACGTCGATCAGCTCGCCGTCCTCGTCGAACAGCGCGGCCGCATGCAGTCCGCCCGTCCGGTCGAAGACGCGCTGGGCCGCCCGCAGCCGGTCGGGCAGGACCGACAGCAGCTCGGGCGTGACCCGCAGCGGAGGCGTGTCCGCTATCGGCCAGCGCGCCGTCGTACGGACCGCGTCCAGGCTGGCCTTGCCGCACAGCCCGCACGAGGACGTCGTATAGACGTTGCGCTCCAGGGTGATGTCCGGGACCGCCACGCCCGGCGCGGTCCGCACGTCCACCACGTTGTAGGTGTTCGAGCCGTCGACCGTGGCGCCCGCGCAGTACACGATGTTCTGCAGGTCCTTGCCCTCGGCCAGCACGCCCTCGCTGACCAGGAACCCGGCCGCCAGGGCGAAGTCGTCGCCGGGCGTGCGCATGGTGATCGCCAGCGGCTTGCCGTTCAGCCGGATCTCCAGGGGCTCCTCGGCGACGAGCGTGTCCGGGCGGGTGGAGACGGCCCCGTCCCGGATGCGGAGCACCTTGCGTCGTTCCGTGACTCGTCCCATGTCCCGATCAGTCCCGTCAGTTCCGGTTCTGTACGTGCTGGTAGCCGAAGCGGCCCTTGATGCAGAGGTTGCCGTGGGTCACCGGGTTGTCGTGCGGCGAGGTGACCTTGACGATCTCATTGTCCTGCACGTGCAGCGTGAGGTTGCAGCCCACTCCGCAGTACGCGCACACCGTGGTCGTCTCCGTCTGCCGCGCCTCGTCCCAGGTCCCGGCCGCCCGCATGTCGAACTCCGACTTGAAGGACAGGGCTCCCGTCGGGCACACCTCGATGCAGTTGCCGCAGTACACGCACGCCGAGTCGGTCAGCGGGGCGTCGTGCTCGACGGCGATCCGGGCGTCGAAACCGCGCCCGGCGACCGAGATCGCGAAGGTGTTCTGCCACTGGTCGCCGCAGGCGTCGACGCACTTGTAGCAGAGGATGCACTTGTCGTAGTCGCGGACGTACAGCTCGTTGTCGACCCTCGGCTCCTCGTCGAGGCGTGCCGCGTCCGGGCCGAAGCGGTCCGGTTTCGCCTCGTACTCCTTGATCCAGTCGGCGACCTCCGGGGTCGTCGACAGGTCGACCGAGGAGGCGAGCAGTTCGAGGACGACCTTGCGGCTGTGCCGGGCCCGCTCGGTGTCCGTACGGACCTCCATGCCCGGCTCGGCCTTGCGGGAGCAGGCCGGCACCAGGGTCCTGGAGCCCTCGACCTCCACGACACAGACCCGGCAGGCGTTCTTCGGCGTCAGGGTGTCGCCCTGGCAGAGGGTCGGGATGTCCTTGCCCGCGGCCCGGCAGGCGTCGAGGATCGTCGAGCCCTCCGTCGTGCGAACGGGCTCTCCGTCGAGCGTGAACTCCAGCAGCCGGCGCGGGAGCCCGAGTGGTGTCACAGTCATTCGTACGCTCCCAGACGGTCGACGGCGGATTCCACGGCGTTCCACGCGGTCTGCCCCAGACCGCAGATCGAGGCGTCCCGCATCGCGCGGCCGACCTCCCTGAGCAGCGCGATGTCGTCGGCGGCAGCGGCCCCGGTGCGCTCCACGATCCGGTGCAGCGCCTCCTCCTGCCGCACGGTCCCGACCCGGCACGGCACGCACTGCCCGCACGACTCGTCCCGGAAGAACTCCGCGATGCGCAGCAGGAGCCGGGGCAGGGGAACCGTGTCGTCGAAGGCCATCACCACGCCCGAGCCCAGGGTGGTGCCCGCCTCGCGGGTGCCTTCGAAGGTGAGCGGGATGTCCGTCTCGTCGGGCCGTACGAAACCACCCGCGGCGCCGCCGAGGAGGACGGCCCGCAGCCGCTCGTGTACGCCCGCCAGCTCCAGCAGCTCGCCCAGCGTCGCCCCGAACGGCAGCTCGTAGATCCCCGGCCGCCGCACGCTGCCCGACACACAGAACAGCTTCGGTCCGGTGGACCTCGCCGTGCCGATCGCCGCGTACGCCTCGGCTCCCATGGTGAGGATCGGCAGGACGTTGACCAGCGTCTCGACGTTGTTCTCCACCGTCGGCCTGCCGAACAGGCCCTTCTCCACCGGGAACGGCGGCTTGGAGCGGGGCTCGCCCCGGTAGCCCTCGATGGAGTTGAACAGGGCGGTCTCCTCGCCGCAGATGTATGCCCCCGCCCCGCGCCGGATCTCGATGTCGAAGGCGTATCCCTGACCGAGGACGTCCTCGCCCAGCAGTCCCCGCGCGCGTGCCTGGGTGATCGCGTGTTCCAGGCGGCGCAGGGCGCGCGGGTACTCGCCGCGCAGATAGAGGTAGCCGTGGTGGGCGCCGGTCGCGTACCCGGCGATCGTCATCGCCTCGATCAGTGCGTACGGGTCTGCCTCCATCAGCACGCGGTCCTTGAAGGTGCCCGGCTCGGATTCGTCGGCGTTGCAGACCAGGTAGTGGGGGTGGTCCGGCTGGGCTGCCGTGGCCTGCCATTTGCGGCCCGTCGGGAAGGCGGCCCCGCCCCGGCCGAGCAGGCCGGAGTCGGTGACCTCGCGGATGACCCCGGCGGGGCCCAGCTCGAAGGCGCGGCGCAGGGCGGTGCAGCCGCCGTGGGCGCGGTAGTCGTCGAGGGAGGCGGGGTCGACGACACCGACCCGGCGCAGCAGGACCAGCCCCGGCGAGCCCGCCTGGGGCACGGCCGTCGCCGCCGGGGGTTCCTCGGGCACCGAGTCGGGCGCGGTCGCGGCGAGGACGGCTTCCTCGACGGTCGCCGGCGCCGACACCGCCGTACGCACCGGGTCACCGGCCCGGATCGCGAGCGCGGCCGGGGCGCGTTCGCACAGGCCCAGGCACGGGCTGCGCTGGATGTGGACGCCGCGTGCCTCGACGCCCGCGCACAGGTCGGCCGCGCCGGCCGCGGTGCACGCGAGATCCGTGCACACGTGCAGCACCGTCGCGGGGCGGGGCTTCACCGAGAACATCGCGTAGAAGGTGGCGACCCCGTAGGCCTCCGCCGGCGGCACGGTCAGCCGTCGGCACAGATAGCCGAGGGCGCCCTCGCTGATCCAGCCGATCCGGTCGTTGATCGCGTGCAGCCCCGGCAGCAGCAGGTCGCGGCGGTCCCGGGCCGCCCGTCCGCCGCGCGCCCACCTCAGGTCGGCGTCGGAGCGGTCGGCGCCCTCCCAGGAGGACTCCGGAGGCCCCAACAGGGCGTCGACGGCGGCCCGTTCCTCGTCCGTCGGTTTGCTGTCGCCGAAGTGCAGGTCCACTCACGTCACCTCACGTAGGTCACTGCGGGGAGCTTCTCGATCCGGATCGCCGACGCCTTGAACTCCGCCGTGCCCGCGATCGGGCAATTGGCCTCGATCGTCAGCTGGTTGGTGTCCACCTCGTCGGGGAAGTGCATGGTCATGAACGCCAGGCCGGGCCGCAGCGCGGTGTCGATCCACACCGGCGCCACCACCGCACCGCGCCGCGAGGTGACGCGGACCTCCTCGCCGACCACGACCCCGTAGCGCTCGGCGTCCTCCGGGCACAGCTCGATGTACTCGCCGCGGCGCAGCGGGGAGGCGTAACCGCCGCTCTGGACACCGGTGTTGTAGGAATCGAGCCGTCGCCCGGTGGTGAGCCGGATCGGGTACCGCTCGTCGGTGAGGTCGACCGGCGGATCGTGCGACACCAGCCCGAAGGGCGCCCGCAGGCCGCGCTTCTCCGGGTCCGCCTCCCACAACCGGCCGTGCAGATACGTCGGTTCGAGCCGGTCGCCGCTCGGGCAGGGCCACTGGATGCCCTGGTGCTCCTCCAGGCGCGCGTACGTCATCCCGTGGTGGTCCGGCGACACCGAGCGCAGCTCGTTCCAGACCGCCTCGGCGTCGGCGTACTTCCAGTCGTGGCCGAGGCGTGCCGCCAGCTCGCAGAGGATGTCGATGTCCTCGCGGGCCTCGCCGGGCGGGGTGACGGCCCGGCGCACCCGCTGCACCCGGCGCTCGCTGTTGGTGGTGGTGCCCTCGGTCTCGGCCCAGCCGGCGGTGGCGGGCAGGACGACGTCCGCGAGTTCGGCGGTCCTGGTCAGGAAGATGTCCTGCACGACCAGGAAGTCCAGTGCCTTCAGCCGTCGTATCGCCTGTTCGCTGTCCGCCTCGGACTGGGCCGGGTTCTCACCGATGCAGTAGACCGCCCTGAGCGTGCCCTCCTCCATCGCCTCGAACATCTCGGTGAGGTTCAGGCCGTAGTGCGGCTGGATGACGGTGTCCCAGGCGGACTCGAAGCGGGCCCGGGCACCGGGGTCGAGGATGTCCTGGAAGCCGGGCAGCCGGTTGGGGATGGCTCCCATGTCGCCGCCGCCCTGGACGTTGTTCTGGCCGCGCAGGGGCTGCAGCCCGCTGCCCCAGCGCCCTACATGGCCGGTCAGCAGGGAGAGGTTGATCAACGCGCGCACGTTGTCGGTGCCGTTGTGGTGCTCGGTGATGCCGAGGGTCCAGCACAGCTGGGCGCGCTCGGCGCGTGCGTAGGCGTGCGCCAACTCCCGTATGGCGGCGGCCGGTACGCCGGTCACCTTCTCGGCGAGGGACAGCGTCCAGGGCTCGACCAGTGCCCGGTACTCCTCGAAGCCGGAGGTCGCCCGCTCGACGAACGCCTCGTTGGCCAGGCCCGCGTGGATGATCTCCCGGCCGATCGCGTGCGCCATCGGGATGTCGGTGCCCACGTTCAGGCCGAGCCAGCTCTCGGCCCACTCGGCGGTGGAGGTGCGGCGCGGGTCGACGGCGTACATCCGGGCGCCGTTCCTGATGCCCTTCAGCACATGCTGGAAGAAGATCGGGTGCGCGAAGCGGGCGTTGGAGCCCCACATCACGATGACGTCCGTGTGCTCGATCTCCTCGTACGACGACGTACCCCCGCCCGAGCCGAACGCGGCGGACAGACCGGCGACGCTCGGGGCGTGACAGGTGCGGTTGCAGGAGTCGACGTTGTTGGTGCCCATCACCACGCGGGCGAACTTCTGGGCCACGTAGTTCATCTCGTTGGTGGCGCGGGCGCAGGAGAACATGCCGAACGCGTCCCTGTTGCGCCACAGGCCGCGGGCCGTGCGGTCCAGGGCCTCCTCCCAGCTCGCCTGCCGGAACGGCTCGTCGCGGGAGTCGCGGACCAGGGGGTGGGTGAGGCGCGTGTAGGTCTTGGGCTGCCGTTTCCTCATGCGGCGCTCCTCAGCGCGAGCAGGTCCGAGATGGCGTGCACGGTGCGCAGGGTGGGCACCTCCACGCCGATGATCTCCGCCAGCTCGACGACCGCGGCGAGCAGCACGTCGAGTTCGAGCGGTTTGCCGCGTTCCAGGTCCTGGAGTGTGGAGGTGCGGTGGTCACCGACCTTCTCCGCGCCCGCCAGACGGCGTTCGATGGAGACGCCGACCTCGCAGCCGAGTGCCTCGGCGACGGCCAGCGTCTCGGCCATCATGATCTCGATGACCCTGCGCGTGCCGCCGTGCCGGCACATCTGGGCCATGGTGGCGCGGGCCAGCGCGCTGATCGGGTTGAAGGAGATGTTGCCGAGCAGCTTCAGCCAGATGTCGTTGCGCAGGTCGGGCTCGACGGGGCACTTGAGGCCGCCGGCCCTCATGGCCTCGCTGAAGCGGACACAGCGCGGGGACACGCTGCGGTCGGGCTCGCCGATCGAGAACCGGGTGCCTTCCAAGTGCCGTACGACACCGGGTCCTTCGAGTTCTGTCGCCGCGTAGACCACGCAGCCGACGGCCCGTTCGGGCGCGAGCACCGCACTGACCGCGCCGCCGGGGTCCACGCTCTCGACGCGGTGGCCGTCGTAGGGGCCGCCGTGGCGGTGGAAGTACCACCAGGGGATGCCGTTCTGCGCGGCGATCACCGCCGTGGTGTCGTGCAGCAGGGGCTCGATCAGCGGCCCGCACGCCGCGTACGCGTTGGCCTTCAGGCCGAGGAAGACATAGTCGACCGGGCCGATCTCGGCCGGGTCGTCGGTGGCGTGCGCACGGGCGGTGAAGTCACCGCGCGGGCTCAGCACCCGTACGCCGTGCTGCCTCATGGCCGCGAGATGCGGTCCACGGGCGACGAGATGCACATCGGCGCCCGCGCGGTGGAGCGCGGCACCGACGTAGGCGCCGATCGCACCGGCGCCGAGGACTGCGACTTTCACTTCGGGAACGCTCCGTTCGAGGGAGTACCGCGGAGGTGGCTGAAAGTGCCGTGTCGTCGACCGATTCTTGTCGACGAAATATTGTCTACAGTATGGAGGAGGGGTGGGCAAGGGTTCGCACACGGCCGGGCAGGGGTTCGCGCATGGCCGCCGCCCCTCTGACCGAAGCCGACAACTCGGGCGACGGAATCCTGTGTGATCGCCTGTCGGGCTACCCGTGAGTCACTGACAAGACTGGTGAATCCCGCAACAGAGGCCAGCCACTAGGGGGACCACCGCACATGAACGGCTCGCGCATCGCCGCCGTCGGCCACTACCAGCCCGCCCGGATCCTCGGGAACGAGGACCTGGCGGGCATGGTCGACACCAGTGACGAGTGGATCAGGAGCCGCGTCGGCATCCGCACCCGCCACATCGCCGGACCCGACGAGCCCGTCGACGAACTGGCCGCCCACGCCGCCGCCAAGGCCCTCGCGTCGGCGGGGCTCGACCCGGCCGACATCGACCTCGTGCTGGTCGCCACCTCCACGGCCGTCGACCGCTCCCCGAACATGGCCGCCCGGGTCGCCGCCCGGCTCGGCATCCCGCGGCCCGCCGCGATGGACATCAACGTGGTGTGCGCGGGCTTCACGCACGCCCTGGCCACGGCCGACCACACGGTCCGCGCGGGGGCGGCCCGGCGTGCGCTGGTCATCGGCGCCGACAAGATGTCCGCGGTGACCGACTGGAGCGACCGCACCACCTGTGTCCTCGTCGGTGACGGCGCGGGGGCCGCCGTGGTCGAGGCCTGCGCCGAAGGTGAGACGCCCGGCATCGGGCCGGTGCTGTGGGGCTCGGTGCCCGAGATGGGGCACGCCGTACGCATCGAGGGGGAGCCGGCGCGGTTCGCCCAGGAGGGCCAGAGCGTGTACCGCTGGGCGACCCAGCAGCTGCCCCCGCTGGCCCGGCAGGCCTGCGACCGGGCGGGTCTCGCACCGGAGGAACTCGCCGGGGTGGTGCTGCACCAGGCCAACCTCAGGATCATCGAGCCGCTCGCCGAGAAGATCGGCGCGGTCAACGCGGTCGTGGCCCGCGATGTCGTCGACTCCGGGAACACCTCGGCCGCGAGCATCCCGCTGGCCTTCTCCAAGCTGGTCGAACAGGGCGCCGTCACGAGCGGCGACCCGGTCCTGCTGTTCGGCTTCGGCGGCAACCTGTCGTACGCCGGCCAGGTGGTGCGCTGCCCCTGAGGCGCTTTACCGGCTCATGGCACGGTCATGGTGGGCCGTAGACTGTAGACGAAATCCAATCCATACTGGCGTTCCGGCCGCTGTGCCCGGCCGCCCTGCCGAGGAGGGGACCGCGATGTTGTCGACAGGACTGCCCCAGGGGGCGGTGCCCAGGCTCGAGCGGCCCGGGCCGCTGCGCGAGCGGGTCTACGAGGCGCTGCTGGAGCTCATCACCACGCGCGCCCTCCGGCCCGGCCAGCACCTGGTCGAGAGCGAACTCGCCGGGCACCTCGGGGTGTCCCGCCAGCCCGTACGGGAAGCGCTGCAGCGGCTCAACACCGAGGGCTGGGTCGATCTGCGGCCCGCCCAGGGCGCGTTCGTGCACGAGCCGACCGAGGAGGAGGCCGACCAGCTCCTCACCGTACGCACCCTGCTGGAGGCCGAGGCCGCCCGGCTGGCCGCGGCGAACGCGGGGAGCGCCGGGGTGCAGGCGTTGGAGGACCTGTGCGTGGAGGGGGAGCGGGCCGTCGCCGCGGACGACGTGGACGCGGCCGTCGCGCTGAACGCCCGGTTCCACGCCAAGATCATGGAGCTGGCGGGGAACGCCGTGCTCGCCGAGCTGGCGGGGCAGGTCGACCGGCGGGTGCGGTGGTACTACACGCCGGTGGCGCGGCAGCGGGGTGAGCAGTCGTGGATCGAGCACCGGGCGCTCATCGCGGCGATCGCCGGGCGGGACGA
Organism: Streptomyces sp. NPDC096205; assembly: GCF_044763135.1. Lineage (NCBI taxonomy): Bacteria > Bacillati > Actinomycetota > Actinomycetes > Kitasatosporales > Streptomycetaceae > Streptomyces > Streptomyces sp. NPDC096205. Next base: position 733,522 of record NZ_JBIWFS010000001.1, on the reverse strand, counting down.
GCAGGTGGCCGGGCGGCTGATGCGGGAGCATACCGAGCACACTCGGCGGTCCTACCACGCGCGTTCCTCGTCCTGAGGGTCATTCCGCCGTCGCGCCGTGGGGGGTGCTGTGTTCTCGCGGCTGCGGGTCGTGGGTGGTTGTTCGCGCCGTTCCCCGCGCCCCTGAGGGTGCTGTTCCCAGCTTCTCCTCGATGATCAGCATGGCCGCCAACACGCCCACCAGGGCCAGGAGTTCCGGCAGGCCGCCCAGGGTCGTGCCCAGCAGGGTCGTGGTGAGGGCCGCCGGGGCCGCCAGGAGGCGGAAGCGGGCCGGGTGGAGGCGCAGGACCGTGCGGAACGCGGCGTCGCCGATGAGGAAGAGGGCGACGCCGCCGGCCAGCGCCAGGGCGGGGCCCGTGCCGAGGTGGCCGGTGAGGTGGCCGAGGGTCTTCTTCACCCCGGCGGCGAGGAAGGCGATGCCCAGCAGCATCGGCAGGAAGGCGTAGTAGTAGGCGTTCATCGCCAGGCGCCAGCGCGCCGCGGTCGGGGTCGAGCGGAACGCCGCCTCGGCCAGTTCCTCGTCGCGCACGAAGTACGTCCACCACAGCCCGACCGCCACCGCCAGCGCGAGGAACGCCCCGCTGAGCATCCCCGGCGTGAGCGGCAGGTCGCCGACGCCGATGCCGATCGCGATGACGGACTCGCCGAACGCGACGATCAGCAGCAGACCGTGCCGCTCCACGAAGTGCGCCGGGTCCAGGCTGCCCAACTGCACCCGCAGCGTGTCCGCCGACCGTCCGCCACGCCGCCGGGGCCCGTGCTCGGCGACGAACGGCGTCACGAACTGCAGCACCACCGCCAGCACCCACAGCCCGTCCGCGGCGAGCCCGTCGAACAGTCCCGCCACCGTCACCACCAGCGCGGCGAGGCCGTTGGGCACGCCGTACCAGACGGAGTCCAGGCCGTGACCGCGGGTGTACAGCACGGTGTGCACGACGACGACCCCGAGGAAACCGAGCCCGAACACCACCCCGGTGTCGTCGAAGGCCCGCGGAATGGCCAGCGCGCACACCAGGAAGAAGGCCATGCCCAGCATCAGCAGCAGCCGGCGCGAAGGCCGGTCCGGCGGCACCTGGTTGGTGAGATAGGCGTACGCGCCGTACATCCAGAACAGCACGATCAGGATCAGCGCCGTACGACCGGCCGTCACCAAGGACAGGTCGTCGGCGAGCAGCACGGTCAGCTGGATCAGGGTGAAGACGAAGACGAGATCGAAGAAGAGCTCGAGCGTCGTCACCCTGCGACCCGGCTCCTCCACTGCGGTGTTCATGTACGCCCCCTGTGTCGCCTCTGGCGCCAAGATCCTATGCGCTGCGGGGGTTTGGGCCCGTTCCGGGAGGGCCGCGACCCCTCTTTGTCCTCTCAGTGGAAGAAGTCGAGGCAATTCCCGCGCGACTTCTTCCAAGTCCCGTCGGCCGCTGCTACGTTCCCCACCAAAGCCCGGCAGCAGTGGCCGAAAACAGGCGGGGAGGGGCATGTGAGACGCATGACGGCACGACCCGCGAACGCCCATCAGGCCCGGCTGCTCAAGCTGTTGCGCGACGACGGCCCCAACTCCCGGGCGCAGTTGGGCGATCGAGTCGAGCTCTCCCGCTCGAAGCTGGCCGTCGAGGTGGAGCGGCTGCTGGAGACGGGCCTGGTGGTCGCCGACGGGCTCGCCGCCTCACGCGGCGGCCGCCGCTCCCACAACGTCCGGCTCGATCCCCGGCTGCGCTTCCTCGGCGTCGACATCGGCGCCACGTCGATCGACGTGGCCGTGACCAACGCCGAGCTGGAGATCCTCGGACACCTCAGCCACCCCATGGAGGTGCGCGAGGGGCCGGTCGCCGTCTTCGAGCAAGTCCTCGCGATGGCGGCCAAGTTGAGGGCATCCGGTCTCGCCGAGGGCTTCGACGGCGCCGGTATCGGCGTCCCCGGACCGGTCCGCTTCCCCGAAGGCGTGCCGGTCGCGCCACCCATCATGCCGGGCTGGGACGGCTTCCCCGTGCGGGAGGCGCTCAGCCAGGAACTCGGCTGCCCGGTCATGGTCGACAACGACGTGAACCTGATGGCCATGGGGGAGCAGCACGCGGGCGTCGCCCGCAGCGTCGCCGACTTCCTCTGCGTCAAGATCGGCACCGGCATCGGCTGCGGCATCGTCGTCGGCGGGAGCGTCCACCGCGGTACGACGGGCAGCGCCGGCGACATCGGACACATCCAGGCCGTGCCCGACGGCCGCCCCTGCCCCTGCGGCAACCGGGGCTGCCTGGAGGCCCACTTCAGCGGCGCGGCCCTGGCCCGCGACGCCGAGGAGGCCGCCCGGCACGGGTTGTCACCGGAACTCGCGGCCCGGCTGGAGACCCATGGCGCACTCACCGCCGTGGACGTCGCCGCCGCGGCCGCCGCGGGCGACCCCACCTGCCTCGACCTCATCCGCGAGGGCGGCACCCGCACCGGCCAGGTCATCGCCGGACTGGTCAGCTTCTTCAACCCCGGCCTGGTGGTGATCGGCGGCGGGGTGACCGGCCTCGGCCACACCCTCCTCGCGGCCATCCGCACCCAGGTCTACCGCCAGTCGCTGCCCCTGGCGACCGGCAACCTCCCCATCGTCCTCGGCGAGCTGGGCTCCACCGCCGGTGTCACCGGCGCCGCCCGCCTGATCAGCGACCACGTCTTCTCACCCGCGTAGACACCGGCGTCCCGCACCTCACCCGTACAGCGCCCTGCTTCGCCCTGCCCTGGAACCGGCCCCGTCCTGGGACCTGCCCTGCCCTGGAACCAGCCCCGTCCGCTCGCGAGGGGAAACCGCATGGCATCACCACCACCCCTGCTCAGCATGTCCGGCATCACCAAGTCCTTCCCCGGAGTCCGGGCCCTGGACGGCGTCGACCTCGACGTCCAGGCCGGTGAGATCCACTGTCTGCTCGGCCAGAACGGGGCCGGGAAGTCCACCCTCATCAAGGTCCTGGCCGGCGCCCACCAGCCCGACACCGGCACCATCCGCTGGCGCGGCGAGGCCGTCACCCTCCGCTCGCCCAGCGCCGCCATGCGCCTCGGCATCGCCACCATCTACCAGGAACTCGACCTGGTGGAGCACCTGTCGGTGGCCGAGAACGTCCACCTCGGCCATGAACCCACGGCCGCCGGGTTCGTCGTACGCCGAAGGGCCGCGCGGGAGTCGACCGCCGCCCTGCTTCAGCGACTCGGCCACGCCGAGATCGACCCGTCCCGTCCCGTCGGCGAGTTGTCCGCCGCCCAGCGGCAGATCGTCTCCATGGCGCGGGCGTTGTCCCACGACGTGCGGCTCATCGTGATGGACGAGCCGACCGCCGCCCTCGACCCCGACGAGGTCGACAACCTCTTCCGGATCGTCGGCGACCTCACGGCCGACGGCGTGGCCGTCGTCCACATCTCCCACCGCCTGGAGGAGATCCGCCGCATCGGCGACCGGGTGACCGTGCTCAAGGACGGGCGCGCGGTGGCCGGCGGACTGCCCGCGAAGACCACCCCGACCCGTGCGGTGGTGGCGCTGATGACCGGGCGGAACGTGGAGTACGTCTTTCCCGAGCGGCCCGCTGCGGCCGGGCCGCGGGGCACACCGGTGCTCACGGTCCGAGGGCTCGCCCGCGCCGGGGAGTTCGAGCCCCTCGACCTGGAGGTCCACCCCGGCGAGATCGTCGGACTCGCCGGACTGGTCGGCTCGGGCCGCTCCGAGATCCTGGAGACCGTCTACGGCGCCCGCAAGCCCACCGCGGGACAAGTAAGCGTCGACGGACGCCCGTTGACGCCCGGCAGCGTCCGTGCCGCCGTACGCGCCGGACTCGGGCTCGCCCCCGAGGAGCGCAAGGCGCAGGCCCTGCTGATGCCGGAATCCGTCACCCGCAATGTGTCGCTCTCCTCCATGTCCCGCTTCTCACACGCCGGTTGGATCGACCGCCGGGCCGAGGAGAACGCGGCACGGGCCGCCACCCGGGAACTGTCGCTGCGCCCCGACAACCCCTCCGCGCCGGTGCGCACGCTGTCCGGCGGCAACCAGCAGAAGGCCGTCCTCGCCCGCTGGCTGCTGCGCGGCTGCCGGGTCCTGCTGCTCGACGAACCCACCCGGGGCGTCGACGTCGGCGCCCGCGCCGAGCTGTACGCGGTCGTCCGGCGCCTCGCCGACGAAGGCCTCGCCGTCCTGCTCGTCTCCAGCGAGGTGCCCGAGGTGCTGGGCCTCGCCGACCGCGTCCTGGTGCTCCGCGAAGGCCGGGTCGTGCACACCGCGCCCGCCCGCGAACTCGACGAACACCGCGTACTCGACCTGGTCATGGAAGGAAGTCCGGCTACATGACACAGCACGTCTCCCCGCCCCGGGACGGCACCGGCAAGACGGCCCCGGCCGGACACGACACCTCCTGGCCCCGCCTGCTGCTGCGTGCCGACGTCCGCACGCTGTCTCTGCTCGGCGTGCTCGCCGCGCTCGTCGTCATCGGCGGCGTCACCAGGCCGGAGGAGTTCCTCGACACCCGCAACCTCCAACTCGTCCTCACCCAGGCCTCCGTGATCGGCGTGGTCACCGTCGGCATGACCTTCGTGATCACCTCCGGCGGCATCGACCTGTCCGTCGGCGCGATCGTCGCGCTCGCCTCCGTATGGGCCACCACCGTCGCCACCCAGGAGTACGGCTTCGCCGGCATCCTCTTCACCGCGGTGGTCGTCGGGGTCGGCTGCGGACTGGTCAACGGCCTTCTCGTCGCGTACGGCGGCATGGTCCCGTTCATCGCCACGCTCGCCATGCTGGCCTCGGCACGCGGCCTCGCCCTGCAGATCACCGACGGCCGCACCCAGATCGTCAGCGTCGACGGCATCCTCGACCTCGGCGAACGCGACGCCTACGTCCTCGGCGTCCCGCCGCTGGTGCTGGTTTTCGCCGCCGTCACGCTCGCAGGCTGGCTGCTGCTGAACCGCACCACCTTCGGGCGCCGCACCGTCGCCGTCGGCGGCAACGCCGAGGCCGCCCGGCTCGCCGGCATCGACGTACGCCGCCAGCGGCTCTACCTCTACCTGCTGTCCGGGCTGTGCTGCGGCATCGCCGCCTTCCTGCTGATCGTGCTGTCCGGCTCGGGACAGAACACCAACGGCAACCTCTACGAGCTCGACGCCATCGCCGCCGCGATCATCGGCGGAACCCTGCTCAGCGGGGGCCGCGGCACCATCACCGGCTCCGTGCTCGGCGTCCTGATCTTCACCACGATCACCAACCTCTTCGCCCTGAACAACCTGCAGAGCGACGTCCAGCAGATCGCCAAGGGCGCGATCATCGTCGCCGCCGTGCTGGTCCAGCGCCGTACCGCGAGCACGACCTGAGGAAAGGGTCCACCGCCATGACCGAGAACACCAGCCGCAGAGGACTGCTCCTCGGGGCCGCCGCCGTCTCCGCCGGTGCCCTCCTCACGGGCTGCACCAGCAACGAACCCCAGGGCGACGAGGCGGCCGACAACCGGCCCGCCGCCTCCGACACGCCCGGCAGGCCGGTCACCATCGGCTTCGCAGGCCCCCAGGCCGACCACGGCTGGCTCAACGCGATCAACGTCAACGCGCGCGAACGCGCCGAGAAGTACTCCGACGTCACCCTGGAGATCACCGAGGGCTCCAACGACACCGCCGCCCAGATCGGCCAGATCGAGACGCTGATCAACAAGAAGGTCGACGTGCTGGTCGTGCTGCCCGCCGACGGCAAGGCCCTCACCCAGGTCGGCCTCAAGGCCATGCGGGCCGGCATCCCCGTGGTCAACCTCGACCGCGTCTTCAACACCCCGCAGGCCTACCGCTGCTGGATCGGCGGCGACAACTACGGCATGGGCCTCAACGCCGGGCACTACATCGGCGAGAAGCTCAAGGACAAGCCCGACGCCCGCGTCGTCGAACTCGCGGGCCTGGACAACCTGGAGCTCACCAAGCAGCGCACCCAGGGCTTCGACGACGCCCTGAAGAACTACCCCAACATCAGGAAAGTCGCCCGCCAGGCCGCCGAGTTCACCGTCGAGTCGGGCCAGGCCAAGATGGCCCAGCTCCTCCAGGCCCAGGGGGCGTTCGACGCCCTGTGGAACCACGACGACGACCAGGGCGTGGGCGCCCTGCGCGCCATCGAACAGGCCGGACGCGACGACTTCCTCATGGTCGGCGGCGCAGGCGCCCTCTCCGCCTTCCGGGCCATCGAGCGCGACGACGGCGTCCTGAAGGCGACCGTGCTCTACCCGCCGACCATGGCCGCCTCCGCCATCGACCTCGCCCGCGCCCTCGGCCAGGGCAAGGGCGTCGGCGGCCTCGCCGAGTTCGAGATCCCGGCGTCGATCACCCTCTACTCGGCCGTCGTCGACAAGGACAACGTCGACCGGTACCTGCCCACCGGCTTCCAGTGAGGCGCCCCCACCCCACCGGCCACGGACCTGAGGAGGAGCACCGTATGGATCAGCCAGAGGAAGCGGCACCGGCGTCCGGGAAGCCCCCGCTGCGGATCGGCATGGTCGGTCATGCCTTCATGGGCGCCGCCCACTCCCAGGGCTGGCGCACCGTGGGCCATGTCTTCGACCTGCCGTTGCGCCCGGTCCTCGCCGCGATCTGCGGCCGGGACCCGGACGCCGTGCGCGCCGCGGCCGACCGGCACGGCTGGGCCCGCGCGGAGACCGACTGGCGCGCCCTGATCGCCCGCGACGACATCGACCTCGTCGACATCTGCACCCCCGGCGACAGCCACGCCGAGATCGCCCTCGCCGCGCTCGCGGCGGGCAAGCACGTGCTGTGCGAGAAGCCTCTGGCGAATACGGTGGAAGAGGCCGTGGAGATGGCCCGAGCAGCCGAAGAAGCCTACCTGGACGGCAAGTTGGCGATGGTCGGCTTCAACTACCGCCGGGTGCCCGCCCTCGCCCTGGCCCGGCGGATGATCGGCGAAGGCCGCCTCGGAGCGCTGCGACACGTCCGGGTGACGTACCTCCAGGACTGGCTGGCCGACCCGGAGTTCCCGCTGACCTGGCGGCTGCGCCGGGAGCGGGCGGGGTCCGGCGCCCTGGGCGACCTGGGCGCCCACGCCGTCGACATCGCCCAGCATCTGGCGGGCGAGCCCCTGGCGGGGGTGTCCGCGCTGACGGAGACCTTCGTGCGTGAACGTCCTCTGCCTGCCGGCGCTGGCACCGGCTGCGGCGCAGGAAGCGGCGCAGGCAGCGGCCTCAGCGCCGTGTCGGCCGCCGGCACGGTGAGCGGCACCGGCCCCGGCACGGTCACGGCCACCGGCCCCGGGACGGTTACGGGCTCCGGCCTCGGCAAGGCCGCCGGCCCCGGCACGGTCGTCGGCTCCGGCACGGTCGTCGGCCTCGGCACGGGCACCGGCCCCGGCACCGGCCCCCGCACGGCCGCCGGCACCGGCACCGGCACAGTCACCGTAGACGACGCCGCCCTCTTCACCGGCCGCTTCGCCTCCGGCGCCCTCGCCTCCTTCGAGGCCACCCGGTACGCCACCGGCCGCAAGAACGCCCTGCGCGTGGAACTCAACGGCGAGCGCGGCTCACTGGCCTTCGACCTGGAACGCCTCAACGAACTCCAGTACTTCGACGGCACCCAGCCGGCTACCGAGGCCGGCTTCCGCCGCGTCCTCGTCACCGAACCCGACCACCCGTACCTGGACGCCTGGTGGCCGCCCGGTCACGGCCTCGGCTACGAGCACACCTTCGTCCACCAGGCCCGCGACCTCGTCCACGCCATCGCACAGGGCCGCCGACCCGAGCCCTCCTTCGCCGACGGACTCCAGGTCCAGCGCGTGCTGGCGGCCGTGGAGGAGAGCGCCGGGAAGAACTCCGTCTACACCCCCATAGCGGACTGAAGGAGACCCCCGAGGATGCCGCGCACCTTCACCCTCTTCACCGGCCAGTGGGCCGACCTGCCCCTGGAGGAGGTCTGCCGACTCGCCCGCGACTTCGGCTACGACGGCCTCGAACTCGCCTGCTGGGGCGACCACTTCGAGGTCGACAAGGCCCTCACCGACCCGACGTACCTCACCTCGCGCCACCAACTGCTCCGCAAGCACGGCCTGAAGTGCCGCGCGATCTCCAACCACCTGGTCGGGCAGGCCGTCTGCGACGCCATCATCGACGAACGCCACCAGGGCATCCTGCCGCCCGCCGTGTGGGGCGACGGCGACCCCGAGGGCGTACGGCGGCGGGCCGCCGCCCGGATGAAGGACACCGCTCGTGCCGCGGCCGCGTTCGGCGTCGACACCGTCGTCGGCTTCACCGGCTCCGCCATCTGGCACCTGGTCGCGATGTTCCCGCCCGCCCCCGAGGCGATGATCGAGCGGGGCTACGAGGACTTCGCCGCCCGCTGGAACCCGATCCTGGACGTCTTCGACGCCGAGGGCGTCCGCTTCGCCCACGAGGTCCACCCGGGCGAGATCGCCTACGACTACTGGACCACGCAGCGAGCGCTGGAGGCGGTCGGCCGCCGCCCGGCCTTCGGCCTCAACTTCGACCCCTCTCATTTCGTCTGGCAGGACCTCGACCCGGTCGGCTTCCTCTGGGACTTCCGCGACCGGATCTACCACGTCGACTGCAAGGAGGCCCGCAAGCGCCTCGACGGACGCAATGGCAGGCTCGGCTCCCATCTGCCCTGGGGCGACCCGCGCCGCGGCTGGGACTTCGTCTCCGCCGGACACGGCGACGTCCCCTGGGAGGACGTCTTCCGCATGCTCCGCTCCATCGGCTACACCGGCCCGGTCTCCGTCGAGTGGGAGGACGCCGGCATGGACCGCCTCCAGGGTGCCCCCGAGGCCCTCGCCCGCCTCAGGGCCTACGACTTCGAGCCGCCGTCGGCGTCGTTCGACGCGGCGTTCGGCCACTGACGGCGGCCCGTACACCTGAGGAGGCCCTCCCCGCCGCAGGGGAGGGCCTCCTCACATGTCACGGGTCACGCAAGGCACGTCACGCCATTTCCTCACCCAGCGGCTGAGGGTTGGGCACGATCCGCCGCCGCGACTGCGGCCTGCCCGGCGCCTTCAGGAACAGCGCGAGCACCGCGGAGGCGAGGCCGACGCAGCCCGCCAGCACGAACGCCCCCTCGTAGTCCCAGGCGGCGACCACGATCGAGCCCATTCCGGAGCCGAGCAGCCCCGAGATCAGCTTCGAGCTGTAGACCATGCCGTAGTTGGTGGCGTTGTTGTTCTCCCCGAAGTAGTCCGCCGTCATGGCCGCGAACAGCGGGAAGATCGCGCCGCCGCCGAAGCCGGAGACCATGGAGCAGACCAGGAAGAACGGCATGCTGCCCATCTGGCCGGAGATCAGCACCCCGAACTGCGCGCTGCCCAGCACGATACAGACGATGATCAGCGTGTTGCGGCGGCCGTAGCGGTCCGAGATCCAGCCGATGACCCCGCGGCCCGTGCCGTTGACGATCGCCTTCAGCGACATCGCCGTCGCCACGATCCCGCCGGCGAAGCCCATGTCCTTGCCGAACGGCACCTGGAAGGCGATGCCGAAGATATTGATCCCGGCCGTGCACAGCAGACAGAACCACATCATCCACAGAACAGGGGTACGGGCGGCCTCCTTCGGGCTGTACTGCTTCACGGCCGGCGGGTTCTTCTCCAGCGCCCGCCGGATCTTCGGGTCGTCGGTCTGCCGCAGCGGGTCGACGTGCGGTGGCCACCAGTTCTTCGGCGGGTCCTTGAAGAACCAGCCGGCGCTCGCCACCATCACGCACAGCCCGACACCCACCGAGGCCAGCACGGTCCGGTAGTTGGACAGATCCATGTACGAGGTGAACAGGAACACGAACGGCACGGAGCCGTAGGCGAAGCCGCCGTTGACGAAGCCGGTCTTGCCGCCCTTGCGCTCCGGATACCACTTGCCGACCATGTTCACGCAGGTCGCGTAGACCAGACCGGCGCCGATGCCGCTGCACATGCCGAAGCCGAGATAGGCGACGGTGACATGCGGCGCGTACGCGAGCGACAGATAGCCGAGCAGCGTGCCGACCGCGCCGATCAGCATCGCCGTACGGGCGGGCAGCCGGCCGCTCTCCCGCAGCTGCCCCGCCGGGAAGGCCACGGCCGCCTGGAAGAACACCCAGACGCCCATCAGCCAGAAGATGTGTCCGCTGCTCCACAGATGCGCCTCGTGGAGCGTGTCCTCCGCCGACGTGAACGCGTACTCGGCGGAGCTGATGCCCATCATGCCCACCCAGGGCAGGATGACCATCCACTTGCGCGCGCGGCCCATGAGGTCGATGTCCGACTCGCCGATGCGGTACACGCGCCCGTTGCGGTCCGTCACCTCCCTGTAGGGGACGGACGTGGAGAGGTCGGTGGTTGTCATGTCGTCAGCACCCCTAGCGTTCGAAAGCTCTGGCCAGCGCCCCCTGTCCAATGCGTTTCGTGCGCGCACGGGTCCCGGGGCCGGCCGACGCGCACCGTCGGCCGGCCCCGTGCTCACTCACCTCATGAACCGCCCCCCAACAGACCCGCCGCCCGCGCCCAGCGGTACTTCGCGCCGAGCACCGCCACCGGCCGCTCGGTGGTGTACGGGTACGCCACGACACCCCGCTCGAAGAGGTACTGGCACGCCTCCTCCACCTCGACGTCCCCGGCCAGCGACGCCACGACCGGCTTCTCGATCCCGCGCGTGCGGAACTCCTCCACCACGCGCGCGGTGAGCTCCGCGAAGACCATCGGGGGAGTGACGATGGTGTGCCAGTAGCCCAGCACCAGCGCGTGGACGCGCGGGTCCTGAAGGCCCAGTCGGATCGTCGCCTCGTACGTCGACGGCGGCTCGCCACCGGTGATGTCCACCGGGTTGCCGGCGGCCCCGAACGGCGGGATGAACGCGCGGAACGCCGCGTCCAGGTCCGGCGGGATCTCCATCAGCGACAGGCCGTTGTCGGTGACCGCGTCCGAGAGCAGCACGCCGCTGCCGCCGGCGCCCGTGATGATCACGACGTTGTCGCCCTGGGGCGGCGGAAGCACCGGCAACGCGCGCGCGTACTCGAGCATGTCCTGCAGTCCGGGCGCCCGGATGACCCCGGCCTGCCGGAGGATGTCGTCGTACACGGCGTCGTCGCCGGCCAGCGCCCCGGTGTGCGACCCGGCCGCCTTCGCCCCGGCCGCCGTACGGCCCGCCTTGAGGACCACGACCGGCTTCTTCGGTACGGTCGCCCGCGCGGCCTCGACGAAGGCCCGGCCGTCCTTGAGGTCCTCCAGGTGCATCGCGATGCAGTCGGTGTTGGGGTCCTCACCGAACCAGGTCAGCAGGTCGTCCTCGTCCAGGTCCGACTTGTTGCCGAGGCCCACGATCGCCGACACGCCCGTCTTCGTGGTCCGCGCGAAGCCCAGGATGGCCATGCCGATACCGCCCGACTGCGAGGTCAGCGCCACCCCGCCCTTGACGTCGTACGGCGTGCAGAAGGTGGCGCACAGGTCCTGCCAGGTGGAGTAGTAGCCGTAGATGTTCGGGCCGAGCAGGCGGATGCCGTGCCGTTCGGCGATGGCCACGATCTCCGCCTGGAGTGCGTGCTCGCCGGTCTCCGCGAAGCCGGAGGGGATCAGCACGGCGTTGGGTATCTTCTTGCGCCCCACTTCCTCCAGGGCCGCCGCCACGAACTTGGCGGGGATCGCGAAGACCGCCACATCCACCTCACCGGGAACGTCCGTGACACTCTTGTACGCCTTGCGGCCCAGAATGTCATCGGCCTTGGGGTTCACCGGATGGATGTCCCCGGCGAAGCCGCCGTCGACGAGGTTGCGCATCACCGAATTGCCGATCTTGCCCTGCTCGTTGGACGCGCCGATCACGGCGACCGCTCTCGGCTGCATCAATCGGCGCATGGACGCGAGGATCTCCTCGCGCGTGTAGCGGCGGCGTGGCATCGGCGGTGACTCGGAGAGGATCACGCGGATGTCGGCGGCGACCGCGCCCTGCGGGCCCGCGATCACCGGGTTGAGGTCGACCTCGGCGATCTCGGGGAAGTCCGCGACGAGTTGGGACACCCGGCGGATCTGCTCGGCGATCGCCCACCGGTCCACGGCCGCCGCGCCGCGCACCCCGTGCAGGATCTCCGCCGACCGGATCGAGTCCAGCATGGACAGCGCCTCGTCGGCGTCCACGGGCGCGAGCCGGAAGGTCACGTCCTTGAGCACCTCCACCAGCACGCCGCCGAGCCCGAAGGCGACGACCTTCCCGAACGTCGGGTCCGTCACCGCGCCGACGATCACCTCCTGCCCCTGCGGCAGCAGTTCCTGCACCTGTACGCCGTCGATGCGGGCGCCCGCGTCGTAAGCGCGCGCGTTGTCGACGATCCGGTGGAACGCGGCCCGTACGTCCGCCGCCCCCTCGACCCCGACGACCACCCCGCCGGCGTCGGTCTTGTGCAGGATGTCCGGCGAGACGATCTTCATCACGACCGGCCCGCCGAAGCGTGCGGCGCACGCCACCGCCTCGTCGACGTCCCGCGCCAGTTCCTCGCCCGGTACGGCGATCCCGTACGCGTCGGCGACCACCTTGCCCTCCGGCGCGGTGAGCGCGCCGCGGCCCTCGGCGCGCACGGCGTCCAGCAGCGCGCGCACCCTGACCTTGCGGTCCTCGGCCATCACCTCAGATCACCCCGTTCGACTTCAGCAGGCGCAGTTCCTCGTCGCCGAGGCCCAGCTCGCCGATGTACACCTCTTCGTTGTGCTCGCCGAGCAGCGGTGAAGTGCTCACCTCGACGGGGGAGTCGGACAGCTTCAGCGGGCTGCCGACGGTCACGAACTCGCCGCGCTGCGGGTGCGGGACGCGCACGACCATCTCGTTGGCGGCCAGCGAGGTGTCCTCGATGATCTCCTTGGTGGACAGGATCGGCCCGCACGGGATGTTGTGGGCGTTGAGCTTCTCCAGCACTTGCCACTTGGGCAGGGTGGAGGACCACTCCTCGATCAGCTGGAACATCTTGCCCAGCTTGGGCAGCCGGGCCTCCGGCGTCGCCCACTCGGGGTCCTCGGCCAGCTCGGGCCGGCCGATGAGCTCGCTGAGCGGCTGCCAGCCGACGGGCTGCACGATGACGTACACGTAGTCGTTCGGGCCGCCCGGCGCGCACCTGACCGCCCAGCCGGGCTGGCCGCCTCCGGAGGCGTTTCCCGAGCGGGGAACCTCCGCGCCGAAGTCGTCGTTGGGATATTCAGCGAGCGGCCCGTGTGCCAGGCGCTGCTGGTCCCGCAGCTTCACCCGGCACAGGTTGAGTACAGCGTGCTGCATGGCCACGTTGACCCGCTGCCCACGCCCGGTGTTCTCGCGCTGGAAAAGAGCCGCGAGAATCCCCGCCACGGCGTGCACACCCGTCCCCGAGTCCCCGATCTGGGCCCCCGTCGCCAGCGGCGGCCCGTCCTCGAAACCCGTGGTCGCCATGGACCCGCCCATGGCCTGCGCGACCACCTCGTACGCCTTGAAATCGGTGTACGGGCCGTCCCCGAACCCCTTGATGGAGGCATATACGATCCGCGGATTGATCTCCTGGATGCGGTCCCAGGTGAAGCCCATACGGTCGACCGCGCCCGGTCCGAAGTTCTCGACCATGACGTCGCAGCGCCGGATCAGCTCGGTGAGGATCTCCTTGCCGCGCTCGGTCTTGGTGTTGAGGGTGATGCTGCGCTTGTTGCAGTTGAGCATCGTGAAGTAGAGGGAGTCGACGTCCGGGATGTCGCGCAACTGCTTGCGCGTGATGTCGCCGGTCGGAGCCTCCAGCTTGATGACGTCAGCGCCCAGCCAGGCGAGCAGCTGAGTCGCGGAGGGCCCGGACTGGACGTGCGTCATGTCCAGGACGCGGATGCCTTCGAGGGCCTTGGTCGGCCTGCCGGTCATGCGGGTCACCTCACTTGTACATGGTCTGGTTCATGGTTCCGGGGGCGTACGCGTCCGGGTCGACCCAGACGTTGATCAGCGACGGCTTGCCCGACTCGCGGGCGCGCCGCAGCGCGGGGCCGATGTCGGCGGGGTCGCGCACCTCCTCGCCGTAGCCGCCCAGCATCTGCGCGAACCTGTCGTAGGGCACGTCGCCGAGGGTGTTGCCGACCCGCTCGCGTTCCTTGCCGTACTTGGCGGCCTGGCCGTAGCGGATCTGGTTCATCGAGGAGTTGTTGCCGACGATGCCGACGAAGGGGAGGTCGTAGCGCACGAGGGTCTCGAAGTCCCAGCCGGTGAGGGAGAACGCCCCGTCGCCGAAGAGGGCCACGACCTCCTTGTCGGGCCGCGCCTGCTTGGCGGCCAGCACGAAGGGGACGCCGACACCGAGGGTGCCGAGCGGGCCCGGGTCCATCCAGTGGCCGGGCGACTTGGGCTGGACGACCTGCCCGGAGAAGGTGACGATGTCGCCGCCGTCGCCGATGTAGACCGAGTCCTCGGTGAGGAAGTCGTTGATCTCGCTGACCAGGCGGTACGGGTGGATGGGGGAGGCGTGCGACCTGAGCTGCGGCAGCCGCTTGTCCAGCGCGCTCTGTTCGGCGGCGCGCAGTTCGTCGAGCCACTCCTTGCGCTTGGACGCACCGCCGTTGATGCGTCCGGAGGCCGCCTCGGTCACCGACTTCAGCACCAGGCCGGCGTCGCCGACGATGCCGAGGTCGATGTCGCGGTTCTTGCCGACGGTGCGGTAGTCCAGGTCGATCTGGACGACCGTGGCGTCGGGGGAGAGCCGCTTGCCGTAGCCCATACGGAAGTCGAAGGGGGTGCCGACGATCACGATGACGTCGGCGTTGGAGAAGGCGTAGCGCCGGGAGAGCTGGAAGTGGTGGGGGTCGCCGGGCGGGAGGGTGCCGCGTCCCGCGCCGTTCATGTACGCGGGGATGTTGAGCGTGCGCACCAGCTCGACGGCCGCCTCGGTGGCACGGGTCGTCCACACCTGGCTGCCCAGCAGGATCGCGGGCTTCTCGGCGTGCACCAGTAGGTCGGCCAGCTTCTCCACGGCCTCGGGGTCGCCGGCCGAGCGGGTGGAGGCACGGTAGGCACCGGGCCGGGGCACGCGCGCCCTGTCCGCCGGAACCTTCGCGTCGAGGACGTCGCGCGGGATCTCCAGGAATGAGGGACCGGGCGCGCCGTGGTAGCACTCGCGGAACGCCATGGACACCATGTCCGCGGCGCGGGCCGTGTCCGGGACGGTCGCGGCGAACTTGGTGATCGGCGTCATCATGTCCACGTGCGGCAGATCCTGGAGGGAGCCCATCTTGTGCTGGGTGAGAGCCCCTTGGCCGCCGATCAGCAGCATCGGCGACTCCGCGCGGAAGGCGTTGGCCACACCGGTGACGGCGTCGGTGGTACCGGGGCCGGCGGTGACGACGGCGCAGCCGGGCCTGCCGGTGATGCGTGCGTAGCCGTCGGCGGCGTGGGCGGCGACCTGTTCATGGCGTACGTCGACGACCTCGATGCCCTCGTCGACGCAGCCGTCGTAGATGTCGATGATGTGGCCGCCGCACAGCGTGTAGATGCGGTCGACGCCCTCGGCCTTCAGCGCCTTGGCAACGAGGTGACCACCGGAGATCACGTCCTGGGTGTCGTCGGGCATGGCGAGGTCCTTGTCCCTTCGTAGGGGGTGGGAACGCACTTCGTACATTGCATACAGTCGACGAATACTGTATGAAGCTTGTTATCCCGCATCCGGTGGGTGGTGTCCAGGGGGCGTGCGGCACTTTTCAGTCAGGAGCCGGAATGGACCTGTACGAGCACCAGGCAAGGGAACTCTTCGAGGAACACGGCATCTTGGTGCCGAGGGCCGAGGTGACCGACTCACCCAAGAAGGCCCGCGAGATCGCCCGCGCACTCGGCGGCCGGGTCGTTGTCAAAGCGCAGGTGAAGACCGGCGGACGCGGCAAGGCGGGCGGGGTGAAACTCGCCGCCGACCCGGCCGCCGCCGAACTCACCGCCCGGCAGATCCTCGGCATGGACATCAAGGGACACCGGGTCGGCACGGTCATGCTGGCCCAACCCGCGGACATCGAGCGCGAGTTCTACGTCTCCTACGTCCTCGACCGCGCGGCCGGCCGCTTCCTCGCCATCGCCTCCGCGGAGGGCGGCATGGACATCGAGGAGGTCGCCGCGAGCCGGCCCGAGGCCGTCGCCCGCATCCCCCTCGACCCCGCGGAAGGCGTCACCTCGGCGAAGGCCGGGCGCATCGCCGAGGCGGCCGGGCTGCCGCCGCAGAGCGTGGACGTGCTGGTACGGCTGTGGGAGGTGCTGGTCCGCGAGGACGCCCTCCTCGTCGAGGTCAACCCGCTCGTGCGCACCACGGACGGCCGCATCCTCGCCCTCGACGGCAAGGTCACACTCGACGACAACGCCGCCTTCCGGCAGGCCCGTTGGGGCGAGAAGCCCGCCGCGCACGACGATCCGCTGGAGGCCGCGGCCGCCGCCAAGGGCCTCAACTACGTCAAGCTCGACGGCGAGGTCGGCATCATCGGCAACGGCGCCGGGCTCGTCATGTCGACCCTCGACGTCGTCGCGGGCTGCGGCGCCCGCCCCGCCAACTTCCTCGACATCGGCGGCGGCGCCTCGGCCCGGATCATGGCCGACGGCCTCACCGTCATCCTCTCCGACCCGGCCGTGAGGTCCGTCTTCGTCAACGTCTTCGGCGGCATCACCGCCTGCGACGCGGTCGCGGACGGCATCGTCCAGGCCCTGGACAGCGTACGGCTGACGAAACCGCTCGTCGTGCGGCTCGACGGCAACAACGCCGCCCGCGGCCGCGCCATCCTCGACGCGCACGCCCACCCGCTGGTCGAACAGGCCACCACCATGGACGGCGCCGCACGCCGTGCCGCCGAACTCGCCACCACAGCCTGAGGGGACCGGACACCATGGCCATCTTTCTCACCGAGGAGAGCAAGGTCCTCGTCCAGGGCATGACCGGCGGCGAGGGCATGAAGCACACCCGCCGCATGCTCGCGGCCGGCACGAACGTCGTCGGCGGCGTCAACCCCCGCAAGGCCGGCCGCACCGTCGACTTCGACGTCCCCCAGAGCCTTGACGGCCTGGGAGGTGCCCCCACTGCCGTCCCCGTCTTCGGCTCGGTCGCCTCGGGCATGGAGGCGACCGGCGCCGATGTGACCGTCGTGTTCGTGCCGCCCGCCTTCGCCAAGGCCGCCGTCACCGAAGCCGCCGACGCCGGCATCGGACTCGCCGTCGTCATCACAGAAGGCATCCCCGTCCACGACTCCGTCGCCTTCACCTCGTACGCCGAGGCCCGCGGCACCCGCGTCATCGGCCCCAACTGCCCGGGGCTGATCAGCCCCGGCCGGTCGAACGCGGGCATCATCCCCGCCGACATCGCCAAGCCCGGGCGCATCGGGCTGGTGTCCAAGTCGGGCACGCTCACATACCAGCTGATGTACGAGCTGCGCGACACCGGCTTCTCCACCTGCGTCGGCATCGGCGGGGACCCGGTCGTCGGGACCACCCACATCGACTGCCTCGCCGCGTTCGAGGAGGACCCGGACACCGAACTCGTCGTCCTCATCGGCGAGATCGGCGGCGACGCGGAGGAACGGGCCGCCGCCCACATCCGCGACCACGTCACCAAGCCGGTCGTCGGCTACATCGCCGGCTTCACCGCGCCCGAGGGCAAGACCATGGGGCACGCGGGCGCCATCGTGTCCGGGTCCTCCGGCACCGCCCAGGCCAAGAAGCAGGCGCTGGAGGCGGCGGGCGTGCGGGTGGGGCGGACGCCGACGGAGACCGCGCGGCTGGTGCGCGCCGTGCTCGACGGCGGGGTGTGACAGGGGCCCCCATGTCCCCTCTCCCCGCGCTTCGACCGCCTCCCACCACGCCCCGAGAGCGGAGCAGACCGTGCCATCCATCCGTACCCGCAAGAACCGCAAGAACTTCAAGACCCTCAAGTCCGGTACCGCCTGGGCCGACGCGTGGCAGCGCTGTCTCGCCGTCGCGCCGGAGGCCTTCCGGGAGGACAGGGTCCTCAATCTCTGGAACGCCGCGTGGCAGGCGGACGGGCGGGTGCTGCCCGCCGTGACGCCGGTCGACGGCAGTCCCGTCGCCGGACCGCCCCTGCTCGACCGGGACATCGCCCGGCAGGCCGTCCGCGCCTCGCTCGACCAGCACCGGGCCTGGCGGCATGTCCCGCTTCAGGAGCGCCGCGCCCGGGTCGCGGCCACGCTGGACGCGCTCACCGCACACCGTGACCTGCTCGCACTGCTGCTCGTCTGGGAGATCGGCAAGCCCTGGCGGCTCGCGCGGGCCGATGTCGACCGGGCCGTCGACGGGGTGCGCTGGTACGTCGACGGCATCGAGGAGATGGTCCAGGGGCGGGCCCCGCTCGACGGGCCGGTGTCGAACATCGCGAGCTGGAACTATCCGATGAGCGTGCTCGTTCACGCATTGCTGGTACAGGCACTGGCAGGCAACGCGGTCATCGCCAAGACCCCGACCGACGGCGGTGTCGCCTGTCTGACCCTGGCCTGTGCGCTCGCCGCGCGCGAAGGGATACCCGTCACCCTCGTCAGCGGCAGCGGGGGCGAGCTGTCGGAGGCGCTGGTGCGCGCGCCCGAGATCGGCTGTGTCTCCTTCGTCGGCGGCCGCGACACCGGCGCCGCGGTGGCCACGGCCGTCACCGACCTCGGCAAGCGGCATGTACTCGAACAGGAAGGACTCAACACCTGGGGAATCTGGAACCACACGGACTGGGACGCGCTCACGGCAGTGATCCCCAAGCTCTTCGACTACGGCAAGCAGCGCTGCACGGCCTATCCGCGGTTCGTCGTCCAGCGTGAGCTGTTCGACGAGTTCCTGGCGGCGTACCTGCCGGCGGTACGCACCCTCAGGGTCGGACACCCGCTCGCCGTGGAGCACCCCGACGACCCCTACCCGGACCTGGACTTCGGGCCGCTCATCAACGCGGCCAAGGCGAAGGAACTCGGGGACCAGGTCGCCGAGGCGGTCTCGCGAGGCGCCGTCCCGCTCTACCGCGGCAAGGTGGACGAGACCCGCTTCCTGCCCGGCCAGGACACCTCCGCCTACGTCCAGCCGGTCACGCTGCTGGGGCCGCCGCCGTCGTCCCCGCTGCACCACGCCGAACCCTTCGGGCCGGTCGACACCATCGTCCTGGTCGACACCGAGGCCGAGCTGCTGGCCGCCATGAACGCGTCGGGCGGCGCCCTGGTCGCCACCCTGTCCACCGACGACCGGGCCGTCTTCGACCGACTCGCGCCGCAGATCCGCGCCTTCAAGGTCGGCCACGGCACGCCCCGCTCCCGCGGCGACCGCGACGAGCTGTTCGGCGGCCACGGGGCGTCCTGGCGCGGCGCCTTCGTCGGCGGCGAGCTGCTGGTCCGGGCCGTGACCCGCGGCCCGGCGGGGGAGCGGCTGCCGGGAAACTTCCCGGACCGGCAGCTGATGCCGTGAGGTGCGGGGGCGCGAGCCTCCACAACACCCACACCTTGAGCCCCGGGCCGCTACATTCCACACATGGTCGATCCGCAGGGAACCGAGTGTGTGGAGCCCCGGCTCGGGCCGTTGTTGAGGCAGGCCCAGGTGAGATTGGCCAGGGTGTCGGCGGAGGCGTTGGTGCCGTTCGGCGTGGACGCGCACGAGGTCGCCGTGCTCGGGGTGCTGGCGGGGGACGATGCGCTGTCGCAGGGAGAGGCGGCCGGCCGGATCGGGGTCGACCGGTCGACGATGTCCGCCCTGATCGACGGGCTCGAGGATCACGGGCTGGTGGAGCGGCGGCGCAGCGCCCTGGACCGGCGTAAGAACGTCGTCCGGCTGACCCCGGCCGGCCGCGAGTGCCTCGCGCGCGCGGACGCCGCCCGCTGCGCGGCCGAGCGGCGCTTCCTCGCGCCGCTCGGCGAGGAGACGGCCGCCGCGCTGCTGCGCGCCCTTCGCCTCCTGACCTGGGACAGCAGCGCCGAGGGATGATCTTCGGTCACTGCCGGTGAAGCTCCGCGCTCGGAGCGTACGGAGGCGCCCCGCACCCCGCCGACGTGCGGATATGCAGGTGAAAGGCACTCCGAATCCTTGGTATTGTTGTCCCTGTCGCCGCGGGGAACGCCCCGCGCAAGGCGACAGACACCTTGTCCGGGTGGCGGAATGGCAGACGCGCTAGCTTGAGGTGCTAGTGCCCTTTATCGGGCGTGGGGGTTCAAGTCCCCCCTCGGACACCATCGACGTAGGGCCGGTCGGGATCACTCCCGACCGGCCCTACGTGCATGCCGGGTCGCGGGTCCGGGCCGCGGGATTCAGCGAGGCCCGTACGCCTTGGGCAGCCGCATCCCCCGCTCGGCCATGATCTGGCGGACCCGGTTCGGATAGTTGGTGATGACGCCGTCCACGCCGAGGTCGATCAGGGCCCCCACGGTCGCCGGGTCGTCGCAGGTCCAGGGGACGACCTTCAGGCCGCGGGCGTGGGCGTCGGTGATCATCGTGCGGTCGGGGTAGAGGCGGAAGCCGGGGTCGCCGATCTTGCCGTTCTGCGGGAAGCCGTAGTTGGGGGACAGGGCCCGCAGACCGGGGATCGTGGCGGCGGCCTTCACGAAGTCGCCGTCGTAGTCGTCGGCGTCGATCCCGCCGAGCCAGGGGCTCGCGCCGGGCTTGCCGACCTGGAGGAAGTCGTAGTTCGTCAGGGCCACCAGCGGCCAGTGCGGGGCGAGTTCGTGCATCGCCTTCAGCGCGCCCCAGTCGAAGGACTGGACGGTGACCTGGTCCTCGATGCCGGACGCGTGGATCTCCTCGTACACGCGGCGTACGAACAGCTCGCGCGGCGCGGTCTGTTCGGGTGCACCCGCCTCGACCTTCGTCTCGACGTTCAGGGTGACCTGCCGGGCCTTGTAGCGCTTGACCAGGCCCAGCACGTCCTTCAGCTCCACCATCCGCAGGCCCTTGACCTGCTCCTGCTCGGGGAAGCCGGGCAGCTGCTGGTAGCCGCAGTCCATGGTCCTGATCTGGGCCAGGGTGAGATCCTTGATGTACTTGCCGACGTACGGGTACATCGGGTCGCCCGGCACGACCGGCGCGGTGTCCCTGCACTTGGCGGCGCTGACCTGCCGGTCATGGGTGACGACGACCCTGCGGTCGCGGGTGATCTGGGTGTCCAGCTCCAGCGTGGAGACGCCGAGCCGCAGCGCCTTCGCGAAGCCCTCCAGGGACGACTCGGTCGTCATGCCGAGGCCGCCGCGGTGCGCCTGGAGGTCGAAGTGCGTCTTCTGCGGCGGCACCTGCTCCGCGGCATGCGCGGTCGCGGGCAGCGCGAGCACCGGCAGCAGGGCCAGGCCGGCGAAGTAGTGTCCGAGAGACATCGCAACCTCACTCGTCGGGTCGGGTGTGGCGACGCCTGGACGCTAGTGGGGCCCCGGGCGGGTTCTGAAGACCTCGGCATGAGGTCGCCGTGAACGCTCGGAGAACGGCGACGGTATCCGGCCACTCGAAAATGCCAGGAGCCCGCCCTCGCCCGCAGGTCATCATGGCTGCTCCGCACCATCACCCGGGGGGCCTGCCATGACCGTCACCAACATCCTGCTGTCCGGCGTCGTCGGCTCCACCGCGTACGGCCTCGCCCGCGAGGGCTCCGACGTGGACCGGCTCGGCCTGTTCGCGGCACCCACCGAGGAGCTGCACGGCCTGCGCACCCCGAAGGAGTCGCACGTCACCACCGCCCCCGACCGCACTCTGCACGAGGCCGCCAAATGGTGCCGCCTCGCCCTCGGCGGCAACCCGACGGTCATGGAACTCGTCTGGCTGCCCGAGGAGTTGTACGAGGTGCGCACCCCGCTCGGCGACGAGCTGATCGGCATCCGCGCCTCCTTCCTCAGCGCAGGCCGTGTTCGCGACGCCTACCTCGGCTACGCCACCCAGCAGTTCCGCAGGCTCCTCGGCCGAGGCGACGGCTCCTTCTCCGCCGACACCCGCAGACGGACCGCCAAGCACGCCCGTCATCTCAAGCGGCTGTGCGAGCAGGGCTACGAGCTGTACCGGACGGGCGCGCTGACCGTCCGGGTCGAGGACCCGGAGGCCTACCACCGCTTCGGCGAGCAGGTCGCCGCCGACCCCGAAGCGGCCACACCGCTGCTGAGCCACTTCGAGGCGGCCTTCGCCGAGATGCCCAGCGCGCTGCCCGAACAGCCCGACGAGGCTGCGGCCGAGGCCTGGCTGAGGCGCGTGCGCCGGCGTTTCTACGCGCCCGGCCTGAGCACCGTATGACGTCCATGCGGTGAAAAACCACGTGCCCGCGCCCGCCCCGCTTCCCTACGATCACCACATCACCGCGCGCCGCCGCATCACCGGCGGCGCGTGACCATGTCGAGCGAGGGGAGCCGGGCCGTGCGTGACCGCAGCGCTGTCGTCGTTCCCCGCTCCCGGTCCGAGGTGATCCTGGTGTCCTCGTCCGCCCGGTGCCCGCTGCGCGGCCGGCACCGGACGCCGTGACGACGAACACCCCTGTGCACCATGCACCCTGACGTTCCGTCACGGTGAATCGCGCCGCCCTTTTCCAGCAGTTTTCGAAAGGCAACGGCCGTGACCACCAACGTCACCAACTCTTTCGCCACCGTCCGCAACCTGGGCATCCTCGCCCATGTCGACGCCGGCAAGACCACCGTCACCGAACGCGTCCTGTACGCCACCGGCACCACCCACAAGCGGGGCGAGGTCCACGACGGCACCACCGTCACCGACTTCGACCCGCAGGAGCGCGACCGGGGCATCACCATCTTCGCCGCGGCCGTCAGCTGCACCTGGGCGGGACACCGGCTCAACCTGATCGACACCCCCGGCCACGTCGACTTCGCCGACGAGGTGGAGCGCTCGCTGCGCGTCCTGGACGGCGCGGTCGCCGTGTTCGACGCGGTGGCGGGCGTCGAGCCGCAGAGCGAGTCGGTGTGGCGGCAGGCCGAGCGGCACGGTGTGCCGAGGATCGCCTTCGTCAACAAGCTGGACCGCGCGGGCGCCGACCTCGACCGGGCCGTCGCCTCCATCCGGGAGCGGCTGCATCCGGCGCCGCTGGTGGTGCAGTTGCCCATCGGCAGCGAGCAGGGCTTCAGCGGCGTCGTCGACCTGGTCGGGATGCGCGCGCTGCTCTGGCCCGACGGCGCCGAGGCGCCCGAGGAGGGCCCGGTGCCGCAGGACCTGTACGACGAGGCCGTACGGCGTCGGCGGCTGCTGGAGGAGGCTGTCGCGGAGCGCCACCCGGCCGCGCTGGAGGAATTCTGCGACCGGGAGACCCTGTCCGCGCCGACCCTGACGGCCGCCCTGCGCGACCTGACGCGCAGCGGCGACGGCGTGGTGGTGCTGTGCGGCTCGGCCTACCGCAACCGCGGGATCGAGCCGCTGCTGGACGCCGTCGTGGCGTATCTGCCGTCCCCGCTGGACGTGCCGCCGGTGCGCGGCGAGTACGAGGGCGTCGAGCGGGAGCGCCCGGCCGATCCGGCGGCACCGGCGGCCGCGCTGGCGTTCAAGGTGCAGGCCACGCCGACCGGGCGGCTGACGTTCCTGCGGGTGTACTCGGGCACGATCGAGAAGGGAGACGCGGTGTGGGACGCGAGCGCGCGGCGCACCGAGCGCATCGGCCGCATCCTGCGGGTGCGGGCCGACCGGCACGCCCCGCTGGAGCGGGCCGTCGCCGGTGACATCGTGGCCGTCGTCGGGCTGAAGTCGGCCCGTGCGGGCACGACCCTGTGCGCGCCGGACGACCCGATCGTCCTCGAACCGCCCGGCGTCGCCGACCCGGTCGTCTCCGTGGCCGTGGAGGCCCGCACCTCCCGCGACACGGGCCGGCTGGCGTCCGCGCTGGCCCGGCTCGCCGAGGAGGACCCGTCGCTGCGGGTGCGCACCGACGCGGAGACCGGCCAGACGGTGCTGTCGGGCATGGGAGAGCTGCATCTGGAGGTCGCGGTGGAGAAGATGCGCCGCGAACTGGACCTGGAGGTCACCGTGGGCCGCCCGAGGGTGAGTTACCGCGAGACGGTCGTGCGCGGGGCGTCCGGCGTGGTGTTCCGCCACGTCAAACAGGACGGCGGGGCGGGCCAGTTCGCCCATGTCGTCCTGGACGTCGAGCCCCTGCCGGGCCCCGGCTTCGAGTTCCGCTCGGCCGTCGTGGGCGGCCGGGTCCCGCAGGAGTACGTCCGTGCCGTGGAGGCCGGCTGCCGGGACGCCCTCGCCGAAGGGCCGCTCGGCGGGCACCAGGTGACCGGGCTGCGGGTCACCCTCACCGACGGGGCGACCCATGTGAAGGACTCCTCGGAGACGGCGTTCCGTACGGCCGGACGCCTGGGGCTGCGCGAGGCCCTGCGCGGCTGCGCGATGGTCCTGCTGGAGCCGGTCGCCGAGGTGAGCGTCACCGTGCCCGAGGACGCCGTCGGCGGAGTCCTCGGTGACCTCGCCGCACGCCGCGGCCGCGTCACCGGCTCCACCACGCGCGCCGGCTCCGCGCTCGTCACCGCCACGGTGCCCCTGGCCGAACTCTTCGGCTACGCCGGCCGCCTGCGCGGCCGCACCCAGGGCCGGGGCACCTTCACGGCCCGCCCCGCCGGGTACGCCCAGGCCCCGGCGACGGCCCTGACGGCGA
Organism: Streptomyces sp. NPDC096205; assembly: GCF_044763135.1. NCBI lineage: Bacteria > Bacillati > Actinomycetota > Actinomycetes > Kitasatosporales > Streptomycetaceae > Streptomyces > Streptomyces sp. NPDC096205. The sequence goes on along the minus strand of NZ_JBIWFS010000001.1, from coordinate 708,961 downwards.
CGCGGTAGCGGGCCAGGCGGCTCCACCCCGTGCGGGTGGGGCCGCCGAGGCGTACGTGGTTTACAAGCAGGCGCACCCCCGAATATAGTTCGCACTACGAACTGAATGCCACGGGGGTACTCACCATGACCACAAGCAAGCCGCTCTTCGGCACCGGCGGCCTCACCGCAGTCCACGAGGCTGAGGAGACGCTGCGTCAGGCGGAGCAGGCCGACCGCATGGGGCTGGACCTGTTCACCGTCTCCGACCACCCGTACTTCGGCGGGCGGCTCGACGGCTACTCCATCCTGGGAGTCGCCCTCGGCCGCACCCGGCAGATCTCCGGCCTGGTCAGCGTCAGCAACCTGCCCACCCGGCCGGCGCCGATGCTCGCGCGGCAGATCACCTCGCTCTCCGCGCTCACCGGGGGCCGGCTGGTGCTGGGCATGGGCGCGGGCGGACTGTGGGACGACATCGAGAAGATGGGTGCGCCCCGCCTCGGTGCCGGGGCTGCCGTACGGGCGATGGAAGAGGCGATCACCCTGATCCGCAAGCTCTGCGGCGGAGGTGAACGGGTCACGTTCGAGGGCGAGTTCTACCAGGTCCACGACCTCGACCCGGCGCCCGTGCCGGCCCCGCCGGTATGGACCGGGTCGGTCGGCCCCAAGTCGCTCGCGGTCGCAGGGCGCGTCGCCGACGGGTGGCTGCCCGGATACGCCGCCGACTGGCTGAGCGACCGCTATCGCGAGTCCCGCCCGCTGATCGACGAGGCCGCGGCGGCCGTCGGCCGCGACCCGTCCGACATCGTCACCGTCTACAACCTCCCCGGTCTCATCACCGACCGCCCCCTCGACGCCCCGCGCGACAAGGACGGCCGCTGGGTGGGCGGTTCGGTCGGCCAGTGGATCGAGGAGCTGACCGGCGCGGTCCTGGAGCACGGCGCCGCCGGATTCGTGCACTTCCGCGTCGACGGCGACCCGAACCCGTACGACGTCACGCTCGGCCGCTGGGCCGAGGAGATCGCTCCGGCCGTACGGGAGGCGGTCCTGGCCGCCGCCGCCCAGGGCTGAGCCCGGCCGGGGCCCTGGTTCACGGCCGAGAGTCCAGGCCCCGGCTGTCGGCCGAGAGCCAGAGCACCTCGGCCCCCGCGCGAGCACCGCTCCCGATTCAGGAAGTGAACACTCCGGAGTCGCGAAGTGACCGCTCGCCACTGAATGCCTCAACAGCCCGAACGAGCGCGTCAAGAGATGCAGCGGGATGCGGCGGGAACGACGCCGATCCTGCCGCACCTCTTGACGCGCCTTCTTCCGGAGGTTTAACTCACGTCCTAAATTAAGTCCTGATGGCACTCGGGAGCCGAACCATGCGCAACCTCAGAGCCGCGGCGGCATGCGCCGTCACCCTCTCGCTCGCCCTCGCCACCGCGGCCTGCGGGGGCGGTTCGCCCACCGGCGGCGGATCCGACGACTCGCCCAAGACGCTCACCTACTGGGCGTCCAACCAGGGCGCCAGCGTGGAGGTCGACAAGAAGGTCCTCCAGCCGGAGCTCGACAAGTTCGAGAAGCAGACCGGCATCAAGGTCGAGCTGGAGGTCGTGCCCTGGTCCGACCTGCTCAACCGGATCCTGACCGCCACCACCTCCGGCCAGGGCCCCGACGTCCTGAACATCGGCAACACCTGGTCCGCCTCCCTCCAGGCCACCGGCGCCCTGCTGCCCTGGGACGAGAAGAACTTCGAGAAGATCGGCGGCCGCGACCGCTTCGTGAAGTCCGCCCTCGGCTCCACCGGCGCGTCCGGCCAGGACCCGGCCGCGGTCCCGCTGTACTCGATGGCGTACGCCCTCTACTACAACAAGAAGATCCTCGCCGACGCGGGAGTCGCCCAACCTCCGGCGACCTGGGCGGAGTTGGTGGCAGCCGGCAAGAAGATAGCGGCCGACGGCAAGCAGGTCCTGGGCGCCGAGGGCGCGAACCCCACCGAGAACGTCCACCACGTCTTCGTGTTCGCCAAGCAGCACGGCGCAGACTTCTTCACCGCCGACGGCAAGCCGGACTTCACGAACGACAACGTGGTCACGGCCGTCAAGCAGTACGTCGACCTCATGGCGAAGGACAAGGCCATCCCGGTCGGCAACGCCGAGTACGCCCAGAACCAGTCGGTCAGCGACTTCGCCAAGGGCAAGACGGCGATGCTGCTGTGGCAGTCGGCGTCCGCCAACCTCAAGTCGCAGGGCATGAGCGAGGACGCCTACGGCATCGCCCCCGTGCCCGTGCAGTCCGGCACCCCCGGCGCCGGCGCGCAGGCCAACTCGATGGTCGCCGGCATCAACCTCGCGGTGTTCAAGAACACCGACAACCTCTCCGGCGCCACCGAGTTCGTGAAGTTCATGACCAGCGACGCCGAGCAGAAGATCCTCAACCAGGCCTACAGCTCCATCCCGCCCGTCGGGGCCGCCCAGCAGGACCCCGCGTTCAACACCCCCGCGAACGCCGTCCTGAAGGACACCCTCGCCAAGAGCGCGGTCGCGCTGCCGCAGGTCGCCGACGAGTCGCAGTTCGAGACCGCGGTCGGCACGGCGGTGAAGGAGCTGTTCGCGGACGTGGCCGCCGGACGCCCGGTGACCGAGGCGTCGGTGAAGTCCGCGCTGGAGAAGGCCCAGCAGCAGATGCCTGCGAAGTGAGCCCGATGACCACCACCACCCCCCAGGCGGTCGACCGCCCGGTGGCGAAGGCCGACCCCGGTGCGGCGCGCGGCCCCCGCCGCCGCACCGGGCGCAGCCACCGCGCCTGGCTGCCGTATCTTTTGCTCCTGCCCGCCCTGGTCCTCGAACTCCTGGTCCATCTGGTGCCGATGGTCATGGGCATCGTGATGAGCTTCAAGGAGCTCACCCAGTTCACCCTCCGGGACTGGGGCGCGGCCCCCTGGAACGCGCTCGACAACTACTCGATGTCGGTGGACTTCGACGCCCCCGTCGGCGAGGCACTGCTCCACTCCTTCCTCGTCACCTGCGGGTTCACCCTGCTGTCCGTCGGCCTGTGCTGGCTGATCGGCACCGCGGCGGCAGTGTTCATGCAGGACACCTTCAAGGGCCGCGGCCTGCTGCGCGCCCTGTTCCTGGTGCCGTACGCCCTGCCGGTCTACACGGCCGTCATCACCTGGGTGTTCATGTTCCAGCACGACAACGGCCTGGTGAACCACGTCCTGCACGACCAGCTCGGCCTCACCGACGAGCCGTCCTTCTGGCTCATCGGCGACAACAGCTTCTGGGCGCTGCTCATCGTCTCGGTGTGGAAGGGCTGGCCGTTCGCCTTCCTCATCGTCATGGCCGGCCTGCAGAACATCCCGCGCGAGCTGTACGAGGCGGCCGCGCTGGACGGCGCCGGGGTGTGGCAGCAGATCCGCCGGATCACGCTGCCGTCGCTGCGGCCGGTCAACCAGGTGCTGGTCCTGGTGCTGTTCCTGTGGACGTTCAACGACTTCAACACGCCGTACGTGATGTTCGGCAAGGCCGCCCCCGAGGCCGCCGACCTGATCTCCGTCCACATCTACCAGGCGTCCTTCGTCACCTGGAACTTCGGCACCGGCTCGGCGATGAGCGTCCTGCTGCTGCTCTTCCTGCTGGTCGTGACGGGCATCTACCTCGCCCTCACCTCGCGCACCCGGAGGCCGTCCCGTGCCTAGGTCCCCGATGGCGGTCCCGCGTTCCTTCCTGTGGACGCGGCGCGTCTTCCTGACCCTGCTCACCGGCTTCGTGCTCGTGCCGGTGTACGTCATGGTCTCCAGCTCGCTCAAGCCGCTCGCGGACGTCACCGGAGAGTTCCGCTGGATCCCGAGCGGGCTGACGATCCGGCCGTACATCGACATCTGGTCGACGGTCCCGCTCGCCAAGTACTTCGTGAACTCGCTGATCGTGGCGGGCGCGGCGACCGTCTGCTCGGTGGTGATCGCGGTGTTCGCCGCCTACGCGGTGAGCCGCTACACCTTCCGCGGCAAACGCGTGTTCACGGTGACCGTGCTGTCGACGCAGATGTTCCCCGGCATCCTCTTCCTGCTGCCGCTGTTCCTGATCTACGTCAACATCGGCAACGCCACCGGCATCGCGCTGTTCGGCTCGCGGGGCGGGCTGATCCTCACGTATCTCACCTTCTCGCTGCCGTTCTCGATCTGGATGTTGATCGGGTACTTCGACTCGGTGCCGCGCGATCTCGACGAGGCGGCGCTGGTGGACGGCTGCGGGCCGCTGGGCGCGCTGTTCCGGGTGGTCGTGCCGGCGGCCGTGCCGGGGATCATCGCGGTCGCGGTGTACGCCTTCATGACCGCCTGGGGCGAGGTGCTGTTCGCGTCGGTGATGACCAACGACGCCACCCGCACCCTCGCCGTCGGCCTCCAGGGGTACTCCACGCTCAACGACGTGTACTGGAACCAGATCATGGCCGCTTCGCTCGTCGTCAGCGTCCCGGTCGTGGCCGGGTTCCTCCTCCTGCAGCGCTATCTCGTCGCCGGTCTGACGGCAGGGGCCGTCAAGTGACCGTTCCCGAAAGGACTTCCGTGACCATCGACCTCGCCGCACTCCCGCACGACTTTCTGTGGGGCACGGCAACAGCGGCCTATCAGATCGAGGGAGCCGTGGCGGAGGACGGCCGTTCGCCCTCGATCTGGGACACCTTCTCGCACACACCCGGCAAGGTGGCGAACGGCGACACCGGCGACATCGCCTGCGACCACTACCACCGCTGGCGCGAGGACATCGCCCTGATGCGGCAACTGGGCACCAACGCCTACCGGTTGTCGGTCGCCTGGCCCCGGGTCGTCCCCGGCGGTGACGGCCCCGTGAACCCCAAGGGCCTCGACTTCTACGACCAGTTGATCGACGCCCTCCTCGAGGCGGGCATCACCCCGTCCGTCACCCTCTACCACTGGGACCTGCCCCAGGTGCTCCAGGACCGCGGCGGCTGGCCCGAGCGGGACACCGCCGAGCACTTCGCCGCATACGCCGAGACGGTCGCGGCACGCCTCGGCGACCGCGTCACCCACTGGGCCACCCTCAACGAGCCCCTGTGCTCGGCCTGGATCGGCCACTTGGAGGGCCTGATGGCCCCCGGCCTGACCGACCTGACGGCCGCGGTCCGCGCCTCCTACCATCTGCTGCTCGGCCATGGCCTGGCGAGCAAGGCGATCCGGGCGGTGGCCCCGGACGCGCAGATCGGCATCGTCAACAACCTCTCCACCATCCACCCCGCCTCCGACCGGCCCGAGGACCTCGCCGCCGCCCGCCGGATGGACGGCCACACCAACCGCTGGTGGCTCGACCCGGTCCACGGCCGTGGTTTCCCGGCCGACATGCGCGAGGTGTACGGCGTCGAACTCCCCGAGAAGCCGGGCGACTCGGCGGCCATCGCCGCCCCGCTGGACTGGCTGGGCCTGAACTACTACTTCCCGCAGACCATCACCGACGACCCCACGGGCCCCGCCCCGTACGCCCGCGCCGTCCGCCGCCCCGGCGTCCCGCGCACCGGCATGGACTGGGAGGTCGACGCGTCCGGCATCGAGACGCTGCTGCTGCGGCTGACCGAGGAGTACGGCGCCCGCCGGATCTACGTCACGGAGAACGGCTCCGCCTACCCGGACGTCGTCCGCTCCGACGGCACGATCGACGACCCGGGCCGCCAGGACTACCTGGAGCGGCACCTCGCCGCCTGCGCCTCCGCCGCCCGCAGGGGCGCCCCGCTGGCCGGGTACTTCGCCTGGTCGCTGCTGGACAACTTCGAGTGGGCGTACGGCTACGACAAGCGCTTCGGCCTCGTCCACGTCGACTACCGCACCCAGGCGCGCACCATCAAGGGCACCGGCCACCGGTACGCGGAGATCATCCGCGGCCACCGGGACCGGGTGCCGAAGGCCGCCTGAGCGAACAGGCCCCGCTGTGGGCGCGGACCGGGACCCGCGCCCACAGCGGCCTCACCACAGCGAGCACCGGCTCGCGAAATGTCAGGTACACGCCAACCTCCATGTCAACCTCCACGCCAACCTCCACGCCAACCTTCACCCCCGACCCCCACCTCACGCAGGGAGAGCCGCATGTCGAAGCGCACGTCCCGCACCCTCCTGACCGCCCTGGCCGCCCTCACCCTCCTCGCCGGGGCGCCCGCCCTCACGCTCCTGGCCGAGGCTCCCGCCACCGCGGCACCCGCCGCCGAGGCCGCCGCCTGGGACACCGACCTCGCGGCCGCCGCGTACACCGCGAACCCGGCCGCCGTCACCTCCTCCGGCAGCGAGAACGCCGGCACCGCACCCGGCCTCGCCTTCGACGGCAACACCGGCACCCGCTGGTCCAGCAACTTCGCGGACGACGCCTGGATCCGCATCGACCTCGGACAGCGCCTGCGCATCGACCGCGTCGCCCTGGACTGGGAGGCCGCCTACGGCAAGCGCTACGTCCTGGAGGTCTCCGACAACGGCACCGACTGGCGCACCTTCCACACCGAGATCGCCGGCACGGGCGGCTCGGTCACCTTCCACACGTACCCCAAGGAGGTGACGGGCCGTCACCTCAGACTGCGCGGCCTGGAACGCGGCACCCCGTGGGGCTACTCCCTGTTCTCCTTCAAGGTGTACGGCGGCACCCCGGCCCCCGCCTCCACCACCCGCACCAACCTCGCCCTGCACCACCCCGCGTACGCCAACTTCTATCAGCACGCGGGTACTTCGCCCGCCCTCATCACCGACGGCGGCCGCCCCGCCGACCTGCGCGGCGACTTCAGCCGCTGGTCGAGCGACTGGAACACCGACCGGTGGGTCTCCGTCGACCTGGGCGCCCCCTCCACCATCGACACCGTCGAGCTGTACTGGGAGGCGGCCTACGCCGTCGACTACGAACTGCAGGTCTCCGACGACAACCGCACCTGGCGCACGGTGTACCGCCCCTCGGCCGCCGAGGTCGCCGCCCGCCGCGCCGACGTGAAGGCCCCCGCGGAGGCGGCCGGCCGCCGGGACACCGTACGCCTGGCGCAGCCGGCCACCGGCCGCTATGTCCGGATGCTCGGCAAGGAACGCCGCTCCTTCTACAACCCGGCCCCGTACACCGCCCAATTCGGCTACTCGCTCTACGAGTTCGAGGTCTGGGGCACCGGCGGCAGCGCCTCGGCCGCCTACCCCGCGCTCCCCGGCGAGCAGCAGGGCACGTACCGCACCACCTTCTTCGACGACTTCACCGGCACCTCCCTCGACCGCTCCAAGTGGCGTGTCGTACGCACCGGCACGGAGATGGGGTCCGTCAACGGCGAGTCGCAGGCCTACGTCGACTCGCCCGACACGATCCGCACCGAGAACGGCAACCTGGTCCTGCGTGCCAAGTACTGCAAGGGCTGCACCCAGGCGGGCGGCGGCACCTACGACTTCACCTCCGGCCGCATCGACACCAACACCAAGTTCGACTTCACCTACGGCAGGGTCAGCGCCCGGATGAAGCTCCCCGTCGGCGACGGCTTCTGGCCCGCCTTCTGGATGCTGGGCAGCAACGTCGACAACCCCTCGGTGTCCTGGCCGGCCTCCGGCGAGACCGACATCATGGAGGCCATCGGCTACGCCGACTGGACCAGCACCGCCCTGCACGGCCCCGGCTACTCCGCCGACGGCAACATCGGCGCCCGCCAGGTGTTCCCGAACGGCGGCCGCGTCGACCAGTGGCACACCTACGCGGTCGAGTGGACGCCGACCGCCCTGCGCTTCTACGTCGACGACCGCCTGGTCCAGGAGACCACCCGGGACACCCTGGAGGCGACCCGGGGTCAGTGGGTTTACGACCACAACCAGTACGTGATCCTCAACCTCGCCCTCGGCGGCGCCTACCCCGCCGGCTGGAACAAGGTCACGAGCCCCTACTGGGGCCTGCCGCAGTCCAGCGTCGACCGGATCGCGGCCGGGGGAGTGCAGGCGGAGGTGGACTGGGTGCGGGTGGAGCAGAAGGGCTGACCGCCCTTCAGTGTCGCCGGACGTACGGCCGGCCGCCGGTGCGCGGTCGGCCGTACGGCGGCAGCCCCGCCCGGCGGCAGCCCCGCCCGGCGGGCCGGTTCGCCCCTGATCCCGCTGATCACGGGATTCTACTTATTGCATAAACTGTGCAAGTGCTTCAGGTCGACTACTGCATCAGAACGGCAGGTCCGGAGGATGTCGACGGCGCCCGGGCTCTCATGCTCGACACCGTCTACCGCGACTTCGGCACCGGCTACGTGCCCCGGTGGCACGGTGACATCGTCGACCCGGCCGGCGCCTGTCTGACCCCCGCCCGGCACACCCTCCTCGTGGCGCTGGACCCGGCCGACGCGGCCGTCGTCGCGACGGGCGCGCTCGACTCGCGCGGGCCCGCCCATCCGCCGAACCCGAAGCACCTCGCCGAGCGCTACCCGTCCGGGGAGACGGCCCAGTTGCGCCGCGTCCACGTCCGCCCCGAGCACCGCAGGCGCGGACTGGCCCGCCGTATGGTCGGCGAACTCCTCGCCTTCGCGGCCGCCGACGGCGGCTACCGCTCGGTGTACCTGCACACCGACCCGGGCGTGCCCGGCGCGGAGGAGTTCTGGCGGTCGTTGGGCACGGTCGTGCACGACGAGCGTGAGAACGGCGTCGTGCACTTCGAGATCCCGACGGGCCGGTGACCGATGCGCCGCCGCCTCCGCCCGCTCACCGGTCCGCTGCTCGCGCAGTCCCCGCGCCCCTAGGGGACGCGCCCTGAAGGGGCGACGGGAACGGCGCGGACGGTCCGCACCCGCGCACCCACAGGACCCCTAACGGGCCGACGTCTGAAGGACCTGCTGCGGCGGGAGGGCCCCGGCCCGCGGCCGCGACCGGCGCCACAGCCACACCACATCCCGCCCGAAGGACCACACCAGCGCCCCCAGCGCGACCAGCACCACCCCCGCCGTCGCCGGAGGCGGCAGCAGGTCCGAGGCCGCGACCAGCAGGAACACTCCCTGCACGGCGGCGACCGTCTTACGGGCGGTCGACGGCGGCAGCGGCGCGTTCAGCCAAGGCCACCGGCGGGCCGCGGCGACGAACGCGTAGCGCATGCCGCCGATCAGCAGCACCCACGGCCCGAGCGCCATCGACACGTACACGCTCAGCACCAAGATCAGGAACGCGTCGACCTCCATGTCGAACCGCGCCCCCAACGGCGTCGACGTGCCCGTGCGCCGGGCGACCTTGCCGTCCACCCCGTCCAGGATCAGCGCCACCGCCGTGAGCCCGACGAACAGCGTGAGCGGCGGCGGACTCTGGAAGGAGTCGGCGACCAGCGCCGTCACCGCGCCGACCAGGATCGCCCGCCCGAGCGTGACCCGGTTGGCCGGGCCGAAGGAGCGCGGCCGGGTGCGGTGCAGCGCGCGGGAGAGCACCGCCCAGGTGGCGAACGCGAAGACCAGCCCGGTGAGCCAGCCCGCCGGGCCCATGCCGATCGCCGTACCGAGCAGGGCGAGCAGCAGCAGCTGCACCCCCGCTCCCACGGCGGTCTCCTGCTGGACCAGCCTCGCGTCGTAAGGGTCGTTCAGGGCCACCGCACATCCTCCGGCCGTGTGACAGAGTCGATCAACGCCGCGTACCGTGTGCGCGGCCTGCACATCCCCGTACGGGAACAGCTTCCCGATCGTTCAGGAGGATGCCGATGGACCGCACCGCACGGGCGTTCTGGCTCGCCGCTCCGGGGTACGGCGAGATACGCGAAGTGGCCCTGCCGGACCCCGCCGACGGCGAGGTGCTGGTGCGCAGCCTGTACTCCGGGATCAGCCGGGGCACCGAGACGCTGGTCTTCCGCGGCGGGGTGCCGCGCAGTCAGTACGACGCGATGCGCGCCCCGTTCCAGGAGGGCGACTTCCCCGGCCCGGTGAAGTACGGCTACCTCAGCGTCGGCGTGGTGGAGCAGGGCCCCGAACGTCTGCTCGGCCGTACCGTCTTCTGCCTCCACCCCCATCAGACGCGCTACGTCGTCCCCGCCACGGCCGTCACCCCCGTACCGGACGCCGTGCCCGCCGCACGGGCCGTGCTCGCCGGCACCGTGGAGACCGCCGTCAACGCCCTGTGGGACGCGGCCCCGCTGGTCGGCGACCGCATCGCGGTGATCGGCGGCGGCATGGTCGGCAGCTCGGTCGCCGCCCTCCTCGCCCGCTTCCCCGGCGTCCGTGTGCAGCTCGTCGACACCGACCCGGCCCGCGCGAAGACCGCCGAGGCCCTCGGCGTCGGCTACGCGGCGCCCGAGGACGCCCTCGGCGGCTGCGACCTCGTCGTCCACGCCAGCGCCACCGCACAGGGCCTGGCCCGCGGCCTGGAACTCCTCGCGCCCGAGGGCACGATCATCGAACTGAGCTGGTACGGCGACCAGAAGGTGAGCCTGCCGCTCGGCGAGGCCTTCCACTCCCGGCGCCTGACCCTGCGCGCCAGCCAGGTCGGCACCGTCTCCCCGGCCCGCGCGCACCGCAGCTACGCCGAACGGCTCGCCCTCGCCCTCGACCTGCTCGCCGACCCCGCCCTGGACGCCCTGATCACCGGCGAGTCCGCCTTCGACGAACTCCCGGACGTCATGCCGCGGCTCGCCTCGGGGGAGATCCCGGCGCTGTGCCACCGGGTGAGATATCCGCATGAGCCGCTGACCTGAGAAAAGAGTGAGAGGGGGCTGAACACGGGAAAGCGATGAGCCGTACTACACGGCATCCCCCGGCAGGGAACGGCGGGGGACCAGACGCGCCGCACCTGGAGGGTCGTCCGTTGTTCAGCATCACCGTCCGCGATCACCTCATGATCGCCCACAGCTTCCGCGGCGAGGTCTTCGGCCCGGCGCAGCGTCTGCACGGAGCGACGTTCCTGGTGGACGCCACCTTCCGGCGCGAGCACCTGGATGAGGACAACATCGTCGTCGACATCGGCCTGGCCACCCGTGAGCTCGGGGAGGTCGTCGCCGCGCTGAACTACCGCAACCTCGACGACGAACCGGACTTCAAGGGCGTCAACACCTCCACCGAGTTCCTGGCGAAGGTCGTCGCCGACCGCCTCGCCGAACGCATCCACGACGGGGCCCTGGGCGAGGGCGCCAAGGGCCTGGCGGGCCTCACCGTCACGCTGCACGAGTCGCACGTCGCCTGGGCCAGCTACGAGCGTGAGCTGTGACCGACACGACCGTGGACCGCCCGTCCGCGCCCGGCACGGAACTGGTGCCCATGACCCTGCGGACCGTGCACTTCGTGATGCCGGGCGGCGTCGCCGACCCGGCCACCCCCAGCGGCGGCAACGCCTACGACCGGCGCGTCGGCCTGGACCTGCCGGGCTTCGGCTGGGAGGTGCGCCGGCACCTCGTGCCCGGCACCTGGCCCCGCCCCGACTCGGCCCACCGCGCCGAACTCGCCCAGCTGCTGCGGCGGTTGCCGGACGGCGCGGTCGTCCTGCTGGACGGCCTGGTGGCCTGCGGCGTCCCCGCGGTCGTCGTCCCCCACGCCTCCCGCCTGCGCCTCGCCGTGCTGGTGCATCTGCCGCTCGGCGACGAGACGGGGCTCGCGCCCGAGGTGGCGGCCGAACTCGACGCCCGTGAGCGGGAGGTGCTGCGGGCGGCGGCCGCGGTGATCGCCACCAGCGACTGGGCGGTCCGCCGTCTCGTCGCCCACCACGGCCTCGCCCCCGACCGCGTCCACGCGGCCCCGCCGGGCGCCGACATCGCCCCGCTCGCCCCCGGCACGGACGGGGTGTCACAGTTGCTGTGCGTCGCCGCCGTCACCCCGCGCAAGGGGCAGCACCGCCTGGTCGAGGCCCTGGCCGCGGCCCGCGACCTGCCGTGGAGCTGCACCTGCGTCGGAGCCCTGTCCCAGGACCCGTCGTACGTCACCCACCTGCGTGCCCTGATCGACCGGCACGGCCTCGCCGACCGCGTCCGCCTGGCCGGACCGCAGGCGGGCGCCGCGCTGGACGCGAGCTACGCCGCCGCCGACCTGATGGTCCTCACGTCGTACGCCGAGACCTACGGCATGGCCGTCACCGAGGCCCTCGCGCGCGGCATCCCGGTGCTGGCCACCGATGTCGGCGGGGTCCCCGAGGCCGTCGGCCGGGCCCCCGACGGCGGTGTCCCCGGCATCCTCGTCCCCCCGGAGGACCCGGCCGCCCTCGCCGCCGAACTCCGCGGCTGGTTCGGCGAACCGGACGTACGACGCCGCCTGAAGTCCGCCGCCCGCTCCCGCCGCACCGCTCTCGGCGGCTGGGCCACTACCGCCCGCACCCTCGCCGGCGTCCTGCACCGGCTCCCGACCGCACCATGGAGGGCCGCATGAGCAAGCCGACGATCGCGGGTGTCGCTGTCATCCCCGGGGCCGGTCCGGTCGAGGGTCCGCCCGAGCGGGACACCGTACGGCTGCGGGAGGCACAGCCCGACGAGCCGCCGCGGTACGCGCCCGAGTGGCTGGAACTGCGGGAGAGCGCCGACGCGGCGGCACGGTCGGCGGAACTGCTGGACCCGCTGCGGATCCGGCTGGCGAATCTGCCGGGCCGGGGACCGGGCGGACTGGTCGTGCACGACCTGGGGTGCGGCACCGGCTCGATGGGCCGCTGGCTCGCACCCCGGCTGGACGGCGCCCAGCACTGGGTGCTGCACGACCGCGACCCCTATCTGCTGCACTTCGCGGCCGTCGCCTCCCCCAAGGCCGCCGCCGACGGCAGCCGGGTCACCGTCGAGACGCGCCGCGGGGACGTCGCCCGGCTCACCCCGGACGCCCTCGCCGGTGCCTCGCTGGTGACGGCGTCCGCGCTGCTGGACGTCCTCACCGCCGAGGAGACCGCGGCCCTGGCCGCCGCCTGCGCGGGGGCCGGCTGCCCGGCGCTGCTGACGCTGTCCGTCGTCGGCCGGATCGACCTCACCCCGGCCGACCCGCTGGACGCCACGATCGCCGACGCGTTCAACGCCCACCAGCAGCGCACCGGCCTGCTCGGCCCCGACGCCGTCACCGCGGCGTGCGAGGCGTTCACCGAACGCGGCGCGACCGTCCAGATACGGCCCAGCCCCTGGCGGCTCGGCGACACGGACGCCGCCCTCACCGCCCAGTGGCTGCGCGGCTGGGTCGGCGCCGCCGTCGAGCAACGCCCCGAACTGCGGGCCCGCGCCGAAACGTATCTGGCGTCCCGCCTCGCCTCCCTCGCCCTGGGCGAACTCCACGTCACCGTCCACCACGCCGACCTGCTGGCCCTGCCCCGGCCGTCGGGCACGCGCTCATGACGCAAGCGACCGAGGCGCAGGCGCCGCCGCACCCCAGCCGGCCCACGCCCGGCCGGCTGCTGCGCACCCACGCCGGCACCCTCGCCGGGCTCGCCGTCCTGGCCGTCGTCACCTGGCGGCTGGGCACCGGCGTCTTCGTCGACGGGCTGCGGCGCATCGACGGACCCGCGCTGCTCGGGGCCCTGGGCATCGGCCTGGTCACCACCGTGTGCAGCGCCTGGCGTTGGCAGCTCGTCGCGCGCGGCCTCGGGATCCGGCTCCCGCTGGGCGCGGCCGTCGCCGACTACTACCGGGCGCTGTTCCTCAACGCCGCCCTGCCCGGCGGGGTCCTGGGCGACGTCCACCGGGCCGTGCGGCACGGCCGGAGCGCGGGAGACCTGGGCCGGGGCGTGCGGGCCGTGGTGCTGGAACGGACCGCCGGACAACTGGTGCTCGCCGTCGCGGGCGGAGCCGTCCTGGCGACCGTGCCGTCCCCCGTACGCGACGAGACCCGGCAGTTGCTGGAGCTGGCCGGCATCGCGGGAGCGGGCGCGCTCGCCATCGCCCTCGCCCTGCGGCCGGGCCGCGTCCGCGCGACTGCTCGCACGAGCCACCCGCACCCCGTCACCCGAAGCCGCGTCCTGCTGGCCGAGGTTCGCGAGGCGTTGCTGTCCCGCCGTAACGGGCCCGGCGTGCTGGGGTCCTCGGTCGTCGTGCTGGCCGGACATCTCGCGCTGTTCCTGCTGGCGGCCCGTACCGCCGGAGCCGGCGCACCCGCGTTCACGCTGCTGCCGCTCGCGGTGCTCGCGCTGCTCGCCATGGGGCTGCCGCTCAACGTCGGCGGCTGGGGCCCCCGCGAGGGCGTCACCGCATGGGCGTTCGCGGCCGCCGGTCTGGGCGCGGCCGAGGGACTCGCGGTCGCTGTCGTCTACGGCGTGCTGAGCCTCGCGGCGAGCCTGCCCGGCGCGGCGGTCGTCGCCGCGCGCCGGGACACCGGCCCGCGCACCCGCGCCTACGACTCGCCCTCCAGCAGCGCGACATACGCGCCGAAGGATTCCACCAGGCTCGCCAGCAACGCCTTTCCCTTTTCCGCCGAGCCCAGGGAAGGACGGCCTATGACGCCCGAATCGGTATAGGCGGACATTCCCACGGTGAGCAGATGCCGCCGGTCGTCGGCGACGAAATCGGCCGACTCGTAACCGGGCCGCACCATTTGAGGATGGGTGTGCAGAAGGACGGAGGTCTCTATTTCCCCCGCGTGCATGTCGGTGAGCAGCGAGGTGTGCACCCCGGCCCGCTCCCGTGCCGTCTCCCAGTCCTCCGCGGCCGGGAAAAGCGCCATCCGCTCCCCGCGCGCGGAGGACTCCTGGACCACATTCCCCAGGACGTAGTTGCCGCCGTGTCCGTTGACCAGCACCAGCGTGTCGACGCCCGACCGGCGGAGCGACGCCGCTATGTCCCGTACCACCGCGTGAAGGGTCACGGAGGAGATGCTGACCGTCCCCGGCCAGGCCGCGTGCTCGTGCGAGCAGGACACCGTCACCGCAGGAAGGAGGTGCACCGGGTACGCCGCGGCGATCTCCCCGGCGATCGCGCAGGCGACGAGCGTGTCGGTGGCCAGCGGCAGATACGGACCGTGCTGCTCGAAACTCCCCACGGGCAGCACCGCGATCCGCGCATTCCGCGCCCGCACGTCCTCGGTGGTGTCCGCCGGCACGACACCGTACGGCGATATCTCCCCGACCCTCATCTTTTTCACGGCCTTTCGTCTCTGCTGAGGAACAGATCATGACAGAAAAGCTCGGCGTACTCGCCCAGAAGTCCGCACCCCGCACCGGAGTGGAACGCGTGGTGAATGCCCCCCTCCCCACGGTGTACGGGCAATTCACCGCGGTCGGCTATCTCGACCACGACCGCGGTGAGGAACAGGTCGCCCTGGTCCACGGGGACCTCGGCAGCGAGAACGTGCTGACCCGGCTGCACTCCGAGTGCCTGACCGGCGACGCCTTCGGCTCGCGGCACTGCGAGTGCGGCGACCAGCTCGACTCGGCGCTGCGGGCCGTGGCCGCCGAAGGCCGGGGCGTGGTCGTCTACTTGAGAGGGCACGAAGGCCGCGGCATCGGTCTGCTGGCCAAGCTGCGCGCGATGGCGCTGCAGGCGGAGGGCCTGGACACCGTGGAGGCGAACCTCGCCCTCGGTCTGCCGGTGGACGCCCGCGACTACGGCGTGGCGGCGGGAATCCTGCGCGACCTCGGGGTGCGCTCGGTGCGGCTGATGTCCAACAACCCGCTCAAGCGGGAGGCGTTGACCCGGCACGGCATCCGGGTCGCCGAGGAGGTGCCGCTGCTGATCCCGCCGTGCGAGAGCAACATCACCTATCTGCGCACCAAGCGGGAGCGGATGGACCACCGGCTGCCCCACCTGGACGCGGTGGCGCAGCTCAGTCCCTGATCGCCTCGTGGGCCAGCCGCCGTACGGCGGGGAAGACGCTGCTGGTGCCGCGCGGCCGCACCTGCGTCAGGAACTGCACCGTCACATCACGGCCCGGGTCGACGAAGAACGCCGTGGACGCCACGCCGGTCCAGCCGTACGTGCCGAGCCCGGCGGGCGTCCGGGTGCGCGCGGGGTCGATGACCACCGAGACGCCGAGCCCGAAGCCGACCCCCTCGTTGCCGGGCACGTCATGGGCGGGCCGGCTGCCGAAGGAGCGCAGATCGGCGTCGCCCGGCAGGTGGTTACGGGTCATCAGGTCCACCGTGCCGGGCGCCAGCAGCCGGGTGCCGTCCAACTCGCCCCGGCGGCGCAGCATCTCCATGAACCGGTGCAGGTCGTGGGCGCTCATCGCCAGCCCGCCGCTGCCGGACAGGAACCGGGGCCGCCCGCCGCGCAGCGGCAGCCCCGGCACCGGCGCGATGCCGCCGTCCTCCTGCTCGCCGTACAACTCGGCAAGCCGCGGCGCCTGTTCGTCCGTCACCTGGAAACCGGCGTCCGTCATCCCGAGCGGCCGGAAGATCCGCTCGGCGAAGAACTCGTCCAGCGACCGCCCGGACACCACCTCGATGATCCGCCCCAGCACATTGCTGGCCACGGAGTAGTTCCACTGCGTACCCGGCTCGAACTGCAGCGGCAGGCTCCCGTACACCTCGATCGTCTCCGCCAGGTCCTTGCCCGGCGGCACGGACGACTCCAGGCCCGCGTCCCGGTACAGGGCGTCGACCGGGTGGGTGTGGTAGAAGCCGAAGGTGAGGCCGGCGGTGTGGGTCATCAGATGCCGCACGCGTATGGGTCCGGCGGCCGGCCGGGTTCTCACCTCCGCCCCGGACCCGTCGACGTACACGCGCGGGTCGGCGAAGGCGGGCAGATGGCGGGCGACCGGGTCGTCCAGCGACAGCCCGCCCTCCTCGACGAGCATCAGCGCGGCCACCGCCGTCACCGGCTTGGTCATCGAGTAGATCCGCCACAGCGTGTCCGCCTCCACGGGCAGCCCCGCCGCGATGTCCCGCTTCCCGTACGTCGTGAGGTGCGCGACCCTGCCGCCGCGCGCCACGGCCACCAGGAAGCCGGGCAGGCGGCCCTCGTCGACCTCGTGGGCGAAGTGCCGGTCCAGCCGGTCCAGCGCCTGCGTGTCGAGCCCTGCCTCGTTCGGTTCGGCCTCTTGCCGCAGCTGTGCCATCGCGCTCTCCTCCGGTTCCGTTCGACGGGGTGCGAACGGACTACCCCGCCGGGAGGCCCTCAGCACCCATGATCGCGCACGGAGCCCGTGAAGTGCGCCTCCTCACCATCGTGACGCGCGCCCGGCGTGCGCCGGGCGGACTCGGCACTTTGGGCTCGTGCGGCGGGCTCCACTCCCGGCAGGAGCAGCAGCGCCGCCACCGCCCCGACCGCGGCCACACCGCCCAGCACCGGCAGCGGCAGCCGCAGGCCGCCGGCCCCGACGAGTGCGGCCGCGGCGGCGACGCCCAGCACCGGGCCGACGTTCAGGGCGGTCTGCTGCAGGCCGCCCGCCACCCCGGCCGACGCCGCGGGAGCCCGTCGTACGACGACCTGTGTGGCCGCCACCATCACCGTGCCGAACCCGGCCCCCACCAGCGCGAACCCGGTGCAGAGCGGCAGTGTGGACGACGCCCCGGCGAGCAGCAGGATGCCGGTGGCGAGCACGGCCATGGCCGCGGCGGTGGCCCGCCGGGCGCCCTGCCGCCGCAGCAGCAGCGGGGACAGCGCGGCGGCCGCCACCATCAGCACCGCGAGCGGCAGACTGCGCACCGCACTCTCGAAGGGGTCCAGACCGAGGGTGTCCTGGAGGAGGTAGACACAGGCGAACAGCGTCCCGTGCAGCGCCGCCGACGCCGCCACCAGCACCCCGAGCGCCGCCCCGATGGCCCGCGACCCCACCAGGGACCCCGGCACCAGCGGATCGTCGGCCCGCCGCTCATGCCGTACGAAGCCCACCCCCGCGGCGACCGCCACGGCCAGGGCGACACCGCTCGCGGCGGTCCACCCGGAGTCGGGCATCCCGACGAGGGCGTGCACCAGGCACCCGAGCGCCACGGCGAGCAGCAGGGCGCCGGGGAGATCCAGGCGGGGCGTGGGGCGAGGGCGCTCCCTCTCCCTGTGCACGCCGGTGAGGGCGAGGACGCCGAAGAGCAGGGCCGGGGCCACGTTCAGGAAGAACACCGACCGCCAGCCCCACTCCGTCACCAGGGCCCCGCCGAGCAGGGGGCCTGCCGCGGCCGCCAGGCCGATGGCCGCCGTGCGGACGGCGAGCGGCGTGCGCAGCCGGTCCGGCGGGTAGGCGGTGCGCAGCATGCCCAGCGTGGCCGGTTGCAGCAGGGCCCCGCACACACCCTGCACGACCCGCAGGGCGATCACCCACCCGATGCCCGGCGCGAGCCCGATCGCGGCCGAGGTCGCGGCGAAGCCCAGCATGCCCAGGCCGAACAGGAGCCGGTGCCCGTAGCGGTCGCCGAGCCGGCCGCCGAACACCAGCAGCCCGGCCACCGCGACGAGATACCCGGTGCTGGTCCACTGAGCCTGTGCGAAGCTCGCCCCGAGGTCCCGCTGGAGCGTGGGCTGCGCGACCGTGAGCACCGTGCCGTCCAGGGCGACGATCACCGCGCCGGCCACACTGCTCGCCAGCGTCAGCCGGGCCCTCACCGGTCGCTCACAGGGCCGAGGTGGGCGTCCAGGGCGGCGTTCAGCACAGGACCGAAATCCTGTGCGCCGGTGGCCAGTTGGAGGCTGCCCCAGCCCCACAACTGGGCGATCCCGTGCAGGTTCGCCCACAATGCCCCCGCGACCACGCGGGCGTCGGCGTCCGGCCGTACCGCCGCGACCAGCTCCACCAGTGCGGCGAACAGCGGCAGGCTGGTGTCCCGAAGCCCCAGATGGCCGCTCTCCAGCAGATCGTGACGGAACATCAGCTCATACATGCCGCGCCGGTCCAGCGCGAACTCCAGGTACACCCGGGCCAGGGCCGCCACCTGCTCGCGCGGGTCGCCGCCGCCCAGCGCGTGCGCGGTGCGCTCGGCGAGGTCCGCGAACCCGCGCCGGGCGATGGCCGACAGCAGCTCCAGGTGGGTGGGGAAGTAGCGGCGCGGCGCCCCGTGCGAGACCCCCGCCCGGCGGGCGATCTCCCGCAGGGTCAGCGCCTGGACGCCCTCACGCGTCACCAGCTCCACGCCGACCTCGACCAACCGGGCGCGCAGGCCCGTCTCCGACTCATGCATAGACAGTGTCTACCAGCGAGCGGTAGACACTGTCTACCCACTCGCCTCGTCCACGGGAATACGGTGCGCACACAGGCGGGTTGGAGCAGTCATGACTCAGGACGCACTGCTCAAGCTGCTCTTCGAGGGCCACAGCGGGGTGCTCGTCACCCTCAAGCGGGACGGCCGCCCCCAGCTGTCCAATGTCAGCCACGCCTACTACCCCGACGAGCGGATCATCCGCGTGTCGATCACCGACGACCGCGCCAAGACCCGCAACCTGCGCCGCGACCCCCGGGCGTCCTACCACGTCACCAGCGCCGACCGACGGGCCTACACCGTCGCCGAGGGCACCGCCGACCTCACGCCCGTCGCCGCCGATCCGCACGACGACACGGTCGAGGAACTCGTCCGCCTCTACCGCGACGTCCAGGGCGAACACCCCGACTGGGACGACTACCGCGCCGCCATGGTCCGCGACCGGCGCCTGGTGCTGCGCCTGCGGGTGGAGCACGCGTACGGCATCCCGTCGGCCTGACCGGCTACTGCCGGCTGACCGACCGGCTCACACCCGCCACCACCGTGGAGGCGAGGATCCACCCGGTGATGACCAGCACGTACGACAGCCACTGGTACCACCCGCGCGGCGCGAAGGCGCCCTCCTGCCCGAAGGAGATCACCGGCACCAGCAGGTCGAGGGTGTAGAAGACCGGGTTGAAGTCCGGCGCCTCCCCGGCCTTCAGGGGTTCCGGGTGGTGCAGCCCGTACACCAGCGAGCCCGCCGCCAGCAGCGACAGCAGCCAGCCCGCCGCCCGCAGCGGCCGGAAGCCGTAGCCGACCGTGGCGTCCTGGACGAGCCCCCAGAGCCGGCCGTACCACGGCAGGGTCGTGCGGTGCCTGCGCTGCTTGGCGAGCTGTACGAGCCGGGCGGCGTGCTCGTCGCCGATGCGCAGGTAGGACGCGGTCAACTGCTCGTAGGCGTGCGGGACATACCCGTCGCGGTCCCGCTCCAGCATCGTCAGCCGGCGCTCGGCGGGCTCCTGCGGGGTGAGGGAGGAGTACACGAGCCCGTTCAGCAGGACCTCGTCCGGCACCGTCTCCGGCTCCAGGAACAGCACGTCGATCTGAGCCCGCCGCAGGTTCAGCGTGCCCTCCATGGCCGGGCCCTGGCGCAGCCACAGCTCGCCGATGGTGGAGCTGCTCGCCCGGAGCGCGGTGTGGCCCGGGTGCGAGAGCCGGCTGTAGGACATGTCGAGCCGCCCGGCGATCCGCGCGCCCCGCAGCCCGACCCACCCCTCCACGTCGGCGTGCCGTACCAGCATGTCGCCCTCGACGCTGAGGGTCTCGGCGTCCAGGGCGGTCGCTCCGGCGTGGCCGAGGTGGCTCTCGGTGAGGTTGACCGTGCCCGCGACACTCGCGCCGTTGAGCCGGATCTGCCCCCGTGTGCGCAGCCCCGGCGCCCACAGGTCGGCACCGAGTGAAGCCTGGTTGAGCTGGAGGACCGGCTCCTCGGCATCAGGTGTGCCGATCCGGGCGCTCTCCAGGTAGAGGCTGCCGCTGATCTGCGCACCGCCGAGCCGGACGCTCCCGTCGACCCGCGCCCGGGTCAGCCGCAGCGTGCCGTCGACGTGGACGGTCGGGGCGAGCAGGCCCGGCAGCACGGACTCGCTCAGGTTCAGTTCACGCAGCCGGGCGGCATGGCAGCGCGGCGGTTCGTCGAAGCGGCAGTGCCGCAGCCGCACCGGGTGCTCGATCGTCGCGTACTGGAGGTCGAGCCGCCCGGTGACGCGGGCGCCCACCAGATCGAGCGCCGGTATCTCACCGTCCGGCTGCGGGCCGTTGAGCAGCAGAGCCCGCAACACCTCGGCACGCACGGCCCGTTCGGGCCCCCAGGCGGCGGGCTCGGGGTCGTCCGTCTCGCGGAAGTCCACGGCCCGGCCCTGCGGAAAGGCCCGCCACACCCGCTGCTCGGCCGGGGTCAGGTCGTTGATCTCCATCAGCGGCGACTCTGACCCGGCCGGACAGCGGGTGTCAACTCACGGCTTACGGCCTGGTGTTCCACTCCGCGATCACCGGCCGGTCGTGCTCGGTCGACAGCCGGCTCACCGTCCCCGTGCCCAGCTGGAACAGGCGGCCCTCCGCCGGCGACAGGCCGAGGCGGCGGGCGGTGAGGACGCGCAGGAAGTGGGCGTGGGCGACGAGGACGACGTCGCCTCGGGTGAGCGCGTCCTCGGTGCGGGCGAGCACCCGGTCGGCGCGCAGGCCGACCTCGGCCGGGCTCTCGCCCCGGTGCTCGGGGCCGGGCGTGACCCCGTCGTGCCACAGGTCCCAGTCGGGGCGGCTGCGGTGGATCTCGGCGGTGGTTATGCCTTCGTAGCCGCCGTAGTCCCACTCGTGCAGGTCGGGGTCGGTGACGGCCCCGGTCAGGCCCGCGAGTTCGGCGGTGCGCACCGCGCGGGCGAGCGGGCTGGTGAGGACGGATGAGAAGGTCCGGCCGGACAGGAGCGGCGCCAGGGACTTGGCCTGCCCCTCACCGTTGGGGGTGAGGGGCAGGTCGGTGAAGCTGGTGTGGCGTCCCGTGGCGCTCCACTCCGTCTCGCCGTGGCGGACCAGCAGAAGATCCCCCACGACAGGACCTACTTCTTCTCGACCGCGTGGCCGCCGAACTGGTTGCGCAGCGCGGCGATCATCTTCATCTGCGGGGAGTCCTCCTGGCGGGAGGCGAACCGCGCGAAGAGGGAGGCGGTGATCGCCGGGAGCGGCACGGCGTTGTCGATGGCCGCCTCGACCGTCCAGCGGCCCTCGCCCGAGTCCTCGGCGTAGCCGCGCAGCTTGTCCAGGTGCTCGTCGTCGTCCAGGGCGTTGACCGCGAGGTCCAGCAGCCAGGAGCGGATGACGGTGCCTTCCTGCCAGGAGCGGAAGATCTCGCGGACGTTGTCCACGGAGTCGACCTTCTCCAGCAGCTCCCAGCCCTCGGCGTAGGCCTGCATCATGGCGTACTCGATGCCGTTGTGGACCATCTTCGCGAAGTGGCCCGCGCCGACCCGGCCGGCGTGGACATAGCCGTACGGGCCTTCCGGCTTGAGCGCGTCGAAGACCGGCTGGACCCGGGCGATGTTCGCGGCGTCGCCGCCGACCATCAGGGCGTAGCCGTTCTCCAGGCCCCACACACCGCCGGAGACACCGGCGTCGACGAAGCCGATGCCCTTCGCGCCGAGCTCCTTGGCGTGCTTCTCGTCCTCGGTCCAGCGGGAGTTGCCGCCGTCGACCACGATGTCGCCGGGGGAGAGCAGGTTCCCCAGCTCGTCGACGACCGACTGGGTCGGGCCGCCGGCCGGGACCATGATCCACACCACGCGGGGGCCCTCGAGCTTCTCGACCAGCTCGGCGATGCTGCCGACGTCGGCGAGGTCCGGGTTGCGGTCGTAGCCGATGACGGTGTGGCCCGCGCGGCGGATGCGCTCGCGCATGTTGCCGCCCATCTTGCCGAGACCGATGAGACCGAGCTGCATGGTTACTTCACTTCCTTGAGGTCGCGGTAGGCCGCGACGAGGGCGGCGGTGGAGGCGTCCAGACCGGGCACGTCGGCGCCTTCGGTCAGAGCGGGCTCGATGCGCTTGGCCAGCACCTTGCCCAGCTCCACGCCCCACTGGTCGAAGGAGTCGATGTTCCACACCGCGCCCTGCACGAACACCTTGTGCTCGTAGAGGGCGATCAGCTGGCCGAGCACCGACGGGGTGAGCTCGCGGGCCAGGATCGTGGTGGTGGGGTGGTTGCCGCGGAAGGTGCGGTGCGGCACCTGCTCCTCGGCCACGCCCTCCGCGCGCACCTCCTCGGGCGTCTTGCCGAAGGCCAGTGCCTGCGTCTGGGCGAAGAAGTTCGCCATCAACAGGTCGTGCTGCGCCTTGAGTTCGTCGCTCAGCTCGGCCACGGGCCGCGCGAAGCCGATGAAGTCCGCCGGGATCAGCTTGGTGCCCTGGTGGATCAGCTGGTAGTAGGCGTGCTGCCCGTTGGTGCCGGGCGTGCCCCACACCACCGGGCCGGTCTGCCACTCCACCGGGTCGCCGTCACGGTCCACCGACTTGCCGTTGGACTCCATGTCCAGCTGCTGGAGGTAGGCGGTGAACTTCGACAGGTAGTGGCTGTACGGCAGCACCGCGTGCGACTGGGCGTCGTGGAAGTTGCCGTACCAGATGCCCAACAGGCCCAGCAGCAGCGGGGCGTTGGCCTCGGCGGGGGCGTTTCGGAAGTGCTCGTCGACGAGGTGGAACCCGTCGAGCATCTCGCGGAAGCGGTCCGGGCCGATGGCGATCATCAGGGACAGGCCGATGGCCGAGTCGTAGGAGTACCGGCCGCCGACCCAGTCCCAGAACTCGAACATGTTGGCCGTGTCGATGCCGAACTCGGTGACCTTCTCGGCGTTCGTCGACAGGGCGACGAAGTGCTTGGCGACCGCCTTCTCCTCGCCGCCGAGGCCGTTCACGAGCCAGGTCCGCGCGGAGGTGGCGTTGGTGATCGTCTCGATCGTGGTGAAGGTCTTGGAGGCGACGATGAACAGCGTCTCCTCCGGGTCGAGGTCGTGGGTCGCCTCGTGCAGGTCGGCGCCGTCCACGTTCGACACGAAGCGGACGGTCAGCTCGCGGTCGGTGAACGACCGCAGCACCTCGTACGCCATCGCCGGGCCGAGGTCGGAGCCGCCGATGCCGATGTTGACGACATTGCGGATGCGCCTGCCGGTGTGGCCGGTCCACTCGCCCGAGCGCACCCGCTCGGCGAAGTCGGCCATCTTGTCCAGCACGGCGTGGACCTTCGGCACCACGTTCTCGCCGTCGACCTCGATCACCGCGTCGCGCGGGGCGCGCAGCGCGGTGTGCAGCACGGCGCGCTTCTCGGTGATGTTGATCTTCTCGCCGCGGAACATCGCGTCGCGCAGCCCGAACACGTCGGTGGCGGTGGCGAGTTCCTGGAGCAGGGCGAGGGTCTCGTCGGTGATCAGGTGCTTGGAGTAGTCGATGCGCAGGTCACCCACGCGTACGACGTACCGCTCCGCCCGCCCGGGGTCCGCGGCGAACAGCTCGCGCAGGTGCGGCTGCCCCTCGGCGCGGTGGTCCTCCAGGGCGGTCCACTCCGGGCGCCGCGTCAGCTTGGGGGAGTCAGACATGAGAAGGGGTCTCCTTGCCGGCCTCGCCGCGCAGGGCGATGGCGTACATCTCGTCGGCGTCGAGGCGCCGCAGCTCCTCGGCGATGAGTTCGGAGGTCGAGCGCACCTTCAGGGCGAGGGTGCGCGAGGGCTGGCCGGGCAGCGACAGCGTCGCCAGCGGGCCTTCGGGGCGGTCGATGACGACCTCCCCGTGCTCGGTGCCCAGGCGTACGGCCGTGACGACCGGCCCCGCCGTGACCACGCGGTCGACGTCGACGCCGAGGCGCGCCTCCAGCCAGCGGGCCAGCAGCTCGGCGCTGGGGTTGTCGGCCTCGCTCTCCACGGCGGCCGACACGATCCTCTCGCGGGCCTGGTCCAGGGCCGCGGCCAGCATCGAGCGCCACGGCGTCAGCCGGGTCCAGGCGAGGTCGGTGTCGCCCGGGGCGTAGGACCGTACGCGCGTCTCCAGCGCCTGCAGCGGCTGCTCGACGGCGTACATGTCGGTGATGCGGCGCTGTGCGAGCGCGCCCAGCGGGTCCTTGGCGGGCACCTCGGGGGCGTCGACGGGCCACCACACGACCACGGGGGCGTCGGGCAGCAGCAGCGGCAGCACGACCGAGTCGGCGTGATCGGACACCTCGCCGTAGGTGCGCAGCACGACGGTCTCGCCGGTGCCCGCGTCCGCGCCCACCCGCACCTCGGCGTCGAGGCGGGAGGCGGTGCGGTCGCGCGGGGTGCGGGCGTGCCGCTTGATGACGACCAGGGTGCGCGAGGGGTGCTCGTGCGAGGCCTGCTCGGCCGCCTTGATCGAGTCGTAGGCGTTCTCCTCGTCCGTGACGATCACCATCGTCAGGACCATGCCCACAGCCGGGGTCCCGATGGCGCGGCGGCCCTGCACCAACGCCTTGTTGATCTTGCTTGCCGTGGTGTCGGTCAGGTCGATCTTCATGGCCTGCGCCAGCTCCGTCCGTCTCGTGCGAGCATCTCGTCGGCTTCCTCGGGACCCCAGCTGCCCGACGCGTACTGCGCCGGACGGCCGTGCGTCGCCCAGTACTCCTCGATCGGGTCGAGGATCTTCCAGGACTCTTCCACTTCCTGGTGACGGGGGAACAGGTTGGCGTCCCCGAGGAGGACGTCCAGGATGAGCCGCTCGTAGGCCTCCGGGCTGGACTCGGTGAACGACTCGCCGTAGGCGAAGTCCATCGTGACGTCCCGGATCTCCATCGACGTGCCCGGCACCTTGGAGCCGAACCGGACCGTCATGCCCTCGTCCGGCTGCACCCGGATGACGATGGCGTTCTGCCCGAGCTCCTCGGTGGCCGTGGAGTCGAAGGGGGAGTGCGGGGCGCGCTGGAAGACGACCGCGATCTCCGTGACCCGGCGGCCGAGCCGCTTGCCGGTGCGCAGATAGAACGGCACGCCCGCCCAGCGGCGGTTGTCCACGTTCAGCTTGATCGCCGCGTACGTGTCGGTGGTGGAGGCCGGGTCGATGCCGTCCTCCTGGAGGTAGCCGCGCACCTTCTCGCCGCCCTGCCAGCCGCCCGCGTACTGCGCGCGCACCGTGTGCCGGCCCAGGTCCTGCGGCACCTTCACGGCCTTGAGGACCTTCAGCTTCTCGGTGAGCAGCGAGCCCGCGTCGAAGGAGGCGGGCTCCTCCATCGCGGTCAGCGCCATCAGCTGCAGCAGGTGGTTCTGGATGACGTCACGGGCCGAGCCGATGCCGTCGTAGTAGCCCGCGCGGCCGCCGATGCCGATGTCCTCGGCCATCGTGATCTGCACATGGTCGACGTAGGAGCGGTTCCAGATCGGCTCGAACATCTGGTTGGCGAAGCGCAGCGCCAGGATGTTCTGGACCGTCTCCTTGCCGAGGTAGTGGTCGATCCGGAAGACCTGCTCCGGGTCGAACACGTCGTGCACGAGCGCGTTCAGCTCCCGCGCGCTTCCCAGGTCGTGGCCGAACGGCTTCTCGATGACCGCCCGCCGCCAGGACCCCTCGGGGGCGTCCGCCAGGCCGTGCTTCTTCAGCTGCTGCACGACCTTGGGGAAGAACTTCGGCGGCACCGAGAGGTAGAAGGCGTAGTTGCCGCTGGTGCCGCGGGCCGCGTCCAGCTCCTCGACGGTGTCGTGCAGCGTCTTGAACGCCGTGTCGTCGTCGAAGTCGCCCGGGATGAACCGCATGCCCTCCGCGAGCTGCTGCCAGACCTCCTCCCGGAACGGCGTGCGGGCGTGCTCCTTGACCGCGGCGTGGACGACCTGCGCGAAGTCCTGGTCCTCCCAGTCGCGGCGGGCGAAGCCCACCAGGGAGAAGCCCGGCGGCAGCAGACCGCGGTTGGCCAGGTCGTACACGGCCGGCATCAGCTTCTTGCGGGACAGGTCGCCGGTGACGCCGAAGATGACGAGCCCGGAGGGGCCCGCGATCCGGGGGAGCCGGCGGTCCCTGGCGTCCCGCAGCGGGTTGGACCAGTCGGTGGCCGGCACACTCACCGGGGCCGCCACCGCCGGTTCCGCACTCTCGTTGCTCATTCCCCGTCAACTCCCTTGCTCATAAGGGACTTCGTCACGGTGTCCAGCAGGTCCTGCCAGGCCACCTCGAACTTGGCCACGCCCTCGTCCTCCAGCCGGGTCACCACCTCGTCGTAGGAGATGCCGAGCCGCTCGACGGCCGCGAGGTCCGCACGGGCCTGCGCGTAGCCGCCGGTCACGGTGTCACCGGTGATCACGCCGTGGTCGGCGGTGGCGTTCAGCGTGGCCTCCGGCATGGTGTTGACCGTGCCGGGGGCGACCAGCTCGTCGACGTACAGCGTGTCCTTGTACGCCGGGTCCTTCACGCCGGTGGACGCCCACAGCGGGCGCTGCTTGTTGGCTCCCGTGCCGGCCAGCGCCAGCCAGCGCTCCGCCGCGAAGACGTCCTCGTACGCCTCGTAGGCCAGCCGGGCATTGGCCAGCGCCGCCCGGCCCTTGAGCGCCAGGGCCTCGTCGGAGCCCAGCGCGGTCAGGCGGCGGTCGATCTCGGCGTCCACGCGCGACACGAAGAATGAGGCCACAGAGTGGATGCTAGACAGATCCAGGCCCGCGGCCTGCGCCTTCTCCAGGCCCGCGAGGTAGGCGTCCATGACCTCGCGGTAGCGCTCCAGGGAGAAAATCAAGGTCACGTTGACGCTGATGCCCTGCGCGACCACCTCGGTGATGGCCGGCAGGCCCGCCTTGGTGGCCGGGATCTTGATCATGACGTTGGGGCGTTCCACCAGCCACGCGAGCTGCTTGGCCTCGGCGATCGTGGCCGCTGTGGCGTGTGCGAGCCGGGGGTCGACCTCGATGGAGACCCGGCCGTCCCGGCCGCCCGTCGCCTCGTACACCGGCCGCAGGATGTCGGCGGCGGCCCGCACGTCGGCGGTGGTCATCATCCGCACGGCCTCGTCGGTCGTGACGCCCCGCACGGCCAGGTCGGCGAGCTGCTCCTCGTAGCCCTCGCCGGAGCCGATGGCGGCCTGGAAGATGGAGGGGTTGGTGGTCACGCCCACCACATGCCGGGTCGCGACCAGCTCGGCGAGGTTGCCGGTGGTGATCCGCTTGCGCGACAGGTCGTCCAGCCAGATGGAGACGCCCTCGTCGGAGAGGCGCTTGAGGACGGGTGCTTCGGTCATTTCTCGATCATCTTCTTTCTGGCGGTCGGATCAACCACGCGCTGCGGCCAGCGACTGCCTGGCCGCGGCGGCGACGTTCTCTGCGGTGAAGCCGTACTCGGCGAACAGGGTGCTGCCATCGGCGGAGGCGCCGAAGTGTTCGAGGGAGACGATGCGTCCTGCGTCACCTACGAACCGGTACCACGTCAGGGCGATCCCGGCTTCGACCGCGACACGGGCTCGCACGGACGGCGGAAGCACGCTGTCGCGGTACTCGCGCGGCTGCTCCTCGAACCACTCCACGGACGGCATCGACACCACCCGCGTCCCGATCCCCTCGGCCTCCAGCCGCTCCCGCGCGGCGACGGCCAGCTGGACCTCGGAGCCGGTGGCGATCAGGATCACGTCGGGAGTCTCGGCGGAGGACTCCGCGAGGACGTAACCGCCGCGCGCGGCATCCGGGTTCGGTGCGTAGGTCGGCACGCCCTGCCGGGTGAGGGCCAGCCCGTGCGGGGCCGGCTCGGTGGAGTGCCGGCGCATGATCTCGGCCCACGCGATCGCCGTCTCGTTGGCGTCGGCGGGGCGTACGAGGTTCAGGCCCGGGATGGCGCGCAGCGCGGCCAGGTGCTCCACGGGCTGGTGGGTGGGGCCGTCCTCGCCGAGGCCGATGGAGTCGTGCGTCCACACGTACGTCACCGGCAGCTGCATCAGCGCCGACATGCGCACCGCGTTGCGCATGTAGTCGGAGAACACCAGGAAGGTGCCGCCGTAGACGCGCGTGTTGCCGTGCAGCGCGATGCCGTTCATCTCCGCGGCCATGGAGAACTCGCGGATGCCGAAGTGGACGGTGCGGCCGTACGGGTCCGCCTCGGGCAGCGGGTTGCCGACGGGCAGGAACGACGAGGTCTTGTCGATCGTGGTGTTGTTCGAGCCCGCGAGGTCGGCCGAGCCGCCCCACAGCTCGGGCAGCACGGCGCCGAGCGACTGCAGGACCTTGCCGGAGGCGGCACGGGTGGCGACCGACTTGCCCGCCTCGAAGACGGGGACCGAGGACTCCCAGCCCTCGGGCAGCTGACCGGCCACGACCCGGTCGAACAGCGCCGCTCGCTCCGGCAGGGCTGTCCGCCACTCGCCGATCCGCTTGTCCCAGGCGGCGTGCGCCTCGGCGCCCCGGTCCAGCGCCCGGCGCGTGTGGGCGAGGACCTCGTCGGCGACCTCGAAGCTGCGCTCCGGGTCGAAGCCCAGGAGGCGCTTGGTGGCGGCGATCTCCTCCTCGCCCAGCGCCGAGCCGTGGGAGGCCTCGGTGTTCCGGGCGTTCGGGGCGGGCCAGGCGATGATCGTGCGCATCGCGATGATGGACGGCCGTTCGGTCTCGGCCTGCGCCGCCTTCAGGGCCGCGTACAGCGCGTGGACGTCGACGTCTCCTTCGGCGGTCGGCTCGATGCGCTGGGTGTGCCAGCCGTACGCCGCGTACCGCCCGAGGACGTCCTCGGAGAACGCCGTCGCCGTGTCGCCCTCGATGGAGATGTGGTTGTCGTCGTACAGGAAGACGAGGTTGCCGAGCTTCTGGTGGCCGGCCAGGGAGGAGGCCTCGGCGGAGACGCCCTCCTGGAGGTCGCCGTCGGAGACGATCGCCCAGATCGTGTGGTCGAAGGGCGAGGTGCCCTGCGGGGCGTCCGGGTCGAACAGGCCGCGCTCGTAGCGGGCGGCCATCGCCATGCCGACCGCGTTGGCGACGCCCTGGCCGAGGGGGCCGGTCGTGGTCTCGACACCGGCCGTGTGGCCGTACTCGGGGTGGCCCGGCGTCCTGGAGCCCTGCGTGCGGAACGCCTTGAGGTCGTCCAGCTCCAGCT
Source organism: Streptomyces sp. NPDC096205 (assembly GCF_044763135.1). Lineage (NCBI taxonomy): Bacteria > Bacillati > Actinomycetota > Actinomycetes > Kitasatosporales > Streptomycetaceae > Streptomyces > Streptomyces sp. NPDC096205. The sequence continues at coordinate 679,448 of NZ_JBIWFS010000001.1, read as the reverse complement.
CGTACCCGGCGAGGAAGAGCTGCGTGTACAGCGTCAGCGAGGTGTGGCCGGGGGAGAGCACGAAGCGGTCGCGGCCGGTCCACTCCGGATCGGCCGGGTCGTGGCGCATCACCTTCTGAAAGATCGTGTACGCGGCCGGGGCCAGGCTCATCGCCGTGCCGGGGTGGCCGTTGCCCACCTTCTGTACGGCGTCGGCGGCCAGAAGGCGGGCCGTGTCGACGGCACGCCGGTCGAGTTCGGTCCACTCGAAGCGGTCGGGCGTCTGCGTGCTCATCTTCAAGAAGTCCTCTGAAAGAGCGGGATTGCTGGTCGGACGCGTTAAACATTAAAAGTCTGACTTTTACGAGGCCAGGTCCGCGTGTGTCAGCCTTTGGTGAAAGTGGGACATCACCCGTACGGACGAGTCAGCGCGAGAAGGACATGGCGGACAGAACCACCCCCCGGCAGGCGGACGCGGCCGACGGCGACGGCATCAGAACCTTCGCCTTCCCCTCCGACCACAGCGTCTGCGGCGTCGGCATGCAGGTCGGCCCCATGGGCGGCGCCCGCACCTGGCACCCCGACGCACCGCTCGACAAGGTCCACCGCATCGACTTCCACGTGGTGATGCTGTTCTCCGCCGGCCCCGTCCGCCACATGATCGACTTCGCCGAGTACGAGGCCCGGGCGGGCGACCTGCTGTGGATCCGCCCCGGACAGGTGCACCGCTTCCCGACCGCCGCCGAGTACCGCGGAACCGTCCTGACCATGCAGCCCGGCTTCCTGCCGCGCGCCACCGTCGAGGCCACCGGCCTCTACCGCTACGACCTGCCGCCGCTGCTGCACCCCGGCGAGAGCGAGCTCGCCGCTCTGACGGCCTCCCTCGACCAGCTCCGCCGCGAGTACGAGGACGACCGCACCCTCCCGCTGAGCCTGCACACCGCCGTGCTGCGCCACTCCCTGACCGCGTTCCTGCTGCGCCTCGCCCACCTCGCGGCCCGCTCCGCCGAGGCCGAGCGGCACCCCTCCGACACCACGTTCACCCTGTTCCGGGACGCCGTGGAGAAGGGCTTCGCCACCAACCACAGCGTCAGCACCTACGCCGACAGCCTCGCCATCTCCCGCCGCACCCTGGTCCGCGCGGTGCGCGCCGCGACCGGTGAGACCCCCAAGGGCTTCATCGACAAACGCGTCGTCCTGGAGGCCAAGCGCCTGCTCGCCCACACCGACCTGCCCATCGGCCGCGTCGGCGCCGCGGTCGGTTTCCCCGACGCGGCCAACTTCTCCAAGTTCTTCCACCAGCACACGGACATGACCCCGGCGGCCTTCCGTACGGAACTGCGCTGAGGCGTCTCAGCCGCGCCCGACCTCCTCGGTGCGGTACGGACGGAACCCCCGGCGGCGGTAGTTGGGCAGCGCGCGGGGGTGGTCCGACGACGAGGTGTGCAGCCAGACCCGGCTCACCACAGGTGCCAGCTCCCAGGCACCCCGCACGGCGAGCGTCAGGGCGAACCCGCCGAGGCCCTTGCCGACGAACTCGGGCAGCAGACCGAAGGACTTGATCTCCACCTCGCCGCCCGGATGCGGGTCGTAGGTGACGATGCCCGCAGGCGTGCCCTCGAAGGTGAGCAGCCAGAACGTCCGGTCCGGGGCCGCGGCGAACCAGGCACGCCATTCCTCCTCCGTCCGGCGCGCGCTCTTCCAGCCGTGCGGCGCGCCGACACCGGCCAGCAGGTCGACGACCAGGGGCGCGTCCCGCTCCAGCGGCTCCAGGCTCAGCCCGGGCACGGCGGCCGCAGGCTCGAGCTCGTCCCGTCCGGTCATCTCCACGTACGTCACGATCTCCGTCACCCGCGCAGCGTAAAGGGGGCCTCACACGTGCGTGAAGCCCCCCTCGCGGGTCGTGCTCAGTGCCCGAAGTCGAACCAGTTGACGTTCACGAAGTCGGCCGGCTGGCCGCTGCTGAAGGTCAGGTAGACGTCGTGGGTGCCGGTGACGCCGCTGATGTTGGCGGGGACCGTGCGCCAGGACTGCCAGCCGCCCGTGTTGCCGAGCGCGAAACTGCCGACGGGTGCGTTGGTACGGCTGTCCAGGCGGACCTCGACCAGGCCGCTCACGCCCGACCCCGCGCCGCTCGCGACCCGGGCGTAGAACTGCCTGGCCGCCGAGGAGCCGAAGTTGACGCCCCGGTAGAGGACCCAGTCGCCGTTCGCGACCGCGCCGATGTTCTGGCCGCCGCCGGAGTCGGAGGTGCCCTCGGTCATCACGCCGGACTGGCCGTCGTAGGACTCGGCCTGGATGGGGGAGTAGGCGTCACGGTTGCCGGTGGGCGGCGGAGTGGTGCCGCCCCCGCCGCCGGACGACAGCACCTGGACGTAGTCGACGACCATCGCGTGGCCGGGGACCGTGCCGGAGTCCGGGCCGCCGCCGAAGGCGCCGGGGAAGCCGCCGCCCATCGCCACGTTCAGGATGACGAAGAAGCCGTGGTTCGTGGCGTTCGACCAGGTGGTCGCGTCGACCTGATCCGCCCTGACCGTGTGGTAGTTCGTGCCGTCGACGGAGAAGCGGATCTGCTCGGGGCTCGTCGAGCGGTCCCACTCCATGCGGTAGGTGTGGAAGCCCGCCTGGCAGGTGGTGCCGGGGCAGCTCGTCGAACCGCCGATGCCGGTGGTCTCGTTGCAGGGGCCGCCGGGGTTCGTGCCGCAGTGCATGGTGGCCCAGACGGTGTTCAGGCCCTGGACGTTCTCCATGATGTCCAGCTCACCGACGCTCGGCCAGTTCCAGTAGTTGCCGCGGAACGGCGCGCCCAGCATCCAGAACGCCGGCCAGTAGCCCTTGGCCGCGGCGCCGGTCACGTTCGGCATCTGGATACGGGCCTCGACGCGCAGCTTGCCGCCGGACGGGGGCTGGAAGTCGGTGCGGTTGGTCTCGATGCGGCCCGAGGTCCAGTTGCCGGACGCGTCGCGGCGCGGGGTGATGCGCAGGTTGCCGCTGCCGTCCAGCGCCACGTTGTTGGTGCTGGAGGTCATCGTCTCGACCTCGCCGGTGCCCCAGTTGGCGGCGCCGCCGGGGTAGGACGTGCCGGTCGCGTACTGCCAGTTGCCGGTGTTCACGCCCGACCCGGCCGGACCGTCGAAGTCGTCGGTGAAGACCTGCGTCCAGCCGGACGGCGGTGTCGGCGCGGTGGCGCTCGCCGTGGAGGTGACGGTCGTGGCGGCGGTCGCGGCCAGGGCGAGCGTGCCGACGGCCGCGACGAGGGCCCGCCGCAGCGGGCGGCGGCGTCCGGGTGTGCCTGAGGTGCGGTCCATGTGGGGGTGCCTCTCGTACGTCTGGGGCTACGGATACGGGGAGTGCGGGGAGTCTTGAGAGCACTGCCTGAGCACCGCCTGAGCCTGCTTGAGAGCGCTCTCAAAGGTGCGCCCAATGTCCTCTCGGCCGTGCGGGTCGTCAAGAGGTGAAGCACCGAAATCCCTTGTGCTCCCCGTGAGTTCATGACCTGAAGCGCGACCGGCACGGGCCCTCGCGGCGCCGGGAATCATCCGGTGTCCGCGCGGAGTTCACCCAGAGGCACTCGTGATCAAGAAGGAGCCCCATGTCCGACGAACCCGCCGTCCGCGAACTGCGCCTGGTCGTCACCGCCGACGACTACGAGGCGGCCCTGCACTTCTACCGGGACGTCCTCGGACTGCCCGAGCGCGCCGCGTTCTCCTCGCCGGGCGGCCACGTCACCATCCTGGAGGCGGGCCGGGCCACCCTGGAGATCACCGACCCGAACCATGCCGCGTTCATCGACGACGTCGAGGTCGGCCGCAGGGTCGCCGGACAGATCCGGGTCGCCTTCCAGGTCGGCGACTCCGCCGCCGTCACCGCGAAGCTGGCCGCCGCCGGCGCGGAGGTCATCGCCGAGCCGACCCGCACGCCCTGGAACTCCCTGAACTCCCGCCTCCAGGCCCCCGCGGCCCTTCAGCTCACCCTCTTCGAGGAGCTGGGCGACCCGGCGTGAGAGACGCGCGCGAGGGGCGCCCCGGTGGGGACGCCCCTCGGCACCGCGATGGTCAGCCGGTGAAGCCGGCCGTGATCGAGGTGAACTGCCAGTTGTTCTGGCTGATGCCGGAGCAGTTGCTGGTCACGCCGCCGCCCGGGCACGGCCGGTCACGGTTGACCGCCCAGTAGGCGAGCCGGGCGATGTGGTGGGAGTTCGCCCAGTCGCGGATCTGGGTCCAGATCGCGGTCGAGGTCAGCTCCTGCTGATCGGACAGCCCGTTCATGCCGGAGATCCCGATGTGCGCGTACGCGGTGGCGTCGTCCCAGCCGAAGGCCGACTTCAGCTTGTTCTTCAGCCCCTCGCTCGCGTTCACCGTGTTGCCGTACATGTCGGAGCCGCCCCCGAAGTCGAACGGCATGATCGTGAACACGTCGATGTTGGCGTTCAGCGCCTTGGCCTGGTCGATGAGCCGGTTGCCCCAGTAGGTCGGGCCGGTCGTCGAGGTGCCGAAGGTGAGGATCGTGCGCAGGCCGGGGTTGTTGGCCTTCACGATCTTCAGCGCGCCCAGGATGCGGTCCTGCACGGCCGCGTTCTCGAATTCGTCCGTGTTCTCGATGTCGACGTCGATCGCCTTCAGCCCGTACGCGTCGATGACCTTCTGGTACGCGCCCGCCAGCGCCTCCGGCGTCGAGCAGTTCGGGCCGAGCTTGTTGCCGCTCCAGCCGCCGATCGACGGGACGATGTCACCCCCCGCGGACCGGATGGAGTTGATGACGCTCTGGTCGTTGCCGCCGGTCAGCGGCCGGCTGCCGTCCCAGGCGGGGTTGCAGCCGCCGGAGGAGAGGATGAACGCCATCGTGTACCACTTGATCCCGGTCGCGCTCATCACCGAGGTCGCGCTGGGCGGGTCGCCCCAGCCGAGGTACAGATAGGGCGCGGCCTGCTTGAAGCCGGTGCCCCCGCCACCGCCGGTGTCGGTCGTCACGGTCACGGCGTTGGAGGCGCCGGAGCTGTTCCCCGCCGCGTCTCTCGCCCGCACGGTGAAGGTGTACGACGTGCTCGCCGCGAGCCCGGAGACCGTGGCGCTCGTCCCCGACACGCTCAGCACCTGGTTGGAGCCGCTGAAGACGTCGTACGCCGTGACACCGACGTTGTCCGTCGAGGCGTTCCACGTCAGCGACACGCTGGACGACGTCTTGTCGGTGGAGCGCAGGCTGCCCGGCACACTGGGCGCCTGGGTGTCCCCGCCGCCCCCGCCGCCGGGCCCGTCGAGGCTGATGTCGTCGGCGTAGTACGTCCCTTGCCCGTACCAGCCGTGCACATACACGCGCGCGCTGGTCTGCGAGGCGCCGGTGGTGAAGGACAGGCTCAGCCGGCTGTACGCCGAGGGGGAGGTCGTCCAGGTCGAGGCCCCGCCGTCCACCCCGAGGTAGACATAGGAGCCGCGCACCCAACCGCTGAGCGAGTACGTCGTGTTGGGCTGGACCGCGACGGTCTGCCCGCACTTGGCGTTGTCACTGGAACTCGCGGCCCCCTGGAGGGCCCGGGACCCGCCCTGGACGGGGGAGGAGACGACCGACCCGAGGTTCCCGGAGCAGGACCAGGGCGACAACGCCCCTGATTCGAAGCCGGAGTTGCTGAGGATATTGGCCGCATGAGCGGTACCGGGCAGCGCGACGGCCCCGCCGACCGCGAGCCCGACGGCCCCGCACAGCGCGAGGAGTCTGCGTCTGGAGCGACTGAGGAGTGAGTGGCGCACGCGATCTCCCTGAGGGGTGTGGGGTGTTCGGGAGTGCACAGGGGTGCAGAGAAGTGCGCCAACAAAGTTGGTATGGACCAATCGCGCTGTCAAGAGAAGGCGCGTGATTGGTCCATACCTGAGCAGGGCGTGGCCGTTCGGGGGCGCGGGAAACTGCGCGAGCAACCACAGACGACCCGCACCCGGCCGACAACCTAAAGCGGCAACACCTGAGCCGCGGCCTCAACGCCGCCGGAGGCCGGCGCCGGCACGGCCGGCAGCAACGCCGCCCCCTCGACGCGCTGCTGAGGCAAAGAGACAGCCCGAAGAGGCCGCAGCCCCGAAACCACCGTGTAGTCCTGCCCGAGGAACGGCGGCAGGACCTCCCCGGGGTCCTCCCCGAGGGCCAACTGCACAGCCAGCCAAGGCACATTGACCCCGCACAGGGACAGCTGATGCAGGCCCCCGGCAGGCCGCGTGTTGACATCCATCAGCACCGGAACCTCCCCGAACATCCGGAACTGGATGTTGGACAGATACCGCAGCCCGAACCCCTCGGCGATCCTCCGCGCCGGCTCCAGCCACTGCTCGTGCAGCGTGAACCCGCGCCGCCGCCCGTTCTTGGTGCGGCCCACGGCCAGCCGGACCCGGTTGTCCGGCCCGGTGAGGCAGTCCACCGACACCTCCGGCTGCTCAAGCCGCGGCATCACCAGCCAGTCCACCGGCTCCTCGGCCTGCCGCAGCGCCTCGACGACCAGGTCGAGATGCACGTACGGGCTCGGGAAGCCGCTGAGGTGCACCAGCGAGAAGGGCGCGCGCGTGACGACCCGGAAGCCGACCCCGCCCGCCCCGGAGGCCGGCTTGAAGCACGCCTTGTGACCACCGGCCTCCAACTCCTCCACGGCGGCGAGGAGTTGGTCGGCGTCGCGGACCCGCCACCACGGCGGCACGGGCACCCCGATCGCCTGGACCGCCTCGTACGCGACGATCTTGTCCTCGAAGACGGCGATCGCCTCCGGCGGCGGCGCCAGCAGAGCCGTGCCGATCGCCTCGAACTCCGCGCGGTGCGCGGCGATCGCCGCCTGGTGCAGCCGGGGCACGAACACATCGATGCCGCGCCGGGCGCACTGGTCCAGGGCGTACTCCACGTACGCGGCCGGGGACAGGCCCTCCGGCTCCAGCTCGGCGGTGTCGGCGGCGGCGAGCACCGGCGAGTCCGGGTCGCCGTGCGTGGCATGGATCTCGACGGCCCGGTCGCTGGGATTTCGCCGCAGCTGATCCATGAAGAACACGTTCTCCGCGTACGTGCGGTTGAGCCAGACGCGTACGCGAGAGACCATGCAGGCCGCCTTTCACGGTTCGCGGGCAGGGCGGAGCGGCCCGTGCCCGGGCAGGATGGAGGAAGGGTCACCGAACCGCCCTGGCGAAGGGAGTTTCGGGGCGGTGGTGTTGGGGGGATCATACGGCTTTCCCGGGGTGCCGCGTGCAACGCGCGTGTTACGGATTCGGCGGCCCGCAGCACGCCGTGGCGCGCGGGCCCGAACGCCTTGTCGCTCGCCCGCGCGATGTGTTGTTGTAGTGACGAACGGTGGACGAAGAGGTACGGCGAGGGCCGACGAAGGCCGACGAGGGGGCAGGCGCGTGGCGTCGAGGGCCGGCGGGGGCGGGCGGCTGCTGGCCATCAGCGACCTGCACATCGGGTATGCGGAGAACCGGGCGCTGGTGGAGAAGCTGCGCCCGGAGTCGGAGGACGACTGGCTGCTGGTCGCCGGGGACGTGGCGGAGACGGTCGAGGACATCCGCTGGGCCCTGGAACTGCTCGCGGACCGCTTCCGCAGGGTCGTCTGGGCGCCCGGCAACCACGAGCTGTGGACGCACCCGCGCGACGCCGTCACCCTGCGCGGCGTCGCCCGCTACGAGCACCTGGTCGCGATGTGCCGGGACCTCGGCGTGCTCACCCCCGAGGACCCCTACCCGGTGTGGGAGGGACCGGGCGGTCCGGCCCTGGTGGCGCCGCTGTTCCTGTTGTACGACTACTCCTTCCTGCCCAAGGACTGCGCGACCAAGGCCGAGGGGCTGGCCTACGCGCACAGCACCGGCATCGTGTGCAGCGACGAACACCTGCTGCACCCCGACCCCTATCCCACGCGCGAGGCCTGGTGCCGGGCGCGGGTCGAGCTGACCGAGCGCAGGCTCACCGAGGAGGCCGGTGACCTGCCGCTCGTGCTGGTCAACCACTATCCGACGGACCGGCACCCCATGGACATCCTGTGGTACCCCGAGTTCGCCATGTGGTGCGGCACCACACTGACCGCGGACTGGCACCGCCGCTTCCGGGTGGCCGCCATGGTGTACGGCCATCTGCACATCCCCCGCAGCACTGTGCTGGAGTCAGTCCCCTTCGAGGAGGTCTCCGTCGGCTACCCCCGCGAATGGCGCCGCCGCGACCGGCCGCCGGGCATCCCCCGCCCGATCCTGCCGCGCGAGTCGCCCGAGCGGGGCACGCGGATCGAGCCGGACGGGCGGACCGGGCAGGCCTGACGGGTCAGCCTCTGGGCTCGCAGCTCTGCAGCAGCCGGAAGAACTGCTCCTCGTTGCCTCTCAGGCCGGCCTCCGCCAGCGCCTGCTCCGCCTCGGCGAGCACAGCCGGCGGTACGACGGGTGGTCGGCCGGAGCCCGCAGGGCCCTCACCGCCACAGTGGTCGAAGGCGGCCCGTACGGTGTGCAGCAGGCGCAGATACGCCTGGACGGCGGTGCGTTCACGGTCGGTCAGCACGGATGTGGTCATGGGTCGGTCTCCCCGTGTCGGATGCGCCCTCGCACCCTCCAGCTTGCCCGCCACCACTGACAATCCGGCCGAACGGCTCACGCCTCCGGGCGCTTGACGCTCTCCAGGAGCATGTCCAGCCACTCCGCGACCTTGTCGCGGTGCTGGTCGGTGGGCAGTTGGGCGGCCCGCCAGGCGATGCCGCGCACCCCGTGGTCCTGGAGCAGCCGCTCCAGCGGGTCCTCGGGAGCCGAGGCGGCGGCCTCCCGCTCGCGGTCGGCGAGCTTCTGCAGCAGATCCTGCTCGGTGCGCTGGAGGGCACCGGCGAGCGCCTCGCCGTCCTCGGCGGTCAGAAAACCGGCGTGGACACGGAAGAAGCGCTGGATGGCGTCGCAGTGCTCCATGGTCGGGCGCCGGTCGCCGTTGATGAGCGCCCCCGCCTGCTGCCGGGACATGCCCGCGCCGTCGGCGATCTCCTGCTGGGTGTAGCGGCGGCCGTTGGGCTTGAGCCGGGTGCGGCGCAGTAGGTCGAGCCGCTGCACGAAACGGGCCTGCACATCGGGCTCCCCCGCGGGGCGGCCCTGGAGCAGGTCCTTCACGACGGGCTCGGGGACACCGGAGGCCACGGACAGCCGCGCCGTGTCGAACACCTCCGTGTGCGGCACGCCGAGCCGGTCGGCGAGCGCGGTGACACGAGCGACGACGGCCGTCAGGACAGCCGACGCCGTGCCGCCCGGAACCTCGTAGCCATCCGTCACCGACGTGTCTCCTACGTCTCGCACAGCCATCTCGCATGTGGTCTCCGTGAACTTCCCGGAGCGTAGCGGGTGCTTCGAACTCACATCCAGGGCTCGCCACAACTGTGGCCAATTTCAGCCGTCAACAGTCACGGAATGCCACGATAGTTGACATGCCTACGGTCTGAGCAGCAGGATCGGGGCGCCGCGAGAAGGCCGCAGAGGCAAGAGGGGTGACCTCCCGATGGCATATCAGGCAGGTGGGCAGCGGCCGGCGCCGTGGCCCGCCCCCGTCAGTCCCCAGGCCCAGGAGTATCTGCGGGACTACGCCGCGCTCGTGGAGTCCGTCCCCTTTCCCTCACTCGTCGTCGACCACCGCTGGGACGTGGTCCTGGCCAACAGCGCGTTCGAGACACTTTTCCGGGGTGTCGGCCCGCATCCGTCGGCCATGCCCGGGGACAACTTCCTGAGGTTCGTCCTGTTCCACCCCGACGCGGCGTCCGTCCTCGGCGAGCACGAGGCCCGCTGGTGCCTGCCGATGCTGGCCCACCTGGCGTCCGCCCTGGAGCGGCACGGTCACGACCCCGCCCTGCAGGCGGTGCGCCGCGAGATCGCCCAGGACCCGCTCATGGAGGCCGCCTACCGTCAGGGCCTGCCGCACTGGATGCGCGCCATGGGTGACGCGGCCGTGGAGCACGACGGCGCCGTACGGCCCCTTCTCCACCCCGACCCCAGCTGGGGCGCCACCGACTGCCGCATCGTCGACGAGACCCCCAAGTCCCTGCACGTGCTGGGCTACACACGCCTGACGATGCTCCCCCAGGGCCGCCGCCCCGCCCCTCGCGCGGGCCACCGGCGCAACCGCCGCCCGGCGGGCCACCTGACGGTGGTGTCGACCCCCGAGGGCTGAGGTACCCGGGGGCCGCGATCGACGCAAGGGGCCCAGGTACGCCACGCGCCCCTCTGTGTACGGGTGACTTTCACGCAAACGTCGCCGCACCCTTCCCTGACGTTTGCTGCTCTTGGAACACTCCTTTCGCGCACATTCCATCAGCACGAGAGGTTGGTGTCCCCCACACATGCCTGAGGTCAACCGACGTAAATTCCTCCAACTCGCGGGCGCGACCACGGCCTTCACCGCGTTGGCGAGCAGCATCGAGCGTGCGGCCGCGCTCCCGGCCAACCACCGCTCGGGCACGATCGAGGACGTCGAGCACATCGTCGTCCTGATGCAGGAGAACCGTTCGTTCGACCATTATTTCGGCAAGCTCCGGGGCGTCCGCGGCTTCGGCGACCCGCACCCGGTACGGCTCGACAACGGCAAGTCGGTCTGGCACCAGAGCGACGGCACCCGGGAGGTGCTCCCCTTCCACCCGGAGGCCGACGACCTCGGCATGCAGTTCCTCGAGGGCCTCCCGCACGGCTGGACCGACGGGCAGCAGGCGTACAACGGCGGCAACTACGACAAGTGGCTGCCCGCCAAGGGCACCACGACCATGGCGTACCTGACCCGCGAGGACATCCCGTTCCACTATGCCCTCGCCGACGCCTTCACCGTGTGCGACGCCTACCACTGCTCCTTCATCGGCTCCACCGACCCGAACCGCTACTACGTGTGGACGGGCCACACCGGCAACGACGGCCAGGGCGGCGGACCCGTCCTCGGCAACGACGAACTGGGCTACGACTGGACGACGTACCCCGAGCGCCTGGAGCAGGCGGGCGTCTCCTGGAAGATCTACCAGGACATCGGCGACGGCCTGGACGCGGCCGGCTCCTGGGGCTGGATCTCCGACGCCTACCGCGGCAACTACGGCGACAACTCCCTGCTGTACTTCAACAAGTACCGCAACGCGCAGCCCGGCGACCCGCTGTACGACAAGGCCCGCACCGGCACGAACGCCAAGGCGGGGGAGGGCTACTTCGACCGGCTGAAGGCCGACGTCCAGGCGGACAAGCTCCCGCAGATCTCCTGGATCGCCGCGCCCGAGGCGTTCTCGGAGCACTCCAACTGGCCCTCCAACTACGGCGCCTGGTACATCGCCCAAGTCCTGGACGCGCTCACCTCCAACCCGGCGGTGTGGGCGAAGACGGCCCTGTTCATCACGTACGACGAGAACGACGGCTTCTTCGACCACGTGCTGCCCCCGCTGCCCCCGATGTCGGCCGCGCAGGGCAGGTCGACCGTCGACGTCTCGCTCGACCTCTACGCGGGCGACAGCAGGCGCCCGGCCGGCCCCTACGGCCTCGGCCCGCGGGTGCCGATGCTGGTGGTGTCGCCGTGGAGCAAGGGCGGGTTCGTCTGCTCGGAGACCTTCGACCACACCTCGGTCATCCGGTTCATGGAGAGCCGGTTCGGGGTGCGCGAACCGCACATCTCGCCGTGGCGCCGCGCCATCTGCGGCGACCTGACCTCGGCCTTCGACTTCTCCCGCCCGGACAGCCGCCCGGCGTCCCTGCCGGACACCGGCGAGTACGCCCCCAAGGACCGCGAGCGCCACCCCGACTACCGCCCGACCCCGCCCGCCGACCCGAGCCTGCCCCGCCAGGAGAGCGGCCTGCGCCCGGCCCGCCCGCTGCGGTACGCCCCCGCGGTCGACGGCGCCCTGGACGCGGCGGCCGGGAAGTACACGCTCACCTTCGCCTCCGGGGCGCGGGCCGGCGCCGCGTTCTGGGTCACCGGCGGCAACCGCACCGACGGCCCCTGGACGTACACCACCGAGGCCGGCAAGACCGTCTCGGACACCTGGAACACGGCGTACTCCAGCGGCTTCTACGACCTGACCGTGCACGGCCCCAACGGCTTCCTGCGGGTCTTCCGCGGGCCCGGCAAGCAGGCGGGGCCCGAGGTCACCGCGCGCCACACGGGCGACGACATCGAGCTCACCTTCACCAACAAGGGCTCCCTCACCGCCCAGCTGAAGCTCATCGACGGCTACAGCGGTCAGCCCCGCGCGGTCAAGGTGCGCGCCGGCGGCACCGTGCGGCTCACGGTCGACCTGACGGAGAGCCGCCGCTGGTACGACCTGACCGTCACCTCCGACACCATGCCGATCTTCCTGCGCCGCTTCGTCGGCCATGTCGAGAACGGCCTGCCCGGCGTCAGCGACCCGGCGATCATCACCGACTGAGGCCCCGGGCCCGTACGCACAGCTGCCCCGGCCCGCTGCGCGCGGACCGGGGCAGCTGTGCGGATCTGTCGGCTAGGCCACGAGCCGGGCGTCGACCGGTTCGGGTTGCGGGGGAGGAGGCGGCACGGGCGCCCGTCGGCGAAGGGGCTCCGGCCGTCCGTGTGCCTTCCCGGAAGGCTCCGGCTGCTCCGGTGCGCCGCGTGACAGCAGCACCACACCCCACGCCGCCAGCGCCGCTCCCGCCAGGGCCGTCAGGATGCCGGTCGCCCCGCCCTGGAGGTGCTCGCCGAGCAGGGAGAGGCCGATCAGCGCGGCCGCGACCGGGTTGGCCAGGGTGACCATGGCGAGCGGTCCGCCCAGGCCTCCCTTGTACGCGGTCTGCGACAGCAGCAGCCCGCCCGTGGCGAAGGCGGCGACCAGGACCGCGACCCCGATCACCTGGACGCTGAGCAGAGGTCCGCTGCGGTCGGTGGCGGCCACCGTCACCGTCTGGGTCAGCGCGGAGGCGACCCCGGAGGCGAGGCCCGAGGCGGTCGCGTGCCGCAGCCCCGGCCGGGCGCCGGGCCGGGACAGCAGGCCGATGAGCAGCGCGGCGGTGCCCGCGACCGTGAGCGCCTCGGCAGGACTGAGCACGTCGTCCGGCGCGGGCCCCGAGGCCGTGGCGAGCAGCGTGGCGAGGCCCGCCAGCGTGAACGCCGTACCCTGCCACTCGGCCGCGCTCACCCGCCGGCCGGCCACCCGTGCGCCCAGCGGCACCGCGGCGACCAGGGTGAGCGCGCCCAGCGGCTGCACCACGGTGAGTGGCCCGTACTTCAGTGCCACCACGTGCAGCAGCGCGGCGGACGCGTTGAGCAGCACCGCCCACCACCAGGCCCCGCTGCCCAGCATCCGCAGCAGGCCCGCGCCCGGGGAGCGGGAGGCGAGCCGTTCCTGGGCCACCGCGGCGGCGGCGTAGGCGACGCCGGAGAACAGGGAGAGGACGACGGCGAGGGAGAACGCGGCGTTCATCGGCCCGCCCCCACCAGCACGCCGTCCTCGGCCGGGGCGAGCTGCGCGGAGCCGCGACCCGCGGTGCTGACCGTGCGGCGCGGCGCGTGCACCGCCGCCAGGGCGAGCCCGAGCAGCGCGGTCGCGACGATCGCGTCCAGCCAGTAGTGGTTCGCGGTCCCCACGATGACCAGCAGCGTCAGCAGCGGATGCAGCAGCCACAGCCACCGCCACCGTGAGCGGGTGGCGACGATCAGGCCGATCGCCACCATCAGCGCCCAGCCGAAGTGGAGCGAGGGCATCGCCGCGAACTGGTTGGAGAGATGGTCGGTCTGCGGCGGGCCGTAGACCGAGGGCCCGTACACCCGGCCCGTGTCCACCAGGCCGGTCGCCGCGAGCATCCGCGGCGGGGCGAGCGGGAACGCCAGGTGCAGCACCAGCGCGGCGGCGGTGACCGCGGCGAGCACCCGCCGGGCCCACACATAGTGCGCGGGGCGCCGCAGATAGAGCCAGACCAGGAAGGCGGCGGTGGCGGGGAAGTGCACGGTGGCGTAGTACACGTTGGCCGTGTGCACCAGCGAGTCGCCGTGCAGCAGCAGCGACTGCACCGAGGCCTCGCCGGGCAGTCGTACGGTCCGCTCCAGGTCCCACACATGGCGGGCGTTGCGGAAGGCCGCCTCGGTGTGACCCGTGGCGAGCTGCCGGCCGAACTTGTACACGAGGAAGAGCCCTGCGACGAGCAGCAGCTCGCGCAGCAGCGGTGGCCGCTCGGTCCGTGCCTTCATCCCCGGCCCCTTCACTGACGACAGACGGTGTGGTGTGTGTGGTCGTCCGTCGGCGTACCGATACGGGGAAGTACCGATACTGGACTGTACCGATACGCCAGTGTACCGATACGGTTCAGTACCGGTACACTGGCGTATCGGAAAGGTGCGTCACACTGGAGCAGTGACAGGGAGGAAGTGCCGATGACGTCGCAGGCCGCGGACCGACCGGAACAGGTCGCCTCGCGCCGCTCCAAGCTCACCCGGGAACGGGAGCAGGAGTTCTTCGACGCCGTACTCGACCAGATCCGTGAGTGCGGCTACGACGCCGTCACCATGGACGGCGTCGCGGCCAGCACGCGCTGCAGCAAGTCCACGCTCTACCGGCAGTGGAAGACGAAGCCCCAGTTCGTGGCGGCGGCGCTGCGCTCCAACCGCTGCCCGCGCTTCGCCGGCATCGACACCGGCTCGCTCGCCGAGGACCTGCGCCAGGCCGCCCGGGCCGCCGGCGGCACCTCCGACAAGGACCAGAGGCTGCTCCAGGCCCTCGGCCACGCCGTCATGCAGGACCGCGAACTCCAGCAGGCCCTGCGCGAGGCCCTCGTCGACCCCGAGATCAACGCGCTGCGCGACATCCTGCGGCGCGGTGTGGAGCGCGGCGAGGTCCCGGCGGACCATCCCGCGCTGGAGTACATCCCCGCCCAGATGTACGGCGTGCTGCGCGCACGCCCCGTCATCGAGGGCGAGTACGCCGACTCGGAGTACCTGGTCCGGTTCGTCGAGGCCGCGGTGCTGCCGGTGCTCGGCCTCACCTGAAGACCCAGGCCGCCGTCCACGGGATGACTGGACGGCGACCTGACCGCGCCGCACCGTGGGGACGGGGGCGGCGCGCACCCCCCGGCCGGGTGGAGTGCCTCTGGAGCGGAGAGGCACCCCACCCGGCCGTCGTATGCCGTAGGACGCCTCAGACGTCCTGCCCGTCGCCGCCGCCGGAGGACGCCTCGATGCCCTCGGTGACGTCGTCGAGGATCGACAGCGGCTGGTCCACGTCCAGCCCGAAGCGGACCACCACCAGCCGGCCCTTGTCGGCGGGCGAGGGGAACACCAGCGACTGGACGTAGCCGTCCGAGCCCTTGCTGGTGATCGCCTTCCAGCGCACCACATAGCCCTTCTGCCCGGCCACGGTGACCGCCTTCGAGGCCAGCACCTGGTGGGAGGTGATCTCCCCGTAGCTGCCGCCGTAGGACTCCTTGGCGTTCGCGGCGATGTCCGCCTTCGCCACCGCCTCCGGCGTGGTGCCCTTGGTGCCCAGGAGCTCGGCCGGGGCCGAGTACGCGCCGCCCTTGGTGCACTGCTGGGAGGGGTCGGCCGGGCACTTGTAGGTGGTCTCGGACGTCATCTGCGCGCCCACCGTCATCGCCTGGCCCGACCAGCCCTCGGGCACCGGCATGCTGATCGCGTTGACGGGGTCCTGGAGCGTGCCGCCGCCCTCGACCTCGGGCGCCCGGCCGCCGCCGTCCCCGGGGCTCTCCTCGGGGCTCTTCTCGGGGTCCGGCGAAGGCCCGCCGGACCCGCCGCCGTCGCCGAACGGGCCGCCCTGCCCGCCGTCCCGGCCGTCCGGCGCGCCCCGGTCCTGCTGGGTGCCGGCCCGGTCCGAGCCGCCGTCGTCCTTGGTCAGCGCGTACACGCCGACCCCGATGCTCGCGAGCACCGCCGCCGCCACCGCGACCGCTATCCCCGTACGCAGCCCACGCCGCTGCCCGCCCGGAGCAGCGCCGGGCTGACCCGGATAGCCGGGGTAGGCGGGAAACGCGGCCTGCGTCGGCATCGCCGCGAAACCGGGCTGGCCGGGCTGGGGCGGCGGGCCCTGGTACCCCGGCTGTGCCGGCGGCGGCCCCCAGGGTGCGGCCGAGCCCGCGGGACGGATCCGCTCCGTCCATGCCCCGCCGTCCCACCAGCGCTCGGTGGCGGGACCGTCACTTTTCTGCCCGGGGTCGGGGTACCACCCGGGGGGAGTCACCTGCGTCATACCCCCACCGTATGAGGCAACCGTGAAAGCGCGATGAGAGGGCGGCCTCCGCGCCCACGGGATGCGGCGGAACCCGGGCAGTTACGGTCGTACAGCACCGAAAGGGTGTCAACTCCCCCCGGGGCCGCCCCCGATGACGTCGCTCCGTGGCAGCTCACCCGCCCCGCGCGTCGCCCGCGCGCACGCTCCGTCACCCGTGACGGCAACAGCTGCGCCGACCCGCCACCGCCGGGCCCGCCGGACGGCTACGCTCGACCTCTGTACGTCGTCCGGGCGACTTGGGGAGGTAGCGGGATGACGGAGGTACGGCCCACGGCGGCCGCCTCGGCTACCCTGTGGGAGCGTGACGAGGAAGTCGCCGCCATCGCACGGGCGGTCGACACCCTGTGCGCCGACCGCGCGTCCGCGGGCAGCCTGCTGCTGTACCGCGGCGAAGCCGGCCTCGGCAAGACCGCCCTGCTGCACGAGGCCCGCCGCATCGCCGAGGAACGCGGCTGCACCGTCTGGTCCGCCAGGGGCGGCGAGGCCCTGCGGTCCGTCCCCTTCCACGTCGTGCGCCAACTGCTGCAGCCCGCCCTCGTCTCGATGCTGCCCGAGGAGGCCCGCGACTACCTCGACGACTGGTACGACATCGCAGGCCCGGCCCTCGGCATAGTCGAGCCGACGGAGCGTCAGGCCGACCCGCAGGGCGTGTGCGACGGCCTCGTCGCCGCCGTACGCCGCCTCGCCCGGCGCGAGTACCCGCTGGTGCTGCTGGTCGACGACGCCCACTGGGCCGACCAGGAGACCCTTCGCTGGCTCGCCGCGTTCGCCGAGCGCATCGACGACCTGCCCGTGCTCGTGCTGGTCGCCCGCAGGCCCGGCGAGACGGCCGGGGAGAGCGCCCGCTACCTCGAGGAGATCGCCGCCGCGGGCCGGACCGTCACCAACCTCAGCGCCCTCACCCCCGACGCCACCGCCGGACTGACCCGTGTCACCCTCGGCGCCCACGCCGACGCCCCGTTCTGCCGCGAGGTCTGGGCCGTCACCGGCGGCAACCCCTACGAGACCGTCGAACTCCTCGCCAAGGTCCAGGACAGCGAACTGGAACCGACCGAGACCTCGGCCGGTGAACTGCGCGCCCTGAACCGCTCGGCACGCGGCGGCGGACTGGTCGCCCGACTGGAGGGACTCGGCGTCGAGGCCACCCGGTTCGCCTGGGCCGCCGCCATCCTCGGCACCGGCATCTCCGTCGACCTCGTCGCCAAGCTCGCCACCATGCCCCGCAACGAGGCCGCGCGCTGCGCCGAACTGCTCCAGGGCGCCCGCATCCTCACCACACCCGACCAACCCGAGAGCGGCGAGCTGGAGTTCGTGCACCCGCTGATCGCCAGCGCCGTCTACAACTCCATCCCCGAGGCGCTGCGCACCGCCATGCACGGCATCGCCGCCAAGGTCGTCACCGACTCCGGCCTCGGCGCCGCGGCCGCCTCCCGCCATCTGCTCCAGGTCCACCCGGACGACGACGCCGAACTCGTGGGTCAACTGCGCGAGGCCGCCGCCGAACACCTCGCCGTCGGCGCCCCGGACGCCGCCCGCCGCTGCCTGGAACGCGCCCTGGAGGAACCGCCCCGGCCCGAGGTGCACGCCCAGGTGCTCTACGAACTGGGCTGCGCCACCCTGCTCACCGCGCCCGCCACCACCATCGGCCATCTGCGCACCGCCCTGTCCATGCCCGGCCTGGACGGCGCCGAGCGGGTGGACGCCGTCTTCCGCCTCTCCCAGGCGCTCCTGCACAACGACCAGCTGGAACAGGCCGTGCGCACCGTCGAGGCGGAGGCCGCCCGGCACGAGGACGGGCCCGCGAGGCTGCGCCTGCAGGCCGTGCAGTACATGTGGGAGGGCATCTACGCCGGCGAGGCCACGTCCCCCGGCCGCTCCGAGCGGCTGGCCCGGCTCGCCGCCACCTGCACCGGCCGCGACAACTCCGAGCGCGCCCTGCTCATCCTGCGCGGCTTCGACGCCATGACCCACGGCGAGAACGCCGAGGAAGTCGTCGAGCTGTGCGACCGCGCCCTCGTCAACGGCCGCCTCGCACCCGGCCTCGGCTGGACCGACACCGAGTGGGGCATCGAGCTGCTGATGATGCTCGGCAGCTCCTACGCCTACGCCGACCGGCTCGACCGCGCCGAGAGCCTGTTCTCCGAGGCCCTGCGCGCCTACACCACGGCCGGCTGGAGCGGCGGCCACCTCTCCCTGGCCAACGCCTTCCTGGGCCTCGCCTACCGCAGGCAGGGCCAACTGCGCGACGCCGAGAAGGTCCTGCGCGAGTCGCTGCGCCTCGCCGAGCGCGTCGGCCGGGGCCTGCCCCTGTACTGGTCGGCGACCTGCGGGCTCGTCGACACCCTGCTGGCCCGCGGCCATGTCGAGGCCGCCTGGGCGATCGCCGAGCAGTACGGCTTCGCCCCGCCCTACCCCTCCACCATCGTGCTGCCGGACACCCGCTCCGTGCGCGGCCGGCTGCTGCTGGCCGTCGGCCGCACCAAGGAGGGCATCAACGAACTGGGCGAGGCGGAGAAGGCGGCCGTCGCCCGCGGCGGACACAACCCCGTCCTCGCGCCCTGGACCGTCGACCTCGCCCGCGCGCTCGCCGCGGAGGACCCGGCCCGGGCCGCCCAACTGGCCGCCGACGCCCGTCGCCAGGCCGAGCGGTTCGGCACCGACACCGCGATCGGCGAGGCCCTGCGCTGCGCGGCCGCCCTGGAGACGGGACAGGAGAAGGTGCGCCTCGCCGCCAAGGCCGTCGCCTTCCTGGAGGCCTCGCCCTGCCAGTACGAGCACGCGGCCGCCCGGATCGAGCACGGCCTCGCGGCCCGCTCGGTGGCCGAGCTCAACCGCGGCCTGTCCCTGGCCCGTTCCTGCGGCGCGGACGGCCTGGTCGCCCAGGCGCGCGAGGCACTGGAGAGGGGACAGGGACTGAGCTAGTTCATCAGGGCTCGCGTCAGGCTCGGCCCAGGACTTGGCCCAGGCCTTGCTCAAGCCCTGGCTCGGGCCCTGGCTCGGGCCCTGGCTCAGGCCTTGGCGAACACCACCCACACCTGGCCCTCGGCGAAGTTGACCGGCTTGCCGTCCTTTGTCGCGAACCGCGTGCCGTCGGTGGCCGTCGGCCGCGACCAGGTCACGTCGAAGGCCTTGCCGTCGCGCAGCACCTTCGCCCGGCCCGTACCGACCGTCTCGGTGAACGGCGTGTTGTTGCCCAGCGAGTCGAAGTAGTCGGACTTGCGCAGCTTCACGTACTGCACCACGACCGTCGGCGGAGCGAGCCGGCCCGCGTCGGTGGTCGTCGCGCCCACCCCGTCCATCGAGACCAGCCAGCCGTGATGGCTCGCCGACCAGATGAAGGTGAAGCGGGCCGCGGGGTACTTCACCGTCTCGTAGGCGTCGGCTGTTCCGCCCTTTGGCGCGGCGCCGTAGGAGAAGCCGGTGGTCAGCGCGGCGGCGCCGGGTGCCTCGGGCAGCAGCGCGGCGGGCCGCAGATAGAGGTTGTGCGGGGCCGGCCGGTCCGGGCCGCGGTAGAACGCGCCAGACGTGCGCCCCGGCGGCTCCGCCCGCAGCGGCGCCCGGTCGATCAGCGGCATCAGCTTGCTCTGCGCCCCCGAGTAGGCGAGCGTCGGCTGCTCGAACTGGCGCAGCAGCTCCAGATCGGTCTCCCGGGCGCTGCGCACCGGCCCGACCGCCGCCGGCAGCTTGCTCGCGTACACCGCCATCAGCCGGCTCATGCCGCCCTCGACCTGCTCGGCGTAGACGACGTCCGCGCTGTCCAGCCCGGTGTGCGGGCGGGCGCGGCGGGAGTTGTCGATCTTCACCGCGAGGACGGACCCCGCGGCCGCCCGGCTGTGCCCGGGCTTCTGGTCCGGGCTGCTCCCGTCGTCCTTGGAGCCGCCGTTCCCCGAGGTGCAGCCCGCGGCCAGGGAGGCCGCCACCACGGCGGCCAGCAGCGCCGCCGTCGTTCTGCCGCGCCGTGCTCGCGCTCTGTGTGCCGTGCTCACCGTCGCCACCCGCCCGTCCTCTGCCATGATTGTGCGCTTGTCAGGTCATTGCAGGCCATACCCCCTCCCATGGGGTGCCGGGCCGCACATCCCCCATTGGCCGCCCGGAATCGGCCCGATCGGCCCACGCCCGGTTCACCGCGGCCGGCCCGGGTACCCGGGCGGCGGCCGGCCCGGAACGAGCACAGGGACGAGCAGAGGGGATCGCGCGATGAAGGCTGTGACCTGGCAGGGCAAGCGGGACGTACGCGTGGAGGACGTGCCCGACCCGCGGATCGAGGAGCCGACGGACGCCGTCATCCGGGTCACCTCCACCGGGCTGTGCGGCTCGGACCTGCATCTGTACGAGGTGCTCACCGCGTTCATGACGCCCGGCGACATCCTCGGCCACGAGCCGATCGGCATCGTCGAGGAGGTCGGCGCCGGAGTGCCCGACCTCGCGGCGGGGGACCGGGTCGTCGTGCCCTTCCAGATCGCCTGCGGCAACTGCTGGATGTGCCTGAACGCGCTGCCCACCCAGTGCGAGACCACCCAGGTCACCGGCGAGGGCATGGGCGCCGCCCTGTTCGGCTACACCAGGCTCTACGGCTCCGTGCCCGGCGGTCAGGCCGAGTATCTGCGCGTGCCGCAGGCCCAGTTCGGGCCCATCAAGGTGCCCGAGGGCCCGCCCGACGACCGGTTCCTCTACCTCTCCGACGTCCTGCCCACCGCCTGGCAGGCCGTCGCCTACGCGGGTGTCCCCGAGGGCGGCAGCATCGCCGTCCTCGGCCTCGGCCCCATCGGCGACATGGCCTGCCGGGTCGCCCAGGTCCGCGGCGCGGGCCGGGTGTTCGGGGTCGACCTGGTGCCGGAGCGGCTGGAGCGGGCACGGGCGCGGGGCGTCGAGACGTACGACCTCAGGGCGTTCGACGACGAGAAGGAGCTGGTCACGGCGATCCGCGACCAGACCGACGGGCGCGGCCCGGACGCCGTGATCGACGCGGTCGGCACCGAGGCGCACGGCAGCGCCGCCGCCCGCCTCGCCCAGCAGGCTGCCTCCATGCTGCCCCGGAAGATCGGCGGGCCCCTCGCCGAGCGGTTCAGCGTGGACCGGCTCGCCGCCCTCCACACCGCGATCGAGCTGGTCCGCCGCGGCGGCACGCTGTCCCTCGTCGGCGTCTACGGAGGCATGGCCGACCCGCTGCCCATGCTCACCCTGTTCGACAAGCAGCTCCAGATCCGCATGGGCCAGGCCAACGTACGCCGCTGGAGCGACGAGATCCTGCCCTACCTCACCGACGAGGACCCCCTCGGCGTCGACGACTTCGCCACCCACCGGCTGCCGCTGAGCGACGCGCCGCACGCGTACGAGATGTTCCAGCGCAAGCAGGAGGGCGCGGTGAAGGTGCTGATGCAGCCCTGACTCAGGAACGCTCGCCGAGGATCTCCGCGAGGTCGTAGCGCACCGGCTCCTCCAGTTGCGCGTAGGTACAGCTGTCCGCCGTACGGTCCGGGCGCCAGCGGCGGAAGCGGGCCGTGTGCCGGAAGCGCGCGCCGTTCTCCATGTGGTCGTAGGCGACCTCCGCCACCCGCTCCGGGCGCAGCGGCACCCAGGACAGGTCCTTCTTGCCCGACCAACGGCTCGGCGCCCCCGGCAGCCGGGCCGTCTCGTGCGCGGCCTCGTCCGACCAGGCCGCCCACGGATGCCCCGCGACCTCGTCCATCCGCAGCGGCTCCAGCTCCCGCACCAGCTCGGCGCGCTTCTGCATCGTGAAGGCCGCCGAGACGCCGACGTGCTGGAGGGTGCCCCTGTCGTCGTAGAGGCCGAGCAGCAGCGAGCCGACCACGGGGCCGCTCTTGTGGAAGCGGTAGCCCGCCACGACGACGTCCGCGGTGCGCTCGTGCTTGACCTTGAACATGGCCCGCTCGTCCTGGAGGTAGGGCACGGTCAGCGGCTTGGCGATCACACCGTCGAGACCCGCCCCCTCGTACTGCTCGAACCAGCTCTGCGCGGTCTGAAGGTCCGTCGTCGCGGGCGCCAGGTGCACCGGCGGGGTCACGTCTTGCAGCGCCCTGGTGAGCAGGGCCCGGCGGTCGGTCAGCGGGACGTCGAGGAGCGACTCGTCGTCCAGGGCGAGCAGATCGAACGCCACGAACGACGCCGGCGTCCGCTCGGCCAGGGTCCGCACCCGGGAGTCGGCGGGGTGGATGCGCTCGGTCAGCGCGTCGAAGTCCAGCCGCCCCTCACGGGCGATCACGATCTCCCCGTCCAGCACGCACCGCTTCGGCACCCGCTCCCGCAGCGCCCCCACCAGTTCCGGGAAGTACCTGGTCAGCGGCTTGCCGGTACGGCTGCCCAGCTCGACGTCGGCGCCGTCGCGGAACACGATCGCCCGGAAGCCGTCCCACTTCGCCTCGTACTGCATCCCGGGCGGGATCCTCGCCACCGACTTGGCGAGCATCGGCTTCACGGGCGGCATGACGGGCAGGTCCATAAATCGACTCTAAGAGTCGATCGCCGGGCCTGCCCCTGGTGGATACGCCGCTAGACCGACAGCGGCACCGGGTGGATCTCGTCCGGGGCGCCGCCGAGGCGCTCGTGGACCCGGGTCACGGCCTCGGCCGACGGTGCCTCCGTCAGGCAGAAGACCGTCCCTGACTCAGGGTCCGCCCAGGTGTGCTCGATGCGCACACCCATCTCCTGCTCCATCGCGACGGCCGCGTCATGGCCCTGGCGCAGCTGGTCCGCCGTGACGCCGGGCATCCCCCCGTGATGGACGTCCATGAACATCGTCATGACCTCGCACCTCTTCTCCGTACGCGCCGGTTCCTGCTCCTTCCATCCTGCGTCCGTGGAGGTCCGATATGCGAGGTATGGGGCGTACGCATACCGTGACTCGCATGGGTGACGCGGTGGAACTGGAGGCGGGCGGCCGGACCGTACGGCTGTCCAACCCGGACAAGGTCTTCTTTCCCGAGCGCGGCTACACCAAGCTGGACCTCGCGCGCTACTACCAGGCGGTCGCCCCCGGCATCCTGCGCGCCCTGCGCGACCGCCCCACCACCCTGGAGCGCTACCCCGACGGGGTGACCGGCGAGTGGTTCTACCAGAAGCGGGCGCCGAAGAACATGCCCGACTGGATCCCCACCGCCCACATCACCTTCCCCAGCGGACGCAGCGCCGACGAGATGTGCCCCACCGAGGAGGCCGCCGTGCTGTGGGCCGCCCAGTACGGCACGCTCACCTTCCACCCCTGGCCGGTGCGCCGCACCGATGTGGACCGGCCCGACGAACTGCGCATCGACCTCGATCCGCAGCCCGGCACCGACTACGCCGACGCCGTCCGCGCCGCCCATGAACTGCGCGCCGTGCTGGACGAGTTCGGCGGACTGCGCGGCTGGCCCAAGACCTCCGGCGGACGCGGACTGCATGTCTTCGTGCCGATCGAACCGCGCTGGACCTTCACCCAGGTCCGCCGCGCCGCCATCGCGGTCGGCCGGGAGCTGGAGCGCCGGATGCCGGAGCAGGTGACCATCAAGTGGTGGAAGGAGGAGCGCGGCGAGCGCATCTTCATCGACTACAACCAGACCGCCCGCGACCGCACCATCGCCTCCGCCTACTCCGTACGCCCCCGCCCGCACGCCCCCGTCTCCGCGCCGCTGCGCTGGGAGGAGGTCGGGGAGGCCCAGCCCGGCGACTTCGACATCACGACCATGCCCGCGCGGTTCGCCGAGCTCGGCGACGTCCACGCCGACATGGACGAGCACGCCTACTCCCTGGAGACCCTGCTGGAGCTGGCCACCAAGGACGAACACGACCACGGCCTCGGCGACCTGCCCTATCCGCCGGAGTACCCCAAGATGCCGGGCGAGCCGAAGCGGGTGCAGCCGAGCCGGGCGAGGAAGCCGGGGCCGGAGCCCTCCTGATGTCTGGCTATCCTGATCGGCGAGCCGCCGATGAGGAGTTGAGCCGTGACCGAGACCGCTCCGCGCCCCACCCTGGAGGCCGTGGCCGCGCGGGCCGGGGTGTCACGAGCCACCGCCTCCCGCGTGGTCAGAGGCGGCGACGGGGTGCGCGGACCCCTCGTGGAGAGGGTCCTGCGAGCCGTCGAGGAACTGGGATACGTCCCCAACCAGGCGGCGCGCAGCCTGGTGACGCGGCGGCACGACGCCGTCGCGGTCGTCGTCGCCGAGCCCGAGACACGGGTCTTCGCCGACCCGTTCTTCGCCCTCCATCTGCGCGGCATCAGCAAGGAACTGACCGCCCACGACAACCAGCTCGTCCTGCTGCTCACCGAGGGCCGCGAGGACCACGCCCGGGTGGGCCGCTATCTCGCCGCCGGACATGTCGACGGCGCGCTGGTGTTCTCGCTGCACCTCGACGACCCGCTGCCCGGCCTGATCCGGCGGGCCGGGGTCCCGGCCGTGTTCGGCGGACGCCCCGGCTGGGCCGACGGGGCGGACGAGGGCGCCGCGCCGACGGTGTACGTGGACTGCGACAACAGGGGCGGCGCGCGGGACGCCGTACGGCATCTGGCGGGGCTCGGCCGGACGCGGATCGCGCACATAGCGGGGCCGCTGGACCAGACGTCGGCCGTGGACCGGCTCGACGGCTACCGGGACGTGGTGGGCGAGGCCGACCCCCGGCTGATCGCGCAGGGCGACTTCACGCCGGCCGGCGGGGAGCGGGCGATGCGCGAACTGCTTCAGCGCTGCCCCGACCTGGACGCCGTGTTCGCCACCAACGACCTGTCCGCCGCGGGCGCCCTGCGCGTGCTGCGCGAGCACGGGCGGCGGGTGCCCGAGGACGTCGCCCTGATCGGCTTCGACGACCTGCTCCCGGTCGCCGAGCAGACCGACCCGCCCCTGACCACGGTCCGCCAGGACATCGAGGAGATGGGCCGCCGCATGGCCCGCCTGCTCCTCGACCACATCACCGGCGGCGCCGCACCCCACCCCGGCGCCACCATCCTCCCGACGACACTGGTCCGCCGGGCGAGCGCCTAGCGCGCCGCGCTGGTCATGACCGCGAAGCGGGCCCCGTAGGGGTCGGCCAGTCTGGCGACGCGGCCGACGTCGGGGATGTCGGTGGGGGGTGTGCGGACCGTGCCGCCCAGTTCGCGGGCCCGGGCGGCGGTCGCGTCGGTGTCCGTCACTTCGACGTAGACCAGCCAGTACGGGTCGCCCGTTTCGCCGGAGTCCTCGTCGAGCGGGACCAGGCCGCCGAACATGGCGTCCTCGCCCTGCCCGGAGGGGTTGACGCAGGTGTAGGAGCCCCCGGGGAAGCTGACCGAGGACGTCTCCCAGCCGAGCACCTTGTGATAGAAACCGGCGGCCGCGGCGATGTCCGGTGTGTACAGCTCCAGCCAGCGCAGGGAGCCGGGGTCCCGCACCAGGTCCACGCCCTTGTTCAGACGGGGCTGCCAGACGCCGAACGGCACGCCCGCCCGGTCGCCGAGGATCGCCATGCGGCCCTGGTCCGTCACGTCCATCGGCTCGAACACGACCGAGCCGTGCGCCGCCCGTACGGCCTCGGCGGTGGCGTCGGCGTCGGGGGTCTGGAAGTACACCGTCCAGGACGGCGGGCCCTGTTCGGGCGTGGTCTGCATGCCCCCGGCGACGGTCCGGCCGTCGAGCTGGAACAGGCCGTACCCGCCGACCTCGGGGCCGCCCGGGACGAACCGCCAGCCGAACAGGGCGCCGTAGAAGGCAGCCGCGCCGTCGATGTCCGGCGTACCGACGTCGATCCAGTTCGGCGCGCCATGGACGAAACGGGTGGTGAGCATCATCGCCCTCCTCGGCAGGGGTCCGCTGTCCGCACTGCCGAGTCTCGCACCGCCCACTGACAACCGCGCGCCGCCGTGCGCGGCGCGTCCGGGACGGGCATCATCGACCGGCCGGGGGCCCTGCCGGACGTCCGTTGATCCCGCGTTGATCGAACGTTTTTCGCCGCCCGGCACGATCTCGTCCATGCACAACGACACCCTCACCCCGGCCGCGCCCGCCTGGCAGGCCCAGGCCCTGTGCGCCGAGACCGGGGCCGACTTCTTCTTCCCCGAGCCCGGCAGCTCGGTCCGCGAGGCCAAGCGCATCTGCGCCATGTGCGACATGCGCCCGGCCTGCCTGGAGTACGCCCTTGAACACGACGAACGCTTCGGCGTCTGGGGCGGCCTGTCCGAGAAGGAACGCCTGACCCTGCGCCGCACCTCCCGCTGACGCCCTGCGCCGCCGGACGGCCGGGCGGCTGGGCGGCTGGGCGGCCGGGGTCGGCTCAGCCGGCCGCGCGCGCGGCCATACGGGCCTTGCGGGCCGCCAGCTTCTCGTCGAACTTGGCGGCCTCCGCGTCGAGGCCGCCCATGTAGAGGCCCAGCTCCTCCTGGGCCTGGAGGCCCTCGGGGCCGAGGCCGTCGATCTCCAGCACCTTCAAAAAGCGCAGGACGGGCTGGAGGACGTCGTCGTGGTGGATACGGAGGTTGTAGACCTCGCCGATGGCCATCTGCGCGGCGGCCCGCTCGAAGCCGGGCATCCCGTGGCCGGGCATCCGGAAGTTGACCACGACGTCCCGCACGGCCTGCATGGTGAGGTCGGGCGCGAGCTCGAAGGCGGCCTTGAGCAGGTTGCGGTAGAAGACCATGTGCAGGTTCTCGTCGGTCGCGATGCGCGCCAGCATCCGGTCGCACACCGGGTCGCCGGACTGGAAGCCGGTGTTGCGGTGCGAGATGCGGGTCGCCAGCTCCTGGAAGGCGACGTACGCGATCGAGTGCAGCATCGAGTGCCGGTTGTCCGACTCGAAGCCCTCGCTCATATGAGCCATGCGGAAACGTTCCAGCTGGTCAGGGTCCACCGCGCGGGACGCCAGCAGGTAGTCCCGCATGACGATGCCGTGCCGGCCCTCCTCCGCGGTCCAGCGGTGCACCCAGGTGCCCCAGGCGCCCTCCCGGCCGAACAGCGTGGCGATCTCGTGGTGGTAGCTGGGGAGGTTGTCCTCGGTCAGCAGGTTGACGACCAGTGCGATCCGGCCGATCTCGGTGACCTTCGACTGCTCCTTGCCCCAGGCCTCGCCGTCCTCGAAGAAGCCCGGGAAGTTACGGCCGTCGCTCCACGGCACGTACTCGTGCGGCATCCAGTCCTTGGCGACCTTCAGATGCCGGTTCAGCTCCGTCTCGACGACTTCCTCCAGTGCGTACAGCAGCCGGGCGTCGGTCCAGACGGAGGGGCTGCCGAGATGGGGGGAAGTGATCGTCACAGGTACTCCAGGGGGCCACGGGGTCAAGCGGAACGCACCGGCGCGAAGCGCCGGAACCTACGGGATCGTAGGCTACGAATCCGTAGGTTACGAAGCCGTAGGTTAAGGCCGCAGTAAAGAACCCTGTCAAGATCGCTGGTCAGCGGCCTGCGACGGAGATGCAGACAGCCCCGGGACCCGCAGGTCCCGGGGCTGTCCGGTGGGTCGGCTCACCCGATCACGTGTACAGCTCACGCAGTCGCACCGAGAGACATGTCACACAGCCCTCGAGCTTCTCGAACTCGGAGATGTCCACCACGACCGGGGCGTAGCCGAGCGAGGCGTACAGTTCGGCGGTCTTCGGCGCGCTCGCGGCCATCAGCAGCTTGTTGCCGCCCAGCAGCACCACATGCGCCCCCGACTCCTCCGGAACCGGAAGGAAACGCCCGAACAGCGACGGCGTGTCCATCATCGGGATGTGCCCGACGACCGTGCCGTCCGGCAGCGCGGTCACCGCCGTCTTCAGGTGCAGCACCTTCGTCACCGGCACCGACACCACCCGCGCGCCCAGCGGCTCGAAGGCCGCCCGCAACTGCTGCACCCCGGCCGCGTTGGTGCGCCCGCCCCGCCCGACGTAGATCATGTCGCCGATCTTCAGCACGTCGCCGCCGTCCAGCGTGCCCGGCTCCCAGATCCAGTTCACCGAGCAGCCGAGACTCGCCACGGCCTCCTCGACCGCGGCGGTCTCCGCCCGCCGGGACTCCGCGCCGGGACGCGAGATCAGCGCCACGTTCTTGTACATCACGACCGTGTCCTCGACGAACACCGCGTCCGGGCAGTCGTCCGCGGGGTCCACCTCGATGGTCTCCCAGCCGTGCTCGCGCAGCGCCTCGCCGTACGCCTCCCACTGCTCCACCGCGAGCTCGGCGTCGACCTCGGCGCGCTCGATGTGCGTGACGAGGCCGTCGGCGAGACGGGGTCCGGGGCGGCGGATGAGGGCCTTCTTGCTGGGCACGAGGGTGTCTCCGTATCGGTGGGGCTTCACCGGCGCGTCGTGGCTGCGCCGGTTGGCCATCATGCAATGCGGTCCGGTCCGGACAAAACCCCCGGCGTCAGGATGTGGCCCTCCTGAGATACTCCGCGGTAACCGAGCGTCAGGCCGGATACGCGATGTCCTCCGGCGTGATCTCCTTCAGTTCTCCCTCCTCCACCAGCAGCCAGCGCGTGATGCCGATCGACTCCAGGAACGGCAGGTCGTGGCCGGCCACGATCAGCGCCCCCTCGTACGACTCCAGGGCCGAGGTGAGCTGCCGTACGCTCGCCATGTCCAGGTTGTTCGTCGGCTCGTCCAGCATCAGCAGCTGCGGGGCCGGCTCCGCCAGCATCAGCGCGGCCAGCGCGGCCCGGAAGCGTTCGCCGCCGGACAGCGTGGACGCCTGCTGGTCGGCTCGGGCGCCCCGGAACAGGAAGCGCGCGAGGCGCGCCCGGATCCGGTTGTTGGTGGCGCCCGGCGCGAACCGGGCCACGTTCTCGGCGACCGTCAGCCCGTCGTCGAGGACGTCCAGCCGCTGGGGCAGGAACCGGTGCGGCACATGTGCCGTCACCTCGCCCGACACCGGCGCCAGTTCCCCGGCGATCGTGCGCAGCAGCGTCGTCTTGCCCGCGCCGTTGCGCCCGATCAGCGCCACCCGCTCCGGCCCGTGCAGATCGAGCCCGCCCTTGACCCGGCTGCCGTACGCCGGCTGCAGGTCCCGGAGCGTGAGCACGGTCCGGCCCGGCGGTACGGCGGTGTACGGCAGGTCGACGCGGATCTCGTCGTCGTCCCGTACGGCCTCCGCCGCCTCGTCGAACCGCTCCCTGGCCTCGGCGAGCTTCTCCTCGTGCATGATGCGGTGCTTGCCGGCGGACACCTGGGCCGCCCGCTTGCGTGCCCCCATGACGATCTTCGGCTCGCGCTTCTGCTCGTACATCTTCTGGCCGTACCGCTTGCGGCGGGCCAGCTTCACAGCTGCGTCGACCAGTTCGCGCTTCTGCTTCTTCAGGTCGGCCTCGGCCACGCGGACCATCCGCTCGGCGGCCTCCTGCTCGGTGGCGAGGGCCTCCTCGTAGGCGGAGTAGTTGCCGCCGTACCAGGTGACCTCACCGCCGCGCAGATCGGCGATCTGGTCGACCAGGTCGAGCAGTTCACGGTCGTGGCTGACCACGACCATGACGCCCGGCCAGGACCGTACGGCCTCGTACAGCCGCCGGCGGGCGTACAGGTCGAGGTTGTTGGTCGGCTCGTCCAGCAGCAGCACGTCCGGGCGCCGCAGCAGCAGCGCGGCCAGGCGCAGCAGCACCGACTCGCCGCCCGACAGCTCGCCGATCGTGCGGTCCAACTCGATGTGTCCGAGACCCAGTTCGCCGAGGGTGGCGAGGGCGTGCTCCTCGACGTCCCAGTCGTCGCCGACCGTCTCGAAGTGTGCCTCGGACACGTCGCCCGCCTCGATGGCGTGCAGCGCGGCACGCTGTGCGGCGATCCCGAGGGCCTCGTCGACCTTCAGGCCCGTGTCGAGCGTGACGTTCTGCGGGAGATGGCCGACCTCGCCGGTGACGCGCACGGTGCCGTCACTGGGCTCGAGTTCACCGGCGATGAGCTTCAACAGCGTTGATTTCCCCGCCCCGTTGACCCCGACCAGGCCGGTGCGGCCGGGCCCGAAGGAGACGTCGAGGCCGTCGAGCACGGTGGTGCCGTCGGCCCAGGAGAAGGACAGGGAGGTACAGGTGATGGAAGTAGACATAAGGCGCCTCCGCGGTTGCTCGCAGTGATCAAGGGCAAACGCGTGTAGAGACACCGCGGCCACGGAAGGACGAGACGGCCCGGGGCATGAAAAAAGCCCTGTTCGTCGGGGGACAGCTCGAATACCGAGGTCGCACGCGGCGGAACACACCTCAAGAGGTGTGACGCGGTGTCTCAGGACCTCAGTAGAGCAACGTCCTTCTCCGATCGACGACAACAGGACCTTCTACACCGTACGGGCGACCCCTGTGCCTGTCAACGCATTACCGGCGGCGACCGCCCGCACGGCGATGTCGGATTCCTGCCAGACCCCTTACGCCCAGGGCTGGTTGAGTGAACCGCATGACGACGAACCCGCACCCGCTCCACGACTTCGCACTCGCCTTCCGCGCCCTGCACGTCCCCGGCCGCCCCCTGGTCCTGCCCAACGCCTGGGACCTGGCCAGTGCCCGCCTGGTGGAGGACGCGGGCGCCGCCGCCGTGGCCACCACCAGCGCCGGCCTCGCCTGGGCCCTCGGCACCGCCGACGGCGACCGGCTGGAGCGGGACCGCGCGCTCGGGGCCGTCGCCGGGATCGCGGCGGCCGCGCGGGTGCCGGTGACCGCGGACATCGAGAGCGGCTACGCGGCCGACGCGGCCGGAGTCGGCGACACCGTCCGCGCGGTGATCGCCGCCGGCGCGGTCGGCGTCAACATCGAGGACGCCCTGTACGAGCCCGGGGCGGGCCCGCTGCGGCCGGTCGCCGAGCAGGCCGAGCGTATTGCGGCTGCGAGGGAAGCCGCCGACGCCGAGGGCGTGCCGCTGTTCGTCAACGCCCGGATCGACACCTTCCTGCGCGGTGCCGGGGGAGTGGACCTCACCCTGGAGCGAGCCGCCGCGTTCGTGGCCGCGGGCGCCGACGGCATCTTCGTCCCCGGGGCCGTCGACCCGGGGACCGTCAAGCTGCTCGCCGACGGCATCGACGCGCCGCTGAACGTCATGGCAGGGCCCGGCGCGCCGTCGGTCGCCGAACTCGCCGCGCTCGGTGTCGCGCGCGTCAGCGTCGGCGCGGGCCTCGCCCTCACCGTGCACGCGCTGACCCGCCGGGCCGCGCGGGAGCTGCTGGCCGACGGGACGTACGAGGCCCTGACCGACGGGGCCGACTACGGGGAGCTCAACGCCCTGTTCACCGACGAGCGTTGACCGCCCGGGCCGGCCACCGGTCAGCAGGCGTCGCGCATCAGCTCCGCCAGGTCGCGGTCCAGGTCGACCACGAGGTGCTCATGGCCGGCCGGCACCAGTTCCTCGGTCGCGTCCAGGAAGCGCCGCACCTCGGCCGAGTGCAGATGCACCACCGCGGTGCCCTCCGGGGCGCGGAACTCCAGTTCGGTGCGGTCGTAGCCGTACGGCCGGACCCGGACGTCGCCGTGCCCCTCGGCGTTCTCCAGGCCCGCCGCCAGCAGCTCGCGGGCGAAGGTC
Source organism: Streptomyces sp. NPDC096205 (assembly GCF_044763135.1). Taxonomy (NCBI): domain Bacteria; kingdom Bacillati; phylum Actinomycetota; class Actinomycetes; order Kitasatosporales; family Streptomycetaceae; genus Streptomyces; species Streptomyces sp. NPDC096205. The sequence goes on along the minus strand of NZ_JBIWFS010000001.1, from coordinate 647,862 downwards.
CAGCACACCTCCACCCCCTCCAGGGTGGCCTGGGCCGGGAACGTCATATGGACGGCGAACGGGTCGCGGCGGTCGTAGTGCAGCGTCGCGGGAATGTGCTGCATCCGCGGCGCGGCGGCCACGAGACGGGCCTCGACGGGCTGATCTATCACGGTGGACAAGGCCTTGCTCCCTTGCGACGGCGGGGACGGGCTTCCGGGTGGATGAGGCCGGTCACAGGAAGAGACGTAGGAACCGGCCGCGGCGTGCACAGGTATCTCCAGTGACCTCTGTCACCGTGTTCCATCACTGCGGCGACTCAGTCCTGCGTTCTGCCCGGCATGCCGGACGGGCCACGGCCCTCTGGACGGGGCCCGGGCGGTCGGCTAGCTTCGCGCGCCATGAGGCGTATGGGGAGCACGCGAGGGACGGGACGGCCGAGGCGCACAGCGAAGGCGGTGGTGGCGGCGCTGGCCTGCGGGGCGGCACTGGCCGCGCTGGCCGCCGTACCGGCGCAGGCGAGGCAGCATGAGCGGACGCCGCACTGGGCGCTGAAGGACACCGGCACCCCCGAGGTCCGCTTCCGGGGCCTGGCCGCCGTCAGCCGGCAGGTCGCCTGGGTGTCCGGCAGCGCCGGAACGGTCCTGCGCACCACCGACGGCGGCGCGAGCTGGCGGAACGTCTCGCCGCCCGGCGCGGCCGAGCTGCAGTTCCGGGACATCGAGGCCTTCGACGCCCGGCGGGCGGTGGTGCTGGCCATCGGTGAAGGCGAGTCCTCCCGGGTGTACCGCACCGAGGACGGCGGGGCGACCTGGACGGAGTCCTTCCGCAACACCGACGCGCGGGCCTTCTACGACTGCCTCACCTTCTTCGACCACCGCCACGGCCTCGCCATGAGCGACCCGGTCGAGGGCAGGTTCCGCATCCTGTCCACCGGCGACGGCGGCCGCACCTGGCAGGTACTGCCGGACGACGGCATGCCCGCGGCGCTGGAGGGCGAGGCCGGGTTCGCGGCGAGCGGCCAGTGCCTGGTCGCCTCCGGGCCCAAGGACGTCTGGCTGGCCACCGGCGGCGGCGCGCACGCGCGCGTGCTGCACTCCGCGGACCGCGGCCTGACCTGGACCGCCACCGACGCGCCGATCCCGGCCGGCGACCCCGCCCGCGGTGTCTTCGGCCTGGCCTTCCGTGACCGTACGCACGGACTGGCGGTCGGCGGCGACTACCGCCCCGACCAGGCCTCCCCGCAGGCCGCGGCCCGCACCCGCGACGGCGGGCGCACCTGGCAGCCGGCCGCGCGGCCCCCGGCCGCCTACCGTTCCGGCGTCGCCTGGCTCCCGCACAGCCGCACCGCCGCCCTCGCCGTCGGCCCCACCGGCACCGACCTGACCACCGACGCAGGGCGCACCTGGCGGACCGTCGACACCGGTTCGTACGACACGGTCGACTGCACCCCCGACCACGCCTGCTGGGCGTCCGGCGAGAAGGGCCGCGTGGCCCGTCTGGAGGACTGACCGCTCCCGCCGCGTGCCGTCACCGCGAAACGCGGGTACCCGGTGACGGCACGTGAAAGGAGTGAGTGCACATGCCACGCGGTTCCAGCCCCAAGCGGGAACGCCAGTACGAGCACATCAAGGAGAGCGCGGAGGAACGGGGAGAGAGCACGTCCCGCGCCAAGGAGATCGCCGCGCGCACCGTGAACAAGGAACGCGCCCGCTCCGGCGAGTCGAAGACCGCGAGCCGCACCTCGACCCAGGACATGTCGTCGGGCAAGCGGGGCGGCCAGCGCTCCGGCAAGGGTTCCCAGGGACCCACCTACGACCAGCTGTACGAGGAGGCCAAGCGCCGCAACATCCACGGCCGTTCGGACATGAACAAGGCGCAGCTGCAGCGCGCGCTGGGCAAGTGAACCTCAGCGGGGCGCCTCGCGGTACCGCTCCAGACCAGGCGCCGTCTTCGTGGCGACGAACTCCGTGACGCGGTAGTCGCTCACCCCGGCGATCACGAACGGGTCGCTCGCGACGACCCGTTCGATCGCCGCGCGGTCCTCGGCGACGGCGATGATCACCCCGCCGTCACGAGGGTCCTTGCGCCCCGACGCCAGGAACCGCCCCTGCGCGTACTGCTCGTCGAGCCAGACCATGTGCGCCGGCAGCACCGCGTCCACGGCCTCCAGCGGGGCGGTGTAGGTCAGTTCGAGGACAAACATGATCGCGAGCCTATCCCGGGGGACCGTACGCTCGTGTCCATCATGACGACGACCGTACGCATCCCCGCGGGCTGGCCCGCGACCGAGGAAGAGGCCCGCGCGGTGCAGGACGAACTGCGCGGTCGAGTGGTCCTGGACGAGCCGGGCCCACCGCCCGGCACGGGCCATGTCACCGGGGTCGACGTGGCCTACGACGACGAGCACGACCTTGTCGCGGCGGCCGCGGTCGTCCTGGACGCGGCGAGCCTGGACGTGGTGGCCGAGGCGACGGCCGTGGGCCGTGTCTCCTTCCCCTACGTCCCCGGCCTGCTGGCTTTCCGTGAGATCCCCACCGTCCGCGCCGCCCTCGACGCCCTGCCGTGCCCGCCCGGCCTCGTCGTCTGCGACGGCTACGGCCTCGCCCACCCCCGCCGCTTCGGCCTGGCCAGCCACCTGGGCGTGCTGACCGGGCTGCCGACGATCGGCGTCGCGAAGAACCCGTTCACCTTCACGCATGACGACCTCGCCGCCTCGCGCGGCTCCACCGCGGCCCTCCTGGCCGGCGGTGAGGAGGTCGGCCGTGCGCTGCGCACCCGCGACGGGGTCAAGCCGGTGTACGTCTCCGTGGGCCACCGCGTCTCCCTCGACAACGCCTGCGCCCACGTCCTGCACCTCACCCCGCGCTACCGCCTCCCGGAGACGACCCGCCACGCGGACGCGCTGTGCCGACAGGCGCTGCGGGGGGCGAGTGGGGGGTGATCCTCCAGCGAGGTGACCCTCCAGCGGGGTGATCCACCGGCGCGGGGACCTTCCGGCGCGGGGACCTTCCGGCGAGGGAGTGACACCTACGTAGGTATCCCACCCCCGGCCTGAGTACGCGTACGGATATCCGGCCACCTCCCTCGCCCGGAAGGCTGGCCGCATGCCTACGCACCGTGCCTCCAAGCCCGTGGCCACTCCGACCCAGCCCGTCGAGCGGGTCGTGACGGCCGCACTGGTCCTCGCCGCGCTCGCGGCCCTCGCCTGGATCGCCGGGATGATCTACACGCTCGCGCAGTGGCCCCTCTAGGCGTGGTTCAGCGGCGTGCCGCCACCCGGAAGGTGATGCCCGCGCGGGTCAGCCGGTCGATGAGTGCGTCGCCCATCGCCACCGCGGTCGTGACCTGTCCGGCCGTCGGGGGCAGATCGTCGAGGGCCAGGGAGAGCGCCGCCTCGGCGAACATCTTCGCCGTCTCGCCGTAGCCGGGGTCGCCGCCGGCGACCTCGGTGTACACGCGCCGCCCGCCGCCCTCGCCGACGAACCGTACGGAGAACCAGCTCCTGGCCCGCTTCTCGGCGCTCGGCCCCTCGCCGGGCTGCAGCCGGTCGGACAGCCAGCGGCGCGCGGCCGGGACCTGCGCGGCCGCGAACAGCGCGCCGACCGCCGCGACCCCGCCCAGCGCGACCGGCAGATGCCGTACGGCGGCGTAGTGGCGGTAGCGGAAGTCGGGGCCGTAGCGCTCCAGCGCCTTGGCCGAACGGCCCACGATCTGCGGGTCGATGGTCGGCAGGGGCAGGGCCCACGCGCCGACCTCGGCGGCGTAGCGGGGCGCACCGGTGGGCGTCGTCGCCCGGCGGCCCATCAGGCGCGGCTCGTGCCGCCGCCGGTCCCGGGCGGCCGCGATCATCTGCCGTCCGCGCGCGAACTGCCCCAGCGCGGAGGCGAAGGTGCCGCCCGAGAAGGTCGCGTCGGCGGTGACGTAGCCGTCCACGGTGAGCGGCACGCCCTCCGGCAGCTGCCGGACGGTGAAGTACGCGCCCAGGTCGTGCGGTACGGAGTCGAAGCCGCAGGCGTGCACCAGGCGGGCGCCCGTCTCCCGCGCGCGGGCGTCGTGCCGGACGTACATCAGGTCGACGAACTCCGGCTCACCGGTGAGGTCCAGATAGTCCGTGCCCGCGTCGGCGCAGGCGGCGACCAGTTCCTCGCCGTAGCGCACGTACGGGCCCACGGTCGAGGCCACCACGCGCGCGTGCCGCGCGAGATCGCGCACGGAGTCAGGGTCGGCCACGTCGGCGCGCAGCACCCCCACCCCGGGCAGGCTCTCGCGCAGCCGCTCCAGCTTCGCCTCGTCCCGGCCGGCGATCGCCCAGCGCAGCCCCTCGGGGGCGTGGGCCGCCAGATACTCGGCGGTGAGTCTGCCGACGAAGCCGGTGGCTCCGAAGAGCACGATGTCGTAAGGACGGTCCGTCCCGTTCAGCCTGCTCATGACACCCCTCGATCCCGCGGCCCGCGCCGTTGTCGGTGGCTGAGGCTAGCGTGAGGAGTGCGGAGCCCGACGACGAGCCCGGAGGTGTGCGGTGGCGGTGGCCCGAAGTGCCCTGAAGAAGTGGGAGAAAGTGCGCCAGTTCGCCCTCGGGCTGCCCGACGCGGCGGAGGACTTCCCGTGGGGCGAGACCGTCGTCAAGGTGAACAAGAAGGTGTTCGTCTTCCTCGGTGTCACCGACGGCGGCCACCCTCTGGGCGTCACCGTGAAGCTCAAGGACGAGACCGCGCACGCGCACGCCCTCAGCGCGCCGGGCGCCGAACCCGCCGGGTACGGCCTCGGCAGAGCGGGCTGGGTCAGCGTCCCGCTGGAGGGGACCGGCTCCCCGAGCGCGGACCTGCTGTGCGACTGGGTGGAGGACAGCTACCGCGCGGTGGCGCCCAAGCGGCTGACGGCCGAGCTCGACGCCCGCTGAACGGCGCCCCGGTCGCTGTCGGGCCCGCCCCCGTCGCCGTAGATTGTCTAAGCGCTTGCTCTTCCGCTCTTGCCGGAAGTGGAACGCGTTCTTAGCATCACTGGTGTTACATCAGAAGTGTCACAAGCGGCTGGGGGCCGGGATGGCGACGGCGAGGACGTCAGGGCAGGGCCCGCTGACAGGCGTGCGCGTGGTGGAGCTGGCCGGCATCGGCCCGGGGCCGTTCGCCGCGATGCTGCTGGCCGACCTCGGCGCGGACGTGGTGCGCGTGGACCGCCCCGGCGGCCCGGGGCTCGGCATCGACCCGGCGTACGACATCACCAACCGCAACAAGCGCTCGGTGGTCGTCGACCTGAAGTCCGCCGACGGGCCCGCGCGGGTGCTCGACCTCGCCGCGCGCGCCGACGTGCTGATCGAGGGCTACCGCCCCGGTGTCGCCGAACGCCTCGGGGTCGGCCCCGCGGACTGCCACGCCCGCAACCCCGCCCTCGTCTACGGCCGGATGACCGGCTGGGGCCAGGAGGGCCCCCTCGCCCAGCGCGCCGGCCACGACATCGGCTACATCGCCGTCACCGGCACCCTCGGCATGATCGGCGCCCCCGACGGACCCCCGGCCGTCCCCGCCAACCTCGTCGGCGACTACGCGGGCGGCTCCCTCTACCTGGTCGTCGGTGTCCTCGCCGCCCTGCACCACGCCCGCGCCACCGGCACCGGCCAGGTCGTCGACGCGGCCATCGTCGACGGCACCGCCCACCTCGCCTCGATGATCCACGGCATGCTCGCCGCCGGCGGCTGGCAGGACCGGCGCGGCGCCAACCTGCTGGACGGCGGCTGCCCGTACTACGGCACGTACGAGACCTCCGACGGCCGGTACATGGCCGTCGGCGCCCTGGAGGGGCAGTTCTACGACGAGTTCCTGCACCTGCTCGGCATCCCCGAACTCGCCCCGGCCCGCGCCGACTTCACCCGCTGGGGCGAACTGCGCGAGGCGATCGCGGCCCGCTTCGGCACCCGCACGAGGGACGAGTGGACGGCCGTCTTCGAGGGCTCCGACGCGTGCGTGGCGCCGGTGCTGTCGCTGCGCGAGGCCCCGCACCACCCGCATCTGGCCGCCCGCGGCACCTTCACCGACCACGGCGGCCTCACCCAGCCGGCCCCCGCGCCCCGCTTCTCCGCCACCCCCACCGCCGTCCGCGGCGGCCCCGCCCTGCCCGGCGCCGACACCGACGACGTGGCCCGCGACTGGGACGTACCGCGACTCCTCGACACCCCCGAAACCCTCGTCGAAAGGCCTCTTCCGTGAGCACCGAAGCGTATGTGTACGACGCGATCCGCACCCCGCGCGGGCGCGGCAAGGCGAACGGCTCCCTGCACGGGACCAAGCCGGTCGACCTGGTCGTCGGGCTCATCCATGAGATCCGTGCCCGCTTCCCCGGCCTCGACCCGGCCGCGATCGACGACGTCGTGCTCGGCGTGGTCGGTCCGGTCGGCGACCAGGGCTCCGACATCGCCCGGATCGCGGCGATCGCGGCCGGACTGCCGGACACGGTCGCGGGCGTGCAGGAGAACCGCTTCTGTGCCTCGGGCCTGGAGGCGGTCAACCTCGCCGCGGCCAAGGTCCGTTCGGGCTGGGAGGACCTGGTCCTCGCGGGCGGCGTGGAGTCCATGTCGCGCGTGCCGATGGCCTCCGACGGCGGCGCCTGGTTCAACGACCCGATGACCAACCTCGCCACCAACTTCGTGCCGCAGGGCATCGGCGCCGACCTCATCGCCACCATCGAGGGCTTCACCCGCCGGGACGTCGACGAGTACGCGGCCCTGTCGCAGGAGCGCGCCGCCACCGCCTGGAAGGACGGCCGCTTCGAGCGCTCCGTCGTACCGGTGAAGGACCGCAGCGGCCTGCTCGTCCTCGACCACGACGAGCACATGCGCCCGGGCACCACCGCCGACTCCCTCGCCAAGCTCAAGCCGTCCTTCGCGGACATCGGGGAGCTGGGCGGCTTCGACGCGGTCGCGCTGCAGAAGTACCACTGGGTGGAGAAGATCGACCACGTCCACCACGCGGGCAACTCCTCCGGCATCGTCGACGGCGCCTCCCTCGTCGCCATCGGCTCGCGCGAGGTCGGCGAGCGCTACGGCCTCACCCCGCGCGCGCGGATCGTCTCCGCGGCCGTCTCCGGCTCCGAGCCCACCATCATGCTCACCGGCCCGGCGCCCGCGACCCGCAAGGCGCTGGCCAAGGCGGGCCTGACCATCGACGACATCGACCTGGTCGAGATCAACGAGGCGTTCGCCGCGGTCGTCCTGCGCTTCGTGAAGGACATGGGCCTGACGCTGGACAAGGTCAACGTCAACGGCGGCGCCATCGCCCTCGGTCACCCGCTGGGCGCCACCGGCGCGATGATCCTCGGCTCGCTGATCGACGAACTCGAGCGCCAGGACAAGCGGTACGGCCTCGCCACCCTGTGCGTCGGCGGCGGCATGGGCATCGCCACGATCGTCGAGCGCGTCTGACCCCCCTTCCCGACGGATCACCACGGAGCAACCTCCCCATGAGCACTCAGCCCACCACCATCCGCTGGGAGCAGGACCGCAGCGGCGTCGTCACCCTCGTCCTCGACGACCCGGACCAGTCCGCGAACACGATGAACGCCGCCTTCCGCGCCTCCCTCGCCATGGTCACCGACCGCCTGGAGGCCGAGAAGGACACCATCCGCGGCATCATCCTCACCTCCGCCAAGAAGACGTTCTTCGCGGGCGGCGACCTGCGCGACCTCATCCGGGTCACCCCCGAGACCGCGCAGGAGCTGTTCGAGGGCGGCCTGGAGATCAAGCGGCATCTGCGCCGCATCGAGACCCTCGGCAAGCCGGTCGTCGCCGCGATCAACGGCGCCGCGCTGGGCGGCGGTTACGAGCTCGCCCTCGCCTGCCACCACCGCATCGCCCTGGACACCCCCGGCACCAAGATCGGCTGCCCCGAGGTCACGCTCGGCCTGCTGCCCGGAGGCGGCGGTGTCGCCCGTACCGTACGGCTGCTGGGCATCACGGACGCGCTGCTGAAGGTGCTCCTGCAGGGGCAGCAGTACAACGCCCGCCGCGCCCAGGAGAACGGCCTGGTCCACGAGGTCGCCGAGACCCAGGAGGAGCTCCTCGCCAAGGCACGCGCGTTCATCGAGGCCCACCCTAAGTCGCAGCAGCCCTGGGACGTCCCCGGCTACCGCATCCCCGGCGGCACCCCGGCCCACCCGAAGTTCGCCGCCAACCTGCCTGCCTTCCCGGCCAACCTGCGCAAGCAGACCGGCGGCGCCCCCTACCCGGCTCCGCGCAACATCCTCGCCGCCGCCGTCGAGGGCGCCCAGGTCGACTTCGAGACCGCCCAGGTGATCGAGGCCCGCTACTTCGTGGAGCTGGCCGCCGGGCAGACCTCGAAGAACATGATCCAGGCGTTCTTCTTCGACCTCCAGGCCGTCAACTCCGGCGCCAACCGCCCCCAGGGCATCGAGCCGCGCCAGGTCCGCAAGGTCGCCGTCCTCGGCGCCGGCATGATGGGCGCGGGCATCGCCTACTCGTGCGCCCGCGCGGGCATCGACGTCGTCCTGAAGGACGTCTCCCTCGAAGCCGCCGTCAAAGGCAAGGGCTACTCCGAGAACCTGTGCGCCAAGGCCGTCTCCCGGGGCCGCACCACCCAGGAGAAGGCGGACGCCCTGCTCGCCCGCATCACGCCCACCGCCGAGGCCGCCGACCTCGCGGGCTGCGACGCCGTCATCGAGGCCGTCTTCGAGGACACCTCCCTCAAGCACAAGGTGTTCCAGGAGATCCAGCACGTCGTCGCCCCGGACGCCCTGCTGTGCTCCAACACTTCAACCCTGCCCATCACCGCCCTCGCCGAAGGCGTGGAGCGCCAGGCCGACTTCATCGGGCTGCACTTCTTCTCGCCGGTCGACAAGATGCCGCTGGTCGAGATCATCAAGGGCGAGCGGACCGGCGACGAGGCCCTCGCCCGCGCCTTCGACCTGGTCCGGCAGATCAACAAGACGCCGATCGTCGTCAACGACTCGCGCGGCTTCTTCACCTCCCGTGTCATCGGCCACTTCATCAACGAAGGTGTCGCCATGGTCGGCGAGGGCATCGAGCCCGCCTCCGTGGAGCAGGCGGCCGCGCAGGCCGGCTACCCGGCCAAGGTCCTCTCCCTGATGGACGAGTTGACGCTCACCCTCCCGCGCAAGATCCGCAACGAGACGCGGCGCGCCGTCGAGGAGGCGGGCGGCACCTGGCAGGAGCACCCGGCCGAGGCGGTCATCGACCGCATGGTCGACGAGTTCGGCCGCACCGGCCGCAGCGGCGGAGCCGGCTTCTACGACTACGACGAGACCGGCAAGCGGGCGGGCCTGTGGCCGGGCCTGCGCGAGCACTTCACGCGTGAGGGCGCACAGATCCCCTTCGAGGACATGCAGGAACGCATGCTGTTCTCCGAGGCCCTGGACACCGTCCGGCTGATCGAGGAGGGCGTGCTGACCTCGGTCGCCGACGCCAACATCGGCTCGATCTTCGGCATCGGCTTCCCGGGCTGGACGGGCGGTGTGCTCCAGTACATCAACGGCTACGAAGGAGGCCTGCCCGGCTTCGTGGCACGCGCGCGTGAACTCGCCGAGCGCTACGGCGACCGGTTCGACCCGCCCGCTCTGCTGATCGAGAAGGCCCAGAACGGAGAGACCTTCACCGACGCACGCTGACACGCCCGTTGATCCACCACGGCCCCGGCACTCCCGCCGGGGCCGTGGTGCATCAACTACGTAATAGGGCTGGAACAGGACGGTACGACCTCTTGCCGCGAACCGGGCGAGGCTCGACTCTTGGGCCACACTCCATTGCGCGCCCAGGGGGGCCGTCATGTCGCACCAGCGCCCTGCCATGCGAAGACTTCTCGCCGTCTCCGCCTCCTGCGTCCTGGGCCCGGCCGCCGTGCTGGCGGCCGCCCCCACCGCCTCCGCCGAACCGACAACTCCCGTCACCTACCCGGCGGGCGCGACCGCGACCCGCCACTCCGGACTCGCCTTCGACACCTGCACGGCCCCGCCGCTCAGCTCGATCCGCGCCTGGAACGCCTCGCCGTACCGCGCCGTCGGCGTCTATGTCTCCGGCGTCAACCGCACCTGCACACAGCCTGAGTTGACCGCGTCCTGGGTGGCGTCGGTGTCCCAGCTGAGGTGGCGCCTGCTGCCCATCCACAAGGGCCTCCAGCCGCCCTGCGGCGCCCGCCCCTCCGACGCCAAGATCAGCAGAACCCTGTCGACCGCGCGCTCCCAGGGCACCGCCGCCGCCACCCAGGCGATCAGCGCCGCCAAGGCCCTCGGCATGCTGCCCGGCAGCGCGCTCTACAACGACATCGAGCACTACGACCAGACCGACACCGGCTGCCGCAACGCCGTCCTGACCTACCTCTCCGCCTGGACCAAGGAGTTGCACCGCGTCGGCTGGGTCTCCGGCGTCTACATGAACCTCAACCTCGGCGCCAAGCAGCTCTCCGACGCCTACACCTCCACCACCTACGCCCGCCCCGACGCCCTGTGGATAGCCCGCTACGACGGGCTCGACTCCCTCAAGGGCTGGGCGAACATCGCCGACTCCAAGTGGGCCCGGCACCAGCGCGTCAAGCAGTACCGGGGCAGCCACGACGAGACGTACGGCGGGGTGAAGCTCAACATCGACAACGACCGGCTCGACGCGCCCGTCGCCACGGTGGCGTACTCCTACAAGGTGACCAGCGCGACCCCGCTCAACGCCCGCACCGGCCCCGGCACCGGCTACCCCGTCGCCGCGACCTACGCCCCCGGCGCCACCCTCAGGGTCGTCTGCCAGACCCCCGGCACCAAGGTCGGCACCACCTCGGTGTGGAACAAGCTCAGCAACGGCCGGTACGTCACCGACCACTACGTCAGCACCCCGTCCAGCACCGGCTACAGCGCCCCGCTGCCCCGCTGCCCCGCTGCACCTACCCCTACCAGGCGACCGCCGCCGGCGGACTGACCGAGCGCAGCGGCCCCGGCAACGGATACGCGGCCGTCGGCACACTCCCCAACGGGGGACTGGCCTGGATCACTTGCCAGCGCCCCGGCACCACGGTCGGCACGACCGCGGTGTGGAACCGGCTCGACAACGGCCACTACGTCAGCGACCGGTACGTGGCCACGCCCAGCTCCACCTCGTACAGCAGGCCCATCCCGCGCTGCTGACAGCAGGGTTCACGCGCAGGGGTCCGTGAGCCACGCGCGCAGCTCTTCCCGCAGCGAGCGCTGAAACGTCGTCAGCAGTGCCTCGACGACCAGCGGATGCATGTGCGCGGAGAGCGACTTCACCTCCTGCGGGGCGCGTTCGGCCACCGCCTCCCGCAGCAGCCGCGACAGGTCGGCCGCCGCCGCCCGCGAGTGCTCGATCAGAGCCGTGCGGGCGGCGAGCAGCGTCTCCTGCGACAGCGGTACGTCGAGCAGCTCGACCCCGAGCCGCAGCAGCCCGGTGTCCACCCGGAAGCGGCCGTCGTCCTCGCGGGCGATCACATCCATCGCCGCCAGCCGCTCCACGTCCTCGTCGGCGAGCGGCCGCCCGGCCAGCCGCGCCAGCTCCTCGCGCGCCACCGACTCCACCGCCTCCGGCGCCCAGGACGCCACGACGGCCCGGTGGATCGCGAGGTCGTGCGCGCTCAGCCCGGGAGGCAGCGCGCGCAGATGGCGCTCGATCGCCGCCAGCGTCATGCCCTGCCGCTGAAGCTCCTCGATGAGCGCCAGCCGGGCCAGGTGCTCCGGGCCGTAGTGCCCGACGCGGCGCGCGCCGATCACCGGGGGCGGCAGCAGGCCCTTGGTGCCGTAGAAGCGCACGGTGCGGACCGTGACGCCCGCACGGGCGGCCAGCTCGTCGACCGTGAGGCTCGGCTCCCCGGTGCCCGTGTCCGTGTCCGTCGTCATGTTCAGCAGTATCGCTGTGACACCGGTGGTGTGACACCCATGGCTGTCATTCCCGTCTCCGCCTGTGAGAAGTAACGCTCTGTGACGTGGCTCACCGCATGCGATGCGAAGGCTGTGGGAAGGTGCTGCCTTGGTCTGTGCCGTGAATCCACGGTGAGGACCATGTCATGCAAGGCCGCTCGGCGTAACCCGCCTGGGCGCACCAGAGAGTGGAAACACCCGTGAGCAAGGACGCCGTGGACACGGCACAGGTCGCCGCCCACCCCCAGGCGACGTCTCAGGCGCCCGCCGACGCGGGCGACGCCGGTTACAGCAAGGGTCTCAAGCACCGCCACGTCAACATGATCGCGATCGGTGGCGCCATCGGCACCGGGCTCTTCCTCGGCGCCGGCGGCCGGCTGCACAACGCGGGCCCGGCGCTCGCGCTCGCCTACCTCGTGTGCGGCGTCTTCGCCTTCTTCGTGGTCCGGGCGCTGGGCGAGCTGGTCCTGTACCGGCCGTCGTCCGGCTCCTTCGTGTCGTACGCGCGCGAGTTCCTCGGCGAGAAGGGCGCGTACGTCGCCGGCTGGATGTACTTCCTGAACTGGTCGACGACCGGTATCGCCGACATCACCGCGATCGCGCTGTACACCCACTACTGGAGCGCGTTCACCAGCATCCCGCAGTGGGTGCTGGCCCTGATCGCGCTGGCGGTGGTCCTCGCGATCAACCTCATCTCGGTGAAGATCTTCGGCGAGATGGAGTTCTGGTTCGCGATCGTCAAGGTCGCCACCCTCGTCGCCTTCATGCTCGTCGGCATCTTCCTGCTGGCCACGCAGCACGAGGTCGGTGGCCAGACGCCCGGCCTGCACGTGATCACCGACAACGGCGGCGTCTTCCCGCACGGCCTCATGCCGGTCGTCCTCGTCATGCAGGGCGTGATCTTCGCGTACGCCGCCCTGGAGCTGGTCGGCGTCGCCGCCGGCGAGACCGCCGAGCCTGAGAAGGTCGTCCCGCGCGCGGTGAACTCGATCATGTGGCGCGTGGGCGTGTTCTACGTCGGCTCGGTCGTCCTGCTGGCCCTGCTGCTGCCCGGCTCGGTCTACTCGGCCGACCAGAGCCCGTTCGTGACGGTCCTGTCGAAGATCGGCGTGGAGGGCGCGGGTGACGTGATGAACCTGGTGGTCCTCACGGCCGCCATGTCGTCCCTGAACTCCGGCCTCTACTCCACCGGCCGCATCCTGCGCTCGATGGCGATGGCGGGCTCCGCCCCGAAGTTCACCGCCCGCATGAACCGCAGCCAGGTCCCCTACGGCGGCATCCTGCTCACCTGCGCGGTGTGCGTCCTCGGCGTCGGCCTGAACTTCCTCATGCCGAGCCAGGCCTTCGAGATCGTGCTGAACCTCGCCTCCCTCGGCATCATCAGCACCTGGGTGATCATCATGATCTGCCACCTGATCTTCGTCCGCCGCGCCAAGGCCGGCGAGGTCACCCGGCCCCACTTCCGCCTCCCCGGCAGCCCGGTCACCGAGATCGCGACCGTCGCCTTCCTCCTCGTCTGCCTCGGCATGATGTGGAACGACCCCGAGGTCGGCCGCAAGACCCTCTTCGCCATCCCCGTCATCGCCGCCATGCTGGTCGCCGGCTGGTACGCCATCCGCCGCCGCGCCGCGAAGACGGAGGCCCAGGAGCTGACGGAGCTCACCAAGTAGCAGCTCAGCGGCCACTGTCAGTGGCATCGCCTACGGTGGCGTCATGTCGGAGATCGTTTACGTCCGAGGTGACGCCACCGTTCCGTCGGTGAAGGGCGCGAAGGTCATCGCCCATGTCTGCAACGACATCGGGGGCTGGGGCAAGGGATTCGTCCTCGCGCTGTCGCGCCGCTGGCCGCAGCCGGAGGCCGCGTACCGCGCCTGGCACCGCGAGCGCGCGAGGAACGACTTCGGGCTCGGCGCGGTCCAGCTCGTCCAGGTCGGGCCCCATGTCTGGGTGGCCAACATGATCGGGCAGCGCGGCATACGGACCGGCAGCAAAGGCGTGCCCGTGCGGTACGAGGCCATCGACGCCGCGCTGGACCGGCTGGCCGGGCCGGTGAGCGAGCTGGGCGCCTCCGTGCACATGCCGCGGATAGGGTGCGGTCTCGCCGGAGGCAAGTGGTCGCGCGTCGAGCCGCTGATCGAGGAGCGGCTGGTGCGGCGGGGGATCGCGGTCACGGTGTACGACCATGAAGGCTGACCGGGAAGCGGGTGACGCATGGAACTGATTCCCCTGGAGATCGGTCCGCTGAATCCCCAGGTGCTGGAGATGGCGGTCGCCCTGGTGCTGTTCGCCGGCTGCTACACCGTCCTGGCCCGGCTGCTGCGCCGGATGAACGACGTGCTCGACATCCGCGAGCAGGCCACGGACGGCGTCGACCGCCAGGCCCGGGAGGCGTACGAGGTGGCCGAGGCCGTCCGCGACACGGCCCTCGCCGTGATCGCCGAGGCCCGGCACGACGCCGCCCGGATCCGCCAGCAGGCCCGGGAGGAGGGCGCGGCCCTCATCGCCGACGCCCGCGCCGAGGGCATACGCGAACGCGACGCCCTGCTCGCCGAGTTTGCGGCCCGCATCGAGGCCGACCGCGCCACGGCGAAGGCCGAACTGCGCCCGTTCGCCTCGGCGTTGGCGGAGGAACTGGCGACCCGTGTCCTCGGCGAACCCCTCGCGCCGGCGCCCCGCACGGCCGCGGCGGAGACACGCTGACCCCACGAGCGAGCCGTTACGCTGCCGACGGGGTCGCGGATCACCAGGAGGGGCCGGACATGAACCGCAGCATCGACGTCCTCGTACTCGGCGGGGCGGGCGTCGACACGATCATCCACGTGCCGCAGCTGCCGCTCCCGTACGCCGACAGCTACATGATCGAGGACGGCATCAGGGCCCGCGCCGGGCAGACCGGAGACTTCGTCGCCCTGGGGCTGAACAGCCTCGGCCTGCGCACCCACCACCTCGACATGCTCGGCGACGACCCCGAGGGCGACCTCGTGCGCGCCCTGCACCGGGACAAGGGCATCGCGCTGACCGCCGTACCGCAGCCCGCCGGCACCAAACGCGCGGTGAACCTCGTCGGACCCGACGGCCGCCGTCTGTCCCTGTACGACAGCAGCCGCGGCCACGCAGACGACCGGATTCCCGAGGACGTGCTGCGCCCCCTGGCCGAGGCCAGCCGCCATGCGCACGTGTCCATCACCCAGCCGTGCGCGCACACCCTGCCGCTGCTGCGCGAGTCCGGCGCCACGATCTCCACCGATCTGCACAACTGGGACGGCGAGAACCCGTACCACGAGCCCTTCGCGCACACCGCGGACGTCGTCTTCCTCTCCGCCACCGCCCTCACCGACCCCGAGGCCGTCATGCGCGGCATCGCCGAGCGCGGCCGCGCCGAGGTGGTCGTCGCCACGGACGGCGCGGACGGCTCCTATCTGCTGACCGGCGGCGAACTGACCCACGTCCCCGCGGTGCCGCCGCCCGCACCGGTGGTGGACTCCAACGGCGCGGGCGACGCGTACGCCGCCGCCTTCCTCTACGGCCGCCTCACCGGCGAACCCCCGCACCGCTGCGCGCTGTACGGCGCGGTCGCGGGGGCGTACGCCTGTACGGTGCCGGCGACCCGGGCGGCCGCCATCCCGGAGGCGGAACTCCTCGCCCGCGTCGGCGAGCTGGAGTCACTGCCTCTGGGCTAGGGCCCGCTCAGTGCTGGTGCTGGTGCTGGTGCTCGTGCACGTCGTTCGTCGCGGCGATCTTCTTCCACGACTTCGGCTGCACGGGCACACCGGCCGACGGAAGTGCCGGCGCGATGGACGCGGTGCGGGCCGCGGGGGCGGCGGGCTTCTCCGGCTGGAACAGCCAGGTGTCGAACAGTGCGTCGAGCTGCTGCCCGGACACCTGCTCGGCGTACGCCACGAAGTCCGCGACGGTCGCGTTGCCGTAGGCGTACCGCTGCGGCCAGCCCTTGAGGACCGCGAAGAACGCCTCGTCGCCGATCTCGTTGCGCAGCGCCTGCAGAGCCAGCGCGCCCCGGTCGTAGACGGCGATGTCGAACTGGTTCTCCGGCCCCGGGTCGCCCGGCTTCACCGTCCAGAACGGGTCGTCCGCGCCGCGCGAGGCGTACACGTAGTCGGCGATCTCCTGCGCCGTGCCCTCACCCTCGTGCTCGGACCACAGCCACTGCGCGTACCGCGCGAAGCCCTCGTTGATCCAGATGTCCTTCCAGCCGGCGACCGACACCAGGTCGCCGTACCACTGGTGGGCCAGCTCGTGCACCACCACGGAGGTGTTCGTGCCGTTCGCGAACTGCCGCGGGCTGTAGAAGGGCCGGGTCTGCGTCTCCAGCGCGTAGCCGGTGTTGGTGTTCGGCACATACCCGCCGAGCGCGTTGTAGGGGTACGGACCGAAGTACTCGGTCAGCCAGTCGGCGATCTCGCCCGAGCGCTCCACGCTCGCCCGCGCGGCCCCGTAGTTGTCGCCGAGGTCCTTGCTGTAGGCGTTGACGACGGGGATGCCGCTGTCGGTGGTCCCGGTGGTGATGTCGAACTTCCCGACCGCGAGCGTGGCCAGATAGGTGGCCTGCGGCTTGTTGGAGCGCCAGTTCCAGCGGGTCCAGCCGAGCCGCGAACTCGTCGACTGCAGACGGCCGTTGGAGATGGCCTGGGTGCCGTCCGGCACCAGCACCGACACGTCGTAGGTGGCCTTGTCCAGCGGGTGGTCGTTGCTCGGGAACCACCACCAGGCCGCCTCGGGCTCGTTCGCCCCGACACCGCCGTCCGCAGTGCGGTGCCAGCTGGTGAAGCCGTACGCCTGCTTCTGCGAGGGCACGCCGTGGTAGCGGACCACCACGGTGACGTCCGTGCCCTTGGGCAGCGGCGTCCGCGGCGTGATCTCCAGCTCGTGCTCGCCCGAGGTTTTGAAGGACGCCTTGCTGCCGTTGACCCGCACCTCGCTGACGTCCAGCAGAAAGTCCAGATCGAACCGTGACAGGTCCTGCGTGGTGCGCGCCAGCAGGGTCGCGGTCCCCTCCAGCTCGTCCGTCGCCGGCTGGTACTTCAGCCGCAGGTCGTAGTGGGAGACGTCGTATCCGCCGTTGCCGTAGGCCGGGTAGTAGGGGTCGCCGATGCCCGGTGCGCCGGGGGAGAAGCCCGCGGCCGATGCCGGGATCGCCAGCAGTACGGTGGCCGCCGCCAGTGCGCCCGGCGCGATGATTCTGCGGTGCACGAAAGCTCCAAGTCGTAGGGGCCCGAAGTCCGTTCGACCCTATTCAGTCCCGGCGCCCCCAGGCGTGTCCATGACCCCTGCTGTCACAGGAATGCCATGCGGTCGAAACAGGCCACCGGTCGCGCCGCGGGTTTCCCAGGCCTGCGCCTGGACGTCCCCTTGCCGGGCGGGCGTCACCTGGGATGGGGGGGCTGCGGATGTCGGTACGTGGGTGGGCCGGGGTGCCGCGCAGGAGCGGTCCGCCGGTGAGGGCGGGGGTGTCGACCTGGAGCGGTCCGCCGACGGAGTCGCGGTCGCCGATGCGGACCGGGGTGTCGACCGGGGCCGGTTCCCTGACGGGGGCGGAGCACCGACCGGCAGCGGCCCACCGACGGGGGGCCGGAGCGCCCACCAGGGCCGGCCCGTCGGCGAGGCGGGCGCGTCGACCAGGATCTGCCCGTCGGCGGCACCCCGCGTGCCGACTAGGATCGGCGTCCTGATGACTGCCACTCTCGTCGCGAAGAATCTCGCCGCCGGACACGGCGACCGCTCGCTGTTCAGCGGACTGGACCTGGTCGTCGCCCCCGGCGACGTGATCGGTCTGGTCGGGGCGAACGGCGCCGGGAAGTCCACCCTGCTGCGGCTGCTCGCCGGACTCGCCGTACCCGAGCAGGGGGAGATCCGGCTCTCCCCGCCCACCGCCACCGTCGGCCACCTCCCGCAGGAGCCGGAGCGCCGGGCCGGGGAGACGGTCCGGGCGTTCCTGGCCCGCCGCACGGGCGTGGCGGAGGCGCAGCGGGTCATGGACGAGGCCACCCAGGGCCTCGTCGACGGCACGCCCGGTGCCGACGACGCCTACGCGGCGAGCCTGGACCGCTGGCTGGGCCTCGGCGGCGCCGACCTGGACGAACGCGCCGAGGAGGTCGCCGACTCCCTGGGCCTCGCCGTCGACCTGGACCAGCCGATGACCTCCCTGTCCGGCGGCCAGGCGGCACGGGCCGGCCTCGCCTCGCTCCTGCTGTCCCGCTACGACGTCTTCCTGCTCGACGAGCCCACCAACGACCTCGACCTGGACGGCCTGGAACGCCTGGAGCGCTTCGTCGGCGGCCTGCGCGCCGGCACCGTCGTCGTCAGCCACGACCGCGAGTTCCTCACCCGCACGGTCACCAAGGTCCTCGAACTTGACCTCGCCCAGCAGCAGATCACCCTCTACGGCGGTGGCTACGAGGCCTACCTGGACGAGCGGGACACCGCCCGCCGGCACGCCCGCGAGGACTACGAGGAGTACGCCGACAAAAGGGCCACGCTCCAGGACCGGGCGCAGATGCAGCGCTCCTGGATGGACAAGGGCGTCAAGAACGCCCGGCGCAAGGCGAGCAACGACAACGACAAGATCGGCCGCAAGTTCCGCAGCGAGGCCAGCGAGAAGCAGGCCGCGAAGGCCCGCCAGACCCAGCGCATGATCGAACGCCTGGAGACGGTCGAGGAGCCCCGCAAGGAGTGGGAGCTGCGTATGGAGATCGCGTCGGCCCCCCGCTCGGGCGCGGTCGTCGCGACCCTGCGGGACGCGGAGGTCCGCCGCGGCGACTTCACCTTCGGCCCGGTCTCCCTCCAGATCGACTGGGCCGACCGGGTCGCGGTGACCGGCGCGAACGGCGCGGGCAAGTCCACCCTGCTCGGCGCGCTGCTCGGCCGCGTCCCCCTCGACGCCGGGCACGCCGCCCTCGGCTCGGGCGTCCTCGTCGGCGAGGTCGACCAGGCCCGCAAGCTGTTCCACGGCACCGAGGCCCTGCTGGACGCGTTCTGCGCCGCGGTCCCCGACACCGAGCCCGTCGAGGTCCGCACCCTGCTGGCCAAGTTCGGCCTGAAGTCGGACCACGTCCTGCGCCCGGCCGCCACCCTGTCACCCGGCGAACGCACCCGGGCCGCCCTCGCCCTGCTCCAGGGCAAGGGCGTCAACCTCCTCGTCCTCGACGAGCCGACGAACCACCTCGACCTCCCGGCCATCGAGCAACTGGAGTCGGCCCTCGACGCCTACGAGGGCACCCTCCTGCTGGTCACCCACGACCGCCGCATGCTCGACGCCGTGCACGTCACCCGCCGCCTGGAGGTCGCCGACGGCAAGGTCACCGAACGCTAGGCCCCGCGAACTCAGGCCTTGCCCTTCAGCAGCGCACACACGAAGTCCTCCTGGACCGCGCGCAACCGCTGCAGCAGCTCGGGCGTCTGCGCCTGGTTGATCTGGCTGGTGACGGAGAAGGTCAGGGAACGGCGTCCGTCGGGCGTGGCAGCGATCAGCTGGGTGTAGCCCGCCGTGTTGCCGGTGTGCCCCAGCACGACCCCGCAGCGGGTCGTGTACCGGAACAGCGCCAGCCCGGCGTCGTTGCGCCCCGGCCCGGCGGGCTCGGACGCGCCGCCCGGGATCCAGCGCCGCTGCTTGCGTACGACGTCGGGCCCGTACAGCCTGCCGCCCACATAGCCCCGTACGAAGCGGGTCATGTCGGTGGGCGTGGACACGATCCCGCCGGAGGCCCACACGCCGGACATGCCGATGAGCTCGCTGACGTCCTCCGGGGGCTCGGTCGGGCTCACCGCATAGCCGTGCAGATACGGCTCCGGCATCTCGTACCCCTGCGGCAGGCTGGTCTGCCGCAGGGCCAGCGGGCGGTACACCAGCTCCTCCAGCAGCCGCTCGTACGGTGTTCCGGTGACGGCCTCGGCCATCAGGGCGACGGCGATGTTGTCGGAGTTGGAGTACTGGTAGCGGCTGCCCGGCGGGAACAGCAGGGTCTGCCCGGCGAAGTCCAGCAGCCGGCGCGAGTCGAAGCGGTGGTGCGGGTCGGCCCGCAGGATCGCGATGAACTCGGGGCTGCGTGAGTAGTCGGGCAGCCCGCTGGTGTGGTTGAGCAGTTGCCGCAGCGTCACCGCGTGCCATGCCTCCGGCAGCCTCGGGAGCAGCTTGCCGAGGGTGTCGCCGAGGTGCAGGTCGCCCGACTGGACGAGGGACAGGGCGACGGCGCCGCTGAACGCCTTCGCCGTACTGGCGATGCGCATGTGGTCGTGCGGGCGGGGCGTCCGGCCCGTCTCCACATCCGCGACCCCGGCCCGGACGACCCGGCTGTGCTTCTCGTCCTGGAGCACCGCGATCACCCCGGGCGGCCCTCCGGGAGTCCGCACCAGCTCCTCCAGCCGCCGCTGCAACCCGGCGTCGTCGCGCGGCGGTTCGGGATGCCCGGCCGCCGTCGCCGGGCCGGGGGACAGCAGAGCGAGACAGAGCGCGATCAGGGACGCGGCAGCAGTCGGGGCAGGACGAGGGGGCATCGATCACTCCAGTACGGCGACGACGGGGAATCCAGCCTCGCCCCGCCCCGCCCACGACGCCCTCCGCGACTGCTGCACTCGGCCCAACGAAGCCGCACCGCCCGGCCCCGGCCACTGGACCCGCCACAACGGAGCCGCACCGCCCGGCCCCGACCGCCGGACCCGCCACAACGGAGCCGCACCGCCCGGCCCCGGCCGCCGGACCAGCCCCAGAGACACGCCACGCCGGCCCGGAGTTGACCCCGGGCCGGCGTCACAGGTCATTCATCCACCGCCTGGCGCTCCGACAGGCGTCAGCGGCCCTTCTTCGGGTTCAGCAGACCCGCCTTGCGCAGGGCGTCGGCCATCGCGCTGTTCGCCGGTGCCGGAGCCTGACGGGAGCCACCGCCACCGCCATTGCCGCCGCCACGGCCACCGCCGTTGCCGCCCCCGCTCCCGCGCCCCTGCCGCTGCTGCGGAGGACGCCCGCCGCCCCGCTGCTGGCGCCGCTCACCGCCGGAGGCCTGCGCCTCGTCGTCCAGGCGCAGCGTCAGCGAGATCCGCTTGCGCGGGATGTCCACCTCGAGGACCTTCACCTTGACGATGTCACCCGGCTTGACGACGTCCCGCGGGTCCTTCACGAAGGTCTTCGACATGGCCGAGACATGCACGAGCCCGTCCTGGTGGACACCGACGTCGACGAACGCCCCGAACGCGGCCACGTTGGTGACGACGCCCTCCAGGACCATCCCGGAGGCCAGGTCGGAGATCTTCTCCACGCCCTCCTTGAAGGTGGCCGTCTTGAAGGCGGGCCGCGGGTCGCGCCCCGGCTTCTCCAGCTCCCTGAGGATGTCGGTGACGGTCGGCAGACCGAAGGTCTCGTCGACGAAGTCGGTCGGCCTGAGCGAGCGCAGCACCGCGGTGTTGCCGATCAGCGAGGCCACCTCCTGACCCGCGGTCTTCACCATCCGCCGCACCACCGGGTACGCCTCGGGGTGCACGCTGGAGGAGTCCAGCGGGTCGTCGCCGCCGCGGATGCGCAGGAAGCCCGCGCACTGCTCGTACGCCTTCGGGCCGAGCCGCGCCACCTTCTTCAGCGCGGAGCGGGAGGTGAAGGGCCCGTTGGCGTCGCGGTGCGCCACGATGTTCTCGGCGAGGCCGGAGGAGATGCCGGACACCCGCGCGAGCAGCGGCGCGGAGGCGGTGTTGACGTCCACGCCGACGCCGTTCACACAGTCCTCGACCACCGCGTCCAGCGAGCGCGACAGCTTCACCTCGGACAGGTCGTGCTGGTACTGGCCGACACCGATCGACTTCGGATCGATCTTCACCAGCTCGGCCAGCGGGTCCTGCAGCCGCCGCGCGATCGACACCGCGCCGCGCAGCGACACGTCCATGTCCGGCAGCTCCTGCGAGGCGAACGCGGACGCCGAGTACACGGACGCGCCCGCCTCGGACACCATCACCTTGGTGAGCTTCAACTCCGGGTGCTTGGCGATGAGTTCACCGGCGAGCTTGTCGGTCTCGCGGGACGCGGTGCCGTTGCCGATCGCGACCAGCTCGACCGCGTGCTCCTGCGCCAGCCGCGCCAGCTTGGCGATCGCCTCGTCCCACCGGTTGGCCGGGACGTGCGGGTGGATGACGTCCGTGGCGACGACCTTGCCGGTCGCGTCGACGACGGCGACCTTCACACCCGTACGGAAGCCGGGGTCCAGGCCGAGCGTCGCGCGCGTGCCCGCCGGGGCGGCGAGCAGCAGATCGCGCAGGTTGGCGGCGAACACCCGCACCGCCTCGTCCTCGGCGGCCGTACGCAGCCGCAGCCGCAGGTCGATGCCGAGGTGGACGAGGATGCGGGTGCGCCAGGCCCAACGGACGGTGTCGGTCAGCCACTTGTCGCCGGGGCGGCCGCGGTCGGCGATGCCGAACCTGTTCGCCACCAGCCCCTCGTAAGACGAAGGACCCTCCGTGGGCTCCTCCGGCTCCAGGACGAGGTCGAGGACCTCCTCCTTCTCGCCGCGCAGCATCGCCAGGATGCGGTGCGAGGGCAGCTCGGTGAACGGCTCGGCGAAGTCGAAGTAGTCGGCGAACTTCGCGCCCGCCTCCTCCTTGCCCTCGCGCACCTTCGCCGCGAGGCGCCCGCGCACCCACATGCGCTCGCGCAGCTCGCCGATCAGGTCGGCGTCCTCCGAGAACCGCTCGGTGAGGATCGCCCGGGCGCCGTCCAGCGCGGCCTGCGGGTCGGCGACGCCCTTGTCGGCGTCGACGAACGCCGCCGCGGCCGCGAGCGGTTCCACGCCCGGGTCGTTCAGCAGCCCCTCGGCCAGCGGCTCCAGCCCCGCCTCGCGGGCGATCTGCGCCTTGGTGCGCCGCTTGGGCTTGTACGGCAGATAGATGTCCTCCAGGCGCGCCTTCGTCTCCGCGCCCCGGATCTGCGCCTGAAGCCCCTCGGTGAGCTTGCCCTGCTCGCGCACCGACTCCAGGATCGCCGCCCGGCGCTCCTCCAGCTCCCGCAGATAGCGCAGCCGCTCCTCGAGCGTGCGCAGCTGCGCATCGTCGAGCATCTCGGTGGCTTCCTTGCGGTAGCGGGCGATGAAAGGCACCGTCGAACCGCCGTCGAGCAGCTCGACGGCGGCCTTGACCTGCCGCTCCCTTACGCCGAGCTCCTCGGCGATCCTGCTCTCGATGGACCCTGCTCCGAGGGACCCGGGTGTCGTCACGATCCCGTACCGCCTTCTACTTCGGGTTGCGCGGCAATTGTGGCAGGTGACACCGACAGCACGGGATCAGGGCAGGCGGACGGGCGTGGCAGGCGGCCCCTCATACGTGGCGCGCACCGCGTCGGCCGCTGGACGAGGCACCCCCGAACAGCCGGGCCACCGCCCGGAAGGGCAGCGTCACGACCGTCGCGATGGCCCCGCCGATCTGGCGCAGAACATCCGCTATGGCTCGGAACACGTCGAACTCCTCTCGTTGCCGTGTCCGCCGGGTACCGCGCGCGTCCCCGCGCACACATGGCAGGAAAGGTGGGGTGCTCGTCATTGCGGCCGTCGGCGGGGTTCCGAAGAATCGAGGCATGGCGCAGCGAACCGTGCTCGTGGTCCTCTTCGACGACGTCCAGAGCCTCGATGTCACAGGCCCCGTGGAGGTCTTCGCGGGGGCGGACACCTGCACGCCGGGGTCGTACGAGATCCGTACGGCCTCCCTGGACGGCGGTCCCGTACGCACCTCCAGCGGCCTGACCCTCGTACCGGACGGGGCGCTGCCGGACGAGGCCGGGCCGGATCTGCTGGTGGTGCCGGGCGGCCGGGGCACCCGCCGCGCGGACCCGCGGCTCGTGGACTGGCTGCGGCGCAACGGCCCGCGCGCCCGGCGGCTGGTGTCCGTGTGCACCGGCGCGATCCTGCTGGCCGAGGCCGGACTGCTGGACGGCCGACGCGCCACGACCCACTGGGCGTACTGCGAGAAGCTGGCCCGCGACCACCCGGAGATCGACGTCGACGCCGACCCGATCTTCGTGCGGGACGAGCACGTGTGCACCTCCGCCGGTGTCACCGCGGGCATCGATCTGGCCCTCGCCCTGGTGGAGGAGGACCTTGGCCGGGACGTGGCGCTCACGGTCGCCCGGCATCTGGTGGTGTTCCTGCGCCGGCCGGGCAACCAGGCCCAGTTCAGCGCGCAGCTCGCCGCCCAGACCGCGTCGCGCGAACCGCTGCGCGACGTCCAGCAGTGGATCACCGAGCACCCCGGCGGCGACCTGTCCGTCGAGGCGCTCGCCGCCCGCGCCCGGCTCTCCCCGCGCCACTTCGCCCGCGCCTTCCGCACGGAGACCGGGCTGACCCCCGGCCGCTACGTGGACCGGGTCCGACTGGAGCACGCCCGCCGGCTGCTGGAGGACACCGGCGACGGCGTGGAGGAGATCTCCCGCGCCAGCGGCTACGGCACACCGGAGGCCATGCGCCGCGCCTTCGTACGCATCCTCGGAACGGCCCCGGCCGAGTACCGGCGCCGCTTCCGCCCCGCGACCACCGAATGACCCCCGACGAAGGGACACCCATGCAGATCGCGATCGTCCTCTACGACCGCTTCACCGCCCTCGACGCCGTCGGCCCCTACGAGACCCTCGGCCGTCTCCCCGACGCCGAACTCGTCTTCGTGGCCGAGGAGTCGGGCCCCGTCCGCACCGACACCGGCGCGCTCGCGATGGTCGCCGACCGCACCTTCGCCGAAGTGCCGCACCCGGACATCGTGGTCGTGCCCGGCGGTCCCGGACAGACGCCGCAGATGGAGAACGTGGCCCTGCTCGACTGGCTGCGCGCGGTGGACGCGACCAGCACCTGGACCACGTCCGTGTGCACCGGCTCCCTGCTGCTCGCCCGGGCCGGGCTGCTCGAGGGCCGCCGGGCGACCTCGCACTGGCTGGCCCTGGACTTCCTGGCGAGCCTCGGCGTGGAGTCCACCGGCGAACGCGTCGTCTTCGACGGCAAGTACGTCACCGCCGCCGGCGTCTCCTCCGGCATCGACATGGGCCTCGCCCTGGTCGGAAGGATCGCCGGCGACGAGCACGCCCAGGCCGTCCAGCTGCTCACCGAGTACGACCCCCAGCCGCCCTACGACGCGGGCTCGCCGGCGAAGGCGCCCGCGCACCTGGTGGAGGAGTTCCGCGGCAAGAGCCGCTTCATCCTGACGTAGTCCAGGTGAAGCGCGGCGGCCTGCGCTCCAGGAACGCGGCGACGCCCTCCGCGGTGTCGCCGCTGCCGCGCGCCTGCTCGGACCAGTGCGCGTCGCGGTCGGTGCGCCCGTTCGCGAACTCCTTGGCGGCGGCCTGGGTGAGCTGCGAGCGGGAGGTCAGGATCCGGGTGAACTCCCCGACGCGCTTGGCGAGTTCGCCCTCCGGCAGCACCTCGTCCACCAGGCCGGTGCGCAGCGCCCGCTGCGCGTCGATCAACTCGCCGGAGAACAGCAGGTACTTGGCGGTGGCCGGCCCCACCAGGGACACCAGTCGGCGTGTGGAGGAGGCCGGGTAGACGATCCCCAGCTTGGCCGGTGTCACCCCGAACAGCGCGCCCTCCTCGGCGAACCGCAGATCGCAGGCCGCCGCCAACTGGGCCCCGCCGCCCACGCAGTGCCCCCGGATCGCCGCGAGCGTCGGCTTCGGGAAGGCGGCCAGCGCCTCCTCGGCGTCCCCCGCGAGCGACTGCGCCCGCTGCGGCGAGCCCTGGAGCGTGGAGATGTCCGCCCCGGCGCAGAAGGTGCCGCCCTCCCCGGTCAGCACCAGCGCCCGTACGGCCGTGTCGGCGGCGAGCCGGTCCAGCAGCGGCGGCAGCGCGGCCCACATGGCGGCGGTCATGGCGTTGCGCTTGGCCGGGTGGTGGATCACGACCGTGGCCACGGACTCGGTGACGCTGTGCAGCAGCTGCGGCTCCATGGGCCGGATGCTAACCCGCACCCCGGTGCGCGCCGCTGTGCGACGGATCACCCGGACCCGGGAAGAACCCCCGGCAAAAAGGGCGAGGCCGCACGCAAACCCGTACAACCCGAAAAGTTCGCGAAGTCGGCATGAGAGGGGCAGGAGCAGTCCCACAACTGACCCTGTCATACGCAGGTGGTCACAAACGCTCGATAGTCGGTGAGTTGTGGTCAGTCATCCGGAGCGGAGCGACTCATTACCAACACTCGACGTGTGGTGACAATCGAGCGCGAGGGTGGCGACCGGACGATGGAGACCCACGGGTGCGGGCCCGCCCCACACCCAGCAGGCGGCGCGGACGCGCCCCTTGAGACGGGTCCGCCGGACCCGCTGCCGTACGAAGGCGTCTGGCGGTTCACCGCCCCCGCCGTGGACGCCTCCGTCCCGCAGGCACGGCACGCCGTGCGGGACCTGCTGTACCGACAGGGCGTGCCCGTCTCGGACGACCTGGTGCAGGGGCTGCTGCTGATCGTCTCGGAGCTGGTGACCAACGCCGTACGGCACGCGGCCCTGCTGTCGCCGATGCTGGCCGTGGAGGTCGCCGTGGGCGCGGAGTGGGTGCGGGTGTCCGTCGAGGACAACCACCCCTACCGCCCGACCGCCCTGGAGGCCGACCACGGCCAGACCGGCGGCCGGGGGCTGCTGCTGGTGCGGGAGATCACCCGTGAGGCGGGCGGCGTGTGCGACGTGGAGCACACGGCGAGCGGCGGCAAGGTGATCTGGGCCGCCCTGCCGCTCAAGCCCACCGCGCAGCCCTGAGGCTCACCGGTCGCCGTGCGGCCCCGAGGCTCACCGACCGTCGTGCGGCCCTGAGGCTCACCGACCACCGCGCGGCCCTGAGGTCCACCGGCCGTCGGGAGCCCTGAGGCTCACCAGCCGGACGCGTCGCCCGTCAGCTCGCGGACCGCCGGGCGCGCGGCGTCCAGGACGGTCATGAACCAGGCGGAGAACACGTCCTTGGCATGCCGCTCGGCGAGCTCCGCGGGCGTCACGAAGGCCGTGTCGCCGACCTCCTCCGGGTCCGGCCGCAGCGGGGACTGCACGAGGCCCACGAAGAGGTGGTTGTACTCCTGCTCCACCAGCCCCGAGTCCGGGTCCGGGTGGTTGTAGCGCACCGTGCCCGCCTCGGCCAGCAGCGACGGGGAGACCCCCAGCTCCTCGTACGTCCGCCGGGCCGCCGCCGCGAAGGGCGCCTCGCCCGGGTAGGGGTGGCCGCAGCAGGTGTTGGACCACACGCCGGGGGAGTGGTACTTGCCCAGCGCGCGCTGCTGGAGCAGCAGCCGGCCACGGGCGTCGAAGAGGAACACCGAGAACGCCCGGTGCAGCTGCCCCGGCGGTTGATGGGCGGCGAGTTTCTCCGCGGTGCCGATCGTCACGCCGTCCTCGTCGACGAGTTCCAGCAAGATCGCTTCCGCGGTGCCCTTCGACGCGTTCGGCGTCGCGGTGGCAGGTGTGATCGGCATACCCATCCTTCGCCTCGGTCCTCGCGCCCCAGTCTGCCGTACGGAACAGGCGCTCCCCGCACTTCCCGCTCGCGGTACGCCATAAGAGGGGCCCGATGGGCGAACTCCGCCCGGGGCGCCGACGCCGGAGTCACCCGATCGGGCCGCGGCAGATCCCCCGAGGGTCAGTGGCAAAGGTGCGCCTCGTGCTCGGCGTGACCGCCCGGCTCCAGCTGGAAGGTGCAGTGCTCGACGTCGAAGTGGCCGCCCAGGCAGCCCTGGAGTTCGTGCAGCATCTTCTCGTGGCCGATCGCGTTCAGGACCTCCCCGCTGACGACCACGTGCGCCGACACCACCGGCATCCCCGAGGTGATCGTCCAGGCGTGCAGGTCGTGCACGTCCTCCACCCCGTCCAGCGCCAGGATGTGCGAGCGCACCTCCGCCATGTCGACGCCCTTGGGGGCCGACTCCAGCAGCACGTCGAGGGTCTCGCGCAGCAGCCGCAGGGTGCGCGGGACGATCATCAGGCCGATCACCAGCGAGGCGATCGGGTCGGCCGGCTGCCAGCCGGTGGTCAGGATCACCGCGGCCGAGATCAGCACCGCGACCGAGCCCAGCGCGTCCGCCGCGACCTCCAGGAAGGCGCCGCGCACGTTCAGGCTGTCCTTGCTGCCGCGCATCAGCAGCGTCAGCGACACGAGGTTCGCGGCGAGACCGACCAGCGCGAAGACGACCACCGGCCCGCCCTCGGTGCCCGCGGGCGTGATGAACCGCTGGACCGCCTCGTACAGGACGTAGCCGCCGACGCCGAGCAGCAGCAGACAGTTGGCGAGGGCGGCGAGGATCTCGGCGCGGGCGTAGCCGAAGGTGCGGTTGGCACTCGCCGGGAGGTTCGCGAAGTGGATCGCCAGCAGCGCCATGCCGAGGCCGAGGGCGTCGGTGGCCATGTGCGCCGCGTCCGCGATCAGGGCGAGGGAGTCGGCGACCAAACCGCCGACGATCTCGACCACCATCACGCCGAGCGTGATCGCGAGAGCGACCCTCAGCCGTCCGCGGTACGCCGCGGTCGCGGTACCGCCCGGCGAGGCGTGCCCGTGCGTGTGCCCGTGGTCATGGCCAGCCCCCATGAAAAACGCCCTCCTGTGTTCGGCCCGGGGCACCCAGTCAACTACGGGAGGGGGGTATCCGGCAACGCGGCACTGAACACCGTTGTCATATGCCCTGACCTGCGCAAACGAACCGCAGGTCAGCGGCTCAGCGAGCGTGCAGCCGCTGCCACCCCTCCCACGCCGACGCGACCATCTCGCGGACGTCGTGCCGTGCGGTCCAGCCCAGTTCCTTCGCCGCCAGGTCGGCCGAGGCGACCGCGCGGGGGGCGTCGCCGGGGCGCCGGCCCTCCACCAGGGCCGGGCGGGTGTCACCGGTGACCTCGCCGATCAGGGTGACCAGCTCGCGCACGGAGACCCCCACGCCACGGCCGATGTTGACCGTGAGGTCGCCCGTGGCGTCCTCGGCGGCCAGGCGCCGGGCGGCCGCGAGGTGGGCCTCGGCCAGGTCGGCGACATGGATGTAGTCACGGATGCAGGTGCCGTCGGGCGTCGGGTAGTCGGCGCCGAAGATTCGCGGGGCCTCGTCGCGGGTCAGCCGGTCGAAGACCATCGGGACGATGTTGAACACCCCGGTGTCGGCCAGCTCGGGCGCGGCCGTGCCGGCCACGTTGAAGTAGCGCAGGCACACCGTCGCGATGCCGTGCGCCCGGCCCGCGGCGCGCACCAGCCACTCGCCGGCCAGCTTGGTCTCGCCGTAGGGGTTCACCGGCGCACAGGGCGTGTCCTCCGTGATGAGGTCCACATCCGGGGTGCCGTAGACGGCGGCGGAGGAGGAGAAGACGAAGCGGCGGATCCCGGCCTCGGCGACCGCGTCGAGGAGTGTGGCCAGACCGCCCACGTTCTCCGCGTAGTACCAGGTCGGCCGCGCGACCGACTCCGCGACCTGCTTGCGGGCCGCGAGATGCACCACTCCGGTGATCCGGTGCTCGGCGAACACGCGCCGCAGCAGGTCCGCGTCCAGCGCGGAGCCCCGGACCAGCGGGACCCCTGCGGGCAGCCGTGCCGGGACGCCGGCCGAGAGGTCGTCCAGCGCCACCACGCTCTCCCCGGCCCCTGCCATGGCCCGCGCCACATGAGCCCCGATGTATCCGGCACCGCCGGTGATCAGCCATGTCATGGTGAGCCACCCTAAGCGGACCACGGGCGGGCGAGCGGGCCGGCCGCAGGTCGCGGAACGGCCGTACGTCGCGAATGTCCGTTCTGGAACCGCGAATTTTGTCTGCCCGGCCCCGGATCACCCATGATGATCGCGACGGAGGTCACGAGCAGACCGTGTCGACCGGACCGTGAACGGCCGGTGAACGCGGCTTTCCCAACATCCGATAGCCTCTGCCGACATGCCGCCCGCCTGGTGCAGCCAAGGGGCGTCCCCATCATGTACATGACCGACGCGGGCGCGTCGGGACCCAGGGAGTGAGTTCGGTTGCCGACCGCCATCCTCACCGGTCAGCCGGTCCCCGGATCGTCGATCGAGGGCGATCTGCGGTCCCTCGGCTTCGACGTCCGCGTGGCCTCCGGCGCCGATGACACCGCGGCCCTGCTGGCGCAGGCCCCGGCCGATGAGCGGGTCGCGGTCGTGGACCCGCGCTTCGTCGGCCATGTGCACGCCCTCCGCCTCGGTCTGACCGACCCCCGCTTCCCGCTGGCCGCCGTGCCCGGCGCCGTCACCGCCCAGCCGGCCGGCCGCCAGGCCCTCACCCGCGCCCTGACCCGGGAGAGCGGCGAGGGCACCGGCCCGGTCGCCGTCGACAGCCTCGCCGACCGCCTGATCACCGCCCTGGACGCCGACGGCGCCGGCCTGCACCGCCCCGAGCTGGGCTCCCTCGTCGCCACCGTCCCGGCCGACCCGCAGGCCCGCAACGAGGCCCGGCAGGCCGTCACGGCCGTCGACGACGAGGCCGTACGCCTGAAGTCGGCCGTGAAGGCCCGCGACGGCTTCTTCACCACCTTCTTCATCAGCCCCTACTCCCGCTACATCGCCCGCTGGTGCGCCCGCCGCGGACTGACCCCCAACCAGGTCACCACCGCGTCCCTGCTCACCGCGCTGATCGCGGCGGGCTGCGCGGCCACCGGCACCCGCGGCGGCTTCGTCGCGGCCGGCGTCCTGCTGATCTTCTCCTTCGTGCTGGACTGCACCGACGGCCAGCTCGCCCGCTACTCCCTGCAGTACTCCACGCTCGGCGCCTGGCTCGACGCCACTTTCGACCGGGCCAAGGAGTACGCCTACTACGCGGGCCTCGCACTGGGAGCGGCCCGCGGCGGGGACGACGTGTGGGCCCTCGCCCTCGGCGCGATGATCCTCCAGACCTGCCGGCACGTGGTCGACTTCTCCTTCAACGAGGCCAACCACGACGCCACCGCCAACACCAGCCCCACCGCCGCCCTCTCCGACAAGCTCGACAGCGTCGGCTGGACGGTGTGGGTGCGCCGGATGATCGTGCTGCCGATCGGCGAGCGCTGGGCGATGATCGCGATCCTCACCGCGGCCACCACGCCCCGCATCACCTTCTACGCCCTGCTCATCGGCTGCGCCTTCGCGGCGACCTACACCACGGCCGGCCGCGTGCTGCGGTCCCTGACGCGCAGGGCGGAGCGCACCGAGCGGGCGGCGAAGGCGCTGGCGGACCTCGCCGACAACGGCCCGCTCGCGGAGGGGCTGAGCAAGGTCGCGTGGCCGCTGAAGACCCCGTTCGCCTCGGCGCTGACGGGTGCCGCCGTGATCGTGGTCACCGCCGGTATCGCCCCGTACGGCAGCCGGCTGTCCGCCCTCGCCGCCGTCTTCTACGTCTGCTTCTCCGCCCTCGCCCTGGCCCGCCCCCTCACCGGCGCCCTCGACTGGCTGGTCCCGCCCTTCTTCCGGGCGGCCGAATACGGCACCGTCCTGATCCTCGCGGCCAAGTCCGAGGTGAACGGAGCCCTTCCTGCGGCTTTCGGCCTGGTGGCGGCGGTCGCCTACCATCACTACGACACGGTGTACCGCATCCGCGGGAACGCCGGAGCGCCCCCGGCCTGGCTGGTGCGCGCCATCGGGGGGCAGGACGGGCGGACGCTGCTCGTCGTCGTGCTGGCCGCGCTGCTCACCGGTTCGCAGTTCACGCTCGCGCTCACTGCGGTGGCCGTGGTCGTCGCCCTGGTGGTGCTCGTGGAGAGCATCCGCTTCTGGGTGTCCGCAGGGGCGCCCGCCGTACACGATGAAGGAGAACCCGCATGATCGGCCTCGTGCTGGCGGCCGGCGCCGGACGCCGACTGCGCCCCTACACCGACACCCTGCCCAAGGCACTGGTGCCGGTGGGGCCCGCGGGCATAGAGGGCGAGCCCACGGTCCTGGACCTCACCCTCGGCAACTTCGCCGAGATCGGTCTGACCGAGGTCGCGGTCATCGTCGGCTACCGCAAGGAGGCCGTGTACGCGCGCAAGGAAGCGCTGGAGGCCAAGTACGGCCTCAAGCTCACCCTGATCGACAACGACAAGGCCGAGGAGTGGAACAACGCCTACTCCCTGTGGTGCGGCCGTGACGCCCTCAAGGACGGCGTGATCCTCGCCAACGGCGACACCGTGCACCCGGTCTCCGTCGAGAAGACGCTGCTCGCCGCCCGCGGCGAGGGCAAGCGGATCATCCTCGCCCTGGACACGGTGAAGGACCTGGCCGACGAGGAGATGAAGGTCGTCGTCGACCCGGAGACGGGCGTCAAGAAGATCACCAAGCTGATGGACCCCGCCGAGGCGACGGGCGAGTACATCGGTGTCACCCTGATCGAGGGCGACGCCGCCCCCGAGCTGGCCGACGCGCTGAAGACCGTCTGGGAGACCGACCCGCAGCAGTTCTACGAGCACGGCTACCAGGAGCTCGTGAACCGAGGCTTCCGGATCGACGTCGCGCCGATCGGCGAGGTCGACTGGGTCGAGATCGACAACCACGACGATCTCGCCCGGGGACGGGAGATCGCGTGCCGCTACTGACCCGGCTGATTCCCTCACCCGTCGTCGTCGACATCCGCCCCGGCGCCCTCGACGACCTCGGCGGTGTGCTCGCCGACGAGCGCATCTCGCACTCCGGCCGCCTCGCCGTCGCCGTCAGCGGCGGCTCCGGCGCCCGGCTGCGCGAGCGGCTCCAGCCCGCCCTGCCCGGCGCCACCTGGTACGAGGTCGGCGGCGGCACCCTCGACGACGCCGTCCGGCTGGCCGCCGAGATCAAGGCGGGCCACTTCGACGCGCTCGTCGGGCTCGGCGGCGGCAAGATCATCGACTGCGCCAAGTTCGCCGCGGCGCGCGTCGGCCTGCCGCTGGTCGCCGTACCGACCAACCTCGCGCACGACGGCCTGTGCTCACCGGTCGCCACGCTCGACAACGACGCAGGGCGGGGCTCCTACGGCGTACCGAACCCGATCGCCGTCGTGATCGACCTGGACGTCATCCGGGAGGCCCCGGTGCGCTTCGTGCGGGCCGGGATCGGCGACGCGGTGTCCAACATCTCGGCCATCGCCGACTGGGAGCTGGCCCACCGGGTCAAGGGCGAGAAGATCGACGGCCTGGCCGCCGCCATCGCCCGGCAGGCCGGCGAGGCCGTGCTGCGCCACCCCGGCACCATCGCGGACACCGGCTTCCTCCAGGTGCTCGCCGAGGCGCTGGTGCTCAGCGGCATCGCCATGTCGGTGTCGGGCGACTCCCGCCCGTCCTCCGGCGCCTGCCACGAGATCAACCACGCCTTCGACCTGCTCTACCCCCGCCGCGCAGCCGCCCACGGCGAGCAGTGCGGCCTGGGCGCGGCCTTCGCGATGTATCTGCGCGGGGCCCACGAGGAGTCGGCCGCCATGGCCGAGGTGCTGCGCAGGCACGGGCTTCCGGTGCTCCCGGAGGAGATCGGCTTCACGACCGACGAGTTCGTCAAGGTCGTGGAGTTCGCCCCGGAGACCCGGCCCGGCCGCTACACGATCCTCGAACACCTCGACCTGAAAACCGACCAGATCAAGGACATCTACGCCGACTATGTCAAGGCCATCGGTAGCTGAACTCCGTCCGGTCGTCCACCCCCCGGGGGTCAAGGACCGGCGCAGCGGTGAGCACTGGATGGGGCGCCTCTACATGCGTGAGGTGTCCCTGCGGGTCACGCGCCACCTGGTGAACACCCGCGTCACACCCAACCAGCTCACGTACCTGATGACCCTGTTCGGCGTGCTCGCCGCCCCGGCCCTGCTGGTGCCGGGCGTCACGGGCGCGGTCCTCGGCGCGGTCGCGGTGCAGATGTACCTGCTGCTGGACTGCGTCGACGGCGAGGTCGCGCGCTGGAAGAAGCAGTACTCCCTCAACGGCGTGTACCTCGACCGGGTCGGCGCCTATCTCACCGACGCCGCGGTCCTGGTCGGCTTCGGCCTGCGGGCCGCCGACGTGTGGGGCAGCGGCCGTATCGACTGGCTGTGGGCGTTCCTCGGCACCCTCGCCGCGCTCGGCGCGATCCTGATCAAGGCGGAGACCGACCTGGTCGCGGTCGCCCGGCACCAGGGCGGGCTGCCCCCGGTGAAGGAGGCCGCCGCCGAGATGCGCTCCTCCGGCATGGCACTGGCCCGCAAGGCCGCCGCCGCGCTGAAGTTCCACCGCCTGATCCTCGGCATCGAGGCGTCGCTGGTGATCCTGCTCCTGGCCTTCGCCGACCAGGCGCGCGGCGACCTGTTCTTCTCGCGGCTCGGCGTCGCGGTGATGGCGGGTGTCGCGGTGCTGCAGACGCTGCTGCACCTGGTGTCCATCCTCGCTTCCAGCAGGCTGAAGTGAGTGCCATGAAGGTCGGCGCGGTGATCATCACCATGGGCAACCGCCCCGACGAGCTGCGGGCCCTGATCGACTCGGTCGCGGGGCAGGACGGCGACCCGGTCGAGGTCGTCGTGGTCGGCAACGGCTCGCCGGTCCCTGACGTCACGGAGTTCTCGTCGGTTGTCCGCACCGTCGAGCTGCCCGAGAACCTCGGCATCCCCGGCGGCCGCAACGTCGGCATCGAGGCCTTCGGTCCCGGCGGCACCGACGTCGACATCCTGCTGTTCCTCGACGACGACGGCCTGCTCGCCCGCACCGACACCGCCGAGCTGTGCCGGCAGGCCTTCGCGGCGGACGACAAGCTGGGCATCATCAGCTTCCGCATCGCCGACCCGGACACCGGCGTCACCCAGCGCCGGCACGTCCCCCGGCTGCGGGCCTCCGACCCGATGCGCTCCTCGCGGGTGACGACCTTCCTCGGCGGCGCCAACGCCGTCCGTACGAAGGTGTTCGCCGAGGTCGGCGGGCTGCCCGACGAGTTCTTCTACGCCCATGAGGAGACCGACCTGGCCTGGCGGGCGCTGGACGCGGGCTGGATGATCGACTACCGGTCGGACATGGTCCTGTACCACCCGACGACCGCGCCCTCGCGGCACGCGGTCTACCACCGGATGGTCGCCCGCAACCGGGTCTGGCTGGCCCGCCGCAACCTCCCCGCCCTGCTGGTCCCGGTCTACCTCGGCGTGTGGCTGCTGCTCACCCTGGCGCGCAGGCCCTCGCGGCCCGCGCTGAAGGCGTGGTTCGGCGGATTCCGGGAAGGCTGGACCACGTCCTGCGGGCCTCGCCGGCCGATGAAGTGGCGTACGGTGTGGCGGCTGACCCGACTGGGCCGGCCCCCGGTGATCTGACAAGCTCGACCTGGGAGCACCGGCGACAGGGCCTCATCGACAGGCCCTGGGCCCGCCGGTCCCGCCACGCCCGCATCGGCTGCGTACATCGAAGACGGAAAGTTTCCACCAGTGAGTGAGACCACCCAGGACGGAGGAGTCGCGGTGACCGCGTCCCCGTCCCCCGACGAGACCATGACGGCGGCCCAGCTCGCCGAGAAGTACGGCCTGACCGTCAGCGGCGCCAGGCCCTCGCTCGTCGACTACGTCCGCCGGCTCTGGGGCCGCCGGCACTTCATCCTGGCCTTCTCCCAGGCGAAGCTGACCGCCCAGTACAGCCAGGCCAAGCTCGGCCAGCTGTGGCAGGTGGTCACCCCGCTGCTGAACGCGGCCGTCTACTTCTTCATCTTCGGTGTCATCCTCGAGGCCGACCGCGGCATGTCCCGCGAGGTCTACATCCCGTTCCTGGTCACCGGCGTGTTCGTGTTCACCTTCACGCAGAGCTCGGTGATGGCGGGCGTCCGGGCGATCTCCGGCAACCTGGGTCTGGTGCGCGCGCTGCACTTCCCGCGGGCCTCGCTGCCCGTGTCCTTCGCGCTCCAGCAACTCCAGCAGCTGCTGTTCTCGATGCTGGTGCTGTTCGCGGTGACCGCCGGCTTCGGCAGCTACCCGGACCTGTCCTGGCTGCTGATCGTGCCGACGCTGGCGCTGCAGTTCCTGTTCAACACCGGCCTCGCCCTGATCATGGCGCGGGCCGGCGCGAAGACCCCGGACCTCGCGCAGCTGATGCCGTTCGTGATGCGTACGTGGATGTACGCGTCCGGCGTGATGTTCTCCATCCCGATCATGCTGCAGGACAGGCCGGCCTGGCTGGCGAACGTCCTGCAGTGGAACCCGGCCGCGATCTACATGGACCTGATGCGCTTCGCGCTGATCGACGGCTACGGCTCCGAGAACCTGCCGAACCACGTCTGGGCGGCCGCGGCCGGCTGGGCCGTGCTCTTCATGGTGGGCGGGTTCGTGTACTTCTGGAAGGCCGAGGAGAGGTACGGCCGTGGCTGAGACCCGAGTCCCCACCGTCATCGCCGACGAGCTGCACATCGTCTACCGCGTCAACGGCGCCAAGGGCGGCAAGGGCAGCGCGACGGCGGCCCTGAGCCGGATACTGAAGCGAGGCTCCGACGACACGGCGCGGGGTGTGCGCAAGGTGCACGCCGTCAAGGGCGTGTCCTTCGTCGCCTACCGGGGCGAGGCGATCGGCCTGATCGGCTCCAACGGCTCCGGTAAGTCCACCCTGCTGCGGGCCATCGCCGGCCTGCTGCCCGCCGAGAGCGGCAAGGTCTACACCGACGGCCAGCCCTCCCTGCTCGGCGTGAACGCGGCGCTGATGAACGACCTCACCGGCGAGCGCAACGTCATCCTCGGCGGCCTCGCCATGGGCATGTCCCGCGAGGAGATCAAGGAGCGCTACCAGCAGATCGTCGACTTCTCCGGCATCAACGAGAAGGGCGACTTCGTCACCCTGCCGATGCGCACCTACTCCTCCGGCATGGCGGCCCGGCTGCGCTTCTCCATCGCCGCCGCCAAGGACCACGACGTGCTGATGATCGACGAGGCCCTCGCCACCGGCGACCGCTCGTTCCAGAAGCGCTCCGAGGCCCGCATCCGCGAACTGCGCAAGGAAGCCGGCACGGTGTTCCTGGTCAGCCACAACAACAAGTCGATCCGCGACACCTGCAACCGGGTGCTGTGGCTGGAGCGCGGCGAGCTGCGCATGGACGGCCCCACCGAAGAGGTGCTCAAGGAGTACGAGAAGTTCACCGCCAGGTGACCCGGTGACACCCTCGGGGCCCCGCCGGACGCGCTCCGGCGGGGCTCTCCTGCTGCCCCGCACATGCAAAGGAAACGTCAACTCCGGCCACCCGCAGGAATCTTGGGCGGCAATCGGTGTTGTCTTGTGATGTGCGGGACACCCCCGAGGTCCGCGCGGCGTTGTACAACGTAAGCTGTACCGGTGCCCAATCGCGGCAAGTGGGGCGATAATGCGCGACACCGCCCACCGGGGCACCGCGGCGGGCGCCGGGCGGCGTGTCCGAAATAGTGTGTATTGGGTCGGCAGTGTAGAACGGGAGATGTGACGGCAATGGCGACGGAAACTCCCCGGCTCCGCGAGGCATGCGCCGTCCCCGCCCAGGGCAGCGAACGGTGACGGGAACCGGCACCGCGCGCACCGGCGATCCCGAGCGCGACACCCTGGACAAGGCCGCGACCGAGAACTTCCCCGTGGCCCCCTTCTTCCTGCCCCGCGCCTGGCGCACCGACCTCATGGCCGTCTACGGCTTCGCCCGCCTGGTCGACGACATCGGCGACGGCGACCTGGCCCCCGGCGGCGCCGACGCCCGGCTGCTCGGCGTCCCCGCGGAGCGGGCCGAGGACCGCATGGTCATGCTGGACGCCTTCGAGACCGACCTGCGGCGCGTCTTCGACGGATCGGACGGCGCACCCCGCCACCCGCTCCTGCGCCGGCTGCAGCCGACTGTCCGCCGCCACGCGCTCACCCCCGGACCGTTCCTCGGGCTGATCGCCGCCAACCGCCAGGACCAGCTCGTCGGACGCTACGAGACCTACGACGACCTGCTCGCCTACTGTGAGCTGTCCGCCAACCCCGTCGGCCGGCTCGTCCTCGCCGTCACCGGCACCGCCACCCCCGAGCGCATCCGCCGCTCCGACGCGATCTGCACCGCCCTGCAGATCGTCGAGCACCTCCAGGACGTGGCCGAGGACCTCGGCCGCGACCGGATCTATCTGCCCGCCGAGGACATGAAGCGATTCCATGTCCAGGAGGCGGATCTCGCCGCGAAAACCGCGGGCGCGTCGGTGCGCGCTCTGGTTGCATACGAGGCCCAGCGCGCCCGCGAGCTGCTGGACGACGGCGCCCCCCTGGTGGGGAGCGTCCACGGCAGGCTGAAACTGCTGCTCGCAGGGTTCGTGGCAGGGGGAAGGGCGGCGCTCGGCGCCATCGCCGCCGCCGAACACGACGTACTTCCCGGCCCGCCGAAACCCGGCAGATTCCAGTTGCTGCGCGAGGTGGGCGTGACTTTGCGAGGAGAGGGGTGATCCGGACCGTGGAGGCCGATCCACTCGTGTCCGCACCGGTACTCGCCGCCTACAGCTACTGCGAGGCCGTCACCGAACAGCAGGCGCGCAACTTCGCGTACGGCATCCGGCTGCTGCCCACGCCCAAGCGGCGGGCGATGTCGGCGCTGTACGCGTTCTCGCGCCGGGTCGACGACATCGGTGACGGGGCGCTCGACGGCGACGTCAAGGCCGCCCGGCTGGAGGACACCAGGGCGATGCTCGCCCGGGTACGTGCGGGCGACATCGCAGAGGACGACACCGACCCGGTCGCGGTCGCCCTCACCCATGCCGCCCAGGCCTTCCCGATCCCGCTCGGCGGCCTGGACGAACTGATCGACGGCGTCCTGAAGGACGTACGCGGCGACACCTACGAGACCTGGGACGACCTCAAGGTGTACTGCCGCTGTGTGGCGGGCGCCATCGGCCGGCTCTCGCTCGGCGTGTTCGGCACCGCACCGGGGGCGCGCGGCGCCGAGCGCGCGCCGGAGTACGCCGACACGCTCGGGCTCGCGCTCCAGCTCACCAACATCCTCCGGGACGTCCGCGAGGACGCCCAGGGCGGGCGCACCTACCTGCCCGCCGACGACCTCGCCAAGTTCGGCTGCTCGGCCGGCTTCGGCGGGCCGACCCCGCCGGAGGGCTCCGACTTCGCCGGCCTCGTGCACTTCGAGGTCCGCCGGGCCCGCGCCCTGTTCGCCGAGGGCTACCGGCTGCTGCCCCTGCTCGACCGGCGCAGCGGCGCCTGCGTCGCGGCCATGGCAGGCATCTACCGCCGCCTCCTGGACCGCATCGAACGCGACCCCGAGGCGGTCCTGCGCGGCCGTGTCTCCCTGCCCGGCCACGAGAAGGCATACGTCGCCGTCCGCGGACTCTCCGGTCTGGACACCCGGCACGTCGTGCGCCGCACGGTCCGGAGGCGCGCCTGATGCACCGCACCGACCGAGCCGGCCGCAGCGCCCGCGGGCGCGGGGCAACCCTGCGTGTCCGGGCGGCGTCCCTGACTTCAGCGGGGGGCCGTGCAGTGTTCAACGACCCCGGCGTGGGGGAGAGGGCGCGATGAGCGACGGCACACAGCCGCAGGAGCGGCCATACGCGAACGCAGGCGACGCCGCCGACGGGGCGGGCAGACATGCCGTCGTGGTCGGCGGCGGACTCGCCGGTGTCACCGCCGCGCTCGCCCTCGCCGACGCCGGGATGCGGGTCACCCTGCTGGAGGGCAGACCGAGGCTGGGCGGCCTGGCCTTCTCCTTCCAGCGCGGCGACCTCACCGTCGACAACGGCCAGCACGTGTACCTGCGCTGCTGCACCGCCTACCGCTGGTTCCTCGACCGGATCGAGGGCGCTGCCCTCGCCCCGCTCCAGGACCGGCTCGACGTGCCCGTCCTCGACGTGACCCGGCCCGAGGGCCGACGGCTCGGCAGACTGCGGCGCGACGCGCTGCCCGTGCCCCTGCACCTGGGGCGCAGCCTCGCCACCTACCCGCATCTCTCGCTCGCCGACCGCGCCAAGGTCGGCCGTGCCGCGCTCGCGCTCAAGGGCCTCGACCTCGCCGACCCGGCCCTGGACGCACTCGACTTCGGCAGCTGGCTGGCCGCGCACGGTCAGTCGGCGCGCGCCGTGAAGGCCCTGTGGGACCTGGTCGGGGTCGCCACCCTCAACGCGGTCGCGGGGGACGCCTCCCTGGGGCTCGCCGCGATGGTGTTCAAGACCGGTCTGCTGTCCGACCCGGGCGCCGCCGACATCGGCTGGGCCCATGTCCCGCTGGGCGAACTGCACGACAAGCTGGCCCGCAAGGCGCTCGACTCCGCGGGCGTACGCACCGAGACCCGTACACGCGTCACCTCCATCTCCCAGTACGACAACGCACGTTGGAGCGTTCACGTTCCCGGCGAGACCATCGAGGCGGACGCCGTCGTGCTCGCCGTGCCGCAGCGCGAGACGTACGACCTGCTGCCCGCCGGAGCCCTCGACGCGCCCGAGCGGCTGCTGGAGATCGGTACCGCGCCCATCCTGAACGTTCATGTCGTCTACGACCGCAAGGTGCTCGACGCGCCGTTCCTCGCCGCGCTCGGCACGCCCGTGCAGTGGGTCTTCGACCGCACCCACGCCTCCGGTCTGAAGACCGGCCAGTACCTGGCGCTCTCCCAGTCGGCCGCACAGGACGAGATCGACGAACCCGTGGCTGCCTTGCGCGAGCGGTACCTGCCCGAGCTGGAGAAGCTGCTGCCCCGCACCCGGGGCGCCGGGGTGCTGGACTTCTTCGTCACCCGGGAGCGCACCGCCACCTTCGCCCCCGCCCCCGGCGTCGGACGCCTCAGGCCCGGCGCCCGTACCAAGGCCCCCGGCCTCTATCTGGCCGGAGCGTGGACCGCCACCGGGTGGCCCGCGACCATGGAGAGTGCGGTCCGAAGCGGTGTGAGCGCGGCGGACGCCGCGCTGCGCGCCCTGGGCCGGCCCCGCCCCCGCCACCTCTTCGAGTTCGAGGAGGCCGCATGAGACTCGACGAGCCCGCGGCAGGCCGCCCCCGCACCCCCGGTACCGCAACAAGAGGAGAGACTGTGCCCACTGTGCCCCCGGCCTCGACGGCCGCTCGAGAGACCGCGGTGGACGTGACCGCGCTCCTGGAGCGCGGCCGGACCCTGGCCACACCGGTACTGCGGGCGGCCGTCGACCGCCTGGCGTCTCCCATGGACACCGTTTCCGCCTACCACTTCGGCTGGATCGACGCCGACGGCAGGCCCACCGCCGGCGACGGCGGCAAGGCCGTACGCCCCGCGCTCGCCATCATGTCCGCCGAGGTCACCGGTGCCGCGCCGGAGGTCGGCATCCCCGGAGCCGTCGCCGTCGAGCTGGTGCACAACTTCTCGCTGCTGCACGACGACCTGATGGACGGCGACGAGCAGCGCCGCCACCGCGACACCGTCTGGAAGGTGCACGGCCCCGCCCAGGCCATCCTGGTCGGCGACGCCCTGTTCGCCCTGGCCAACGAGGTCCTGCTGGAGCTCGGCACCGTGGAGGCCGGCCGCGCGACGCGCCGGCTGACCACCGCCACCCGCGCGCTGATCGACGGCCAGGCCCAGGACATCTCCTACGAGCACCGCGACCGCGTCAGCGTCGAGGAGTGCCTGGAGATGGAGGGCAACAAGACCGGCGCCCTGCTGGCCTGCGCCAGCTCCATCGGAGCCGTCCTCGGCGGCGCCGACGACCGCACCGCCGACACCCTGGAGAAGTACGGCTACCACCTCGGCCTCGCCTTCCAGGCCGTCGACGACCTGCTCGGCATCTGGGGCGACCCGGACGCCACCGGCAAGCAGACCTGGAGCGACCTGCGCCAGCGCAAGAAGTCCCTGCCGGTCGTCGCCGCCCTCGCCGCGGGCGGCTCCGCCTCGCGCCAGCTCGGTGAGCTGCTCGCCGCGGACGCCGAGAGCAGCGACTTCGCCAGCTTCTCCGAGGATGAGTTCGCCGCCCGCGCCAAGCTCATCGAGGAGGCCGGCGGCCGCGAGTGGACCGCCGAGGAGGCCCGCCGCCAGCACGCCGTCGCGATCGAGGCGCTGCACTCGATCGACATGCCCGAGCGGGTGCGGGCGCAGTTCACGGCGCTCGCCGACTTCGTCGTCGTACGGAAGAGATGATCACTATCGGCCGAATAACCCTCGCGTAGTCGCCGGCCGGTGCCCCGGGCACCACTGACGCACCGGCCGACGGCGGACCCACAGCAGACGCACGACCGCGCACGACTGCAGTGAAGGGGAAGCCATGACAGCGACGACCGACGGAAGCACCGGGGCCCTGCCGCCCCGTGCTGCCGCGGCCAGCGAACCATCCAGCATCACCCCCGAGACGGCCGGGGTCCGGCTCGCCGCCGAACGTGCCGTGCGGCGCGCCACCGACCACCTCCTCGCCCGCCAGGACCCCGAGGGCTGGTGGAAGGGCGACCTCGAGACGAACGTGACGATGGACGCCGAGGACCTGCTGCTGCGTCAGTTCCTCGGCATCCGCGACGAGGCGACCACACGGGCCGCGGCCCTCTTCATTCGTGGCGAGCAGCGCGAGGACGGCACCTGGGCCACCTTCTACGGCGGACCGGGCGAACTGTCCGCCACCATCGAGGCGTACGTCGCCCTGCGGCTGGCCGGCGACGCCCCCGACGCGCCCCACATGGCGAAGGCCTCGGCCTGGATCCGCGAGCGCGGCGGCATCGCCGCGGCCCGGGTGTTCACCCGGATCTGGCTGGCCCTGTTCGGCTGGTGGAAGTGGGAGGACCTGCCCGAACTCCCCCCGGAACTCATCTATCTGCCGCCGTGGGTGCCGCTCAACATCTACGACTTCGGCTGCTGGGCCCGGCAGACCATCGTCCCGCTGACGATCGTCTCCGCCAAGCGCCCGGTGCGCCCGGCGCCCTTCCCGCTCGACGAGCTGCACACCGACCCCGCCGACCCCAACCCGGCCAAGCCCCTTGCCTCGGTGGCCAGTTGGGACGGTGCCTTCCAGCGTCTGGACAAGGCGTTGCACGTCCTGCGCAAGGTCGCCCCGCGCCGGCTGCGCAAGGCCGCGATGAACTCCGCGGCCCGCTGGATCATCGAGCGGCAGGAGAACGACGGCTGCTGGGGCGGCATCCAGCCGCCGGCCGTCTACTCGCTGATCGCGCTGCACCTGCTCGGCTACGACCTGAAGCACCCGGTGATGCGTGAGGGCCTGGCCTCGCTGGACCGTTTCACCGTGTGGCGCGAGGACGGCGCCCGGATGATCGAGGCCTGCCAGTCGCCGGTGTGGGACACCTGCCTGGCGACCATCGCGCTCGCCGACGCGGGCCTTCCCGCCGACCATCCGCAACTGGTCAAGGCCGTCGACTGGATGCTCGGCGAGGAGATCGTCCGGCCCGGCGACTGGTCCGTGAAGCGCCCCCAACTCCCGCCCGGCGGCTGGGCGTTCGAGTTCCACAACGACAACTACCCCGACATCGACGACACCGCGGAGGTGGTCCTCGCGCTGCGCCGGGTCCGCCATCACGACCCCGACCGCGTGGACGGGGCGATCGGCCGGGCCGTGCGCTGGACCCTCGGTATGCAGTCCAGGAACAGCGCGTGGGCCGCCTTCGACGTCGACAACACCAGCCCGTTCCCCAACCGGCTGCCGTTCTGCGACTTCGGCGAGGTCATCGACCCGCCCTCGGCCGACGTCACCGCGCACGTCGTGGAGATGCTCGCCGTCGAAGGGCTCGCCCACGACCCGCGCACCCGGCGCGGCATCGCCTGGCTGCTCGCCGAACAGGAGCCGGACGGCTCGTGGTTCGGCCGCTGGGGCGTCAACTACATCTACGGCACCGGGTCCGTGGTGCCCGCCCTGACCGCGGCCGGGCTGCCCGGCTCGCACCCCGCGATCCGGCGGGCCGTCGCCTGGCTGAAGTCCGTCCAGAACGACGACGGCGGCTGGGGTGAGGACCTGCGCTCCTACAAGGACAAGCGCGGCTGGAGCGGACGCGGCGCATCCACCGCCTCACAGACCGCCTGGGCGCTGCTCGCCCTGCTGGCCGCGGGGGAGATGCACTCCAAGGCCGTCGAGCGGGGTGTCGGGTGGCTGGCGGCGACCCAGCGCGAGGACGGTTCCTGGGACGAGCCGTACTTCACCGGCACCGGCTTCCCCTGGGACTTCTCCATCAACTACCACTTGTACCGGCAGGTGTTCCCGCTCACCGCACTCGGCCGGTACGTCCACGGCGACCCCTTCACCAGGGTCGAGGGGGGTTGATGGCGACCACCCCCGTCCCGGAACCGCTGCTGATCGCCTGCGCGCTCGGCATCGAGCACCTGGCCCTGCGCCTGGGCGACCGCGGCGGCGCGGACGGGCCGGTCACCGTGCTGCGCACCGGCATGGGCCCCAGGGCGGCGGAGCGCTCCGTCACCCGGGTCCTCGCCGACCCGGCCCTGGCGGGCGCCGCCGTGCTCGCCACCGGCTTCTGCGCCGGGCTCGCCCCCGGCATGCACCCCGGCGACCTGGTCGTCGCCGAGGAGACCCGCGACCCGCGCGGCAGCACCCCGTGCGTGGGCACCGAACTGCTGGTCAAGGA
Organism: Streptomyces sp. NPDC096205; assembly: GCF_044763135.1. NCBI lineage: Bacteria > Bacillati > Actinomycetota > Actinomycetes > Kitasatosporales > Streptomycetaceae > Streptomyces > Streptomyces sp. NPDC096205. The sequence continues at coordinate 603,658 of NZ_JBIWFS010000001.1, read as the reverse complement.
GCTGGTACGGGCCCTGCCGGGCCGCACCGTGCACACCGGGCCGCTCACCGGCTCCGACCACGTCGTGCGCGGCGGCGAGCGCTCCGCGCTGCTCGCGACCGGCGCGATCGCCGTCGACATGGAGTCCGCCGCCACCCTCCTGAGCGCCGTACGGACGGGCGAACGCCCGGTTGCGGCCGTCCGGGTGGTCGTGGACGCCCCGGAACACGAACTCGTCCGGATCAGCACGGTACGCGGTGGAATATCAGCCTTCCGAGTGCTTCGCTCCGTCCTTCCCGCTTTCTTCGAATGGCACCGTTCTTTGCTGCTCCCTGGGAGGTGAGCCAGATGGCCATGCCGCTGCGCCAGTCCATCAAGGTCGCTACATACCTGGCCGAACAGAAGCTCCGCAGGCGTGACAAGTTCCCGCTCATCGTCGAGCTGGAGCCGCTGTTCGCCTGCAATCTCAAGTGCGAGGGCTGCGGCAAGATCCAGCACCCGGCCGGGGTGCTCAAGCAGCGTATGCCGGTGGCGCAGGCCGTCGGCGCGGTGCTCGAATCCGGTGCGCCGATGGTGTCCATCGCCGGCGGCGAACCGCTGATGCACCCTCAGATCGACGAGATCGTCCGCCAGTTGGTGGCCAAGCGGAAATACGTCTTCCTCTGCACCAACGCCATGCTGCTGCGCAAGAAGATCGACAACTTCACGCCCTCGCCCTACTTCGCCTTCGCCGTGCACATCGACGGACTGCGTGAGCGCCACGACGAGTCGGTCGCCAAGGAAGGCGTCTTCGACGAAGCGGTGGAGGCGATCAAGGAGGCCCAGCGGCGCGGCTTCCGGGTCACCACCAACTCCACCTTCTTCAACACCGACACCCCGCAGACCATCGTCGAGGTGCTGAACTTCCTCAACGACGACCTCAAGGTCGACGAGATGATGATCTCGCCCGCCTATGCCTACGAGAAGGCCCCCGACCAGGAGCACTTCCTCGGCGTGGAACAGACCCGCGAGCTGTTCCGCAAGGCTTTCGCGGGCGGCAACCGGCGCCGCTGGAGGCTCAACCACTCCCCGCTGTTCCTGGACTTCCTCGAGGGCAAGGTCGACTTCCCCTGCACCGCCTGGGCGATCCCCAACTACTCCCTCTTCGGCTGGCAGCGCCCCTGCTACCTGATGAGCGACGGCTACGTGTCGACGTACCGCGAACTCATCGAGGACACCGACTGGGACAAGTACGGCCGCGGCAAGGACCCGCGCTGCGCCAACTGCATGGCGCACTGCGGCTACGAGCCGACCGCCGTGCTGGCCACCATGGGCTCCCTGAAGGAGTCGCTGCGGGCCATGCGCGAGACGGTCAACGGAAACCGGGAGTGATGTCATGACCGCCATCCCCTTGGGCGTGCCCGAGGTACCGGCCCGGCCGATCGCCGAGCGGCGCGTGTCGCGGCAGATCCACGTCGGGCCGGTGGCGGTCGGCGGCGGCGCCCCGGTGTCGGTGCAGTCGATGACCACGACCCGCACCTCCGACATCGGCGCCACCCTCCAGCAGATCGCCGAGCTGACCGCGTCCGGCTGCCAGATCGTCCGGGTCGCCTGCCCCACGCAGGACGACGCCGACGCCCTCGCGACCATCGCGCGCAAGTCGCAGATCCCGGTGATCGCCGACATCCACTTCCAGCCGAAGTACGTGTTCGCCGCGATCGAGGCGGGCTGCGCGGCCGTACGCGTCAATCCCGGCAACATCAAGCAGTTCGACGACCGCGTCAAGGAGATCGCGCAGGCCGCCAAGGACCACGGCACACCCATCCGCATCGGCGTCAACGCCGGCTCCCTGGACCGCCGCCTGCTCCAGAAGTACGGCAGGGCGACGCCGGAGGCGCTGGTCGAGAGCGCGCTGTGGGAGGCGTCCCTGTTCGAGGAGCACGACTTCCACGACATCAAGATCTCGGTGAAGCACAACGACCCGGTCGTGATGGTCGAGGCGTACCGGCAGCTCGCCGAGAGCTGCGACTACCCGCTGCACCTGGGCGTGACCGAGGCGGGCCCGGCGTTCCAGGGCACGATCAAGTCGGCCGTGGCCTTCGGCGCGCTGCTCAGCAGGGGCATCGGCGACACCATCCGCGTCTCGCTGAGCGCCCCGCCCGCAGAAGAGGTCAAGGTCGGCATCCAGATCCTGGAGTCCCTCGGCCTGCGGCAGCGGCGTCTGGAGATCGTGTCCTGTCCCTCGTGCGGGCGCGCCCAGGTCGATGTGTACAAGCTGGCCGACGAGGTCACGGCCGGCCTGGAGGGCATGGAGGTGCCGCTGCGGGTCGCCGTGATGGGCTGTGTCGTCAACGGGCCCGGCGAGGCGCGTGAGGCCGACCTCGGCGTCGCCTCCGGCAACGGCAAGGGCCAGATCTTCGTCAAGGGCGAGGTCATCAAGACCGTACCCGAGTCGAAGATCGTGGAGACCCTCGTCGAGGAGGCACTGAAGCTCGCGGAGCAGTCGAAGTGAATTGAGTACGAGGCACGGACCGAAGGGGGCCCGAGCGTGACGATTCTGGAGAACATCCGGCAACCACGCGACCTGAAGTCGCTGTCCGAGGCGGAGCTTCGCGAACTGTCCGACGAGATCAGGGAGTTCCTGGTGCACGCGGTCTCCCGAACCGGCGGCCACCTCGGGCCCAACCTGGGAGTGGTGGAGCTGTCCATCGCCCTCCACCGGGTCTTCGAGTCACCGACCGACCGCATCCTGTGGGACACCGGCCACCAGAGCTACGTCCACAAGCTGCTGACAGGACGTCAGGACTTCTCCAAGCTGCGCGGCAAGGGCGGCCTGTCCGGCTACCCCTCGCGCGAGGAGTCCGAGCACGACGTCATCGAGAACAGCCACGCCTCCACCGCGCTCGGCTGGGCCGACGGACTCGCCAAGGCCCGCCAGGTGCAGGGGGAGAAGGGGCATGTCGTCGCGGTCATCGGCGACGGCGCCCTGACCGGCGGCATGGCCTGGGAGGCGCTGAACAACATCGCGGCCGCCAAGGACCGCCCGCTGATCATCGTCGTCAACGACAACGAACGCTCCTACGCCCCCACCATCGGCGGCCTCGCCAACCACCTGGCCACCCTGCGCACCACCGACGGCTACGAGAAGGTCCTCGCCTGGGGCAAGGACGTCCTGCTGCGCACCCCGGTCATCGGCCACCCCCTCTACGAGGCCCTGCACGGCGCCAAGAAGGGCTTCAAGGACGCCTTCGCCCCCCAGGGCATGTTCGAGGACCTGGGCCTGAAGTACGTCGGCCCGATCGACGGGCACGACATCGGCGCGGTCGAGTCCGCGCTGCGCCGCGCCAAGCGCTTCCACGGGCCGGTCCTCGTGCACTGCCTGACGGTGAAGGGCCGCGGCTACGAACCCGCCCTCGCGCACGAGGAGGACCACTTCCACACCGTCGGTGTGATGGACCCGCTGACCTGCGAGCCGCTCGCGCCCTCCAACGGGCCGTCCTGGACCTCGGTGTTCGGCGAGGAGATCGTCAGGATCGGCGAGGAGCGCGAGGACGTCGTCGCCCTCACCGCCGCCATGCTGCACCCCGTCGGGCTCGGCAGGTTCGCCGAGCGCTTCCCGGACCGGGTCTGGGACGTGGGCATCGCCGAGCAGCACGCGGCGGTCAGCGCGGCCGGGCTCGCGACCGGCGGACTGCACCCGGTCGTCGCCGTGTACGCCACCTTCCTCAACCGCGCCTTCGACCAGCTCCTGATGGACGTCGCCCTGCACCGCTGCGGGGTCACCTTCGTGCTGGACCGGGCCGGGGTCACGGGCGTCGACGGGGCCTCGCACAACGGCATGTGGGACATGTCCGTGCTCCAGGTCGTGCCGGGCCTCAGGATCGCCGCCCCGCGTGACGCCGGCCAACTGCGCGCCCAGTTGCGCGAGGCGGTCGCCGTGGACGACGCGCCGACGCTGGTGCGCTTCCCGAAGGAGTCCGTCGGCCCGGAGATCCCGGCCGTGGGGCGGGTGGGCGGCATGGACGTCCTAGGACGATCCGAACGCCCCGAGGTGCTGCTGGTCGCCGTCGGGGTGATGGCCCCGGTCTGTCTCCAGACGGCCGAGCTGCTTCAGGCCCGGGGCATCGGCTGCACGGTCGTGGACCCGCGCTGGGTCAAGCCGGTCGATCCCGCCCTGCCCGAACTGGCCGCCGGGCACCGGCTGGTGGCCGTTGTCGAGGACAACAGCCGTGCCGCCGGGGTCGGTTCGGCCGTCGCCCTGGCACTCGGCGACGCCGACGTCGACGTACCGGTGAGGAGATTCGGCATCCCCGAGCAGTTCCTCGCGCACGCCAAGCGCGGTGAGGTGCTGGCCGACATCGGGCTCACGCCGGTCGAGATCGCCGGGCGGATCGGTGCGAGCCTGGCCGTGCGGGAAGAGACGTCAGAAGCCGATCCGGTCGAGGAGCAACCCGCATGACCACCACCGAACCCGCCGCCGGGACCGGGCAGTTCGACCTCGGCAGACTCCTCGCCGAGCGCGCCGCCGAACGCTACGAGCTGCACAGCAAATACCTCAACCACCAGCTCCCGCGCATGCTGCACACCATCGGCTTCGACAAGGTGTACGAGCGTGCCGAGGGCGCCTACTTCTGGGACGCCGACGGGAACGACTACCTCGACATGCTCGCCGGGTTCGGGGTGATGGGCCTCGGCCGGCACCACCCGGTCGTCCGCAAGGCGCTGCACGACGTCCTCGACGCGGGCCTCGCCGACCTCACCCGCTTCGACTGCCAGCCGCTGCCCGGACTGCTCGCCGAGAAGCTGCTCGCCCACAGCCCCCACCTGGACCGGGTGTTCTTCGGCAACAGCGGCACCGAGGCGGTGGAGACCGCCCTGAAGTTCGCCCGCCGCGCCACCGGCAAACCGCGCGTCCTCTACTGCGACCACGCCTTCCACGGCCTGACCACCGGCTCCCTGTCCGTCAACGGCGAGGACGGCTTCCGCGACGGCTTCGCCCCGCTGCTGCCCGACACCGCCGTCCCCCTCGGTGATCTCGACGCGCTGGCAAGGGAGTTGAAGAAGGGCGACGTGGCCGCCCTCATCGTCGAGCCGATCCAGGGCAAGGGCGTCCACGAGACACCGCCCGGCTATCTGCGCGCCGCGCAGGAACTGCTGCACCGGCACAAGGCGCTGCTCGTCGCCGACGAGGTGCAGACCGGCCTCGGCCGGACCGGCGACTTCTACGCCTATCAGCACGAGGACGGGGTGGAACCGGACCTGGTGTGCGTCGCCAAGGCCCTGTCCGGCGGGTACGTCCCCGTGGGCGCGACCCTCGGCAAGGACTGGATCTTCAAGAAGGTCTACTCGTCGATGGACCGCGTCCTCGTCCACTCGGCGAGCTTCGGCTCCAACGCCCAGGCCATGGCGGCCGGCCTGGCCGTGCTGTCCGTCATGGAGAACGAGCAGATCGTCGCGAACGCACGGGCCACGGGCGAGCTGCTGAGGTCCCGGCTCGCCGCGCTGGTCGACCGTTACGAGCTGCTGGCCGACGTACGCGGCCGGGGGCTGATGATCGGCATCGAGTTCGGCCGGCCCAGGTCGCTGAAGCTGCGCAGCCGCTGGGCCATGCTCCAGGCCGCCCGCAAGGGCCTGTTCGCGCAGATGGTCGTCGTCCCGCTGCTCCAGCGGCACCGCATCCTCACCCAGGTCTCCGGGGACCACCTGGAGGTGATCAAGCTGATTCCGCCGCTGATCGTCGGGGAGAAGGAGGTCGACCGGTTCGTCGACGCCTTCACCGAGGTCATGGACGACGCGCACAGCGGGGGCGGGCTGATGTGGGACTTCGGCAGGACGCTGGTGAAGCAGGCGGTGGCCAACCGCTGAGGGTTGCAGCTGGGGCTTACCGCTGTGAGGGGCTTACCGCGTTTGCCTCTGAGGCAATAAATTTGCCCGAGAGGCAAGCCTGCGGCTGAATGGAGAGCATGAGCTCTCACGAGACCGAGCCTTCAGTGGACGAGCCTGCCGCGGACGAACCGGCCGCCGAGGCGCCGGTGGGTGACCTGCCCGCCGTCGCGCCCCAGCTGCGCGCCCTGCGGCGCCGGGCCTCCCTCACGCTGGAGGCGGCCGCGCGGTCCGCCGGGCTCTCGCCCGCGCATCTGTCCCGGCTGGAGACCGGCCGGCGCCAGGCCTCGCTGCCGATGCTGCTCGCGCTCGCCCGCATCTACGGTACGACCGTCTCCGAGCTGCTGGGGGAGCGGGTCGCCGACCGGGACGCCGTCGTACGAGCCGACGACATGGAACCGACCCGGGCGGGCGGCTGGACCTACTGGCAGGCCGGTGCGCCCGGCCGCGGCATGCAGGCCCTGCGGGTGCACGTGCCGTACGGCTCCCAGGGCGACATCGTGCGCGTGCACCCAGGCGAGGAGTGGCTGCACGTGCTGACGGGGCGGCTGCGGCTGCGCCTCGGCGACACCGCGCACCGCCTCGGTCCCGGGGACAGCGCGCACTTCGACTCGCTGACCCCGCACCGCATCGCCGCCGAGGACGAGGGCGGCGTCGACCTTCTCTTCGTCCACACCCTGCTGCAGAGCCCCACGGCCGCGTTGTGCCTGGGCCCCATGACGGGAGACACGCCATGAGCGACATCGAGGAGAAGTTTCCCCGCACCCTGTGGATCCGGCTGCTGATCTACATCGTGGCCGGGCACGTCTTCGCCGGGTTCCTCTATCTGCTGTTCGAGGTCGGAGCCAAGTAGGCTCCCGCCGCTCAGGCCGGCTCAGTCGAGCAGCCGGTCCCGCAGCCGCTCGCGCGTGTCGGGCGTCACACCGAGGCCCCGCTCCAGATAGGCGTCGACCCCGCCCCAGGTCTCCTCGATGGTCTCCATCGCCGCCGTCAGATACTCCGCGCGGGCGTCGAACAGCGGGCTGAGCAGCTCCATGACCTCGGGCGAGTAGGCGGAGGCGTCGCCGTTGCGGCGCACCTTGTAGCGGCGGTGCTTGGCGTTCGACTCCAGGTAGTCGGTGAGGATGGCGTCGCGCTCGACGCCCAGGGCCAGCAGGGTCACGGCGATCGACAGGCCGGCGCGGTCCTTGCCCGCGGCGCAGTGCATCAGGGCGGGGACGCTGTCCTCGGCGAGGGCGTGCAGCACCTGGGAGTGCTCGGCGGTGCGCTCCTTGACCATGATCCGGTACGAGGTGATCATCCGGTTCGCCGCCTTGCCGTCGGCGAGGATCGCGCGCAGCTGGTCCAGGTCGCCCTCGCGGACCATCTTCCAGAACTCGGCGCCGTCGGCCGGGTCGCTCAGCGGAAGGTTGACGTTGCGCACGCCCGGCAGCTCCACGTCCGGGCCCTCCAGCTTCTGGTCCGCCGCGTTGCGGAAGTCGAAGATCGTGTGCAGGCCCAGGGTCGTGAGAAAGGCCGCGTCCTCGGCGGTCGCGTGCGCGAGGTGGCCGCTGCGGAAGAGCACGCCCTGGCGCACCCGGCGTCCGTCGACGGTCGGCAGTCCGCCCACGTCACGGAAATTGCGGACTCCGGCCAGCTCCGGCTCGGTCGACGGGACCTGCTGCGTCACGTGGGGCTCCCTCCGGTCGGGTCCCGCCGGCGCGGCTCGACCGACGGGCACGTCCATGACCATACGACTGACCCTACGACACGGCTTCCCTGGGATATGTATGTGCCGCTTCTCCGTCTGCGTCGCATCTGGGCTTTCTGTCCGAATTAGCGCCTTCCTTCCAACTCGCTCTGGAATAAAGGAACGTGGAGCAGCGTCACGTGAGCAGCGTCATAGCCGTGACCGTGCGTCGCCCGTCATGCTCACGTAATCAATGCGTTTTTCAAGGGCATTTGGCGAATGCGGAACGGCCGAAATGCACGGAGGGTGACCGGGAATTCCCGAAAGGGATCAAGAAGAAGGCCTTCGGGTGGAACCTCTTGCTTGTCCCTTTGCGTCTTGGTCGCTTACGTTCGCCACCGATCCGGACGGACGCCTAATCCTGCCGCCGACCGGAGCCCGCGCAAACCCACCCGTGTACGGCAGGAGCGGGGGACCCACAGGTACATCCGCCTGTTCCGGTCTCCGGAAACAGGCTCGGGGTTAAGCCGCGCCCGGCGCGGCCGGACATCTCCAGTCCGCACCCGACAGCTCACCTCGCAGGCGCCGGAGAGGAAAACGCCCATGCCCGCGAAGGGTAAGCACCGCCGTCCCAAGGCCCAGCGCCTGACCCGTTCCATCGCCGTCGCCGGTACCGGTGGCGCCGCACTCGCCCTGCCGCTTCTCGCGGCCACCGGTGCGAATGCCGCGACCGGACAGTCCGTCCCCGAGAAGGCCGTCAGCTCGGCCGCGACGGTCCAGAAGACCGCCATCAAGGCCGCCGAGAAGAAGGCCGCGACGCCGCGCACGTATTCCGTGAAGGTCGGCGACTATCTCTCGAAGATCGCCCAGGAGCAGCACGTCAGCGGTGGCTGGCAGAAGCTGTACCAGGACAACCGTGAGGTCGTCGGCAGCGACCCGTCGCTGATCCACCCGGGCCTGAAGCTGTCGCTCGGCAAGAAGGCCGCGGCCACGCAGTCCTCCGAGTCCGCCGCGAAGAAGTCCGCCGCCCCGCAGAAGTCCGAGGCGCCGAAGCCGGCCACGCAGTCCTCCGAGACCGCTGACTCCTCGAAGGCCTCCGAGCCGGCCGCCACCCAGGCGGACACCACCGCGGCGAACGGCTACACCGCCCCCGTGAGCGGAGCCACCGTCGGCACCGGCTACCGCGTGGCGGGCAGCATGTGGTCCAGCGGCTACCACACCGGCGCCGACTTCGTCGTCCCGACCGGCACCTCGCTCAAGGCCGTCGGCGCGGGCACCGTGGTCTCCGCGGGCTGGGGCGGCGCGTACGGCAACCAGGTCGTCGTCAAGCTCGCCGACGGCTACTACGCCCAGTACGCCCACCTGTCCGCGCTGTCCGTCTCGGCCGGCCAGACGGTGACCGCCGGGCAGCAGGTCGGCCTCTCCGGCGCGACCGGCAATGTGACCGGCCCGCACCTGCACTTCGAGATCCGCACCACCCCGGACTACGGCTCCGACGTCGACCCGGTCGCCTACCTCCGCTCGCACGGCGTCGCCATCGGCTGACGCCCGCGGCCCACACCGCCGAAGGCCGGACCCCGATCCCCGGGTCCGGCCTTCGGTGTGTCCGGACCCGGAGATTCGTGATCTCCGTGTTGCGGCGGTGTGGCGGAGTCTGCCGGGGTGTCGACAGCGGCGGCGTGTTGTGGCCAGAGTGGTCCCCGACAGGACGGCAAGCGCTTTCTGCTGGCGTCCTGGCGCGTTCGGTGGTGTACGCCCACGCCGTCGAGGTGACCGTGGTCGAACTCACCGACGCGCGCCCGGAGTTGCCCGAGATCCGGTCGGCACTCCATGGCTGCCCCCGCTCACCCCCGCCGAAGGAGCCTCTTCCGTGACGACCACGCGCAGAACGTTCGGAGCCCTGGCCGCCGGAGCGGCCCTCGCGGCGCTCGCCCCGGCCGGTCTTGCGAGCGCGAGCCCCCGCCACGGGCGTCTGCTCGCCCACGACGACTTCCGGCACGGCCTCGGCCGGTGGGCGACCGAACTGCAGGACGGCGGCACGGTCACCGCGTCCGGCGGGGTGCTGGAGGTGGACGTACCGGCTGGGGTCACGGTCTGGTTCCGGCAGCGGCTCGAAGGCCCGTATGTGCTGGAGTACACGGCCGTGCCGGTGTCCGAGGGCGGCGTCAACGACCGTGTCTCCGACCTCAACAACTTCTGGAATGCGGTCGACGCCCGCTCCCCGCACGACCTGTTCGCCACCCCGCGCGGCGGCGCCCTCGCCGAGTACGACCACCTCAGGACGTACTACGCCGGCTACGGCGCCAACGGCAACACCACCACCCGGCTGCGCCGTTACGTCGGTGAGGCGGGGGTCCGGCCACTCGTGTACGACTACACCGAGCCGTTGCTCGTGCCCAACCAGCCCCACCATGTGCGGATCGTGTCGGCCGGATCGCGCGTGCAGTGGTGGAACAACGGCCGGCTCGTGTTCGACTACACCGACCCCGAGCCGTACACCGGCGGGCACTTCGCCTTCCGTACGGTCTGGAGCCACTTCCGGATCAGTGAGTTCCGGATCTGGCGACCGCACCCCCAACAGGGCTGAACGGGAGGTTATTCCCGGACTTGCCGAGACTTTAGGCGTGGCTTATCTCACCGCCCGTCAACCCCGCCCTACGGTCGCGTAGGTCACATTCGAGGAGGAATCATGGGCCGATGTGGCAGACGATTCGAAGAGTGACAGCAGATCAGTGATCGGGTCGTACGTGGCGGTGGGGGACAGCTTCACCGAGGGCGTCGGCGACCCCGGCCCCGACGGGGCGTTCGTCGGCTGGGCCGACCGGTTCGCGGTGCTGCTCGCGGACCGACGGCCCGAGGGCGACTTCGAGTACACCAACCTCGCCGTGCGCGGGAAGCTGCTCGACCAGATCGTGGCGGACCAGGTGCCGCGGGCCGTGGAACTCGCCCCGGACCTGGTCAGCTTCTGCGCGGGCGGCAACGACATCATCCGGCCCGGCACCGACCCCGACGACGTCGCCGAGCGCTTCGAGCGGGCGGTCGCCGCGCTCACCGAGGTGGCCGGCACGGTGCTGGTGACGACCGGCTTCGACACCCGCGGCGTGCCCCTTCTGAAGCATCTGCGCGGCAAGATCGCGACGTACAACGGCCATGTGCGGGCCGTCGCCGACCGCTACGGCTGCCCGGTGCTCGACCTGTGGTCCCTCAAGTCCGTCCAGGACCGCCGCGCCTGGGACCACGACCGGCTCCACCTCTCGCCCGAGGGCCACACCCGCGTCGCCCTGCGCGCCGGACAGGCCCTCGGCCTCGACATCCCGGCCGACCCCGAGCAGCCCTGGCCGCCCCTCCCGCCCCGCGGCACCCTCGACGTCCGCCGCGACGACGTCCACTGGGCCCGCGAGTACCTCGTCCCCTGGATCGGCCGCCGCCTGCGCGGAGAGTCCTCCGGAGACCACGTCACGGCGAAGGGCACTCTGAAGCCGGACGAGATCAAGCTGAGGATCGGGGTCGTGGCTTAAGGGGCCCTTCTTGGGGGCGCGGGGAACTGCGCGAGCAACCAGAGACGGCGTGCAGTCGGCGAACAACCGGCGCCCCCCAAAGGGGCGCGGGGAACTGCGCGAGCAACCAGAGACGGCGCGCAGTCGGCGAACAACCCGCGCCCCCACGGCGACGGCCGGTGCCGAGCCCGACCTCCAGGAGGATCGGAGCTGTGGGGCAACGCCCCAAAGGGGCGCGGGGAACTGCGCGAGCGACCAACGACGGCATGCAGTCGGCGATGAACCGTCGCCCCCCACGGCGACGGCCGGTGCGAGACGCCGAGAGATATGACCGCCCCGGACCGAGCCGAGCCCGACCTCTAGGAGGTCAACGCCTCGACGGACAGCCCCAGTTCCCGCGCCAACGCCTCGTCCACCCACTCCGTGGCCCGCGCCCGCGACACCGCGCCCGGGTAGGAGGTGAGCTGGACCGCGAGCCCGTCGAGGAGGGCGGTCAGGCGCAGGGCCGTGGTGGTCGGGTCCGGGCACTGGAACTCACCCGCGGCCACGCCCTCGGCGATGACCTCCGCCAGCGCGGCCTTCCACTGCCGGTCGAGTTCCCGCGTGACATCCCGCAGGGCCGGCTCGCGCAGGGCCGCCGCCCAGCCCTCGATCCACAGCCGCCAGCCCTTGGCCTGACCGGTGGGGGCGTACCAGCGCACGGCCGCCCGCAGCCGACGCAGCGCGGACGTGCGGCGGCCGAGCAGCCCTCGCAGACGGGCCAGATCGCCCTCGGCCGCGTGCGTGAACGCGGCGGCGACCAGCTTCTCCTTCGTCGAGAAGTGATAGAGCACCAGCGCGTTGCTCACGCCCAGGGCCGCGGCCACGTCGGCGATCCGCACCGCGGCCACGCCTCGTGCCTCGATCTGCTCGATGGCGGCCCGCAGCAATTCCTCGCGCCGCTCTTCCACGCTCAACCGCACTCTCGCCACGCGGTTCACCCTACACAGCGACCCCCGACGCGAGCTCTTGACACCCCCGTGCGGCCGGGCCACAGTACCGCACTACTGACTGCCCATTCAGTCAGTAGCTGTCGTCAGTAGGAGTCCGCCCGTGACCCACGCATCGACCACCTCCACTCCTTCGCAGGGCCCCGGCGCCCCCGACCTCTCCGCGGGCTGGGGCGAGCAGCGCACCCGGCTGCGCAAGGATCTGCGCCGGCTCGACGTGCTGTTCTTCCTCATCTGCACGCTCGTCGGCCTCGACACCATCGGCTCGGTCGCCGCCCAGGGCCCGCAGGGCCTGACCTGGATGGCGATCCTCGCGCTCGTGTTCTTCCTGCCGTACGGCCTGCTGGTCGCCGAACTCGGCGCCGCCTTCCCGGTGCAGGGCGGCCCCTACGTCTGGACCCGGCTCGCCTTCGGCCGCCTCGTCGCGGGCGTCAACCAGCTCCTGTACTGGATCTCCAACCCCGTCTGGGTCGGCGGCAGCCTGTGCATCATCGCGCTCACCACCTGGGAGGAGTTCTTCACCCCGCTGCCGGGCGCCTGGAAGTACGCCGCAGGACTGCTGTTCATCTGGGGCGGCGCGCTCGCCGTCGTGCAGTCGGTGAGGATCGGGAAGTGGGTGCCGATCACCGGCGCCGTCGCCCGGATCGTCCTGCTCGGCTTCTTCCTGGTCTCGGTCGTCGTCTACGCCGTCCGACACGGCGTCCACGCCCTGCCCGCGGGCGACTTCGCCCCCACCTACGCCGGGTTCGTCGCCCTCGTCCCGGTCCTCATCTTCAACTACGTCGGCTTCGAACTGCCCAGCTCCGCCGCCGAGGAGATGCGCAACCCGCGCCGCGACATCCCGCTGTCCATCCTGCGCTCCGGCTTCGCCGCGCTGCTGCTCTACGGCGGCCCGATCCTCGGCATCCTGTTCGTGCTGCCGGGCGAGCGCATCGGCAGCCTGGGCGGGTTCATCGACGCCTGCAAGGCCGTCTTCACCGTGTACGGCGGCTCCATCGCGGCCGACGGCACGGTCACCCTGACCGGCTTCGGCGCGGTCTGCGGCGGCATCGCGGCGGCCGGCCTGATCCTCGGCCTGCTCACCTCCGGGGTGACCTGGGCGATGGGCGCCCACCGCGCCCAGGCGGTGGCCTGCGCGGACGGCGCCGGACCGGCCTGGCTCGGCCGCATCTCCGAACGGCACGGCACCCCGGTCCGGGTGAACCTGCTCTCCGCCGTCCTGGCCTCCGTGCTGTTCGTCGTCGCCCTGGGCCTCAGCGGCGGGGACGGCGAGAAGTACTTCGCGGCCGGACTGGGCCTGACCATCTCCACCACCTTCATCTCCTACGTCATCACCTTCCCCAGCCTCGCCGTACTGCGCCGCAGGTACCCGGACGTGCCCCGCCCCTACGCCGTCCCCGGCGGCCTGTTCGGTGCCCGGCTGGTCGCGGGTCTGGCCACCGCGCTGGTCGCCTTCACCGTCGTCGTGCTGATCTGGCCGGGCTTCGGCGTCGGCTGGTTCGGCACGGAAGGCAGCGCGGCGGACTCCCTGCCGGAGTCGTTCGCCGGACAGCGCCTGCAGTACACGCTGAGTCAGGTGGTGCCGCTGGCCCTGTTCGTGGGGATCGGGCTCGTGTTCTACGCCGCCGGGGCGCGGACCCGCAGAGAGAAGGGCTAGCCGCTCTCAGGTCGTACGAAAGGGGGCCTCCCGCGCGGGAGGCCCCCTTCGCTGTGCTCAGCCCAGTACGGCGTGCGCGTCCAACGCGAGCGCACCGCCCGGGTGCACCAGCAGCGGGTTGACCTCCAGCTCGGCCAGCTCCGGATGCTCGGCGGCCGCCCGGGCCACGGCGCACAGCGCGGCCGCCGCGGCGTCCAGGTCGGCGGCCGGGGCGCCGCGCCAGCCGGTCAGCAGCCGGGCGTGCCGCGGCTCCAGCAGCAGCGCACGCGCGCGTACGGGCGTCAGCGGGGCCTGCGCGAGGGCCGTGTCGGCGAGCAGCTCCGCCGTGACACCACCCGGCCCGACCATCACGACGGGCCCGAACGCCGGGTCACGCCGGACACCGACGATCAGCTCATGCGCGTACGGCGGTGTCGCCATGGCCTCCACGACGTAACCGTCGGCCCCGGTGGCCTCGCGCATCCGCGTGAACGCGGCCCGCAGAGCCTCCTCGTCACCGAGGCCCAGGGCCACTCCACCCGCCTCCGTCTTGTGCGCCAGACCCATCGCCTTCAGCGCCAGCGGGTAGCCCACGCGAAGTGCCGCCTCGGCCGCCTCCTCGGCGTCGTTGACGAACGCGGCGGCCGGGAACACGACGCCGTACGACGACAGCAGCTCCCGTACGGACTCGTAGCCGCCGTCCGTGACGCGGTACGCCGCCTGCGACACGGCCGGGGGCGTGTGCGGGAGGGCCGCGGTGAGCCGGGCGGCCGCCATGAGGGCCGTGGCCGCCTGCTCGACGCGCTCGTACACCGGCACGCCCCGCTCGCGCAGCACGGCGAGGGCGGGGGTGTCGCGGGCCATGGTGTGCACGACGAGCGGGCGCCCCGCGCGCGTGGCCGCGTCGGCCAGGGCCCCGGCCACCTCGCACTCGCGGGCCGTCTGGGCGGGGTTGGCGGTGGCGTAGTCACCGAAGTAGCCGGTGAGCACGACCGCGTCGGTGTCGCCGCCCGTGAGCAGTTCGCCCGCCACGCGCGCGTAGACGGCGAGATCGGCCTCGCCCGCGCCCGCCAGGTCGACAGGGTTGCGGCAGCCGGCCCCGGCCGGGAGCTGCGCGGCCAGCCGCGCGGCGGCCGGGTCCTGCAGGGGCGGCACCTCGGCGCCGCGCTCCGCGAACGCGTCGGCGGCCAGCGCGCCCTGGCCGCCGCTGTCGCCGACGATCGCGACCCGGGTCCCGGCCGGCCGGGCGGGCGCCAGCAGGCACAGCGCGGTGTCGACCAGTTCGCCCGCCGTCCGCAGCAGCAGCGCCCCGCTGTCCCGGCACACGGCCGCCACGGTGTCGTACGGGCTGACCAGGGCGCCCGTGTGCGAGGCGGCGGCGCTGGCGGAGGCGGCGCTGCGGCCGACGGTCAGCAGCAGCACCGGCTTGCCCGCGGCGTGCGCGGCCCGCAGGACCCCGGCCAGGCGGCGGCCGTCGCGGAAGTCCTCCACGTAGGCCGCGATCACCCGGGTCGGCGGATGGCCGACGAGCGACTCCAGGGCGTCGGCCGCGTCGATGTCGCGCTGGTTGCCCAGCGACACGAACCGCGAGAAACCCTGCCCCGCGCGGGCGAGGAGCCGCCCGATCTCCAGCGCGAGGTTCCCGCTCTGCGACACCAGACCGACCGCACCCGCCGGGAACTCGCCCCAGCTCAGCCGCAGTTGGCTGCTCGTGTCCACCAGGCCCATGCAGTTCGGGCCCAGCAGCCGGGCACCCCGGCCGGTCACCAGCTCGGCCAGCGACCGCTCCTCGGCCGGGTCCGTGCCGGAGGTGATGACGGTCAGACAGCGGGCGCCCGCGCCCAGGGCGTCGCCGACCACCGGGCGCACCTGCGCGGACGGCACCGCGACCACCACATGGTCGCAGGCCAGCCCGTCCAGCCCGGTGCGGAACGGCACGCCGTCGAGGCTGCCGCCCCGCCGGTTCACCAGGTGCACGGCACGGCGCTCCCGCCCCGCGAGGGCGCCCTTGGCGAGCCAGTAGCCCCACTTCTCGGGGTTCTCGGAGGCGCCGACGACCGCCACGGACGCGGGGTCGAACAGCGCGTCCCGGGTCATCGGTACCAGCCGAAGCGCTCGGCGATCACCGGCAGCCGCTCCTCCACGAGGGCGTGCGCGGCGGCCCGCGGTGTCGTGCCGTCGGCCTCCGCGCGCGCCAGCATCTGGTCGACCAGCGCCCGCATCGAGCGACGGGTGTGCGCGAACGCCTCGTCCGGGTCCGCACCGATGTCGCCGAACAGCGTCCACCACCACCACGCGTTCGTCCCCGAGTTGACCACCACGTCCGGCAGCACCGTCACCCCCCTCGCGGCCAGCAGCTCCTCCGCCTCGGCGACCACGGGCATGTTGGCCGCCTCGACGATCCAACGTGCCCGCACCCGTCGCTGGTTCCCGGCGTCGATCGCGTACGACACGGCCGCCGGGACGAGGATCTCCGCCTCCACCGACAGCCAGTCCTCGCCGGGCAGTTCACGGGCGCCGGGCCGCAGCACCGCCCGGTCCACGGTGCCGTACGCGTCGCGCGCCGCGAGCAGCGCCTCGACGTCGAGCCCGGCCGGGTCGGCGATCGTGCCCTTGACGTCGGCGACCGCCACGACCGTCAGGCCCGCGCGGGCGAGGAAGCGGGCCGTGGCGCCGCCCATCGTGCCCAGCCCCTGCACGGCCACGCGCGTGCCCGCGTACCGCACACCCGCGCGGTCGAGCGCCGCGAGCGCGGCCTCGGCGACGCCGCAGCCGCCGACCAGCTCGTCCAGCCCGATGCCGTCCACCTCGACCGCGAACGCGTCGGCGAGCCGCGCCCGTGCGGCCGTCTCGTCGTCGAGCAGCGGATACACGGCCTGGATCGAGGAGACGAGCCCCGCCTCGGCGGCCGCCCGGTCCACCAGGTCCTGGGTGAGTCCGAGGTCCTCACCGGTGGTCCAGAACCGCTCGATGTACGGCCCCATGGCGCGCAGGTAGCGTACGAGCAGCCCGTACGCCTCCGGGTCCCGGGGGTCGCAGTCGATACCGCCCTTGGCGCCGCCGAGCGGGATGTAGCGGCTTCGCGGGTCGTAGTGCAGGGCCTCCTTCATGGTCATGCCCCGGGCGAGCCCGGCGACCTCGTCCAGGGTGCAGCCCGGCCGCATGCGCAGTCCGCCGCTGGAGACACCGCGCACCAGCCGGTCGACGACCAGGAAGCCCTGCCGTCCGGTGACGTGGTCCGTCCAGGTGAGCGACAGCAGGGGCGTGGTCATGAGGTCTCCTCGGGGACGGTGATCAGGGTGGGGCCGGGCCGGCCCAGGGCCTCGGTGAGGGCGTCGGCCAGCTCCCGCGGGGTGCACGCGCGCGTGCCGTGTCCGCCGTAGGCGCGGGCCAGCGCGGGCAGGTCGACCGGCGCGAGATCCACCCCCGTCGGGGTGTCGCCGCGCGCCCTCATCTCGTCGCGGATCTCGCCGTAGCCGCCGTTGTCGAACACCACGACCGGCAGCGGGAGCCCGAGCTGTGCCGCGGTGGCCAGCTCCTGCACGGTGAACTGCAGCCCGCCGTCACCGCTGAGGGCCACCACCTGGCGGTCGGGGCACGCGGTCTTCGCGCCGATCGCCGCGGGCAGCGCGTAGCCCAGGGTGCCGAAGCCTGTGGGGTGCAGAAAGCGGCCCCGCGGGCCCAGGGGGAGGTGCGGGAGGGCGCCGTAGTAGCAGCACTGGGCGCTGTCGGAGGTGAGCACGGCGTCCTCGGCGAGGACCTCGCGGACGGCCTTGAGGTACGGCATCCAGCGGGCGTCCCGCACGGCGGTCCCGGCGTCGCGGGCGGCGCGCAGCGCGCCGAGGTCGTCGGGCACGCGCGGGCCGCCCTCTTCGGGCACGCGCGTGTCGGCCACTTCAAGCACCTGCGGGCCGGCTTCTTCGGGCACGCGGGTGTCGGCCACTTCAAGCACCTGCGGGCCGGCTTCTTCGGGCACGCGCGTGTCGGCCACTTCAAGCACGTACGGGCCGGCTTCGTCGGGTACGCGCGCGTCGGCCCTTTCGCGCACGCAGATGGCGGCCTCTTCGGGCACGCGCGTGCCCGCCCTCTCGCGTACGCGCGGGTCGATTTCTTCCGTCACGCGCGTGTCGGCCCTTGGGGCCACCCATGGCACGCGCGCGCGGCCGTTCATCTCGGCGAGCAGCGCCTCCAGCGCGGTGCGCGCGTCCGCCACGAGCGCCACGTCCGCGGGCAGCCCGGCGTACATCTGATCCGGGTCGATGTCGATCCGCACCAGTACGCCGTCCAGGACGGGCGGCGGTGCCGACCACAGGTCGGACTCGGCCAGCTCGGTGCCGACGGCGACGACCACATCCCGCGCGGACAGCCACTTCTGCACGACGGAACTGTGCAGCGAGACGCCGAGGGAGAGCGGGTGGGTCTCCGGCACGATGCCCTTGCCGTTGGCGGTCGTCACCACCGGCGCGCCCAGCAGCCCGGCGAGCCGCAGGCACTCCGCCCCGGCGCCGCGCGCCCCACCGCCGAGCACCAGAGCGGGCCGGACGGCCCCGGCGAGGGCCCGTACGGCTTGGTCGACGGCATTGGGGTCCGGGGCCGCGGGCGGGACGTCCGGGGCGAGGCGGACGGGCCCGACGGGCGCCCGCGCGGTCAGCAGGTCCAGCGGCACCTCGATGTGGGCGGGGCGCGGACGACCCGTGCGGAAGAGCGTGAACGCGCGGGCCACGGCGGCGTCGATCTCGGCCACCGACGACACCCGGTGACTGAACGCGGCGACGCCCCGCAGCGCCTCCGTCTGGCTGCGCATCTCGTGCAGCATGCCGGTCGCGAGACGCGGATGGGCCAGCGGCATCCCGGGCGAGACCACCAGCAGCGGCACGCTGTCCGACCACGCCTGGCCGACCGCGGCCATGGTGTTGAGCAGGGCGGGCCCGGTGGTCGTCAGGACGACACCCGGCCGGCCCGTCACGCGCGCGTACCCGTCGGCGGCGTACCCCGCGCCCTGCTCGTGGCGGGGCGCCACATGGCGTATGCCGTACGGCGTGAGGTGCCGGTAGATCTCCAGGTTGTGGGTGCCCGGGATGCCGAAGGCGTCGGTGACGCCGTGCGCGGCCAGCGCGCGGACCAGGGCGTGCCCGCCGCTGAGGACGTCGGCCGCCATCACAGGCTCCGCGAGATGACGAGCCGCATGATGTCCGAGGTGCCTTCCTCGATCTCCTCCAGCTTGGCGTCGCGCATCCACTGCTCCACCGGGAACTCCCGCGAGTAACCCCAGCCGCCCAGTGTCTGCACGGCGGCCCAGGTGCAGTACGTGGCCGTCTCCGAGGCGGTGAGCTTGGCCATTGCGGCCTCGGCGGTCGCGTCCAGCCCGGCGTCCAGGCGCTTGGCGGCCCGCCAGGTCATCAGCCGGGCCTGCTCCACGCGCGTGCGCATGTCGGCGAGGCGGAAGGCGACCGCCTGGTGCTCGATGATCGGCTTGCCGAACTGCCGGCGTTCGCGCGCGTAGTCGCGTGCGTACTCGTACGCCGCCCGGGCCACGCCCGTCGCGGCGGCGCCGAGCACCGCGCGGGAGATGTCGAAGGTGCGCATCAGCCCGTGGAAGCCCCGGCCCTCCGCGCCCAGGCGGTGCTCCTCGGGCACGAAGGCGTCCGCGAAGAAGATCTCCCGGCACACGATCGCCCGCTGACCCATCTTGCGCATCGGGTCCCCGAAGGAGACGCCCTCGGTGTCCTTGCGCAGCAGGAACGCGCTCACCCCGCGCGAGCGCTCGGCGGGGTCGGTCTTGGCGAACACGACGTACTGGTCGGCCTCGCCCGCGTTGGAGATCCACGCCTTCTGGCCGCTGAGCAGATAGCCCCCGCTGGTGCGGCGGGCGGCGGTGACGATGGACGCGGCGTCGGAACCCGCCCCCGGCTCGGTGGTCGCCAGGGCCGTCATCGGGGTGTCGGGCCCGGCCAGCGGGGTCAGCCACTCCCGCTTCTGCTCCTCGGTGCCCAGCTCCAGGACGGGGTCGGCGAAGAAGCCGTTGGAGCACAGCAGATTGCCGATGCCCAGGTCGCCGACGCACAGCTCCTCCTGGACGAGGACCTGCGTGAAGACGTCGGTGAAGCCTCCGCCGCCGTACTCCTCGGGCAGCATGAAGCCGGTGATGCCCACCTCGGCCGCCTTGCGCCACAGGTCCCAGGGCGTCTCCACGTCCGCCTCGTCGACGGCACGCGCGCGGGGGCGGATCTCCTCGCGTGCGAAGGCGCGGGTCAGCTCGACGATGTCGTGCTGCTCGCCGGTGAGCGCAACCAGCTCGGTGGGGAGGTCGGACATGGTGCCTCCAAGGCCGCGAGGGAGTGGGCCGCCGGACGGCGACCTGGGCCAGCTACTGAATCATCAGTCAGTATCGAAACGCGGCTCGGGCTCTGTCAACGTGCTGAACGGATCATCAGTAGGCGGCCGGGAGCGCACCCGGTCGCACGGCTGTGACGGGGGCGCCCCGGCGTTGTCGGTGGGGCGGACCATAATGGGAGACCTCACCCACTCCACCTGGAGGTACCGTGGCCGGACCCCGTTCCCTGAGTGCCGGGCTGAGCGCGCTGCAGCCCGAGGCCTTCGGCGTGGACCCCAGCGGTGAGCGCCTGGCTCGTATCCGCAGATCGCCGCACTTCAAGGACGGCGTCTTCCAGAACCCCGGCGGGCCCTCCCGCACCCGGCCCTCCGGCTCGCCCCTGGACTTCGCCAGGCTCTACTTCGACAAGGACGCCCGCACCCGCCGGGCCCCGAGCGCCCGCATCCCGGTGCATGCCACCACCCTCGCCGACATCGCCCGGCCGCCCGCCTCCGGGCTGCGGCTGACCTGGATGGGCCACTCCAGCGTCCTCGCCGAGATCGACGGCACGCGCGTGCTCTTCGACCCCGTGTGGGGAGAGCGCTGCTCGCCGTTCCCCTTCGCCGGGCCGAAGCGGCTGCACCCCGTGCCCCTGCCGCTCGCCGCGCTCGGCCCGGTGGACGTGGTCGTGATCTCCCACGACCACTACGACCACCTGGACCTGCCCACGATCAAGGCGCTGGCCGGCACGGACACCGTCTTCGCCGTCCCGCTCGGCGTCGGCGCGCACCTGGAGCACTGGGGAGTCTCCGCCGACCGGCTGCGCGAGCTGGACTGGCACGAGTCGACCCGGATCGGCGGGCTCACCCTGACCGCCACCCCGGCCCGCCACTTCTGCGGCCGAGGTCTGCGCAACACCCAGCACACCCTCTGGGCGTCCTGGGTCGTCGCCGGCGAGGAGCACCGCGTCTACCACAGCGGCGACACCGGCTACTTCGACGGCTTCCAGGCCATAGGCACGCAGCACGGCCCGTTCGACGCGACGATGATCCAGCTCGGCGCGTACAGCGAGTTCTGGCCGGACATCCACATGACCCCGGCCGAGGCCCTGCGCGCCCACCTCGACCTCCAGGGCGGCGCCCCCGCGGGCGTGCTGCTGCCGATCCACTGGGCCACCTTCAACCTCGCCCCGCACGCGTGGGCCGAGCCGGGGGAGTGGACCAAGGACGCCGCCGAGGAGGCCGGCCAGGCCGTCGCCTTCCCGCGGCCCGGCGAGCCCTTCGAGCCCGGCGGCAAGCTGCCCGCCGAGCCGTGGTGGCGCGCGGTGTCCGCGCCGGTGCCGCACCTGTGGCGCCGGCCCGGCACCGTGGAGGTCACCGGCGAGACCCCGCGCGGCGATCTCGACCTGGCGGGAGATCGCTGACGCGGTTCGCTGGGACCGGGTGACCGAGTCGGTCCGTCGGGTGCTGCGCAGGGCACTGTCACCAGGTGACCGGCAGGTGATTCCCGGGACGAGGGCAGGAGCCGACGCGCGGGGTGGTGCCCGGCGAGGTGTGTCACACCTCTTGATGCACCGTCAGTTCTGCTGATGAGATCTCCCGCACGCCGTCGTTCCGACCGTGCCGGAGGTTGCGCCCGTGTACCGACGACTGTTCGCCGCACTCGTCTGCTGTGCCCTGCTGGGAGCCGGGACCGCCGCTCACGCGGAGACCGCGCCGCGGGCCACGGACATTCCGAGGCTCACCGACGACCGCGGCCGGGTGCTCACCCTGCGCGGCTGGAACGTAGAGGACAAGACCCACCGCGGGGAGCAGGCGCTCTCCGCGATCACCGAGCGGCACTTCAGGGATCTGCGCGACAACGGCTTCAACTTCGCCCGGCTGCTGGTCTTCTGGGACGACCTGGAGCCCGAGCCCGGCCGCTACAGCGAGGACTACCTGCGCAGGATCGAGCGCGTGCTGGACTGGGCGCACAAGTACCGCGTCCAGGTGCTCATCGACGCCCACCAGGACGTCTTCGGGCCCGCGTTCGGCCACCGCGGCATCCCCGCGTGGGCGACCAGGACCGACGGGCTGCCCTTCACCCCGCACCCGCAGGACTGGTTCTCCGAGTACTTCGAGCCCGCCGTGCAGCGGGCGTTCACGCATCTCTACGAGGACGACGACCTGCGCCGGGCCCAGTCCGGCATGTGGCGCGTGCTGGCCGGCCGCTTCGCGCACCACCCGGCCGTCCTCGGCTACGACCTGATCAACGAGCCCATGGGCGAGCTCCGCCCCGGCGAGGACCTGCCGACGGCCGCCGCGCGGATCGAGGCCGAGCAGCTCACCCCGATGTACAACCGGCTGGCCGACGCGGTCCGTTCCAAGGACCGGGACGCCTGGATCTTCTTCGAGCCGACCCCGCTCGTCGGCGAGGGCGTGCCCACCGCGCTCGGCCGGATCGACGACCCGAAGGCGGTGTACGCCCCGCACTTCTACAACACCGCGATGGAGGCCGGCGCCGACTACGACCCGGCGGCCGGCTGGATCGAGGCCTACGAGGCGGCCGTCACCGCCTACCCGCGCGAGCAGCGTGTCCCGGTGGTCGTGGGGGAGTGGGGGCCGCTGAACAACTCCCTGCCGAACATGGGCCTGTTCTACCGCGACGCGCTCGCCTCCCTGGGCCGCTACACTTCCGGCTGGGCGGGCTATGTGTGGTGCTACGGCGGCGGCTACTGCGCCCTGGACGACAAGGGCGTACTGCGCCCCAACAAGGACCGCACGGCCGCCCCGTACGCCCCGGCCGTCGCCGGCACGGTCACCGCCGAGAGGCAGGTCCCCGAGACCGGCGCGTACCGGCTCGTCTACCGCGCCGGGCGCGGGATCACCGAGATCCGCGTCCCCTCCCGGCCGGGCGGCTGGCACCTCTCCCTGACGGGCCCCGCCACGACATCGACCCCCGACCTCCCGGCCGACCGCTCGGCCACGGCCCGCGTCCACGCCCGCCCCGGCGCCCGGGTGACGGTGACCGTCACTCCGCGCTAGGGCCTGTCTTCCGGATCAGGCCGGCTGCGAGGCGCTTCCGCCTCCTGGCGGGGTCGAGCGGGGTCTGGTGCGTGCAGCTGCAAGGCGGAGGAGGGAGTCGACGCGATGGGGGTCCCCCCGCTCGAGCGAAGCCGAGAGTGGGGGAGTCGGCGAGTGACGACAACGCGGCTGGGGGTCCCCCCACGCCCTTAAGGCAGTGGGGGAGTGCGTGCCAGGCCCCGCGACGCCGGCGTGATCCGGAAGACAGGCCCTAGGCCCCGCCGGCGCCGGCCTGGTCCGAGAGAGGCCTCAGCCCTCGATGTCGAGCGCCGTGCCGTACAGCCGCTGTGCCTTGAGGCGGATCACGACGCGGTGCTCGTCGACGAGGCCGCGCAGGAAGGCGTCCTCGTCCTCGGGCCGGGCGTCGGCCGGGATCATCGACAGCAGTTCCCGGCCGACCGCGTCGCCGGGGGCGACCGTCGGCTCGGAGACCTCCGCCTCGCCCTCCACGACCGCGAACGACCACACGTTCCCACCCTGGACGTGCAGGGCCGCGCGCGGCTCGCGGCGCAGGTGCTGCACCTTGACGCGGTCCGCCGTCGTGGAGAAGCGGGCGACACGGGCCTCAGGGTCCCAGCTGTAGAGCATGGTCGTCAGATGCGGGTGGCCGCTGCGCTTGGTCGTGGCGAGAGTGCCGAACCGCTGTCCGCCCAGCAGATCGGAGAGCGCTTCGTCGGACAGGGCGCGAGGTGCTGGTCCTTGGGTCATGCCGTGATCAACTCCCGCTCCCCGTACGGCATTCCCAGGTCCCGCCGTCAGCCCTCGACGGCCATCCGCACACCGAGCAGCAGCAGGACGCCGCCCGACACCTGCTCCAGGCGCTTGCGCACCCCCGCCCGGGACAGAAGCCCCCGCAGCCGGTGCACGAACCACACGTACAGCGCGTAGTAGCCCACCTCGTACACGGCCCAGATCGCCGCAAGACCCACCATCGTGGGCAGCTCGGGCGCCCCCTCGGGCACGAACTGCGGCAGGAACGACATCGCGAACACCGCCGCCTTGGGGTTGGCGAGGTTCAGCAGCAGGCCCGAGCGGTACGACGCCCAGCCGGACCGGACCCTGGGGTCCGCGTCGTCCTGCCAGGAGTGGTCCCCGCGCCGGACCGCCCGCAGGGTCTGCACCCCGAAGCCGATGAGCACGACGGCACCGACGATCCGCATCACGTCGTACGCCACCTCGGAGGCCGCGAGCAGCGCGGTCAGCCCGAAGGCGGCGACCAGGCCCCAGACGAACACGCCCGTCTCGTTGCCGAGCACCGTCAGGAAGCCGGCGCGCCTGCTCCGCAGCGACTGCCGGATGATCAGCACGGTGCTGGGGCCGGGAGAGGCCGCGATCAGGGTGCAGGCGCCGAGGAAGGCGAGCAGCGTGCTCAGCATGGGCACCGCCCCGGCGTGCGCGGGTCCGTCGTCGTCATGCGGCTCAGTATGGTCCCGGGGCCCACCCCGCTCCCACGGGATTTCCACGCCGGCCCGCCCCGGCACGGTCGCATCGCCGCAGCGCGGGTACGCGGCCAGGGAGAGGCCGGGCGCACGGCCGTACGCCTACGACGACGGCGGAAGCGGTGATCGGGATGTTCTCCGAACTGGTGCAGGTGTCCGCGGGCGGCGTGCGGCTCCAAGGCGATCTGGTCGTGCCCTCGGCCGCGCGGGCGGTCGTGCTCTTCGCGCACGGCAGCGGCAGCTCCCGGCACAGTGCCCGCAACCGCCGGGTCGCCGCTGACCTGCGCACCGCCCACCTCGGCACCCTGCTGATCGACCTGCTCACCGAGCGGGAGGAACGCCACGACGCGCGCACCGGCGAGCACCGCTTCGACATCGCGCTGCTCGCCGGGCGCCTGGCCGGCGCCGTCGACTGGCTCGACGGGCACCCGGAGACGCGCGGGCTGCCGGTCGTCCTGTTCGGCGCGAGCACCGGCGCGGGTGCCGCCCTGGTGGCGGCCGAGGCCCGCCCGGACCGCGTCCTGACCGTGGTCTCCCGCGGCGGCCGGCCCGACCTGGCCGGGGCGGCCCTGAAGACCGTACGTGCGCCGGTGCTGCTCCTCGTCGGCGGCGCGGACCCGGAGGTGCTGCGGCTCAACCAGGAGGCCGCCCGGCGGCTGCATGCCCCGCACTCGCTGCGGGTCGTGCCCGGCGCCACGCACCTGTTCGCGGAGCCCGGCGCGCTGGAGCAGGTCACCGGGGCGACCCGCGTGTGGTGCGACGAGCAGCTGCGGGCCATGGCCGGCTCCCTGACCGGCTCCGCGTCGACGCACCCACGGGAGGAGCGATGACCACGGACCGACCACGCTCCGGCACCGTGCTCGTGGGGCTCGACGACACCCCGCAGGCCTGGCTGGCCGCCGACTGGGCGGCCCGGGAGGCGGAGCTGCGCGGCGCCGTCCTGCGGATCGTGCACGCCGTCCCCGCCGTCTCCGCGGCGACGGACCCCGAGGGGCGGGGCGAGACCGACGCGCGTGTCCTGGACGCGGCCGCCGGTGTGCTGGACGACGCCCGCGCCCGCACCGCCGCCGCACACCCCGGGCTGCGCACCGACGCCGCCCTCGGCCACGGCCTGCCCGCCGAGGTCCTCCTCGACGCCTCCCGCGACGCCGACCTGATCGTGGTCGGCACCCGCGGCCGGGGCGGCTTCACCGGTCTGCTGCTCGGCTCGGTGAGCCTGAAGACGGCCGCCCACGCGGACCGGCCCGTGGTCGTCGTACGGGGCCACACGGAGAGGGCGGCCCACGGCGACGTCGTGGTCGGCATCCGCGACGAGCGCGACGAGGACGCCGTACGCTTCGGCCTCGCCGAGGCGGCCCTGCGCAGGACCGCCGTACGGCTGGTGCACGCCTGGACCCCGATGACCCGGGCCGGGCTGATGGTGCCCCAGGTCAGCCAGGTCGACGCCGAACAGCGACTGCACCGGCAGCTCCTTGAGCACGCGGCCCGGCCCGCCGCCGAGTATCCGCAGGTGCACACCGAGACCGTGCTCGCCATCGGGTCGGCCGCGGGTGCGCTGGTGGAGGCGTCGGAGGGGGCCGCGCTGATCGTCGTACCGCGCCACCCGCCGGCCGAGCGGCTCGGCATGCGGCTGGGCAGCGTCGTCCACGCCGTCGTGCACCACGCGAGCTGCCCGGTCGCCGTCGTGCCCGCCTGAGGGGCGGCCGCGTCAGACGCCCGCCGGCCAGGTCTGCTGCTCCGCGTCCGGTGCGGCCGACGACCCCAGCGGGGTCAGGGCGTCGGTGCGGTCCAGCCAGCAGAAGGCGTCGTAGCGCTGTGCCAGGACCGTGGGGACGTAGTTGCCCATGTGCTCGTGCCGCGGCCGGTAGACCACGCCGATCGCGCGGTGCCCGTGCTCCTCGTGGTACCACCGGGCCGGGCCGGTCGACGGCACCCGCTGCAACTGCACGTGCGGGAAGACGAACATCGCCCGCTCGCCGGGCAGCGCTCCGTGCAGCAGGTCCTCCAGGCTGCCCGTGCGGGCCGGCGGTACGTCCATGACCCGCGGCTCGCCGCCCCAGCGCTCGGCGGCGACCACCGTGCCGGAGTGCGAGCCGAAGCCGACCAGCACCACCCCGCGGCCGATGTGCCGCTCACGCACCAGCTGCCCGAGGTTGACCATTCCGGTCTCCGCCATGTCGGTCGCGCGGGCGTCCCCGATGTGCGAGTTGTGCGCCCACACCACCGCCTTGGCGCCGGAGCCGTGATGCTCCATGAGCCGGTCCAGCGTGTCGGCCATGTGATGGTCGCGGACGTTCCAGGCCTCCAGGCCGCTGCCGAGCATGGCCCGGTAGTAGCGCTCGGCGCCGGCCAGGATCTCGGCGTTCTGCCGCGCCGCGAACTCGGCCGCGGGGGAGTCCGCCGACGCCGTGCTCCCCGCCCGCCGCCGCATCTCGGTCAGCAGGGTCACCACCTCGCCCGCGCACCCCTCCGGCGTGAGCCCCATGGCCAGCGCGTAGGCCTGCGGATCCTCGGCGTACGGCTCGAAGCAGCGGTAGGCGTCCAGCGCGTGCTCCACCTGGTCCGGGTCGTGCTCGCGCAGATGCCCGAGCACCGCGTGCAGCGACTCCCACAGGCTGTAGACGTCCAGCCCGTAGAACCCGACGCGCCGCTCGGGCGGCGTCCCGCCGTTGTGCCGCCGCAGCCACCGGGCGAAGGCCGTCACCTCGCTGTTGCCCCACATCCAGGCCGGCCAGCGGCGCAGCCCCGCCAGCACCTGGCCCGGGTCCTCCGGCGCGCCCGCCGCCCAGGTCACCGAGTCGTGCACGGCCCGGCAGTCCGGCCAGTCGCCCTCCACCGCCACGAACGAGAACCCCTTCTCCTCGATCAGCCGGCGCGTGAGCAGATCCCTGACCCGGTGGTAGTCGGCGGTGCCGTGGGACGCCTCGCCCAGCAGCACATAGCGGGCGTCGCCGACGCGCTCCAGCAGGGGGTCCAGCGACGCCGGGTCGGTCAGCGGGTGCGCCTCGTCCCGGATACGGGCGTGATCGGTGTCGGACACGACTCGGCTCCCTCCCGGAAGGGTGCGGGGCCGGGTTCCCCGGGGACCTGCCGCGAAACGCTCGCGGGAACGCCCGGACGGGTCACGCCACGACAGGCGCCCTCGGGAGCCAACCGACCGGCCGGTGCGGCAAGCGTCGGCCCGCGCCACGCGAGGTCACCGAGTGTGAGCGTTTCTGATCGTCTCGGACCGCTTCGGGGCGTGTTCCGACGGCGTCGCCGAGAGGGTTATCGGGCAGTCGTGCGAAGGCTCATACCAGAGCGGGACGGTTCGTGGAGGAGTTTGTCAACTGCCCACCGCACATGATGCGTTGGCGACTACTGTCAGTGTCCGTCGGGCGACGCAGGGCCGATCGTCGCGGCCCTTCTTCGCGCCAGCAAACGGACCAGTACGAGGACACCGATGTCTCACCTCCGCGCACCCGCCGCACGCGCAGACCGCCGCGAGGGCGGACGGCACGGACGGCCGGTCGCCCGTACCGCACCCGCGCTGCCCGAGGCCCACATACGGTCCCAGCTGCTGCGGCTGGCCGTGCTGCCGCCGACCGCGGTCGCCCTCGGCGCCAGCGCCGCCGTCCTGTTCACCGTCCGCTCCACCGGCGCGCGCACCGGCCTCACCCTGTGGGCCGTGCTCACCGGAGCGGTGTGCGTGACCCTCGCCGGCATCGTGATCGCCGCCGTGGCCGCCGACCGGGCCGCCCGGTCCGTGCACGAACGCGTCGGCGCCCTGCGCCGCGGCAGCGCACGCCGCGAGGCCGATCTGCGCACCCTGGTCGAGGCACTGCGCCGGGGCGAGCCCCCGCCCGCGCGGGCGCCGCGCTCCCGGCCGCCCGCGGACGCCGACGACTTCGAGCTGCTCGCCGCCGACCTGGCCCGCGCGCACGACGGCGCCGTCACCGCCGTCGTGCAGGCCGCGCAACTGTCCAGCCAGACCGGCAGCGAGCAGAAGCTCGAGGTCTTCGTCAACCTCGCGCGGCGCCTTCAGTCGCTGGTGCACCGCGAGATCGCGACGCTGGACGAGCTGGAGAACGAGATCGAGGACCCCGATCTGCTCAAGGGCCTCTTCCACGTCGACCACCTCGCCACCCGCATCCGCCGCCACGCCGAGAACCTCGCCGTGCTCGGCGGGGCCGTCTCGCGCCGCCAGTGGAGCAACCCGGTCCCCATGACCGAGGTGCTGCGCTCGGCGATCGCCGAGGTCGAGCAGTACTCGCGGGTCCGGCTCGTGCCCCCGATCGACGGCGAGCTGCGCGGGCACGCCGTCGCCGACGTCATCCACCTGCTCGCCGAGCTCGTCGAGAACGCCACGGTGTTCTCCGCCCCGCACACCCAGGTGCTGCTGCGCGCCAACCTCGTCACCTCGGGCCTCGCCGTCGAGGTCGAGGACCGCGGGCTCGGCATGCCCGTCGGCGAGCAGAACCGGATGAACGCCCTGCTCGCCGACCCCGACCAGGTCAACGTCGCCAGCCTGCTGGCCGACGGGCGCATCGGCCTCTTCGTCGTCTCCCAGCTGGCCCGCCGCCACGGCATCACCGTGCGCCTCCAGACCAACATCTACGGCGGTGTCCAGGCGGTCCTGGTCGTACCCCAGGACGTGCTCGGCGGACAGCCGGGCGCCGCCGAGGGCGGGACTGCGGTACCGGCACCCGCAACCCCTCCGCAGGGTGAAGGCGCCGGCCCGGCCGGGGGTGCGCCAGGGGTACGCCGTGACCAACCGGCCCGGCACATCCGGTCGGTCCCGTCGCCCGAGCCCTCGACGGCGTCCACGGCCACGGTCACCTCTGCGCCTGCGGGGTCCGTCGTGCCGTACCCGGTCCCGTCGACCTCCCTGCCCACACCCCCGTACGGCGTCCCGACCGCCCAGGAACCCGCCCCGGCGCCCGTGTCCTCCGGGTCGGCGGCCACCGGGCGGGCCGCCGCCGTGCCGCTGCCGGTGCGCGGGGCGCGCCAGGAGCGGCGGACCCCGGCCGAGGCCAGGCCCGGCATCCGGCCCGACGAGCGGCCATTGGTTGAGGAGCACGCCGCCGCGCCGCCCGTGCCGCGCAACGGCGCCGTCCGCGGCACCATGGGCAAGCCCCGGCTGCCCAGGCGCCGCGCCCAGGAACACCTCGTGCCCCAGCTGCGCGAGCGGCCCGCGCCCCGCCCCGACGCCGACGAGCACGTCGGTCACGACCCCGGCCTGATGGCCGCCTTCCAGCGCGGCATCGGCCTGGCGGAGGCGCAGCAGAGCCTGGAGGCGGCGCACACCGGGACCGACCTGACGGCCGGTCACCACCCCCCGCTGCCCTACCGGGACGCCGCCCAGGACGTCGTACCGGCAGCCCCTGAACCCCGTACGACACCGCACTCGGCGGACGGATCCGACCACACCGCCCGGCACGACGGGAGCGCACCAGCCGGATGACCCCCCACGCCCCCAGCCCCCACGCCGTCGGCATCCCCGGCGCGACGGCGGCCCCCCGTATCCCAAGGAGTCGAACCACCATGGCGACCGACGCGCCGACCGGCCATGTTTCCGACCTCGACTGGCTGATGAGCGGCCTCGTGCAGCGCGTGCCGCACACGACCAGCGCGGTCCTGCTGTCCTGCGACGGCCTCGTGAAGTCCGTGCACGGCCTCGACCCCGACAGCGCCGACCACATGGCCGCCCTGGCCTCCGGCCTGTACTCGCTCGGCCGCAGCGCGGGCGCCCGGTTCGGCGACGGCGGGGACGTACGACAGGTCGTCGTCGAACTCGACAACACGCTGCTGTTCGTCTCAACCGCCGGGTCCGGCACCTGTCTCGCGGTCATGGCGGGCCGCGAGGCCGACGCCGCCGTGCTCGGCTACGAGATGGCCATGCTCGTCAAGAGCGTGCGCCCCTACCTGGTCACCGCCCCCCGCCAGCACGCCGTCGAACCTCCGGTGATGAGGCGTTGAGCGTGGCGGCGGCCGGTGACGGGCCCTGGCTCGACGAAGCGGCGGGACGGCTCGTGCGCCCGTTCACGATCAGCAACGGCCGCACCCGCCCCACCCACGCGCTCGACCTCATGTCGCAGGTCATGGCCACCGGGGTCACCCCCCTCGGCCATCCGGGCCCGGAACACGCGCTGGCCCTCGACCTGTGCCGGGCACCCATATCGGTCGCCGAGGTGGCCGCCCACCTGAAGCTGCCGGCGGCGGTCACCAAGGTGCTGCTGTCCGACCTCGTCGACTGCGGGGCGCTCACCACCAAGCCCCCCGAGTTCCACCACAACCCCACGGACCGGGCCCTTCTGGAGGCAGTGCTCGATGGACTACGACGACAGCTCTGACTACGACGGCGCCACGGACCCCTTCCCCACCGCACTCAAGATCCTGGTGGCGGGCGGCTTCGGGGTCGGCAAGACCACGTTCGTCGGCGCGGTCAGCGAGATCGCCCCGCTCTCCACGGAGGAGCTCCTCACCACGGTCAGCGCCGCGACCGACAACCTCGACGGCATCGAGAACAAGCTCGAGACCACCGTCGCCATGGACTTCGGCCGCATCACCCTGGACCCCGAACATGTGCTGTACCTGTTCGGGACCCCGGGGCAGCAGCGGTTCTGGTTCATGTGGGACGAACTGTCCGAGGGCGCCCTCGGCGCGGTCATCATCGCCGACACACGCCGCCTGGAGGAGTGCTTCGCGGCCGTCGACTTCTTCGAGGAACGCGGGCTCGCCTTCATCGTCGCCGTCAACGAGTTCGACGGCGCCTACCGCTACCACCCCGAGGAGGTGCGCGCCGCGCTCGACCTGGACCCGGACATCCCCGTCGTCTGCTGCGACGCCCGGATCTCCAGCTCCGGCGTGCAGACGCTGCTCACCCTGGTGCGTCACCTCATCGCCCACGCGCCCGTCGGCTCCGCACCCACCGAGAGCGAGGGGGTACGCAGATGAGCTACGACCCGCCCCGCCCGGTCGGCCGGCTGCTGCTCACGCCGCAGGACACCGAGGCCCCCGCCCGCGCCCGCCGACTGCGCGGACTGGGCCTCGGCGAGCGTCCCGAGCCCGCGCTCGACACCTTCGCGGCCCGTCTCGCCGGGCGCACCGGGACGACGTACGCCATGGTCAACTTCCCCGACGAGAAAGGGCAGTTCTTCGCCGGACTGCATGCGCCCGAGGCCGCGCCGGTCCTGCGGGAGGACGGCACGCGCGTCGAGATCGGCCGCTTCCTGCCCCGCGACCACGGCTTCTGCCCCCATGTCGTCGCCCGGCGCAAGGCGCTTGCCCTGCAGGACGTGCGCGACTTCCCCCGCTTCGCCGGCAACGCCGTCGTCGACGACCTCGGCATCCGCTCCTACCTCGGCGCCCCGCTGCTGGACAGCACCGGCATGGTCCTCGGCACGGTGTGCGTCGCCGATGTGGCGCCGCGGACCTGGGGACGGGAGGGGCTGGACGCCATCAAGGCGGCCGCCGCCGAACTCGTCGTACGACTGGAGGGCGGGCCGCCGCACTGAACGGGGCCGGTGGGGCGTGAAGGAAAGCTGTGGCGGCGCTTAAGAAAAGCTCGATGGACTGCGGGGCGCGCGATACGGCAGATTGCTGTGCGATTCCCCATCTGCCCCCGTCCACGGGTTCCTTCGGCGTGCCCGCGGCCGGGATCACACCCTCAGGAGCCGCATCCGTGAAGGCGCTGGTCAAGGAGAAGGCGGAGCCCGGGCTCTGGCTCGTGGACGTCCCCGAGCCGCGGATCGGTCCCGGTGATGTGCTGATCAAGGTGCTGCGCACCGGCATCTGCGGCACCGACCTGCACATCCGCTCCTGGGACGGCTGGGCGCAGCAGGCGATCCGCACCCCGCTCGTGGTCGGGCACGAGTTCGTCGGCGAGGTCGTCGAGACCGGCCGGGACGTCAGCGACATCGCCGTCGGCGACCGGGTCAGCGGCGAGGGACACCTGGTGTGCGGCAAGTGCCGCAACTGTCTGGCCGGCCGCCGCCATCTGTGCCGGGCCACGGTGGGCCTCGGCGTGGGCCGCGACGGGGCCTTCGCGGAGTACGTCGCCCTGCCCGCCTCCAACGTCTGGGTGCACCGCGTCCCCGTCGACCTCGACATCGCGGCGATCTTCGACCCGTTCGGCAACGCCGTGCACACCGCGCTGTCCTTCCCGCTGGTCGGCGAGGACGTCCTGATCACCGGCGCCGGACCGATCGGCCTGATGGCCGCGGCCGTGGCCCGGCACGCGGGCGCCCGCAACGTCGTGATCACCGACGTCAGCGAGGAGCGCCTGGACCTGGCCCGCAAGATCGGCGTCAGCCTGGCCCTGAACGTCTCGCGCCTGTCCATCGCCGACGGCCAGCGCGAGCTCAGCCTGCGCGAGGGCTTCGACGTGGGCCTGGAGATGTCCGGCAACCCCGTCGCGATGCGCGACATGATCGCCAACATGACCCACGGCGGCAAGATCGCCATGCTCGGCCTGCCCGCGCAGGAGTTCCCCGTCGACTGGGCCAGGATCGTCACCTCCATGATCACGATCAAGGGCATCTACGGCCGCGAGATGTTCGAGACCTGGTACGCGATGTCCGTCCTGCTGGAGGGCGGCCTCGACCTCGCCCCCGTCATCACCGGCCGCTACGGCTACCGCGACTTCGAGGCGGCCTTCGCCGACGCCGCGAGCGGCCGCGGCGGCAAGGTCATCCTCGACTGGACCGCGTAACCCTTCCCTAGGAGCTTCTGGAATGTTCGACTCCGTGCGCGACGACCTGCGCGCCACCCTCGACGAGATCCGCGCCGCCGGTCTGCACAAGCCCGAGCGCGTGATCGGCACTCCGCAGTCGGCGACCGTGAGCGTCACCGCGGGCGGCCGCCCCGGAGAGGTCCTCAACTTCTGCGCCAACAACTACCTCGGCCTCGCCGACCACCCCGAGGTGGTCGCCGCCGCCCACGAGGCGCTGGACCGCTGGGGCTACGGCATGGCCTCCGTGCGCTTCATCTGCGGCACCCAGGAGGTGCACAAGGAGCTGGAGGCCCGCCTGTCGTCCTTCCTCGGCCAGGAGGACACGATCCTGTACTCCTCCTGCTTCGACGCCAACGGCGGCGTCTTCGAGACGCTGCTCGGCCCCGAGGACGCGGTGATCTCCGACGCGCTGAACCACGCGTCGATCATCGACGGCATCCGGCTGTCCAAGGCCCAGCGCTTCCGCTATGCCAACCGTGATCTGGACGACCTGGAGCAGCAGCTGAAGGAGGCCCAGTCCGCCCGGCGCCGGCTGATCGTCACGGACGGCGTCTTCTCCATGGACGGCTATGTCGCGCCCCTGCGGGAGATCTGCGACCTCGCCGACCGCTACGACGCCATGGTCATGGTCGACGACTCGCACGCGGTCGGCTTCGTCGGCCCCGGCGGCCGCGGCACCCCCGAGCTGCACGGCGTGATGGACCGCGTCGACATCATCACCGGCACCCTCGGCAAGGCCCTCGGCGGCGCCTCCGGCGGCTATGTCGCCGCCCGCGCCGAGATCGTCGCCCTGCTGCGCCAGCGCTCCCGCCCGTACCTCTTCTCCAACACGCTCGCCCCGGTGATCGCCGCCGCCTCCCTGAAGGTGCTGGACCTGCTGGAGTCGGCGGGGGAGCTGCGGGAGAAGCTCGCGTCGAACACCGCGCTGTTCCGCCGCCGGATGACCGAGGAGGGCTTCGACGTCCTTCCCGGCGACCACGCCATCGCGCCCGTGATGATCGGCGACGCGGCGGTCGCCGGCCGTATGGCGGAGCTGCTCCTGGAGCGCGGCGTCTACGTGATCGGCTTCTCCTACCCGGTCGTGCCGCAGGGCCAGGCCCGCATCCGCGTGCAGCTCTCGGCCGCGCACTCCACCGAGGACGTCGACCGCGCGGTGGACGCCTTCGTCGCCGCGCGGGCGGAGCTGGCCGCCTGACCTGAGAGAATCGGTACGTGATCGAAGCGCGGCGGCTGCACATCCTCCGTGCGGTGGCCGACCATCGCACGGTGACCGCGGCTGCCGCCGCGCTCTACCTCACGCCCTCCGCGGTCTCCCAGCAGCTGACCGCCCTGGAGCAGGAGACCGGGCACCGGCTCGTCGAGCGCGGTGCCAAGGGCGTACGGCTCACCCCTGCGGGTGAGATCCTGCTCAGCCACACCAACGTTGTCCTGGCCCAGCTGGAGCGGGCCGAGGCGGAGCTGGCCGCGTACAGCTCGGGCGCGGCCGGCACGGTCACCGTCGCCGCCTTCGCGACCGGCATCGCCCAGGTCGTCGCGCCCGCGGTGGCCTCCCTCGCCGAGTTCGCGCCCGGCATACGCATCCGTGTCCTGGACGCGGAGGGCGACGCCAGCCTGCCGATGGTGCTCGACCGGCAGGTCGACGTGGCCGTCGCCGTGGAGTACCGCGGGGCGCCCTCCGCCGACGACCCGCGCCTCACCCACGTCCCGCTGTACGCCGAGCCCTTCGACGCCGTGGTCCCGGTCAGCCACCGGCTCGCGGAGACAGCCGAGGTGCCGCTGGCGGAGCTGGCCAAGGACCCGTGGATCGGCCCGTACCCCGGCAACCCCTGCCACGACGTGGTGGTCCTGGCCTGCGAGAACGCCGGCTTCCAGCCCCGCCTGGAGCACTCCTCCGACGACTTCCGCGCGGTCGTCGCCCTCGCCTCGGCCGACACGGGCGTGGCCCTCGTGCCGCGCTCGGCGCTGCGCGGCATGGACCTGACGGGCGTGGTCGTCCGCCCGGTGGACGGGGTGGCCCCGACGCGCAGGGTCTTCGCGGCCGTACGCCGGGGTGCGGAGGAGCATCCGCTGATCCGGCCGGTGCTGGAGGCGCTGGCGGGGGCGGCGTAGGCGTAGGCGTAGGCGGGAAACGGACGGACCCTGTGCTGGGGTGGCGGGGAACCGGACGGGTCGCCGTCCCGGGGTGGCGGGAACAATCGGACGGTGGGGCCCGGAGTCTGGGGTGGCGGGGAACCGGGCGGACCCCGTCCGGCGTGGCGGGAACCGGGCGGTAGCGGTCCGGAGTCTGGGGTGGCGGGAACCGGGCGGTAGCGGTCCGGCCTGGGGTGGCGGGAACCGGGCGGTAGCGGTCCGGAGTCGGGGGTGGCGGGAACCGGACGGTGGCGGTCCGGAGTCTGGGGTGTCATGCGCGTGACGATGATCCTCCCGGCCCTCACCGAGGCGACCAGCCCGCTGTTCCGGCCCATCAAGTACTCGCTGTTCCCGCCCCTGGGCCTGGCCACCCTGGCGGGATATCTGGACCCCGGCGACGAGGTCGCGCTCTACGACGAGCACGTCGAGCGCCTCGACCTGGAGTCCCTTCCGACGCCGGACCTGGTGGTGATCCAGCCGTACATCACCTCCGCCCGGCGCTCCTACGAGATAGCCGACCACTTCCGCGCCCGGGGCGTGCACGTGGCCATGGGCGGGCTGCACGTGACCTCGCTGCCCGAGGAGGCCGCGGCGCACGCCGACACGGTCTTCACCGGCCCGGGTGAGGACACGTGGCCGCTGTTCCTGAAGGACTTCCGCGACGGCGCCCCGGCCCGCCGCTACGACTCCACCCTGCGCACGCTGGCCGGACTGCCGCCCGTACGCCGGGACTTGATCAAGCGGCACCTGTACCTCGTCCCCAACTCGATCGTCGTGACGCGCGGCTGCCCCCACCACTGCGACTTCTGCTACAAGGACGCCTTCTTCGAGGGCGGCAAGTCCTTCTACACCCAGGCCGTCGACGACGCGCTCGCGGAGATCGACCGGCTCCCCGGCCGGCACCTCTACTTCCTCGACGACCACCTCTTCGGCAACCGCCGTTTCGCCGAGGGCCTGTTCGACGGCATGACCGGCGGAGGACGGCTGTGGCAGGCGGCGGCCACCGTCAACTCCATCATGAAGCCGGGCCTGTTGGAGAAGGCGGTCGAGGCGGGACTGCGCAGCCTGTTCATCGGCTTCGAGACCGTCAACGACGCCAACCTCGCCGAGCGCCGCAAGAACCAGAACGTCGGCACCGACTACGCGGCAGTGGTGCGGCGCGTCCACGACGCCGGGGTCATGGTCAACGCCAGCTTCGTCTTCGGGCTCGACCAGGACGGCCCGGACGTCTTCGACCGCACGGTCGAGTGGGCCGTGG
Source organism: Streptomyces sp. NPDC096205 (assembly GCF_044763135.1). Taxonomy (NCBI): domain Bacteria; kingdom Bacillati; phylum Actinomycetota; class Actinomycetes; order Kitasatosporales; family Streptomycetaceae; genus Streptomyces; species Streptomyces sp. NPDC096205. The sequence continues at coordinate 567,111 of NZ_JBIWFS010000001.1, read as the reverse complement.
ACCAGGGCATCGAGACGGCCACCTTCCACATCATGACCCCGTATCCGTCGACCGGACTGTGGAAGCAGCTGGAGTCCGAGAACCGCATCCTGCACCGCGACTGGGACCAGTACGACACGCGCCATGTGGTCTATGAGCCGCGCGGCATGACGGCACGTCAGCTGGAGGACGGCTACTGGCGGGCCTACCGCGACTTCTACCGCTGGTCGAACATCTGGCGCGGCTCGGCGGCCCAGCCCGGCCGGCACGAGCGATTGCGGCACCTCGCCTACGCGGGCGGCTGGAAGAAGTTCGAGCCCGCGTGGGACCTGCTCATCCGCTCCCGGCATGTGGTGCGAGCACTGCCCGCGCTGGAGCGGACGCTGGCCGCGTTCGGCGGGCGAGAGTGAGGGCGACGGACGGGAGCGAGAGCAACGAGCGGGAGTGAGGGCGATGTAACACGGCTGTCTCATATCCGGGATAGCGTCCCGGATATGAGACAGCCAGACCTTCGTCTGGGCGCCCGGCTCGCCGAGCTGCGTGCCGAACGTGGCTGGTCGCTGGGGGAGTTGGCCGAGCGCAGCGGTATCAGCCGCTCGACCCTCTCCCGCGCCGAGCGAGCCGAGATCAGCCCCACCGCCTCCCAGCTCAACCGGCTGTGCGCGGTGTACGGGCGGACCATGTCCCAGCTGCTCAGCGAGGTCGAGGCGGAGCCGGCCCCGGTGCTGCGGTCGGCCGACCAGCCGGTCTGGGAGGACCCCGCCGCCGGTTTCGTACGACGTTCCGTGTCGCCGCCGCATGCCGGGCTGCGCGGCGAACTCGTCGAGGGCAGGCTCGCCCCCGGCGCGGACCTGGCCTACGACCGGCCGCCCGTGCCGGGCCTCGAACAGCACATATGGCTGCTGGAGGGGGAGTTGGAGGTGACCGCGCAGGAGGTGACGCACGCCCTCGGTGCGGGCGACTGTCTGCGGCTGCGGGTGTGGGGGCCGACGCGGTTCCGGTGCACGGGGCCGCAGTCGGCGCGCTATGTCCTGGCGGTGGTGCTGCCGTGATGGTGACCCGCCTGAGCGAATTCCAAGTGCACGACCTGGCCGAGGAATTGGCCGAGCTGCTGACCGACACCGTGGAGAGCGGCGCCTCGATCGGCTTCCTCGCGCCGATGGACGCCGCGGCGGCCCTCGCCTGGTGGCGGGAGCGTGCCGCGGCCGTGGCCGCCGGGCAGCTCGGGGTGTGGGCCGCGCACGAACGCGACCGACTCGTCGGCACCGTGAGCCTCGCCTTCCCGGACAAGCCCAACAGCCGGCACCGCGCCGAGGTCGTCAAGCTGATGGTCCACCGCGACGCCCGGGGCCGCGGCCTCGGCCGCACCCTGCTGAGCGCGGCGGAGGAGGCCGCAGCCGCGGCCGGCATCACCCTGCTCCACCTCGACACGGAGACCGACAGCCCCGCCGAGCGCCTCTACCGGTCCGCGGGCTGGACCAGGGTGGGCGTCATCCCCGACTACGCGGCGAGCCCGGCGGGTGTGCTGTGCGGGACGACCATCTACTACAAGCGCCTCTGCGCAGGTTGATTGTCAGTGGTGGGCGCTACGGTGCGTGTCATGCCGGAAGCCGAAGACGTACGCCGTGTCGCCCTGTCCCTGCCGGACACGACGGAGAAGGTCGCCTGGAACATGCCCACGTTCCGGGTGGCCGGGAAGATGTTCGCGACCTTGCCCGAGGACGAGTCGTCCATGGCCGTGCGCTGCCCCAAGGAGGAGCGCGACGAGCTGGTGATGTCCGAGCCCGACAAGTTCTGGATCGCCGACCACGAGGCCCAGTTCGCGTGGGTCCGGGTGCGGCTCGCCGCCCTGGAGGACGAGCACGAACTGCGCGACATCCTCGCCGACTCCTGGCGCCAGGCGGCCCCGCCGCGACTCCTCGAAGCCCACCCGGGGCTGGGGCTGCCGGCAGCCGACTGAGACCGCACTGCCGTTTCCCGGCCCCGGAAAATCCCTCGGCGCGGATGGCACCGCGTGGCATGATCCGGGGGCACAGGTCTGGACCAGTCGCTCGGTCGGGGAGGGGTTGCGCAGGATGTCGGGGAGGACGTCGCAGCAGTCGGAGCCGGGGGGAGCGGGGTCGGGGGGCCTGGGTTCGGAGTCAGGGGGAGCGGGGTCGGGGGGCCCGGGCTCGGGGTCAGGAGAGGCGGGGTCGGGACGTCCGGGTTCGGAGTCAGGGGGAGCGGGGCCGGGGCACCTGGGCTCGGGGTCGGGGGGCCTGGGCTCGGAGTCGGCGGGAGCGGGAGCGGGGGACCTGGGCTCGGGATCGGGCGGAGCCGGGCCAGGGGTCCATGGGCGGGCGCCCGGGGGAGCGAAGCAACCGGTCCGGGCCGTGTCCGGCGAAGGCGCGGCGCGGCCCCTCTGGTCGCGGGACTTCGGTCTCTTCTTCGTCGCCCGGGCCGTCGCGCGGCTCGGCGACACCATGCTGCCCGTGGCGCTCGCCGCCGGTCTGCTCCAGCACGGGTACGGGGCGGGCGCGGTCGGTCTGGCGATGGCCGCGACCGCGGCCGCCTTCGCCGGACTGGTCGTCTTCGGCGGCGTGATCGCCGACCGGTTCAGCACCCGCAAGCTCATGATCGGCGCCGACCTCGTACGGCTCGGCACCCAGGCCCTGACGGCCGTCCTCTTCTACACCGGCCATGTCGTGCTCTGGGAGATCTGCGTCATCGGCGTGATCAACGGCGTGGCCGGGGCCGTCTTCCAGCCGGGCGTGGCCAGTACGGTGCCCCGGCTCGCCACGGACGTCCAGGGCGCCAACGGCGCGATACGCGTCGCCGAGTCCGCCGCCCAGCTCGCCGGGCCCGCCTTCGCCGGTGTGCTGGTCGGCCTCGCCGCGCCGGGCGGTGTCTTCGCCGCGCACGCCGCCACGTACGCCGTCAGCGCCCTGTGCCTGCTCCTGCTCCGCCTGCCGCCGCTCGCCCACGCCGGAGGGGCCCCCGGGCGCGGGGCGCGGGCCTTCCGGGCCGACCTGGTCGAGGGCTGGCGCGAGTTCCGCTCCCGCACCTGGATGTGGGGCGTGATCGCCATCTGGTGCCTATACATGATCGCCGTATGGGGACCTTCGGTGCCGCTCGTCGCGACGGAGGTCGTGCAGCAGCACGGGGCGGGCGCGTACGGCCTGGTCAACTCCGCCCTCGGGGCCGGCACGGTCGTCGGCGGCCTGATCGCCCTGCGGCTGCGTCCGCGCCGCATGCTGCGGGCCGGCGCCGTCGCCGTGATCGGCTTCACGGCGTTCCCGACAGCCGTCGGACTCGGGCTGGACGTGCCCGCCATGGCGGCGGGAGCCGCGACAGCCGGGGCGGGCCTGTCCTTCTGGGGCGTGATGTGGGCGACCACCGTCCAGACCCAGGTCCAGCCGGACGTCCTGAACCGCATCCATGCCTACGACGTCGCGGGCTCCCTCGCGATGATGCCGGTCGGCCAGGCCCTGGCCGGCCCCGCCGCGTCCGCCCTCGGCACCCACCGGGTCCTGCTGATCAGCGGCGCCGTCAGCCTGGTGGTGGCGGCCGCGCTGCTCGCCGTCCGCCCCATCCGCGACCTGGTCCGCGTCGACCCGGCCCCGTCCTCCGCGGGCGCCCGGACCTGAGGCCCCGGAAATGGAGTGCGCGACCACCGACCGGAGTGCGGTATGGTTTCTCTGCACGTTCGGCCCGGGGAAACCCCAGGTCAGACGGCACCGGGACGTGGCGCAGCTTGGTAGCGCACTTGACTGGGGGTCAAGGGGTCGCAGGTTCAAATCCTGTCGTCCCGACCAGCTTCTACGCAGGTCGAAGGCCGTTTCTCTCCATGGGAAACGGCCTTTTCCGTGTGCCCTGTCAGACCTGCTCGTCCGGCTCGCCCGCGGGCGGCGCCGGCGGCGCGGTGAAGGTGAGCCCCGAGAAGTCGCGGCCCTGGATCACGGGCGCGGAGAAGGTGCCTCCGCTGATGCTGTTGTGTACGGTCCCCGCATCCAGCCGCTCGGCCGACTCGCGCCACTGTCGCAGTCCCGCGTGGAACTCGGCGTCCAGGGCGGCCCGTACCGCCAGTGCCGTGCTCAGTGCCTGGGCCCGGGTGGTGTCGTCCGGGGCGTCGGCCAGCCGGGCGAGTTCCGCCTCCCCCGAACTGACGGCCGAGGCGTCCTCGTTGCCGTCCGGCCGCCGGAACCGCCGCCGCACCAGCGCGCTCAGCCCGCCCCACGCCTCCCGGCCGACCTCTCCGCCGGCGCCTCCCGCGAGCGCCGCCAACAGTGCCACCGAAATCGGCTCCACGCCGTAACCCCCTTCTCGGTGGGGGTGGCGGCCTGGGCAGCCACCCCGGTGTGCCGGCCGGTTACCTGGCGGGCCTCATCATGATGCAGCCGTACGTCCCGACCGCTTGGGCCGAGGTGTGCCCGGCAGCCGGCGCGCCGAGCGCATTCGTGCCGAGAATGCCGAATGCGGCGACGAGGCCGGCCTGAACGGCCAGGCGACCCACCTTCTTGCTCACGGAAGTGCTGTCCTTTCGCAGTTGCGGATCTTGCGAACGGACACTAGCCGATGAGCTGCTTATGTGTGAAATCCATGGTCAAGAGCTATTCGGCGACCCCCAAAGAGCGTACGTCGAGTTCAGTTTTGGCCAATGCTTCGGCCGCCTTGGCCCTCTCGTCCGCGTCATGCGTGCGGTCCGCCAGGGAAATGGCCGAGCGCAGGTTCTCCTCGGCGGCAGCGGGCCGTCCCGCGTCCCGGTGGGCCTCACCCAGGCACCGCAGGGCCCGAGTCTCCTGATGGGCGGCGCCGATCGTACGGGCGACGTCCAGGGCGTCCAGAAGGTGCCGCACGGCCGTGTCGGGCTCTCCGGCCCTGCGGTGCGCCTCGCCCAGGCCGATCAAGGCGTCGGCCTGACTCTTCAGATCGCCGAGTGCCCGGAATTCCGTGAGCGACTGCCGGTAAAGGGGAATCGCGGCGGCTGTGTCACCGGATTCCGTAAGGGCGTCGGCAAGGCTGCAACGGGCCGTGGCCCGGTCGTAGCGATTGCCCGAATTCTCCAGAAGGATGAGCGACTCCTCGAACGAGCGGCGGGCGGATTCTAGGTCCCCGGTACGCATGTGAAGATCGCCGATATTGTTGAGCGACTTTCCCCGCGCGGCATGATCTCCCGCCTCCGTGAAACCGGCGAGTGATTTCTGGAAGTGCTCCAGAGCGCGACCGTGCTCGCCCAGAAAAAGCAGGATCACCGCGATGTTGTTGTGCAGCCGCGCGACCGCCAGAGAATCACCGGACAGGGTGACGATGGCGAACGACTTCTGGAAGAGCACGAGTGCGGCCCGATGGTCACCCAGGTGCCACTTCAGTGTGCCGAGCGTCCGCAGCGCCTCGGCCTCGGCCTGCGTGTCCCCGGTCTCCCGTGCCGTCCGCAGGGCCCGTTCTCCCGTCTCGGCGGCCTCCGCATACCGCGCCGTGCTGGCATACACCGCACTCAGATGGAACAACCCCCGACACAACGCCCCCCTCTCCCCCGACCGCCCCCAGTGATCGACGGCCTCCTCCAGGACAGTCCTGGCGTCATGCCAGTGGCACTGTTCGTTGAGGAAGCCGGCCAGGGAGTAGGCGAGCCGGGCCGCGGCATCGGGGCGGCCCGTGGTGCGGGCATGCTGCTCCACGGCCAGGAGGTTCATGCGCTCGGCGGCCAGCCAGGTGCGGGCGGCCTCGGCGTCGGGCCAGTGGGGCAGGTCGCTGCCGGGGTGCTCGGCGGGTGAGCCCGGTCTGGTGCGGTGGGGATAGGCGAGCCGGTCGGCACGGTCGGCGGCGTCCAGGCAGAAGTCGGTGAGGCGGCGCAGGACGGCGGCCCGGTCCTCGGCGCTGTCGTCCGCCAGGGCCCGGTCACGGCCGTACTCGCGCAGCAGGTCGTGGTAGTGATACCGGTCGGGGACCGGCTCCCGCAGCAGGTGGCAGGCCAACAGCGACTCCAGCATCCGCTCGGCCGCCGCCGGCGGCACACCGAGCGCGGCCGCCGCCGACTCCGCGGTGAGGTCAGGGCCCGGATGCAGGCTGAGCCGGCGGAACGCGGTGCGCTGCTCGTCGGTGAGGGTCTGGTAGGTCAGGCCGAAGGCCCGGACCATCTCCTGCTCGGCGTCCCTGATCTCGCCGAGCCGGTACCCGGTGCGGGCGAGGCGGTCGGCCAGCGTGCCCGGCGTCCAGGAGGGGTGGGCGTGGAACCGGCTCGCGACCAGCTCGATCGCCAGCGGCAGATTGCCGCACAGGCGGACGATACGGGCGATCTCCCCGGTGTCGCGGGTGCGCTCCTCCCCGGCGAACGCGCGGAACAACACAACGGCGTCGTCGGTTGGCAGCACGTCCAGCGGGATGTGCCGGGCGTGCGGCAGGCCGGTCAGATGGCGCCGGCTGGTGATGATCGTCAGCGAGGGCGAGCCGCCCGGCAGCAGCGGCCGGATCTGCTCGGCGCTGACGGCGTCGTCCAGGACGATGACGGCCCGGCGCTCGGCGAGCAGGGTCCGCCACAGGGCGACGCGGCCCTCCAGCTCGACGGGGATGGTCGTGGCGGGCGTACCGAGCAGCCGCAGGAGTGTGGCCAGCGCCGCGTCGGGGCTGAGGGGATCGCCGGCGGGTGAGTGACCCCGCAGATCGAGGTACAGCTGCCCGTCGGGGAAGCGCTGCGAGAGCCGATGCGCCCCGTGCACGGCCACGGCGGTCTTGCCCACCCCGGCCATGCCGCTGACGGCGCTGACGGACTGCAGGCTGATCACCGAGCCGCCCTCCGGTGCGGCGTCCACCGCGGCGCTCAGGGCCCGCAGCTCGGTCGACCGGCCGATCAGAGGCGGCTGATGCGGCAGATTCCGCGGCGGAGGCGGAGGCGGAGGCGGTGTCGGTGTGGGAAGCGGCTGCGGCTGCGGCACCGGCGTGCGCGGTGTCCCCGCAGCCGAGCGGAGCGCCGCCGTGGGCCCGCCGCCGAGCAGCTCGGCCACCGGGCGGCGTTCCAGGATGCCCCGGTGGATCCGGTCCAGCTCGGCGCCCGGACGGGAACCGTACTGGGTCATCAGCAGCCGACGGGCCTCCTGATGGACCCGCAGCGCGTCCGTGTACCGGTCGCTTCCGTAGTACGCCAGCATCAGCTGGCCCGCCAGGGTCTCGTCGCCCGGATGCCGCTCGACGAGCGCGGACAGCTCGGCGCCCGCCTCCGCGAAGCGGCCCAGCCGCAGCAGGGCCGCGGTGCGTGAGACGGTGGCGCCGAGCCGGCGCTCCGCGAGGTTCCTGCGCACGGTCTCCGCCCACAGCCCGGGCAGACCCGCCAGCGCCTCGCCCCGCCACAGCCGCTCGGCGCGGTCGAGGGCGTCGAACCTCCGCTCGTCGTCGCCGTCGGAGGCGAACTTCCCTGCCTCGGCGACGAGTTGCTGGAAGCGGTGCCAGTCGACCGACGCGCGGTCCGTCTCCAGCGTGTACGTGTGGGCGCGGCTGACGATACGGGGTGCCCTGTTGCCGGAGGGGTCGGCGAGTCTCAGGCGCCGGCGCAGGCGCGAGACATAGGAGTGCACGTTCTCGCGGGCGTGCGGCGGCGGTTCACCGTCCCAGAGCCGGTCGGTGAGCGTGTCCAGGGCGATCGGCCGGCCCGCCTCCAGGGCCACGGTCGCCAGCAGAGCGCGCTCCTTGTCCGAGGCGATCTCCACTTGCCGGCCGTCCACGCACAGACCCACCGGTCCCAGTAACTGGAATTCCATCGGCGCCTCCCGCCGGCCCGGTCATTTCCAACTAGCAGGGGGGTGGTAATGGACTGTCATGGACTGACGAGCATGACATCCGGCCGAAGTCCTTTCCAGACGCGGCTGCTTGCTGACTGAAACTGGCTGAACCCTTGGCCAACGGACGTCTGCCGGAGGGGAGTTGGCGCCCCTGGCCGAATCGCTTCCGTCTATGCAACCGATCGCATCGATGGATACGGCACCGGGGTAGGACCCCACATCGTCGATACATCATCGACAGGAGCGACAACGGGGGAGAGGAACGTGATGAGTGAGGCGTGGGAGGAAGGTCGGGGAAGAGGCAGCAGCAATTCGATCTCGGGATCGGCCCGTTTCTACGGACCCACCGTCCAGGCCCGTGACATCCACGTCCAGGCACCCGCACCACAGCCCCCGCCGACCCCACGCCAACTCCTGCCCGTTCCCGCTCACTTCACCGACCGCGTGAACGAACTCGCCGCCCTGGACCACATGCTCGCCGCGCAGGAGCCTCCCCTGGTCGTGGTCACCGGCCCGGCCGGCATCGGCAAGACCACCCTGGTCTCCCGCTGGTTACGCGGACACGCGTCCGCCTTCCCCGACGGGCAGTTGTACGCCGACCTGCGCGGCCACGCGGCGGACGGACCGGCTCCGCCGGGCGAGATCCTCGGCAGGTTCCTGCGGGCGTTCGGTGCCCGGGCGGTGCCCGTGGACGTGGCGGAGCAGGCCTCGCTGTGGCGGTCGGTCACCGCCGAGCTGCGGATCGCGGTCATGCTGGACAACGCCTTCACCGCGGCACAGATCCGGCCGTTGTTGCCGGGTGGCTCGGGCGGCCTCGTCGTCGTGACCAGCCGCCGCAGGCTGACGGGGCTGCGGATGGACGGCGCGGAGTTCCATCAGGTGCAGGCGCTAGGCCCCGCGGCCGGGGTGGAACTGTTCCTCCGCGGTGCCGGAGAGGACCGCACCACGGGTGAACTGCCCGCCGTGCGACGGGTGGTGTCGCTGTGCGCGGGCCTGCCCCTCGCGGTGTGCCTCGCCTCGGCCCGGCTCGCCGCGCGGCCCGGACAGCCCGTTGCCGCACTCGCGGACGCGCTCACACCGGACGGCGGCCGGCTGGCCGCGCTGGAAGTCGAGGGGGAGGCCACGGTGCGCAAGGCACTGGACGCGTCGTACGCCGTGCTCGGCCCGGAGGCGGCCCGCCTGTACCGGGCCCTCGGACTGCTGCCCCTGCCCGCCTTCGACTCCCTCACGGCGGCGGCGGCCCTGGCGGAGTCCCCGGAGTGGGCGGCCCGCCGGCTGGACGAACTCGTGGAGGCCAACCTGCTGGAGGACCTCGGCCCGGACACCTTCCGCTTCCACGACCTGGTCCGGGTCCATGCCCGCGACCGCGCCCGGTCGACCGACACCGAGGAGACGCACGACCGCATCCTGCGACGGGTGGCCGACCGGTACCTGCAGACCGCGACCGAGGCCCAACGCCTCATCACCCCGCACCAGTTCACCCTGCCCCGGACCTACGCCCACCCCTCCCTGCTGCCGGCGCCCTTCGAGGACGCCCGGGACGCCCTCGGCTGGCTGGACGCCCGGCGCGGCGACCTCATGGCCGTGCTGCGGCTGGCCGCCGAGCGCGGCTGGCACACCACCGCCTGGCAGCTCACCGACGCCATGTGGCCCCTCTTCCTCCGTCTGCGCCACTACGACCTGTGGATCGAGGCGCACCGCATCGGCCTGGACGGGGCGCGCGGCGACGGAGACCGCGAGGCCGAACGGCAGATGCTCAACTCCGGCGCCATCGGCCTGAGCGCCGCCGGCCGCATCGCCGACGCCGCCGAGTGGTACGACGCCTCGCTCCGGGCGGCCCGCGACGCCGGCGACGTACGGGACGAGGGGCAGGCCCTGCTCGGGCTCGGCGGCTGCCGCATCGCCGAGGGCCGGCTCGCGGAGGCCCGCTCCCTCCTGGACCGCGCCGTCACGGTCTGGGACGCCTGCGGCTACCCCCGAGGAGTTGCTCTCGCCCGCATCCTGCTCGGCGAGATCGCCCTCGCCGAGCAGGACCCGCAGCGGGCCGTCGACTGCTTCTCCCGGGCCCGGGAGGGCCTGCTCGCGGTGGCCGACCCGCATGACGCGGCCCGCGCGCTGGTCTTCCTGGGGCGGGCCCGGGCCGTCGCCGGTGACCACGCGACGGGCATCGCCCAGATGGAGGAGGCCCTCGCGGTGTTCACCGCCTCCGGCGCCGCCCACTGGCAGGCACGCACCTGGGAGATGCTGGCGGACACCGCGAAGGAGCGCGGCGAGGACACGGCCGCCGAGGACTTCCAGGCCCGTGCCCTCGCACTGTACGAGCAGACCAGTCCGGCGGACGCCCGCCGGCTCAGGGATCTGTAGAGCCGGCCGCCTCCGCCGGCCACCGGCGCGTCAGCCGCCTCCGTCAGTCACCGGCGCGTCAGCCGCCTCCCCCCACCACCCGGACGTCCTCGATGTCCCGCAGGCGGCGGCCGGCCGTCAGCCAGCCGTGCAGGCAGGAGGCCAGCAGAGGACGGTCTGCCGGCACCCCGCGGAGCAGCAGCAGACCCGACCGGTCGGTGACGGCCCAGCCGCCGTCCGCCAGCGGCACCGCGCCCACCCGGCAGCCGGGGTGGGCGGCCATGACGGCCGAGAGCCAGCGGGCCGCGGCGGCGAGCGGGCGGGGATGCCGCCCGTGCAGGACGTCGGCACAGGCGGACCACCGGGGCTCCACGCCCGCCTCGGCGTCGACGGCCAGGTGTTCGTCGGCGCCGGGCCCGTCGCCACCACCGACCCGGGCCAGCAGGTCGTAGTCCCGCCCGCCCGAGCGCAGCAGGAGCACCAGGTCCAAGCCGGGGTCCGCCGTACGGTGATGATCCGTCAGCAGGACGGAGACGAGGCACCTCACGCCGGGATCCCCCGGCGACCAGGTGCCCACGCGTCCAGCGCGGGCGGCACCGGTAAGGGGACCGTCTCCGGCTCGTGCGCGGGCTGCCCGAGGCCCAGCAGGCGGTACATCAGGCGGCGCATGTTGCGGTTGAAGCGGCCGGGCTCCGAGGTGATGCGCGAGGCGATCGCCGCGTACTCCTCCGGCCGGTACTCGGCCGCCGCGTAACGGAGTTGGTCGACGAGCGGGTGGGTGGGCGACAGTGCCGGCGCGGTCGCGGCCAGCGCGGCTGCGGGCGAGGCCGGGTTGATCTCCCGCTCCGGCGAACTCGCCAGCAGGATGGGCGCCCCGGTCAGCGTGCCGTACAGCGTGACCGAACCGTGGTCACCGATGATCGAGTCCGCGGCGATCAGCACGGTACGCCAGTCCGCCTCGGGCGGGACCAGCGTGACACCCAGCCGGATGCACTGCGCCAGCCAGGCCCTGACCTGCCACGAGCCGTGCCCCGACCAGACGTTGGGATGCACGAGCAGCACCGTCCGGTACCGGCCCGCGGGCAACTCGGCGACCAGCCGGGGCAGCAGGGCCTCGAATCGGCCGAAGGACGACGACGCGCCCCAGGTCGAGGCGACCACCACCAGCTCCTCGCCGTCCGGGACGCCGAGCGCCCGACGGTATGCGGCGCGCAGCGGCAGACTCGCCGTGATCCTGTCGTGCGCCGGATCACCGACCACATGGGCGTACGGCATCACCTCCGGGCAGTGGCGCGCCAGATCGGGCAGTTCGGCATGGTGCGGGACGGCCACCGCGGCGGGCAGCCGGCCGCCGGGCACGAGGTCGTACCGGCGCAGCCCCGCCACCCCCGGGTGCGCCCCCTTCACCAGGCGCTTCACATAACCGGCCCCGTGCGGCAGCGTGATCAGCGGGGCGGAGATCTCCTCCACGCCCCGCGGCCCCGCCGCCAGGGCCAGATCGAACGACATCCGCACCGCCTCCTCCCACGGCACCACCGCGCCGCCCAGCCCCTGGAGGAAGCGCGGCACCTCGTCTCCGAAGACGTGCGGCGGCGCGGTGAACACGACCTGGACCCGGAAGTCGGCCTCCAGCAGCGACAGGACGTCGACCAGGCGCTTTCCGTAGGTGAGGGTGTGCACCACGGCCAGCACCGTCTTGCGTTCGAGCAACGTCAGCCACTCGCGCCCTTCGTCCGGCACCCTCGGGCTCTTCCCCAACGCCGACATGGCAATGTCCCCCCGTCGTCCCTGCGGCCCGGGCGGGCCGCTCGCCGGGCGTGTGCCCCTGCCGGATGGACGGAAGGCTTGCCGCCGCCTTGCGGAAACCTTGCAGCGGGCGACCGGGCGGGCCGACGGCGGGTGTCCTCCGGGATGTGGAACGGCGTCGAGGCGTTCTTGACCCGTTCGGACCCGCCCTGCTTGGATCGGGGCATGAAGCGACAGGACCTCACGCGGCGACGCCATGTCGACCTCGCGCGTGTCTGCAGCTCCTGCTGTCGCAGCCGGGCCTGACCGTACCGAAGGCATTCCTCGTACCGTCCGCCCGGCCGGATTTCCCTCCGCGTCGGTGACGCCGTTCTTTTCCATTCCCTTCCCGCGCGCCTGAGTTCGCGTTCGCCGGTGTTACGTGCTGCCCGGCGGGTGAGGCCTGCGCGGTGTCGGCGCCTCATGAACCGAAAGGTCCCCGCATGGCCACCGTCCTGTCCGTCTCCGGCAGCCCCTCCGCCACCTCCCGCACCGCCCGACTGCTGCGTCACCTCGACCGGCGGCTGACCGAGCAGGGCCATGAGGTGATACCGCTGGATGTGCGGACGCTGCCCGCCGAGGCCCTGCTGGGCGCCGACTTCGGCCATCCGGCGATCGTCGAGGCCACCGCGCTGTTCGAGCGGGCCGACGGGGTCGTGATCGGCACGCCCGTCTACAAGGCGGCGTACTCCGGGCTGCTGAAGTCGCTGCTCGACCTGCTGCCGCAGTACGCGCTGGCCGGCAAGACCGTCCTGCCTCTGGCCACCGGCGGTACGACCGCGCACGTCCTCGCCATCGACTACGCCCTGCGCCCGGTCCTGGCCTCCATGGGACCCGCGCACATCACGCCCGGCTGGTTCACCCTCGACAAGGACCTCACCGTCGGCGAGGACGGCACGCTCACCGTCGCGCCGGCCTCGGCGGAGGCGCTGGCCCAGGTCACCGACCAGTTCTCGCTCGCCCTCGGCGGCCGGCCGCACCTCCTCGCCGCCACCGGCTGACAGCCGCCGCCGATCCGACAGGAGTCACCCCATGTCGCTCACCTTCCACTGGTTCCTGCCCACCAACGGCGACAGCCGCCATGTCGTCGGCGGCGGGCACGGCAGCCCGGCCACCGGGTCCGGGCGCGACCGGCCGCCGACGGTCGGCTATCTGAGCCAGATCGCCCGCGCCGCCGAGGACCTGGGCTTCGCCGGCGCCCTCACCCCCACCGGCGCCTGGTGCGAGGACGCCTGGCTGACGACCGCGATGGTCAGCCGGCACACCGAGCGCCTGAAGTTCCTCGTCGCCTTCCGGCCCGGCTTCGTCTCACCCACGCTCGCCGCGCAGATGGCCTCCACCTTCCAGCGGCACACCGGCGGCCGCCTGCTGCTGAACGTGGTCACCGGCGGCGAGAGCCAGGAGCAGCGCGCCTACGGCGACTTCCTCGACAAGGACGCGCGGTACCGCCGTACCGACGAATTCCTGGACGTCGTACGGCAGTTGTGGGAGGGCAAGGCCGTCGATCTGCGCGGCGAGCACCTGCGGGTCGAGGACGCGAGGCTCGCGCGCGTGCCCGACCCCGTCTCCGAGGTGTACTTCGGGGGCTCCTCGCCGATCGCCGGGGAGGTCGCCGCCCGGCACGCCGACGTGTACCTCACCTGGGGCGAACCGCCCGCGCAGGTCGCCGAGAAGATCGCGTGGATCCGCGGCCTGGCGGCCCGGCGGCAGCGCAGCCTGCGCTTCGGCATCCGGCTGCACGTCATCACCCGCGACACCGCCGCACAGGCCTGGGCGGAGGCGGACCGGCTGCTGGACGGCTTCGACCCGGAGACCGTGCGGGCCGTCCAGGCCGGGCTCGCCCGCAGCGAGTCCGAGGGGCAGCGGCGCATGCTCGCCCTGCACGACGGCGGCAGCCGCGAGCGCCTGGAGATCCACCCCAATCTGTGGGCCGGCATCGGCCTGGTCCGCGGCGGCGCGGGGACCGCCCTGGTCGGCAGCCACGACGAGGTGGCCGACCGCATCGAGGAGTACCACGCCCTCGGCATCGACGAGTTCGTCCTCTCCGGCTATCCGCACCTGGAGGAGGCGTACCGGTTCGGCGAGGGCGTCCTGCCCCGGCTGGCCGGGCGCGGCCTGTGGCGGCACCCCTTCGGCGACCCGGCCACAGCCGAGGCTCAGGTGTCCTTCGCCGGCACGACGGGAGCGCGCTGAGATCCCCGCCCCGACCCCGCTCCGACGGCGTGCGGTCAGCCCGTCGCGAGCGACACCTCCGTCGCCTTGACCAGGGCTGTCACCGGGGCGCCCGTGTCCAGGGCCAGTTCGGCGACGGCGTCCCGGGTCACGGCGGCGGTCAGCTCGCCGACGCCGTCGACCGTGACCTTCACCGAGGCCATGACGGCCCCCGTGGTGACCTCCCGGACCACTCCGGGCAGGCGGTTGCGGATGGACAGGCCCGCGACCGGCCCGGTGGCCAGCGCCACCTCGGTGGCCTTCACCAGGGCGCGCACGGCGGCGCCCGGGGCGAGCTCCAGCTCGTCCACGGCCTCCCGTGTGATGGCGGCGGTGAGTTCCCGGCCGCCGTCGAGGCGGACCCCGACCGTCGCCATGACCTCGCCGGGGACGACGGTGACGACCGTGCCGGTCAGCTGGTTACGGATGCTCAGGCTCATCGGGGTGCCTCACAGCCTTCGGGCCTCACGGGGAGGGAGTTGTCCGGTTTGTCCCCCACCGTACGGCCCGGAGCCTCAGCTCCCCGCGACCGCCGCGGCGTGCTCGTGCTCGCAGGTCTCGTCGAAGCCGTGGGTGTCCCAGGCCGGGAACGGGTCCTCGGCCGGGGCCGGCTCGCCGGGCCGCAGCAGACAGCCGGTGAGCGCGGTCCGCAGGGCCCCGGAGTCCAGGCCGGTGCCGATGAAGGCCAGTTCCTGGGCGTACGGCGCCCCGGGGTCGCGGGCCCCGGAGGGCTCGAAGCGGGCCACCGACCCGGCCTGCGACCACAGGCCCGTCACCCGCTCGCGCCCGGCCAGGGTGAAGAAGCCCTTGGACCGCAGGACCCTGCCGTACGCCCCGCTGTCCATGCCCTGGGTCACGAAGCTCCACAACCGCCCCGGATGGAAGGGGAGTTCGGAGCGGAAGACGGTGGAGGAGATGCCGTACTCCTCGGTCTCGGGCACATGGTCGCCGTTGAGCTCGCGCACCCAGCCGGGGGCCTGCTGCGCCCGGTCCAGGTCGAACAGGCGGGTGCCGAGCACCTCGGTGAGCGGAACGCGGCCGTGGGTCGCCGGGACGACACGGGCGGCCGGGTTGAGCCGGGCGAGGGTGGCCCGCAGCCGGTCCGCGGCGCCGGTGTCGACCAGGTCGAGCTTGTTCAGGACGAGGACGTCGGCGAACTCGATCTGGTCCATCAGCAGGTCGCTGACGGTGCGTTCGTCGTCCTCGTACGGGGCCAGGCCGCGTTCGGCCAGATCGTCGCCGCTCTGGAGCTCCGGCAGCAGATTGACCGCGTCCACGACCGTGACCATGGTGTCCAGGCGGGCCAGATCGCCGAGGGTGGCCCCGTCGTCGCGGGCGAAGGCGAAGGTCGCGGCCACCGGCATCGGCTCGGAGATACCGCTGGACTCGATGAGCAGATGGTCGAACCGCCCCTCGCGGGCCAGCCGTTCCACCTCCACCAGCAGGTCGTCGCGGAGCGTGCAACAGATGCAGCCGTTGGTCATCTCGACCAGCCGCTCCTCGGTGCGCGACAGCGCGGCCTCGCCGCCGCGCACCAGCGCGGCGTCGATGTTGACCTCGCTCATGTCGTTGACGATCACCGCCACGCGCAAGCCCTCGCGGTTGGCCAGCACATGGTTGAGCAGGGTGGTCTTGCCCGCTCCGAGGAAGCCGGACAGGACGGTGACGGGCAGTCGGCCGTGCGGCATCGGCTCAGCCCTCGGGGCGCAGCAGCCCGCGCTCGTACGCCTTGACCAGGTGCTGCGGGACGAGGTGGCGGACACCGTCGACGGTCACGGGCACGAGCTGCGCGGTGGCCGCCTTCCACTGGGCGCGCCGGTGGCGGGTGTTGCTGCGGGACATCTTCCGCTTGGGAACGGCCATGGGGAGTCCTCCACATAGGTGTGCCGGGGTGCGGCACCGACGCTACATGAAAATGAATCCCATTACGAAATGCGCGAAACGCTCGGGCGCCTCACCGCCGGGCCCGCGACCTGGCCTCCCGAGGCGCCGGGATGAACTGCAGCTCCAGCGTGCCCGGCGGCTCGGCGACGCCCGGCCCGCCCGCCGCCGCCCAGCGCACCAGGTCGTCCGTGCTGGCGTCGTCCGTCGCGAAGCCCACCCACACCGCGCGGCCGCCCGCGCGCCGGCCGGCCGCCGAGGGCTGGACCACCACGACGTTGGCCTGGCCGCACGGGCCGAGGCAGTCCGTCGTACGCACGGCGAACCGGCCGCCGGAGTCGGCCGCGGCGGCGCGCAGCAGCTGGAGCTGCCAGTCGTGGTCGAAGCCGGGATTCTTGCGGCGGTCCCCGCAGCAGCAGCCCCGGCAGACCACCAGCGTGCACGGGCGGGCGCTGTTGATGAAGGGGCTCAAAACGCCAGGCCCACGTGTGCCAGCGCCTGCTTCAGCAGGACCCCGTGCCCGCCCGGCATCTCGCTCTGCAGCGCCGCCGACGCCGCCTCCTGGGGGCTGAACCACACCAGGTCCAGGGCGTCCTGCCGGGGCCGGCAGTCGCCGCTGACGGGGACGACGTAGGCGAGGGACACCGCGTGCTGGCGCGGGTCGTGGTAGGGGGTGACGCCTGCCGTGGGGAAGTACTCCGCGACCGTGAAGGGCTGCGGGGAGGCCGGGACGCGGGGCAGCGCCACCGGGCCGAGGTCCTTCTCCAGATGGCGCAGCAGGGCGTCGCGCACCCGCTCGTGGTGCATCACCCGGCCCGAGACCAGGGTGCGGCTGACGGTGCCGTCCGGTCCGATGCGCAACAGCAGTCCGATGCTGGTGACCTCGCCGCTGTCGTCCACCCGCACCGGCACCGCCTCGACGTACAGGATCGGCATGCGCGCGCGTGCCATCTCCAGCTCATCGGTGCTCAGCCAGCCGGGCGTGGTTTCGGTCATGTCAGACATTGCTTGATCATACTTTCAGAGGTCGTCGGAAAGGCGGTAGACCCGGCGGGCGTTGTCCGCTCCCGCCCACCGCGCGAGACGCACGGCGTCCGCCGGGGACATCTCGTCGGCATCCACCCGGTCCTGCAGCAGCTCACCGAGCCCCCGGCGGAACGCGTACGCCCCGAGCCAGTGGAACTCGGCGAGACCGCAGGCGTCGGAGCTGTACAGCAATTTGCGGTACGGGGTGATCTCCAGCGCCTCCTCCAGCACCGCCCGTGCCCGCACCGGGCCCACGTGGTGCAGCGTGAGCCCCACGTCCAGGTACACGTGCTCGAACACCGCGGCCAGATAGGCGGCTTGGCGCTGATAGGGCCAACAGTGCAGGAACAGCACCGCAACGGTGCCGGAGACCAGATGCAGCCAGTCGGTGAGCAGCGCGGGGTCCGAGCGGTGCATCCGCAGGTCGTTGTCGCCGAACCCGGTGTGCAGCTGGAGCGGCAGCCCCAGGTCGACGGCCGTCCACAGCAGGTGACGGACCAGGACCGGGTCGTCCAGCCGGCCCCCGCGCGCCAGCCAGCGCCCGGCCGCGGCGGTGACCTCCTGGTCCGTGGGCCGGGCCGGGTCCAGCGCGAAGCCCGTACGGTACGCGGCCACCGACTTCACCCCGACCACCCCCGGCCGGCGCACGGCGTCCAGCGCGGCCGTGCGGAAGGCGTCGCCGTACGCGTCCGCCTCCACACCCCGCGCCGCCACGCCCTCGGCGACGCTCTCCAGCCGCACCACCTCGTGCGCCACCGCCCCCGCCGCCTCGGCGAGTTGAGCGGGAGTGCCGAGCAACTCCGGCGCGAACCCGGTGTCGACGCAGAACACCGCCGTCCCGGTGGCGGTGAGGAACCGGCGCTCGACCTCCCGCGGCCCCAGCTCGGCCCGCCGCGCCAGATACTCCTCGGCCGGGACGTGCCGCGGCAGGTCCAGCAGCGGCGCACAGTGACGTCGTACGGCCGTACCGACCGGCGTGTCGAAGGCGGAGACGCCCGGCCAGGGGTCGCCCTCGGTGAGCAGTGCCTCGAACCCGGCGGGCGTCAGGGCGCCGGTGGCCACGCCGTGACAGTGGTGGTCGATCAGCGGCAGCCCGGCGAGCGCCTCGTGCACGGCTGTGGCGGCTGCCATCAGTACACCCAGCGGTAGGCGGCGGCGATCTGCGCGTCCTCCAGCCCGTCCACCTGCGCGACCTCCCCTTCGCGTACGGCGGTCACCGCGTCGGCGAGGACCGGACCGAGGGCGGTGCGCAGCACCTCGTCGCCGCGGAACACCTCGACGGACTCGGCGAGGGTCTTCGGCAGGCGCCGCACCTCGCGGGCGGCGGCCTCCTCCGGGGCGAGATGGGCCGGATCGCCGGTGGTCTCCGGGGGCAGGACCGCCTCCGACTCCACTCCCTCCAGGCCCGCGGCGATCACACAGCCCAGCGCCAGATAGGGGTTGGCGGCCAGGTCCACCGGCTTGACCTCCAGGTTCGCGGCCCGGTCGCGCAGCCCCGCCGTGCCGGTGACCAGGCGCAGCGCACACTCCCGGGTCTCCAGGCCCCACGCGGTGTACACACCGGCCCACTGGGAGGGCCGCAGCCGCAGATAGCTCGCCGGGCTGGGCGCGGTCACCGCCGTCAGCGCGGGCAGCCGGGCCAGGACACCCGCCGCGAACGACTCGGCCTCGGCGGTCATGCCGTACCGCCGGACGCCACCGGTGTGCAGGTTGACGCCGTCGCGCCAGGCGGACAGATGCAGATGCCCGCCGTTGCCGACACCGGTCGCGTTCACCGCGGGGGAGAAGGACACCCGCAGCCCGTGCCGACGGGCCACAGCCCGGATGGTGTGCCGCACCAGGACGCTGCGGTCGGCCGCCGCGACCGGGTCGAGCGCGCCGGTGGAGAGCTCGAACTGCCCGGCCGCGTACTCCGGATGGAACTGGTCGACGTCCACGCCCTGCGCCGCGCAGGCGGCCAGCAGGTCGGCACCGAAGTCGCCCAGCTCCACCAGCCGGGTCGCCCCGTACGCGGGACCGGTGGCCGCCGGCACGAACTCCCCGGCGGGCGCCGAGTCCAGGCCCACCGACCACTCGATCTCCACGGCGGCCCGGAAGTCCAGACCGTGCCGGGCCCTGGCGTCGGTGAGGGTGTGCCGCAGGAAGGTGCGCGAGCAGCCCGGGTGCGGCGCGCCGTCCTGGGTGATCCGGTCGACCGGCACCCACGCCCAGCCGGGCTGCGCGGCCAGCACCGTGAGCCGGTCCAGCTCGGGGTAGAGACGCAGATCGCCGTCCGGGGAGCCGAGCACATCGGTGGTGACGATCGCGTCACCGGCCAGGAAGGTGTCGAACACCGGCGACATGCCCACGCCCCAGGCGGCGGCGTCCGCGAGCCGTCCGGTGGGGATCGTCTTGACCCGGCCGACACCCGCGGTGTCGACGTACGCCAGCACGATCCCGTGCACGCCCCGCCCGGCCAGCTCTCCGCTCAGCGCGGTCGCCCGCTCGACGTCGCCGGGGCGGCCGCCGGGGACCGGGTCGGCCAGGGTGGTCATACGTCCTCCTCACAGGCCGTGAGTGTCACGGCTTCACGGCGACCGCGCCGAGCTGCGGCACGACCACCGGCGCGTGCAGCTCCGCCCGCCACTGCGAACACGGCACCAGGCCCGGCTCCAGCAGGTCGAGCCCCTCGAAGAAGGCGGCGATCTCGTCGCGGGGGCGGGCGGTGATCGGCGGGGTGGCGTTGGCGTTCCAGAACTCCATCGCCGCCACATTGCCCTCGCCGCCCAGGTCCGCGTCGAAGGTGGGGTGCGTCAGCACCAGGAAGCTGCCCGACGGTACGGCGGCCATGACCCGGCGCACGATCTCGCGGGCCTTGTCGGTGTCCAGCACGAAGTTCAGGATGCCGAGCATCATCACGGCGATCGGCTTGTCGAAGTCGAGGGTCTTCCGTGCGCGGGCCACGATCGCGTCCGGGTCGTGCACATCGGCGTCGAGGTAGTCGGTGACGCCCTCGGGGGTGCTGGTCAGCAGCGTGCGGGCGTGCAGCAGGACGATCGGGTCGTTGTCGACGTACACGATCTTCGACTCGGGGGCGATCCGCTGGGCGATCTCGTGGGTGTTGTCGACGGTCGGCAGGCCCGTGCCGATGTCCAGGAACTGCCGCACCCCGCGCTCACCGGCCAGGTAGCGCACCGCACGGCCCAGGAAGTCGCGGTCGGCGCGCGCCACGTCCCGGATCACCGGGAACAGGCCGGCCACGTGCGCCCCGACCTGCTGGTCGACCTCGTAGTTGTCCTTGCCGCCGATCCAGTAGTTCCAGACCCGCGCGTTGTGCGCCACGGTGGTGTTCAGCCGGGCCGTGCCCTGTGCGGGCTGGCTGTCGCTCACGTCGCTCGCCTCTCCTCACGCCGGGCCTTCGCGGCCATTGTGCCCCGCCCAAGATCGGCTGTCCCGGGATTCGGCCGCCCCGGTAGGGTGGACGGTCGTTCACGGAACGACGAGGTGCCGTGGAGGTCCGTACCCGCCCAGCCAGGAAGCAGACATGCCCTACTCCGCGTCGCCCGAATCCGTCCGCACCGCCTCCGGAGCCACGGACATCCGTTTGATCGTGACCGACATGGACGGCACACTCCTCGACGACGACAAGCAGCCGCCGGCCGAGCTGTGGACCGCGCTGGAGCTGCTGCGCGAGCGCGGTGTGCTGTTCAGCCCGGCCAGCGGCCGCCAGTACGCGACCCTCGCCCGCGAGTTCTCCGGCGCGGCCGACGGCATGGTCTTCATCGCCGAGAACGGCACCTATGTCGTCCGCGACGGCGTCGAGCTCAGCTCCGACCCGCTGGACAAGGCCGTGGTCGCCGACGTGCTGGAGACCGTACGGCGGCTCAACGCCGACGGCGTCGACGTGGGCGCCGTCGTCTGCGGCAAGCGGTCCGCCTACGTCGAGCGCGCCGACGAGCCGTTCCTCGCCGAGGTCCGCAAGTACTACGTCGAGAACCGGGTCGTCGCCGACGCCACGGCCGTCGAGGACGACATCCTCAAGGTGGCCCTGTTCGACTTCGGGCCCGCCGAGCGGACCACCGCCCCAGCCCTCGCGCCCTTCACCGCCACCCACCAGGTCGTGGTCTCCGGCGAGCACTGGGTCGACCTGATGAACGGCACGGCGAACAAGGGCGCCGCGATTCGCCGCCTCCAGCGGGAGCTGGGCATCACGCCCGCGCAGACCATGGTCTTCGGCGACTACCTCAACGACCTGGAGATGCTCGACACCGCCGACTGGTCGTACGCCATGGCCAACGCCCACCCGGAGGTCGTGCGCCGGGCGCGGCATCTGGCGCCCGCCAACACCGACAACGGCGTGCTGCGCACGATCGCGCGGGTCCTGGGACTGCCACTGTTCACCTAGGGCCTGTCGTTTGGATCATGCCGGCGTCGCGGGGCCTGGCACGCACATCTGCGGCGTTGTCGTCGGTTGCCGACGCTCCGCGTCGACGCCCTCCTCCGCCTTGCAGCTGCACGCACCAGACCCCGCTCGACCCGGCCAAGAAGTGCAGTCCCTTTCAGCCGACCTGATCCAAACGACAGGCCCTAGCCGTGCCAGGGTGGCCTGGCCGGTGCTCAATGCCTTCGACGAGAGGGAGCCAGATGACCGAGCCCGTCCGGCTGACCAGGGAACTGACCTCCGCCCTCGACCGCGAGGAGCTGGCGGGCTTCTACGAGGACCTGCACCGCCACCCCGAACTGGGCTTCCAGGAGCACCGCACCGCCGCGAAGCTCGCCCTGCGCCTGCGCGCGGCCGGGTTCACCGTCACCGAGCGCGTCGCCGGCACGGGCGTGGTCGGGGTGCTCGGCAACGGGGACGGGCCGGTGGTGTGGCTGCGCGGCGACATGGACGCGCTGCCGGTGCGGGAGGCGACCGGACTGCCGTACGCCTCGACCGTGGACGGCGTGATGCACGCCTGCGGGCACGATCTGCACGTCACATGGCTGGCAGCCGCCGCCGAAGTGCTCGCGGCGGGCCGCGACGCCTGGTCCGGCACGCTCGTGGTGGTCGGGCAGCCCGCCGAGGAGACGGGCGGTGGCGCCGCCATGGCCGACGACGGCCTGCACGAGCGCTTCCCGCGCGCCGACGTGCTCCTCGGCCAGCACGTCACCCCGGGGCTCGCGGGGCTGTACGCGCACACGCCGGGCCTGATCATGTCGGCCTCCGACAACATCGACGTCGTCGTGCACGGCGTCGGCGGCCACGGCTCGCGCCCCGAGGCGACCGTCGACCCGGTGGTGACGGCCGCGCATGTGGTCACCCGGTTGCAGACCGTGGTCTCGCGCGAGATCGCGCCGAGGGACTCGGTGGTGCTCACGGTGGGGGAGTTCCACGCCGGTACCAAGCCCAACGTCATCCCCGCCGAGGCGCGGCTCGCGCTGAATCTGCGCACGCAGGACCCCGCGGTCCGCGACCGGGTTCTCGCCGCCGTACGCCGCATCGTCGAGGGCGAGTGCGCGGCCGCGGGCTGCCCGGTGCCGCCGGAGGTGTCGGTCCGGTCGGGCGGTTATCCCGTCACCGTCAATGACCCCGTACTGGACGCCGAGATCGCGGCCGTGCATCGCGAACTCCTCGGGGCGGAGAGGGTGTTGGACCTCGGACCGGCGATGGGCAGTGAGGACTTCTCGCTGCTCGTGCCCCAAGGGGTGCCGTACGACTACTGGTTCGTGACGTCGACCCCGGCGCAGGTCTGGGAGGCGGCGCCGGGGGAGGGGCTGCTGGAGAAGTTCGCCGCCGTGCCCAGCAACCACAGCCCGCTGTTCGCCCCCGACCCCTCGGTGCTCGTGCCCGGCGTGCACACGCTGGTGTCCGCCGCGTTGAGCCGCCTCAGCGCTTGACGCCCACCGCGCCGTACAGCGACACCGGCCCGTGGCCGAGGTCGGACTCGCCCTCCGCGAGTTCGGGGCGCCAGTCGGCCACCGACACGACACCCGGCTCCAGCAGGTCGAGTCCGGTGAAGAAGGCGGCCAGTTCGGCCTTGTCGCGGGCGACGAGGGTCACGCCCCGGGCGGTGTAGGCGTCGATGCCCCGCCGGACGTTCTCCGGCTCGAAGTCGGCCGTCATCGCCGACAGCACCAGGCAGCTGCCCGGCGCGAGCGCGTCGACCAGTGTGCTCACCAGGTCGTGGGCGCCGTCCTCGTCCGCGATGAAGTGCAGCAGCGCGATCAGCGACACGGCGACGGGACGCTCGAAGTCCAGGACGCGGCGCGCCTGTTCGAGGATGGTCCGCGGATCGCGCGCGTCGGCCTGGAGGTACTCGGTGACGCCCTCGGGGGTGCTGCGCAGCAGGGCGCCCGCGTGGGCGAGGACGATCGGGTCGTTGTCGACGTAGACCACCCGCGTCTCGGGCGCCACGCCCTGCGCGATCTGGTGGAGGTTGGGCTCCGTCGGTATGCCGGTGCCGATGTCCAGGAACTGGCGGATTCCGGCCTCCTTCGCCAGCAGCCGGGTGGCCCGCTGCATGAACCAGCGGTTGGCGCGGGCGGCCCGCGGGGCGCCGGAGTCGATGGCCATGATCTGCCGGCCGAGCTCTTCGTCGACCGGGTAGTTGTCCTTGCCGCCGAGGTACCAGTCGTAGACCCGGGCCGGGTGCGGCCTGCTGGTGTCGATGTACGGAGAGGCCGGCTGGGTCCCGGTCACACATGCTCCTCAGTCTCGCGGCGGGGCTTGGTGCGAGCAGTGTGACACGATCAAGCGGCCGCGCGGAGACAGTCTTCGGCCACCTCCTTCTCCAGTGAGGCCCGCACCGACGCGGCTGCCAGCACGGCCGGTTCGGCCTTCCCGGCCAGGCTCAGCAGCCGGTCGGGGTCCTTCGGCAGCCCGAGCCGGGCGGCCCCGTCCAGGGCCTTGCCGTCGACCTGAGGGGCGATGTCCGGCCACACGCGCTGTACTTCGCGCAGGAAGATGTCCGCACCGGCCGGGCCGATGCCGGGCACCTCCTGGAGCAGGCGCCGCAGTTCGCCGGTGTTCCCTTCGGCGGCCTCGTGCAGCCGGCGCAGGTCGCCCTTGTAGCGCTCGGTCAACAGCTCGGCGCCCTCGCCGAGTTGGGTGGCGGTGCGCTCGTCGTAGCGCCGGTAGCCGCCCCGGCCTAGGGCCTGTCTTCCGGATCATGCCGGCGTCGCGGGGTCTGGCACGCACATCTGCGGCGTTGTCGTCGGTTGCCGACTCCCCCACGCTCGAATCGAGCTCGCGCGGGGGGACCCCCATCGCGTCGACGCCCTCCTCCGCCTTGCAGCTGCACGCACCAGACCCCGCTCGACCCGGCCAGGAGGCGGAAGCGCCTCGCAGCCGGCCTGATCCGGAAGACAGGCCCTAGCGCGCCACCCGCTGCTGCCAGTCGGCGTCGGCCATCCGGCGCGGGTCGCGCAGCCCCGCCGCGTACAGCTCGCGGGCGGCGGCCACCGCGACCGAGGCGCGGATGCGGGCGCTGAGCAGCAGCGCGAGCACCAGCAGCCGGTACAGCGGCTGCGGGGTGTCGCGCAGGGTGATGCCCGCCTCCTCCGCGTAGGTGCGGCCGTGGCCGTCGAGCAGGGCCTTCAGGACCCGCTTGTCGTCGGTCATGGCTTGAGCGGGTCGTGGCCGATCGTCATCAGCTCATGGCGGCGGTCGGTGCGTTGTGCCTCCGGCTCGCTCTCCGGGTCGACCTGCCCGGAGACCATGTCCACCACGAGCCGCATCACGCGGACGTCGTCGTCGGTCAGGTCCATGCGCCGCTTCTGCAGGATCGCCAGGACGTGCCGCCCGAGCGGCGTGCCCGCCTGTTCGGGCAGCGGCTCCGTGGTCTCGTCGGCGTCGCGCACCCGCAACCAGGCGGCGAGTTCCTGGGAGGTCATGTTGACCACGCGGTGGAAATCGTCCCACAGCGTGTGGAGTTCCAGCGGGTCGGTCATCGCGGGCTCCTCCTTCCCACGTCGTGTCCTCGGCGGGAGAGCCGGAGCAGATCGGAAGAACAGCTCGGGGTCCTCACCCGCGCAGGCAGCGCTCCGTGAGCACTCCATGCGGGCGCGGGTGCCCGCCGCCCACCCGGACAAACACGGCCCGGCTCAGCGCGGCAGCACCCCGTCCAGGAAGCGCGTCAGGTCGGCGAAGACCTCGTCCCGGTTCGTCTCGTGGAACACCTCGTGCCGGGCCCCGGCGTAGATCCGCTCGGTCAGTGCGCCCCCGGCGAGCCGCTCCACTCCGACCCGGCTGCCGGTGAGCGGCACCAGCCGGTCGTCGTCGCCGTGCAGCCACAGCACCGGCAGCGGGCCGACGTCCCCGGCCTCGGCGACGGTCGCGAGGGTGCGCTCGAAGGCTTCCAGGGTCGGCTGCTTCATCGGGCCGTGCCAGACCAGCGGGTCCACCGCGTAGGCCTCGCCGACCGCGGGGTCCCGGGAGAGGGCCGCCGGGCTGACCGGGACGTCCGGGATCTCGTCGTACGCGAGCAGCCTCGACGGCGTCTCCCAGGCGCCGATCACCGGCCCGGACAGCACCAGCGCGGCGAGCCCGGCGCCGTGGTGCTGGGCGTAGCGGGCGGCGATCAGGCCGCCCATCGAGTGTCCTACGACGATCAGCGGCAGGTGAGGATGGTCGGCGCGGGCCTGCTCGGCGACCGTGTGGACGTCCGTGACGACGTCCTCGAAGTCCTCGATCACCACCCGCTCGCCGGCCGATCTGCCGTGGCCCATGTGATCCGGGGCGTGGACGGCGGCTCCGTGGGAGGTCAGCACCTCGGCGAGCCGTTCGTAGCGGCCGGAGTGCTCCCCGTAGCCGTGCACCAGCAGGGCCAGGAAGCGTGGGCCGGGGTGCGGCCAGGTGCGCACGGCGACCGTGCCTCGGGTGCCGGTGAAGGTGTGCTCGGGCATGTGTCCTCCGGCGGCGCGGGTGGAAGGTTCCGACGGATCTTCCCAGCGGGGCCGTCGGGCGTCTATAGTCCGAAACTAGCAGTGCTAATTAAGAGCTCTGGTCCACAGCGTCGTCGGTCAGGAGTCCCACCCGTGCGTCCCGTCCACTTCGCGGCCGCCCGCCGCACGCCCATCGGCAAGCTGCGCGGCGCCCTGTCCGCCGTACGTCCCGACGACCTCGCCGCGGCGGTGATCCGCGGCCTGGTCGCCGAGGTGCCCGCCCTCGACCCGGCCAGGATCGACGACGTCTACTGGGGCGCGGCCAACCAGGCCGGCGAGGACAACCGCAACGTCGCCCGCATGGCAGCCCTCCTCGCGGGCCTGCCCGAGAGCGTGCCGGGCGCCACGGTGAACCGGCTGTGCGCCTCGGGGCTGGAGGCGGTCACCACCGCCGCCCGCACCATCGCCGCCGGTGAGGCCGACATCGTCGTCGCGGGCGGCTCCGAGTCCATGAGCCGCGCCCCCTTCGTGCTGTCCCGGCCCGACGAGGCCCTGCCGCACCGCATGGAGACCGTGGACACCCGGCTCGGCTGGCGGCTGGTCAACCCGGCGATGAAGGACCTGCACGGACTGCTCTCCATGGGCGAGACCGCCGAGGAGGTCGCCGCCCGGCACGGTGTCTCGCGCGAGCGGCAGGACGAGTTCGCCCTGCGCAGCCATCAACTCGCCGCCCAGGCCCGTAAGAACGGGCACTTCGACGACGAACTCCTGCCGGTCCAGCGCCCGGACGGGGTCGTCGTCGACGCCGACGAATGCATCCGCGAGGACACGTCGTACGAGAAGCTGTCGCAGCTCAGGCCCGTCTTCCGCGCGGGCGGCACCGTCACCGCGGGCAACGCCTCCCCGATGAACGACGGCGCCGCGGGCCTGCTGCTGGTCAGCGAGGAGGCACTGAACGAGCTCGGTCTGGAGTCCCTGGGCCGCTATGTCGCCGGCGCCTCGGCCGGTGTCCACCCCGACGTGATGGGCATCGGCCCCGTCCCGGCCACGCGCAAGGCGCTCGCGCGGGTCGGCTGGGGAGTCGGTGACATCCAGGAGGCCGAGTTCAACGAGGCCTTCGCCGCCCAGGCCCTCGCCTGCGTCGACCAGCTGGGCATCGACCCGGACCTGGTCAACCCCAGCGGCGGCGCCATCGCCCTCGGCCACCCCCTCGGCTGCTCGGGCGCCCGCATTCTGACGACCCTGCTGCACCGCATGCGCCGCACGGGGGCGGAGCGCGGACTCGCCACCATGTGCGTCGGGGTGGGACAGGGCAGCGCGGTGCTCGTCGAGAGGCATTAGGCCTGTCTTCCGGATCGGGGCGGTGCCGCGGGGCGACGCGGGCGCCCTGTGCAGCCGGCCTGATCCGGAAGTCCGGCCCCGCAAGGCAATCCGGTACACGAGCCGCGAGAAGACGGAGCATCACCCCATGGCAACCCTGTCCCTGGCCAGCATCCTCGCCGAGAACGCCCGGCGCCGCCCCGACAAGGAGGCCCTGGTCGAGGGCGACCTGCGGCTGACCTTCGGCGAGGTGTGGCGACGGGCCCGCGCCCAGGCCGGCGCGCTCGCCGCCCTCGGCGTCCGCCCCGGGGACCGGGTCGCCCTGATGGCCCCCAACACCGCCGAGTTCCCTCTCGCCTACTACGCGATCGCCGCGGCCGGCGGGGTCGTCGTCCCCGTCCATCTGCTGCTGTCGGCGCCGGAGGTGGAGCACGTCCTGAAGGACAGCGGCGCCTTGCTGCTGCTGTGTCACCCCGCCCACGCCGAGACCGGCACCGCGGCGGCCGAGGCCGTCGGCATCCAAGTGGTCGCGCTGGGGGACGAGTTCGACAAGCTCGCCGCCATCGCCGAGCCGCTCCCGTCGTACGTCACCCGGGACGCCGACGACCCGGCCGTCGTCTTCTACACCAGCGGCACCACCGGCGTACCCAAGGGCGCGGTGCTCAGCCACTTCAACCTGGTGATGAACGCGACCGTCAACGCCTTCGACGCCAACGACATACGCCCCGACGACAGGGCCCTCGGCGCGCTGCCGCTGTTCCACGCCTTCGGGCAGACCGTGTCCCTCAACTCCACCTGGCGCGCGGGCGCGACGCTCGTGCTCCTGCCGCGCTTCGACGCGGAGCGCGCGATCGAGCTGATGGTGGCCGAGAAGGTCGACACCTTCCACGGCGTGCCCATGATGTTCGTCGTGCTCACCGCCGCCGCGGCCGGGGCGAAGGAGCTGCCCGAGCTGCGCGTGTGCATCTCCGGCGGAGCCTCGCTGCCCGTCGCCGTGCTGGAGGACTTCGAGGCGGCCTTCGGGGCGACGATCTACGAGGGCTACGGACTGTCGGAGACCTCGCCCACGGCGACCGTGAACCAGCCCTGCTTCGGCACCAGGCCGGGCACCATCGGGCACCCGCTGTGGGGCGTGGACGTGGAGATCGCCCGCGCGGAGCTGGAGGGCGCCGTCGAGCTGCTGCCGCCCGGCGAGCTCGGCGAGGTCGTCATCCGCGGCCACAACGTCTTCTCCGGCTACCTCGGCCGCCCCGAGGCCACCGCCGAGGCGATCGTCGACGGCTGGTTCCGCACCGGCGACCTGGGCACCAAGGACGACGACGGCTTCCTCAGGATCGTCGACCGCAAGAAGGACGTCATCATCCGCGGCGGCTACAACGTCTACCCGCGCGAGGTCGAGGAGGTCCTCGTGCGCCACCCCGCCGTCGCCCAGGTCGCCGTCATCGGCCTGCCGGACGACCTGCACGGCGAGGAGGTGTGCGCGGTGATCGTGCCCGCACCGGGCGCACCCGAGCCGGACGCGGCCGCGCTCGTGGAGTGGTCGAAGGAACACCTCGGCAAGCACAAGTACCCGCGCCACGTGGAGTTCACCGACGCACTGCCGCTGGGGCCGAGCATGAAGGTGCTCAAGCGGGAGCTGAGGGCGCGGTACGCCGACTGACCCCTGTACTTACGGTGAGGGGCGCCCGACGGAGGCCCGATGCGTGCGCATAGCATCGGTCCCCGCATGGACATCATCTCCTCGTGGCACCTCACCGGCTGGGAGTTCGCCGCCCTGGCCGCCGCCGCCCTGCTCGTCGGGTTCTCCAAGACGGCCGTGAGCGGGGCCAACACCGTCAGCCTGGCGATCTTCGCGGCGGTGCTGCCCGCCCGTGCCTCCACCGGCGTGCTGCTGCCGATCCTGATCGCCGGGGACGTGCTGGCCGTCCTCACCTACCGGCGGCACGCCCACTGGCCCACGCTGCTGCGGCTGTTCCCGGCGGTCGCGGCGGGCGTGGTGGCCGGCACGGTGTTCCTGGTGTGGGCCGACGACGAGGTCGTACGCGTCTCCATCGGCGCGACCCTGCTGCTGATGACGGCAGTGACTCTGTGGCGGCGGCGGGTGGCCGGCCAGGAGGACGACCCGGACGCGGTGACCACCCGCGCCGGCCGCGTCAAGGCCCGCTCCTACGGCGTCCTCGGCGGCTTCACCACGATGGTCGCCAACGCGGGCGGCCCGGTCATGTCGATGTATCTCCTTTCGGCGGGCTTCCGCAAGCTCGGCTTCCTCGGCACGTCGGCGTTCTTCTTCCTGATCGTCAACGTGGCGAAGGTGCCCTTCAGCGCGGGACTCGGGCTGATCGACGGGCACTCCCTGCTGCTCGACGCCGCGCTCGTGCTGTTCGTCGTACCCGGCGCGTTCATCGGCACATGGGCTGTGAACCGGATCAACCAGCGGCTGTTCGAGCAGCTGGTGATCGCCGCGACCGTGCTGGGGGCACTGCAGCTGCTGCTGCGCTGACCCCAGCAGGCCGGGCAGGCCGGGCAGGCCGGGCGGACGGCGGCGCCGTCCGTCAGAGGTGCGCCGCCCGATGGGTCGGCTTCCCGCCCACGACCGTGAGCAGCACCGGAACGCTCGCCAGGTCGGTGTCGGCGATCGTGAGGGGGTTCTCGGCGAGGACGGTCAGGTCGGCCCGGTGGCCGACGGCCAACCGGCCCGCTGTCGCCTCCTCGCCCGCCACCCACGCGGAGTTCACGGTGATGCCCCGGAGCGCCTGGAGCGGTGTGAGCGCCTGCTCGGGGCCGTGCGGCGGAAGGGACAGGTCGCTGGGCCGCCGGTGCCGGGCGCCGGCCATGACGGCCAGCGGCGGGAACGGCGCGATGGGCCAGTCCGAGCCCAGCACCACCCGCGCCCCGGCGTCCCACAGATCGCGGCAGCGGAACGCGCGCGAGGCCCGCTCCTCACCGAGCCGGCGGGACCAGTTGTCGGTGTGGTCGGCCCGGGTGAACTCACAGCAGTGGGTGGGCTGCATCGAGGCGGTCACCCCGAGCGCCGCGAACCTCCGCACCGTGTCGTCCGGCACCGTCTCGATGTGCTCCACCCGATGCCGTGGCGCCGGGGCCTGTGCGCCGTCCCCCGCCCGCGCCTTCTCCACCGCGTCCAGCACATGCCGTACGGCCGCGTCGCCGATGGCGTGCGTGGCGGTGGGCACCCCGGCCCGGTGCAGCTCGGCGATCACCTCGGTGAACCTCTGCGGGTCCGGCCAGAAGGCGTGCGTGGACTCGCCGTGGCAGTCGGGACGCTCCAGCCAGGCGGTGCCGTTGTCGATCGTGCCGTCCATGAACAGCTTCACCCCGGCGACCTGCCACCGCCGCCCCCCGGTGCCCTGCAGCGCGATCAGCTCCCGTACGGCGTCCGCGTCGGCACCCGGCTGGCACCAGGGCGCCACCCGCAGCCGCAGCGGCAGCTCGCCGTCGTCCTCCAGCGCGGCCAGCGTCGCCAGGCCGGTGCCGTTGGCGTCCATCGCGTGACCGCCGGTCAGCCCGGCCGCCGCCATGGCGCGCAGCACCTCGGCCGTACGGGACCGCACTTGCGCCTCGGTGGGCCTGGGCGCGACGGCCTCGACGACTTCGCAGGCGGCGTCCTCCAGCATCAGCCCCGTGGGCCGCCCGTCCGCGTCGCACACGATCTCCGAGCCCTGCTCGAACCGGCGCGGCCCGTCCACCCCCGCCAGCTCCAGCGCACGCGGGCTCGCCAGCAGCGAGTGGGCGTCGAACAGGTCCAGCAGCGCGGGTACGCCGTCCAGGACCGGCCCGAGCGAGGCGGAGGCGACCGGCGCGTCACCGAACGCGTTCGGGTCCAGGCCCCAGCCGCGCAGCCAGCCGCCCGGCTCCAGTGCCGCGACGGCCGCGGCGAGGGCAGCCCGTACGGCCGGCAGGTCCTTGCAGCCGGACAGGTCCACGCCCATCGTGCGCTCGGCTCCGGACACCGGATGCATGTGCCCGTCGGTGAAACCGGCCGTGACCACGGCCCCCTTGAGGTCGACGACCGTGGTGCCGGGACCGGCGAGCGCCCGCACCTCACGGTCGTCGCCCAGGTGTGTGATCCGCCCGCCGC
The DNA here is from genome assembly GCF_044763135.1 of Streptomyces sp. NPDC096205. Lineage (NCBI taxonomy): Bacteria > Bacillati > Actinomycetota > Actinomycetes > Kitasatosporales > Streptomycetaceae > Streptomyces > Streptomyces sp. NPDC096205. The sequence goes on along the minus strand of NZ_JBIWFS010000001.1, from coordinate 535,875 downwards.
CCGCGGCGAGCGCGGTGTGCGGCAACAGCTCACCGCTGCCGGGGTCGAGCAGCCGGGCGGAGAGCAGGACGAGGTCGGTGGACACGGAGCGGCTCCTTACGAGGGGGACAGCAGGGGCGGGGAGGGACAAGGGGGTGGCTCACGGGGAGTCGGCGGCGTCCTCGGCGCCGGGGCCGGTCCCGGCCGGGCGGCTCAACGTGCCCGGCTCCAGGCCCAGTTCACGCTCGGCCGTGATGAACGCCATCCGGGCGACGGCGTCCGGCAGATCCTCGTGGCCGACGTTGGCGTCGACCCCCAGCCCGTCGAGGACGACCAGAATCTGAAGGGTCGTCACAAGCGGGTCCTCCGTACGGAATTCGCCCGTCTCGACGCCCTCCCGGACGAGCCCCTCCAGCCGGGCCCGCCATGCGGCCTCCTGTACGGTGACGCGCTCGCGCAGCACCGGGCGGTAGCGGCTGAGGTGCCGGGCGTTGATCCACAGCCGGCTGATGGCGTCGTACGCCTCGCCGGCCGTGTGCCCGAGGAACCTCGCCAGATGACCGGTGGGCGTGCCCTGCGGCCGCTCCGCCGGAAGCAGTGCGTCGATCTCGGCGCCGGCGGCGCTGCCGAAGGCCTCGGCCACCAGGTCCTCGGCGGACGGGAAGTAATGGCTGATCAGGCCCGGGCGGACATCGAGTTCCTCGGCGATCCGCCGCAGGGTGACGCACTCCAGCCCCTCGGCCAGGGCGACCGCTGCGGCGGCGTCGACGATCTCCGCCCGGCGGGCGGCCGGGTCCTTGCGGATTCGTTTGCGCTGAACGCTTGACGACATATCGCGGATGCTATTGAGTGTGCGCCCAATAAGCAACACTATTGGTCTCTCGACCAATAGTGGTTCCCGAGGTCGCCACAACCGCTCCCGGAGGGCCCATGGTGTCCACCACTCCCGAATCGCAGCAGGACGCGGACGGCAGCTCCGCCCCGCCCGGCGGTCCGGCCCGTATCGAGGCCCACGGCATCGACCACATCCCCGACTCCGAACGCCGGGGCCGCCCCCGCGAGCTGTTCTCCGTCTGGGCCGCCGCCAACGTCAACTACCTCAGCCTCGTCATCGGCGGGGCGCTGGTCCTGATGGGCCTGAGCCTGTGGCAGGCCCTCGCCGTCATCGTCGTCGGCAACCTGCTCTGGCTGCTCACCGGGCTCCTCGCGATCCCGGGACCGGCCGCGGGCGCGCCCAGCGAGGTGATCACCCGCGCCGTCTACGGCGTCCGCGGCAACCGCGTGAACAACGCGATCACCGGCTGGCTGATCTCCGTCTGCTACTTCGCGCTGAACCTCGCCGCCGCCGCGACCGCCGCCTTCGCCCTCGTCGAGAAGACCGGCCTCCCGCTGAACACCGGCGTCCAGGCGGCCGTCGTCGTGGTCATCGCCGCCGCCACCCTGACCATCAGCGTCTACGGCCACGCCCTGATCGTCCGGCTCTACGTGCCGATCACCCTCGCGCTCACGGCCGTGTTCGCCGTCGTGGCCGCGTACGTGCTGCGCGGGGCCGACCTCTCCTACACGCCCGAGGCACCGCTGACCGGCACCGGCCTGTGGGCCACCCTCCTCGCCGGCGTCACCCTCATCGGCTCCGGCCCGCTGTCGTACACCACCAGCGCCGACTTCTCCCGCTATCTGCCGCGCACCTCCAAGGCCCGGGCGATCATCGGCTGGACCGCGACCGGCGCCTTTTTGCCCAGCGTCGTCGTCTCCTCGCTCGGCGCCCTCGCCGCGACCGCGGTGGACATGTCCGACCCGCAGTCGGCGCTGGGGCAGATGCTGCCGGGCTGGTTCGAGCCGGTGTTCCTGCTGGCCCTGGTCCTCGGCACGATCGCCATCAACGCCCTGACCGCCTACAGCGCGGGCCTCGCCCTCCAGGCCGTCGGGCTGCGCATCCGCCGCACGCTCAGCGTGCTCGTCGACGGTGCCGTGGCCGTCGCGCTCACGCTGTACGCGCTGCTGGTCTCCGACTTCCTCGACACCGTCTCGGACGTCCTCCAGCTCACCGTCGTCCTGCTCGGCCCCGCGACGGCGGTGTACGCCATGGACATCGTCCTGCGCCGCAATCGCTACGACGGCGCTGCGCTCGGCGATGAGCGGCCGGGCAGCGCGTTCTGGTACACGGGGGGCTTCAACCTGGCGGGGGTGGCGGGCCTCGGGGCGGGCGTGCTGGTGTCCGCGCTGTCGGTGAACACCCTGTACACGGGGCCGATCGCGCAGGCGCTGGGCGGGGTCGACATCGCCCTGCCGGCGGGTCTTGTGGTGACGGCGGTGGTGTACGCGGTGGGGGCGCGGAAGAAGGTGGGTGGCTGAGGGCGGTCCGCGGGTGCGGGCTGCCCCACGCGACCCGCAGTCGGGCGACGGCGGTCAGGCCCACTACGCTCGGCCGCATGTCGCACATCCTCATCCTCGGCGGCACCACCGAGGCCCGCCGTCTGGCCGACGAGCTGGCAGCACGGCCCGGTATCCGGGTGACCACCTCCCTGGCGGGAAGGGTGAAGAGGCCTGGGGCCGTCGAGGGGGAGGTCCGCATCGGCGGGTTCGGAGGTGCCGAGGGACTCACCGACTGGCTGCATGAGCACGGGGTCGACACCGTGGTCGACGCCACTCACCCCTTCGCTGAGGGCATCACCGCGAACGCGGCCCGCGCCGCCGCGGTCAGCGGCGTGCCGATGGTGGTCCTTCGACGCCCCGGCTGGCACCCCCGGCAGGGGGACCGCTGGCACTGGGCCGGCTCCCTGGCCGAGGCCGCTGCACTGCTGCCCGGCCTCGGGCAAAGGGTGCTGCTGACCACCGGCCGCCTGGGGCTGGGAGCCTTCGCCCACCTCACCGGCCTGCACTTCGTCGCTCGCTCCGTGGAGCCACCCGAGCCGCCGATGCCGCCGCACACCGAAGTCCTCCTGGCCCGCGGCCCGTTCACCGAGGCCGGCGAGACGGAGCTGCTGCGGGACCGCCGTATCGACGTCGTCGTCACCAAGGACAGCGGGGGAGAGGCGACCGCCGCGAAGCTCACGGCGGCGCGACGGCTGGGGCTGCCGGTGGTCGTCGTACGGCGTCCGCCGCTGCCCGAAGGGGTGGTGGCCGTGCCCGATCTCGCGGGTGTCCTGGACCGGCTGGGGGTGTGACTCAGGGCGCGGCGGCCGCGGTCAACTGGTCGGCGCGGTCGGGCAGTCCGCTGTTGAGGTCCTCCACCAGCAGCCGCTTGGCGATCGTGTGGACCGCCGCGCGCAGGTCGGCGCCGGGCGGGCGGCCGAAGTCCTGGTGCACGCGTTCCTCCAGCCAGCCCGACCAGGCCTGTCCGATGAGGGCGGCCTCGCGGGCGCCCGCCTCGGTGTGGGAGAGGAGCATGCCGTCGCGGGTGAGGTAGCCCTCGTCGACCATGCGGTCGAAGACCGGCAGCAGCACCTCCGGCGGAAGGTGCCGGCGGGCCGCGATCAGGCCGAGGCCCGCGTGGCCGACCATGCGCGTGAAGAGGTCGACCTGCATCACCGCCCAGGCCCCGGCGATGTCGAGCCGGCTGTCGGAGTCGCGCAGCAGTCTGCGGGCCGTGCTCAGGTCGGTCCCGGCGATGATCTTCGCGACGGTGGTCTCCAGGAGCCGTTGCGAGTCGGCGCCGTGCGGTGAGGCGAAGCCCTCGCCCATGTCGGTGGAGCCCATGCGGGCGCTGTCGCGCAGGGGGACCTGCTTGAGCAGCAGGGCGATCAGGAAGCCGAGCGCCGCGACCGGGACGGTCCACAGGAACACCGTCTGGAGCGTGTCCGCGTACGCGTCGACGATCGGCGCGGCCGCCTCGCCGGGCAGCTGGTGCACGCCCTCGGGGCTGGTCGCCGCCCGGCCGATGGTCTCGGCGTCGACCGTGCCGGTGGCCGTGGCCTCGCCGATCGCCTCCCGCAGCCTGGGCGTGAGGGTGTTGGTGTAGATCGTGCCGAACACCGCGGTGCCGAACGAGCTGCCCAGCGTACGGAAGAAGGTGACGCCCGAGGTGGCCGTGCCGAGGTCGGCGTAGTCGACGGTGTTCTGCACGGCGATCGTCAGGACCTGCATGCACAGCCCGATCCCGATGCCGAGCACGAACATGTACAGCGACTCCAGCCACGCCCCCGTCGACGGCCCCATCAGGGACATCAGATACAGGCCGAGGCCCATCACCAGCGCGCCGACGACCGGGAAGAGACGGTACTTTCCCGTCTTGCTGACCACGTTGCCGCTGAAGACCGACGCGATGAGCAGGCCGATCACCATGGGCAGGGTACGCACCCCGGAGATCGTCGCCGAGTCGCCGTCCACGTACTGCAGATAGCTCGGCAGGTAGGTCATCGCACCGAGCATCGCGAAACCGACGATGAAGCTGAGCACCGAGCAGACCGTGAACACCGGGTTGCCGAACAGCCGCATCGGCAGCATCGGTTGGGCCGCCCGTGTCTCCACCCAGCAGAACAGCCCGAGCGCGAGGACGCCGCCCACGAACAGGCCGATGATGACGCCCGAGCCCCACGCGTACTCGTTGCCGCCCCAACTCGTCGCCAGGATCAGCGCGCTGGCGCCCGCCGCGACCAGGGCGATGCCCAGATAGTCGATGACCGGGCGGACGGCCGACTTCACCACCGGGATGGTGCGGGCCGCGGCCGCCACGACGACGATCGCGATGGGCACGTTGACATAGAACGCCCAGCGCCAGGTCAGGTGGTCGGTGAACAGGCCGCCCAGCAGCGGGCCGATGACCGTGGCCACCCCGAACACCGCGCCGATCGCGCCCTGGTACTTGCCGCGCTCCCGCAGCGGGATGACGTCCGCGATCAGCGCCATGGACGTCACCATCAGACCGCCCGCGCCGATGCCCTGCATGGCCCGCCAGGCGATCAGCAGCGACATGTTCGAGGCGAGGCCGCACAGGAACGAGCCCGTGATGAACACGACCGCCGAGACCTGGAAGACCACCTTCCGGCCGAACAGGTCACCGAACTTGCCGACCAGCACGGTCGCGACGGTCTCCGCCAGGAGATACGCCGTCACCACCCACGACATGTGCTCCGCGCCGCCGAGGTCGGAGACGATCGTCGGCAACGCCGTGCCCACGATGGTCTGGTCGAGGGCCGCGAGGAGCATGCCGAGCATGATCGTCACGAAGACGACGTTGCGACGGCGGCTGTCCAGCACGGGAGGCTGCGCGGCGGGCGGAGCGGTTTCCTCGGCGACTGTCACGAGGCCACGATCACATCGGCCGCCCGCACGCGCACGCGGGAGCCGACCGCGCGGGTGGGGCCTCTCAGACGTCCCCGGGGTTGCGGCGCAGCAGGTACGTGTCCATGATCCAGCCCTTGCGCTCGCGCGCCTCGGCCCGCAGGGCCTCGATGCGGGGAGCGGCCTCGGCGATCGGACCGGAGGCGAGGATCTCGTCCGGGGTGCCGAGGTACGCGCCCCAGTAGATGTCGATGTCCTGGTCGGCGTACTGCCGGAAGGTCTGGTGGGCGTCGAGCATCACCACCACGTCGTCCACGCCCTCCGGGAAGCCCTCGGCGAGCCGCCGCCCGGTGGTGATCTGCACCGGCCGGGCCACCCGGTTCAGCCCGGTGCGGTGCCGCGCCACCAGCGACGAGACGCTGCTGATGCCCGGTACGACGTCGTACTCGAAGGCCACTCCGCCGCGCTCCAGCACCTCCTGGAGGATGCCGAGCGTGCTGTCGTACAGCGCGGGGTCGCCCCACACCAGGAACGCGCCCGTCTCCTCCTCGCCGAGCTCCGCGGTGATCAGCTGCTCGTAGATGTCCGCGCGGGCGCTGCGCCAGTCCCCGACGGCCGGGGAGTAGGCGGCCCCGCCGGCCCTGCGGTCCCGCTCCGGGTCGCGCGCCTCGACCACCCGGTAGGTCCCCTCGGGTATGTGCGCCCGGAGCATGTCCCGGCGCAGGTCGGTGAGGTCCGACTTCACCTCGCCCTTCTCCAGGATGAAGAAGACGTCCGTGTCCCGCAGCGCCCTGACCGCCTGCAGGGTCAGCTGGTCGGGGTCGCCCGCACCGATACCGATGACATGAATCCTTCGCACGCCCCCGAGTCTGCCGTACGCCACCGACACCGCGTACACCGGCCGTGCCCTCCCGGTGACGGGGTCCGGCTCAGCGCCCCCGCAGCCGGGGTGCGCGCGCGGCCGCGTCCACTGGGTGCTCGTCCCCGGCCTCCACCATGCGCGCCAGCTCCCGGGCCCAGGCCACGACGTGCGCCACGTCCACGTCGTGCGGCCGGGGGCGGCCGTCACTGGCGGCCCACTCCTCGGCCGCGGCCGCCCCGCGCCGGAGCAGCCGGGCACCGCCGGTGGTGTTGCCGCGGGCCGCGTGGGTGAGGCCGACGGCGAGCTGGGCGAGGCCGCGCCACAGTTCTCGTTCCTCCTCGGGGCCCGACTTCCAGGCGTCCTCGAACACCTCGTGCGCATGGAACGGCTTGCCCGCGTCCAGCAGCGCCTGCGCCTCGTCGACCGTCTCCCGCGGGCTGCGCGGCACCCCCTCCGGCTGCCGCTCCACCCCCGGCGCCCCGTACGGCAACGGCCGCCCCAGCCCGTCCCGCGGCCGGGCACTGCGCGCCCGCCCCTCACTGTCCCGGTCCCGGGCGGCTGCACGGCCCTCCGCATGCTCCATACGCCCATTGTCCGCCCGGCCAACCGACCGCCCGCCCGGCCGCCCCGCTTCGGTCTGCCCCGCCGGGTGAGGTAAAGTACTGTCCGCATGATCACGCGGGTCACCCGCGGATCACGGCATCGGGACGTGGCGCAGCTTGGTAGCGCACTTGACTGGGGGTCAAGGGGTCGCAGGTTCAAATCCTGTCGTCCCGACTTGTGAAAGTCGCAGATCGAGGGCTGTTTCAGAGCACATCTGAAACAGCCCTCGGCCGTTCCCGGGGGCCCGTTTCCGCAAGACGATCTCTCAGAGCCGGGCGAGGGCCCGCCGTGCCGCGTTGTAGCCGCACATGCCGTGGGCCCCGGCTCCGGGCGGGGTCGCGGCGGAGCACAGGTAGACGCCGGGGACACCGGTGGCGTACGGGTCGAGGGCCGCGCGGGGGCGGAAGAGCAGCTGCCAGGGGTCGTTGGCGCCGGTCACGATGTCGCCGGCGACGTAGTTCTCGTTGTGCCGGCTGATCTCGGTGGTGGAGCGTACGTGGACGGCCCGGATCCGGTCGCGGAAGCCGGGCGCGTACCGCTCGATCTGCGCGGTGATCGCCTCGGTGGCGTCGCCGGTGTAGCCGGCCGGTACGTGCGCGTAGGCGTAGAGGGGGTGTACGCCGCCCGCCGAGCGGGTCCTGTCGGCGAGGTACTGCTGGCCGACGAGGACGAACGGCCGCTCGGGCATCCGGCCGGCCGCCACGTCCTGCTCGGCGGCGGCGATCTCCGCCACGCTGCCGCCGAGGTGCACCGTGCACGCCGAGCGCGAGCCCTCGTGTGTCCATGGCACCCCGCCCTCGACGGCGTAGTCGATCTTGAACGCGCCGGGGCCGTGCCGGTAGCGGGTGTACGCGCGGCGCACCCCGGCCGGCATCCGGTCACCCGCGATCCGGGCGGCCGCCGCGGGTGAGGTGTCCAGCATGACCAGGTCCGGGCCGCCCAGCTCGTCGAGGGAGGTCACCCGGCGGCCCGTCTCGAACCGCACGCCGTACTCGGCGGCCCGCACCAGGACCGCGTCCCGGATCGCGGCCGAACCGCCCTCGGCGACCGGCCAGCCGACGGCGTGCGCGGACGCGGTCAGCGGGACCCCGATCGCCGAGGAGGCGAGGCTGTTCAGCGGACGGAAGGCATGCGCCGCCGCGCCGATCCACAGCGCCTGGGCCTCGGGCGAGCCGAAGCGGCGGGCGAGCAGCGTGGCCGGCAGGCCGGCGTAGACGCCGAGGCGGGCCAGGTGGAAGGGGTGCCGGGGGAGGTGCAGCACCGGCTGCAGGAACTCCTCGCTGATCGTCCCGAACCGCTCGGTGAGCGGGCCGAACACCCGCTGCCAGCCGCGCCCGCCCGCCCCCAGCCCGGCGGCGGTCCCGGCCACCGACCGGACCACGACCGCGCCCCGCCCGCCGTCCAGCGGGTGCGCGAACTCGGCCGGCGCCCAGCGCCAGGTCAGCCCGGCCCCGGCCAGGTCGAACCGCCTCGCGAAGGCCGAGCCCGGCCCCAGGGGGTGCATGGCGGAGCACTCGTCGTGGATCAGGCCGGGCAGGGTCAGCTCACCGGAGCGGGTCCCGCCGCCGAGGACGTCGGCGGCCTCGACGACCCGGACACGTACGCCCGCGGCGGCGAGGGTGAGGGCGGCGGCGAGCCCGTTGGGCCCGCTGCCGACCACGACCGCGGTGGTCATGTGACCGCTTCCCCCGTCTCCTGCGCCAACGCCTCCAGCAGGGCGTCCTGGAACTCCTCGTCGTGGACGGCCCGGTGGGGCCGGCGCAGGTGGCGGTGGTACCAGTAGCCGCCGGACGTGAGGGCCTCGGGGTCGTCGCCGGTGGCGAGCCACTCCTGGGTGCGATGGCCGAGTTCGAGGTCGTCGGGGGCGTTCGGGCCGCCCATCCTGGTCGGTACCCAGCCCGGGTCCACGGCGTTGCTCAGTACGTCAGGACGCAGCCGGGCCACCGCCGCCGCGAGAGTCGTGACGAACAGCTTGCTGTCGGAGTACGACCCCGCGCTGCGGCCCCGCCAGTCGATCCCGGTGAGCAGGGGGCGGCCACCGAAGTGCGAGCTGCTGCTCAGGTACACCAGCCGCCGCGGGGCGCGCAGCAGGGCGGTCAGCAGGTACGGCGCGACGATGTTGACCGGCATGACCGCGGGCCCGCTCCACACGCCGGCGTTGTGGATGACCGCGTCGAGCGGCCGCGCCGCGTTCAGCTCGGCGGCGATCCGCCGTACGGCGTCACGGTCCGCGAAGTCGCCCACCACCAGGTCCGCCCCGCGACCGGTCAACTCGTCGAGGGCCGCGGCGCGTTGCTCGTTGCGGGCGTGCACCACCACCTCGTGTCCCGCGGACAGCAGCGCGTCCGCCGCGGCGCGGCCGAGGCCGTCCGTGGAGCCCGTCACCAGGATGCGGCTCATGAGCGCGTCGGCTGCGGGGGCGGGCCGGCCTCCTGGGTGGCGGCCCAGGAGGCGAGCAGGCGCAGGCCCTCTTCGGAGGGGGAGCCGGGTTCGGCGGTGTAGACGGTGAGGGTCGGTCCGGGGTCGGCGGCCATCTCCAGGCCCTCGTGGGCGAGGGTGAGGTCACCGACGGCCGGGTGGCGGAACCGCTGCAGGCTGCGGTGCGGCGTCCACTGCCGGCCGGCCCGGCGCCGGGGGCGGGTGAGGGCGTCGGAGCCGTCGGCGGCCTGCGCCGGATGGAGCAGGTGGGCGCGCTCGGCGTCGTCGAGCCGCAGCGCGCGGGCGACGGCCTCGAGGACGGCGGGGGAGACGCCGGCGAGGCTGCCGCGCTCCGGTTTCGCGTAGTACTCGACACTCATGTCGGCCGGCGCCGCGACCTCGCTGCGCCGCAGGCCCGCCACGCGCCGTCTGCTGCCGGCGGGCAGCCCGGCCCGCTCGGGGGTGATCTCCGCCCGCCGCGAGGTGAGGAACTCGCGGACCTCTTCACGGTTGTCCACATCTCGACGGTACGGCGTCCCGGCCGCGGAGGGATGTACCAGCGGTACACCCCTCACCGGTGACTCACCGACCCGGGCGACGTCGAGCGACTCGCCACCGCCACGCGCGTCCTCATCGAGGCGGCCTCCCGACCGCCCGCCACCTGGCCGACATCCGGCCGTGGTAGAAGCAGGCATGACCACCACACCTGGAGCCGACACCCCCGACCGCCGCGGCCGCACCGGCCTGCACCGCACCGGCCTGGACCTGGCCGGCAACCCGCGGGTCAAGGTGCGCGAGGTGGAGCTGCTGTCCAGCCACTGGTACGTCGAGCGGGCCACGACGTACGACATCCAGCGGGCCGACGGCAGCTGGAGCACTCAGCAGCGCGAGACACACGACCGGGGCAACGGCGCGACCATGCTGCTGTACGACGCCGAGCGGGAGACGGTGCTGCTCACCCGGCAGTTCAGGTTCCCGGTGTATGTGAACGGCCACCCCGACGGGATGCTGATCGAGACGCCGGGCGGGGTGCTCGACGAGGAGGGCGAGCACCCGGAGGTCGCCGTGCGGCGCGAGGTGGTGGAGGAGACCGGGCACACCATCGGGGCGGTCCGGCATGTCTTCGACGTCTATATGAGCCCCGGCTCGGTCACCGAGCGCGTGAGCTTCTACGCCGCCGAGTACGGCCCCTCGACCCGTACGCACGAAGGGGGCGGGCTCGACGAGGAGGGCGAGGACATCGAGATCCTGGAGCTGCCCTTCCGCAGGGCGCTGGAGATGATCCGGACCGGCGAGATCGCCGACGCCAAGACGATCATGCTGCTGCAGTGGGCTGCGCTGGAGGGCCCCTTCGCCCGGGCGTAGGCTCCGAAGGGGGCTCCGCAGAGGTGCTTCGAAGGAGTGGGCCATGCCTGTCTTCCCCACCGAGCGGTCGGTCCGTACGACGCCCGAAGGCCTGCTGTGGGAGCCCAGTGAGCGCTGGGTGCGCGGCGTGAAGGGCGAGGTCACCGTCGTCGACAGCCGGCAACCCGTCCTGGTGTGGGAGCCCGAGGTGCCCGTGCCGTGCTACGCCTTCCCGCGCGAGGACGTCCGCACCGACCTGCTGAACCCGGCCGCGGACCCGCCCACGGGTGAGCACCGGGGGGCGCGGATCTTCTACGACCTCCGCTCCGGCCCCGAGCAGGTGGCGAACGCCGCGTGGACGTACCCGGGCGCCGACCTGGCCGGGCACATCGCCTTCGAGTGGTTCCGGCGCTGGGGCAGCGGCCTCGACCACTGGTACGAGGAGGAGGAAGAGATCTTCGTCCACCCGCGCGACCCGCACAAACGGGTGGACGCCCTGCCCAGCAGCCGCCATGTCCAGGTGGAGATCGCCGGCACCGTCGTCGCCGACACCCACCGCCCGGTGCTGCTGTTCGAGACCGGGCTGCCGACGCGGTACTACCTCCCGCGCGAGGACGTCCGGCTCGACCTGTTCGAGCCCACCGACCGCCGCACCGGATGCCCGTACAAGGGCACGGCCGAGTACTGGACCTGGCAGGGCGGGGGCGAGGTCCCGCGCAACATCCTGTGGAGCTACGCCGAGCCGCTGCCCGCGGTGGCCGCCGTGAAGGGGCTGCTGGCCTTCTACAACGAGGCCGTGGACCTCACCGTGGACGGCGTACGGCTGGAGCGCCCGGTCACCTTGTTCAGCAAGACACTCAGGCCCTGACCGGCAGCGGGAAGTCCCTCGCGGTTGACCGCCGCGGCCGGGGGTAGGGAACGGCCACACCAGCTGCGTTTCCTGACTTTGTGCTGACATTCTGACCTGCTCCTGAAATGATGTCTTGACAAAGTATTGACAGCGGGTGCGACGAGGGAGTGGAATCCGGTCGCAACAGCCGAGCCTTCCCCCTGTCGCACAGTGAGGTGCAGGAAAGATGGACCGCTCTTCGCGCCCCCGCTCCCGCAGAATCGCTCCCGCTCTGGCCCTGGCCGCGGCGGTGGCGCTGGCCCTCGCCGGCTGCTCCAGCAGCTCCGGCGGCAAGAAGGCCGAGGAGGGCGGCGGAGGTGGCGGCTCCGCGGGCAAGGCCGACACGCCCCGCATCAAGATCGCCTTGATCACCCACCAGTCGCCCGGCGACACCTTCTGGGACATCGTCCGCAAGGGCGCCGAGGCCGCCGCTGCCAAGGACAACGTCGAGCTGATCTACTCCGCCGACCCCAACGCGGGCAACCAGGCCAACCTCGTGCAGAACGCCATCGACCAGAAGGTCGACGGCATCGCCGTCACCCTCGCCAAGCCCGACGCCCTGAAGGACGTGGTGGCCAGGGCGAAGGCGGCCGGCATACCCGTGGTCGGCCTCAACTCCGGTGTCAGCGAATGGCAGAAGCTCGACCTGCTGGAGTTCTTCGGCCAGGACGAGACCGTCGCCGGCGAGGCCCTCGGCAAGCGGCTGAACGAGGTCGGCTCCAAGAAAGCCGTCTGCGTCATCCAGGAACAGGGCAACATCGGCCTCACCCAGCGCTGCGACGGCGTGCAGAAGACGTTCTCCGGCGCCATCGAGAACCTCTACGTCAACGGCACCGACATGCCCTCGGTGAAGTCGACCATCACCGCCAAGCTCAAGAAGGACGGCGACATCGACCATGTCGTCGCGCTCGGCGCCCCCATCGCGCTGACCGCGGGCCAGTCGGTCTCCGAGGCCGGCAGCAAGGCGAAGGTCGCCACCTTCGACCTCAACAAGCAGCTCACCAAGGCCATCGCCGACGGGCGGATCGAGTTCGCCGTCGACCAGCAGCCCTACCTCCAGGGCTACTTGGCGATCGACTCGCTGTGGCTCTACGAGAACAACGGCAACTACATGGGCGGCGGCGAGCAGCCGGTGCTCACCGGCCCGGCCTTCGTCGACAAGTCGAACGTGGCCAGCGTCGACACGTTCGCCGCGAAGGGCACCCGGTGATGAACATGGCCCAGCAGGCGCCGCCGGCCCCCGTCCAGGGGAAGGAGACCGACGGGCGGACCGCACAACGCCCCTTCGCGCGCAGGCTGTTGGCCCGCCCCGAGGTCGGCGTCCTGCTCGGTGCCGCGGCGGTGTTCGTGTTCTTCCTCGTCGCCGCCCCCGCGGTGCGCGACGGCAGCTCGATGGCGAACATCCTCTACCAGTCGTCCACCATCGGCATCATGGCCCTGCCGGTCGCGCTGCTGATGATCGGCGGCGAGTTCGACCTCTCCTCCGGCGTCGCGGTGATCACCTCGGCGCTGACCGCGAGCATGGTCAGCTACCAACTGACCATGAACGTCTGGGTCGGTGTACTGATCGCCCTCGTCGTCTCGCTCGGCGTCGGCCTGTTCAACGGGTGGCTGCTCATCAGGACCGGCCTGCCGAGCTTCCTCGTCACGCTCGGCACCTTCCTGATCCTCCAGGGCGTCAACCTCGCCGTCACCAAGTGGGTCACCGGCAACGTCGCCACCGACGACATCAGCGACATGGACGGCTTCGGCCAGGCCAGAGCGCTCTTCGCCTCGTCCTTCGGCGTGGGCGGCGTCCAGGTGAAGATCACCGTGGTGTGGTGGCTGGTCTTCGCCGCGCTGGCGACCTGGGTGCTGCTGCGCACCAAGTACGGCAACTGGGTCTTCGCGGTCGGCGGCAACAAGGAGAGCGCCCGGGCGGTCGGCGTGCCCGTGACCTTCACCAAGATCTCGCTGTTCATGCTGGTCGGCTTCGGCGCCTGGTTCGTCGGCATGCACCAGCTGTTCTCCTTCAACACCGTGCAGTCCGGCGAGGGCGTCGGCCAGGAGCTCATCTACATCGCCGCGGCCGTGATCGGCGGCTGCCTGCTCACCGGCGGCTACGGCTCCGCCATCGGGCCCGTCTTCGGCGCCTTCATGTTCGGCATGGTCCAGCAGGGCATCGTCTACGCCGGCTGGAACCCCGACTGGTTCAAGGCGTTCCTGGGCGTGATGCTGCTCGGCGCCGTCCTGATCAATCTGTGGGTCAGCCGCACGGCGACCCGGAGGTGACCCACCGATGACTGAACACCCTCTTGTGGAACTGCGCGGCGCGGGCAAGTCCTACGGCAACATCCGCGCCCTGCACGGCGTCGACCTGTCCGTGCACCCCGGCAGGGTCACCTGTGTGCTCGGCGACAACGGCGCCGGCAAGTCCACCCTCATCAAGATCGTCTCGGGGCTGCACCAGCACACCGAGGGCGAGTTCCTCGTCGACGGCACCCCCGTGCGCTTCACCACCCCGCGCGAGGCGCTGGACCGGGGGATCGCCACCGTCTACCAGGACCTGGCGACCGTGCCGCTGATGCCGGTGTGGCGCAACTTCTTCCTCGGCTCCGAACTCACCAAGGTGCCCTGGCCGCTGCGCCGCCTCGACATCGAGACGATGAAGCGGACCGCGGACCAGGAACTCCGTGCCATGGGCATCGTCCTCGACGACCTCGACCAGCCCATCGGCACGCTCTCCGGCGGCCAGCGGCAGTGTGTCGCCATCGCCCGCGCCGTCCACTTCGGCGCGCGCGTCCTCATCCTCGACGAGCCCACCGCCGCCCTCGGCGTCAAACAGTCCGGCGTGGTCCTGAAGTACATCGCCGCCGCCCGCGACCGCGGCCTCGGCGTCATCTTCATCACCCACAACCCCCACCACGCCTACATGGTCGGCGACCACTTCGGCGTGCTGCGCCTGGGCACCCTCGAACTCAGCGCCGCCCGCGACCGGGTCACCCTGGAGGAGCTGACCAACCACATGGCGGGCGGCGCCGAACTCGCCGCCCTCAAGCACGAGTTGGCCCAGGTCGACGGGGTCGACACCGGGGGGCTCCCGGAGCCCGAAGACGTCAGGCCCCAGGGTCTGTCTTCCGGATCAGGGCGACGCCGCCATGGTCCGGACGTCGGGCCCTAGGACCTGTCTTCCGGATCATGCCGGCGTCGCGGGGCCTGGCACGCACATCTGCCGCGTTGTCGTCGGTTGCCGACTCCCCCACGCTCGAATCGAGCTCGCGCGGGGGGACCCCCATCGCGTCGACGCCCTCCTCCGCCTTGCAGCTGCACGCACCAGACCCCGCTCGACCCGGCCAAGACGCCCATGTCCCTCATGGCCGGCCTGATCCGGAAGACAGGCCCTAGCCGACCGGCTGAGGCACGGGCGCAGTGGCGGCCGGTTCGGGGGAGACCGGCCGCCGGCCCCGTACCAGCAGCACCGCACCGGCCACGGCGAGCAGGAACCCACCGGCGGTGGCACCGACGGGCACGGACGTGCTCACGGCCCGCAGCAGGGCGCTCTCCTGCCGCGCCTTGTCCACCGCGAACTTCTGCGTGGCGGTGGTGTGAGCCAGCTTCGGCACGTCGAGCAGCACCACGGCGTCCTTCGCGGCACCCGGCGCGCGCAGCGTCCGGCGCGGACCGAGCTGCGCGTACAGGACGCGGCCGGTGGCCTGGTCGACGACCAGCCTGATGCCGTGGTTGGAGTACCACTCCTCGGCGAGCACCTGAGCGGCGCCCCGCCGCCCCACCAGCGCGCCCGGCACCTGCCGCGTGCCGACCTTGGTGGGGGCGACCGTGCCGGTGAAGACGTACCCCTCGTACCCCTGGACCTTCTGCTCGCCCCGGTAGGCCAGCGGGACGGTCGCGCCCAGCGCGCTGTCCCACCACTGGTAGGTGCGCCGCTGCACGTCGAAGGGGAACTTCAGATACGCCTCGCCCTCGTGGTACGGCTGCTCCTGGCAGCAGTGCGCGGGCCGGTTGGTGCGGCGGTCGGTGACCCAGCGCGCCTGCGTGAAGTCCAGGGCGTCGTGCGGGTCGGCCGCGGGCAGCGAGCCGTCCGTGTCGATCGTCGTCACGACGTCCCACACGGCCTTCCCGCTCGCCTCGCTGTCCGCCACATCGCCCCGCACCCGCTGTGTGACGGTGATGCGGCGCCCTTCGACCGTCCGGGCCGCGGCCACGTCGAAATAGCTGCCCTTCCCCTCGTACACCGCGGTCACGTCGATGTCGATCGGGTTCACCGCGGCGCGCGGCGCGACGTACCACGCCAGCATCGGCGCGAGGACCAGCAGGAAGACGCCGGCCCCCAGCAGGATCAGGGCCAGCGGTGAAGCGGTGCGACGCATCCGGCACTCCAGGAGGGCTCGACTGCGGGGACCGTATGGCGGCGGAGGGACCGCGTCTACGCACGCGCGTGACAAAAACGGGCCCGGGGACGCGGGGCTGTATCGGATGTGCGGCTCCGCCACGCGGGTGCGACGAGCCACGACGAGCCCGCAGCCGCCGAACGACTGGGGCCACCCCGTCCGGACGCGCAAAAAGGGCGCCACCACCCCCGCCCCGCCAGACTGACGACAAGAGGGGGCCGGTCGCGGCGTCGCAGTCCTCACGCGTGCTGCTCGGGTGTTCGCTTCCGGCCTCCTTCCTCCACACGTCCCTCGACCCGGGGATCACGGACATGGCGCTGCACCGCACGCACCGCGGCGACGCGGAACCCTTCGACGACGTGTACGCCCTGCCCATCAGCGAACACGCCCTGCCCAAGTACCGCATGCCGCAGCGCGTGTCGGACGCCCGGGCGGTGCGGGCCCTCATCCACGACGAGCTCACCCTCGACGGCAACGCCGCCCAGAACCTCGCCACGTTCTGCACCACCTGGGCGGAGCCCGAGGTGCACGCGCTGATGGACGAGTGCCTCGACAAGAACATGATCGACAAGGACGAGTACCCGCAGACCGCGGAGATCGAGAACCGCTGCGTCCATATGCTGGCCGACCTGTGGAACTCCCCGCAGGGCACCTCCACCGTCGGCTGCTCCACCACCGGCTCCAGCGAGGCCGGCATGCTCGGCGGCCTCGCCTTGAAGTGGCGCTGGCGCGAACGCCGCCGCGCCGAGGGCAAGTCCACCGACCGGCCCAACCTCGTCGCGGGTCCTGTGCAGGTGTGCTGGGAGAAGTTCGCCCGCTACTTCGACGTCGAACTGCGCCAGGTCCCGCTGGAGAAGGGCGCGTCGGGCCTGCGCGCCCACCAACTCCGCGACCACGTCGACGAGAACACCATCGGCGTCGTCGCCATCCTCGGCGTCACCTACACCTGCGTCTACGAGCCGGTCGCCGAGATCGCCGTCGAACTCGACCGTATCCAGCGGGACTCGGGCCTCGACATCCCCCTGCACATCGACGCGGCGAGCGGCGGCTTCGTCGCGCCCTTCCTCCAGCCCGACCTGGAGTGGGACTTCCGCCTGCCCAGGGTCGCCTCCATCAACGCCTCCGGGCACAAGTACGGCATGGCCCCGCTCGGCGTCGGCTGGGTGGTGTGGCGGTCGGCCGACCTGCTCCCGGAGGACCTCGTGTTCCGGGTGGACTACCTCGGCGGCGATATGCCCACCTTCGCGCTGAACTTCTCCCGCCCCGGCGGCGAGGTCGTCGCCCAGTACTACAACCTGCTGCGCCTGGGCCGTGAGGGCTACGCCAAGGTGCACGGGGCCTGCGCGGACAGTGCCGGGATGCTGGCGCGCAAGCTGGCCGGGATGGGCCCCTTCACCGTCCTGCACGACGGACAGGGCGGCCTCCCGGGGGTCTCCTGGACCCTCACCGACCCCGCCGCCACGCCCTTCACCCTCCACGACCTCTCCGACCAGCTGCGCCGACGCGGCTGGCAGGTCCCGGCGTACCCGCTGCCCGCCGGACGCCAGGACACCGTCGTCGCCCGCGTCCTGGTCCGACACGGCATCGGCTACGACAAGGTCGCCCTGCTCGCCGACGACATCCGCGCCGCGGTCGCCCGGCTCACCGAGGCGCCCGGGCCCCATGTGACCGAGCAACCGGGCTTCCACCACTGACAGTTCAGACGGTACGCACTTCCGCGAGCCGCACCGGCCGGTGCTCGGCGAGGGACAGCGCGCACGCCTCCGCGATCCACCCCGCCTCCAGCGCGTCCGCGACCGTGCAGGGGGAGGGCCGGGACCCGGCCACCACCTCGGTGAACGCGGCCAGTTCGGCACGGTAGGCGGCGGTGAAGCGGTCCATGAAGAAGTCGTGCGGCGTGCCCGCGGGGAAGCGTACGCCCGGTTCCACCGATCGCAGCGGCAGCTTGTCCTCCAGACCGACGGCGATGGAGTCGGCGAATCCGTGGATCTCCATGCGGACGTCGTAACCACGGCCGTTGTGGCGGGAGTTGGACACCACCGCGAGCGTGCCGTCGTCGAGGGTGAGCAGCGCGCCGGTGGTGTCGGCGTCCCCGGCCTCCCGGATGTACGCGGCGCCCCGGTTGCCGCCGACGGCGTACACCTCGTTCACCTCGCGGCCCGTCACCCAGCGGATGATGTCGAAGTCGTGCACCGAGCAGTCCCGGAAGATGCCCCCGGACGCGGCGACGTACGCGGCGGGCGGCGGAGCCGGGTCCAGCGTCGTCGACCGTACGGTGTGCAGGGTGCCCAGCTCCCCGGACCGTACGGCCCGCCGGGCGGCGGCGAAACCGGCGTCGAAGCGGCGGTTGTACCCGATCTGCACCGGAACCCCGGTCCCCTCGACCGCCTTGAGGACCTCGACGCCCTCGGCCATCGTCCGGGCGACCGGCTTCTCGCAGAACACCGGCACCCCCGCCTCGACCGCGGCCCGGATCAGCCCCGGATGGGCGTCCGTCGCGGCCGCGATCACCACCCCGTCGACCCCGGCCGCCAGCAGCGCCTCCGGCGAGTCCACGACCTGCGCGCCGAACCGCTTCGCAGCGGCCGCCGCCGCGTCCGCGAACGGGTCGGCCACGACGAGCGACTCGACCACGTCGAGTCCGAAGAGGGTCTCGGCGTGGAAGGCGCCGATCCGGCCGAGGCCGAGGATTCCGATGCGCATGGGTGCTCCTTACTGGGTCACAGAGGGGGTTCCGGCGTGCAACTGGTCTATGGCGCCTCGACGTCGGCCCACCGGCCGCTGCTCGCCGAGCGCTCCATCGCCTCCAGTACGGCGGCACTGCGCACCGCATCCATGAGCGTGGCCCCGTACGGCCGGCCCTCGGCGATCGAGCGCAGGAAGCGGTACGCCTCGATGACCTTCAGGTCGTCGTAGCCCATGGCGTTCGCCGCTCCGGGCTGGAACGCGCCGAACTCGCCGTCGCCCGGCCCGACATACACCCGGCTCACCGGCTGGTCCTGGTAGGCCGTGCCACGGCTGACGCCGAGCTCGTTCATTCTGCGGAAGTCCCAGAACAGCGCGCCCTTGGTGCCGTGCACCTCGAAGCCGTAGGCGTTCTGCTCGCCGACCGACACCCGGCAGGCCTCCAGCACACCGCGGGCGCCGGAGGCGAAACGCAGCAGGCAGCCGACGTAGTCCTCGTTCTCGACCGGGCCGAGGGCGCCGCCCGCGGCACGGGCGTGACCGGCTGTCGCTCCGGCGGGGCGGGGCCGGTGGGGGACGAACACCGCGCTGTCGGCGGTGAGTTCGGCGATGTCGCCCAGCAGATACCGGGCGAGGTCCGCGCCGTGCGAGGCGAGGTCGCCCAGCACTCCGCTGCCGCCGCGCTCACGCTCGTAGCGCCAGGTCAGGGCGGACTCGGGGTGGGCGGCATAGTCGGAGAACAACCGGATGCGGGCATGCGTGACCGTGCCGATCTCCCCGGCGGCGATCAGGTCGCGGGCCGTCTCGACGGCGGGCGCGCTCCGGTAGTTGAAGCCGACCGCGCCCTGCACCCCGGACCCCGCGACCGCGTCGGCGACCGCGCGGGCGTCGGAGAGGGCCAGACCCACCGGCTTCTCGATCCAGATGTGCTTGCCCGCGGCGGCCATCGCGGTACCGATCTCGCGGTGCAGGAAGTTCGGCGCGGTGATGCTGACCGCCTCGATCCCGGGGTCCGCGGCCAGCTCCCGCCAGTCGCGGGTGGTGGAGGCGAAGCCGAACTGCGCGGCCGCCGCCTGAGCCCGTCCCGGCACCTCGTCGGCGACCGCCACCAGCTCGGGCCGTACGTCGAGGTGCGGATAGTGGTGCGGGACGCGGACGTAGGCCTGGCTGTGCACCCGGCCCATCCAGCCGAACCCGACGACGGCGACACCGAGTGCGCGCACCACCATGGCTTGCCCCACTTCTTGGACCGGTCCAACACCTGTCCACGCCACCCTGGGCGCGGCTGTGGGGCGTGTCAAGGCCTTTGACAACCGGGCGCGCCGCGTGGAACGGTCCATCCCATGAGACCGCCGACCATCCGTGACGTCGCCGAGCGGGCCGGTGTGTCCAAGTCGCTGGTCTCCCTGGTGCTGCGCGGCTCGGCGCAGGTGCGGCCGGAGAAGCGGGACGCCGTGCTGCGGGCCGTACGGGAGCTGGGCTACCGGCCGAACGCGGCCGCGCGGAGCCTCAGCGAGCAGCGGACCCGCACGGTCGGGGTCCTCCTCAACGACCTGCGCAACCCCTGGTTCGTCGACCTGCTCGACGGCCTGAACTCCCTGCTGCACGACAACGGCCTCAACATGCTGCTCGCCGACGCCCGGCTGAACCGGCGCGCCGGCCAGGACCCGGCGGGGCCCCTGACGGACCTGGGCGTGGACGGCCTCGTCGTGGTCGGCACGCTGCCCGAACCCGCCGCGCTCGGAGCGGTCGCCGCACAGGTGCCGGTCGTGGTGGCCGGGGCGCGCGAGCCGGTGCCGGCCGGTGTGGACCTGGTGGCCGGCGACGACGAACGGGGTGTCCGGCTGGTCACCGAGCACCTCATCGGCCTCGGCCACCGCCGGATCGCCCACCTCGCCGGGTACGGGGCGGTGGGGGAGCTGCGGCGGCGTGCCTTCGAGGAGGTCATGCGGGAGCACGGGCTGGCGGCCGGGGCCGTGGTGGAGCCGGGTGACATGACCGAGGAGAGCGGGCACCGGGCCGGCGTGCGCCTGCTGGCCCGGCCGGACCGGCCGACGGCCGTCCTCGCGGTCAATGACACCGCCGCGGTGGGGGTGCTGTCGGCTGCCGAGGGGCTGGGGCTGCGGGTGCCGCACGACGTGTCGGTGACCGGCTACGACAACACCGGTGTCTCCCGGCTGCGGCACCTGTGGCTCACGACCGTCGACCAGGCCGGCCATGAGGTCGGCCGACGGGCCGCGCGCTTTCTCCTCGACCGGTTCGCGTCCGCCGGGGGAGAGGGGCGGGTGTACTTGGCTGCGCCGGTGCTGGAGGTGCGGGGGACGACGGCTGCGCCGTCGGGCTGACCAGCCAGCCGGGCGGGCGTCTTGGGTGGTTCTGTGGGGTGCCGGGTGCGGGTTGTGTGTGGCTGGTCGCGCCCACGCGGCGGAGCCGCACATCGGTACAGTCCCGCGCCCCTTTTGGGGCGCCACAGTTTCAGAGGTTGATCGCGTACGCCTTGCGCAGTGTCTCGTGGACCGTCCATGTCGTACGGTCGCCCGCGCGCAGGATCGCCATGTCGCCGGGGCCGACCTCCAGGGTCGGGCCGTTGTCGACCTCGACGGTGGCGCGGCCGCTGATCACCACGAACAGCTCGTCCGCCTCCGTGTCGGTGACCACGCCGGGCGTGATCTGCCAGATGCCGCGGAGCTGCTTGCCGTCCGCCGACTCCCAGACGACCTTGCCGGTCACCTCGGGCGTGCCCGACACGATCTGGGCCGGGTCGAGGGGCTCGGGTTCGAGGGCGGCGTCGGGGATGTGGAGAGCGAAGCTGTGGGTCATGGGGCGACCCTAGCGAGCGGGTGGGTGTCCCGGGCGGCGACAGAGTGTGGGGTATCGGCCCTGGTGACGGGACAGTCCGTCGGGTCGGCGAAGTGGCGGGGGTGATCGCGCCGCGTGATCGTGGAGGGCATGGCCCAGAACCCGCCCCTGGAGCGGCACCGGCACGACACACGCGAGGCCGTGCTGTTCGGCGGGGTCTACGGCGCCGTCCTGGCCAGCTCGATCGTCGCCGCGCTCACCCAGTACGGCCACTCCTCGCGCGGTGACCGCCGCTACGACGCCCTGTGGCTGCTGGTGACGGCGCTCGCCTCCGCGTTGGCTCATGGATACGCGCACTACATCGCCGAGCGGGGGCCGCACCGCCGCTGGGACGTGCTGCGCACGCTGGCCGACGAGTGGCCGCTGGTGGCTGCCGTGCTGCCGACCGTGGTGGTGCTCGCGGGTGCGGGCTGGGGCTGGTGGCCGGCGAAGAGTGTGGAGTACCCGGCCTTCGCTCTCAACATCGCGCTGCTGTTCGCGCTGGGCCTGCTGACGGCGCGCTGGTCGCACCGGTCGTGGGGCCGGGCGGTTCTTCTCGGTCTGGTGGACGCCCTGCTCGGGGTGGTCGTGGTGGTGGCCAACGCGCTGATCAAGTAGCGGGCGGGTGTCCGAGCCCGGTCGAGTGTCGTCGACGAAATTGTTGACAATGTTGTGGACTAGATTTAGTTTCGACAGGCACTCACTCAGGGAGGGCATGTGCCGAAAGAAGCCCGTCCGAGCACCGGGGAGCAGGCCAAGCAGCATGCGCTCGCGCAGTTGCGGCAGGCGATCCTGCACGGCGAGATGGCACCGGCGCAGCGGCTGGTGGAGCAGGAGCTCGCCGAGCAGTTCGATGTGACACGGGCGAGCATCCGCGCGGCGCTCATCGATCTGGAGGGCCAGGGTCTGGTCGAGCGGATCCGCAACCGTGGCTCACGGGTGCGGGTGGTGACCGTCGAGGAGGCGGTCGCCATCACCGAGTGCCGTATGGCCCTGGAAGGGCTGTGCGCGGCGAAGGCCGCCGTCGCGGCGAGCGACGAACAGCTCGCCGAGCTGAAGGAGCTGGGCGCGGCCATGGCCAAGGCCGTGGCCGACGGTGAGCCGATGACCTACTCCGAGCTCAACCAGGAGCTGCACGCCAAGGTCCGGGAGTGCTCCGGCCAGCGCACGGCCGTGGACCTGCTGGAGCGGCTCAACGCCCAATTGGTGCGCCACCGCTTCCAGTTGGCGCTCCGCCCAGGGCGCCCGCAGCACTCCCTGAACGAGCATCTGGCGATGATCGAGGCGATCACCTCCAGGGACCCGCAGGCGGCCGAGGCGGCCGTCCGCGCCCACCTCACCAGCGTGATCGAGGCGCTGCGCGACTGACCGTCGCGAGGGGGCGCACCGATCCGTGCGAGGCGGGCGCACACCTGTCACTCCTAGGAGATCCATCCATGACGCACGCGGATGCGCCCTCCCCCGCTCTCGGCTCCGCCCGAGCGGGGGGACCCCCGTCCCCGCCCCGCTCGACGCTCGTCGTCACCGCCCACGCCGGCGACTTCGCGTGGCGGGCGGGCGGAGCCGCCGCCCTGGCCGCCTCCCGCGGGGAGGCCAAGGAGGCCGCCACCCGGGCCGCCTTCCCCGACGGCCAACTCGGCGTGGACCGCGACGAGTTGCGCGAGACCCTGGCCCGGCTGGGCGTCACCTGCCGGTCGTACGAGGAGTACGCCGCCGAGGAGGCCGGGTCATGACCGGCCCCGCAGAAGTGCGCTGCATGCTGATGCGCGGCGGCACCTCCAAGGGCGCCTGCTTCCTGGCCGAGGACCTGCCCGCCGACCCGGCCGCGCGCGACGAGCTGCTGCTGAGCATCATGGGCAGCCCGGACCCGCGGCAGATCGACGGGCTGGGCGGCGCCCACCCGCTGACCAGCAAGGTGGCGGTGGTCTCGCCCTCGGCCGACCCGCGCGCCGACATCGACTACCTCTTCCTCCAAGTGGCCGTCGACAAGCCTGAGGTGAGTGACCGTCAGAACTGCGGCAACATCCTCGCCGCGGTCGGCCCGTTCGCCGTCGAGCGCGGGCTCGTCCCGGCGGGGGAGGACCGTACCGCCGTACGCATCCGCATGGTCAACACCGGTGACCATGCCGTCGCGACCTTCCCCACCCCGGGCGGCCGCGTCGACTACACGGGCTACGCCGAGATCTCGGGCGTGCCCGGCACGGCGGCCGCTGTGGAGATCGAGTTCCCGCCCGGCGAGGGGCCGTTGCTGCCGACGGGCCGGGTCCGCGACGAGATCGACGGCATCCCTGTGACCTGCGTGGACAACGGCATGCCGACCGTCCTGATCCCCGCCACGGCCCTCGGTGTCACCGGCTACGAGTCCCCGCAGGAGCTGGAGGCGGACGCCGTCCTGGCGGAGCGGCTGCGCTCCCTGCGCCTGGCGGCGGGCCGGCTGATGGGCCTCGGGGACGTGTCCGCCACCACCGTGCCCAAGGTGACCCTGCTCGCCCCGCCCCGCGACGGCGGCGCGATCACCACCCGCACCTTCATCCCGGTGCGCTGCCACACCTCGATCGGCGTGCTCGGCGCGGCGAGCGTCGCCGCCGGCGTACGCGTCGAGGGCGGTGTCGGCGCGGACCTCGCCCGGCTCCCGGCCGACGGGGACCGCGTGCGCATCGAACACCCCACCGGGTTCCTCGACATCGACAGCGGCCTGGGCGCCGGCCCCGACGGCCTGCCCGTCGCCCGCCGCACCGCCGTGGTCCGCACGGCCCGCAAGATCCTCGACGGCACCGTCTTCCCCAGGACCGAACCCGCACAGCCCCCAGGAGGCCGACGATGACTCCCCGCTCGGCGACATCGCCCACATCGGCCACGCCCAGCTTGCCCAGGCCGGTGACATCGGCTCCTACGCCACCTTCGGCATGCTGATCGGCGCGCTCGCCTCCGGCGCCGTCAGCGACTGGGCCGGCCGCAAGAAGACGAGCAACGTCTCGACCGCCCTCTTCTCCCTCGCCTCGGCTCTGTGCGCCACGGCCGGCAGCCTGGGCGCGTTCGGCTTCGGACGGTTCGTCGCCGGCATCGGACTCGGCGGCCTGCGGTCTCTGCGGCCCGCCGCGTCGGCCGACACGCCGCGCTCGCTGTCCCCGGCGGGCTGACCCGCCCGCAGGCCTCCTGGATGCCCGGACCCGGCGCCACTGCTTGGATGGGTGGCGTCCGGACCCACTCGGAGGAGCCCCATGATCGACGTGACCCAGCAGATCGACTCCGTACGCCGTGAGGTCGGCCGACGTGCCGTCGACGGTGGCCAGGTGCGGGTGGTGAGCCTGAGCCGGAGCTACGACGTCCCGGCCGAGGACCTCTGGGCGGCCTGCACCGACCCCCGGCGCATCCCGCAGTGGTTCCTGCCGGTGTCGGGGGAGCTGCGCACCGGCGGCCACTACCAGCTGGAGAACCACGCGGGCGGCACCGTGGAGCGCTGCGACCCGCCCCACGGCTTCCTCGCGACCTGGGAGTACGGCGGTGACGTCAGCCGGATCGAACTGCGCCTGACCCCCGAGGGCGAGGGCCGCACCCGCTTCGAGCTGGCGCACCTCGACCCCGACGACGACAAGAAGTGGACCGAGTTCGGCCCCGGCGCGGTCGGCGTCGGCTGGGACATGGCCCTGGTCGGCCTCACCCTCCACCTGTCCTCCGGCGCCCCCGTCGACCCCGCCCAGGCCATGGCCTGGTTCGGCTCCCCCGAGGGCCTCGCCTTCGTCACGGCCGCGGGCGAGGACTGGTACGCGGCTCACGTCACGAGCGGCGAGGAGCCCACCGCCGCCCGCGCCGCCGCCGACCGCACCAGGGCCGCCTACACCGGCGAGGACCCCTCCGCCTGATGCGGTAAGGTTTACCTGCACGATCACGCGGAACACCCGTGATGCGCGCACATCGGGACGTGGCGCAGCTTGGTAGCGCACTTGACTGGGGGTCAAGGGGTCGCAGGTTCAAATCCTGTCGTCCCGACCACGCGGAAACGCAGGTCGGAGGCCGTTCTCTCATCCATGAGAGGGCGGCCTTTCGTGCGTCCGGGGAACGGGCGGTCGCGGCCACGCCGGTCGGGGCGGGCGGTCGGCGGCTCGCGCGGCCGTGGTGTCAGTGGGCTGGGCTATCCTTCCCGCCACCGCACAACGACCTTAGGGATCACGAGAATTGACCGGCCTGTCTGCCTTTCCGCTGCCCTTCCACGCTTCCCGTTCCATAACGTACGCGACACCCCGTACGCTCCGGGAAATTCAGATGATGCAGTGCAGCGCGCACATCCGGGCGAAGCCGGGATGGTTCGACAAGATGAACGATGCCGACATCGTCGCCAGGTGGACGCGCGAAGCGGTTGCCCAGGGCCTCACCGAAGCGCAGGTCCGCTATGTGCTCGCCGAACTCGTGCACTACGCCGCGCTGCGGGACGGACGCACCGGCATCGAGGTGTCCGCCGTCGACGGGGTGTGGCAGTCGGACACCCTGATCGACGACAAACTCAGGTCACGGCTGCGCGAGGCGGTCCGGGTCCTGGAAGAAGTCCCCGAAGCTGAGCAGGACTGGCATCCCGGATCCGACGGGCAGGTACTGGATCTGGTGCATCCCTCACTGTTCTGCCTGGTGAGAGAGGTCAGCGGCGCGCCCGAGCGAGCCTGGCAGAACCCCACGGACCGCTACTCGAAGT
Source organism: Streptomyces sp. NPDC096205 (assembly GCF_044763135.1). Classification (NCBI taxonomy): domain Bacteria; kingdom Bacillati; phylum Actinomycetota; class Actinomycetes; order Kitasatosporales; family Streptomycetaceae; genus Streptomyces; species Streptomyces sp. NPDC096205. Next base: position 509,959 of record NZ_JBIWFS010000001.1, on the reverse strand, counting down.
ACGAGTTCTCGGAGAGGTTCCAGTGGCTGCCCACCGACGTCGATGTCAGTGACGACGGCGCTGTCGCCTTCCGTTCGTACGTCAACAACGTCCACCCCGAGACCCATCACGCACTGGCTGCCGTCCTGCCGGACCTGTTCGCGCGAATGCGCCCGCTGCTGGAGAACGTGCTCACCGATCTGCGCCATCCGCGGCCCCTGCGGATCGAGGCCGACCCCTACGGGTGGTACGACTCGGAGCCGGAGCAGCCGGACAAGTCCTCCTACAGCGACGACGGGGCCTACGCGGAGGCGGTCCGTGCCTGGGAAGCGGCCCAGGACGACTGGTGGGAGAACCGCCGCCCGGTCGTCCCGGACGCCCCGGACTTCACCCCGCCCGAGGTGCCCGACGCATCCGCCCGAGTCGATCTGCGCGGCCGCGGTCTCCAGGTCATCGTCAAGCTCGCCACCATTCATCTGACCCCGGAGAAGCCGGAATACCCCGGCGGTTCCTGGCACGTCGAGGGAATGCTGAACGAGCGGATCGTCTCGACCGGCATCTACTACTGGGACAGCGAGAACATCACCGAGAGCCGGCTGAGCTTCCGGGCCGCACTCGACGACCCGGACTACGAACAGAACGACGACAACGGTGTGCGCGAGGTCTACGGCCTGGAGAACGAAGACGCACTGAACCAGATGCTGGGATCGGCATCGACGCCTCAGGGGCGCTGCCTGGCGTTCCCGAACATCCTGCAACACCGCGTCGGCTCGTTCCGCCTCATGGACCCCACCCGCCCGGGACACCGCAAGATCGTGGCGTTCTTCCTGGTCGACCCGTCGGAAAAGATCGTCTCGACCTCCGATGTGCCGCCGCAGCAACCTTGGTCCGACACCTCGACCATGACGCTCGAACAGGCCAAGGACTTCCGCGAGCAGCTCATGCACGAGCGCAAGTTCTTCGTCGCCGAACACAACGAACAGCTCTACGAACGGGAATTCTCCCTCTGCGAGCACTGAACGCACGCGGCCCTCGACATGACGAAGCCCCGGCTCGGGTCCGTTCACCGGCCGGGGCTTCGGGTCTCACGCTGCGCTCACGGGCTCTCGCAGGTCAGGACGCGAAGGCCCGCTCCAGGCGGGGGATCAGGTCGCGCAGGTCCTCCTCCCAGCAGCCGGCGTTGTGGCCGCCGTCGCAGAGGGTGCCCCAGCCGGAGCCGTCGCCGTAGTTGACGTAGTAGTAGGGCATGCCGAGGGCGTCCATGCGGGCCTTGACGTTCTTGGCCGCGCCGGCGAGCCAGAACTCCATGTTGGCGGGGGAGCCGCCGCCGTCACCGACGTAGACGGAGACCCCGATGCCGGCGCCGGCGAGCCGGTCCATGTGCTGGGAGGGGTCGACCTCGTTCCAGCGCCAGTCGGCGTTGAAGAACGGGTAGGGCGAGCCGAAGAGGGCGTCGCTGTCCACGCCGGGCTTGTACGGGGAGTCGTTGGGGTCGCAGTAGCCCGAGGCCGAGGCGCAGACCGCGCCGAGCGCGTCGGTGACGGAGGCGACGACGGCCATGCGCAGGTCCATGGAGTTGGCCGACAGGTCGATGTCACCGGACAGGGACGCGGTCTGGCTGAAGAGGTCGGGACGGACCTGGGCGTAGTGGAAGGCACCGAACCCGCCCATGGAGACACCGGCGACGGCCCGGGCCTTCTTGGTGGGGATCGTCCGCAGGTTCGCGTCGATGAACGGGATCACCTGCTTGAGGTGGAAGTTCTCCCAGTTCTGGGCGCCGAGCACGGTCTTCTGGTTGAGCCAGTTGGCGTACCAGCTGCGGGCGCCGCCGTCCGGGATGACGGTGATCATCTGGGTCGACATGCTTAGCGCCGGATAGTTCTGCTGGACCGGATCGTCGGGCGAACCGTGCAGGAAGTACAGGACGGGGTAACGCCGGGCCGGATCGTCGTAGTAGCCGCTCGGCAGGATGATCTTGATGTGCTGCTCGCCCGTGACCTCGGGTGTGGTCACCGTCAGGTAGAAGTGGGTGGCGCTGCCTGTCGGTGCGCCGACCTGGGTGAGGCCGAACCCGTTCGCCATCGGTGGTGGTGCGGTGCCGTCGGCGGCCTGTGCCGTGCCTGCCGGCAGGGTCAGGGCCATGGCGGCGACCATCCAGGCCACCACCAGCGCCCACCGGTTCACTCTCTTCGTCACTGTGTGCCCCCTGGTGAGTCTGTGTATGGCGCTCAGGTCAGAACCTTGACCTGAAGCTGCGGTGAGGCCGCGATCTGTTCCTCGGTGAACCGCTCGGTCACCCACCGGCCGGCCGAGAACAACTTCGTCTGGTCCGCGTAGTGCGGCGAGTTCGGGTCGGCCGACTGGGAGTAGGCCAGCAGGGACAGCGTCTGGGGCGGCCCGTCGGCGGTGAACCGTACGATCTGCATGAAGCTGGAGCCGAAGACGATGTCCAGCTTGCCGTCGATCTGGGCCGGAGTGATCACGTTCAGGACGCCCAGCTCGGAGAGCGAGCCGTGGATCGGGATCTGCTCACCGCCCCGGGTGATCTTCTGGATGTCCGACAGCGGCGCGTTCAGCGGAATGCCCGCCTTGCGCAGCGCGAGCACCGCGCGGCCGAACGCGTCGCGGACGGCGGAGCTGCCGGAGTCCAGCGAATTGGGCGTGTGCACCGGGTCGTTGGGGTCGAAGGGAACCCGCCACGGCAGCTTCTCGATGCTCTGCCCGTTGCGCAGCAGCTCCCAGTAGTTCGCGAACAGCCAGGACCCCCGGCTGCTCGCCGAGTAGTCGTGGTCCTTCCATGCGGCCAGGATCGGACACGCCTCGCTGACGTTGACCAGGTTGCCGTCCACCAGGATCAGCCCGAACGGCTGGCTCTGGCACATCGTCACCGTGGCGTTGAGGGCCAGGTCGGCCGCCCTGCTGTTGTCGGCGAACAGCAACTGCCCCATGTTCTCCGGCGTGAAGCCCCTGCCCGGCAGGCCGTCCGTGCCGTTGAGCCGGTTCTGCGCGGTCAGGATCAGCTCCTGCGTCCGCAGCGACCGGGGCGCCGCCCTGTCACCCATCACCCTCGGGAAGGTCAGCGGCTGCTCCGGGTTGGCCAGCCAGGCACTGTCGTTGGCGTTGCCCACGAAGTCGGAGCGGATCAGCCGCGGCTGCTTGTGCGGGTCGAGGAGGCCCGGCGCGACCGCGTTCGGATCGTTCGGCCAGTCGCAGGCGCTGCGCTTGCCGTCGAGGATGGACACCGGCGGCACGTTCGGCAGCCGCAGTGACTGGTTGAACAGCAGCTTGCCCGTCTCGGTGAGGCAGTTCTGCGCGTGCTCGTCGGTGATGTTCGGGGTCGCCTGGATGTCGGCGTACAGCGCCCTGCCCGTGCGGTCGGAGGCGACGGTGTTGAAGAAGGGCACGCCCTGCGTGGTCTCCAGGGTGTTCACCACGTCGTCGACGTCGGTGGCCTGGTCGAGCCGGAACCAGGTGTTCAGCGCCCGCAGGTTGTTCATGTTCACATCGCGGACTGCGTGCGCGCTGACCACCCAGGGCAACGGGACGCCCTGCATCGAGGTGGTGACCGGGCCGTAGCGGGTGGACCACAGCGTCCTGGTGACCTTGCCGAGCGAGCCGTCCGCGTTCCGTACGTCGACACTGACCTGCTGCGAGGTCATCTTCTGCCAGGTGCCGTCGACCAGGTACATGGTCGGGTTCAACGGGTCGACCTGGACGTCGAACAGCCCGAACGGGGCCACGGTGGCCACGGTGTGGCTCCAGGCGACGTTCTCGTTGTGCCCGATGTTCACCGCGGGCAGTCCGAGCAGGCCGGCCCCGGAGACGTTGACCTTCCCCGGGATCGTCAGATGGGCCTGCCACATACGGTTCTTGCCCTGCCAGGGGAAGTGCGGGTTGGCCAGCAGCATGCCGGTGCCGCCGGACACGCCCTGCGAGCCGACCGCCAGCGCGTTGCTGCCCATGCTCTCCCGACGGCTCGCCGCCATCGCGTCGCGGATCTTCGCCGCGGTCTTCGCCGGGTTCATGGCTTTCGGAGCCTTCGGAGCCTTCGGAGCCTTCCTGGCCTCCGTAGCCTTCGTGGCTTCCGTGGCTTTCGTGGCTGTCGTGGCGGAGGACGCCGACGGCGGTGCGGCGTTCACCTGGCCGTCCAGCAGCGCCTCGGCGCTGCCCATGATGATCTCGGCGTGGGCGTGCCGGTAGACGTCCAGCTCGGTGATCGGCCGCACCCAGGCGGCACCGCGGCAGGCCGGGTCGGAGATGTTGCCCACGCCCGTCTCGGACAGGTACCTGTTGTACCCCTGGACGTAGCCGCGAACGGCCTCCCTGACCTCCGGCTCCGGCCCGTTGGGTGCGGGCTGTTCGAGGAGGCGCTCCACGACCCGGTCGTCCTTGATCCGCTGGAAGTACAGGTCGCTGTTGAGGTTGGTGGTGGTGTTCTGGTTCTGGCCCGGGCTCGCCCTGCCGTCGGGCCCCAGATACCGGGACCTCTCCGCATTGACCATCAGATAGGTGTCGGCCAGGATGCAGAGGTTGTCCTTGGCCGCGGCGTATCCGTAGCCGGTGCCGAGTCCCTCCCAGTCGGAGGCGACGATGTGCGGGATGCCGTACTCGGTGTAGCGGATCGTGGGCCTGTCCGGCCCCTCTTCGGCGGTGGCCGGCCCGGTGGCCGCCGATGTGCTCAGCACCGCCGCCACCATGGCGACGACCGCCATGGGCAGCCTTGTTCTCCGTCTCCTCCGCGCCATGAGCCGTCCTTCCCCTGGGCTGCGGCCTGCGGCCTGCGGCCTGCGTCCGAATGCGGCCACGGTAGGAGGGCCGGCCGGGACGGTCACTCCGTAACCTTCCGGAGTCCCCGGGCACCCCCTCCGTTGCTACGGTCCGGATCTCCTGTCCTGACATCGCGTCACGGTCCCGACCCGGAGGTCATGTTGAGCGCCCAGCACCCCACTCGCAGGAACATCCTCAAGGCCGTCGGCGGACTCTCGGCCGCCACGGCACTGGGCGCCGGCGGCGTCCTCGCCGGCGCCTCGGCCGCCGCCGCGGTCGGCGACGGCTTCGGCCTGCGGATCGTGGACCGCAACGAGGGCGACCCCCGCATGTGGTACTACCGGTTCCAGACCGCCGCGATCGGCTGGAACCCCGGCGTCAACGTGCTCCTCCCGGACGACTACCACTGGAGCGGCCGCACCTACCCGGTCCTCTACCTCTTCCACGGCGGCGGCACCGACCAGGACTTCATCACCTTCGACCGCGAGGGCGTCCGCGACTGGACCGCCGGGAAACCGATCATCGTCGTCATGCCCGACGGCGGCCACGCCGGCTGGTACTCCAATCCGGTCAGCTCCAACGTCGGCCCCCGCAACTGGGAGACGTTCCACATGGCCCAGCTGCTGCCGTGGGTCGAGGCGAACTTCCGCACCTACGCCGAGTACGACGGCCGTGCCGTGGCCGGGTTCTCGATGGGCGGCTTCGGCGCGCTGAAGTACGCCGCCAAGTACTACGGCCACTTCGCCTCGGTCAGCGCCCACTCCGGCCCCGCCAGCCTGCGCCGCGACAACGGCATGGTCGTCCACTGGGCCAACGCCAGCTCCGCGGCCCTCGACCTGGGCGGCGGCACGGTGTACGGCGTCCCGTTCTGGGACGAGGCCCGGGTCAACGCCGACAACCCGGTGCAGCGCATCGAGAGCTACCGCAACAAGCGGGTGTTCCTCGTCGCCGGCACCAGCCCCGATCCGGTCAACTGGTTCGACACGGCCAACGAGACCCATGTCCTCGCCGGCCAGCGGGAGTTCCGCTCCCTGCTCGGCAACGCGGGCATCCCGCACGAGTGGTACGAGCTGCCCGGCGGCCACTTCATCCGCCACGACATGATGCGGCGCGACATCGACGGCATCATCGACCGCCTGCGCAAGGCGTGACCCCGGTGAAGCGGACACTCGCGGCGGCAGCCGCCCTGATGCCGGTCCTGGTGTTCACATCCCCGGCCACGGCCCGCACCGCCGACTTCACCGCAGCCTGCCCCGCCGCCGGCTTCGTGTCCCAGCACTTCCACAGCGGCCACAACGGCGTCGACATCGCCAACGACTACGGCACCCCCATCTACGCCGTGGGCGACGGCGAGGTGACCCACTCCGGCTATGCCGGCGGCTACGGCCAGTGGATCCGTATCCAGCACCCCGACGGGACGATCTCCGAGTACGGCCACATGTACCAGCGGGACGTCGCCGCCGGCGACCATGTGGTGGCCGGCCAGCAGATCGCCCTGATGGGCTCCGAGGGCGAGTCGAGCGGCCCCCACCTCCACCTGCGGATCTGGGGCGATTCCTCCGCCACGTACGGCATCGACCCCGAGCCCTACCTCGCCGAGCGCGGCGTGGTCCTGCCCTGCACCCCGGGCACCGGCCCACGCCCCCAGCCGCTCGTCTACCCGGCGGAGTCGGGGCGTGTGGTGTCGGCGCGGTCGGCGGACGGCCGTCTGGAGGTGTTCGCGGCCGGAGCGGACGGGATTCATCATGCCTGGCAGCTCCAGTCGAACGGGAACTGGTCGGCGTGGGAGTCTCTCGGCGGGCCGGGTGGGGCGGAGTTGGCGATCGCGCCGAACGCGGACGGCCGGTTGGAGTTGTTCGCGATCAACGGGAACGTCTTCCAGCACCGGTATCAGCTGTCGGCGTCGGGTGGCTGGTCGGGCTGGGAGTCGTTCGGTGGTGGGGGTCGTGATGTGGCGGCCGGGGTGAACGCGGACGGGCGGATCGAGGTGTTCGCCTCGGGTCCGGTCGGGCTGTTCCACAAGTACCAGACGGCACCCAACAGCGGGTGGTCCGACTGGGAGCCGACGGGTGGTGGCCCTGCCGACGGCCGGGTGGAGATGGAGAAGTCCCCGGACGGGCGTCTTGAGGTGTTCGCCCTCAACGGCAGCACGTTCCAGCACCAGTACCAGACCTCACCGAACGGCGGCTGGTCGCAGTGGGACACCTTCGGTGGCGGTGGACACGATGTGACCGTCGACCACAACGCCGACGGCCGGCTCGAGGTGTTCGCCTCCGGTCCCGTGGGCGTGTTCCACAAGTACCAGACGAGCCCGACGAGTTGGTCCGACTGGGAGCCCACCGGCGGACCGGCCGACTCGCAGTTGAGCACCGAGCGTACGGCCGACGGCCGCGTCGAGGTGTTCGCGATCAACGGCAGTACGGCGATGCACGCCTGGCAGACCGGTCTGAATGCGCCCTACAGCGAGTGGGCGGCCTTCGGCGGGGGCGGCACCGAGGTCACGGCGACGGCCAACGCGGACGGCCGGATCGAGGTGTTCGGCACCAGCCATGCCGGGGTCTACCACAAGTGGCAGACCGGCTTCTCGACCTGGTCCGAGTGGGCCTGGGTCAACAACTCCGGCGGCCCCGCCCTCGATTGACCCCCCGGCAACCCGAAGGAGGCAATGACGTGACCACTTCCCTCAGACGCCGCGCTCCGCGCCGGCTCGTCCTGTCGTCCCTGGCCGCCTCGCTGCTCGTCGCCGGCGGTGTGCTCGGCGGGGCCTCGCCGGCGAGTGCCGCGCCCAGCGACCTGTGTGCCAAGGTCGGCTACCACGCGGGCTGGCGCGGTGACGCCCTGGTCACCGCCGTGGCGGTCGCCCTGGCCGAGTCCGGCTGCAACCCCGCCGCGTCCAACACCGCGGGCAACGTCGACGCCCCCGGGTCGACGGACCGCGGGCTGTGGCAGATCAACGACGAGTTCCACCCGGACGTCTCGGACGCCTGCGCCTACGACGCCCAGTGCAACGCCGACCAGGCCTTCCGCATCTCCTCCGGCGGCACGAACTGGCAGCCCTGGTCCACGTACAACCGCGGTATGCACTGGCAGTACATGGACACGGCCCGCGAGGCGGTGGGCCGACTCGGCAACCCGGGCACCGGTCCCAAGCCGCTGGTGTACCCGGTGGAATCGGGGCGTGTGGTGTCGGCGCGGTCGGCGGACGGCCGTCTGGAGGTGTTCGCGGCCGGTGCGGACGGGATTCATCATGCCTGGCAGCTCCAGTCGAACGGGAACTGGTCGGCGTGGGAGTCTCTCGGCGGGCCGGGTGGGGCGGAGTTGGCGATCGCGCCGAACGCGGACGGCCGGTTGGAGTTGTTCGCGATCAACGGGAACGTCTTCCAGCACCGGTATCAGCTGTCGGCGTCGGGTGGCTGGTCGGGCTGGGAGTCGTTCGGTGGTGGGGGTCGTGATGTGGCGGCCGGGGTGAACGCGGACGGGCGGATCGAGGTGTTCGCCTCGGGTCCGGTCGGGCTGTTCCACAAGTACCAGACGGCACCCAACAGCGGGTGGTCCGACTGGGAGCCGACGGGTGGTGGCCCTGCCGACGGCCGGGTGGAGATGGAGAAGTCCCCGGACGGGCGTCTTGAGGTGTTCGCCCTCAACGGCAGCACGTTCCAGCACCAGTACCAGACCTCACCGAACGGCGGCTGGTCGCAGTGGGACACCTTCGGTGGCGGTGGACACGATGTGACCGTCGACCACAACGCCGACGGCCGGCTCGAGGTGTTCGCCTCCGGTCCCGTGGGCGTGTTCCACAAGTACCAGACGAGCCCGACGAGTTGGTCCGACTGGGAGCCCACCGGCGGACCGGCCGACGCGCAGCTCAGCAGCGAGCGCACGCCCGACGGCCGTGTCGAGGTGTTCGCGATGAACGGCAGTACGGCGATGCACGCCTGGCAGACCGGGGTGAACGCCCCCTACAGTGAGTGGACCGCGTTCGGGGGCGGTGGCAGCGAGGTCACGGCGACCACGAATGCCGACGGCCGGATCGAGGTGTTCGGCACCAGCCATGCCGGGGTCTACCACAAGTGGCAGACCGGCTTCTCGTCCTGGTCGGAGTGGGCGTGGGTCAACAACGCCGCCGGACCGGGGCTGGACTGAGCCATGCCGTCGATCAGCAGACGGAGCCTGTTGCGGGCCGGCGTCGGCCTGGGGGCTGTCACGCTCCCGGGTGCCGGCCCCGCCATGGCCACGACCACCGCCGACACCCCGCCGCACCGGTGGATCGGCGCGGGCCCGTTCTCGTACGTCCACGATCCGTCCACCTCCGCCGGGCCCCGCTATCTCAACGACCACACGCTGATCAAGGTCCAGGACCGCTGGCATCTGTTCGGGATCGTCGGGGACAGCGCGCCGCGAGGGCAGTCGCCGGACAGCGCGGCGGAGGTGTCCTTCGCCCATGCGTCGGCCCCGTCGCCGTACGGTCCGTGGACGACGCACCCCGATGCCCTCACGGTCGACCCGTCCTACTTCGGGGAGGCGCACCTGTGGGCGCCGCATGTCGTGGAGGCGGGGGGCCGGTACTGGATGTTCTACGCGGCCGGCGGTGACGCGGGGGCCGCGATCAACCTCGCCACCTCCACGGACCTGTTCACCTGGACCCGGGAGCCGTCGGGCCCGCTGTTCCGCGGTCTCGCGGCGCGTGACCCCATGGTGGTGCGGGTCGGGGGCGAGTGGGTCATGTACTACACCGAGCTCTCCGGGCCGGGCGGCCATCACATCGTGGCCCACCGGCGCTCCGCCGACCTGCTGCACTGGAGCGAGCCGGGGACCGCGTTCACCGACCCGAGCACCGCGACGACGGTGTCGGTCACCGAGTCGCCGTACGTGGTCGAGCGGGACGGCTGGTACTACCTGTTCATCGGGCCGCGCGGCGGCTACGAGGGCACCGATGTGCTGGCATCGCGGGACCCGTTCCGCTTCGGCCTCGACGGCTACGCGGGTCATGTGCCCGGGCATGCGGTGGAGGTGGTGGCCGACGGGGACACCTGGTACGCGAGCGCCGCGGGCTGGTTCCGCAACGGGCTGTACGTGGCGCCGCTGCACTGGCGTGACACCCCGCAGTGGTGGCAGAGCCCCGAGAACCCGGCCGCGGGCCTCGACGTGGACGGCCGGCTCACGGTGTTCGCGCTCGACGCGGGGGACCGGTCGATGCTGCGGCGCGTCCAGCTGGACCCCGCCGCCGACGCCTGGTCGGGGTGGGAGTCCTTCGGCGGGCCCGCCGGGGCGGCGCCCACGCTCGGCCGGAACACGAACGGCAGGCTGGAGGTGTTCTCGCTCGCTCCGGGCGGGGTGAATCTGCACCACCGGGTGCAGCGGCCCGACGGGGGCTGGCACGAATGGGAGGAGTTCGGCGGCCCCGCGGGCGCGGCTCCTGCCGTCGGGCGGGACGCGGCCGGCCGGCTGGAGGTCTTCGCGCCGAGCCCCGGCGGTGCCTCGTTCGCCCGCAGGCGCCAGTCGTCGCCCGGGTCGCTCGCCTGGGACCCCTGGGAGCCCGGGTTCGGTGGTGCCGTGGGTGCACCGCCCGTCGTCGCGGCCAACGCCGACGGCAGGCTGGAGGTGTTCGCCCTCGCGCCCGGCGGTTCGGGGATCCACCATCGCTGGCAGGAGGCGCCGGGCGGCGCCTGGACCGGCGCATGGCACCTCTTCGGCAACGCCGCGGGGGCCGCGCCGCGGGTGGCCCGGGACGGCAGTGGCCGGCTCACCGTGACCGCCATGGGGCCGTCCGGTGTCGGGACGTTCCAGCGCCGGCAGTCCGTGCCCAGCGGCGGTTGGGACGACTGGCAGCCGCTGTTCGGCTGGAGCGCCGCCGCCCCGGCTCTCGCCGTCAACGCCGACGGACGGCTCGAGGCCTTCTCCCTGTCTCCTGGCGGGGCACGGCTGAGCCATCGCTGGCAGTCGGCGCCGGGTGGTTCCTGGTCGTCCGAGGCGGAGTTCGGGGAGCCCGGTATCCGGCTCGCCGCGACCCCCACGGCCGTGCTCGACCCCACGGGGCGGTTGCAGGTCTTCGCCGTCACGGCCGAGGGACGCATACGCCGACGGGTCCAGCTCCGGCCGAGCGGCGGGTGGGGTCCGTGGGCGACTTTCGGTGACCGTCCGGTCGCCCCGGTGCTGTCGGGCAGCCCCTCGCCCTGAGCCGGGGTCGGGATCTCGCCATGCGGCGGGTGGCGACCCGGGCCGCGGGCCCGCAGGCCCGGGCCCCGTCCGCCCCGTGCGCGGTGACCTTGCCCACCTTGCGGTATGCGGCCCGGACCGTCCCCGCTCCCGGCCCCGGCCGTCCGCCGCGCGCGGTCGGGCTCGGGGACCGGCTCCCCAGAAACTGAAAAACCATTCTAAAACACCGCTCCTGATATGGAGTTCGGGTGCCGTGGGTCACACCGTGAACGCCGGTCGCCGGCCGCTCGCGCCGTACCGGAGGGCTGCACTCCGGGACCTCGGGGCCGCTGCTCGCGGTCCCGCCCGAAGTGGCCGAAGCCCGCCGGTGAATCCCCCTTACCCGTGGGTATCGTTCCGCCCGTCCGAGAACTGCCGACGCGCGGAACGGGGGGTGCGGTGAGCGGCGTAGTCGTCCATCTGCCGCAGGGGAGCGGCGGCGCCGACGGCGGCGAGGCGGTGACCTTGCGGCTGGGGCCCGGTCAGGTGGCGCGCTTCGGGCGGGGCTCTCCCCGGACACCGGTCGAGCTCCGGCTGGACGACGACGCGGTCTCCCGGCTCGCGGGTGAGATCAGGGTGACCGACGACCACTGGCAGCTGACCAATCACAGCACCGCCCACAGCTACCTGGTGGAGAACCCGGAGGGAGCGGGCGAGTACATCAGGGTGCAGCCCCGCCGGGTGGGCGCGCCCATCCCGTTCGAGTTCTCCCGGGTGGTGCTGCCCGCCCGCAGCCAAACCCCCGTCTCCTTCCAGGTGTTCGCGCCCGACCACCTCTACCTGGACCCGGACGCGCTCGGTGCGCCCTGGGGGAGCCGCACCGTCACGGCGTACTCCCTCGACGAGACGGCGACGTACTTCCTCGTGCTCGTCGCCCTGTGCGAGCCGCGCCTGCGCGACCAGTCGCGGGTGGCGGTCCCCACCACGCCGCAGATCGCCGAGCGGCTCAGAGGGCACCCCACCGCGGGCGGCCTGACCCCCCGGGCGATCAGCTCGCACATCGACTACCTCGCCGAGCAGAAGCTGCGCATCGCCGACGCGCAGGAACCCGGCAAGGGCGACCGCCGCAACGGCAAACGCGAGGAGATCGTCACCCTCGCGCTCCGCTTCGGGCTCGTACGCGAGGAGCACCTCCCGCTGCTGCACCCGCCGGCGGGATCGGCCGGGCGGGAGCGGAAGTCCGCACCATGACACCGCCGCACGGCGCCGGTGACGACACGGAACACGACCCGCCTGACCTGCTGCCGCGCGGCTACCGGGCGGGGTCGTGGGTGGTCACGGGGCTCATCGGGGCGGGCGGGTGGTCCACGGTCTACGCGGCCCGACCGGCCGGTGCCGCGTGCGCCGATACGGCCGCCTCCGTGACCGCCGATCCGGCCGGCGCCTCGGGCGCCGGTCCGGCCGCCGTGCCCGCCACGCCCGCCGACTCGGCCGTCACCCCCTTTGGATCGATCACCATCGCGACCACCAGCCCCGCCCCCGACGACGTCGCCCTCAAGGTCATGCCGACCGCAGGTCTTGCGCCCCGGCAGGTGGCGCGGATCGTCGAGTCGGCGCGTAGGGAGGTCGAGCTCGGTCGTAGGGCGGGGCATCGGAGGCTGGTCGGGCTGCGGGAGTCGTTCGTGCTGTCGGCGCCGGACCGCCCGGCGCTGGACGGGGCGATCGTGCTGGTCATGGAGAGGGCCGCGGGGAGTCTGCGGGAACTCCTCGATGCCGGAGTGCCCGAGGAGGACCGTGGCCGGCTGATCGAGGGGATCTGCGAGGGGCTGGCCCATCTGCACCGCTCCGGCTGGGTGCACGCCGACCTGAAACCGGAGAACGTGCTGCTGGGCAGGGACGGTTCGGTGAAGCTCTCGGACTTCGGCCTCGCCACCGAGCTGACCGGCACGCACGGTTACGCGCCTCCCCTGGGCACCCTCGACTACCTGCCGCCCGAACGCTGGAAGGCCCCCCTCGGCGCACAGGGCGTGCAGATCAGGCCGAGCGCGGACATCTGGGCCCTGGGCATCGTCGTGCACGAGGTGTTCGCGTCCGGCACCTCGCCCTTCCCCGGGGCCACGCCGATGGCGCGCGGCGCCGCCGTGCAGGAGTACGGCGAGGGCCGCGCCCCGCTGCGCATGGACCACACCCTCCCGCCGTTCTGGCGCGACCTGGCGGCCGACTGCCTGGCCCCCACACACGAGGCGCGCGCCGCGCACACGGCCGAGAGCCTGTTGCGTCGTATCGCCGCCGAGCGGTCGAGGCGGCGCGGGCGGGGAGGACGGGGTGTACGGCTGACCGGGCGGACCCGCGCGGCCCTGCTCGCCGCCGCCCTGTGCGGCACCGCGGGCACAGCCCTGTGGTGGGGTGCCGTACGGGACGATCCGCCCCGGGCCGGCCGTGACCTCACGGTGTTCAACGCCGAACGGGGCTGCCAGGAGCGTGCGGACCGGGACCTGGAGTGCAGCCTGGGGCTGGCCGTCGATCCGCTGCGGCCGTACACCCCCGACAACGTCGTCCCGACCCGGGTGTGGCACGGGGACGTTCTCACCGCCGACTGCCAACTGCCGGGCGGACAGCCCATCGTGGACGAGGAGGACCGGCGGTCCACCCTGTGGTTCCGGGTGCGTCTCCCGCGCGGCACGACGCCCGGTACCGCGTGGCTGCCTGCCGTACGCACCAAGGACCGGCCCGCGCTGCCCCGTTGCCCGCACCCCTCGGGCTCCTGAACTGGTGATCGAAATCGGCCGCGCGGACGGCTATGATCCTGCGCAGCAAGGCCGTAGCGCAGTGGTCGTCGCGCCCACGCATCGAGCTGGAGGACGTCGGTTCGAATCCGACCGGCCTTGCGTCTACTTTGTTACCGACTACTTGATCTCGACGCGGACGCCGGGCACCGGCGAAGGACCGGTGGAGTGGTGATGAACCAGCCGACAACGCCCGTACGCTGTCCCGCCATCGAGCACCCCGATCTGCCGCTCGCCGACCCCGCGCGGCTCGGCCCGCTGCTGGACCGCCTCACGGACGCGCGGCCCGTCACCGATGACGAGGCCTTCCCGCTGGGCACGTTGCGCGCCGACAGCCGGGTCGACCTGTGCAAGCAGGGCCTCGGCCCCCAGGGCGCCGCCCAGTTGCTGCCCGTCGCCACCGGCTCCCCGCACGCCGCCCACCTGCTGCTCGGCACCAACTCCCTCGGCGACGAAGGCGCCCGGTCGGTCGCCGGGGCACTGACCGCCGATGCCTCCCACGGAGTCCACACCCTCTACCTCGGCTGCAACCGCATCGGGCCCGAAGGCGTGACCGCCCTCGCCGAGGCGCTCGCCGACGACACCACGGTCCGTGCGCTGTGGCTCAAGCGGAACCCCGTCCACGAGACCGGCGCCCGCACCCTGGCCGGGCTGCTGCGCCGCAACACCGGCCTGCGCACCCTCGACCTCGTGAACTCCGGCATCGGCGCCACGGGCGTACGGCTGCTGCTCGACGCCCTGCTGGAGCGCGACGCACCGCTGGAGCGGCTGTTCCTCGGCGGCAACGGCCTCACCGCCGCCGATGCGCCGCTGCTCGCCGCCCTCGTCCGTGACGCGGGCGTCCGTGAGCTGTATCTGACGGCCAACCACCTCGGCGACGAGGGCACCGCCGTCCTGGCCGCCGCGACCGACCCCGCCCGGCCCGTACGGCTCGGCCTGGGCGGCAACGGCATCGGCCCGGCGGGCGCCCGCACCCTCGCCGACGCCCTCGACGGCATCGACACCCTCGACCTCGGCCGGGCCATGTCCGAGCGCAGCCTCGGCGCACCCGCCAACGCCACCGGCGACGACGGCGCCCGCGCCCTCGCCGCGGCCCTGCCCGGCAGCCCGCTGCGCCGCCTGGAACTGCGCCACACCGGCATCACCGGGCACGGCGCCAAGAGCCTGCTCGCCGCGCTGCCCGACGGCCACCGGCTGGAGTACGTCGGCCTCGGCCCCGGCCTGCCCCGCCGCGTCAAGCGGGCCTTCGCCGACCGGCTGCGCCCCGCCCGGCCGACCCACCCCGACCTGCGCGCGATCGGCAGCGTGTACCGATGAGCCCGCTGCCGAAGACACCCGGCGCCCTCCAGCCCGACGAGGCCTCCGCCTGGGCCCGCGTCCGCCGTTACGCCGTACCCCGCCGGATGATCGAGCGTGCCACCGAGGCCCGCCTGGCCGGTGACTGGCGTACCGCGTGCGCCGTGGCCGCCGTGGACGTCCCCGCCGACCTCGACCCGGAGCGCGTCGCCGACCGGTACGGCGCTGAAGTGGCCGCCTCGGTGGCCGACGACCTGCGCCATCTCGCCCCCGACCTGCTGCGCTGGCATCTGCCGCGCGCTCTCGGCGGCCACACCACCCTGATGCCCGCCCGGCGGATCGTCCTCGCCTCCTACGGCCCCGCGGGCCCGGTCCTGTCGGTGACGACCACCCCGATGCTGGAGGGGCCCCAGCGGCTGCGCCTGCGCTTCGGGCCCGCCGTCGTACCCGACAAGGACCGGCTGCACGGGCTGACGTACACCACCGAGGACTGGACGGCCGCCCGTCGCTTCTGGGACGCCCGCCGTACGGGTGAACTGCGCTACAGCGCGGGCCCGTTCGACTGCGTCCGGCTGCCGTTCCTGCGCCCGGACGGCTCCCCGCTCGCTGTCGAGGAGCTGCCCTCCGAGGACCCGGGGTCCGCCGACCCGGCCGCCCGCGCGGAGTGGGTCGCCGTGCTCCAGGCGCGCGGCGACCACGCCGAGGCCTACGCCGCCGCCGGGCTCGACCTCGACCTGACCGCCCCGCCGCGCGGCCGGTACTCGTACCGGGACCTCGACGTCGCCGCACAGGTGTCCTTCATCGCACCCGACCTCACCCGCCTCGTCGCCGAGATGCGGCTGCTCGAGCGCGCCGGACGCGGCAGCCGGTTCCGGCTCCCCGTCGGTTGGCAGGGCCACCTGCGGATCGCCCTCCCGGACGAGGGCACAGCCGCGGCGCAGGTCTCCGGCCGGGAGCGCGGCCAGGAGGACGACGTCCCGATGCTGCCCTCGTACGTCTGGCAGCGGCTGCCCGACATCGGCCTGCTGCGGGCCGGCCGCATCCGGCCCGAGGAGCTGCACCCGCTGGTCACCGCCGCCCTGTTCCCGCAGGCGGGCCCCGCTGTCGGCCCGCCCGAGCCGGGACTGCCGACGCCGGTGCGGGTGCGCTGCGGGGGTGTCTGGCACAAGGTCGTCTCCCGGGGCGGCACCCTGGACATCCCGCACACCGCGCAGGAGCAGCAGCGCGAACTCGCCCTGCGCGCCTTCGGCGGCACCGTGTCCGGCTGCTTCGCGGTCCGGCACGCCTGGAGCACCGGCGAGGGCCGCCTCCCGCGCGCCCTGCGCGACCAGCGGCGCGAGCTGTTCCAGCTCGTCCAGCACGGGGACACGCCGGCCGTGCTGGCGCTGCTCGATGCCGGGGCCGACCCGCATGTGCGCGACCGCAGGGGGCGCGGACTGCTGCACGTCCTGCATCTGCTCGACCACCGGGAGCTGCTGCCGCGGCTGCTGGCCGCCGGGCTCGACCTGGAGGCGAAGGACAAGACGCACCGCACACCGCTGCAGAGCGCCGTCCAGTGCCAGGGCTCGGCCGACCTGGTGCGCGACCTCCTCGACGCCGGTGCCCGCATCGACGTGGTCGACGACATGGAGCTCTCCCTCGCCCAGGTCGCCCGCCGCTTCGAGCGCACGGACCTGATGTTCCTGCGCCGCCGGGTACTGAAGGAGCACCCCGGCATCGGCTCCGAGTGGTTCGACGAGTACATGAGCGAGCGGAACGCCGAGCCCGACTGGGACGAGGACGACGTGCCGTTCCCCGACGACGACTTGCCGTTCCCCGACGACGAGGACATCACCGCGTGACCCCCTCCGTGCCCACCGCCCTCGCCGCGGCCGACGCCCTCAACGCCCGTCTGCGCGTCACCCGCAGCGAACCGGCCGGCAACCCCCAACTGGAGGCACTCGCCCTGGCGGTGACGGCCAATCAGCCGGTGCTGCTGTGGGGCGAGCCGGGCATCGGCAAGTCCGCCGGCATGGAGCAGCTCGCCGACGCCCTCGGGGTGCGCCTGGAGACGGTCGTGGCCAGCGTCCACGAGCCGTCGGACTTCGCCGGGCTGCCGATCGTCGGCGACGACCCCGCCACGCAGGGCGTGCCGATGGCCCCGCCGGACTGGGCCGTCCGGCTCGCCCGGACCGGGCACGGGCTGCTGTTCTTCGACGAGTTGTCCTCCGCGCCGCCCGCCGTGCAGGCCGCCCTGCTGCGGGTGGTGCTCGAACGCCGGGTGGGCAGCCTGGAGTTGCCCGAGTCGGTGCGGATCGTCGCCGCCGCCAACCCGCCCTCCAGCGCCGCCGACGGCTGGCACCTCACCCCGCCGCTCGCCAACCGCTTCGTCCACCTCGACTGGACGCACGACCCGCGCACGGTCGCCCGCGGCATGGCCGGCACCTGGCCCGAGACCGTCCTGCCCGTGGTGGACCCGGCGCGCGTGCCGGGCGCGGTCGCGCGGGCCCGCGGTGTCGTCTCCGGCTTCCTCACCGCCCGCCCCGGGCTGGTCCATCACATGCCGAAGGAGGCCGAGGGCCGCGGCCGGGCCTGGCCCTCACCTCGTACGTGGGAGATGGCGCTGCGGCTGCTCGCCGCCGGGTACGCCTCCGGAGCCGGACGCGAGGCGCAGGCCGCCGCCCTGACGGGCGCCGTGGGGGAGGCCGCCGGCATCGAGCTGCTGTCGTACCTGGAGAACCTCGACCTGCCGGACCCCGACCGGGTGCTCGCCGACCCGTCGGCCTTCGCGCTGCCCGAGCGCGGCGACCGTCAACTGGCGTTCCTCATCGCGGTCGTGGCCGCCGTGCAGAGCGAACCCACCCGCCCCCGCTGGGAGGCCGGCTGGGAGGTCCTCGCCAAGGCCGTGGAGGCCGGGGTGCCGGACGTGGCCGCGCGGGCCGCCCGCGACCTCGCCACGATGCGCGAACCCGACTGGCCGATCCCGCCCGGCATCGACGCCTTCCTGGAACTCCTCCAGCTCGCCGGCGCCCTGCCCGGCCCGCGCTGAGGCCATGACCCCCGCCGAAGGCCCCGCCGGCGCGCTGGACCGCGCCAAGCTGCTCGCCGCGCGCTACACCGCGGCCGAGGCCCGCCCGTACCTGGCCTCGGCCCTGTACGCGCTCACGGTCGTCCCCTCCGGGCAGGTGCGCACCATGGCCGTCGACCGGCACTGGCGCTGCTATGTCGCGCCCGCCTTCGTCGAGGCCACCGGCGTCGAGGAACTGGCCGGGGTGTGGGTCCACGAGGTGGCGCACCTGCTGCGCGACCACCACGGCCGGGCCGACCGGCTGCCCGCCGCCGAGCAGCGCGACCGGCTGCGCGTGAACATCGCGCAGGACTGCGAGATCAACGACGACCTCCTCTCCGACGGACTGCGGCTGCCCGAAGGGCGCATGGAGCCACGGCTGTTCGACCTGCCGGAGGGCGGCACCTTCGAGACGTACCTGCCCGGCATCCCGCCCACGCCCGACCTCACGCTGGACTGCGGGTCCGGCGCACACGGCGTCCCCGCGCCCTGGGACCTGGGGGAGGGCGGCGCGGGCGTGGCCGGGCTCGGCCCGGTGGAGGCCGAGGCGCTGCGCCGCCAGACCGCGCAGGCCGTCCGCGCCCACCAGCGCTCCCGAGGCTCGGTCCCGGCGGGCTGGCGGCGCTGGGCGGAGGAGGTCCTGGAACCCACCGTCGACTGGCGCAAGGCGCTGACCGGCGCCGTCCGCGAGGCCGCCGCCTGGGCGGGCGGCGCCGTCGACTACACCTACCGGCGCCCTTCCCGCCGTACGCCCGCCCTCGGCGGCCGCGTCGTGCTGCCCAGCCTGCGCCGGCCGCTGCCGCGCGTGGCGATCGTCGTCGACACCTCGGGCTCGATGGGCGAGGACGACCTCGCCGCCGCGCTCGCCGAGGTGTCGGGCGTGCTGCGCGAGGTGGGCGTCGGCGGCAACCGGGTCGCCGTCCTCGCCTGCGACGCCGATGTGCACGCCGTCGCCCGGGTGACCGCCGTCGACCAGGTCGAACTCGCGGGCGGCGGCGGGACGGACATGACCGTGGGCATCGCGCGGGCGCTCGCCGCACCTGAACGGCCCCAGATCGTCGTCGTGCTCACCGACGGCTACACGCCCTGGCCGCCGGAGCCCGTCTCCTGCCGGCTCATCGTGGCCCTGATCGGCGAGGACGCCCCCGAGCCGCCCGCCTGGGCGGAGACCGTACGGATCACGCCGCCGCGCTGACCGCCGCATGGTGGACGCCCCCTTGACGCGGGACCCGGCCCGGCCGACACTCCAGTCAGGAATCCTAGTGAACAGGTAGGGAAACATGGGGCGCCGCGAGCAGGTCACCGAGGCGGTGCCCCGCGTGTCCCCGCGGCCGCTGCTGCTGACCTCCCGCCGTCACATCGACCTGCTGCGCGTCTGCAGCGCGGCCGGCGCCCGCGGCTGAGCCCGCCCCCCCTCGCTGTCGGCCTTTCCGTCGCGCGTACGTTCACGCCTCCACCCGGGGAGAACCATGTCCGTCGCACCGCTCGCCACCCGTCCGCTGCCCCCGCTGCGCGGCCGTATCGGCCCCGACGCGCGCAGCGGCCACTACGCCGTGCCGCGCCGCTATCGCCTGTATCTGTCGACCGCGTGTCCCGACGGCCTGCGCCTCGCCGTCACCCACGCCCTGCTCGGCCTCGACGCCGTGCTGCCCGTCACCCACCTGCCCGCCGTCCCCGACCTGCCCGACGGCGGGCACTCCCGGCTGCTCCCGCTGTACGAGGCGAGCGCGCACCACCACCCGGGACCCGCGGCGGCGCCGGTGCTGGCGGACGACTGGTCCGGCCGTGTAGTCAGCACCCACGTCCAGGACATCATGCGTGATCTTGCCCGGTGCTTCGGCGCGGGGCGTCCCTCGCTGTATCCGTGCGGGGCGGAGGCGGAGATCGAGGCCGTACGACGGCTGTGTGCGCGTGTCCGGCACGGCGAGCCGGAAGCCGCGCTGGAGGAGCTGGAGGAACGGCTCGGCCGGTCCGAGTACCTGGTGGGCAGTCACATCACGGCTGCCGACGTCGAGTTGTGGGTGACCCTCGTACAGCTCGGGACCCCGGAGCGGCCCGCCCTTGCCGCGTACGTGCGCCGGCTGTCCGCGCACCCCGCTTTCAGCCGCCGGCTCGACCGCGGCTGAGTCCGCCAAGTGGACCGGAATTGACAGCCATTGGATCCAATGTGTTCAGTGGTGCCCCCAGGTGACGACCGGACGCATCGCGTCCCGGGCCGCAAGGTGAGGACGAAGGACATGGACGCAGCTTCCAGGACGGCGGCAGGACGCCGCCCCCGGGGCCGCGTCCTGCCACCCGCGACCCCGCTCGTCGCCGACCGCGCCGTCGACCTTCTGCGTGTCAGCAGCGCGCTGTGTACCGCACCGGGCCGTGCCCGCCGCCGGGCCGTCTGACCGACCTCTCGAGTCGTCCGACCCGCCTGTCCACTCCCGGCCGCCCCGCACGCCCTGAACGAACACCGCCCGAGCGGTGTGCCGTCGCCCGCCCAGCCCCCGGTCCCGTGCGGTCCGCGCCCCCGTGCGCCACCACGCCGTACCGCCGTCCCGGCCCACCACCGTAGCCCCGCCCTCCCGGCGGGGTCCGCCGTGGTGTCCCGCCGGGCTGCCCGGGGTGTCCGACTCCGCTGGAGCCCGCCATGAGTGAACCCCCAGGCGCCGCCGTGTCCCTCGCCCAAGCCGCGCCCGCCGCCCCCGCACCCGAGCGTCCCCTCGCCGCACAGCGGGTGCAGCCGCTGCGCCGCCCCGGACGCTGGATCGCCACCGCCGTCGTCCTCGTCCTGCTCGCCCAGTTCGTCCACGGCCTGGCGACCAACCCCTTCTACCAATGGGACCGGTTCCAGTACTGGTTCCTGCGCCCGGTCATCCTCGACGGGCTCCTCATCACCCTCGAAGTCGCCGCCCTGAGCGCGGTGTTGGGTCTGCTCGGCGGCATCCTGCTCGCCCTCGCCCGGCTGTCCGGCAGCCCGGTGCTGCGGGCGGTGAGCTGGACGTACACCTGGCTGTTCCGGTCGGTGCCGCTGATCGTCGTGCTGCTCTTCCTGTACAACTTCAGTGCGCTGTACCAGACGCTCAGCCTGGGCGTGCCCTTCGGCCCGGCGTTCTTCACCTTCGACGAGTCGCGCCTGGCCACCGATCTCGCGGTCGCGGTCGTCGGGCTCAGCCTCAACGAGGCGGCCTACGCCTCCGAGGTCGTGCGCGGCGGCATCCTCTCCGTCGACCAGGGCCAGCACGAGGCGGCCGCCGCGCTGGGACTGCCCAAGGGCTACCAGTTCCGCAGGATCGTCCTGCCGCAGGCGCTGCGCTCGATCGTGCCGAACTACGTCAACCAGCTCATCGGCCTGATCAAGGCGACCTCGCTGGTGTTCTACGTGTCGCTGCTCGACCTGTTCGGCTCGGTGCAGACCATGGGCAGCACCTACCCCGGCGACATCGTGCCCCTGCTGCTGGTCGCCACCGTCTGGTACCTGCTCCTGACCAGCGCCGTCTCCGTCGTCCAGTACTACGTCGAGCGGTACTTCGCCCGCGGCGCCACCCGCACCCTGCCGCCGACCCCGCTGCAGAAACTCCGCGCAGGCCTCGGTGAGCTGCGCGCCCGCGCCCGCAGGGAGGCCGCCGTATGACCGCCACCGCCCTCGAAGTGCACGACGTGCACAAGTGGTACGGCACTCAGCGCGTCCTGGACGGCATCGACCTCACCGTCCGGCCCGGCGAGGTCACCGTCATCCTCGGCCCCTCCGGGTCCGGCAAGTCGACGCTGCTGCGGGTGATCAACCACCTGGAGAAGCCCGAGATCGGCCATGTCAGCGTCGGCGGCGAGCTGATCGGCGTACGACGGCACGGCGGCCGGCTCAAGGAGCTGGGGGAGCGGGCCATCCTGGCCCAGCGCGGCCGGATCGGGTTCGTCTTCCAGAACTTCAACCTCTTCCCGCACCTGACCGTCCTCGACAACGTGGCCGCCGCGCCCGTCGCCACCGGACGGCTCTCCCGTCCGGCCGCCGAGCAGCTGGCCCGGGAACTCCTCGGCCGGGTCGGCCTCGCCGACCGCGCCGGCGCCTACCCCCGCCAGCTGTCCGGCGGACAGCAGCAGCGCGTCGCCATCGCCAGGGCGCTCGCGCTGCGGCCCGGGATCATCCTGTTCGACGAGCCGACCTCGGCGCTGGACCCCGAGCTGGTCGGTGAAGTCCTCGCCGTCATCAAGGACTTGGCGACCAGCGGCACCACCCTGCTGATCGTCACCCACGAGATCGGCTTCGCCCGCGAGGTCGCCGACCGGATCGTCTTCATCGACGGCGGCCGGATCGTCGAACAGGGGCCGCCCGAGCAGGTCCTCGACCACCCGCAGCACGAACGGACCCGCGACTTCCTCGCCAAGGTCCTCTGAACACCCACCGCGACAAGCACCAGAAAAGGAACACGCATGTTCTCGCGACGCACCCTCCTCCGCGGCCTCACCGCGGCGACCGCCGCCGCCACCCTCGCCACCGGCCTCACCGCCTGCGGAGGCGAGAGCGACGCCGCCACCACCACGGCCGACCCGGCCGGCACCGTGACCGTCGGACGGCTCTCCAACGGCGCCGCGAAGGAGACCACCCTGAAGGTCTCCGAGGTGAAGTCCATCAGCGCCCAGCTCCCCGAGGAGATCAGAAAGCGCGGCACCCTGGTGATCGGCTCCGGCACGCTGCCCTCCGGCAGCCCGCCCCTCGGGTTCGTGGGCGAGGACCAGAAGACCCTCACCGGCTCCGAGGTCGACCTCGCCCGCCTGGTGGCCGCCGTTCTCGGCCTCGAACCCGAGGTGCGCCGCTCCACCTGGGAGAACCTCTTCATCGGCCTCGACAGCGGAAAGGTCGACGTGGCGTTCTCCAACGTCACCGACACCGAGGAACGCAAGCAGAAGTACGAGTTCGCCTCCTACCGCAAGGACGACCTCGCCCTGGAGGTGAAGAAGGACGACACCTGGACCTTCGACGGCGACTACCACAGCCTCGCCGGCAAGACCGTCTCCGTCGGCAACGGCACCAACCAGGAGAAGATCCTCCTGGAGTGGAAGGCCAAGCTCGCCAAGGAGGGCAAGCCCCTCACGGTCAAGTACTTCCAGGAGACCAACAGCCTCTACCTGGCCCTGAACAGCGGCAAGATCGACGCCTACTTCGGCCCCAGCCCGAACCTCGCCTACCACGCGACGAAGACCGCCGGCACGCCCCAGGCGACGCGGATCGCGGGCCAGTTCTCCGGCGCGGGCGAGACCCTCCAGGGCCTGATCGCCGCGACCGCCAAGAAGGACAGCGGACTGGCGAAGCCGCTGGCCGCCGCCATCAACCACCTCATCGACAGCGGCGCCTACGCCAAGTGGCTCGCCGCCTGGAACCTCTCCAACGAGGCGGTCGCCAAGTCCGAGGTCAACCCGCCCGGCCTGCCGCTCACCAACTCCTGAGGCAGCCGCTCAGGTACCTCTGAGGCACCCCCTGAAGCAACCGCTCAGGCACCTCTGAGGCACCCCCTGAAGCAACCGCTCAGGCACCTCTGAGGCAACCCCTGAGGCCACCCCTCAGGCCCGCAACGGAAGGCACCCCGATGTCCTCTGCGTCACCCCTGCACCTCGCCGTCGCCCTGGACGGCACCGGCTGGCACCCCGCCTCCTGGCGCGAGCCGGTCGCCCGGCCCCGTGAACTGTTCAGGGCGGGCTACTGGGCCGACCTCGTCACCGAGGCCGAGCGCGGCCTGCTCGACTTCGTCACCGTCGAGGACGGCCTCGGCCCCCAGTCCTCCCACTTCCTCGACCCGGACGAGCGCACCGACCAGGTCCGCGGCCGTCTCGACGCCGTCCTGATCGCCTCCCGCGTGGCCCCGCTGACCTCGCACATCGGCCTGGTGCCGACGGTCGTCGCCACGCACACCGAGCCGTTCCACATCTCCAAGGCCGTCGCCACCCTCGACTACGTCAGCACCGGCCGCGCCGGCCTGCGCGTGCAGATCACCGCCCGTCCGAACGAGGCAGCCCACTTCGGCCGCCGCACCATCGCCCGCATCACCGACTACGACGACCCGTCGGTCCCCGAACTCTTCGACGAGGCCGCCGATTACATCGAGGTCGTGCGGCGGCTGTGGGACAGCTGGGAGGACGACGCCGAGATCCGGGACGTGGCCACCGGCCGCTTCATCGACCGCGACAGACTGCACTACATCGACTTCGAGGGCCGCCACTTCAGCGTCAAGGGCCCCTCGATCACACCGCGTCCCCCGCAGGGCCAGCCGCTCGTCACCGCCCTCGCCCACCAGACCGTGCCCTACCGGCTGGTCGCCCGCGCCGCCGACGTCGGCTATGTCACCCCGCACGACGCCGCCCACGCCCGCGCGATCGTGGCCGAGATCCGCGCCGAGCAGGAGGCGGCCGGACGGGCGGACGAGCCCCTGCACGTCTTCGGCGACCTGGTCGTGTTCCTCGACGCCACCGAGGCCGAGGCCGTCGCCCGCCGCGAGCGTCTCGACACGCTCGCCGGAGCCCCGTACGAGAGCGACGCCCGGATCTTCACCGGGACGGCCGCCCAACTCGCGGACCTGCTCCAGGAGTTGCAGACGGAGGGGCTCAGCGGCTTCCGGCTGCGGCCCGCCGTCGCCGGGCACGACCTGCCCGCGATCACCCGGCACCTGGTGCCCGAACTCCAGCGCCGGGGCGCCTTCCGCCGCGCCTACGAGGCGAACACTCTGCGCGGGCTGCTGGGCCTGCCGCGCCCCGCCAACCGCTACGCCGCAGCCTGAGCCGGAGGGAGACCGCACCCCATGAGCAAGAGCAAGTCGCAGAAGCAGATCCATCTCGCCGCCCACTTCCCCGGCGTCAACAACACCACCGTCTGGAGCGACCCGCGCGCCGGCAGCCACATCGAGTTCTCGTCCTTCGCCCACTTCGCGCGCACCGCCGAACGCGCCAAGTTCGACTTCCTGTTCCTCGCCGAGGGCCTGCGCCTGCGCGAACAGGGCGGAAAGATCTATGACCTGGACGTGGTCGGCCGGCCCGACACCTTCACGGTGCTCGCCGCGCTCGCCGCCGTCACCGACCGCCTCGGCCTGACCGGCACCATCAACTCCACCTTCAACGAGCCCTACGAGGTCGCCCGCCAGTTCGCCAGCCTCGACCACCTCTCCGACGGCCGCTCCGCCTGGAACGTCGTCACCTCCTGGGACGCCTTCACCGGCGAGAACTTCCGCCGCGGCGGCTTCCTGCCGCAGGAGGAGCGCTACTCCCGCGCCAAGGAGTTCCTCGCCACCGCGAACGAACTCTTCGACTCCTGGCACGGCGACGAGATTCTCGCCGACCAGGCCACCGGCACCTTCCTCACCGACGCCAAGGCAGGCGCCTTCGTCCACACCGGCAGGCACTTCGACATCCACGGCCGCTTCAACGTCCCGCGCTCCCCGCAGGGCCGCCCCGTGATCTTCCAGGCGGGCGACTCCGAGGAGGGCCGCGAGTTCGCCGCGTCGAGCGCCGACGCCGTCTTCAGCCGCTACGCCCAGTTCGACGCGGGACGCGCCTTCTACACGGACGTGAAGTCCCGCCTCGCCAAGTACGGCCGCCGCCCCGACCAGTTGCTCATCCTGCCCGCCGCGAGCTTCGTCCTCGGTGACACCGACACGGAGGCCGAGGAACTCGCCCGCGAGGTGCGCAGGCAGCAGGTCAGCGGGGCCACCGCCCTCAAGCACCTGGAGTTCGTCTGGAACCGGGACCTCTCCTCGTACGACCCGGAAGGTCCGCTGCCCGACATCGACCCCGACCCCGGCGAGCACCACATCGCGCGGGGCCGCGCCCAGGTGCGGATGTACCGGGACCCGGTCGCCACCGCGCGGGAGTGGCGGGAGCTGGCCGAGGCCAACAAGTGGTCGATCCGCGACCTGGTCATCGAGACCGGCAACCGGCAGAACTTCGTCGGCAGTCCCGCCACGGTCGCGCAGACCATCAACGACTATGTCCAGGCCGACGCCAGCGACGGGTTCATCCTCGTGCCCCACATCACCCCGGGCGGCCTCGACGAGTTCGCCGACAAGGTCGTCCCGCTGCTCCAGGAGCAGGGCGTCTTCCGGGCCGACTACGAGGGCACGACCCTGCGCGACCACCTGGGCCTCGCCCACCCCGACGAGGTGGCCGACAGCCGGGCGGCGTCATGAAGTTCCTCGCCATCACCCTGATCGTCCACCGTCCCGACCCGGTCACCGGCGTCCTGAAGTCCACCCAGGACCGTTTCCGCGAGGTCCTGGACAACGCGCTGCTCGCGGAGGAACTCGGTTTCGACGGCTTCGGCGTGGGGGAGCGGCACGAACGCCCCTTCCTCTCCTCCTCGCCGCCGGTCGTCCTCAGCCACATAGCCGCACTGACCAGACGTATCCGCCTGTTCACCGCGGTGACCACGCTCAGCCTGCTCGACCCGGTGCGCGCCTTCGAGGACTACGCCACCCTCGACCATCTCTCCGGCGGCCGCCTGGAGCTGATCATCGGCAAGGGCAACGGCTCCGCGCAGCGCGAGCTGTTCCACGTCACGCCCGAGGACCAGTGGGAGCGCAACGCCGAGAGCTACGAGGTGTTCCGGCGGCTGTGGACGGAGGACAAGGTCACCGCCCAGACCCGGTTCCGCCCGCCGCTGAAGGACGCCGAGGCCTGGCCGCGCCCCTACCAGCGGCCGGTGCGGGTCTGGCACGGCAGCGCCACCAGCCGGGAGTCGGTCGACCTGGCCGCCCGCTACGGCGACCCGCTGTTCTCGGCGAACGTCACCCATCCCATCGAGCCGTACGCCGAGTTGATCACGTACTACCGCGAACGCTGGGCACACTACGGCCACGACCCGGCCGGTCTCGCAGTCGGCGCGGGCACGGCCGGGCTGTACGTGGCGCGGACCTCGCAGGAGGCGGCCGAGACCTACCGGCCGGTCTTCGAGAGCAACCTCGCCTTCCAGCGGCGGCACGGACTGCCGGTCGTCTTCGAGACCCTGGAGGACTTCGTCGAGCGCAGCTCGGCGCTGATCGGCAGCCCGCAGCAGGTCGTCGAGAAGGTGCACCGCTACCACGAGCGGTTCGGGCACACCGTGCTGCATCTGCACGCCGACGCCGGCGGCCTGACGGACACTCAGCACCGGGACTCCCTGAGCCTGTTCCAGTCGGAGGTGGCCCCCGTCCTGCGACGCTCCATCCCCGACCCGCCCTTCGCCTGGGAGCCGGTGCTGCCGAGTACGGAGAAGGAGCGCGCTCATGCCTGAGATCCCCCTCGGCGTCCTCGACCTCGTCCCCATCTCCTCGGGATCGACCGCAGCGGACGCCCTGCGCAACTCCATCGACCTGGCGCGGCAGGCCGAGCGTCTGGGCTACGCCCGCCACTGGTTCGCCGAGCACCACCTCAACCCGGGCGTGGCGGGGACGTCCCCGGCGGTCCTCCTCGCCCTGACGGCCGCCGCGACCTCCACGATCCGGCTCGGCTCGGGCGCCGTCCAGCTCGGGCACCGCACCGCGCTCAGTACGGTGGAGGAGTTCGGCCTGATCGACGCCCTGCACCCGGGCCGCCTGGACCTCGGCCTCGGCCGCTCGGGCGGCCGGCCGGCCCCCGCCCTGCCCGGGGACGGCCCCCGGCACGCGCCGAACGGCCTGCTCATCCCGCCCCGCTTCTCCTTCGAGCACCTGCTCGGCTCCCCGCGCATCGCGCTCCAGCGCAGGCTGCTCCTGCAACCCGGGGCCGAACCGCAGGACTACGCCGAGCAGATCGACGACCTCCTCGCCCTGCTCGCCGGCACCTACCGCTCACCGGAGGGCGTCGAGGCGCACGTCGTGCCCGGGGAGGGCGCCGACATCGAGGTGTGGATCCTGGGCAGCAGCGGCGGGCCGAGCGCGGAGACCGCGGGCGCGCGCGGACTGCGGTTCGCGGCGAACTACCACGTCAGCCCGGCCACCGTGCTGGAGGCCGTGGACGCCTACCGGGCGCACTTCAAGCCCTCCGCCGTACTCGACGAGCCCTACGTCAGTGTCTCCGCGGACGTCGTCGTCGCCGAGGACGACGACCGGGCCCGCGAACTCGCCACCGGGTACGGGCTGTGGGTGCGCAGCATCCGTACGGCCGAGGGCGCGATCCCCTTCCCGACCCCCGAGGAGGCCCGGACGCACGAGTGGAGCGACGAGGACCGGGCCCTGGTGCAGGACCGGGTCGACACCCGGTTCACCGGCTCACCGGCCACGGTCGCCGACCGGCTGGAGCAGCTCCAGGAGGCCACGGGCGCCGATGAACTCCTCGTCACCACGATCACCCACGACCACGCCGACCGCGTCCGCTCCTACGAGCTGCTCGCCGAGGAGTGGGCGCGCCGCGGCCACTCGGGACGTCCCTGACGTGCGGAAGCCCCGCACCTCCCTCGTAGTGCGGGGTTTCCGCTCGCAGCCGGGGATTTCGCCACCCTCCCCCGAAGGTGACGAAATCCCCGGCCGCCCCCCGGTGCCGGACTGTGGTTCGTGCGTGCGGTGTGTCACCAGCACATGACGGCGGTCTCGCCCGGACCCCAGCCGGAGTACAGACGGGCCCTGACGAAGTAGCGGCGCCCCTTGACCAGCCGGGATGCGATCCTGGCGTTGCGCGGGGTGCCGCCGTCGTCGTCGCCCGCGAGATAGCGGGGCTCCCCGTCCCGCTCCTCGAACAGCACGACGACGGTGTCGCAGTCGCCGAACGCGGCGACCGTGTACTCGCGGGTCTCGGCCGGCTCGACGGTGAAGTCGGCCTGCTCGCCGGGGCCGAGGCGCAGCGGCGCGGAACGGAACGGCACCAGCGCCGGCGGGCGCGGCGCGTCCAGCGGCGGATACCAGCGCAGCGCGAACTCCTTGTCCAGCGGCGACAGCGTCCCGGGCGGGTTGAGCCCGCCGCGGAACTCCTCCGGCTCCAGGATCAGCCCCGGCGGGAACGGATACTCCATGATCGACTGCGGGTCCCACACCGCGCGGTTGACCTCCGCGGGGTCCAGCTTGCGCAGGATGTTGAAGTGGGTGGTCTCCCGGCTCCAGAAGTTCGGCGGGCCCGCCAGTTCGTCGTAGACGGCCTCGTCGTCCCAGTGGATGCCGGCGCACGGGCTCTGGTGCTCGTGCAGCATGCCCAGCGCGTGCCCGATCTGGTGCAGGGCCGTGGCACGCTCGCCGGGTGCGGTGAGGTCCCAGCCGAAGTTCATCGTGCGGTCGTTGATGCCGACGCGCAGCGCGTCCTTGCCGATCGACGACCATGAGCCGTCGCCGAGCTGGAACCCGATGCGCAGCTCCGCCTCCGAACGGTCGGAGACCTCCACGAAGGACAGCCCGATCCCGAGGTCGCGCCACTCGCGGAACGCGGCGCGCACCACGTCCCGCTGCTCCTCGGAGCCGACCCACGACACCCGCCGGGTCTCCGTGGAGCCGGGCAGGTGGATGACGGAGGCGTCGTGGTCGCCGTCGAAGAAGCAGTAGTGCAGGACCGTGCCGTTGACCCACATCGGCCGGCCGCCGATGAGCGCGCTCAGCCGTTCGGCGGCCAGCCCCGGGGTGAAGGCGGGGGCCGGCGCCTGCGCGAGTGAGCAGTAACGTCCGGTCATGGCAGCAGCCTGCCCCCCGGCCGCCGCCGGGCGCCTGAGTCGGGGTCTACTCAAGTCGCCCTGTATCAGGGGTGAGTACGCCGACTCCCGTTACCGTGACGACTTTCGAGACCGTGACGCCCTTCGAGACCGCTGTGCCGTCTGTCGAGACGGGGGCGGGGACGCCTACGGGGACGGGGATGCTTACCGGGACGGGGATGCTTTCCGAGACGGTGGCGCCTACGGAGCCGGGGATGCTTTCCGAGACGGTGGCGCCTACCGACACGGTGACGTCTACCGACACGGTGGCGCCTACGGAGACGGGGACGCTTTCCGAGACGGTGACGTCTTTCGGGCGGGGTGCCAAGGTCCTGGGGCCGGTGCCCTGGCCGTTCACCGGGCGGGAGGAGGAACTGGAGCTGGTCCGGCGGTCCTTGACGGCCGCCCGGCACGGCATCGTGGTGACCGGACCGGCCGGCTGCGGCAAGACCCGGCTGGTCGAGGAGGCAGTCCGGGGCGCCGACCGCGCCCGGGTCGCGGGCACGCCCGGCACCCGTGAGACGCCGTTCGCCGCCTTCGCCCACCTGCTGCCCGAGTCCGTCACCCTGCACCGCGCCCTGCACCTGCTGTCCGGCGTACGGCTGCTCGTCGTCGACGACGCCCATCTGCTCGACGACGCCTCCGCCGCGCTCGTCCACCAGCTCGCCCTGCACGCCCGGACCCGGCTGGTCGTCGTCGCCACCGACGGCGTGCCCGCACCGGGCGCGGTACGGCGGCTGTGGACCGGCGAGCTGCTGCCCCGGCTGGAGCTGGAGCCGCTGCCCCGTGACGAGGCCGACCGGCTCGTCACCGCCGCCGCGGGAGGTCCCGTCGAGCCCCTCACCGCGCGGCGGCTGCACCGCCTGTGCGCGGGTGACCTGCGGCTGCTGCGCGACCTGCTGGGCGCGGTGGAGGAGCGGGGGCTGCTCGTCCCCGACCCGGACACCGGGGCACGCGCCTGGCACGGGCCGCTCCCGCTGACCCTCGCCGTCCACGAGCGCGCCGCGGCCGTCCTGGACCGCACCGACCCCGCCGAGCGGGCGACCCTCGACCGGCTGGCCTTCGCCGAACCCCTGCCGCTCGACGCCGCCGACTGCGACCTGGGCGTCCTGGAACGCCTGGAGTCCGAGGGCCTGATCCTCGTCACGGACGACCCGCGCACCCCGGACGCCGTCCGCCTCGCCCACCCCCTGCACGGCCCCGCCCTGCGCGCCGCGGCCGGCCGCCTGCGCGCCCGCCGCCTCACCCGTACGTCGGAGGAGACCGGCCTCGCCCTCAAGACCGAGGCGGCCACGCTGGAACGGCGCATCGACGCCGCCGACGTACGCGACCTGCCCACACCCGCGGGCGACTGGCTCACCGAGTCCGGCACCCCGGTCCCCGCGCCCTACGCGGCCGTACGCGCCCGCTTCTCCCGCCTCCGCGGCGAACTCCACGAGGCCGCGGCCTGGTCCCGCCTGGCCCTCCGGCACACTCCGGAGGACGAGGCGTGCCGACTCGAACTCGCCCTGAGCACAGCGCAGTCGGGTGACCTGTCCGGCCATGACACGGGCTGGCCGACGAGCCCTCGCGCGCACGGGCCGTCCGCGCGCGGCGAGCGAGACGACGAGGCCCCGGTCGCCCGTCACCCGCACCGCGTGCCGCGTGGCGCGGGGGCGGGGGACCGGCCGGCCACCGGGTCCGCGCAGCTCGGCGCCGAACCCACCGGCGCACTGCCCGGCGACAAGGCTGCCACCACGGATGCCCAACGCCTCACCCCGCGCGGCGTCCTTGAAGGCCCAGCCCTCAGCCGTGTCCCTCCTGCCGCGTCCGCCTGGTTCGCTGCCGCCCGGGGCGACCTCGACGGCGCGATCGCCGCGCTCGGCGACGACCGGCCCTACGACGCCGTACGACTCGGTGTGCCGGAGCGGGCGGTCGGGGCGCTGCCTGCCGGTGGGGTGTTCGCCGCTCACGCCGAGGCGCTCGCGCGGGGTGACGGACCTGCCCTCGACCGGGTGGCCGAGGCGCTGCGGGAGCGGGGGTTCGTGTTGTTCGCGGCCGAGGCGCACGCCCAGGCGGCCCGGGTGCACCGGGACCCGCTTGCGGCGCGTACCGCGCGGACGCGGGCCGTCGCCCTGGCGCGCCGCTGCCAGGGGGCGCGTACCCCGGCCCTGACCGGGCTGGTGCTCGGCGAACTCACCGCGCGCCAGCGGCAGATCGTGACCCTGGCAGCGGCGGGCCTGAGCAACCGGCAGATCGCCGAGCGCCTCACCCTGTCCGTGCGGACGGTCGGCAATCACCTCTACGGCGCCTACACCCGCCTCGGCGGCGACCGCCGCACCCTGCCCTGCCTGGTGGCCGAGCCGGACTCCAAGTCGGCCTGAGCCGACGG
Organism: Streptomyces sp. NPDC096205; assembly: GCF_044763135.1. Taxonomy (NCBI): domain Bacteria; kingdom Bacillati; phylum Actinomycetota; class Actinomycetes; order Kitasatosporales; family Streptomycetaceae; genus Streptomyces; species Streptomyces sp. NPDC096205. The sequence goes on along the minus strand of NZ_JBIWFS010000001.1, from coordinate 477,986 downwards.
CGTGCACCGGCTCGGCGGCGACCGTCGGACCCTGCCCTGCCTGGTGGCCGAGTCCGACACCAAGTCGGCCTGACCCGGCGGGCCTTCACGCCGCGCCGAACGCCGTGAACGCCCACCCCGTCGCCTGGTGCACCGCGTCGTCCGGCACGGCCGCACGGGCGTCGCGCAGGGCCTCGGCCAGGGACAGCCCGGCGGCGAGGCCCTTGTGCAGGGCCAGCATCAGCGGTACGACGGCCTCGTCGTTGACGGGCGCGCTGCACGCCACCACGCCCGCGGTGCCCAGCGGCAGCAACGCCGTGACGAGGCCGAGGAGTTCGTCGGCGCCGACGGACGCGAAGCGGGCGGTGTCGCAGCAGGACAGGATGATGCGGTACGGGCTGCGGTCGAGGCGCTCGAAGTCGTGGACGACGATGGGCCCGTCGGCCATCCGCAGCGAGGAGAACAGGGGGCTGTCCACCCGGAACGCCCCGTGCGCGGCGATGTGCGCCAAGGCCGCCCCGTCCAGTTCCTGAAGCACCCGCGGCACCCGCGCCTCGTCGTCCTCCAGGACGGTCGGGGAGCCGTACCGGCCCACCAGTTCCGGCACCTCCGCGCCGCCCGTGGCCAGCCCTGGACCGCGTACCAGGACATGCCGCCCGCCCGGCGGCGGCGCGGTCTCATGGGCCCGCAGCCAGCTGGTCGCCGACGGCGACACGCTCAGCACCCGGTCCCGGAGCGACGGCAGCAGCGCCCACGGCACCCGGTGCAGCCGCCCCGGCGGCACCACCACGACCGGTCCGCCGCCCAGATGCGCGGCCGCCGGACCCAGCAGCAGCTCCTCCAGGCGCCGCCCCATGGCCTCCACCAGCGGCAGCCGCGCCTCCGCCCCGGGATGCGCGAGCCGCCGCAGCCCGGCCTGCACATGCTCGGCCTCGGACTCGGCCTGCGCCAGCGGCCCCGCCTCGAAGCGGCGCACCCGTCCGCCGCCGCACAGCAGCACATGCACCCGGCCGTCCACCACCGCCAGCTCCAGCAGCCGGGTCTCGCCGAGCGCCGCCAGCAGCCGGCCCGTGTCGAACCGGTCCCCGTCCCCGGGCGCGTCCCCACGGATGTGCAGGGTGCGGGAACGGATCTCCCGCTCCAGGCGCCGCTGTTCACGCTCCAGCGCCGGCACCGGACGCCCCTCCATCCGGGCCGCGTCCGCACGGGCCGCGATCTCCCGGTAGGCGGTGAGCCCGCTCTGCAGGGCCGGGTCGGCCGGTGGCCGGGTCGGCGGTGCCGACAGCGCGGTCGCCCGCCAGCGCTCGCTCCACTCCAGGAGCCGCCGTGACCCGCCCGCCGCCAGCGAGGCCCGCTGCGCGAGCGCCGCCAGCTCCGCGCCCTGCTCCGACGCCCGCGCCCTGAGCTCCGAGGCGCCCAGCGTCATCCGATGGTCGTCGAGCACGGCCAGACCGCGCCGGCACGCCTGAAGGACACCCCGCCCCGACCCGGCCGCCTGCGCGCGCAGCGCCTGCGCCGCCCAGCCGGTGATCCGCGCCAGCGGCGGCCCGGCGTGTCTGCTGCGCGCGGCCACCGCCAGATGCCGCTCCGCGTCCGCCCGCCAGCCCAGCGCCAGCGCGATCCGGCCCGCGAGCAGCGAGGCCTCGGGCGCGGCCGGAGCCTTGAAGGACGCCAGGCGCTCGGCCACCGCGGCCGCGTCCGCCACCAGCCGGCCCGAGCGCCGCCCGGCCGCCACCCGCGCCTCGATCAGCACCAGCCGGGCGTGCGTCTCCCACCAGGTGCGCCGCTGCCCGGCGAACAGCCGTACCGCCAGCGCCGCGCGGGCTATCGCCGTGTGCGGGTCACCGGCGAGCCGTGCCGCGCGGGCCGCCGCCAGCAGCAGCTCCGCCTTGCGGGTCGACTGGCCGCCGATGCCGTCCAGCGCCGCGATCGCCGCGTCCGCCTCCGCGAGCGCCTCCGGCGCGAGGCCCGCCGCCATCAGCACCTCGCAGCGGCGGATGTTCAGCATGAACGTCGGTGTGCCCAGCGCCGCGTACCGGCCCTCGGCCTCGTCCAGCAGCCGCAGCGCCGCCGGGATGTCCCCGGCGCGGAACGCCGCCAGGCCCCGGCTCTCCACCGCGTCCGCCTTGTCGTGCTCCTGCCCGGTGGTGTCCCACAGCGCCTCTGCCGCCGTGAAGTCCGCCTCCGCCCGGTCCACCGCGCCCAGCGCCAGATGCACCGTCGCCCGCAGGGTGAGCGCCCGCGCCGTCCAGATCGTGTCGTCCGCCTGCCGCAGCACCGGGATCGCCCGCCGTACGTCCTCCAGTGCCTGCCGGTGCTGCCCCAGCACCCACCAGGCGTACGCCCTGCGGTACAGCACCCGCGCCCGCGTGTGCCCGCTGCCGCGCAGCACGCCCCGCTCGAACGCGGTGAGCCCCTGCCGAGTGCGCCCCGCGTGCACCAACGCGACCCCGAGCGTGCCCAGTACGTCCGCCTCCCGCTCGGCGGAGTCCGCGCGCGCCGCGCAGTCCCGGGCCCGGCGCAGATGGTGCAGCGCGAGCCGCAGATCGCCGAAGTCCCGCTGCCAGATGCCGATCACCTGATGGGCCACGGAGGCGTGCAGGGGCGAGGCGCCGGACCCCAGCACGCTCCGGGCCCGCGCCAGCGCCTCGTTCGGGGCGGCGAACACCATCGGCAGCAGTTCCAGCACCGAGTCGCTTCCCGCTGTCACGCAACGGATGCTAGTCGCCACGGAACCGCATCACACGGGTCGGGGTCTGTATCAGGCAACGATCCCGCGGCTCTGTCTGACGACCGTTGCCCCACCGGGAGGACCCGCCATGGCACCACAGCGATTCCACGAGCAGTTCGACCAGATCCAGCGCTCGCTGCCGGACGTCCCCCTCGCCCTGGGGCCCGACGACTCCGCCGAGTTCATCTACGAGAAGGGCGTCGTCCTCGCCCGCGACGGCGAGGAGGCCCGCATCGTCGAGGACGTCGTGCGCGCCCACTTCACCGAGAACCCGGCACTGACCGCCGACACCGTGCGCCGGGCCAGCCGGGAGGCCAACCGCTCCGGCATCACCCGCATCCAGGTCGGCGACCCCGGCCAGGGCGTCCGGGGCGCGGACCAGGAGGTCGCCGCCGCGATGCGCGCCGTGCGGCAGGCCGAGGGCCGCGCCGGACGCCGGCTGATCAGCCGCAACCACGTCGTCTCCATCGCGGTCAACGCCTGTCCCGGCGACGAACCCGTGCCCGTCCCGCGCACCGAGGTTCCCAACCCCGGCCTGGACACCAGCCGTTACGACCCCGAGACGGCCGTCGGCGTCCTCGTCGTCGACACCGGCCTGATGCACGACTACCGCTCCTACCCGCCCCTCGTGCACACCGAGGGCGACGCCCAGCTCAGGGAGACCGACGACCAGGGTGTCCTGCAGCAGTACGTCGGCCACGGCACCTTCATAGCCGGGCTCGTCGCCGCCGTCGCGCCCAACACCGAGATCACGGTGAGCAACGCGCTCACCGACGCGGGCGCCATCCTGGAGTCCGAATTCGGCGAGAAACTCTTCGAGGCCGTCGACCGCGGCGGCTGGCCCGACATCCTCAGCCTCTCCGCCGGCACCTCCAACGGCCGCACCGACGGCCTGCTCGGCATCGAGACCTTCATGCTCGAACTCAAGCAGCGGCGCACCCTGCTGGTCGCCTGCGCCGGCAACAACGCCAGCGCCACGCCCTTCTGGCCCGCCGCCTACGCGGGACTGCCCGACTTCGAGGACGTCGTGCTGTCCGTCGGAGCCCTGCGCGGCGACGGCGAGTTCGGCGCCTGCTTCTCCAACCACGGCTCCTGGGTGCGGGCGTACGCCCCCGGCGAGCGCCTCACCAGCGCCCTCACCGGCTTCACCACCCCCGTGCCGTACGTCTACCAGCACTCCACCTACGACGCCTGCCGCTACGGCTTCACCTACGCCTGCACCTGCCAGGCCCCCAGCCACACCGGCGTGCTGACCGAGGGGCAGAGCGGCGGGTCCGGCAAGGCCGACCAGGTCATGTTCGAGGGATTCGCCAGCTGGAGCGGCACCTCCTTCGCCGCCCCGGTCGTCGCCGGGATGATCGCCGCCCATATGACCGCCCACAAGGAGACCGACCCGCGCGCGGCCCGTCGGCAACTGCTCGCCGCGAACACCGAGTTCGCGGAGGTGCGCGGGGCGCACGTGCCGGCGCTGCGGCCGGCCGGCTGGCGCCCGGTGCCGGTCACGGCCTCGTGATGAGCACCTCCGTTCAGACGAGGATCGGAGCATGCCCCTCCACGGCGTACGATGACATGCCGTACACGAGGGGTGGGGCCGTGGACCGTGCAGATGTCGGCGCGCTCGTCCAGTCCGCCGTCGAGGGTGACGCGGCGGCCTGGAAAGCGCTGGTGGAAGGGCTGAGCCCGCTGGTGTGGTCGGTGGTGCGCGCCCACCGGCTGTCCGACGCCGACGCCCACGAGGTCTACCAGACGGTGTGGTTCCGCTTCGCCCAGCATCTGGGCCGGCTGCGGGAACCGGACAAGGCGGGCTCCTGGCTCGCCAGCACCGCACGGCACGAGAGCCTGAAGGTCATCAAGAGCCTCAAGCGGCTCACGCCCACCGACGACCCGCAGCTCCTGGACCGGGTCAGCGAGGACCGTACGCCCGAGCAGTCCGTCCTCGACTCCGAGGAGGCGGCCGCCGAGACCGAGCGGATCCGCTGCATGTGGCAGGAGTTCGAGGCGCTCGGCGACCGCTGCAGGCAACTGCTGCGGGTGCTGATGGCCTCGCCGCCACCGGCCTACCAGGAGGTGTCCGCGGCCCTTGGTATTGCCGTGGGCTCCATCGGACCGCTGCGCCAGCGCTGTCTGCGGCGGCTGCGCGCCCGAATCGACGCACGGGGAGCGCTGTGAACCACTACGACGCCAACGACAACGCCCACGACGACGGCAACGGCTTCGACGACGAGCCCTTCGGTGAGGACTCCTTCGACACCGGCCCGCTGGAGGAGGAGCTGCGCCGCGCCGCGGCCGTCCTCGACCCGGTGCCGGCCGAGCTGCGCAGGGTCGCGGTGGAGGCCTACTTCCTGCACGACCTCGACGCGCAGATCGCCGAGCTGACCTTCGACTCGCTGGTCGACGCCATCCCGGTGAGGGGAGTGGCCGACCCGCCGCGGATGCTGACCTTCCGGGCGGGCGAGCTGACCGTGGACGTGGAGGTGAGCGGCGAGGGGCTGATGGGGCAGGTGCTCCCGCCCCAGCCGGCCGGCATCGAGGTCCTCGGCGGGGTGCAGCCGGCCGCGCCGACCGCCCTCGCCGCCGACGACATGGGCCGCTTCGCCAGCGACACGACCCCGTCGGGGCCCTTCGCGCTGCGGCTGCGGGCCGGCGGACAGGTGGTCGTCACCGAATGGCTGCGCGCCTGACGCACCAGGCCGCACCCGCCTCCCGGTCGCCCCTGACGCACCAGGCCGCACCCGGCCTCCCGGGTCACCCCTGACTCACCAGGGGCAGGCTCCGCGGTCCCCGGATCATCGTCCTGATACGCCAGGGCACCTGATCCACGGGGACCGCGAGCCGCAGCCCCGGCATCCGGTCCGGCAGCGTGTCCACCAGCAGCCGCGGTGGGGGATGAACCGCGCGGCCGGCCCGACGGCCTGCCGCCGCCTCCTTCTCCTCCTCGCACACCTCACCCGCCGCCCCGCCACCCGTCGCACGGGAGTTGCTCCGGCCGGATCAGCCCTTCGGTACGGCGTCCACCAGACGGGCCAGCGCCTGTGCGAGCGCACCGAGCCCGGCCGTGGCGGGGCCGCCCGGCTCGGTCATGTAGGTGTCCCGCCGGATCTCCACCATCAGCGCGGCGACCCGCGGGTCACGGCCGTAGAACTCCAGCGGCACGTACGTCCCCGCGAAGGGACTGTCCAGCCCCGTCTCCCCGATCTGCGAGAACGCCTCGGAGGCGGCCGCGAGCAGTTCCGGCGGGGTGTGGAAGGAGTCGGTCCCGAGGCACACCGGCGGACGGGGTCCGCTGCCGTGCAGCTCGTAGGGCAGTGCCCGGGTCGGATACGAGTGCACGTCGATGATCACCGCCCGCCCGGTGGCGGCCAGCCGGTCGGCCACCGCCTCGCTCATGGCCTGCGCGTACGGCCGGAAGTACCGCTCGATGAGCGGCCCGGGCCGGCCGTCCCCCTCCCGGAGCACCTCCTTGTGCGTCGTCCGTGTGTACACGGCCCCCATCCCCACGGCGAGCATCTCCTCCCGCTCGTCGGGGAACCGCTCGGGGTCGACGACGAGCCGCGACAGCCGGTTCACGAACCGCCAGGGCGTGAGACCGGCGAGCGCGGCGGCCTCCGCGGCGATCTCGGCGGTGTGCGCGTCGGTGATGTGGTCCAGCTCCCGCTCCAGCGCCGGGTCGTCCAGCACGATCCCGGCCCGCACCTCGGCCGGTATCTCCCGAGAGGAGTGCGGCACATGCAGGATCACGGGCGAGTCGTCGGCGCCGGACACAAGAGCGAAGGACATCACGGTCTCCCTGAAAAGGCGGAAGCTTATGTGATCAAGGTGCCACACGGGTCTGACAACGGCTCCGCCCCGGCCGGGCGCGATGCCGGCCGGGGCGGAGTCTCGGTCAAACCCGCGAGCGTCAGCTCAGGGAGGCGAGGGCCTCGTTCCAGGTGGCCGACGGGCGCATGACCGCGGCGGCCTTGGCCGGGTCGGGCTGGTAGTAGCCGCCGATGTCGGCCGGGTTGCCCTGGACGGCGTTCAGCTCGTCGACGATCTTCTGCTCGTTGGCCGCGAGGGTCTCCGCCAGCGGGGCGAAGGCCTTGGCCAGGTCGGCGTCGTCGGTCTGCTTGGCCAGCTCCTGCGCCCAGTACAGGGACAGGTAGAAGTGGCTGCCGCGGTTGTCGATGCCGCCGACGCGACGGGTCGGGGACTTGTCCTCGTTGAGGAAGGTCGCCGTGGCGCGGTCCAGCGTGTCGGCGAGGACCTTGGCCTTCGGGTTGTCGGTGGCCGCCGCGTACTGCTCCAGGGACGGGACCAGCGCGAAGAACTCACCGAGGGAGTCCCAGCGCAGGTAGTTCTCCTTGACCAGCTGCTGGACGTGCTTCGGGGCGGAGCCGCCGGCGCCCGTCTCGAACAGGCCGCCGCCCGCCATCAGCGGGACGACCGACAGCATCTTGGCGCTGGTGCCCAGCTCCAGGATCGGGAACAGGTCGGTGAGGTAGTCACGCAGCACGTTGCCGGTCACCGAGATGGTGTTCTCACCGCGGCGGATGCGCTCCACCGACAGCTTGGTCGCCTCGACGGGGGCGAGGATGCGGATGTCCAGACCCTCGGTGTCGTGCTCCGGCAGGTACTGCTGGACCTTGGCGATCAGCTGCGCGTCGTGGGCGCGGGTCTCGTCCAGCCAGAACACCGCCGGGTCGCCGGTGGCACGGGCCCGGGTGACGGCCAGCTTCACCCAGTCGCGGATCGGGTCGTCCTTGGTCTGGCAGGCGCGGAAGATGTCGCCCTCGGCGACCGGCTGCTCGATCAGGACGTTGCCGGCCTGGTCGACCAGGCGGACGGTGCCCGCGGCCGGGATCTCGAAGGTCTTGTCGTGGGAGCCGTACTCCTCGGCCTTCTGCGCCATCAGGCCGACGTTCGGGACCGAGCCCATGGTCGACGGGTCGTAGGCGCCGTTGGCGCGGCAGTCGTCGATCACGGCCTGGTAGACGCCGGAGTAGGAGGAGTCCGGCAGGACCGCGAGGGTGTCGGCCTCCTGGCCGTCCGGGCCCCACATGTGGCCGGAGGTGCGGATCATGGCCGGCATCGAGGCGTCGACGATGACGTCGGACGGCACGTGCAGGTTGGTGATGCCCTTGTCGGAGTCGACCATGGCCAGCGCCGGGCCCTCGGCCAGCTCGGCGTCGAAGGACGCCTTGATCTCGGCGCCGTTCTCCAGGGCGTCCAGGCCCTTGAGGATGCCGCCCAGACCGTCGTTCGGGGACAGACCGGCGGCGGCCAGCGCCTCGCCGTACCGGGCGAACGTCTTCGGGAAGAAGGCGCGTACGACGTGGCCGAAGATGATCGGGTCGGAGACCTTCATCATCGTGGCCTTCAGGTGCACGGAGAACAGCACGCCCTCCGCCTTGGCGCGGGCGACCTGCGCGGTGAGGAACTCGCGGAGCTGGGCGACACGCATCACGGAGGCGTCGACGACCTCACCGGCGAGCACCGGCACCGACTCGCGCAGCACCGTGGTGGAGCCGTCCTCGGCCACCAGCTCGATCTTCAGCGAGCCGGCCTCGGAGACCACCGCGGACTTCTCGGTGGAGCGGAAGTCGTTCTCGCCCATGGTCGCCACGTTGGTCTTGGAGTCCGCCGACCAGGCGCCCATGCGGTGCGGGTGGGTCTTGGCGTAGTTCTTCACCGAGGCGGGGGCGCGGCGGTCGGAGTTGCCCTCGCGCAGGACCGGGTTCACGGCCGAGCCCTTGACCTTGTCGTAGCGGGCCTTGATCTCCCGCTCCTCGTCGGTCTTCGGGTCGTCCGGGTAGTTCGGCAGCGCGTAGCCCTGCGCCTGCAGCTCGGCGACGGCGGCCTTGAGCTGCGGGATGGACGCCGAGATGTTCGGCAGCTTGATGATGTTGGCCGCGGGCGTCTTGGCCAGCTCACCCAGCTCCGACAGCGCGTCCGGGATGCGCTGGTCCTCGGTCAGGTACTCCGGGAACACCGCGATGAGGCGCCCGGCCAGCGAGATGTCCCGGGTCTCCACAGAGACACCCGCCTGCGAGGCGTAGGCCTGGACCACCGGCAGGAAGGAATACGTCGCCAGGGCCGGGGCCTCGTCAGTGTGCGTATAGATGATGGTCGAGTCAGTCACCGGGTGCTCCGCTCCACGTCTGCAACATTGCTCGACATCAAGATATCTCGTGACCGCCCCCGTCTCGACAGGGGTCCGGCCGGAGCCGCTCGTGGATCGGTCGGAGATCGGTCGTGGATCATCCGGGTCACGGAGCAACCGAAGGAGGTGATCTTGCACTCATGGCAGGTGATCGTCATCTCATCCGACGACGGCCGGACCCGACCAGCCGGCCGCCCGAGCGAAAGCCGACCATGAGATATCGCAGCAGACTGACCGCCCCGGCCGCCCTCCTCGGCACCGCCGCGGCACTGACCGCCGGCGTCCCGGCGCACGCCGCCACGGGGGGACCGACGGCGAAGCGCCCCGTGCGCACCCCCTCGCCCGGCCCCGAGACCCTCGGCGACCCCGTCTACCCGAGCCTCGGCAACGACGGCTACCGGGTCGGCGCCTACGACCTCGACCTGGCCTGGGACGCCGGCAACCGGATCGTCACCGGCACCGCGACCCTCCTGATCACCACCACCCGGGAGCTGAACCGCTTCTCCCTGGACGCCCTCGGCCTCGACATACGGTCCGTGCGGGTCAACAACACCCCGGCCACCTACGCCCAGTCGGGCGAGAAGCTGCGGATCACCCCCGCCACGCCGCTCGCGGCGAACGTGGCCGCGCGGGTCACCGTCCTGTACTCGGCCGACCCGCGGCGGGCCCTCGCCCACACCGCCTGGGTGCCCACCCCGGACGGGTTCGCGGTGTGTCCGCAGCCGAACTCGGCGCACACCGTCTTCCCCTGCAACGATCACCCGGCGGACAAGGCGGACTTCACCTGCCGCATCACCGTCCCGGCCGGACTGCGCGGCGTCGCCAGCGGCAACCTCGTGAGCACCGAGACCCTCGCCGACGGCCGCAAGGCGTACTACTACCGCTCGGCCTCGCCCATCGCGACCGAGGTGGTGCAGATCACCGTCGGCGACTACGTCGTCAAGGAGCGGCCCGGCCCGCACGGGCTGCCGCTGCGCGATGTCGTCCCCACCGCGCGCGCCGCCGCGCTTGAGCCCGCCCTCGCCCTCACCCCGCGCCTGATGGAGTGGGTCGAGGCCCGCCTGGGCGCCTTCCCGTTCGAGACGTACGGGCTGCTGCCCTGCAACTCCGACGACCCCGCGGCGTTCGACTTCACCGGCCTGGAGACCCAGACCCTCACCCTGTACAAGCCGAACTTCCTCCTTCAGGAGGAGAAGAAGATCGGCTCGCACATGATGCACGAGCTGGTCCACTCCTACTTCGGCGACAGCGTCTCCCCGGCCACCTGGGCCGACCTGTGGCTGAACGAGGGCCACGCCGACTACTACGGGCTGCTCTACCGCTACGAGCGCGGCTGGCCGGACTCCCTCGGCCTGACCACGCTGGAGGCGCGGATGAAGCACACCTACGCGCTCGGCGACCAGTGGCGGGCCCAGTCCGGGCCGGTGGCCTCGCCGACCGCGGCCAACCTCTTCGACAGCCAGCGCTACCTGGGCGGCGTGCTCGTGCTGTACGCGCTGCGGCAGCGGGTCGGACAGGGCGTGTTCGACGCGATCGAGCGCGCCTTCCTCGCCCGCCACCGCAACTCCGCGGCGTCCACGAAGGACTTCATCGCGGTCGCCTCCCAGACGGCGGGCGAGGATCTGTCCGGCTTCCTCACCGAGTGGCTCTACGGCACCAAGACGCCGCGGATGCCCGGCCACCCGGACTGGACGGTCACGCCGGTGAGCTCGTCGTTCGCCGCCCCGCCCAGCCGCAGCGCCAAGCCCCACGACAACTCCGCGACGCTGTAAGGCGCTTTCGGAGGGAGCTGTCAGTCGAGCCGGGCGGAGGCCACCTCGCCCGGCTCGGCCGCGCCGGAGCGCTGCTGCGGGATGACCACCGCGCCCTGCTCCAGCGACACCGTGCGGGTGGGAGCCGGGATGCGGATGCCCTCCTCGCGGTAGCGGCGGTGCAGCCGCTTGATGAACTCGTGCTTGATCCGGTACTGGTCGCTGAACTCGCCGACGCCCAGGACGATCGTGAAGCCGATCCGGGAGTCGCCGAAGGTGTGGAACCGCACGGCCGGCTCGTGCTCCGGCAGCGCCCCGGTGATCTCCTGCATCACCTCGGCCACGACCTCGACGGTCACCCTCTCCACCTGCTCCAGGTCGCTGTCGTAGGCGACGCCCGCCTGCACCAGGATCGTCAGCTCCTGCTCGGGGCGGTTGTAGTTGGTCATGTTGGCCCCGGCGAGGCGGCCGTTGGGGATGATGATCAGGTTGTTGGAGAGCGAACGGATCGTCGTCTGCCGCCAGTTGATGTCCGTGACATAGCCCTCCTCGCCGCTGCTCAGCCGGATGTAGTCGCCCGGCTGGACGGTCTTGGAGGCCAGGATGTGGATGCCCGCGAAGAGATTGGCGAGAGTGTCCTGAAGGGCCAGCGCGACGGCCAGACCGCCCACCCCGAGGGCGGTGAGCATCGGCGCGATGGATATGCCGAGCGTCTGGAGCACCACCAGGAAGCCGAGCGCCAGGACCACGACCCGGGTGATGTTCACGAAGATCGTGGCCGACCCGGCCACCCCGGAGCGGGACTCGGTGACCGTGCGCATGAGGCCGGCGACCACCCGGGCCGCGGTCACCGTCGTCGCGATGATCAGCAGCACGGTCAGGGTCTGGTTCACATGCCGCTGCACGGCCCGGGTCAGCGGCAGCGCGGCCCCCGCCGCGGCCGCGCCGCCCAGCACCGCGGCCCACGGCAGCACGGTCCGCAGACCGTCCACCAGGACGTCGTCGCCGCCCCAGCGGGTGCGGTCGGCCTGCTTGCCCAGCCAGCGCACCAGCACGCGCAGCACGAACGCCGCCAGCAGGCCGGCGGCCATGGCCGTACCGGCGATGACGTAGTCGTTCAGGGTCAGCGTGCGGGTCACCGGTCACCTCCGGGGAGACGGGGTGCGGCGGAACGGCCCGCCGACGGCCGGATGTGAAGTCTCGTCACGTTGTCACCTGCTCGATTCGGAATGTGCGCGTGCGCCGGACCGGCCGCTGTCGCGGACCGGAGCGCGCGCTCATCCTGCCGTATCCGGAACATCGGTTCGCACACGTGGTCGGCCCTCGCGGCCGATGTGGTCCGCCTCCGGCCGCCCTTGACGTCGCGGGCGCCCCGACGGCAGGCTGGCGAGCCGTGATCACTGGGGGAGGGGTCCGATGAACGGTGCTGCGCGGGCGGGGAGCGGGCCCCGATGACCGGCCCCGTACTCGCCGTCGACCAGGGCACGTCCGGCACCAAGGCGCTGGTGATCTGCCCCGAGCGCGGGGTGATCGGCACTGGTTTCGCGCCCGTGCGGCCGCGCCACCTCCCCGGCGGCCGCGTCGAGGTCGACCCCCGCGAGCTGTACGACTCCGTCCTGGACGCCGGCCGGCGAGCCCTCGCCGAGGCGGGCGAACCCGTCACCGCGCTCGGCCTGGCCAACCAGGGCGAGACCGTGCTCGCCTGGGACCCGGCGACCGGCGAGCCCCTCACCGACGCCCTCGTCTGGCAGGACCGCCGCGCCGAGCCGCTGTGCGCCGAACTCGCCCCGCACGACGCGGAGTTACGCCATCTCACCGGGCTGCCGGTCGACCCGTACTTCGCCGCGCCCAAAATGGCCTGGATCCGCCGTCACCTCACCCGCGACGGCGTCGTCACGACCTCCGACGCCTGGCTCGTCCACCGGCTCACCGGCGCCTTCGTCACCGACGCCGCCACCGCGGGCCGCACCCAGCTCCTCGACCTCGACCGGGCCGCCTGGTCCCCGCGCGCCCTCGACCTGTGGGGACTGTCCGGCGAACGCCTCCCCTCGGTCGTCGACGCCGCGCAACACATCGGTACGACCCGGGCGTTCGGCCCCGAGATTCCCCTGACCGGCCTCGTCGTCGACCAGCAGGCCGCGCTGCTCGCCCAGCACCTCACCGGCCCCGGCGGCGCCAAGTGCACCTACGGCACCGGCGCGTTCCTGCTCGCCCACACCGGCGACACGCCCCGGCGCGGCGACTCGGGCCTGGTCACCTGTGTCGCCTGGCGCCTCGCCGGACGCACCGGCTACTGCCTCGACGGCCAGGTCTACACCGCCGCCTCCGCCGTCCGCTGGCTCACCGACCTCGGCGTGCTCCGAAGCGCCGCCGACCTGGACCGGGTCGGCGGCACCGTCCCCGACAGCGGCGGCGTCACCTTCGTCCCCGCCCTCGCCGGGCTCGCCGCCCCCTGGTGGCGCGGCGACGTCCGCGGCTCCCTCACCGGCCTCGGCCTGGACACCGGCCCGGGGCATGTGGTCCGCGCCCTGTGCGAGGGCCTGGCCGCGCAGGTCGTCCACCTGGCGGAGGAGGCCGCCACCGACCTCGGCGCCCCACTCACCCACCTCCGCGTCGACGGCGGCCTCACCCGCTCCGCCCTCCTCATGCAGACCCAGGCGGACCTGCTGCAACGCCCCGTCGAGGTGTCCGCCCTCGCCGACGCGACAGCCCTCGGCGCCGGCGTCCTCGCCCGCCTGGGCACCGAGCCGGGGCTGACCCTCACCGAGGCCCTGCCCGAGTGGCGCCCGTCGGCGGTGTACGAGCCCCGCATCACGCCGGCCGAGGCCACCGAACGACTCGCCACGTTCCGGGCAGCGGTGGGTGCGCTGCTGGAACGGGGCCGGTCATGACCGTCACCCGGCGCGGCCCCCTCCCCTCGCAGCCGTACGACGTCGCGGTCGTCGGTGCCGGTGTCGTGGGCTGCGCCGTCGCGCGGGCCCTGGCGCGGTACCCCCGGCTGAGAGTCGCGCTGGTGGAGGCCGCGGACGACGTGGGGGAGGGCACGTCGAAGGCCAACACGGCGATCCTGCACACCGGCTTCGACGCGACGCCCGGCTCCCTGGAGGCGCGGCTCGTGGGGGAGGGCGCCCGGTCGCTGGCCGCGTACGCCGCTGAGGCGGGCATCGCGGTCGAGCCTGTCGGTGCGCTGCTCGTCGCCTGGGACGAGGAGCAGCTCGCCGCTCTGCCCCGCCTCGCGGAGAAGGCCGAGCGCAACGCCTGCCACGACACCGGCCTGCTGGGGCCGGCCGAGCTGTACGCCCGGGAACCCCACCTGGGCGCGGGCGCGCTGGGTGCCCTCCATGTTCCGGGCGAGAGCATCGTCGACCCCTGGACGACGACCCTGGCCTACGCCACCCAGGCCGTCCGGCACGGCGTCGACCTCCACCTCGACTCGCCGGTGCGGGACATCAGGAGACAGCACGGCATCCACACCCTCACCACCGCACGCGGCCCACTGCACGCCCGCCGGCTGGTGAACGCCGCCGGGCTGCACGCCGACACCCTCGACCGGCTGCTCGGCCACCAGGACTTCACCGTCACCCCGCGCCGCGGCCAGCTCCTCGTCTTCGACACCTTCGCCCGCGACCTCGTCCGCCACATCCTGCTGCCCGTGCCCACCGCGCTCGGCAAGGGCGTCCTGGTCGCGCCGACCGTGTACGGCAACGTCCTGCTCGGCCCCACCGCGGAGGACCTGGACGACAAGCAGGCCACGCAGTCCACCGCCGAGGGCATCGCGCTGCTGCGGGAGAAGGGCCGCCGCATCCTGCCCCGGCTCCTCGACGAGGAGGTCACCGCCGTCTACGCCGGACTGCGGGCCGCCACCGAGCACGAGGACTACCGCATCCGCGCCCACCCCGAGCAGGCCTGCGTCACGGTCGGCGGCATCCGCTCCACCGGCCTCACCGCCTCCCTGGCCATCGCGGAGCACGTCCTGGGCCTGCTGACGGAGACGGGCCTCGACCCGGGCCCGGCAAGGGAGTTGGAGCCGGCGCGCCTGCCCCACCTGGGCGCCGCCGCCCCGCGCCCCCGCGAACGGCCCGAACGCGTCGCCGCCGACCCGGAGTACGGCATCCTCGTCTGCCACTGCGAGCGCGTCTCCCGAGGCGAGATCCGCGACGCCCTCGCCGCTACGATCCCGCCGCGCAGCCTCGACGGCCTGCGCCGCCGCACCCGTGCCCGGGCGGGCCGCTGCCAGGGCACCCACTGCGGTGCGGCGGTCCGCGCACTGCTCGAGGAGGCCCGGCCGTGACGCGCGAGGTCGACGTCCTGATCGTCGGCGCCGGCCCCGCCGGACTCGCTGCCGCCGCCCGGCTGGCCCGCGCCGGGGTGGACCGCGTGGAGGTGCTGGAGCGTGATCCGCAGGCCGGGGGAGTGCCCCGCCACTGCGCTCGCGTCGGCCTCGGCACCGGGCCGCGGTTCGCGCGCCGGCTCGCCCAGCGGGCCGAGCGTGCCGGTGCCGTCGTACGGACGGGCGTGACCGCGCTCGACTGGGCCGGCCCGCTCGCCCTGACGACCGTCGGCGCGCAGGGCACCGAGACGATCCGGGCCCGCGCGATCGTGCTCGCCACCGGCGCCCGCGAACGCCCCCGCGCCGCCCGCCTGGTGCCGGGCACCCGCCCCGCCGGGGTGTACACCACGGGCGAACTCCAGCAGGCGGTGCACCTGTTCGGGCAGCCCATCGGCACGCGCGCGGTCGTCGTCGGCGCCGAGGACGTCTCCTGGGCGGCCGCCGCCACCGTACGGGCCGCCGGGGCCACGGTCGTCGCCATGGTCACGGACCGGGAGAACGCCCCGATGCACCGCCTGTGGCGGGCCGTGCCGGTGCTCACCGGCACCACCGTCACCGAACTCCTCGGCCACGGGCGCCTGTCCGCCGTCCGCATCCGCCACCGCGACGGCCGTACGGCCCTGCTGCCCTGCGACACCGTCGTGTTCACCGGCGACTTCGTCCCCGACGACGAACTGGCCCGCCGCGGTGGCCCCCGGCCGGGTGTCTTCGCCACGGGGGGCGTCGTACGGCCCGGTCGGCGGGCGACGGCGGCGGCGCGCGCGGGGGAGCGGACAGCCGACGCAGTGCTGGCCCGGTGGGGCGGGTGAGGTGCCCGGTGCGGACCGGCGTGGTGAAATCGACTGCGGCAGAGGCGACTTGAACGGAAGAGGGCTCGATGACGGCACGAAGCAAGGGCGGGCAGCGCGTCGCGGTGGTGACCGGCGCCAACCGGGGCATCGGGCGGGAGGTCGTCCGGCAGCTCGCCGAACGCGGGTACCGGGTCGTCCTCGGCTCCCGCAAGCTGGAGAAGGGGCGCTCCGTCGCCGCGCGGCTCGACCCCGGCGGCGAGCGGATCACCGCCGTACAGCTCGACGTCTCCGACCAGGCGAGCGTGACCGCGATGGCCGAGTGGGTGACCCGGGAACTGGGCCGCACGGACGTCGTCGTGAACAACGCGGCGATCCTTTACGACACCTGGGCGCAGGCCCGTACCGCCGACCTGGCCGAGGTACAACAGGCCCTGGACACCAACCTGTTCGGCGCCTGGCGGGTCACCCAGGCGCTGCTGCCGCTGCTGGAGCGCAGCCCGCACCCGAGGATCGTCAACGTCAGCAGCGGGGGCGGCTCACTGGCCTCGATGACCGGCGGCACACCGGCGTACAGCGTGTCCAAGGCCTCCCTCAACGCCCTCACCCGGCTGCTCGCCGGGGAACTGCGCGGCCGGCGGATCCTGGTCAACGCCATCTGCCCGGGCTGGGTCGCCACCGACATGGGCGGCGGGGGCGGCCGGCCCGTGTCCGAGGGCGCGGCCGGGGTGGTGTGGGCGGCGACGCTGCCCGACGACGGGCCGACCGGCGGCTTCTTCCGGGACGGCGAGCCCGTGCCGTGGTGAGCCGAGGGCGGCTCAGATCACCTTCAGCCGCACCAGCGCGCCCAGGGTCAGCGCGCCGGGCACCAGCGGCACCCACACCGTGATGATCCGGTACGCCAGCACCACCGCCGTCGCCACGGCCACCGGGCAGCCCGCCGCCACCAGCGCCACGACCAGGGCGGCCTCCACCGAGCCGACGCCGCCCGGCGTGGGGATCAGGGCCACGGCGACGGTGGCCGCGAGGTAGGCGACGGCCATGTGCGCGGGCGGCACCGGCAGCCCCAGCGCCAGGCCCACCGCGGTGAGCCCCGCGGCCTGGAGCGCCGGGAAGGCGAACGAGCCGCCCCACAGCGCCAGCGCCCGCGCGGGCCGCGTGTGCACCGAGCGGGCCTCGTCCAGCGCGGTCCGCAGGAACGACACCAGACCCCGCCGCACCGGCCGTACGAGCGTCAGCACGGCCACCGCGGCCACCGCGCCCGCGCCGAGCACGACCAGCAGCGGGCCGCCCGTCCCGGCGGGCAGCACGGTGCCCGGGCGCAGCGCGTTCGGGAAGACGGCCAGCAGCACCGCCAGCAGGCCGAGCCGGGCCATGCTCTCCGCCAGCAGATACAGCGCGAGCGCCGCCGAGGAACGGGCCGGCGACAGCCCGCACACCGTCAGGAACCGCAGGTTCACCGCACCGGCCCCGAGCCCGGTCGGCAGCAGATGGTTGGCCGCGCCCGCCGCGAACTGCGTGGCCAGCAGCCGCCGCCTCGGCAGCCGCTCTACGACCGCGCCCTGCCGGCTGACGGCCGCCGCGACCCAGGTCAGACAGGTCGCCCCGGCCGCGGCCAGCAGCCACGGCCACTCGGCACGCCCCAGCTGTCCGAACCCGTCGGCCAGCACAGCCCGGTGGCGCAGCGCCACCACGGCGACCAGCGCCACCGGGAGCACACACAGGATCTGCCGGGTGGGGACGCGCCGAGCGAGGCGTCCCGCGGCAACTCGTAGCCCTGTCACACTCCGGTAGGCTCACCGCGCGGTCCCAACTCCCGGTTGCGGACGCGGAGACGGCGGATGGCGGCCGGACACCGAAATTCTTGACCTCAAGGTTGCTTCAGGTTCTACGGTCTTGCCCATGAGTATGGAGACCACCGCCTGGACGCAGCTGTACAGCGTCATGAACGCCCAGCAGGAGCGCCGCCCGTTCGCCCGCGCGACCCTGCGCCGCATCGGGGCGTTCGCCCGCCCGCACCGCTCCCGTATCGCCCTGTACGTGCTGCTCGGGGTGGCCACCGCGCTGCTCGCCGTGGCGACGCCCGTCCTCGCCGGGAAGGTGGTGAACGCGATCGTGCGGGGCGGCGACGAGGACACCGTCGTACGGCTGGCCCTGCTCATCGCCCTCATCGCGGTCGTCGAGGCCGGGCTCGGCATCCTCGGACGCCGGCTGTCCGCCCGGCTCGGCGAGGGGCTGATCCTCGATCTGCGGACGGCCGTCTTCGACCATGTGCAGCGCATGCCGGTCGCGTTCTTCACCCGCACCCGCACCGGAGCGCTGGTCAGCCGCCTCAACAACGACGTCATCGGCGCCCAGCGGGCCTTCAGCAACACCCTGTCCGGCGTGGTGAGCAACCTGGTCACACTGGTGCTCACGCTCGCCGTGATGCTCACCCTGTCCTGGCAGATCACCCTGCTCGCGCTGGTGCTGCTGCCGGTGTTCGTGGTGCCGGCCCGGCGCATGGGCGGCCGGATGGCCCGGATGCAGCGGGAGGCGGCGGCGCTGAACGCGGCGATGAGCACCCGCATGACCGAGCGGTTCTCCGCGCCCGGCGCCACCCTGGTCAAGCTGTTCGGGCGGCCTGGGGAGGAGTCCGCCGAGTTCGCCGACCGGGCCCGCCGTGTCGCCGACATCGGGGTGCGTACCGCGACCGCGCAGTCGGCGTTCATGACCGCGCTCACCCTCGTCTCGGCCCTCGCGCTGGCCCTCGTCTACGGCCTCGGCGGCTGGTTCGCGCTGCGGGGCAGCATGGATCCCGGCGCCGTCGTGGCGCTCGCCCTGCTGCTGACCCGGCTGTACGCGCCGCTCACCGCGCTCGCCGGGGCGCGCGTGGAGGTGATGAGCGCCCTCGTCAGCTTCGAGCGGGTCTTCGAGGTGCTCGACCTGAAGCCGCTCATCGAGGAGCGGCCCGACGCCCGCCCGGTGCCCGACGGTCCCGTGGCCGTCGAGTTCGACGACGTCCGCTTCGGCTACCCGTCCGCCGACAAGGTCTCCCTGGCCTCCCTGGAGGAGGTCGCCGCCCTCGACACCCGCGGCGGCGCCGAGGTGCTGCACGGCGTGTCCTTCCGCGCCGAACCCGGCCGGACCGTGGCGCTGGTCGGCTCCTCCGGCGCGGGCAAGTCGACGATCGCCCAGCTGCTGCCCCGGCTGTACGACGTGGACGCGGGCGCCGTCCGGGTCGGCGGGGTCGACGTCCGCGAGCTGAGCGCGGAGTCCCTGCGGGGCACGGTCGGCATGGTCACGCAGGACGGACACCTCTTCCACGACACCGTCCGCGCCAACCTGCTGCTGGCCCGGCCCGAGGCGGGCGAGGAGGAGCTGTGGGACGCGCTGCGCCGGGCGCGCCTGGAGGATCTCGTACGGTCGCTGCCGGACGGTCTCGACACGGTCGTCGGGGAGCGCGGCTATCGGCTCTCCGGAGGTGAGCGGCAGCGGATGACCATCGCGCGGCTGCTGCTGGCCCGTCAGCGGGTGGTCGTCCTCGACGAGGCGACGGCTCATCTGGACAACACGTCCGAGGCGGCTGTGCAGGAGGCTCTCGCCGAGGCGCTTGCGGGGCGGACCGCGTTGGTGATCGCGCATCGGCTCTCCACGGTGCGGTCTGCCGATCTGATCCTGGTGCTGGAGGCGGGCCTGATCGTGGAGCGGGGCACGCATGAGGAGTTGCTGGCCCTGGGCGGGCGTTATGCCGAGCTGTACCGGACGCAGTTCGAGGCCTCGGGGGAGGCGGAGGGGGTCACGGTCTGAGGTCGCCGTCGCGTCTGCCGTGATCTGTCGTCTTGCGTCTGCTGCGCCTTCGTGGCTTGTCGCGCCCACGCGGCGGAGCCGCAAATCGATACAGCCCCGCGCCCCTAAGAAACCCAATGCCCGGGTCGGCTCACCGTTCCGGGTAGGCGGGTCGCCCCGTCCCCCCTCGCCGCGTTCACCTGGGCCTGGGTCAGGAAGACGCTGCCGGTCAGGTCGGCGCCGGTCAGGTCCGCGTCGCGGAGGTCGGCGCCGATCAGGTCGGCCATGCGCAGGTCGGCGTTCTTCAGGTCGGCGGCGACCAGGAGGGCGCCCCGCAGGCTCGCGCCGCGCAGGTCGGCGCCGGCGAGGCGGGCGCCCATCAGGTCGGCGCCGCGATGGTTGCGGGTGCGGCCGGGGACCTGCTCGCGGACGAGGTCTCCGACCCGCAGCAGCAGGACGTTCACCTCGCCGCGCAGCGCGTTCACGTCCAGGCCGAGGAGCGCAGCCGCGTCGCCCCGGGTGAGCTCCTCCAGGCGGGTGCGGGCCCGCCGGAGCTGCTTGTGCACCGGCCGGGCCACGGCCACGTCCAGCCCCTCGGCGACGTACCAGAGCAGCTCGTGCAGCTGCCGCATCACCGGGAACACCTCGAACATCTCCCGGGCGGTGTCCGGGGCCTGCCGCCAGTCGGTGCCGCCGTAGGTGACCTGGGAGACCTTCTGGCCGGCGCCGAAGCAGTCGAAGACCGTGCAGCCCTGGTAGCCCTCCGGCCGCAGCCGGGCGTGGATGCCGCAGCGGAAGTCGGCGTCCAGGTTGGTGCAGGGCTTCCCGGCGGGCTTGTCGACCGCGAAGTCGGCGGAGCGGGCGAAGGGCAGGGCGACGCAGCACAGGCCGAAGCAGTCGCCGCAGTCCGCCCGCAGTTCCTCGCGGTCCGGGCCGGCCGAAAGGGCCTCGGGAGAGGCCTTGGCAGAGGCTGCGGGAGGGGCCTCGGCAGGGGCCTTGCGCTGTCGGGTCACCGTGCGATCTCTCCTCGTGAACGGCCTGCGGGCGGAGCCTACCCGCGCCCGCGCGGCCCGCCATTCTCGCAGACCACAGGCCTTTCGGCACACGCTGCGCTTCTGCCACAAACGCATCATGAATCAACGTGTGAAACCAACTCGTGCGGTAACCCGGGGGCCTGCGCCGTCGCCCACCGGGCGGCCGGCCCGGCAGCGCCCGTTCGCGCCACGACCCGGGTCCCGCGCCTTCATCAGCACAAGGAGCCTTCTTCCAGCACAAGGAGCCTTCTTCCAGCACAGGACTTCGCACGCTCGAAGGACGCCGTATGAACCCTGCGACGACCCGCGCCCCCTGGCGCCGCGCCCTGGTGACCGGCGGGGCCGGTTTCCTCGGCAGCCATCTGTGCGAGCAGCTGTTGGCTTCGGGTACCGAAGTCGACTGCGCCGACAACCTCGTGTCGGGATCGACCCGCAACATCAGCCACCTGCTCGGCGGCCCCGGCTTCCGGTTCGTGGACACCGACGTGTGCGCCCCGGAGGCGTCCGAGCGCCTGCCCGGCCCCTACGACCTGGTGCTGCACTTCGCCTGCCCCGCCTCCCCGGCCGACTACCTGCGGCTGCCGCTGCAGACCCTCGACACCGGAAGCCTCGGCACCCGCGCCATGCTCGGGGTCGCCGAGCGCGACGGCGCCCGCTTCCTGCTGGCCTCCACCTCCGAGGTGTACGGCGACCCCCTCGTCCACCCGCAGCGCGAGGACTACTGGGGCAACGTCAACCCGGTGGGGCCGCGCAGCGTCTACGACGAGTCCAAGCGGTTCGCCGAGGCGCTGGTCACCGCCCACGCCGGCACGCTCGGCACCGACGCGGGCATCGTCCGGCTGTTCAACACCTACGGCCCCCGCATGCGCGCCCACGACGGCCGGGCCGTGCCCACCTTCGTGTGCCAGGCGCTCGCCGGAGAGCCGCTGACCGTGGCGGGCGACGGCAGCCAGACCCGCTCCCTGTGTTACGTCGACGACACCGTCGACGGCATCCTGCTGGTCGCCGCCAGCCACTCCGTGCGGCCCGTGAACATCGGCGGCACCGACGAGGTCACCGTCCGCGACATCGCCCGCCGGGTGGTGGAGCTGACCGGGTCGAGGTCCACGATCACCTTCGTCGACCGGCCCGTCGACGACCCCCAGCGCCGCCGCCCCGACACCTCCCTGGCCCGCGAGCTGCTCGGCTGGACGCCCCGCGTGCCCTGGGAGGAGGGCATCAAGCAGACCATCGCCCACTTCGCCGCCGCGCAGCCCGTGCGCGAGCCCGCCCCGCATCCCTGAGCGCCTTTGGAGACCCGCATGCGCGTGCTGGGAATCAACGCCCTCTTCCACGACCCCGCCGCCGCTCTCGTCGTGGACGGCCAGGTCGTCGCGGCCGCCGAGGAGGAACGCTTCAGCCGTCGCAAGCACGGCAAGCGGCCCGTCCCCTTCTCCGCCTGGGAACTGCCCGAACGCTCCGCCCGCTGGTGCCTGGACCGGGCCGGCCTCGACCCCGCCGGCCTCGACGCGGTCGCCTACTCCTACGATCCCGCCCTCGCCCGCCCCGCCGAGGAGATGGGCCTGCACGACCCCTGGGACCACCTGCGCCAGGAGTACGCCCGCCGCGCCCCGGAGTTCCTCGCCGAGGCCCTGCCCGGGCTCTCCCCGCACAAGGTGCGCTTCGTCCCCCACCACGTCGCCCACGCCGCCTCCGCAGGCCCGGCCTCCCCGCACCCCGAGTCCTCCGTCCTGGTGCTCGACGGCCGCGGCGAGAGCCGCTCCCACCTGGCCGGCCGCTACACCGGCCCCCGCCTCGACGTCCTCGCCGCGCAGACCCTGCCCGACTCCCTCGGCCTGTTCTACGAGGACCTCACCGCCCATCTCGGCTTCCTGCGCAGCAGCGACGAGTTCAAGGTCATGGCCCTCGCCTCCTACGGCAAACCGCGCCTGGCCGACCAGCTGCGCGGCTACGTCCACGCCGACGCCGACGGCGGCTTCACCGCACGGCCCGTGCCCTGGGCCTCCCTCGTGCCGCCCCGCCCCGCGGGCGAACCCTGGACGCAGGACCACGCCGACCTCGCCGCCAGCGCCCAGGCCTGCCTGGAGGAGGTCCTGCTGGAGCTGGCGCACTGGCTGTACGGCCGTACCGGCGACGAGGTCCTCACCCTGGCGGGCGGGGTGGCCCTGAACTGCGTCGCCAACAGCCGCCTGCACCGCGAGAGCCCCTTCCGGCACATCTGGGTGCAGCCCGCGGCCGGGGACGCCGGGACCGCCCTCGGAGCCGCCCTGCACGTGGCCGGTCAGAGCGAGACCCGGATGGAGCCCATGCCGACCGCCGCCCTGGGCCGCGACTGGACCGACGCCGAACTGCGCGCCTGGCTGGAGCGGGCCGCCGTGCCCTACGAGGAGCCCGTCGACATCGCCGAGACCGTCGCCGCCGAGCTGGAGCGGGACGGCATCGTGGCCTGGTTCCAGGGCCGCAGCGAGTACGGGCCCCGCGCCCTTGGCCACCGCTCCCTGATGGCCCACCCCGGCCGCCCGGCCAACCTGGAGCGGCTCAACGCCGTCAAGGGCCGCGAGGAGTTCCGGCCCGTCGCCCCGATGGTGCTGGCCGAGCGGGCCGCCGAGCTGTTCGACGGGCCGATGCCGAGCCCGTACATGCTGTTCGTGCACGACGTCGATCCGCACTGGCGCGACCGGATCCCGGCCGTCGTCCACGTCGACGGCACGGCCCGCATCCAGACCGTCGACCGGCGCACCGAGCCGCTGGTGGCCCGGATGCTCGACGCCTTCGAGCAGCGCACCGGGCTGCCCGTCGTGGTCAACACCAGCCTCAACACCGCGGGCCGGCCCATGGTGGACGACCCCCGCGACGCCCTGGAGTGCTTCGGCTCCGCGCCCGTCGACCTGCTGGCGCTCGGCCCCTTCGCCGTCCGCCGCAGGGCGGTGTTCGCATGACCGCCCCCGTCCCCGCCTACACCGTCGTCGTCCCGACGATCGGCCGGCCGTGCCTCGCCGACTGTCTGCGGGCCCTGGCCGCGGCGGAAGGGCATGCGCCCGAGGGCGTGCTCGTCGTCGACGACCGCCCGGACCCCGTCGGCCCGCTGCCCCTCGACGCGGCCGGGCATCTGCGGGACCGCGTACGGGTGCTGCGCACCGGCGGACGGGGCCCGGCCGCCGCGCGCAACGCGGGGCTGCGGGAGGTGGACACGCCGTGGACGGTCTTCCTCGACGACGACGTGCGGGTCCTGCCCGACTGGAGCCGCCGGCTCGCCGCCGACCTGGCCTCCGCCGCCGAGAACACCGGCGGGATCCAGGGCCGGCTGCGGGTCCCGCTGCCCGCCGACCGCAGGCCCACCGACTGGGAGCGCGGCACCGCGGGACTGGAGCACGCGGCATGGGCCACCGCCGACATGGCGTACCGCACCCAGGCCCTGAAGGGCGTCGGCGGCTTCGACGAGCGGTTCGGCCGCGCCTTCCGCGAGGACGCCGACCTGGCGCTGCGCGTGCGGCGGGCCGGCTGGACGCTGCACCGGGGGCGGCGCACCACACTGCACCCCGTACGCCCCGCCGACCGCTGGGCGTCGGTGCGCGCCCAGCGCGGCAACGCGGACGACGCCCTGATGAACCGGCTCCACGGCCGCGACTGGTGGGCCCGTGCAGAGGCGCCCCGCGGCCGGCTGCCCCGGCACGCCCTCGTGACCGCCGCCGCGCTCGCCGCATGCCTGGGCGCGATCACGGGACACCGCCGGGCCGCCGCGGCGGCCGGCGCCGTGTGGGCGGCCGGCACCGCCGAGTTCGCCCTCGCCCGTATCGCGCCCGGCCCGCGCACGCCCGACGAGATCCTCACCATGACCGTCACCAGCGCCCTCATCCCGCCCCTGGCGACCGCCCACTGGCTCGACGGCACCCGCCGCCACCGCCGGGCGCTCCCCCTGGGAAGCGCCACCCACGGCACCCGCCTCCGCCACCGTGCGGCGCCCCAGGAGAGCCGCTCATGACCGGCCACCTGCCCTCACCGGGCTGCGCCCCCAGGGAGCCCCTGGTGGCTGGGGGCGTGCCGGGCCTGTCCGCGGCGGGCCGCCTGCGGAGGGAGCCGGTCATGGCGGGGCATCTGCCCCCGGCCGGCTGCTTCCCTCGGGAGTCCCTGGGGGCCGGGAGCCTGCCGGACCTGTCCGCGGCGGGGCGCCTGCGCAGGGAGCCGGCCATGGCGGGGCATCTGCTCTCGTCGGGCTGCGCCCCCAGGGAGCCCCTGGTGGCTGGGCGCCTGCCGGACCTGTCCGCGGCGGGGCATCTGCCCCCGGCCGGCCGCCCGCAGAGGGAGCCGGTGGGGGCCGTGCCCCCGGCCGCCCGCCCCGGGACCGAGCCCGTCAGGCCCGGGCGGCAGCCCGCCGTGGCCGTTCTCTTCGACCGCGACGGCACCCTCGTCGAGGACGTCCCGTACAACGGTGACCCCGACCGCGTGCGGCTGCGTCCGGGGGCGCGGGAGGCGCTGGAGGTGCTGCGTGCCCGGGGCGTGCCGAGCGCGGTGGTGAGCAACCAGTCCGGCATCGGCAGGGGCCTGCTCACCCACCACGCCGTACGGCAGGTCAACGCCCGCGCGGACGCGCTTCTGGGCGGCCTGGACGCCTGGCTGTACTGCCCCCATTTGCCCGGCGCCGGCTGCGACTGCCGCAAGCCCGCGCCGGGACTCGTCCTGGAGGCCGCCGACCGGCTCGGCGTGCCTCCCGGCCGGTGCGTGCTGATCGGCGACATCGCCGCCGACGTCCTCGCGGCCCGCGCCGCGGGCGCCCGCGGCATCCTCGTCCCCACCGCCGTGACCCGCCCCGAGGAGATCGCCGCGGCGCCCGACACCGCCGAGGACCTGCTCACCGCCGTGCACGCGGCGCTGGCGCCGCAGCGAGGTGAACTCCCATGAGGGCCCTGGTCGTACGACTCGACAGCTTCGGGGACGTCCTGCTCGCCGGACCCGCCGTCCGCGCGGTCGCCGCCCGCAGCGCCCATGTCACCCTGCTGTGCGGCCCGCTCGGCGAACCCGCCGCGCGGATGCTGCCCGGCGTGGACGACGTGCTGGTGTGGGCCGCCCCCTGGGAGGGCTTCACGCCGCCGGGCGTCGCCGAGGCCGACGTCCCCCGGCTGGTGCGGCTGCTCCAGGACGGCGCCTTCGACGTGGCGCTGATCCTGACCTCCTTCCACCAGAGCCCCCTGCCCACCGCCCTGGTGCTGAAGCTGGCCGGCTTGCCCCGGATCGGCGCCGACAGCGTCGACCACCCCGGGCGCCTGATCGACGTACGGCACCGGCGGCTGCCCGGCCGGCACGAGGCCGAGGCCGCCCTGGACACCGCCGCCGCGCTGGGCTTCCTGCCGCCCCCGGGCGACGACGGCCGGCTGCGCGTGCTGCCCCCGCCGGACACCATCTCCCTGACCGGGAACGGCCCCTACGTCGTCCTCCACCCCGGCGCCAGCGCCCCTGCCCGCGCCTGGAGCCCCGACCGCTGCGCCGAGGCCGTCGAGCTGCTCGCCGACGCCGGCCACCGGGTCGTCGTCACCGGCGGGCCCGACGAGACCGCGCTGACCCGCACGGTGAGCGGCGACACCGCCGTCGACCTCGGCGGCCGCACCGACCCGCGCGTCCTCGCCGGAGTCCTGCGCACCGCCGACGTCGTGATCTGCGGCAACACCGGCCCCGCCCACCTCGCCGCCGCCGTCGGCACCCCCGTCGTGTCGCTGTTCGCGCCGGTCGTCCCCGCCGAGCGCTGGGCACCGTACGGCGTGCCCTGCATCGTCCTCGGCGACCAGAAGGCCCCCTGCGCGGACACCCGCGCCCTGCACTGCCCCGTGCCCGGCCACCCCTGCCTGGAGGAGGTCACGGGCCGGGACGTCGTCGCCGCGGTGCACAAACTGCTGGAGGAGAGCGTATGAACGTCCTGGTCTGGCACGTGCACGGCTCCTGGCTGACCGCCTTCGTCCAAGGGCCGTACACCTACCTCGTGCCGGTCACCCCCGACCGGGGCCCGGACGGCCTGGGCCGGGCCAGAACCTGGCAATGGCCCGACTCCGTACGGGAGTTGCCCCCGGACGAGCTGCGGGACGCCGACATCGACCTGATGGTGCTGCAACGGCCCCACGAACTCGCCCTCGCCGAACAGTGGACCGGCCGCCGCCCCGGCATCGACGTGCCCGCCGTGTACGTCGAGCACAACTGCCCCGACGACACGGCCGTCGACACCCGCCACCCCCTGGCCGACCGAGGCGACATCCCCGTCGTCCACGTCACCCACTTCAACCGGCTGATGTGGGACAACGGCCGCGCCCCGACCGAGGTGATCGAGCACGGCATCATCGACCCCGGCCCGCTGTGGACCGGTGACGAGCGGCGCGCCGCGGTCGTCGTCAACGACCCCGTCCGCCGCGGCCGTACCACCGGAACCGATCTGCTGCCCCGGTTCGCCCGTATCGCCCCCCTCGACGTGTTCGGCATGCGCACCGGACTGCTGGCGGGCGACCCCGGGCTGGAGCTGTGCCGCATGCGGGACCTCCCGCAGGGCGCGCTGCACCCGGCGATGGCCCGCTGCCGGCTCTATCTGCACCCCGTGCGCTGGACGTCGCTCGGGCTGTCCCTGCTGGAGGCGATGTTCCTCGGCATGCCCGTCGTGGCCCTCGACACCACCGAGGTGCGCGAGGCCGTCCCCGCCGGGGCCGGTGTCGTGTCCAACCGGTTCGACGTACTGGAGGACGCCGTACGCGGCTTCCTCGCCGAGCCGGAGCACGCGCGGCGGACGGGCGAGGCCGCCCGGGCCGCGGCACAGGCCCGCTACGGAGAGCGGCGCTTCCTGGACGACTGGGAGCGCCTGATCAAGGAGGTCATGCGATGAGCCCCACCTGCCCCCAGGCCGGCCGTGTCGCCATGGTGTCCGAGCACGCGAGCCCCCTCGCCGTGCTCGGCGGCCCCGACGCTGGCGGCCAGAACGTCTACGTCGCGCAGGTCGCCGCGCAGCTCGTCCGCCGCGGGCACGAGGTCACCGTCTACACCAGGCGGGACTCCACCCGGCTGCCCGACCAGGTCACCACCCCCGACGGGGTGAAGGTCGTGCAGGTGCCGGCCGGACCTCCCGCACCGATCCCCAAGGACGAACTCCTGCCGTACATGCCGGAGTTCGGCTCCTGGCTGGCCCGCGCCTGGGCGGGCCGTCCGCCGGAGGTGGTGCACGCCCACTTCTGGATGTCCGGCATGGCCGCGCTGGCCGGGGCCCGCACGCTCGGCATCCCCGTCGTGCAGACCTACCACGCGCTGGGCACCGTAAAGAAGCGCCACCAGGGCGCCGCCGACACCAGCCCGGCCGACCGCATCGCGATCGAGACGGCCGTGGGCCGGGAGGCCGCCGCGATCATCGCCACCTGCCGGGACGAGGTCGCCGAACTGGAGGCCATGGGCCTGCCGCGCGACCGGGTCTCCATCGTCCCCTGCGGTGTCGACCCGGTGATGTTCCGCCCGGTCGGCACCCGCCGTCCGCCCGGTGCGGCGCGCCGGCTGCTCTCCATCGGCAGGCTGGTCCCCCGCAAGGGCTTCGACCGGGCGATCCGCGCCCTCGCCGAGGTCCCCGACGCCGAACTCGTGATCGCCGGTGGCCCCGAGCCCGCCCTGCTCTTCGCCGAGCCCGAGGCCGAGCGGCTGTGGGCCGTCGCCGAGGAGTGCGGCGTCGCCGACCGGGTCCGGCTGCTCGGCGGCGTGAGCCGGGACCGGATGCCGGGCCTGATCTCCGACGCCGACCTCGTGCTCTCGCTGCCGCGCTACGAACCCTTCGGCATCGTCCCCGTGGAGGCCATGGCCTGCTGCACACCCGTCCTCGCCACCGCGGTCGGCGGCCAGCTCGACACCGTCGCCGACGGCGTGACCGGCCGCCTGGTCCCGGCCGACCCGCGGCACGACATCACCGGCGCCGTACGGGACCTGCTCGACGACCCCGCGCTGCGCGCCCGGTACGGCGCCCAGGGCCGGCGCCGTGTCCTCGCCCGCTACACGTGGGACCGCGTGGCGGACGGCGTCGCCCAGGTCTACAGCGCCGTCTCCTCCGTCCCCTCGCTCTCGGGAGCCCTGCGATGACCCTCGCCACCGACGTCAGCCACTGCGACGACCTGATCAGGGCCGTGGCGGAGTTCCGCCGGTACGCGCCGCTCGTGCGGCGCTGGGGCTTCGAGCTCGCCGGCCGCCTCGGCGCCGGAGGACGCCTCCTGGTCGCCGGCAACGGCGGCAGCGCGGCCCAGGCCCAGCACCTCACGGCCGAACTGGTCGGCCGCTACCGCGAGGACCGGCCCGCGTTCTCCGCACTGTCCCTGCACACCGACACGTCCACGACGACCGCCATCGCCAACGACTACGGGGTGCGGGAGATCTTCGCCCGCCAGGTCGCGGCGCACGGCCGCCCGGGCGACGTCCTGATGCTCCTGTCGACGAGCGGCGCCAGCGCCAACCTGCTCGCCGCGGCGTCCCGTGCGCACGGTCTGGGCCTGACGGTGTGGGCCCTCACCGGGCCGCCTCCGAACCCCCTGCAGAGCATCGCCGACGAGGCCGTACCGGTGTCGGGCCCGACCTCGGCGACGGTCCAGGAACTGCACCTCGTCGCCGTGCACATGCTCTGCGAGTACTTCGACGAGGCGGTCACCGGGGAGGACACATGAGCGGGGCCGGCCCGAAGACCTCGCCCGGCCGACGTACGGCCGCCGCCGTGCCGCTGCTGGTCGTCGGGGACGCCCTGCTCGACCACGACCTGGTGGGCCGCGCCGAGCGGCTGGCGCCCGACGCGCCCGTGCCCGTCGTCAGCGGGGCCCGGCGCACCACCCGGCCCGGCGGCGCCGCCCTCGCGGCCTGTCTCGCCGCCGCCGACGGCCGCGAGGTCATCCTCGTCACCGCGCTCGGTGACGACGAGGCCAGCGCGCGGTTGCGCCGGCTGCTGCCGGACCGCGTCCGCGTGGTGCCGCTGCCGCTGACCGGCGAGCTGTCCGCCAAGACCCGCATCCTCGCCGCCGGCCGCCCCCTCCTCCGCCTCGACGACGGCGACGGCCGCGCCGCCGGCCCCACGGAGGAGGCCTGCCGGGCCGTCGCGGACGCGGACGCGGTCCTGGTCGCCGACTACGGCCGCGGCAGCGCCGACGTCCTCCGCGACGCCCTGGCGGAGGCTGCCGCCCGGGTCCCTGTGGTCTGGGACCCGCATCCGCGGGGATGCCCGCCGGTCCCGGGCACGCGCCTGGTGACGCCGTCGGCGGCGGAGGCGAGGGGATTCGCGGCGGGCGTGGAGGCGAGGGGCTTCGCAGCGAGGGCGGGGGCTCCTCGGCCGGACGCCCCGTCAGCCCGTGACAACGCCGGAGAGCTGCACACCGCCGCCCAGGACGCCGCCACGCTCGTACGGGCCTGGCGGGCCGCCTCCGTCGTGGTGACACTGGGCGGCCGCGGGGCCCTGCTGTCCCACGGGGCGACACCGCTGCTGGTGCCCTGCCCGGTCACCGCCGAGGGCGACGCGTGCGGGGCGGGGGACAGGTTCGCGGCGGCCGCCGCGGGGGCGCTGGCCGACGGGGAGCTGACCGAGGCCGCGGTCCGCGCGGCGGTGCACGCCGCCACGCGGTACGTCGCCGAGGGCGGAGTCCGCTCCCTCGGGCCAGCCGGCCCACCGCCGGCCGAGGGCGGCGTCCGACGCCCGGCCACCGGCGCCGAGCTGACCCGGGACGCCCTGCGGACCGCCACGCGGGTACGTGCGGCGGGCGGCACGGTCGTCGCCGCGGGCGGCTGCTTCGACCTCCTGCACGCCGGCCATGTCTCGCTCCTCCAGGCCGCCCGGCGCGCCGGCGACTGCCTGGTGGTGTGCGTCAACTCCGACGCCTCGGTGCGGCGGCGGAAGGGCGAAGGCCGCCCGCTGGTGCCCATGGCCGACCGGGTGCGTGTGCTGCGCGCCCTGGAGTGCGTCGACGCGGTCGCCGTCTTCGACGAGGACACCCCCGAGCGGCTCCTCGCCGAACTCCGCCCGCACATCTGGGCCAAGGGCGGCGACTACGCCCGCACCGACCTCCCCGAGGCCGACCTGATCGCGAGCTGGGGCGGCCAGGTGGTTCTCCTGCCCTACCTCGACGGCCGCTCCACCACCGGCCTCGCCGCCCGCGCGGCCCTCACCCCGAACCGGAGGTGAACTCCGCGGATGCCCACACCCCCTGACGTCCTCACCCGACCCCGCATCCTCGTGCTGCGCGCCCTCGGACTCGGTGACCTCCTCGCCGGGGTCCCCGCCCTGCGGGCCCTGCGGCGGGCGTTCCCCCGGCACGAGATCCTGCTCGCGCTGCCGCCCGCCCTGGAGGAGGCCGCGTCGGCGACCGGGGCGGTCGACGGGGTGTTGCCCGCCGAGGCGCCGAACCGGGAGGTTCCGTCGCTCACGCACTGGCCGTATCCGCCGCCGGATGTGGCCGTCGATCTCCACGGCAACGGCCCGGCCAGCCGGGACGCGCTCGCCGTGCTCCGGCCCCGGCGGCTGATCGCGTACGCCGGGTCCGACCCCCTGCCCGAGCTCCCCCCGAAGTGGCACCCCGAGGAGCACGAGCGCGCCCGCTGGTGCAGGCTCCTCGGTGCGCACGGCATCCCGGCCGACCCCGGGGACGTACGGCTGAGGCCGCCCGCGCGGCCCTCGCCGGCGCCCGGGGCCGTGGTGGTGCACCCCGGCGCGGAGGCCGCCGCGCGGCGCTGGCCGGCCGAGCGGTACGCCGCCGTGGTGCGAGACCTGCGGTCGGCCGGGCACCGGGTCGTGGTGACGGGCGGCCCGCGCGAGGACGCCCTGGTCAAGGAGGTCGCCACCCGGGCCGGGGTCCCCGCCCACGACGTCCTGGCCGGGGGGCTGCCCTTCGCGGACCTGTCGGCGCTGGTCGCCGAGGCCGCCCTCGTCGTCAGCGGCGACACCGGCCTCGCCCATCTCGCGGTGGCCCACGGGAGCCCGTCCGTCACCCTCTTCGGCCCGGTGTCCCCGCTGCTGTGGGGCCCGCCCAGATCACCCCGCCACACCGTCCTGTGGAAGCCCGGCCCGCCCGGCGACCCGCACGCGACCGTCCCCGACCCGCTGCTGCTGGACATCACCACGGACGACGTCCTCACCGCCGCCCTGACCCACCTCGACGCCCCCGAGGAGGAGGCAGAGCCCTGTGCCCGGTGAGCGCCGCCCGGACGGCCGGGTCACCGTGGCGGTGATCACCCGCGACCGCCCGGTCGCCCTGCTGCGCACCCTCGACGAGCTCGCCGCGCTGCCCGAGCGGCCCCCGGTGATCGTCGTGGACAACGGCACCGACTCCGTCCCCCCGCGCCACCCCGCCCGGCCCCGGGTCATCCGCCCCGGACGCAACACCGGCGCCCTCGGCCGCAATCTGGCCGCCCGGCACGCCACCACGCCCTACGTCGCCTTCTGCGACGACGACTCCTGGTGGACGCCGGGCGCGTTGCGGCACGCGGCCGACCTGCTCGACGCGCACCCGCGGCTCGGCCTGCTGGCCGCCCGCACCCTCGTCGGCCCGGAGGCCGCCGAGGACCCGATGAACGCCCTCCTGGCCGGCTCCCCGCTGCCCGCGGAGGCCGACCTGCCGGGCCGCCCGGTGCTGGGCTTCCTGGCCTGCGCGTGCGTGGTGCGCCGGGAGGCGTTCCTCGCGGCCGGCGGCTTCCACCCGCTGCTGTTCTTCGGCGGCGAGGAGACCCTGCTCGCCTACGACCTGACCGCCGCGGGCTGGGGAGTCGTCTACGAACCCTCCCTGACGTCCCGTCACCTCCCCGAGCGGTCCGGCCGTGAGGGCCGCAACCCGCTGATGCGGCGCAACGAGGTCCTCACCCTGTGGCTGCGCCGCCCGCTCCCGTCGGCCGCCCGGGCGAGCGCCCGCCTCGCGGCCGCCGCCGTCACCGGCGACGAGAGCGCCCGCCGCGCCCTGGGCGGCGTCCTCCTCCGGCTCCCGGCCGCACTCGCCCGACGCCGCCGCCTCCCGGACCGCGTCGAGCGCGCCGCCCGCCTGGCGGACACCGGCCGGCGCGAGAAGGACCACCGGCCGGCATGAGCCCGCCCTCCCCGGCCGTGGGGCGGTCGCGGCGATCACGATGCGGTTCGGCACGTCTTCTTCGGCAACTGGAACGCCGTACCGCCGCTTTGGAAGAGGGCGCCGCGGCCAGCCGGCCCGCTGCTGCGTCGGCCGGCCGGCCGTCAGCTCTCGTCGTCCTCCTCGTCGCGCTCGCCCTCGGCCTGGGACGGGGTCGGGGTGTCCGGCAGGGGCAGATCCTCCGTGTCCCGCAGGTCCACGTCCTCCGGCTCGCCCTCGGCCTGGGAGGGGGTGTGATCGCTCATGGGCTGCTCGGTCATGGTGCGCTCCTCCCGCACAGCTCGTCCGGCGGCTCGGCGCTCCGGCCGCCGCCCCTGCCGGGTACCCGCGCCCGCCCCGCCGATCCACCGGCCCGCTCATTCCGCCGACATATTCCCTCGCATGCCTGAGGCATATGCCAAAGTCGCCTGTCCGTCCGCTCTGTGCCACCGTGAAGAAGGAAGCGCCTGGGGTCTCGCCCAGGCAGCCGCCCCTGTCAGGGGCGCCCCGGTGTACGCCGCCCGTACGGCCCCGGGGTGACACGCCGCTTCACCGTCCACGCATATGCCGCTGTCGTCCCGTGCGCCCGCGCGGAGCGCCGACGGCTGCCGAGGGAGTGTCGGAATGGTCAGCGCAATCGAGGACTACGCCTTCGTCGGTGACCTGCAGTCGGGCGCGCTGGTGGGGCGCGACGGGTCGATCGACTGGCTGTGCCTGCCCCGGTTCGACTCGCCGGCCTGCTTCGCCGCGCTGCTGCACGACGACAGCGCCGGCCGCTGGCTGCTCGCCCCCGCGGGCGGCGGCCCCGCGACCCGGCGCCGCTACCGCGAGGACACCCTGATCCTGGAGACCGAGTGGCACACCGCGGAGGGCGGCGTACGCGTCGTGGACTGCATGCCGCTGCGCGGCGAGGCCGCCGACGTGGTGCGTCTGGTCGAGGGCCTCAGCGGGCGGGTCACCATGCGGATGGACCTGCGGCTGCGCCCCGACTACGGCCGGATCGTGCCGTGGGTGTACCGCGCGGGCGGCGGGCTGCGCGCGGTCGCCGGACCGGATGCGTTCTGGCTGCACACCCCGGTCACGGTGTACGGCGAGAACCTCACCACCCGGGCCGAGTTCACCGTCGAGGCGGGACAGCAGGTGCCTTTCGTGCTGACGTACAAGCCCTCCCACTTCGTCAGCCCCGCCCGGCCCGTGGAGGCGCTGTCCGCCATCGAGGACACCGAGCGGTTCTGGCGCGAGTGGACCGGCCGCTGCCGCTACCGCGGGATGTGGGACGACGCCGTACGCCGCTCCCTGATCACCCTCAAGGCTCTGACGTACCGGCCCACCGGCGGCATCCTCGCCGCGGCCACCACCTCCCTGCCCGAGCAGCCCGGCGGCACCCGCAACTGGGACTACCGCTACTGCTGGCTGCGCGACGCCACGTTCACCCTCCAGGCCCTCATCGGCACCGGCTATCTGGAGGAGGCCACCCAGTGGCGCGACTGGCTGCTGCGCGCGGTCGCAGGAAACCCTGCCGACCTGCAGATCATGTACGGCCTCGACGGCACCTGGCGGCTGCCCGAGTACGAGCTGGACTGGCTCGACGGTTACGAGAACGCCCGCCCGGTGCGCGTCGGCAACGCCGCCACCCGGCAGTTCCAGCTCGACGTGTGGGGCGAGGTCCTCGAATGCCTCTACGTCGGCCGCGAGGCCGGCATGACCGCCGGCGGCCCGGCCTGGAACATGGAACTCGCCCTGCTGGACTTCCTGGAGAGCAACTGGCAGGAGCCCGACCTCAGCCTGTGGGAGGTCCGCGGCGCGCCCCGCCACTTCGTGCACTCCAAGGTGATGGCGTGGGCCGGCGTCGACCGCGCGGTGCGCTCGGTGCTGCACCACGGCCGCTGGGGCCCGGTCGACCGCTGGGAGAAACTGCGCGACCGCATCCACGAAGAGGTCTGCTCCCAGGGCTACGACGCCGAACGCGGCACCTTCACCCAGTTCTACGGCTCCAAGGGCGTCGACGCCGCCCTGCTCCTGCTGCCCCGGGTCGGCTTCCTGCCCTGGCACGACCCCCGGGTCCGCGGCACCGTCGACACCGTACGCCGGGAGCTGAGCGAGGACGGCTTCCTGCGCCGCTACCGTCCCGAGGCCGACGGCGGCGTGGACGGCCTGCCCGGCGGCGAAGCCACGTTCCTGGTCTGCACGTTCTGGCTCGCCGACGCCCTGCACGGCACCGGCCGCCGTCAGGAGGCCCGGGAGCTGTACGAGCGGCTGCTGGACCTGCGCAACGACGTGGGGCTGCTCGCCGAGGAGTACGACCCGGCCACCGGCCGCCATCTCGGCAACACCCCGCAGGCGTTCAGCATGGTCGGCCTCGTCAACAGCGCGCTGTGGCTGAGCGGCACCGCGGACATCACCTCGAAAGGACGTCCATGAACGACCACGTCACCGAGGCGGACGTACTGATCGTCGGCAGCGGCCCGGTCGGCTGCGCCTTCGCCCGCAAGCTCGTCGACGCCGGCCGGAGCGTCCTGATGATCGACGCCGGGGCCCAGTTGTCCCGCCGCTACGGCGAACACCTCAAGAACAGCTACCTGTTCCAGAAGAACATCGACCTGTTCGTCTCGGTCATCAAGGGCCATCTGCTGCCGCTGTCCACCGCCACCAACCGCGAGCCGGTGCTCACCCTCGACCCGTCCGCGTTCTCCTACGACCCGGACAAATACGCCGGCTTCTCGCTGCGCAACCAGAACCCGGAACAGCGTAAGCACCTCAACCTCCCTGCTGCGGCGGCCACTTACGCGGTCGGCGGCATGGCCACCCACTGGACCTGCGCGGTGCCCCGCTTCCACCCCGAGGTGGAACGGCAGTACGGCGGACAGGCCTACCCCATCGACGACAAGGAGATGGACCGGCTCTACGACGAGGCCGAGTCCCTGCTCGCCCGCTCCACCTCCGTCTTCGCCGACTCCGCCCGGCACCTGCTGGTCAAGCGCGTGCTCCAGGACGCCGGGGAGGAGTTCGCCGACGTCACCGAACTGCCCCTCGCCGTCCGCGACCGCGCCGACTCCGCGCGCACCCAGGCCGTCACCTGGTCGGCCGCCGACACCGTCCTCGGCGACCTGGCCGACCCCGCCCACACCCCGCCGCGCGGCTCCTTCACCCTGCTGCCCGAGCACCAGTGCGTCCGCCTGGAGATCACCGGCTCCGGCAAGCACCAGAAGGTCCAGTACGCCGTCGTACGCGATCTGCGCGACGTGCGCGAGGAGATCCGGCTGCGCGCCGACACCTACGTCGTGGCGTGCGGGGCCGTCCCCACACCGCAGTTGTTGTTCAGCTCCGGTGTCACCCTGCCCGCGCTCGGCCGCTATCTCACCGAACAGCCCATGTCCTTCTGCCAGGTGGTGCTCCAGCAGCGGCACATGGACCACGTCGAGGAACTGCTGTGCACCTCCGCGGACGACGCCGCCTGCCAGGCCGCCGCCGACCGCGTCGCCCGCTACCGCGCCGCCCAGCTGAAAAGGCTGCACTCCGGCGACAAGTGCGCCGACCCGGTGCCCTTCCCGCCCGACGAGCGCGACCCCAACCTCGCCCTGCTGGTGAGCGAACACCGCCCCTGGCACTGCCAGATCCACCGCGACGCCTTCACCTACGGCGCCGTACCGCCGAACGTCGACCCGCGGCTCATCGTCGACCTGCGCTGGTTCGGCATCTCCCGGCCCCGCCCGGAGAACAAGGTCACCTTCTCCCGCAGCCTGCGCGACACCTTCGACATGCCGCAGCCCACCTTCCACTTCCGGCTCGACGAGGCCGAGCGCAAGGCGAGCGACCGCATGAACGAGCACATGCTGCACACCGCGGCCGCCCTCGGCGGGTTCATGCCCGGCTCCGAGCCCGTCTTCCTCACCCCCGGCCTGCCCCTGCACATCGCGGGCACCACCCGCATGGGCAGAAGCGCCCTGGACAGCGTCGTCGACGAGTACTCCAAGGTGTGGCACATCGACAACCTCTACCTCGGCGGCAACGGCCTGCACCCCTTCGGCAACGCCTCCAACCCCACCCTCACCAGCGTCGCCATGGCCCTGCACGCGGCCGACACCATCGTCAAGGGCCACCCCGGACACTGAGGACCCACCATGCCGGCACAGCACGCCCCGCGCCCGGACGGCATCCACCTGGGCATCACCCCGACCTGCTGGACCAACGACGACTTCCCGCTCCTCGGCAACGACATCCCCATGGAGCAGTGCCTCAGCGAGATCGCGCTCGCCGGCTTCGAGGGGTGCAGCATCGGCCACACCTTCACCACCGACGTCGACGCGCTGATCGCCGCGATGCATCTGCGCGGCCTCAGCGTCAGCGAGCCCTGGGTGAGTTCGTACTTCACCGTGCCCGACGGCGCGGCGCGCACCGCCCGCGACCTGCTGAAGGTGCTGGAGTTCCTCAAGCAGTTCAACGCCGGCGACCCCCCGGTGCCCACGCGCACCATCGGCGTCGCCGAGTTCGGCCGGTCCGTGCACCTGCAGCAGCTCAGTCTGCGCAGCAACAAGCCGGAGTTCACCGACGAGCAGTGGGCCGACCTCACCGACGGACTGAACAAGATCGGCGAGATCGTCGCCGGACAGGGCTTCACCCTGGCCTACCACCCCCACATGGGCACCGGCGTGCAGACCCAGAGCGACCTCGACCGGCTGATGCGCGACACCGACCCGCGCCATGTCGGTCTGCTCCTCGACACCGGCCATCTCACCTGGGCGGGCGCCGACCTGACGGAGGTCGTCGAGCGGCACCGCGACCGGATCACCCACGTCCACCTCAAGAACGTGCGCGGCGGCGTCCGCGCCGACCGCACTCTGGCCGACGGCAGTTTCCGCGAGTACGTCGAGGCCGGCATCTTCACCGTGCCCGGCGACAGCGACGGCGACATCGACTTCGACGACGTCCTCAAGCTCCTCCGCCCCGGCGAGTCCTACCGCGGCTGGCTGGTGGTGGAGGCGGAACAGGACCCGCACGGCGGACACCCGCCGCTCCACTACGCCCGGACCGCCCACACCTACCTGGCCCGGGCCCTCGGCTGACCCACACCCCCCACCGCACTCGGAAGGCACCCCCATGGGCGCAAGCACCCCGCTCGGCATACGCGTTCCCCGGTTCACCCGCGAGGTCCTGGAGGACGACCTCATCGAGGGCTACTGGCTGGAGGCCCCCGACATCGACGGCGACACCCGCCCCGACCTCGTCGGCCACGGCCTCTACCTCGGCGAGCTGTACTGGTACCAGAACCCCGGCTGGCGCAAGCGCCTGGTCGCCGACGGCTTCCACATGCCGATCGGCGCCCACTTCGGCGACATCTCCGGCAACGGCCACCCCGACATCGTCGTCTGCTACGAGCTGTACGGCGCACGCGGCCGCATCGACGACCCCGACCCCGAGGGCGGGAAGATCGACTGGATCGAGAACACCGGCAAGTTCGACACCGAGACCCGCTGGAAGCGCCACTACATCGGCCGCGAGACCGCCATGCACCGGCTGCGCCTCGGCCACTTCACCCAGACCCGCAGGCTGGAGCTGATGGCCCTGCCGACCGTGGGCGCCCACCACGTCCACGCGCTCGTGCCCGTCGTGCTGTTCAGCCCCAACAACGACGTACGCCAGCCCTGGGACAAGCGGATCCTCGACGACGCCCACTTCCGGATGATCCACGGCGTGGAGATCCAGCAGAACCCACTGCCCGGCAGCGAGCACCTCGACTCGATCCTGCTCGCCTCCGAGGAGGGCGTGAACTGGCTCCACTACGACGAGCGCGAACACCGCTTCACCACCACGCACATCGGCGACGGCGAGCACGAGCGGTTCGACGCGACCGGCTTCAAGGGCAGCGGCGACGTCGGCGCCGGACGCATCGGCGACGACCCGCACGCCTACGTCGTGGCCACCGAGCCCTTCCACGGCAACACCGTGGCCGCGTACATCAAGGAAGAGCCCGGCACCTTGGTCACCGAGGTGACCTGGCGGCGGATCGTCCTCGACGTGTTCGGCGACCCCAACGAGCTCGGCGAGGGCCCCAGCCACCAGATCGTCTGCGCCGACTTCGACAACGACGGCGACGACGAGTTCCTGGTCGCCCTGCGCGGCCCCCGCCCCTGGCAGGGCGTCTTCTACTACAAGTGCCTGGACGTCGCCGCCGGCGTCTTCGTCAAGTGGCGGGTGTCCTCCGACAGTGCCGCGCGGATCGCCATCGGCGACTTCAACGGCGACGGCCGGCTGGACTTCGCGACCATCGCGTACAAGGTCGACAAGTACTTCCTGGCCGAGGACGCCAAGCTCTGCCTGTTCCGCAATGCCATCGACGACGCCGAGGAAGCCGGACAGCCATGATGCGCAGCAGAGCGCGGTGGCCCTGGGCGGTCGGCGTGGTCGCGGTCATGGCGCTCGCCACGGTGGTGGCCGTCGTCATCGGCGCGAACGCCGAGACGGCCGCCGCGTCCATGAGCGTGCTGATCTCGGCCACCGTCGGCCTGTTCAGCTGGTCGTACCACCGCTCGCGGCCCGCCACGCCGGCCACCCGGACCGAGCTGGACCAGGCGGCGGAGGCACTCGCCGCCATGGTCCGCCGCCAGTGGACCGAAGAGGCCGCCGCACAGGGCCTGTTGGACCCGCACCCGCTGGCCGTGCGCTGGCGCAGCGGCCAGACCGAGGCCGGCGACCACGTCCGGATGGTCGGCCGCACCCTGTCCGGGCGCAGCGACGACATCCGCGCGTTCGCCGCCGCCTACCGCGCCCTGCCCCGCCGGCGCCTGGTCGTCCTCGGCGACCCCGGCGCCGGCAAGACGGCCCTCGCGATCCTCCTCGTCACGGAACTCCTGCGGTACCCGGAACCGGGGGAGCCCGTCCCCGTCCTGCTGGACCTCGCGCCGTGGAACCCGCGCAGGGAGCCCCTGCTGGACTGGATCGCCCGCCGCATCCACGAGGACTATCCGGCGCTGCGCAACGACGAGACCTACGGCCGGAGCGCGGCCCGCAAACTGGTCGCCGAGGGACGGGTCCTGCCCGTCCTCGACGGCCTCGACGAACTCCCCGCCGAGCTGCGGCCGAGGGCGCTGACCGCCCTCAACCACGCCATCGCCGTGCACGGCCCGCTGATCCTCACCTCGCGGCGCTCCGAGTACCACCGGCTGGT
Organism: Streptomyces sp. NPDC096205; assembly: GCF_044763135.1. NCBI lineage: Bacteria > Bacillati > Actinomycetota > Actinomycetes > Kitasatosporales > Streptomycetaceae > Streptomyces > Streptomyces sp. NPDC096205. The sequence continues at coordinate 438,233 of NZ_JBIWFS010000001.1, read as the reverse complement.
CGCGGACGCCGATGTGGTCACCGCCGCCGCCGTGGTCGTCGCGGCCCCCGTGGAGGCGGCGGACGTCGCCGACTATCTGCGCAGCGTCGTACCGCCCCGGCGCATCGCCGCCTGGCAGCCGGTCCTCGACGACCTCACCCGCCGTCCCGACGGCCCCGTCGCCCAGGCCCTGTCCGTGCCGCTGAACGTCTGGCTCGCCCGCACCGTCTACGCCTCACCGGCGAGCGACCCGACCGAACTCACCCACCACCCCGACGCGGAGAGCCTCCAGCACCATCTGCTGGACGCGCTGGTCCCGGCGGTCTTCTCCGCGGAGACGGTGCCCCTGGACCCCGCGGTCCCCGACGCACGCCGCACGGCCGCGGCCCGCTGGAGCCCGGACGACGCCCGCACGGCACTGTCCTTCCTCGCCTCGCACATCAAACGGCAGGGCACGGACGACATCGCGTGGTGGGAACTGCACCGCGCGCTGCCCCAGGATCCGGCGGGGCCGTTGTCGGCGCCGGTGGCGGGGGCGGTGATCGGGCTCGGGGCGGCGTGCATGGCGGGGGACCACTTCCACTGGGCGCTGTCGCCGCTCGCGCGATTCGGCTGCTTCGTGGTCATCACGCTGTGCACGGCCGTCGCGGCGACGGCGATGATCCGGCTCTCCTTCACCGGCCGCGACGGCGAGGCGTCGGGGGCGGGCGCTGTCCGGGACATGCTGCGGCGGGTCGGGACCGGATGTGCCGTCGTCCTCCCGGCGGCCGTCGTGATGGGGATGGTCCTCGAGTACTGGGCGGAGGCCGTCGAACGCGCGGACACGGACATCGAAGTGACCGTGCCGCCCTACACAGGCATCAAGGCGGGCCTCGCCTGGGCCGTCTTCATGGTGCTGCTGGCCCTCGGCGCGCTGTGTGCGGGGGCGGTGCGCCGACGGCTGCGACCGCGTTCGCGCGGGCCGGGTGAGCGTGGAGCTCAGGTGCGCCGCATCCTGCTGTTCGTCTGCCTGTTCTGGGTGGGCGCCGAGGCGGCCGGACTCCTCGTCTACATGCCCCTGCGGCAGGTGATCGGCCGACCCGTCACGGACGTCTCGTTCCTCACGCCGTCCGAGGACGTGGCCTTCATCAGCCGGCGCGCTACCTTCCGGGCCGGAGTCTTCCTGCTGATCACCGGAGTCATGGCGGGCCTGAACCTGTCCGGCGGCTCCTTGCGGCCGACGCGCCTGGACGTCCGCGCCCCTGCCCGCATCCTGGGGGCGCTGATCCCCGGCTGCGTCGGCAGGGGACTGCTGATCGGTGTCCCCCTGGGGGTCGTCCTGTGCTTCGTGTCGACATGGGAGGCGTGGGTGCCCCTGTGGACGAGAACCGTGGCGTGCGGCGCGTTCGGCGCGTTCTTCGGCATTCTGTTCGGTCTGGCGCTGGCCGTACTGCGCTGGGCCCGCGTGCCGGCCGACCTCGAACAGGAGACGCCGCAGTCCACCTTGCGCGGGGAGCGCACGGCCGCCGCCGCGCTGATGGGGGTCGCCCTGGTGCCGCCCCTGCTCAAGTGGTTCATCACGCTGGAGGGGCAGTTGCCGAGCAGTGACGTCCCGGGCGTCGCTGTTGTCGCGCACGGGCTGGAGACCTTTGAAGCGAATGTGGCGATCGGGCTCGCCGCGGGGCTGCTGGCCGTCTCCGGCACCGCGTACTTCGCGTACCGGGAAACCGGCCTGCGGCTCGCCGCGGCCAGACGACTGCCGCGTCATCCCCTGTCGTTCATGGAGGATGCCCGATCGCTCAGCGTCCTGAGGCGGGTCGGACCCGTCTACCAGTTCTGCCACGCGGAGTTCCAGGACCGCATCGTCACCGATCCCGCCGCGGTCGGCGGCGTGGCCCGCACCGGTGCCGTGCGGGCCTGACCGCTCATGCCTCGTCGTTCATCCACAGGAGGCCCTGCGCACGGCGTCTTTCGACTTCCGCCGGGGCCATGAACCGTATCTCCATGGCGTCGTCGCTGGTGACTTCGAGCATGGTCCCCGGTGGGAGCATGGAGCAGCCGCCCTTGCCGCTGCACCCACTGATGCAGGTCCTTTTCAGATGCCAGTCGGAGTTCTCGGGCGCCCACGCGAGAACCTCCCGCAGGGTCCACACACCATCGTCCCGGTGAGGCAGGTGCACAGGCACGTCACACATGGTGATCGTGAAGCTGTTGTCAGCGGCGATGTCCGTCATGTCGGTCACCCTTTCGTCCGGTCTATTCCGCTGGAATATGCGGAACTTGACTCAAACGCTAGGTCGGCTGCTGACTCTCCGCCACCGGAAGGGGACGGTACGTCACCGCAACGGCGCCTGCCGCGCGACCTCCTCGTACCGCTCGGCGCACAGCACGTCCACCACCGCCGCGGCCGTGTGCGCCCGGTGGAGCTCGCCCGCGAAGGCGCCGCCGCGCAGCATGGGCCAGTCCTCGGAGAAGCGGGACTGCACGCGCACGGCGACGCGGAGGCGGCCCTCGCCGTCCCAGCGGTCCGGAAGGGCGAACTCACCCGCCGTCTCGGGGGTTTCCGCCAGGTCGGCCTGAAGGAGGGCCATGAGGTACTCGTAGCTGTCGAACGCGTCGGAGAGCGTGCGGTCACTGTCCACCGCAGGCTCCGCGAGCACAGTCCGCAGCCGTTCACGCAACCAGGTGCTGTACGACGTCTCGACGAGCTGCGGCGAATAGGGCTCGCCCAGCAGGGCGTTGACCCGCTCGGCCGGCCCGAGGACGTCCGCCGTGCGCAGCACCAGCACGGCCGGCCGCGGCTCGATGCCGGTCCTGCGGGAGCCGGCCGGGGCCACCGGGCCCTGCGCCAGGACCGGTTCGAGCAGCAGCCGGCCCAGCAGCTCGTCGCGGCCGGCCAGCACGGCGGCGGTGCCCGCGGCGCAGAGGGCCAGCAGCGCCGGGTAGAGGCGCGGGGCGCCACCGCGCACGTTCAGCAGCCGTTGCAACGCCTGCACCCACACCCGCCCGTGCACCCCGCCCTCGTCGTGGAAGACCCCCGACGCCAGCAGATGCAGCAGCGTGTCGCAGTCACCGCCGCAATGCTCCAGCAGCTCCCGGTACGCCTCCGGGTCCGAGGGCGGTTCGCCGGGCGGATAGCGGTCGCCGTCCGCGAGGCGCTCCACGACCCGCAGCGCCTCGGCGTCCACCAGCTCGTGCAACTCGATCCGCCGCACCGGATCGGGCAGCGCCCGCTTGAGCCGGGCCACCGACACCTCCCGGGTCGGCGCGGGTTCCGTCAGGTGGGCCAGGGCCTCGACACGGGTGAGCAGCCCGGGGAAGAACTCCTTCGCCGTCAGGCCGTCCACCAGCACGGCCCCGTGCCGCGCGACGAGTTCGGCGGCCGTGCCTCCGACGCCGTACGGGGCGGACCAGAACACCGGGTAGCGGCGGCTGACGCGGCGCTCGAAGCAGGACACCAGCGCCTGGTCCCACTGGGCGGACCAGCCGCAGACGATCAGCCCGTACTCGTCCAGCACCTGGTCCACCAGGCCGGCCCACGCCGCCGGGTACTCCGCCAGCTCGTGCTCGGTGTTGCGGGCCTCCAGATCGGCCAGGTCGCCGTGCAGCTTGACGACCGTGGCCGGGGCGTGCGCCAGCGGGGTCATCCCGCGCAGGCTCTCGGGACTGTGCACGACCTGCGGCTGCACCCCCGCCGCGGTCAGCGCCTGCTCGGTGAGCCGGTCGAAGTTCGTGGTGAGCACCACCCGCACCCAGCCCCCCGCCACCAGCCGGGCCGCGGCGTGATGCGCCTGACCGGGCTGCTTCAGCCCGTCTCGCCGGTCCTCGTCGTCCTGCTCGAAGTACCCGCGCAGCAGCTCGTGCCGGGCCGCCGGGGTGTCCCCGAGCGCCTCCAGCAGGGTGGAGTAGCCGAGCGGACCGCCGTCCCCGTGCCGTGCCCACCAGGCCTCCGGATCGGCGAGGGCGAGCTGCTCGTCGGCACCTCGGGCGACGGCCGCCCGGTGCACCAGGTCCGTGACGATCTCCCACCCGGTGGGCACACCCGCGTCCCGGGACATGCCCGCCCCGAGCAGCAGCGCGTACACACCGGGCCCGGCCTGCACACACATCGCGAGCGAGACCAGCGGATCGAGCCCCCGCACCGCCGCGGCCGGCAGCCTGCCTGCGTCGCTCATGCTCTCCCTGTCCGTAGAGAACCCAGGTCCGCCGAGAACCTCGGCCCGTCCGTCGGCAACCTCGTCCCGTAGAGAACCTCGGCCCGTCCCGTCGGCAACCTCGTCCCGTAGAGAACCTCGGCCCGTCCCGTCGGCAACCTCGTCCCGTAGAGAACCTCGGGCCCGCGCACGCGCCCTTACGCCCCCTAACGCGCCCCGCTAGCCTCCGTCGCCGGCAGCACCGGCCGGCGCAGCAGATAGACCCCCGCGGCCGACACCACCACGGCCATGACCGCGATGAACACCAGCCCCGCGCCCTCCAGTCCGAGCGGCCGCACCAGCAGGCCCACGCCGATGACCGGCACCGAGATGCCCGCGTACGCCACCACGAACAGGGCCGAGACCACGGCCGCGCGCCGGTCCGCCGGAGCCGCCTCGGCCACCGCGGACAGCGCCCCGCGGAACGCCAGCCCCTGCCCGGCCCCGCCCACGACCGCGCTGAGGACCACCAGCGCCAGCAGGTCCCAGCGCAGCGCGCCCGCCAGCAGCCCGAGTCCGGCGAGCAGGGCGGCGCAGCCCAGCGGCAGCGAGCGGCCCACGCCGACCCGGCCGACGGCCAGCTGCCCGGCGGTGGAGGCGAAGAAGGCCAGCGCGACGATCAGCCCGCTCACCGCCCGGTTGTGCACGTCCAGGGACTGGGCGAGGAAGGACGGGCTGACCGAGGTGAACACCCCGAACAGCGCGAACCCCACGAAGGAGGCGGCCGCGGCCGGCCCGAACACGGCCCGCACCGGCGCCGGAAGCCCCGGCTTCTGCGGCCGTACGGCACTCAGCGGCTGGCGCTCCCGCACGGTCTCCGGCAGCAGCAGCACGACGACGGCCGAGCACGCCACCAGCGCCAGATGCACGACGAACGGCAGATACAGCGGCCACTCGGCGTACTGCGCGAGCACCCCGGCCAGCAGCGGACCGCAGCCGAGGCCGCCCATGTTGGCCGCGGTCGCCACGAACGTGGCCCGCGAGGCACTACCGCGCGGGGCCAGCTCCATCACGTACGCGGTGGCGGCCCCGGTGAACAGCCCCGCCGACAGACCCGACAGCAGCCGCCCCACGAACAGCCAGCCCAGCGCGGTGGCGGCCAGGAAGCAGCCGGCGCTCGCCGCCGCGAACCCGAGCCCCCACAGCAGCACGGGCCGTCGGCCCACCGCATCGGAGGCGTTGCCCGCCAGCAGCAGCACGCCGATGACCCCGAAGGCGTAGACGGCGTACACGACGGTGACGGTGAGCTCGGAGAACCCGAACTTCTCCTGGTACAGGCCGTAGAGAGGGGTCGGCAGCGTCGTGCCCGCCATGCACACGGCGAACACGGCGCCGGCGAGCAGGCACCGGCGCAGGCCGGGCCGGTCAGCGTCCATCGGAGGCGGCCGCGATCAGGCCCCGCAGCCAGGCCTGGTGCCGGTTCAGCATCGGATCGGGCACCTGCCGAGCCAGTTCGACCGCGGGCGGCCCGATCTGTGTCTCCTGGGTCAGCACCCGCACCCGCCCGCCGGGCAGATCCTCCACCAGCCAGGCGTGCAGCACCTCCAGCCGCTCCTCGGGCGCCCCGTCCTGCCCGGCCGTCCACGACAGCCGGCCCGGCGCACCCTCGCCCGGCGCCCGGCACGCCACGACCCGCGCGTGCTGCGTGCGCACGGCCCCGGCGCCGACGGGCTCGAAGGTGAAGACCAGGCCCTCCTTCAGCACGGGCCCGTCCCCCTCCGGGAAGGCGACATCGGTGACGGCGTCGTAGTACGACTCCCAGGTCGACGTGTCGGTCAGGTACGGCCAGACCCGCGCGGCGGTGACACCCTCGACGATCACCTCGTTCGACACGAAGTTGTCGCCGGTGCCGGGCAGAAACCGCTCGGGCCAGTCGATCGCGTTCTGCATGGTCATGGACCAGCCATACCCGTGCCGTGCCCCGCCGCCGGTGCTGTCACCCGAACGTCGGTGCGGTCGGCCCGTCCGGCGCCGGTAGCCCGAACGCGGCGAGCAGGCGGGTGTCGCAGAACCAGGTGAGGGTCGTGACGAGGGCCTCCCCGCGGGCGCGGTCGTGGGTGAGGGCGAGGGACAGCAGGCCGTACGGCTCGCCGGGGGAGCCGGTGGCGTCCGGGCGGTAGCAGCCGAAGGCGGGGAAGCCGTTGGCGCGGGTCGGCAGGGTGGCGAAGTGGAAGCCCCGGCGCAGCGCGCGGTCGCGCAGGAACTCCCCGATGGCGGCCGGACCTTGGTACTGCTGCGGCTGGGGCGGCATGCTCAGCCACGCGTCGTCGGTGAGCAGCGCGACGATGCCGTCGATGTCGCCCGCCTCCACGGCACGCGCGAACAGCTCGGCGACCCGCCGCTCCTGCGCGGAGCCGGCCGAGGGACGCTCGCCCCGCGACGGCGGCCGGGTGCGCAGGGTGGCGCGGGCCCGCTGGAGGGCTCCCTTGACGGAGGTGTCGGTGCCGCCCAGCATGGCCGCGGTCTCCGCGAGGGAGAAGCCGAGCCCGTCGCACAGCAGGACGGCCGCGCGCTGCCGCGGCGGCAGCAGATGCAGCGCGGTGAGGTAGGCCAGACCGACCTCCTCCCGCAGCTCGTACCGGGCCGAAGGGCCCGCCTCGCCGTCCGTCACGGCCTCCAGCAGCGCGTCGGGATAGGGCTCCAGCCACAGCGGCTCCGCATAGCGCGTGGGCTCGGGCAGCGACGCCGCCGCGGGAGCCACGCGGGGCCTGCGCGAGCGGTCGCGCAGTTCGTTCAGGCAGCGGTTGGTGGCGATCCGGTACAGCCAGGTGCGCAGCGACGCCCGGCCCTCGAACGAGCCCCGGGCGCGCCAGGCCGCCAGCAGGGTCTCCTGGACGAGATCCTCCGCGTCCTGCAGCGACCCCAGCATCCGGTAGCAGTGCAGGTGCAGTTGGGCCCGGTGGGCGGTGACCAGGTCGCGGAAGTCCGCCTCGGCCCCGAGCCCGTCGGCCCGGTCGTCGGCCGGCGGGGGTGCCTTCGCCGTGGGTGCCTTGCTCACGCTCGCTCCTTCGTGCCCCCGCTGCACGCGGGCGGCTTCGACGGGGCCGTACGGCCATCACACGTATCGACACCGCGCGCGAGCGAAACCGACCGGTGCCGCGGTGTGACGCACGTCACCGTTCCGTCCGTGGAGCGGCCGGGGTCGGAAGGGGTGGAACGTCCGAGCGACCGACACATGGAGCCACATGAACACCAACGCACCCTCCTCCGGCACAGGCTGGAGCGGCTCACAGCGCTGGCTGCTGGGCACGACGTCCGTCGCGGCGCTCCTGGTCGGCCTGGACGCGCTCGTCGTCGCGACGGCGCTGAGCTCGGTCCGGGCGGACCTGGGCGCCTCGGTGGAGCAGCTGGAGTGGACGGTCAACGCCTACACCCTCACCTTCGCCGTTCTGATGATGCCCGCCGCGGCGCTGGGCGACCGGCTGGGCCGGCGCGGCACGTTCGTCGTCGGCCTGCTGGTGTTCGCCCTCGCGTCCGCGGGGTGCGCCCTGGCGACGGGCATCGGGCAGCTGATCGCCGCCCGCGCCGTGCAGGGAGCGGGCGCGGCGGCCGTGATGCCGCTGGCGCTCGCGCTGCTCGGCGCGGCCGTCCCGCCGGCCCTGCGGCCCAAGGCGCTCGGCGTCTTCACCGGCGTCGTCGGAGCGTCGGTGGCCCTCGGGCCCCTGCTCGGCGGCCTGGTCGTCGAGGCCGTCTCCTGGCAGTGGATCTTCTGGCTCAACCTCCCGGCCGTCGCCGTCCTCGCGGTGGCCGTCCTCGCCCGGGTGGGGGAGAGCCACGGCCCGCGGGCCGCGCTGGACCTGCCGGGCCTGGTGCTGGCCGCGGCGGCGGTGTTCGCGCTGGTCTGGGGCCTGGTCCGCGGCAACCCCGCAGGGTGGGGCAGCGCGGAGACGGTCGGCGCCCTCGGCCTCGGCGCGGTGCTGCTCGCCGGGTTCGTGGCCCGGGAGCGGCGCGCGGAGCGGCCGATGCTGCCGCTGGGCCTGTTCCGCTCCCGCTCCTTCGCGGGCGGCAACGCCGCGATCTTCTTCGGCTCGGCCTCGGCGTTCGGCGCGGTGTTCTTCATGGCTCAGTACCTCCAGGACGCCCTCGGCCACGGCCCGCTGGCCGCGGGGCTGCGGCTCATGCCGTGGGGCGCGGTGACGATGGTCGTGCCGCGCCTCGTAGGCACCCGCATCCCGCGCATCGGCGCACGCCCCTTCATCGTCACCGGCTCGCTGCTGCACGCCGCCGGGATGGCGTGGATCGCCCTGATCGCCGCGCCCGGCATGCCCTACGCCGCGATGGTCCCGCCGATGATCCTGTCCGGCGCCGGTGTGGCCATGGTCATCCCCGCCACCCAGGCGGCGGTCCTGGGCGCGGTGTCCGGCCCGGACATGGGCAAGGCCTCCGGCGCCTACAGCACGATCCGCCAACTGGGCAGCGGGTTCGGAGTGGCCGTGCTCGTCGCGGTGTTCGCCGCCTTCGGCGGTTATGCCTCCCCGCGCTCCTTCACCGATGGATTCGTGCCCGCCCTGGCCACCGCGGCCGCCCTGTCCCTGGCGGCCGGCCTGTGCGCGGCACCCCTGCGTCCCCGCAGCCGGGCCGTGCACACCGAGGCGACGGGCGCGAACGGCACGAGCGCTCCGGCACGTTGACGCACTTCTGCACACCCCACAACCGACGAACGGAGAACACCGTGAGCGCCCCGAACACCACCGCCGAAACCGCGCAGGACAAGGCCGCCCGGCTGCGTGCCCTGCATGTGCCCGGCGTCCCGCTGGTGCTGCCCAACGCCTGGGACGCCGCGTCGGCCCGGGCGGCCGAGGCGGCGGGAAGCCCGGCCGTGGCGACGAGCAGCGCCGCGACGGCCGCGGTGCTCGGCTACGCCGACGCGGAGGCCGCACCGGTCGCGGAGGTGCTGGCCGCGGCCGCGCGGATGGTCCGCGCCGTGAGCGTGCCGGTGACCGTCGACTTCGAGCGCGGCTACGGGCTCCGGCCGGCCGAACTGGTCGAGCGCCTCGCCGCGACGGGAGCCGCCGGCCTGAACCTGGAGGACTCGCACCCGAGGACCGCCGAGCTGGTGGACGCCGCCGAACAGGCGGAGTTCCTGGCCGCCGTGCGCGACGCGGCATTGGCCCAGGGCGTCGACCTGGTCCTCAACGCCCGCACGGACTGCTTCCTGCGCCGCGCGGGCACACCGCCCGAGCAGCTCGCCGCCGCGCTCGACCGGGGCGCGCGCTATCTCGCGGCCGGCGCGGACTGCGTCTACCCGATCGCCGTCGCCGACCCCACCGTGATCCGCGCCCTGGTGGAGGGCATCCCCGGACCCGTCAACGTGGGCCACGGCCCGGGCGGCCCGCTGTCCCCGGACGGCCTCGCCGAACTCGGCGTCGCCCGCGTGACCTTCGGCCCCGGCCTGCAACGGCATCTGTACGACACCTACGGCGCCGCCCTGTTCACGGCGGTGGCCCGCGCCCAGAGCCCGTACGTGCGGTCGACCGGCAAGGGTGTTTCCTCCCCAGTGGGCAGGTGATGTCCCGATACGGTACTCCCGGGTGAGTCGGAGCGGGAGAGGCGGACAGGTGTGACCGAGCTGCGGGAGAGCCCCCTGAGGCCGAACCGCCCCGTGGCCACGCCCCTGGGGCGGGCGCTGGTCCGGTGGACACGCACCACGGACCACAAGGTCATCGGCAACCTGTACATGGTCACCGCGTTCGGGTTCTTCCTGTTCGGCGGGGTGCTGGCGCTGCTGATGCGGGCCGAACTGGCGCGCCCGGGGCTGCAGATCGTCGACCGGCACCAGTACGACCAGCTGTTCACCATCCACGGCACGATCATGATGCTGCTGTTCGCGACCCCGATGTTCGCCGGGTTCGCGAACGCGGTCATGCCGCTCCAGATCGGCGCCCCCGACGTCGCGTTCCCGCGCCTGAACGCCCTGTCGTACTGGCTGTACCTGTTCGGCGGCCTGATGGTGATCAGCGGCTTCCTCACGCCCGGCGGCGCCGCCTCGTTCGGCTGGTTCGCCTACGCGCCGCTCAACGAGGCGGTGCGCACGCCCCAGGTGGGGGCCGACCTGTGGACGATGGGGCTGGTGCTGACGGGCGTGTCCACCACCCTGGGCGCGGTCAACTTCATCACGACCATCCTGTGTCTGCGCGCCCCCGGGATGACGATGTTCCGGATGCCGATCTTCACCTGGAACATCCTGTTCACCTCGATCCTGGTGCTGCCCGCCTTTCCCGTCCTCGCCGCCGCCCTGCTCGCCCTGGAGTCGGACCGGACGTTCGGCTCGCACATCTACGACTCAGCGAACGGCGGCGCCATCCTCTGGCAGCACCTGTTCTGGTTCTTCGGACACCCCGAGGTGTACATCGTCGCGCTGCCGTTCTTCGGGATCATCACCGAGGTGCTGCCGGTGTTCTCCCGCAAGCCGGTCTTCGGCTACTTCGGCCTCATCGGGGCCACCATCGCGATCACCATGCTGTCCGCGGTGGTGTGGGCGCACCACATGTTCGCCACGGGCGCGGTGCTGCTGCCGTTCTTCTCGCTGATGTCGTTCCTGATCGCCGTGCCGACGGGGGTGAAGTTCTTCAACTGGATCGGCATCGTGCGGGGCGGCTCCCTGTCGTTCGAGACGCCGATGCTGTGGGCCTTCGGCTTCCTGGTGTCCTTCCTGCTCGGCGGGCTGAGCGGCGTGCTCATCGCCTCGCCGCCGCTGGACTTCCACCTCACCGACTCGTACTTCATCGTGGCGCATCTGCACTATGTGCTGTTCGGCACCGTGGTGTTCGCGATGTTCGCCGGCTTCTACTTCTGGTGGCCGAAGATCACCGGCAGGATGCTCGACGAACGCCTCGGCAAGATCCACTTCTGGGCGACCTTCGTCGGCTTCCAGATCACCTTCCTGGTCCAGCACTGGCTCGGCGAGTCCGGCATGCCCCGCCGCTACCCGGACTATCTCGCCGCGGACGGCTTCACCGCCCTCAACACCGTCTCGTCCGTGGGCGCGCTGCTGCTGGGCGTCTCGACGCTGCCGTTCCTCTACAACGTATGGAAGACGGCACGGACCGCGCCGACGGTCGGGACCGACGACCCCTGGGGGTACGGCAGGTCGCTGGAGTGGGCGACCTCCTGCCCGCCGCCCCGCCACAACTTCGTGGCCCTGCCGCGCATCCGCTCCGAGGCACCCGCCTTCGACCTGCACCACCCGGAACGGGAGTGGCACTCACTGAGCCCCGGAAGCGAGGCGCGGTCATGAGGACCGAGGCACAGCTCTTCGCCGGAGTGGCGGTCTTCTTCGCGGTGACGGCCACCGGCTACGGCTGGGCCTCCGAGGACCCCGCGGGCACGGCCGTGCTCGTCGTGGCGTTCCTGATGGCGGTCCTCGTCACGTTCTTCCTCACCGTCCAGTACCGCAGGCGAGGGCTGCGCGCGCAGGACCGCAAGGACGCGGAAGTGGCCGACACGGCCGGCCCGTTGGACTTCTTCCCCGCCGACAGCCCCTGGCCGATCACGGTCGCGGGCGGCGCTTGCGTGATGGCGCTCGGCGTGGTCTTCGGCGTGTGGCTGCTGCTGATGGGCCTGGGCGTGCTGGGTCTCGGGGTCTTCGGCATGGTCTTCGAGCATGCCGGGCGTCACTCGCCGCCCGGCTCCCCGGCGGACGGGGACGTGGACGAGGCCCGCTGAACCACGTCCCGGCCCGCGGCCTCACGCGGCCGCGAGGGAGCCCCGTACCAGCGCGCCAGCACCTGCCGCACCCGCCCGCCCGGGAGGCCTTCCGGCACCGGCATGCTGCCGTGCAGCACCCCATACCGCTCCTCGGCCGCCAACGGGCGACGCTCCTCCGTGTAACCGCCCTCCAGCGACTGCCGCACCTCCCCGGTCTCCTCGCCCTCGCTCAGCCGCTCCTCCTCCACCTCCTGCAGCGCCAGGCAGACCCGCTTGGTGACCGCGTACGCCACCACGGGCAGCACGATCACCGCCACGCGCAGGACATAGGTCAGACCTTCGACCGGGATGTGGAACACGAAGGCGACCACGTCGTTGCCGCCGGCCAGCAGCAGTACACCGTAGAAGACGATCCCGGCCACCCCGAGCCCGGTGCGCACGGGCCGGTCGCGCGGCCGGTCGCACAGATGGTGCTCACGGCGGTCGCCCGTCACCCACGCCTCCAGGAACGGATACGCGTACAGGACGACGAAGAGCGCACCCGGGAGCACCACCGCCGGCAGCAGGACGTTCCACATCAGCGTGTGCCCGGCCAGCGTCGTCTCCCACGCCGGGATCAGCCGCAGCGCCCCTTCCAGGAAGCCGACGTACCAGTCGGGCTGCGAGCCCGTCGACGCCTGGTCCGGGCGGTAAGGGCCGTACGTCCACACGGGGTTGATCTGCGCGACCGCGCTGAGCGCCGCCAGCACGCCCGAGACCATGAGGAACAGCCCCGCCGACGTGGCGGAGAACTGCGGGAACATCGGCTTTCCGACGGCGTTGCGGTTCGTCCGGCCCGGCCTCGACCACTGCGTGTGCTTGAGCGCGAAGACCAGGATCAGATGGATGACGACGATCCCGACGAGCAGCCCCGGCAGCAGCAGGATGTGCAGGCCGTACAGCCGGTCGATGATGTCCTCGCCGGGGAACTCGCCACCGAACAGGAACATCTGCAGATACGTCCCCACCACCGGCAGGGACAGCACGATGCCCTGCATGATCCGCAGCCCGGTCCCCGACAGCAGGTCGTCGGGCAGCGAGTAGCCGGCGAAGCCCTCCGCCAGGGCGAGCGCGAAGAGCGTGACACCGAGCAGCCAGTTGACCTCGCGCGGCCGGCGGAACGCGCCGGTGAAGAAGATGCGCAGCAGATGCGTCCCGGCCGCCGCGACGAACACGATCGCGGCCCAGTGGTGCATCTGGCGGATCAGCAGCCCGCCGCGCACGTCGAAGCTGATGTCCACGGTGGACGCGAACGCCTGCGACATCAGGATTCCGCGCAGCGGCGCATAGGAGCCGTCGTAGACCACTTCGGTCATGGACGGCTCGAAGAAGAGCGTCAGATACACCCCGGTGACGATCAGCACGACCAGGCTGTAGAGCGCCAGCTCACCCAGATAGAACGACCAGTGGTCCGGGAACGCCTTGCGCAGCAGCCCCCCGCCCTCGCCGACCGGCAGCCGCGCGTCGAGAGAGTCGGCCGCCCGGACCGCGGCGCGGCCCGCCCGCTCCCGCGCCGCACCTCGACCGCTTCGGTCTCCACGGCTTCGTCGCAACAGGGTCACTCGATCGAACCGTCACCTTCGTCGTCGAGCCGCTCGCGCTGAGGACCCGTCGGCCAGTGGGTAGCCCGTAACGAAGCCGGATAAACGGCACGGCACGCCAATGGCGGCAGCCGGCCACCGTTTGGAGGCCCCCGGCATGGTCACCCGCTGGGCATGACCGGGCGTACGGCCGCCCCGGCGGCGGCGCTGGAGGCGTGCCGGGTCGACGCGGTCGACGTGGACGCCTTCGAGGTGCCCACGGACGGCCCCGGCGGCAGGGAGCAGGACGGGACCATGGAGTGGGACTCCACGACCATGATCCTCGTCCGGGTGCACGCCGGCGGCGCCTGCGGACTCGGCTACACCTACGGCGACGTCTCGGTCGCCGCCCTCGTCACCTCCCGGCTCGCCCCGATGCTGCTGGGCGAGGACGTGGCCTCGCCCCCGGCGCTGTGGCACCGCATGGGCGCACGGCTGCGCAACGCGGGCCGCCCCGGCGTCGGAGCCATGGCCCTGTCCGCCGTCGACACGGCCCTGTGGGACCTCAAGGCACGTCTGCTCGGTCTGCCGCTGGTCCGTCTGCTGCCCGCCTACCACGACCGGGTGCCCGTGTACGGCAGCGGCGGCTTCACCAACTACCCGCCCGACCGCCTCACCGGACAGCTCGCCGCATGGGTCGCCCAGGACATCCCCCGGATCAAGCTCAAGACCTCCCGCGAACCCGACCGCGACCCCGGGCGGCTGACCGCCGTACGCGAGGCGGTGGGCGACGGGCCGGAGCTGTTCACCGACGCCAACGGCGCGCTCGGCCGCAAGGAGGCGCTGTACTGGGCGCACCGGTTCCACGAGGAGTGGGACGTGCGGTGGCTGGAGGAGCCGGTCAGCTCGGCCGACCTCGAAGGGCTGCGCCTGCTGCGCGCGCGGGCGCCGGGGCGCCTGGAGATCACGGCGGGGGAGTACGCCTTCGTCCCGCAGGACTTCGTCAACCTGCTGGAGCCGCCCGCCGTGGACTGCCTCCAGGCCGACGTCACCCGCTGCGGCGGCATCACCGGCCTGCTGGAGATCGCCGGCCTGTCGGCGGCCCGGCACATCGACCTGTCCGCCCACTGCGCCCCGGCCTTGTCCGCGCACGCCTTCTGCGCGGTGCGCCGGCTGCGGCACGTCGAGTACTTCCACGATCACGTACGCGCCGAGCGGCTCCTCCTCGACGGCACGCCGCCGCTGGAGGGCGGCGCACTGCGCCCCGACCCCGGCCGCCCGGGACACGGACTGGACGTCAAGTGGTCCGACGCCGAGCCCTACCGGGTGTACGGGCAGCACGTTCCCTAGCCAGGGAGGGTTGGATACGGTGGGCGGCGTGAACGGGGGAGCGAGAAGAACGGTGCCGTGCGACTGGTGCGGGGCGCCGGTGCCTCAGACGCGGCGTTGGCGCACACGGCGGTACTGCAGCAAGGCGCACCGGCGCAAGAACCGGATCGTCGAGGCCATCGGGAACGTCCTGGACAGCGTCAGTTCGTAGGCGGCGACTCCGCTTTCTCCCTCGCGCCCCACCGCTTCTCCCTCACCGTCCGACCACGTGGGACGGCGTACGGCGCAGGTTGCAGGCACGGCCCGGATACCGCACGGGTTTACCGGGAAGTCCGCTCTCTGCGGGACGCCCGCGCCGCGTCGGCTGCCTAGCTTGGGGCGGTCGGCACATCGGGTGCCGGCCTGGAACCGGGGGATGACGCATGTCCTCAAGACCCTTAGGCGCGTGGGCGAGAGCGTCCGCGCAACTGCGCCGCAGAACACGGCTGTTGGTGTCCCTCCTGCTGGCGGCGCTCCTGGCCCCGCCGGCCTTCACCGCACAGTCCGCCGCGGCAGCGCCCGCATCCGCGCAAGCCGCCGCCTTCGACGGCCGGCCGGTGCAGTACTGGAACTCGGTGCTGCTGGACGTCTTCCGGCGTCAGCAGAAGGTCGGGCCGGGCCCGCTCGCCCGTGCGGCCGCCATGATGAACGCCGCGATCTACGACGCCGAGAGCGCCTATCAGCGCACGTGGCACACCCTGCGGTACGAGCCGTACCTGGAGGCGCCCAAGTACTCCGGCGCGCCCTTCCTGGAGGGGCCGAACGAGGAGGAGCGCGTCATCGGGCACACCGCCCGCAACCTCCTGGTCCGGCTCTTCCCCGCACAGGCGACGCTCGTCAACACGCGCTTCAAGGAGCGCTTCGGCAACGAGTGGACCGACTTCGACGTCCTCAAGCCGCTGGTGGCCGAGCCGATCGCCGACCGGATGTGGAACACCCGCTACACCGACGGCTGGGACAACCGCGAGTCCTACACCGTGGAGAACAAGCCCGGTGCCTGGCGTCCGACCGGCGGTCCCGGCTGCACGGCCGAGAGCGACGCCGTCGACCCGAACTGGGGGCTGGTGCGGCCGTTCGCCCTGTCCTCGGGGGCGCAGTTCCGGCCGGCGACACCCGAGACCATCGGCACGTACGAGGCGCTGATGGCGAGCCCGGCCTACCGCGCCCAGGTGGACGAGGTGCGCCTGCTCGGCTCGGCGACCTCGACCGCCCGCACCACCGAACAGACGGCCGCGGCCTGGTTCTGGGCCAACGACGCGGACGGCACCTACAAGCCGCCGGGGCAGATGCTCGACCTCACCCGTATCGTCGCCGACCAGCGGCACCTGAGCGTCTACGACACCGCGCGGGCCTTCGCCCTCGTCTCGCTGGCCATGGCGGACGGCGCGATCGCCGAGTGGGACGTCAAGTACCGCACGCCGATCGACCTGTGGCGCCCGGTCTCGGCGGTCCAGGTGGGCCTCGGCGACACCACGTGGCAGCCGCTCGGTCCCACCCCCTGCTTCCCGGCCTGGGCATCCGGCCACGCCACCTTCGCCGGGGCCTGGCAGACGGTGATGAACGAGGTCTTCGGCACGGACCAGATCTCCTTCACCGCGACCACCGACGACCTCAAGTCACCCGTCCGCAACCGCACCTTCAGCCGCTTCAGCGACGCCGCCGAGGAGGACGCGCTGAGCCGCCTCTACCTCGGCGTGCACTACCGCTGGGACGCGGTCGACGGCCTCGCACTGGGCCGGAACGTCGGTTCCTACGTCGTCACACACGAACTGCGCCGACTGTGACAGCCAGGCCTGGGACGCCGCGGAACGGCTGAGGCGGGCGCACGGCCGGGACCGGCGGGCAGGCCTCCCGCCGGTCCCCCCGGTGACGACCGGCCGTTCGCGATGCGGCCTCAGGCCGTCACGCATCTCGCCGTGAGCGAAGCAGGGGTGACCGGTGTCACGGTGCGATGTCATGGCATGTGTTAGTGTCACGCTTTTGCGTGGTCGTCGCGGTGGGCGATTCTGCCTGGTCGGTTCCGCTTGTGCGGGGACCGTCCAGTCCTGCCGGGCCTTCCTCGGTACGTCCCCCTGCGGAAGGCTGTTCATGAAGCACCCCGACGTCTCCGGCATCGCTCACGGCGGTCCAGCCCGGTCCGAGACCACGACTCCGGCGCTGCCCCCGGCCGTCTCCTTCGCCGACCTGGACCTTCCGGCGGAGGTGCTGCGGACACTGGACGGACTCGGGGTGCGCGAACCCTTTCCGATCCAGGCCGCCACACTGCCCGACGCCCTTCAGGGGCGCGACGTCCTGGGGCGCGGGCGCACCGGATCGGGCAAGACGCTCGCCTTCGGCCTGCCGCTGCTGACCCGTACGGCCGGACGGCGCGCCGAACCGAAGCAGCCCCTCGCCCTGATCCTCGTGCCCACCCGCGAGCTGGCCCAGCAGGTCACCCAGGCGCTGGCGCCGTACGCCGAGGCGCTGCGGCTGCGGATGGCCGCGGTCGTCGGCGGCATGTCGATCGGCCGGCAGATCGCCGAGCTGCGCCAGGGCGCCGAGGTGGTCGTCGCCACCCCCGGACGCCTGCACGACCTGATCGAGCGCAACGCCTGCCGTCTGGGACGGGTCAGGATCACCGTGCTGGACGAGGCCGACCAGATGTGCGACCTGGGCTTCCTGCCGCAGGTCGCCGACGCGCTCGACCAGGTGCATCCCGACGGTCAGCGGATGCTCTTCTCGGCCACTCTCGACCGCGACGTCGATCAGCTGGTCCGCCGCTACCTCCACGACCCCGTCGTCCACTCGGTCGACCCGTCCGCGGGCGCGGTGTCGACGATGGAGCACCACGTTCTGGTCGTCCACGGCCCCGACCGCTACGCCGTCACCACGGAGATCGCCGCCCGCGACGGCCGCGTCCTGCTCTTCCTCGACACCAAGCACGCCGTCGACCAGCTCACCCGGCATCTGCGGGCCAGCGGGGTGCACGCCGGGGCCCTGCACAGCGGCAAGTCCCAGCCACAGCGCACACGGACGCTGGCGCAGTTCAAGAACGGCCAGATCACCGTTCTGGTGGCGACCAATGTCGCGGCCCGTGGCCTGCACGTCGACGACCTCGACCTCGTGGTCAACGTCGACCCGCCCACCGACCCCAAGGACTATGTGCACCGGGCCGGCCGCACCGCCCGCGCCGGTGAGTCCGGCCGCGTGGTCACCCTCGTGCTGTCGGGGCAGCGCCGCGAGACGAGCCGCGTGATGGCCGAGGCCGGCATCGAGCCGACCGTCACCAAGGTGCGCTCGGGCGAGGCGGAACTGAGCCGGATCACCGGTGCCAAGGCTCCCTCGGGCACCCCGCTCGACGGCGGGCCCGCCGTCCCCCGGCCCAAGAACAGCAACGCCCCCTTCCGCGGCCTCGGCACCAGCAAGGACCCCTCCCGCGGCGCCGGCGGCAAGTCCCGAAAGGCCGGCGAGGCCCGCAAGCTCGCCGAGGCCCGCAAGGCCGCGCTGGTGCGTCGCAACGGCTGAGAGCCGTTGCCCTGCCGGTCGGCGCCCCGCCCTGCTCCCGGCATGACAAGCTGTGCCGGTCCACACCCGAACCCAGGAGGTCACCATGACCGCAGAACCCGACACCACGGAAGGTTCGGAGCCGGCCGCCCCCGAGACGTCCCCTCTCGCGCCGGACAGCGACGGCAACTACGACCTCAAGCGCAAGTTCCGTGAAGCCCTGGCGCGCAAGCGCGGCGCGCAGGCGGAGGCGGCCGATGTCGCCGCCAACCCCGACGCCTCGAAGGTCCGCGCGGCTCACGGCCCGGCCGCGAGCCAGCGGTCGTTCCGGCGCAAGAGCGGCGGCTGACCCCGACGGTCCCACCTGCGCAAGAGCGGCGGCTGACCCCGACGGTCCCACCTGCGCAAGAGCCCTTCCGCAGTCGACACGCTCGACTGCGGAAGGGCTCTTGCGCGACCGGCCCGGGCCGGTGGCGCCGCCGCACACAGTGCGACCCAGCCCCCTGATGTGACGGCTCTCACGAGCCCGCCCCCACGTCCGTCGCATAGGGTCCTGTCGACCTCATGGCGGACGCCCCGCCAGGTGTGTCTGTAAAGTGAGAAACGCCCTTGACCTGCAAAAGCGGGCAGGGAGCCAACTCTCCGGGAGTACTTCATGCTGCGCACCATGTTCAAGTCCAAGATCCACCGCGCCACCGTCACCCAGGCCGACCTGCACTACGTGGGATCGGTGACCATCGACGGCGACCTGCTCGAAGCCGCGGACCTGCTGCCGGGCGAGCTCGTGCACATCGTCGACATCACCAATGGCGCCCGCCTGGAGACGTACGTCATCGAGGGGGAGCGCGGGTCCGGGGTGATCGGGATCAACGGGGCCGCCGCACATCTCGTGCACCCCGGAGACCTGGTGATCATCATCAGCTACGCTCAGGTCACCGACGCCGAGGCGCGGGAGCTGAAGCCGCGGGTCGTGCACGTGGACGGCGACAACCGGATCGTGGCCCTGGGCGCGGATGCGGGGGAGCCGGTTCCGGGTTCCGACCAGCAGCGCAGCCCGCAGGCCGTCACGGTCTGAGCCTCCTGCCCGAGTCTCCCCGCCGCCTCGGCCGCCTGTGCGACGAGGAGTGCCCATGAGCGACATCGAGATCCGCGACGACCGGGCGGCCGGACGCCTGGAGGCGTTCGGCGCAGACGGCGGCGGTGAGGTCGTCGGGCACATCGAGTACTTCGTCCTCGCATCCCCCGGGCCGGCCCTGGTGCCCGTCCACACCCTCGTCGAGCCCGCTCACGAGGGCCGGGGCATCGCCGGGTCGCTCGCCCGTGAGCTGTACGCCCTCGCCGCGCGCGAGGGCGTCCCCGTGGCGCCGCTGTGCCCCTACGTCGTCCGATGGGCGGCCCGGCACCCCGAGGAGGCCCCGGCCGCCGACCCCGAGCTGCTGCGCGCCGCGCGGGAGTGGCTCGCGGCCCACCCCGAGCGATTCTGAGGGGGCCCGCCGATGCTCGCCCTGCTGCACACGTCGCCCGTCCACGTCCCTGTCTTCGACGCCCTGCGCGACGAGACCCACCCGGACCTCGCACTGCGCCACCTCGTCGACGAGGACCTGCTGACCCGGGCCCGCAGCGACGGGCCCGAGGCGGTCGCCGCCGACGTCCGCGCGCTCGTCGAGCAGGCCGTCGCCGACGGCGCCCGAGCCGTCCTGTGCACCTGCTCCACCATCGGCGGCACCGCCGAGGCGGCCGCGGCCTCGGCCGGGGTGCCCGTCCTGCGTGTCGACCGTCCGATGGCCGCCGCCGCGGTCGCGGCCGGCCCGCGGATCGTCGTCCTGGCCGCCCTGGAGAGCACGCTCGCCCCGACAGCCGAGCTGATCGAGGGAGAGGCCCGCCGCGGCGGCCGGCCTGCCGAGGTCCGGCTGGTGCTGGTGGAGGACGCCTGGCCGCACTTCGAGTCGGGTGACACCGACTCCTACCTCCGGCTGATCGCCGCCGGAGCCGACGCTGTCATTGACGCCGACGCGATCGTCCTCGCCCAGGCGTCCATGGCCCCGGCCCAGGCACTGACCACCACCCGCGTCCCGGTCCTGTCCAGCCCCCGGCTGGGTCTTACAGCCGCGGCGCAGGCGGCGAGCAGGGTCTGACCCGGCCAGTGGCGGGGGACCGCCTCGCCCGGCCGGCGGGCGTCGTTGGCTCAGGCGGGTGACTGGCCGGTCCCCGGGCGGGTAACCGGGGGAGTAGTCCAGAGGCCATGTCCGCGCTGTGCCGGAGGACACCATGACCGAGCCGTATCCCGACCCCGTACCGCCGGGTCCCACCCCGGGCCCCGACCCTCAGCACCCGGAGCCGTACCCGGACCCGGTGCCGCCCCCGCCGCCGCCCCCGGGCCCGGGTCCCCAGCCGACGCCTCCGGCGCCGGGGCCCGGCCCTGAACCGACGCCCCAGCCGCCAGGTCCGGGCCCGACGCCCCCGCCCCAGCCGCCGGGCCCTGGCCCGACACCCCCCGTCCCCGGCCCCGACCCGTCGCCCATCCCGCCGGGCCCCGAGCCGGTGCCGAACCCGGAACCCGGACCGCCCTTGTCCTGAGCAGCGCCGGGCCCCGTCTCGTCGGCCCCGGGACTTGAGCAGTGTGCCGCCGTCGTACGCGGGGTCACCCACGTAACCCTGGGGGCCGACGGCCGGCCACGGCTCGCGGTCGGCCCGCAGGATGTTCCTGGCACGAACCGTTCGTCGTCCCGCTCGTGCAGCAGCACGGCCCCACGGCCGACCCAGGCGGCGAACGCCGGACGTTGCCGGGAAGCGGGAAGGACACCTTCAGCACGGCCGCGCCCTCGGCCCGCCGTCCCGGGACGACGAGCCCGACCCCGCCGTGCAAGGACGTCACCGTCCGGCACACACACCCGGCGCACCGGCAACTCGCCGGTCAGCGCAGGCCGTTCGTCCGGAGCCGCCGCCCCGCGGGGCTCCTCAGGCGGAGACCTCCGACCGGTCCCCGCCCCACAGCGTGTGGAACGACCCCTCGGCGTCCACCTTCCGGTACGTGTGCGCGCCGAAGAAGTCCCGCTGCCCCTGGGTCAGGGCCGCGGGCAGCCGCGTGGCGCGCAGGCCGTCGTAGTAGGCCAGCGCCGCCGAGAAGCCGGGTGTCGGCACGCCCTGGCGGGTCGCGGCGACGACGACCTCGCGCCAGTCGTCCTGCGCGGCGGCGATCTCCCGGGCGAAGGTGTCGTCGGACAGCAGGCTCGGCAGGTCGGGGCGCGTGTCGTACGCCTCGCGGATGCGGTCCAGGAACGCCGCCCGGATGATGCAGCCGCCGCGCCAGATGGAGGAGACCTGGCCGAGGTCGATGTCCCAGCCGTACTCGTCGCTGCCGGCGGCGATCTCGTGGAAGCCCTGCGTGTACGACACGATCTTCGAGGCGTACAGCGCCTGCTCGACCCGGTCCGCGAAGGCGCCCGCCTCGGACTCGCTCAGCGGCGACGCCGTAGGACCGGCCAGCCCCCGCGAGGCGGCCCGCAGGGCGGCGTGCCCGGACAGCGAGCGTGCGAAGACCGCCTCGGCGATGCCGGAGACCGGCACGCCCAGGTCGAGCGCGATCTGCACGGTCCAGCGGCCCGTGCCCTTCTGCTCGGCCTGGTCCACCACCACGTCCACGAAGGGCTTGCCCGTCGCCGCGTCCACGTGCGACAGCACCTCGGCGGTGATCTCGATCAGGTACGAGTCCAGCCGGCCCGTGTTCCAGGTGCGGAAGATCTCCGCGATCCGCGCGGGCTCGTAACCGGCGACGTCGCGCAGCAGTTGGTAGGCCTCGCCGATCAGCTGCATGTCGGCGTACTCGATGCCGTTGTGCACCATCTTCACGAAGTGCCCGGCGCCGTCCGGCCCGACGTGCGTCACGCACGGCGCCCCGTCGGCGGCCTTGGCGGAGATCTTCTCCAGCATGGGGCCGAGGGAGTCGTACGACTCGACGGGCCCGCCCGGCATGATGCTCGGCCCGTGCAGCGCGCCCTCCTCGCCGCCGGAGACGCCCATGCCGACGAAGTGGATGCCCTGCTCGCGCAGGTCCCGCTCGCGGCGCCGCGTGTCCGCGAAGTGCGCGTTGCCGCCGTCGATGATCATGTCGCCGGGTTCCAGGAGCGGCGCGAACTCCTGGATCACCGCGTCGGTGGGGTCACCGGCCTTCACCATGACGACCAGGCGGCGGGGCCGCTCCAGGGCTGCCACGAACTCCTTGGCGGTCTCGGCCGCGATGAAGTCGCCCTCGCCGCCGAACTCCTCGACCAGTGCGTGCGTACGCGCGGCCGTCCGGTTGTGCACGGCGACGGTGTAGCCGTTGCGCGCGAAGTTGCGGGCGAGGTTGCGGCCCATCACCGCGAGCCCCGTGACGCCGATCTGGGCTGAAGTGCTCATATCGCCTGCTCCTAGAGATATCGGTGCTGATTGCCGGGCGTGACCGTCAGTATTGCCGTCTGGGACCGTCCCCCCGCGCCGATACGCCGATACACCGACAGTTCATGACGTCCGTCGCGGCTCAATACGGACTCGGCACGGCCCCCGTCTCAGCGGCGGCATCGAGGGGCGTCGCCAACAAGGGGCCCATCCCGGCCACTTGGAGTGACGGCACGACCGATTGCCGTCTTGTCATGGCCTGTTCGGCACCTCTACTTTTGGCCCTCCTGACGCTTGTCGAGGGGGCACCCCATGGCCGTACGCGGCCGGCACCGCCGGTATCAGCCGAACAGGATCAACCGGGCCTCGCTCACCGTCACGGCCGGCGGCGCCGGAATGGCCCTCCCGCTGGTCGGTGCCGGTGTCGCCCAGGCGGCCGACGCGGAGACCTGGGAGAAGGTCGCCGCATGCGAGTCGAGTCACGACTGGAACATCAACACGGGCAACGGCCACTTCGGCGGCCTGCAGTTCACCCAGTCCACCTGGGAGGCCTACGGCGGCACCGCGTACGCGCCCCGCGCCGACCTTGCGAGCAGGGAGCAGCAGATCGCGGTCGCCGAAAAGGTCCTCGACGCCCAGGGCCCCGGCGCCTGGCCGGTGTGCTCGCAGCGCGCGGGGCTGACCCGCGGCGGCGAGAGCCCGGGCGTGCACCCCCAGCAGGCGAAGACCTCCGTACGCGATGTGCAGCCGCAGAGCACGCCCCAGTCACGGGCGGGCCGGGCCGAGATGTACACCGTGGTCCGCGGCGACACCCTGTCGGGGATCGCCGACCGCGAGGACGTCCGCGGCGGCTGGCAGGGGCTGTACGCCACCAACCGTACGACCATCGGCTCCGACCCCGACCTGATCATGCCGGGCCAGCGGCTGAGCCTGGACGGCCGTGCGGGCGGCACCCGCACCGACCGCGCGGCCCCGCAGCAGGACCGCGCCGAGCGCAAGGCACCGGGGAAGCAGCGGTCCCAGCCGGAGAAGCAGCGGTCCCACTCGGGGGCGCAGCAGTCCAAGCCGGAGCAGCACCGGTCCAAGCCGGAGAAGAAGCAGTCCAAGCCCGCGCCCGAGTCGCGCAAGACGTCCCGGTCCGCCGAGCGCGGGGCGTCTCTCGTGGCCCCCGTCGACGCGCCCACCGGTACGCCGTACCACAAGGCCGGTTCGTCCTGGTCGAAGGGCTATCACACGGGCGTCGACTTCCCCGTGCCGACCGGCACGTCCGTCAGGGCGATCGGCGCCGGGCAGGTCGTCAGCGCCGGGTGGGGCGGGTCCTACGGCTACCAGGTGGTGCTGCGGCACGACGACGGGCGCTACTCGCAGTACGCCCATCTGTCGGCGATCGGCGTGCGGGCCGGGCAGAGCGTGGGTGCGGGCCAGCGCATCGGCCGCTCGGGGTCCACGGGCAACAGCACGGGCCCGCATCTGCACTTCGAGGTGCGGACCGGGCCCGGCTTCGGCTCCGACGTCGACCCGGTCGCCTACCTGCGAGCGGGCGGCGTCAGGATTTGACACGCGTCCGGTGCCGGTCGAGCACCG
The DNA here is from genome assembly GCF_044763135.1 of Streptomyces sp. NPDC096205. Taxonomy (NCBI): domain Bacteria; kingdom Bacillati; phylum Actinomycetota; class Actinomycetes; order Kitasatosporales; family Streptomycetaceae; genus Streptomyces; species Streptomyces sp. NPDC096205. Next base: position 414,064 of record NZ_JBIWFS010000001.1, on the reverse strand, counting down.
GCAGCGGGACGTACGGCATGGCGTAGGCGGGGAGGAGGGCGACCGGCCTCTCCTCCTGCGACAGGTCGTCGAAGGCGCCCGCCGTGAGCGGCGCCGGCCCGAAGGGGTCCTCCACCAGCGCGGGAACGGTCTCCTCGACGGTGACCCGCTGCGCGAGCACGACCGGCTCCTCGACGGGGGCCCGCCGCGCGACCACGACCGGCTCCTCCACGGGGACTTGCCGCGCGCCCCCGGCCGGCTTCTCCGCGGGCTCCGGCACCGCGGCCGCCACACCCTCCGTGCGCGCGATGCGCTCGGTGGTGAGCAGGATCAGACCGCCCGCCGCCACCACACCGCAGCTCAGGGCGAGCACGGTGCCGGCGGTGCCGTAGCGGAAGGTTTCGCCGAACATCGTGATGCCCACCGCGGCCGCCACCACCGGGTTGACCACGGTCAGCGTGGCCAGCGGGGCGGCGAGCCCGGCGCCCCGGTAGGCGGCCTGGGACAGCAGCAGACCGGCCGTGGCCAGCACACCGATGGCGCCGAGCGACGGCAGGTCGGCCGCGCCGAGGCCGCCGGACCAGTCGACCGCGACGGTCTTGGTGAACACCGACGAGATACCGAAGGCGATACCGGAAGCCGTGGCCAGGACCATCGAGCGCACCGCCGGGTGCCGGTGCGCGGCCCGCCCGGCCACCGTCAGCGCGGCGACCACGCCGCCGGTGACGACGAAGACGGCGATCCGGTCCGGCCCGTCCAGCGAATGCGCCCCGGAGGCGCCGACCAGGGACAGCAGGCCCGCCAGGCCGACCGTCGCCATGATCGCGCCCCGCCAGGCGGTGGCACCCGCCTTGCGGCCCACGAACATCGCGGCCATCGGCAGCGCGAACACGATGGTCAGGGCGCCGAGCGGCTGCACCAGGCTGAGCGGTCCGAAGGCCAGCGCCACCACGTGCAGCAGTCCGCCGAGGCCGTTGAGCCCGACCGCGCCCCACCAGCCCGGCCGGCGCAGCGGTGCGTACTGCTCGCCGGAGGTCTCCGCCACGCGCTCCTGCACGATCGCTCCGCCGGCGTACGCGACGGCGGACACGAACGACAGCAGCACGGACAACGCGAGGGCGCTCATCGGCTGCTCCTCTGCGTGAGGCGGGGCTGTACAGCCCCACGCGGCGAACAATCGGCTTCCATGAACAACACGATGCCCTCTTCCGCTGTTCCCGTCGTCGTCCCTGAGCACCCAATGGCTCGTACTACCGATGGAGTACGCAGGTGATCCCGTCCTCCCCAAGGCGGGTTACAGCGGCCGGACACCCTGAAGTTCCACCCCCTAGGTGACTTGGTACTACTGCTGTTCGTGGACCTCGACCCCTCACTCGCCGCTCTGCGACCGCTCGGCGCCTTCTTCACCGTGCGCACTCTCCTAGGTTCGGCAGGAGAGACGCCCCGCCGCTCGCCGACACTCGCGCACGCCTACGGATTCGTAACATCCGAACTTTGTGTGAATCCACTGACTTTTCGGGTGGACAAGGTCGCCGCCGCCCTGCGCGCGCCCGAGCCGCGCATCGCCGCGTCGGTGGCGCATCTCGGGCTCGCGGCGCGGCTGTGGTCGATCGCCCTGGGCTGCGCCGTCCGCTACGGCCGGCTCCCCGATCTCGACCCGCGCCTGCTGCACTGGGACCCCGACGCAAGCGCCCCCGACGAGCTGTGGCTGGCCGAGCTGCGGCCCGGGCCGCCCGCCGACGCGGCCGCACTCGCGGACGCCGTCCTGCTGGGGCATCTGGAGCCGCTGGCCGCCGCGCTGCGCGCCGAGCACCGGCTCGCGCCGGGACTGCTGCGGGGCAACGCGGCCTCCGCGCTGGCCGGAGCCGCCCGCGAGGTGGATCGCTGGGCGCGCGCGGAGGGCAGCCCCGCCACCGGCGAGCGGGCCCGCGCCCTGGCCGCCGAGCTGCTCGGCCACCCCCTGCTGGCCGGCACCGGCACCCTCACCGGCACCTCCTTCCGGCGGCGCAGCTGCTGCCTCTACTACCGGCTTCCCGGCGGCGGCGTGTGCGGCGACTGCTGTTTCACCACGCCACCGCGCCCACCCGGACCATCGCGCTCTTCCCCGCGCGCCGCATCTGGGTGACCATGAAGATCCGTAAGCGAACAACTGGGGGTCATGGTGCGTGTGGGACTGCTGACACGGGAGTATCCGCCGGACGTGTACGGCGGGGCCGGCGTCCATGTCGAGTTCCTCGCCCGGGAGTTGAGGCCCCTGGTCGACCTCGACGTGCACTGCTGGGGTGAGGGCCGGACAGAGGAGGTGACGCGGCACAGCTCCTGGTCCGCGCTCGACGGCGCCAACGACGCGCTGCGCACCTTCTCCGTCGACCTGGCCATGGCGTCCGCGCTCCAGGGCCGTGAACTGGTCCACTCGCACACCTGGTACGCCAATCTCGCCGGCCATCTCGCCAAGATGCTGTACGGCATCCCGCATGTGATGACGGCCCACTCGCTGGAGCCGCTGCGCCCCTGGAAGGCCGAGCAACTGGGCGGCGGATACGCCCTGTCGAGCTGGGCCGAGCGCACTGCGGCCGAGTCGGCGGACGCGCTGATCGCGGTCTCCGGGGCCATGCGCCAGGACATCCTCGACTGCTATCCGGCGCTCGACCCGGACAAGGTGCACGTGGTGCACAACGGCATCGACACCACGCTGTACCGCCCGGACCCTGGCACCGACGCGCTGGAGCGCCTCGGGCTCGACCCGCGGCGCCCGTACGTGCTGTTCGTCGGCCGGATCACCCGGCAGAAGGGCGTGCCCCATCTGCTGCGCGCGGTACGGGACATCGACCCGGCCGCGCAGGTCGTGCTGTGCGCGGGCGCGCCCGACACTCCGGAGATCGACCGTGAGTTCCGTGAGCTGTACGAGGAGCTCAGCCGGGTCCGCGACGGCGTGTTCTGGATCCCGAAGATGCTGCCGCGCCCCGAGGTGATCCAACTCCTCACCCACGCGGTGGTGTTCGTGTGCCCGTCGGTCTACGAGCCGCTGGGGATCGTCAACCTGGAGGCGATGGCGTGCGGCACGCCCGTCGTGGCGTCGCGGGTCGGTGGAATACCTGAGGTCGTCGCCGACGGCGAGACCGGTCTGCTGGTGCCCGTCGACGACGACTTCGAGGCGGGTCTCACGCGCGCCTTGGACAGCGTTCTCGCAGATCCGGGGGGTGCCCGGCGCATGGGCGAGGCCGGACGGGCGCGCGCGGTGGGGGAGTTCGGCTGGGACGCCGTCGCCCGGCGCACCGCCGACCTGTACAGGAAGATCCTCGAACAGGCTTAGCCGTCACCGCCCGGGGGCAGGGACATGAGGCAACGACGGTGAGGGGAGCGGCGATGCGTCGTGGGGGACCTTCTGTTCTCGGGATCGTGCTGGCGGGGGGCGAGGGCAAACGCCTGATGCCGCTGACCGCGGACCGTGCCAAACCGGCGGTGACGTTCGGTGGCACCTACCGCCTCGTGGACTTCGTCCTGTCCAACCTCGTCAACGCCGACATCCTGCGCATCTGCGTGCTGACGCAGTACAAGTCGCACTCGCTGGACCGGCACATCACCACCACCTGGCGGATGTCGAGCCTGCTGGGCAACTACGTCACACCCGTGCCGGCCCAGCAGCGGCTCGGCCCGCGCTGGTACCTGGGCAGCGCCGACGCGATCCTGCAGTCGCTGAACCTGGTCCACGACGAACAGCCCGAGTACGTCGCCGTGTTCGGCGCCGACCACGTCTACCGCATGGACCCGCGCCAGATGCTGGCCCGGCACATCGAGGCCGGTGCTGGGGTGACGGTGGCCGGGATACGGGTGCCGCGCGCGGAGGCGTCGTCGTTCGGGGTGATCTCACCCGGCTCGGACGGCCGTACCGTCGAGCGGTTCCTGGAGAAGCCCGCCGACCCGCCCGGACTGGCCGACGCCCCGGACTGCGTGTTCGCCTCCATGGGCAACTACATCTTCACCACCAAGGTGCTGATCGAGGCGCTCCAGCGGGACGCCGAGGACCAGGCGTCCGTGCACGACATGGGCGGCTCGATCCTGCCCCAGCTCACCCACCGCGGCGAGGCCCAGCTGTACGACTTCAGCGACAACCACATTCCCGGCGAGACCAGCCGCGACCAGGGTTACTGGCGGGACGTGGGCACCCTGGACGCGTACTACGACGCCCATATGGACCTGATCGCCGAGCGCCCGGCGTTCAACCTGTACAACCGCCAGTGGCCCATCTACACCCACTCCAACCAGCTCTCGCCCGCCCGCTTCAACGCGGGCGGTATAGCCGGCGAGTCGATCATCAGCGCGGGCTGCCTGATCCGCGGCCAGGTCACCCGGTCGGTGCTGTCGCCCGGCGTGGTGGTCGACCCCGGCGCGGTGGTGCAGGGTTCGGTGCTGCACGACAACGTGCACATCGGGCGGGGCGCGGTCGTGCGGGGCGCCATCCTCGACAAGAACGTCGAGGTACCGCCGGGCGCGACCATCGGGGTGAACCCGGAGCGGGACGCCGAGCTGTACAGCGTCTCGAAGAACGGGGTGATCGCCCTGGGCAAGGGCCAGCGCGTGACATGACTTTACCGGCTGTTAACTGTACGTAGCCTGATCGTGCTTGACCGTAATCGCCCGCGCGGGTTTGACTGCTGACTCACCCGTCGTCGACGCGAGGCAAGCCCGTGACGTCCGATCCGCTCGCACCCCTCGACCTGGCGTTCTGGAACATCGAGTCCCCCGAGCACCCCATGCACCTGGGCGCGCTCGGCGTCTTCGCGGCCCACTCGCCCACCGCGGGCGCCCACGCCGCCGACCTCCTCGCGGCGCGGGCCGCCGCGGTGCCCGGCCTGCGGATGCGCATCCGCGACGCGTGGGAGCCGCACCTGCTGCTGCGCCCGTCCACCTTCGGCGGCGCGGCCCGTGAGCCGTACCCCGGCTTCGACCCGCTGGACCATGTCGTCCTGCACGCCCCGGCCGACGACTTCCAGGCCGCCGCCGGGCGGCTCATGCAGTGCCCGCTGGACCGCGAGCGGCCGCCGTGGGAGGCGCACGTCCTGCCGGGGGAGGACGGCGTGTCCTTCGCCGTGCTGTTCAAGTTCCACCACGCCCTCGCCGACGGACTGCGCGCGCTCACCCTCGCCGCCGCCGTCCTGGACCCCATGGACGCGCCCGCCGCCCGGCCCCGCCACGCCGAGGAGCCCACGGGCGGCGGCCTCCTGCCCGACGTGCGCCGGCTGCCCGGCCTGGTCCGCGGCGCCCTGTCCGACGTGGGCCGCGCCCTCGACATCGGCGCCTCCCTCGCGGTGTCCGGCCTGGCCGTGCGCTCCTCGCCCGCGCTGACCGCCGAACCGTCCGGCACCCGCCGTACCGCCGGAGCGGTCGTCGACCTCGACGACGTCCACCGCATCCGCAAGAGCGCCGGCGGCACCGTCAACGACGTCCTCATCGCAGTCGTCGCCGGCGCACTGCGCCGCTGGCTCGACAAACGCGGCGACAGCAGCGAGGGCGTCGCCCCGCGCGCCCTGATCCCCGTCTCCAGGCGCCGCCCGCGCACCGCCCACCCGCAGGGCAACCGCCTGTCCGGCTACTTGATACGGCTCCCCGTCGGCGACCCCGACCCGCTCGGCCGGCTCGACACCGTCCGTACGGCGATGGACCGCAACAAGGACGCGGGGTCCCACCGCGGCGCCGGTGCGGTCGCCCTCCTCGCCGACCACGTCCCCGCCCTCGGCCACCGTCTCGCCGGCCCCTTCGCCGGCCAGGCCGCCCGCCTCTGGTTCGACATCCTGGTCACCAGCGTCCCCCTGCCCGGCATCCCCCTGCGTCTCGGCGGCCACGAACTCACCGCCGTCCACCCGTACGCCCCCCTCGCCCAGGGCCAGTCGCTGGCCGTCGCCGTCTCGACGTACCGGGGGAAGGTCCACTACGGCCTGGTCGCGGACGCCAAGGCGGTCCCGGACCTGGAGAACCTGGCCGAGGCCCTGTCGGCAGAGGTGGAAACGCTGCTCGCGGCATGCCCCTGAGGGGCACGGGGAACGGCGCGACCGGCCCACCACGACCGGCAGCCCGAGGACGTGACCAGCCCCTCACGGCGCGACTCGGTTTTGTCAGCACGGCCCTCCGCTCCGTAGAATCCCCCGTTCGAACAGGGCGACGAGGGAAACAGGAAACGCGGCCATGACGGTGACAGAGGACGGCACGACGACCACGGACGAGGTCGTGTACGGCCCCGGCATCGACCCCGACCGGCTCGCCGTCTGCCTCAGCGTGCTGGAGGAGCTCGACAAGCTGGACGTCGACCACCCCGACGCGATCAAGGTGCGCCGAGCCACCTCGCACATCTACCGCACGGTCAAGCAGCGCCGCAGGCAGGAGCGCCGCGCCGCCAAGACTGCCCACGACAAGGCGGTCACCGAGGCCACCGCCACCGGCTCCGCCCAGCGCATCGACGACGAGACCGAGGGCATCCTGCCGTCGTCGCGCACCGAGGAGGGGCGGATCGCGGGCATACTCCAGCGCCCGCGCTCCTGCTACACCTGCAAGGGCCGCTATGTGGAAGTCGACTACTTCTACCACCAGCTGTGTCCGGACTGCGCCGAGCTGAACCGCGGCAAGCGCGACGCGAGCGCCGACCTGACCGGCAAGCGCGCCCTGCTCACCGGCGGCCGCGCCAAGATCGGCATGTACATCGCGCTGCGGCTGCTGCGCGACGGCGCCCACACCACGATCACCACACGGTTCCCCAAGGACGCCATCCGCCGCTTCAAGGCCATGGACGACTCCGCGGACTGGATCCACCGCCTTGAGGTCGTCGGCATCGACCTGCGCGACCCCGCCCAGGCCGTGGCGCTGGCCGACCAGGTCGCCGAGCAGGGCCCGCTCGACATCCTGATCAACAACGCGACGCAGACCGTACGCCGGCTGCCGTCCGCGTACGCCGCCCTGGTCGAGGGCGAGTCCGCCCCGCTGCCCGCCGGTGAGCTGCCCCCGCACCATGTGATCGGCGCCTTCAACTCCGGCGCGGTCGACGGCCTCGCCGCGCTGCCCGTCGGCACCTCCGGGCTGGACGCGCAGAAGGTGGCCGACCTGGCCCTGGTCGCGGGCAACGCCAGCATCGAGCGCCACCTCGACGGCACCGCCATCGACGCGGGCGGACTGCTGCCGGACGTCGTCGAGAGCAACACCTGGGTGCAGACCATCGAGCAGATCTCCCCGGTGGAGCTGCTCGAGACGCAGCTGTGCAACTACACCTCGCCCTTCATCCTGATCAGCAAGCTGCGCTCGGCCATGGCGCAGGCCGCGCGCAAGGCGCACAGCAAGCGCGCGTACGTGGTCAACGTCTCGGCGATGGAGGGCGTCTTCGGCCGCGGCTACAAGGGCGCGGGGCACCCGAACACCAACGCCGCCAAGGCCGCGATGAACATGGTGACCCGCACCAGCGCCCAGGAGATGTTCGAGTCCGACGGCATCCTGATGACCTCGGTCGACACCGGCTGGATCACCGACGAGCGCCCGCACTTCGACAAGCTGCGCCTGGCCGAGGAGGGCTTCCACGCGCCCCTCGACCTGGTCGACGGCGCGGCCCGGGTCTACGACCCGATCGTGCGCGGCGAGGCGGGCGAGGACCTGTACGGCGTCTTCATGAAGGACTACGCGCCCGGCAAGTGGTGAGCCGGGGGGCCGTGCCGGCTCAGAAGGGCCTCGCGCTGTCCGCGAGGTCCGACCAGGCCAGTGCGAAGATCAGCGCGGCGATGGCGAACAGGACGGCGCCGACGGCGAGCGCGTAGAAGAGGACGGTCTTCGCGAGCTCCTTGTGCTCGGCGAGCGTGCGCGGGCGGCGCGGGGGCAGCTCGGTCTGACTCATCTGCGCCTCCTTCGGTGAGGCAGCCTGCCGGGCGTCCGAGGGCTTTTGGGCGCCGGGTCCGGGCAGTTCCCATGCTCGCACCGCGTCCCGCCGTACGCCCGGCGGGCCGGATCAGTCCACCGCGCCCAGCCGGGAGTGCCGGGCCGCGAGCAGTTCCAGCAGCGTGCGCCAGTCGTCGAGGACCCCGGCGTCGAGGTCCGGGACACGCGCCGCGTCGTGCGCCTGCCGCAGGCTCAGCACGTCCTCCCCGAGCGGACCGGCCCCCGGCCCCGTCCCGGCCGCCCGGTGCAGTCGTACGAGACGGAAGACGCGGTCGCCGAGCAGCGGCCGGACCGCCTCCGCCGCCAGGTCCGCGTGCCCGGGGTGGTCACCCGGTTGCAGTACCCGGCCGAGCTCATGCACCAGCCCGGCGACCTGGAGCTCCTTGTCGGCGGGGCGGCCGCGGCGCAGCAGGGCCGCCGTCTGCAGGGAGTGCTCGTGCAGATCGACGGGGTCGCCGGGGGTGCGGACGCCCCGGCACACGCTCAGCAGGTCCATCAGCTCGTCGACGCCGCGCAGCTCCATGCGTCCGTCCTCCCGCGAGACAGCCGTAGGGGTACGCCAGCAGATCATGGCTAGTTTTCGGCCGAGCCAACGGCACCTGAACGTCATGGCCGGGGCGAAATTCTGTTCGATGTGCTGGGCTGAACGAGTGGCCGCAAAGCCACTCTTCGTGTATCAAAGCGGGAGGAAATGCTCGCCCTCTGAGGCTGTCCGACTTCGGATAGTTACTCGATGTTTTCAGCCCAGTCGAGCGGGCACCCGCTCAGATGGTTATCCTGACTCGGACGGACAGCACAGCGGGTCCCACCCACACCCACGGTCCGTCCCGGGAACAGCCGGTCCATCACGGTCTGCTCTCGCACCGAAAGATCGACGCCACCGCGTCCGGACGGTTTTCAACCAGACCCGAGCGGGCGTCAGGTGCCGAGCGCGACCTGACCGACTGCCCGAGGGTGACCCGACACATAAGGAGTGCGCGGTGACACCGGAGAAGACGAATCGCGACCAGCGCCCCAAGGAACGCACGGACCGTACCGGCCGCAGGCCCGACGAGCTCGGCAGCCTGGACGTGTGGGCCCGCTCGGCCCCCATCCGGCTCGCGGGCTACGAGGACGACCTCGCCGAGCCCCACATCCTGCCCAGCGTGGACTGAACAGGCTGTCCGTCGTCGCCGGTACGGGCGTGCAGCGTGCATGCCCGTACGGGGTTCAGCTGATCCGAGCCGTCCGCTCCCACGCATGCAGCTTCTCCAACTGCCCCGCGACCTCGAGAAGTTCCGCCTCCGACCCCGGCCTGCCCACCAGCTGCACGGCGCAGGGCGCGCCCGAGGGCAGGGTGCCGAACGGCACCGCCGCCGCGGGCCAGCCGGTGAGGTTCCACGGCGGAGTCATCGGCGAATAGGCGCTGTTCACCGCGATGTTGCGCAGCCAGCCCCGCTCGTGCCACGGCCCGGCCTTGGGGGAGCGGCGGGCCAGCGCCGGCATCAGCAGCACATCGTGCTCCGCGAAGAACGGCTCCAGCCGCCGCCGCAGCGCCGCACGGCTCTCCCCGCCCCGCACCCCCGCCACGAAACGCCGCCCGAGAGCGGCATGCACCCGGGTGCGCCGCGTCAGCAGCCGCGGATCGAGGCCCTGCGCGTCCACCGACGTGCCCGCCGTCCAGTGCGCGAGCGCGGTGAGGCTCAGCGACAGGGGATACGGCGGATCCGCGCGCCGCACCCGATGTCCCGCCACCGCCAGCAGTCCGGCCGCCTCCCGCACGGCGTTCGTATACGGCCTGGCGATCGCGACCCCGGCCAGCGGGCTGCGCAGGGACACCGCCACCGAGCGCGGCGCGGGCTCCTCGCTGTGCGGCACCTCCGTGTCCGCGAGCACCGACAGCATCAGCCGCACGTCCTCGACCGTCGTGGCGAGCGGCCCGTTCTCCGACATTCCGAACCAGTCGCCGTCGCCGATCCCGGCCGGTACGACGCCGTGTCCGGGCTTGATGGTGACCAGCCCGCAGTTGGCGGCCGGAATGCGCAGCGAGCCCATCCCGTCGTTGCCGAGCGCGATCGGCGTGAACCCGGCGGCGACGGCGGCCGCGCTGCCGCCGGAGGAGCCGCCCGCCGTGCGCGAGGTGTCCCACGGGTTCCGGGAGGTGCCGTGCACGCCCTCGGTCGTACCGAAGACGCACAGCTCGGGGACGTTGGTCAGCCCCACCACGATCGCGCCCGCCGCTCGCAGCCGGGCGACCGTCACATGGTCCTCGTCCGAAGGCGTCTCCGGTGTCGCCGCCGAGCCGACCCGCATCGACTCGCCGCGCACCGCCAGATTGTCCTTCACCGCCACCGGCACCCCGGCGAGCGGCAGTTCGGCGAGGTCCGCCCAGGCGCCCACCTCGTCCGCCTCGGCCAGGGCCGCCCCGGCCCGCACCACCCGGAACGCCCCGATCCGCCCGTCCAGCCGCTCGATCCGCGCCAGATGCTCCGCCACGACCTCCCGGGGCGTGACCCGCTTCTCCCGCACAGCGGCAGCGATCTCGACGGCGGTCCGGCCCACCCAACTGGTCACGACGGCTCCTCGGGGCTACTGGTGAGTATGCACGGAGAACTGTGCCGGTAGGCGGGGCCGTACGTCGAGAGGGGGGGGCAGGCCGGCACCTCACTCGGTGCGCGCCGCCCCCGTGCTCTCCCTCCCCAGCAGCCGCGGCACCGGTACCCGCACGGTACGAGCCGGCCCCCCGTCCAGCAGCGCGGTCAGCTCCGTGGCGGCCGTGCGGCCGAACTGGACGCTGTCGCGGGAGAGCGCGGACAGGCGGGGGCGGACCATGCGGCACAGGGCCGAGTCCTCCCAGGCGACCACCGAGACGTCGCCCGGGACGGAGAAGCCCAGTTCGGCGGCCGCGGCGACGCCGGCGACGGCCATGACGTCGTTGTCGTAGATCAGCGCGGTCGGTGCCGGGGCCGCGGTGAGGACCCGGCGGGTCACCGCGGCGCCCGCCTCGTCGGAGTAGTCGGTGGTCACCGAGCGGACCTCGGTCAGGCCCCGCCGCTCCGCCTCGGCGCGCAGGGTGCGGATCCGGCGCTGGGTGTGCGCGAGGCCGGTGAGGCCGGCGATGTGGACGATCCGGCGGTGGCCGAGGCCGTGCAGTTCGTCCACCACCGCGGCCATCGCGCCCGCGTCGTCCGCCCACACCGTCGACAGGCCGGGGTGCCGCTCGTCGGGTGCGCCGCCGATCACCACGGCGGGCAGGCCGAGTTCGTCCAGCAGGTCGGGCCGCGGGTCGTCGGTGCGCGGGTCGGCCACCAGCAGGCCGTCCACCCGGTGCTCGGCCCACCAGCGCCGGTACACCGCGCACTCGTCGGCCACGTCCTCCACCACCTGGAACAGCAGGCCCAGGTGGCGCTCCGCCAGCACTTCCTGGATGCCGGAGACCAGTTGGAGGAAGAAGGAGTCCACGCCGAGCGTGTCGGCCGGCCGGGCGAGCACGAACCCGACCGTCGCGGCCCCCTCCCCGGACAGCGCCCGTGCCGCCGTGCTCGGCCGCCAGCCGAGCTGCTCGGCGACCCGGCGCACCTTCTCGCGGGTGTCGTCGGAGACCCCGGGCCGGCCGTTCAGCGCGAAGGAGACGGCGCTCTGGGAGACCCCGGCATGCCGGGCGATGTCCTTCATCGTCGGCCGCCGGGCCGGTGAACGCCTGCCCTGCACACTGCCTCCCCATTCCCCGCGGCGGTTTCCGGACAGTACAGCTAATGCGCTTCAGCTTCGTCAACCTAATGCGCATTAGCGCTAAACAAATTAGCTGTGCGCGATGGATTGACGACCCTGCGCGGCGGCGTGCAAGGTCTCCGTCGTTGGCCAACTCCGGCACAAAGGAGACCCGTTCGGCATGCCTCTTTCCCGCAGGACCTTCGCAGCCGCCGCCCTGTGCACCCTTCTGCCGCTGAGCGCCTGCGGCTCCGGCGACGACGGCGGCACGAGTGACGCCTCCGGCAAGGTCGAGGGCGACATCACCTTCCAGACCTGGAATCTCCGCGCCAACTTCAAGCCGTACTTCGAGGATCTGATCGCGGAGTTCGAGAAGAAGCATCCCGGCACCCGGGTCAAGTGGATCGACCAGCCCGCCGAGGGCTATGCCGACAAGATCAGCGCCGACGCGGCCGGCGGCACCCTGCCCGACGTCGTCAACGTCTCCCCGGACCTCGTCGCCCCGCTGGCCCAGGCGGGCCTCGCCCTGGACCTGGACAAGGCGGCCGGGCAGTACAAGAAGGAGTACCTGGAGGGCGCCTGGGCCGGGCACCAGGTGCCGGGCGTGACCGGGACGTACGCCTTCCCCTGGTACCTCAACACCGGCCCGCTGTTCTACAACAAGTCCCTCTTCGAGAAGGCCGGCCTCGACCCCGAGCAGCCGCCGCGGACGTACGACGAACTCTTCGACGACGCCCTGCAGTTGGCGAAGAAGAGCGACGGCAAGGTCGCCACCCTCGCCAACGTGCCCACCATCGAGGACTTCGGCCGCTACGGTGTCCCGTTGATGAACGACGAGGGCACCGGCTTCGCCTTCAACGACCCCAAGGGCGTCGAACTCCTCACCAGGTACAAGGAGTTGTACGACGCCAAGGCGCTCGACCCGCAGGCGCTGACCGCCACGCCCGAGTCGTCGGGCAAGAAGTTCCTCACCCAGGCCGTCGCCATGAACCCCGGCAGCGCCCTCGATCTCGGCAACTTCAAGAAGCAGGCGCCCGGCCTGTACGAGAACATCGGCATCACCGACCAGATCACCAGCACCGGCCACGCCAACATGTATGTGATGGGCGTGATGGTCAACGCGCAGAGCAAGCGCAAGCCGGCCGCCGTCGCGTTCGCGCACTTCGTCACCGACGCCGCGCACCAGATGTCGTTCGCCCGGCAGGTCGCCATCTTCCCCAGCACCGCCGGCTCGCTCGACGACCCGTACTTCACCAAGGAGGACGGCACCGACGAGACACGCGTACGCGTCGCCGCCGCCAAGTCGCTGAAGACAGCCGTCAATTACACGCCCGTGCTGTTCAGCGAACAGATGAAGACCGAGCTGCGCAACGCCGTCGCCCGTGCGCTCCAGGGCAAGGAGAGCCCCGAGGCGGCTCTTGACAACGCTGTCGAGGCCTGCGACCGGCTTCTGCGGCAGCAGGGCTGAGCGAGCATGGCCTCCTCGACCGTCACCCGGATGCGACCTCGGGAGCAGAGCGGGACGCGGCCTCCGACGCCACGCGGGGTGCGCCGCCAACTGCCCACCAGCCCCTGGCTGTTCGCCGCTCCCGGGCTGCTCGTGGCCGGCGCGTTCGTGCTGTACCCGTTCCTGTCCACCGTGACGAACGCCTTCACGGACCGGCGCACCCTGATCCCGGGACAGTTCGTGGGCCTCGCCAACTTCCGCGAGATGCTCCACGACGACATGTTCTGGATCGGTCTGCGCAACAGCACGCTGTACGTCCTCGGCGTCGTCCCCGCGCTGGTGATCCTGCCGCTGATGCTGGCCCTGCTGGTGCAGAAGAGCATCCCCGGCATCGCCTTCTTCCGGTCCGCCTTCTACACCCCGGTCGTCGCCTCGATCGTCGTCGTGGGTCTGATCTGGGTATGGCTGCTGGACGAACGCGGCCTCATCAACGCGGTGTTGGAGGCCGTCGGCGTCGGCCGGGTCGGCTTCCTCAGCGACCAGTGGCTGCTGCTGCTCAGCGCCATGGCCGTCACGGTCTGGAAGGGCCTCGGCTACTACATGATCATCTACCTCGCGGCCCTGGCGAACGTACCGCGCGAACTGCACGAGGCCGCCGCGGTGGACGGCGCCGGTGCCGTGCGGCGCTTCCTCACGGTCACCGTGCCGGCCGTCCGGTCCACCATGGTGCTCGTCGGCGCGCTGTCGTCGGTGGCCGCGTTCAAGGTGTTCTCCGAGGTGTATCTGATGGCCGGCCCCAGCGGTGGTCCGGCGGGCGAGGACACCACCCTCGTCATGCTGGTGCAGCGCACCGGCACCGGCCTGACCGGCCGCGTCGGATACGCCTCCGCCCTGTCCGTCGTCGTCTTCGTCGTCACCGTCGCCCTGATGCTGCTCGTGCTGCGGGCCGACCGGAAGGAGGGGGCATGAGGGGGGCGCGTACCGGTGAACTGGTCCTGCGATACGTGTTGTTGCTCGCCGTCCTCGCCCTCACCGTCGGGCCGTTCCTCTGGCAGCTCTCGACGTCCCTGAAGGGCCCGACCGAGGACATCTACAGCTCCCCGCCGAGCTTCGTGCCCTCGGATCCGACGCTCCACAACTACGCATGGGTCGCCGACACCATCCCCGTCTGGGACTACGCCCTGAACTCCCTGAAGGTCGCCGGCGCCAACGTCGTCACCAACTGCGTCGGCTCCGCGCTCGCCGGATACGCGCTGGCCCGGCTGCGCTACCGCGGCCGCCGCGCCGCAACCCTGGCGTTCGTCCTGGCGATGCTCGTGCCCGTGGAGGGCATCATCATCGCCCAGTTCACCACCATGCGGGAGCTGGGCCTGAACAACACCCTGGTCGGCGTGGTGCTGCCCGGCTGCATCGGCGCGATGAACGTGCTGCTGATGCGCAACGCCTTCCTCAACCTGCCGTACGAGATCGAGGAGGCGGCCTACGTCGACGGGGCGAACGTCTGGCAGCGGTTCCTGCGGATCGCGCTGCCGTCGGTCAAGGGGACCGTGGCCGTCGTCGCGATCTTCGCCTTCATGGGCGCCTGGGACGACTTCCTGTGGCCGCTGATCGTGCTGAGCGACCCGTCCAAGTTCACGCTGACCATCGGGCTCAACTACCTGCACGGCACCTTCGCGAACGACGAACGCCTCGTCGCCGCGGGCACGGTCATCGCCGTGGCCCCGCTGATCGCCCTCTTCGCCTGTCTCCAGCGGTACTTCTTCCGCGGGGTCGGCGAGGGCGCAGTGAAGGGCTGACACCCCCCTCTCGTCTGTACAAGGACACCGCATGCCTCCTGCCGTGCGCTTCGGCGTCAACTACACGCCCAGCGAAGGGTGGTTCCACCACTGGCTCGACTTCGACCTCGACTCCGTACGCGCCGACCTCGACTCCGTCGCCGCCCTCGGCCTGGACCACATCCGGGTCTTCCCGCTGTGGCCGTACTTCCAGCCGAACCGCTCGCTGATCCGCGGCCGGGCCGTCGAGCAGCTGGTGCAGCTCGTGGACGCGGCCGGCGAACGCGGTCTGGACGTCAACGTGGACGGACTGCAAGGGCACTTGAGCAGCTTCGACTTCCTGCCCGCCTGGACCCGCACCTGGCACCGGCGCAACCTCTTCACCGACCCGTCGGTAATCGAAGGCCAGGCCGCCTACCTGCGCACCCTCGCCGCCGCACTCGCCGCCCGGCGGAACTTCCTCGGCATGACCCTCGGCAACGAGATCAACCAGTTCGCGGCAGGGCCCCACCCCGACCCCGACCGGGCGAGCGCCGACGAGATCGACGCCTGGCTGGAGCGGATGCTCGCCGCCTGCGAGGAGGGCGCCCCCGGCCGGCTCCATCTGCACGCCGAGTACGACGCCACCTGGTACCAGGACGACCAGCCCTTCACTCCGGCGCAGGCCGCCCGGCGCGGAGCCGTCACGGCCGTGCACTCCTGGGTCTTCAACGGCACCGCCCAGCGGCACGGCCGTATGTCTGTGCCCACCGAGCACCATGCCGCGTATCTGATCGAGCTCGCCAAGGCCTGGGCCGACGACCCGCACCGGCCCGTCTGGCTCCAGGAGGTCGGGGCCCCCGCCCCGCTGATCCCGCCCGAGCACGCGGCGGACTTCACCGCGGCCACCGTGGCGAACGCCCTGGACTGCCCCGACCTGTGGGGCATCACCTGGTGGTGCTCGCACGACGTCTCCCGAGACCTCGCCGACTTCCCGGAACTCGAGTACGGCCTGGGCCTGTTGACCAACGACCGGCGGCCCAAGGAGGCGGCCCTCGCCCTCGCCCGGGCCGCGCGCGAAGGGACTCGCGCGCCCGAAGCCCGTACGACCGCCCTCGTCGTGCCCGCCGATCCGGGCGCCCGCTCGCGCTGCGCGCCCGGCGGACCCGTCTTCGACGCCTTCTTCCGGCTCACCGCCGACGGCGCCCGCCCCACCACCGTCCTCGACACCCGCGCCGACGACAAGGAACACCTGGCCGCGCGCGGCATCACCGAGACCGTCACTCCCGAACAGGTACTCCCCGCCCCACCCGGACTCCCAGGAGGCACCCGCTCGTGAACCCCACCAGACGCACCGTGCTCCTCGCCGGAGCGACCGCCGCGATGGTCCCCGGCCTTCCCGCGCTTCAGGCGCATCCCGCCGAGGCCGCGGGAGTCGCTGATGCCGCGGGGGCCGCCGGGGTCGCGGGAGCCACGCCCCGCGCCGCCTCCCTCCAGCCGTACGCCTCGTACTGGTACCCGGACTTCCTGCCCTTCGGCACGCCCGGCCCCGGCATCACCTGGCGCAGCCTGAAGAGCTGGCGCGCGGCCGAGGACACCGACCTGCCGTTCAACGCGTCGACCGTCCCGCTCGCCCCGCGCTTCACCCCGGCCCCCGCCAACGCCACCGCCCGCGACGCCCAGGCCCGCATCCAGTCGCTGGTGTCCTTCGGGCCGACCTCGGGCAACCCCTCGCAGGGCTCGGCCACCGCCGACTACTACGCGCTCACTCACTGGGCGTACATCGACGAGCTGGTGTTCTGGGGCGGCTCGTCCGGCGAGGGGCTGATCCTCGCCCCGAACGCACCGATCGTGGACGCCGCCCACCGGCACGGCGTGCGCGTCCTCGGCAACATCTTCCTGCCGCCGGCCGCGTACGGCGGACAGCTGCGGTGGACCCGTGACCTGGTGCAGAAGGACGCCGCCGGACGGTATCCGCTGGCCGCGCGGCTGGTGGAGGTCGCGGCGGCGTACGGCTTCGACGGATGGTTCGTGAACGCCGAGACCGGCGGCGGCGACCCGGCGCTGGGGGCGGCCATGCTGGGCTTCCTGCGCGAGCTGAAGTCGCTGGCGGCGGCCCGCGGGCAGCGGGTGACCTGGTACGACGCGATGACGGTGAACGGCACGGTGAGCTGGCAGGGCGGCCTGACCTCGCAGAACGAGCCGTTCTTCCTGGCCGCCGACGACATGTTCGTCGACTTCCGCTGGACGGCCGCGCGGCTCGCCTCCTCGGGGCAGCGCGCCGAACGGCTGGGGCGCAGCCGGTACGAGCTGTGGGCGGGTGTCGACGTCGAGTCGAACGGCTGGAACTCGACGGTGAACTGGGACGCGATCGTGCCCGCGCAGTCGCCGGACGTCGTCTCGCTCGGTTTCTACCGGCCCGAGTGGACGCGCAACCACCTGCCGGCGGACGGGCGCGCGCCGGGCGACTTCCACGCGGCGGACGACCGGTTCTGGACGGGGCGGTCCGCGGACCCCTCGCGGCCGGACCCGGCCGACCCGTGGCGGGCGCCGGCGGTGGTGGTGGCCGACCGGTCAACGGTGACGTCGGTGCCGTTCGCGAGCGTGTTCAACACCGGGCACGGGCTGCGGTGGTACGAGGAGGGGCGGGTGACCTCGACCGCGCCCTGGAACCACCTCGGGCTGCAGGACCGGCTGCCGTCGCGGAGGTGGGCGGTTCACACGGAGGGCGGCGGCGGTGCGCGGCCGGCTGTGAACTTCGATTTCGCCGACGCGTGGTGTGGCGGGAGCAGTGTGCTTCTCGCGGGTGAACTGGACGCGCCGGTGGTGCTGGATGTGTATGCGACACGGCTGCCGGTGGGTGTTGACGGAGTTCACACGGTGGTCGAGCTGACCGACCGGATCGACGAGGGTGCGGTGAAAGTCGAGTTGGCCGTCGCGACCGCCGAGCCGAGCACGCCCGGGTCGACGCCGCCGTACAGATTTTTCCCTGTGAACTCGGCCAACACCTGGCACACCACGACCGTCCAGCTCACAGGGCTCACCAAGGGCGACACCATTCACGCCCTCGGCGTCCGCCTCACGCCCGCCGCAGGCTCCGGCTCCGCCCCCGCCCCCGTCCGCTGGCGGCTCGGCGGGATCGCCGTACGTACCGCACCCGCCCAGGCCCCGGCCGCTCCCACCGGGTTCCGCGTCACCGCGGCGTCGGCGGGCGACCTGCGCCTCGCCTGGAACCCCGCCCCCGGCACCGTACGCCACTACACCCTGCACCGCCTGCTCCCCGACGGCACGCGCCGCTTCCTCGGCGCCACCTGCCAGCGCGCCTACTTCGTCGGCGGGCTCCAGCGCGAGCAGGGCGAGCGGGCGGCGCGGTTCGAACTGCGCGCGGTGGGGGAGCTGTACACCTCGTCGGACCCCGTGACCGTCACCCGTCCCTGGTAGGAGCAGCCCACATGCATGACGACCGCACCCTCGTCGAGGCCCGGCTGAGGCGTGTCCTCGACGAACGCATCCGTCCCGCCGTGTACCCCGAGTCCATGCCGCTGGAGGTGGCCGTCTGGCACGCCCCCGACGAGCCGGTCCCGGTCGCCGAGGGCCTCGCGGCCGAGCCCGCGCCGATCGAGGTGGGCGCCCGGTGGGGTGCTCCCTGGGGCACCAGCTGGTTCCGGGTGACGGGCACCGTGCCCGAGGCCTGGGCCGGGCGGACCGTCGAGGCGATCCTGGACCTCGGCTTCGACGAGAACATGCCGGGCTTCCAGTGCGAGGGCCTGGTCTACCGGCCCGACGGCACCCCGGTGAAGGGCCTCAACCCGCGCAACCAGTGGGTGCGGATCGGCGCGCCCGTCGAGGGCGGCGAGGAGGTGCGGCTGCACGTCGAGGCCGCCTCCAACCCGGTCATCCTGGACTACCACCCGTTCCGGCCGACCCGGCTCGGCGACAAGGACACCGCCGGCAGCGAGCCGCAGTACACGCTCGCCCGGATGGATCTCGCCGTCCTCGACGAGACGGTGTGGCAGCTGGTGATCGACCTGGAGGTGCTCGGCGAGCTGATGGCCGAGCTGCCGGTGGACTCCCCGCGCCGGCACGAGATTCTTCGGGCCATCGAGAAGGCCCTGGACGTGATCGACCTCCAGGACGTCAACGGCACGGCCGAGCAGGCCCGTTCGCACCTGCGGCCCGCCCTCGCCGCTCCCGCCGTGCCCTCCGCGCACCGCATCAGCGCCGTCGGGCACGCGCACATCGACTCGGCGTGGCTGTGGCCGCTGCGGGAGACGGTCCGCAAGGTGGCCCGTACGACGGCCAACATGACGGCCTTGCTGGAGGACGAGCCCGAGTTCGTCTTCGCCATGTCGCAGGCGCAGCAGTGGGCGTGGGTGAAGGAGCACCGGCCCGAGGTGTGGGCGCGGGTGCGGAAGGCGGTGACCGACGGGCGGTTCGTGCCGGCCGGGGGCATGTGGGTGGAGTCGGACACCAACATGCCGGGCTCGGAGGCGATGGCCCGCCAGTTCGTGCACGGCAAGCGGTTCTTCCTCGACGAGTTCGGCATCGAGAACGACGAGGCGTGGCTGCCCGACACCTTCGGCTTCGCCGCGGGCCTGCCGCAGATCATCAAGGCCGCGGGCGCCAAGCGGCTGCTGACGCAGAAGATCTCCTGGTCGCAGACGAACAAGTTCCCCCACCACACCTTCCGGTGGGAGGGCATCGACGGCACCCGGATCTTCACCCACTTCCCGCCCGTCGACACCTACAACTGCTCGATGAAGGGCAGCGAGATCGCCCACGCGGCCCGCAACTTCAAGGACAAAGGCGTCGCCCGCCACTCCCTCGCCCCCACCGGCTGGGGCGACGGAGGCGGCGGCACCACCCGCGAGATGATCGCCAAGGCGGCCCGGCTGCGCGACCTCGAAGGCTCGGCGACCGTCGTGTGGGAGACCCCGCGGGACTTCTTCGACAAGGCCGAGGCCGAGTACCCCGAGCCGCCCGTCTGGGTCGGCGAGCTCTACCTCGAACTGCACCGCGCCACCCTCACCAGCCAGGCCCAGACCAAGCAGGGCAACCGGCGCAGCGAACACCTGCTGCGGGAGGCCGAACTGTGGGCGGCCACGGCTGCGGTGCGCTCCGGATTCCCCTACCCGTACGAGGAGTTGGACCGGATCTGGAAGACGGTCCTGCTGCACCAGTTCCACGACATCCTGCCCGGCTCGTCCATCGCCTGGGTGCACCGCGAGGCCCGCCGGACCTACGCCCGGGTGGCCGAGGACCTGCACGCCATCATCGACGCGGCCCAGCGCGCGCTGGCGGGCGAGGGGACGCGCGAGCTGGCCTTCAACTCCGCGCCGCACGGCAGGAACGGGGTCCCCGCGGGCGGAGCCGGAACCCCCACCGCCGCCCGGCCGGTCGAGCCGACCCCGCGCGTCGGGGGCGGCTTCGTCCTCGACAACGGCCTGCTGCGGGTCGAGATCGACGCGCAGGGGCTGGTCGTCTCGGCGTACGACATCGACGCCGACCGCGAGACGATCGCGCCGGGCCGGGCCGCGGGCCTGCTCCAGCTGCACCCCGACTTCCCCAACATGTGGGACGCCTGGGACGTCGACAAGTTCTACCGCAACACGGTCACCGACCTCACCGACGCCGACGAGGTCACGGCCACCGAGGCCGGCGGTGTCCGGGTCATGCGGTCCTTCGGTGGCTCGCGTGTCACCCAGGTGCTGACGCTGGCGCCGGGGGAGCGGCGGCTGGTGCTGGACACGGAGGTCGACTGGCACGAGACGGAGAAGTTCCTCAAGCTGGCGTTCCCGCTCGACGTGCACGCCGAACGCTACGCCTCCGAGACGCAGTTCGGGCACTTCCACCGTCCCACCCACACCAACACCTCATGGGAGGCGGCCAAGTTCGAGGCCTGCAACCACCGGTTCGTCCATGTCGCGGAACCCGGCTGGGGTGTGGCGGTCGTCAACGACTCGACGTACGGCCACGACGTGACCCGCACGGTCCGCTCCGACGGCGACCTCGGTACGACGACCACGGTCCGGGTGTCCCTGCTGCGCGCCCCGCGCTTCCCCGACCCCGAGACCGACCAGGGCGTCCACCGCTTCCGGCACGCCCTCGTGCCGGGCGCGGACATCGCCGACGCGGTCCGCGAGGGCTGGCGGGTGAACCTGCCCGAGCGGCACCTGACCGGCGCGCGGGAGGTGGCCCCGCTGGTCACCGTCGACCAGGACGCGGTCGTCGTCACCGCGGTGAAGCTCGCCGACGACGGCAGCGGAGATGTGGTCGTCCGCTTCCACGAGGCCCACGGCGGCCGCTGCCGCGCCACCCTGACGCCCGGGTTCGAGTTCGCGGAGGTGCAGGTCACCGACCTGCTGGAGCGCCCGCTGGCCGAGGTGCCCGCGCCACGGAACGACGGCCGGCGGATCGCCGTACGGCTGCGGCCGTTCGAGCTGGTCACCCTGCGGCTGCGCAGGAGCTGAGCACGGTCCGGGATTTGGCGCTATCCGAACCTTTTGCCGGGCCTGATCGGCCTGATAGGCATGCGGTCGCCGATGCCCCGGACCGAAAGGCCCTCCGTGACCAGGTACCTCGACCATCCGCATCCGCACACCACCCGGCCGGTGACCCGGTGAACCGGCTGGGCCGCAGCGCCGTCAGGGTCAGCGAGCTGGCCTTCGGCGGCAGCGCCATCGGCAACCTCTTCACCGAGGTCACCGAGACACAGGCGCACGAGGCGGTGGCCGCCGCCTGGCAGCGCGGTGTCCGCTACTTCGACACCGCGCCGCACTACGGCCTCGGCCTGTCCGAGCGCCGACTGGGCGCGGCCCTGCGCGAGCGTCCCCGGGCGCAGTACGCGATCTCCACCAAGGTCGGCCGCCGCCTGGAGCCGTCCGACCGGGGCGGCGACGACCTCGCGCACGGCTTCGTCGTCCCCGCCACGCACCGCCGCGTCTGGGACTTCAGCGAGGACGGCGTACGGCGCACCCTGGAGGGCAGCCTGGAGCGGCTCGGCCTCGACCACGTCGACATCGTCTATCTGCACGACCCCGACGACCACGCGGAGGAGGCCTTCCGGGAGGGCTATCCGGCGCTGGAGAAACTCCGCGCACAGGGCGTGGTCGGCGCCATCGGGGCGGGCATGAACCAGGCGGAGATGCTCACCCGGTTCGTCCGCGACACGGACGTCGACGTGGTGCTGTGCGCGGGCCGCTACACCCTGCTCGACCAGCAGGCCCTCGTCGAGCTGCTGCCCGCCGCGCTGGACCGCGGCACGTCCGTCGTCATCGGCGGCGCGTTCAACTCCGGCCTGCTGGCGGACCCGAGACCGGGGGCGACGTACAACTACGCCACCGCGCTGCCCGAGTTGCTGCACCGCGCCCTGCGGCTGAAGGCCGTCGCCGCCCGCCACGGCACCACGCTGCGCGCCGCCGCGCTGGCCTTCTGCGCGGCCCACCCGGCCGTCGCCGCGGTCCTGGTCGGCGCCCGCTCGGCCCATGAAGTCGTCGACTGCGCCCACCAGTTCGCAGCCCCTGTCCCCGCCGACCTGTGGCAGGAGCTGCGCGAGACCGGACTGCTGCCCGAGGAGGCGCCCGTGCCGGGCGAGACGCCCGTGTGATGCTCTTCACAGGAACCTTCCCGCCTCCCGCCTCCTCCTCGGACTGTCGGCATGTCCGCACCCGAGGAGGAGCACCACCATGGAGCACATCACCCCACGCCGCGCGGGCCGGGCGGTGGCCGCGCTGCTGGCCCTGGACGGCCTGGCGCACGTGTACTGGGCCACCGGCGCGACCTGGCCCGCGGCCGACGAACGCACCCTCTCGCTCGCCGTCCTCGGCACCGAAGTCCCCTTCACCGCACCGGTGGTGCTGCCGCTGGCCGCGCTGCTGTTCACCTCCGCCGCGGCCGTCCTCGGCCGGGCCACGGGGCGCGGCGGCCGGCGGACCCGGCGGCTGCTGCGGCTCGTCACCCTCGCCGTCGCCGCCGGGCTGATGCTCCGCGGGACGGCCGGCATCGCCTGGGCGCTGGGCCTGGGCGAGGACGCGGGCCCGGTCTTCCACCGGCTGAACCTGCTGCTCTACACGCCGGTGTGCCTGGTCTTCGGCCTCGCCGCCGCCCGTGCGGCCCTCCCGGACACGGACCGCGCGGGCGTCCCTGGGAGACTCGCCCGGTGACGGAGAGCACGCCGAGCGAGGCGCGGGCGAATGCCGAGGGCATCGCGCTCGCCCGCGCCGCGCGCCGGGGCGACACCCTGGCGATGCAGGACCTGCTCGGCCTGCTGACCCCGTACGTCGCCCGGATCTGCACGCCCATCGCGCTCTGCGGAGGCCCCGACGCCACCCAGGAGGCGCTGGTGGTGGTGTTCCGCTCCCTGCGCGCCCTGCGGGAGCCGGAGGCGCTCTACGGCTGGGTGCGGGCCATCGCCGTACGCGAGGCGGTACGGATCGCCCGGCGCGACGCCCGGGACCGGCCCGCCGAGCTCACCGAGGTGCCCGAGCGCGGCGATCCGCAGCTCGGCGCCGACATCCGCGACGTCCTGGCCCGGCTGGCACCCGAACACCGGGCCGTGCTGGTCCTGCGCGACATCGAGGGACTGGACGAACAGGCCGCCGCGGCGCTGCTGGACGTCCCCGCAGGCACCGTCAAATCCCGGCTGCACCGCGCCCGGGCGAGCTTCAGAAGGGCGTGGTCCGCATGACCGCCGAGCCTGGGTGGCCCACCTCCGGCCTGGACGACGTCCGCAGGCTGCACATCATGGCCGCCGCCCTCCCCGGCGCCCGGGTCGCCGAGCGGCTCCTGCCCGCCGCACCGGCCGAGGTGTGGGCCGTGATGGGCGACCTGGAGGGGGCGTTCGGGCGGTTCCAGCCGGACATGCGGCACCTGACCGTCGTACGCCGTGACGGCGAGCGCGTCGAGGCCCTTGCCCGCAGCCGCTACGGCATGCGCGCCCGGCTGCACGGCGTGGTGCGGCCCGGCTGGTGCTGGCTGCAGAGCCGCTTCCTCGTCATCGGCATGGCCACCGCCCCCGCACCCGGCGGCGGCACCCGCGTCGCCCTGACCGGCGGGGTGCGCGTACCGGGCCGGGCGGCGATCGTCCCGTTCGGCACCCGGCGCGAACTGGACCGCGCCATGGACCGGTTGGCCGAGCACGTACGGGGAGCGGCTACTTGAGCAGCCGCGACAGCCTGCGGTCGGCGAGCGGTTTGCCGCCCGTCTGGCAGGTCGGGCAGTACTGGAGCGAGGAGTCGCTGAAGGAGACCTCGCGGATGGTGTCGCCGCAGACCGGGCAGGGTTCGCCGGTGCGGCCGTGGACGCGCAGGCCGCTCTTCTTCTCGGCCTTCAGGCGGCCCGCGGCCAGGCCCCGGGAACGCTCGACCGCCTCGGTGAGGGTGGTGCGCAGGGCGTCGTAGAGGCGGGAGGTCTCCTCGGGGGTGAGGGACGCGGCCAGCTTGAACGGGGACATCTTCGCGGCGTGCAGGATCTCGTCGCTGTAGGCGTTGCCGACACCGGCGATCAGGCTCTGGTCGCGCAGGGCGCCCTTGAGCTGCCGTCGCTCACCCGCGAGCAGCGCGGCGAAGCGGGCCTCGTCGAAGTCGTCGGCGAGCGGGTCGGGGCCGAGCCTCGAGATGCCCTCGACCTGCCCCGGGTCGTCGACGACGTACACCGCGAGCCGCTTCTGCGTCCCGGCCTCGGTCAGGTCGAAGCCCGCGCCCGTCTCCAGGGCGACCCGCAGGGCGAGGGGGCCCTTGCCGGGGCGGGGCGGGCCGTCGGGCAGGCGGTCCTTCCAGTGCAGCCAGCCCGCGCGCGCCAGGTGGGTGACCAGATGCGGGCCGCCGTCCGTGGCGAGGTCGAGGAACTTGCCGTACCGGTGCACGGCGCCGACCTCGCGGCCCTCCAGGGCGCTGAGCGGTGGGTCGTACGTCTTCAGGACGCTGATGGCGACCGGCAGCACCCGGACGATCTCGTGGCCGACCAGGTTCTCGGTCAGGAAGTCCTTCAGCGCTTCGACCTCGGGGAGTTCCGGCATACGTCCAGAGTGCCATCGGGGCCGCGCGACCTCATGTCGCCTGCGCCACCTCGAACTCGCACCACACGCACTTGCCGCCGCCGCGCGCCTCCACGCCCCAGTCGTCGGTGAGCAGGTCCACCAGCAGCAGGCCGCGGCCGGAGACGCCCGAGTCGCCCGCCTCGCGGCGGCGCGGCAGGGCGCTGGAGGAGTCCTCGACCTCCACCCGCAGCCGCCGGCCGCCGGCCAGGGACCGCAGGGTGACGATCGCGGCGCCCTCGGTGTGCATCAGCGCGTTGGTGATCATCTCGTCGGCGACGAGCACGATCTCGTCCGCACGGTCGCGGGCGCCCCAGGCGCGGACGGCGGTACGGACCATCCGGCGGGCCTCGCGCAGGGCCTCCGGATCGCCGGAGGCCACATGCTGCTGGAGCCGGCCGCCCGTCTGGGGCGCGTCCATGCCCCGGCGGTGCAGCAGGAGAAGCGCCACGTCGTCGTCGCCGCCGCGTTCCTCGGCGAGGTCGATGAGCATGTCCGCCAGACGCCGTACGTCCTCGGGGCCCGAGGCGATGAGCGAGGTGAGGGTGCGCATGCCGTCGTCGAGGTCGGCGCCGGGCTGCTCGACCAGGCCGTCGGTGCACAGCAGCAGGGTGTGGCCCGGGTCCAGCTCGATCGTGGACACCGGATACTCCAGGCTGCCGAACTCCGCGGACAGGCCGAGCGGCAGCCCGCCCGCGACGGTGACCCGGCGGCAGGTGCCGTCGGACTGCCGCACGAGCGGGTCGATGTGCCCCGCGCGCACCACCTGGACCACTCCGGTGGCCAGGTCGGCCTCGGCGTACAGACAGGTCGCGAAGCGGTCGGTGTCGAGTTCGTGCAGGAACACCGAGGCGCGGGCCATCACGGTCGCCGGGGTGTGGCCCTCGGCGGCGTAGGCGCGCAGCACGATCCGCAGCTGGCCCATGACGGCGGCCGCGTGCGTGTCATGGCCCTGGACGTCACCGATGACCGCGCCGACCCGCCCGCCGGGCAGCGGGATCAGGTCGTACCAGTCGCCGCCGATGTCACGGCCCTGGGAACCGCCGATGGTGGCGGCACGGTAGCGGACGGCGACGTCGGCGCCGCGCACGCTGGGGATGGTGCGCGGCAGCATGGCCTGCTGGAGGCCCTGCGCGATGTCCTTCTCCTGCTCGTAGAACATGGCCCGTTGCAGGCTCTGGGCGATGCTGCTGCCGAGGGCGACGAGGATGTTGCGCTCCTCGGCGCTGAAGCCCTCGCGGTCGTTGTAGAGCAGGCCCATCGCACCGATCGGCCGGGCCTGGACGATCAGCGGCAGATACGCGGCCGCGGTGATCTTCAGGTCGGTGATGTGCGGCCACAGGATGGGATAGCCCGCCGCG
This sequence comes from Streptomyces sp. NPDC096205, assembly GCF_044763135.1. NCBI lineage: Bacteria > Bacillati > Actinomycetota > Actinomycetes > Kitasatosporales > Streptomycetaceae > Streptomyces > Streptomyces sp. NPDC096205. The sequence continues at coordinate 387,889 of NZ_JBIWFS010000001.1, read as the reverse complement.
AACTCCTCCGGGGACTCGATGAACCGGGGGCTGAGGGTGCGCACGACCTCGCTCATCGGGTACGGCTCGTCGATGCCGGTGACATCGGTGCCGGGCACGAAGCTGCCGGTCGGCCCCTCGGCGATCAGCCGGATGCGGCCCGCCTCCACCAGGCCCATGACCAGGCTGGTCGCGCCGAGGTGGGTCAGCCCATGGGTGTCCTTGATGACGTCGATGACGTCCTGGACGGTCCGCGCGTGGGCGAGGGCGGCCGTGGCCATCTGGATCACGCTGCTCTGGTCGAGACGGACGTCGTCCCCCATCAGACGGCGGCTGTGCGCCTCGCTCTCGGCGAGCTCCGGGGTGGCGTCGCGGACGATGCCGATGATGCGCCGCGGGCGTCCGGTCTCGTCCCGGCGGATGTAGCCCTGGGTGTGGGTCCAGCGCAGGGTGCCGTCGCGGCAGCGGACCCGGAAGTAGGCGCCGTAGTTCTCGCTGCCGTCCTTGAGCGCCTGCGACACCATCGCGTCCAGCCGGCGGGCCTCGCCGGGCGGCACGCGCAGGCCGAGGGTCTCGGGGTGGTCGTCGTACTCCTCGGGCAGCACGTCGAACACCTCGTGGGCCCGGGCGTCCATCGTCATCAGGCCGGTGCCCAGGTCCCAGTCGAAGGTGCCCATACGGTTCAGCGCGAGCACCGAGTCCGCGTGGGCGGGCCAGTCGTCCGGGAGTGACAGCGCGCTCGCTCCCCGGTCAGCCATGGGCCCACCTTGCCAGTGTTCGACGGATTCTTCGACCGGGGCCGCCCGGCCGGGCGGCCCTTTCGCGGGCGTACGGCCGGGAGGGCCCGCGGCGGGCGTACGGCTCACCCGGCGAAGACGTCGGTGGGGCTGCCGAAGATGCTCTCGGCGGTGCCGCTGCGGGTGCCGGCCGTGTCGTCCGGGACGTCGTCCGGGATCAGGCCGCCGCTGTCGGGAAGGTCGGGGGAGTCCGGGACGGTCTCGGGGCCGACGTCCTGCGACGGGGTGCGCGGTGCCGTCTGCGTGCCGGGCGAGCTCGGCGGTGTGGCGGTCACCGTGGCCGCCGGGCAGTCCCCGGGCGTGGGCGGCACGGTCGCGCGGCCGGTGCCGCCGGGGGTGACGGTGACCGTCGGGGTCACGCAGCCGGACGGCGGCGACGACGGCGACAGCGGCCGGCCGGGCTCGGAGACGTCCGGAGGCGCGAGTTCGTCATGCGTCCCCGGGCTGGACGTGCTCGGCGTGGCCGGGGCCGGCGTGCTGGGACGGGGGCTCCTGCTCGCGCTCTCCAGCTCGCTCGGCGTCGGGGGCCGGGTCGTCGCCCAGGCGGGCGGGCGTACGGGGCGGTCGTGCCGGGTGTCGTGGCCGCAGCGGCGCTCGATCCAGGTGTGGTCGACGACGTCGATGATCGTGATGTGGGTGATCACCTCGGGTGCCGGAGTCACCACGACCACCTGGGACGGCCGGTAGCCGGGCCAGGCGCTGCCCTTCGTGACCGGAGCGCGGTCCGCCGAGGTGGGCGGCAGCAGCGGGTTGCCGCAGGCGCAGCGCACCCGCGGCACGCCCCGGGTGTCGACGAGGACGGCCGTGCCGGACTGCAGGACGGATGCGAAGGCGGTGGCCCGGCCGTCGCGGTAGCCGTGGTTGGTGACCTGGGTGTCGGCGCGCAGCACGACCGGGGTCAGGCCGCGCAGATAGCCGGGCACGGCCCGCGGGGTGATGCCCTCGACGTCGGCGAAGGCACGCGCCCGGGCCGGGTCGGCGGTGAGGTACTCGATCTGCCGCGGTACGTCACAGCTGCCGGCCTGCTCCGTGCCGCCGTACAGGCCGGGTGTGGCTCCGGAGACGGAGCGCGGCCGGGACGGCGGCTCGGCGGGCTGGGACGCCTGTTTGTCCGGTCGTACGCCGGAGGCGTCCGTGGAGCCGGTGAAGGGGTTGGGCCCCTGGGCCGCGACGGGCTGGAGGAGGACCTCCTCGCCGGCCCCGGCCGACTGCGCGAGTTCGACGGCGCAGCCGGTGGCGAGCAGTGCCATCGTGAGGGCGACTGCGGCGACGAGGGTTCGGATGGGTGACCGCACCACGTTCTCCCGCCTGGTTTCGGGCAATACCTCCCTATTGTTTGCTTCACTCACTCGGGTTACGCAAATGGAACAGGGCGGTACACAGAGTGACCGGCGGGACGATGGAGGGAGAGGAGCGACGGCCGTGGACTGGTTCACCGCACCCGAGTACTGGCTGAGCCGGCTGGTCTTCCAGCGGGCCCTGGCCGCCGTGTACCTCGTGGCCTTTCTGACGGCGGCCCTGCAGTTCCGTGCACTGATGGGCGAGCGCGGCATGCTGCCGGTCCCGCGCTTCGTCGCCCGGGCGCCGTTCCGGCAGGCGCCCAGCCTCTTCCAACTCCACTACTCCGACCGCTTCTTCGCGGCCTGCGCCTGGACGGGCTGCGCGGTGTCCGCGGGGCTGGCCGCGGGGGTCGACTCGCTGCTGCCGCTGTGGGGCGCCATGCTGCTGTGGGTCGTGCCGTGGGTGCTGTACCTGTCGATCGTCAACGTCGGCCAGACCTGGTACTCGTTCGGCTGGGAGTCGCTGCTCCTGGAGGTCGGCTTCCTCGCGGTGTTCCTCGGCAACGACGAGGTCGCGCCGCCGATCGTGGTGCTGTTCCTGCTGCGCTGGATCCTGTTCCGGGTGGAGTTCGGCGCGGGGCTGATCAAGATGCGCGGCGACGCCTGCTGGCGCAGCCTCACCTGCCTCGACTACCACCACGAGACGCAGCCGATGCCGGGCCCGCTGAGCTGGTTCTTCCATCATCTGCCCCGGCCCCTGCACCGGGTCGAGGTCGCCGCCAACCATGTCACGCAACTCGGTGTGCCCGTCCTGCTGTTCACGCCCCAGCCGATCGCCTCCGCCGCGGCCGCGCTGATGGTGGTCACCCAGCTGTGGCTGGTGCTGTCCGGCAACTTCTCCTGGCTCAACTGGATCACCATCGTGCTGGCCCTGTCGGCGATCGAGTTCCCCGCCGATCCGCCGTCCGTGCCGGACGCCCCGCTCTGGTACGAGGTGGTCGTGCTCGCCGTCGCCGCCCTGCTCGCCTTCCTCAGCTACCACCCGGTGGTGAACATGATCTCCCGGCGGCAGGTCATGAACCGCTCCTTCGATCCGCTGCACCTGGTCAACACCTACGGCGCGTTCGGCAGCGTCAGCCGGGTCCGCTACGAGGTGGTGGTCGAGGGCACCCTGGACGACACCCCGCGCGCCACGTCCGACTGGCGGGAGTACGAGTTCAAGGGCAAACCCGGTGATCCCCGGCGCTGGCCGCGGCAGTTCGCCCCCTACCATCTGCGGCTGGACTGGCTGATGTGGTTCGCCGCGCTGTCCCCCGCCTACGCCGGGGCGTGGTTCGGGGCGCTGGTGGAGCGGCTGCTGGAGAACGACCGCGACACCCTGAAACTGCTGCGCCGCTCACCGTTCCCGCCGGACACCCCGCCTCGGTTCGTACGGGCCCGTCTCTTCCGCTACCGGTACACGACCTGGCAGGAGCTGCGGGAGACGGGGGCCTGCTGGGAGCGGACGTACGTACGCGAGTATCTGCCGCCGACGCGGCTGGACACCCCGATGCGCCGTGGGTGAGGCGGCCGCACTCAGAGAGCCGAGCGGCTCAGCGGGTCGGGGGCCACCACTCCAGGAGCAGGATCGTGGCGTCGTCCCGCAGCCTGTTGGGCTGTGCGTCCAGCAGTGTGTGGATCAGCCGGCGCAGGATCTCCGGGGCGAGCTCACCGGCGGCCGTGGCGCGGATGACGAAGTCCGCGAACCGGGTCAGGCCCAGCTCCTCGCCGTCGTGCGTACGGGACTCGGTGACCCCGTCGGTGTACATCAGCACCCGGTCGCCCGGCTCCAGCGCGATCTCGTGGCACTGCCGGCCCCGGTCGGTGAGCAGGGACGGCAGGCCCATCGGCGGATCGGGCTCGCGTGCCAGGGCGTCGACGAGGAGCCGCTGGTCGCGGATGAGCAGGGGCGTGGGATGCCCGCAGTTGCTCCAGCGCAGCATGCCGCTCTCCAGGTCCAGCTGGGCGAGGATGCCGGTGCAGAACTGGTCCGGCAGCCATGTCGACAGCGCGGTGTCGACGTTCTGCACCAGCTCCGGCAGGTCCGCGCCGGTGCGGCGGGCGTTGCGGCACGCGGCCAGCGCGACCGCGCTGGTGAGCCCGGCGGGCAGGTCGTGGCCCATGGCGTCCAGGACCGAGGCGTGCAGCGTCGTCTCGGTCAGCGCGTGGTCGAAGGCGTCGCCGCCCAGCTCGTAGGCGGGTTCCAGCACGGCCGTCGACACGGCGTGCGCGGTGCCGATCGTGCGCGGCGGCAGAAACGCCCGCAGCATCTCCGCGGGCAGCCGCATCGGTTCCGTGCGCGTACGCCGGACGAAGGAGTCCTTGTAGGCACGCCTGGACGTCACCAGCATGCCCATCAGGGCCGCGAGCGCCCTGCCGCGCCGCAGCGAGAGGGGGGTCAGCTCGGGGCAGTGCACGGCGAGGACGCCCAGCCGCTCGGCGCCGTCCAGCAGCGGCAGCCAGGCCGTCAGGCCCCCGGAGTCCGAATCCGTCACCCGCAGCGACTGGGTGCGGTAGGCCCACCCGGCCGCCGAGTCGTCGATGGGCAGGGCCGGGACGACGTCGGTCAGCGGCACCAGTTCGTGCTGCTGGAGATCGGCCAGGTAGACCACGCAGTGCTGGAGCCCGAGCGCCTTGGAGCAGCGGGCCACCGTGGTGGACAGGTCCAGCCGCGCGTTGTCCGAGTCGGCGAGGAACCCCTCCAGGAGGCCGTCACCGCTGTCCGCCGTCACCACACGGCTCCCCTCGTCGGTCCCCCCAACGGTCGGGTGCGTCGTCCAGCAGTCTCACACCGGGCCGCCGCGCCCGCCCGGCGGCAGGGGCCGTACCGGGGACGGCGCCCGCGCACGGAGGGACTGTCAGTGGGGTGTCCTACGCTGGGCGGCACATGATCCACAGGTGAGGGATCCGAACCGGGAGGCACCGTGACCACCTTGCCCGACCGCCCGAACAGCGCACTGGTCGTCATCGACTTCCAGCAGGATGTCGTGGCCGGGGTCCACGACCGCGAGGGCGTCACCGCCAACATCGTCACCCTGATCGACCGGGCCCGGGCCGAGGACATCGACGTGGTCTGGGTGCAGCACTCCGACGAGGAGCTGCCGCGCGACAGCGAGGGCTGGAGGTACGTGCCGGAGCTGGCCCGCCGGGACTCCGAGCCCCTGGTGCACAAGAGCTACTGGGACTCCTTCGAGGACACCGACCTGGAATCGGTGCTGGCCGAGCGGGGTATCGGACGCCTCTTCGTCACGGGCGCGCAGACCGACGCCTGCATACGCTCCACCGTCCATGGCGCCTTCACCCGTGGCTACGACGTCTTCCTCGTCGGCGACGCCCACACCACGGAGGACCTGAGCGCGTACGGCGCCCCGAGCCCGGCCGAGGTGATCGCGCACACCAACTTCTACTGGAAGGGCCAGCGCGCCCCGGGCCGCACGGCGGGCACCGTGGCGACGGCGGAGGTCGACTTCAAGGGCTGAGCCGCGGGCTCACGGGGCGGGGATCGTGACCAGGCGCTCCCCGGTCGCGGTCCGCACCTCGTAGCGGGCGATCTCGTCGGGATGCAGGGCCGCGCCGCCCTGCATCGACGTGGGGCGGGCGTCACGCGGCGCCACGGTCCAGCTGGTGACGGTCTCCTCGGAGCCGTCGCGCCCCACGGCCACCAGGCGGCAGGCGCGCGGACCGGCTGCGTCCTTCACCTCCAGCGCCACCTGGCTGCCCCACGGCTCGTCCGCGGAGGTCACCCGGGCCCACACCCCCGACCGCTCGTCGGTGGCCGAGGCCTGCACCGCCCCGGTGCCGCCCCCGGCCGTGGCGGCGATCACCGGCCCGGCCACGGCCAGCACCACCGACGCGGCCACGGCGTACAGGGTCCGCCGGCGCCGCGCCCGATGCCGTGCGGCCACCTCGGCGAGCAGCCGGTCCAGCAGCCGCGGGCCGGTGCCCGCCAGGGGGTGCACCCACCGGGGCGTGGCCCGTCGGTACAGCATCAACTGCCGGGTCGCCGGGCCGAATTCGGTCACGTGCGCGGTGCAGCGGGCGCACTCCATGAGGTGGTCCTCGAAGCGGAAGGCCTCCGCCTCGTCCAGCACGCCGAGCGCGTAGGCGGCGACGTCGCGATGCCTCTCCAGGGACCTCATGCCGAATCCTCGTGCCGTTGAGTGCGGGTGGGGTTACTCCTTGCTCCCACCCGTACGCACCGCACCGCCGAATCACTCAAGCCACGCGGGAATCCCGGCCCAGAGGATTCGGAGCCGTCGGGGCGGCGGATTGGCCGCGCACCGGAAAAAGTCGGGATCGTGACGGGGCGGGGCCGGATCGGGTCGGTCCGCGCCCGGTCGGGCCGCCTCGCGGGCGCGGTGCCCGCCCGCGTCGGAAACGGACCCGGGGGCGTACCCGGAGTCGGACTCGGAGACGGAAGAGGCCGAATCAGAAGAGGCTGATGGCGAGATGGCCCAGCGGCAGGCCCAGTTGCCAGGCCGGGGTCCAGACCTTCGGGCCGTCCTCCTCGCCCGTGGCGCCGCCCGGCACCGCGTTCAGGTCGGGGGCGAGGAGCTCGGTCTCCTCCAGCCAGCGCCAGGCCGCCGCGGCGAGGTCCAGGTCGGGAGTGGGGACACCGGCACCGGCCGCGGCCGCCTCCGCGGTCAGCTCGGCCATCCGCTCCCCGACCCAGTCCTGCCACGGCTGGTCGTACGCCGTCAGGGACAGCCAGGTCTCCAGCTGGGTGACCACCCGGATGCCGGACAGCTCGCCCTCGGTGTCGGAGAGGAAGACGGTGAGCGCCAGCGCGTCACGGCCGGCGCGGAACTCGAAGGACGTCGGCGGCATGAGGTCGCCGGACCGCAGCAGCTCGTCGGCGATGTACTCGGCGTACAACCAGGCCATGGGGACGGCGAGTTCGCCGCCGCCCTGCCCGTCCGTGCTCTGACCTCTGTGAAGCATCCCTTCCTGCCTTCCTCCGGTGCGTGCGCGTCGCCCGACCCCCGGTCCCGTCGGATGAGAGACCCTTCCGGAACACGGATGAGGACAGCCGATTACTCAACCGGGGTCCTGGGCAAGGCGCTTTACGGAGGCTTGACCAGACGGTCGGTTTCACCGCAGGTCGGCCGCGTAACCCGGAAGCACCCGGCGCAGGGCGCGCAGCGCGTAGTACGCGCGGGACTTCACGGTACCGGGCGGGATCCCCAGCGTTTTCGCCGCTTCCGCCACACTCGCCCCTTGGAAATACACCAGCACCAGGACTTCACGGTGCTCCGGAGTGAGTGTCTTCACAGCCTCGCGCACATCGACCGTCGCGGCCGACCGCTCGGCATGATCGGCGCACACCCGGGCGCTCTCCAGCACGGCGTCCCCGACCTCCGCCGGACGCGCCTGCCGGGCCCGTCGCGCGTCGATGGCCAGCCGCCGGGCCACGGTCAGCAGCCACGGCCGTACGGACTCGAAGGCATCGGCGCGCAGCGCCTCGGGATGCTGCCAGGCGCGCACCAACGTCTCCTGCACCAGGTCCTCGGCGCGTTGCCGGTCGCCGTCGCAGAGCCGCAGGAGCAGCGCGAAGAGGGGCCGGCCGTGCTCCCGCTGCAGTGCGGCGAGCTCGTGCTCGGCGGTCGTCGTCCCGGTGGTGAGCGTGGTCGCGGCCGTCATGGCCGAAGGCAATCGCAGGGGCGCGCGCCGGGACAGGGAGCGCGCACGGATGTGCGGCGGACGGTCGAACGCGTCGACGAACGGTTCGACGAACGGTCCCGGACAGCCCCGTCCGCGCGGACCGGACGGGTTAAAGGGGGCGGGCGAGTCGTTTGCACCGAAGGTCACCTTCGTACGTATTGGTGAGTAAATATCACTAAATAGAGGTGAACGGATGATCGCACGCAGACGACAGGTCGCCCTCGCCCTGACGGCCCTCCTCACCGCAGGCGCCGCCTGCCAGGCCCAGCACCGCGAATCCCCGGCACACCCCGGACGCCCGGCGCCCACCGCTGCCGACCCGCGTGGCTTCACCCTCGTCGCCTCCGGCGACGTCCTCCCGCACAGCTCGATCATCGAACGGGCCCGCTTCGACGCCGGCGGCACGGGCTATGACTTCCGGCCCATGCTCGCCGGGATCGAACCCGTCGTCTCCCGCGCTGACGTGGCGCTGTGTCACATGGAGACCGTCTACGGCGCCGACGGCGACTACTCCGGCTACCCGGCGTTCAAGTCCCCGCCCGAGGTCGCCCGCGGCCTCGCCGCCACCGGCTACGACGGCTGCTCCACCGCCTCCAACCACAGCCTCGACGACGGCGCCGACGGCATCCGGCGCACCCTGGACGCCCTCGACTGGGAAGGCGTCCGGCACGCCGGCAGCGCCCGCACCGAGGGCGAGGCCCGCACGGTCACCGTCCTGCTCGCCGGTGACGCCAAGGTGGCCCACCTCGCCTACACCTACGACACCAACGGCTACCCGCTGCCCGCGGGACAGCCCTGGGCGGTCAACCTCATCGACGAGCAGAAGATGATCGCCGACGCCCGCGCGGCCCGGCAGGCGGGCGCCGACGTGGTCGTCGTCTCCGTGCACTGGGGCACCGAATGGCAGGACGAGCCCGACGACCGCCAGCTCACCCTCGCCCGCACCCTCACCGCCTCCCGCACCGACGGCCGCCCCGACATCGACCTGATCCTCGGCACGCACGCCCACGTCCCGCAGGCGTACGAGAAGGTCAACGGCACCTGGGTGATCTACGGCATGGGCGACCAGGTCGCCGGCGAGATGTACAACTACCAGGGCGCCGCCGACCCGCGCGGCAACCAGTCCACCCTCGGCCGCTTCACCTTCGCCCCGCCCGCCCGGCCCGGCGGCCGCTGGGAGGTCACCAGGGCCGAGTTCGTACCGCAGCTGTTCGACATCGACGCCGGGCGGGTGGTCAACCTCAACGCCGCGCTTGAGCAGGGCGCCGACGTCACCGCCGTACGCGACCGGATCCGGGACGTGGTCCTCAGCCGGGGCGCGGCGAAGGACGGCCTGGTGATGGGGGAGTAAAGCCCCCCGGGTCCCGCTACGGCACGACCGTCACCGGCCACCGCCCGGCCTTCACCAGCCGGATCGCCACCGAGCCGACGATGCGGTGGCCGGCCTGCTCCGAGGCGCCGACGACCACGGCGTCCGCCTTGAGCTCGTCGGCCGCCTGCGCCAGGCCGTTGTAGGGGTCGCCGCGGAAGGTGTGGAACTCCCAGCGCACGTCGAATATCCCCTTGACCCGCTCGGCCGCCTCACGGATCTGCGCCACGAGATCATCGGCGATCTCGCCGGTCGCCTCCGCCACCGGCACGCCCAGCGCCGCCCCGGCCGCCATCACCGGCTGCACGTACACCACGGTCAGCAGCGCGCGCTGCCGCCGGGCCAGACCGCCGGCGTAGGCGGCGGCCCGCAGCGAGGAGTCCGAGCCGTCCACGCCGACCAGGATGACCTTGGGCCCGTCGGTGCCCCGCTCGAACTGGTGCTGTTCTGTCACAGCCAGAGGCTATCGGAACCCCCGACTCCGGCAGCCGCGGGGCAGGACCGGGGCGGGACCGCTCCGGCTGGGCCAAGCGGGTGCAATCACGCCGCCGGACCGGTGGCATGGTGGTGCGGCACCCTTCCACGGGGCGACTGATGAGTCATGAAGAAGGATCAGTTGTTCAGCAGGCGCCGGGCGTTGATCGCCGGCGCGGCCGCCGTCGGTGCGGCCGGTACGGCCGGTCTGCTCACGCTGGGCAAAGAGCCCGCCGCACCCGCGGCCCCCGTGTCCGGCGCCCCGGCCCACCGGGTCCCGATGAAGCCGTCCGCCTACCGCCTCCAGCCGCTCACCGGCTACGGCCCGCCCCGCAGCGCACCTCACCGGACCCTGGTGCGCCACGAGCCGCTGCTCCAGGTCTCCGGACGCGGCCGGACCATGGTGCTGACCTTCGACGACGGCCCCGACCCCCGCTACACCCCCGACATCCTCGACACCCTGCGCAGGTACGACGTACGCGCGATGTTCTTCGTGTGCGGCGAGATGGCCTCCTACAACCAGGACCTGCTCGCGCGGATGGCCGACGAGGGACACGCCGTCGGCAACCACACCTGGTCCCACCCCCTGCTCACCCGCCTGAGCCGCTCCCGCATCCGGGACGAGATGGAACGTACCTGCGACGTCATCGAGGAGGCCTACGGCGACCGCCCCGAGTGGTTCCGCGCCCCCTACGGCGCCTGGAACCGGGCTGCATTCCAACTCGGCGCCGAGCTCGGCATGGAGCCGCTCGCCTGGACCGTCGACACCCTCGACTGGACCACCCCCGGCACCCGCACCATCACGCGCCGCGTCGAGAACGGCGCCGCCCCCGGCGTCGTGGTGCTCTCGCACGACGCCGGGGGCGACCGCTCCCAGAGTGTCCGGGCCCTGCGCGACTATCTGCCCCAACTGCTGGACTCCGGCTATCACATCACCGTGCCGCGCCGGCACTACGCCTGACGACGGGGCCCGCCCGCCCGGCCGGGGTGACGCTCAGCGAACCTCGACCAGGCGGGCGAAGGCCACCACGTTCCCGTCGTAGCCGTTCTGCTGGGAGAAACCGCCGCCGCAGGTGATGACCCGCAATTCCGCGGCGCCCTTGGAGGCGTACACGCGGTCGCCGGGAAAGTCGTTCTTCTCGAAAACCTCGATGCCGTAGATCTCGAACACGGCCGTCCTGCCGTCCTGCCGGGCGACCTCGACGCGATTTCCCTTCTTCAGCGCCCCGAGGCCGTAGAACACCGCGGGACCCTGCTTGTTGTCGACATGCCCGACGACCACCGCGGTGCCCTTCTCGCCGGGGGCGACGGCACCCGTGAACCAGCCCGCCAGATTCGGGTCCTCGGGCGGCGGCGCGCCCACCCAGCCGTCCGCGTCCAGACCGACGGGCATGATCGGCGCGTCGACCTGGATCGCCGGGATCCGCACCCGGTCGGGCACGGCGTACGGCAGCGGGTCCGGGGCCTGGCCGAAGGTGCTGCCCGGCACGGTGCGGCTGTCGGCGGCCGCCGCGGACGCCGGCTGCGGCGGGCCCACGTCGAATTCCCCGGACCCGTTGCGAATGAGCGCGAGACCGGTCAGCAGAACAAGCGCTATCACGCCCCAGGGGGCGCGCTTCTTCCGCCGCTCCTCCTCTTCGGCCAGCTCGGCCGCCAGCTCGGACGCAGACATTCGCCATCCCCTCTCGACGCGGCCGTCGCCACGTCATTTCGCGCATACGAGAACGCTAAGGGCCGCACGCGGAACCGGCGACGGGGCAGCGACGAACGGGTTATGCGTCGGGGTGAACGGTGCGCCATCCGAGTAGCGCGGAACAGGAATTTTCTGACGGTCCGTGACCTGCGGCAATATCCGATTGTGCGGTTTTCTTTCGGCGTGTCGCCTCACCGATACGGACCATTGCCGAAATGCGGGCGTGCGCAAGGCATCTGAGGGTCTTTCGTGGGAGGCGTTCTCTCGCCGATCGACCGGGGACGGGCCCCGGGGCGCCTTCCGCGGAGGATCACATGCGTAACTCTCGTGCCCTGGCGGTCTCAGCCGCCGCGGTCGCCGCATTCGCACTCGCCGCCCCCGCGGCCGTCGCCTGGGACGGTTCCGGCCTCGGCGGCGCCAACCCCGGCTTCAACGGTGGCAACGGCGGTGGCAACGGCGGCGGGTTCAACGGCGGTGACGGCGGCGGCAACCCCGGCGGCGGCAATGGTGGCAACCCCGGTGGCGGCAACGGCGGTGGCAATGGCGGAGGCAACCCCGGCGGTGGCAACGGCGGTGGCAACCCCGGTGGACCCAGCGGCGGTGACGGCTTCGGCAACATCGTCAGCAACATCGTCGCCCTGCCCAGTGTCGTCGCGCGCGGCGGACAGATGACGATCACCGTCGACGGCTGCCCGCGCGGCGGCACGGCGACCTCGAGCGCCTTCCCGGCGACCCGCCTCGAACCCATCAACGGTGCCAACCAGACGGCGAGGGGCACCGCCACCATCAACAGCAACGCGGCCCCCGGGTCGTACAGCATCACGGTCCACTGCCAGGGCCGCCAGCCGCTGACGCGCGACAACGCCTTCACCGTCATCGGCGGTGTGCGCGGTGGTCTCGGTGGCAGCAGCACCAGCGGTGCCACCCCGACCGACATGGCCATCGGCGCCGGCCTGGTGGCGGCGGCCGCGATCGGCGGCGGCGTCTTCTGGATGCGCCGCCGCGCCGAGAAGCGCGTCTGACCTCGCCCGCGCCCTCGACGGCCCCTTACGTCCGACTCGCACGTGACGGCAACGGACTTCGCCCCCGGATCCCAGTATCCGGGGGCGAAGTCCGTGCGGGCGGCGGTCCGGCGGGGTCAGGCGCCGTCCTCGCCCGTGCGGCGGCGCGAGAAGTAGTACGCCGCTCCGACCGAGCCCGCGATGAGCGCGGCACCCAGTCCGATCTCCTTGAGGTCGAACCCGGCGAGGCTGCCGCCCTCACCGGCGTGCACGCCCCGGGGCGGCGACAGCGGCACCGGCGTGGGACCGGCCGGTCGGCCGCCGGCGATGGCCAGGTCCGTGGAGCCGCTCACCCCGTCGCAGGTGAACGTCACCCGGTACATCGCCCCGGCCTTGGCCTCCCAGTCGACCGTCGTCGAGGCCGAGGAGCGGCCCGAGCGGATGGAGACGGTGTCGAAGATGCCGGACGTCACCGTGACGGTGCCTCTGCAGCCGCCGCTGTCCCGGTCCACGCGCAGGGTGACCTGGCCGCCCGCGGCGATCGTCGTGGGCATGACGCTGAAGCCGAACGGTGTGATGTTCCCGTCGCCCTCCGCGACGGCGCTCGGCGCGGAACAGCCCAGGGTGGTGACGCCCAGCAGTGCGGCCGAAGCGACGCGTATCGCGCGCATGGTGAATCCTCCGGTCCCCGAGGAGCAGCCGCGGACCTTTTCCGCTTGCGCCATCAATGCACCTCGATGACCGAAACGCTAGGAAGGTGCGCACAGGTGCGCGAACGCAGTCGGGCGAATGGGGCATGGGCGTGCGCCGCCCGGGGGACACCGGCGGCGTGGCGGCCGGCCCCGGGCCCCGGACGGTGCGGGGTCCGGCCCTGGGACCTGGACGGTGCGGGGGCAGGCCCTGGGACCTGGACGGTTCGGGGTCCGTCAGTCCCCCACGCCCGGGAAGAGATGCAGGAACGGCTCCACCGACGCCGTGATGCCCCGGCTGTACGGGGCGTCGAAGTCCCAGATGAGGAAGAGCAGGAAGGCGATGAGCGCGGAGAACAGCCCCGCGAGGACGAGTTCGCGCGGTGTCCGCCGGATCTGGAGCGCCAGCACCATGCCGATGGTGATCACGGCCCCCGCGAGCAGCCCGAACCACACCACCCCCGGCATGGTCGCGCCGGTGGAGGTGGCCCGCGCGCTGCGCGCCTGGTCGGCCGCGGCCACCTGGTCCACCAGCGGCTGGTACGCCTGCGCCTCGAAGTCGTCGGCCGGCTCGTAGTCGGTCACGTCCGCGCGGATGCGCTCCAGGAGCTCGTCGCCCCGCTCGGTGACCTTGCCGGTGTCGGACATGTGCTTCCACTCGGCGCCCACGACATGTCCGACATACGTGTTGACGTCGTCCCGGATCCGGTCGCGGACCTCCACCGGATAGACCCGGACCCGCTCCGACACCTCGTGCAGCGCCTGCGCCTCGGCCCGCACCTGCTCCTGCGCGGCGCTGCGGGCCTCCCAGACACCGGCGATGGCCAGGCCCAGGACGATGGCGTACACCACGCCGATCCACATCGTCATGTACTCGATGACGTCCGGGGTCTCGCTGGGGTCCTCGTCGTCGTCCGCCGCACGGTTGCGCACGAGGGCGAGGGTGAGCACCACGGCACAGGCGGCCAGCATCGCGAGGGTGAGAACAAGCCATTCCGGCAACAGGGGCCTCCAGGGATCAGCGCGCCCGCAGCGCGGCCACGGCGATCACCGCGGGAACGGTGATGAGCAGGACGAAGGTCATCGGCGAGTTCCCGTCGTGCGACACCCGCTGCTGCCGAGGGGGCTTGTACGGCGGGTAGGTGACGGGGGTCGCCGAGGGGTGGGGAGTGGGCGTGGGCGTCGGGGTCGGCGTCGGCTTAGGGGTGGGTGTGGCTCTGGGGGTGGGTGGCGGCGGGGGTGCCGGAGCGGGTGGGGGTGGGAGCACCGGAGCGGGTGGGGGCGGTGGTGTGGGCCGGGGCTTCGGCGGAGGGGGCGTCGGGGTCGGGGTCGGGGCGGGCGTCGGCTTCGGGGGCGTCGGCGTGGGCGTCGGCGTAGGGCTGGGAGTGGGAGTCGGCGTCGGTGTCGGTTCCGGGCACGGCGGGGGAGGGGGCGGCTTCGGGCACGGCGGGGGAGGCGGCGGCTTCGGGCACGGCGGCGGGACGGGCCAGGTCGGACCGCTGCCCGCGACCGCGACAACCCGCGTCCCGTCGCCGCTGATGCCCGCGACCGCGACCGCCTGCGACCCGTCGCTGCTCATGCCCGCGACCGCGAACGCCTGTGTGCCGCCGCTGTCCGCGACCGCGCCGGCCTCCGTGCCCCCGGGCCCCGTCGAGGCCCAGGCGCATGCGTCGGCCGTCGCGACTCCGGCCGGCGCGCCCACCAGCGCCCATGTCAGTGCCGTCAGAGCCAGCACGCGCACGGCGACGGCGCGACGGGTCGGTTGGGGTCCATGCACGACGGAGATCATGGGCCCTTCCCGCGCCCGCCATGCCCGGCGCCGAGGCGATTGCCCCAAATGGGGGACAGAGTGGGCGGGATGGTTTGAACAGGGTTGACGCGGAACCGTCTCGGTGGCGCGGGCACGCCGGGGTTGCCGGGGGCCGGGGTGCCGGGCGCGCCGGGGGTGTCGGGTCGCAAAGAAATCCCCTCCCCCGTTGAACACCTCCGCCCCCCACCCCGTACCTCATGCCGTGCGGTGGCGGTAATGGCTCGCCGTAACATCCTTGGGATCATGGGGAGTTGACGATGAAGACCTCCTGGCGGAGCGCCTCGTTCGTGGCGGGTGCCGTGGCCGTGCTGGCGCTGACGACGGCGTGTGGTCAGGAAGAGGGTGCGCAGCCGGCCAGTCAGAATGTGGGGGCTGCCGCGCCGGCCGGTGGATACGGCGTGGGATCCGGTGGCGGGTACGACACCGGGACGGGTGGGGCCGCGCAGGAAGGGCAGCCGGTCGCGGCCGAGGGTGCGGGCAAGCTCGCCGTGGCGACCAACGCCGAGCTGGGGCAGGTGCTCACCGACAGTGCGGGCCGCACGCTGTACCGCTTCGACCAGGACACCGCGGAGCCGCCCAAGACCAACTGCGACGGCGACTGCGCCACCGCCTGGCCCCCGGTCCTCGCGGACGACGCCAGCGCCGGCGAGGGCGTCGACCCGGCGCTGCTCGGTGAGGTCGCTCGCCCCGATGGCAGCAAGCAGCTCACCGTCGGCGGCTGGCCGGCCTACCGCTACGCCAAGGACGTCAACCCCGGCGACACCAACGGCCAGGGCGTGAAGGGCACCTGGTACGCGCTGGCCCCCGACGGCAAGAAGGCGAAACTGGCCGATCTGCCCGGACTGTCCACCCGTAACGACCCGAAGCTCGGCGAGATCGTCGTGGACCGCAATGGCATGACGGTCTACCGCTTCATGAAGGACGAGGCCTGGCCGAAGCCGGTCTCCGCGTGCACCGGCGCCTGTCTGGAGAAGTGGCCGGCCGTCGAGCCGGTCGCCGCGAACGACACCAAGGGCGTGCAGAAGAAGGGTCTGATGAGCTTCACCCGCCCCGATGGAGCGAAGCAGCAGACGGTCAACTGCTGGCCCATCTACACCTTCTCCGGTGACAAGGCCCCCGGTGACACCAACGGCCAGGGCGTCGGCGGAACCTGGTACGCCGTGGCGCCCGACGGCAAGCCGATCGGCGCTCCGAAGGAGTAACCGGCTGCTTGCCCTGGTCCGCCTCTCCGCCCCCACGGAGGGGCGGACCGCTTTGGTGTGTTTGCAAGGGTTTAGCGGACGTCAATTCGGCACATGCCGCAGGCAGTGACCGGGAACGGATGGTCAATTTCCGTTTCCGCTCGCTCCTTTGGCGGGCGATCAGTAGCCTCTGCTCGAACACCGGATCGCCTACGCCTTGGAGAGATAGATGGAGCGTCCCGCCTGGGCCCCACGGAGCATCGACATCTCGGTGCCCAGCGTCTCCCGGATCTACGACTTTTATCTGGGCGGTTCGCACAACTTCGAGGTCGACCGGGAAGCGGCCCGAAAGGCGATGGAGTTCATGCCGGGCCTGCCGAAGATCATGCAGGCGAACCGGGCGTTCATGCGGCGCGCGGTGCGGTTCGCGGCCGACGAGGGCATCACCCAGTTCCTCGACATCGGCTCCGGCATCCCGACCTTCGGCAATGTCCACGAGGTGGCGCAGCGGGCCCACCCCGGCGCGCGTGTCGTCTACGTCGACAACGACCCGGTGGCCGTCGCGCACAGCCACGCGGTCCTGGAGGGCGACACCGGCACCGGCGTGGTCGCGGCCGACCTCAGGAAGCCCCATGACATCCTCGCCGCCCCCGAGGTGGAGCGGCTGATCGACCTGAACCGTCCGGTGGCGCTTCTGCTCGTTGCCATACTGCACTTCGTGGAAGACGCGGACGACCCGTACAAGGCGGTGGCCGAACTGCGCGACGCGCTCGCGCCCGGCAGCATGCTGATCCTCACGCATGCCTCGTACGAGGGAATCCCGCTGCCCGCGGAGCGGGCCGAGGGTGCGGTGGACGTATACAAGGACATTCGCAACCCGCTGATCATGCGCTCGCGCGACGAGGTCGCGCGGTTCTTCGAGGGGTACGACATGGTGGAACCCGGACTGGTGCCGATGCCGCGCTGGCGGCCCGACACCGCACCGGAGGACGAGGACCCGTATGCGTTCTCGGGGTTCGCGGGCGTGGGGCGTTCGGCGTGATCGCGGAGCCGGACGGGCCGGAGGGCAGACTGCGCCGGTTCGCGACGATCTGGAGCCGCGCGGTCTTCCCGGTCACCGTGACGTCCCTGACCCGGCCGGAGTTCGAGGAGCAACTGCTGCCGCTCGCCCGCCGGTTGAGCGAGGCGCTGCTGGCCAGGACCTTCGACGCCGCCGAGGGCCGGGCGGTCGGCGCGGCGCTGGTCGCCGCCCACTGCACCGACCCGGACGTGCTCAGCCGCACCCTGGACTGCGTCGACGCCTATCTGGTGCTCTACTGCGGCGAGGACGGCCCCCAGGAGGACCTGCGGGCCCGTTCGGCGCGTCTGCAGCACTCCATGGCCGCCGGGTTCGCCCAGGCCCTGCGTGAACGCACCCTCGCCGAGCAGGAGTCCATCGCCCAGGCCGCGCTGCGCGCCCAGGGCGTGGTGGCGCAGGCCCTGCACGCCAGCGAGGCCCGCTTCCGCGCGGTGTTCGAGGGCGCGGCCATAGGGATCGGCATCGCCGACCTGGACGGCAACATCCTCGAGGTCAACGACGCCCTGCTGCGCATGTTCGGCGGCTTCGAGCAGAACGTGCGCGGCCGCAACGTCCGCGAGTGGACGCACGCCGAGGACGCCCCGCAGGTGTGGCGGCTGTACGAGGAGCTGGTGAGCGGCGAGCGCGAGCACTACCACATCGAGAAGGCCTTCTACCGGCCCGACGGAACGGTCCTGTGGACCAACCTCACGGTGTCCCTGCTGCGTGACCCCGAGGGGCGCCCGCAGTACCAGCTGGCGCTGATGGAGGACACCACCGAGCGCCGGCTGCTCAACCTGCGGCTGCGCTACGAGGCCACCCACGACGCGCTGACCGGCCTGCCCAACCGCACCCTGTTCTTCGAACGCCTGGAGAAGGCCCTCAACGCAGCCCCGGACCAGCGCTTCGGCCTGTGCTACCTCGACCTGGACGGCTTCAAGACCATCAACGACAGCCTCGGCCACGCGGCCGGCGACCGGCTGCTCGTCGAGGTCGCCGACCGGCTGCAGTCCTGCGCCACGGCGCCCGGTGAGATGGTCGCCCGTCTGGGCGGTGACGAGTTCGTGGCGCTGACGACCGGTCCGGACACCGAGCGGGAGGTCGACGAACTCGCCGCCCGCATCCAGAACGTGCTGCTCGCCCCCGTCCGGATCGAGGGCCGCGAGCTGAC
This sequence comes from Streptomyces sp. NPDC096205, assembly GCF_044763135.1. Classification (NCBI taxonomy): domain Bacteria; kingdom Bacillati; phylum Actinomycetota; class Actinomycetes; order Kitasatosporales; family Streptomycetaceae; genus Streptomyces; species Streptomyces sp. NPDC096205. The sequence continues at coordinate 369,688 of NZ_JBIWFS010000001.1, read as the reverse complement.
CGTACGCGGCAGCATCGGCATCGTGGAGGGCCCGGCCGGCGGCCGGCGCAGCCCCGCGGAGGTGCTGCGCAGCGCCGACATCACGATGTACCGGGCCAAGTCGGCGGGCGGCAACCGCTGCGAGCTGGCCGACCCGGAGGCCGACGCCCGTGCGATCACCCGTCACGGTCTGACCACGGCGCTGCCCGCGGCCCTGGAGCGCGGCGAGTTCTTCATCGAGTACCAGCCGCTGGTCCACCTCGGCGACGGCAGCGTCCGTGGCGCGGAGGCCCTGGTGCGGTGGCTGCATCCGCAGCACGGCGTGCTCGGCCCGGACCGGTTCATCCCGCTCGCCGAGCACACCGGCCTCATCGTCCCGCTGGGCCGCTGGGTCCTGGAGCAGTCGGTGCGTCAGGCCCGGGAGTGGCGCGAGCGCTACGCCGACACCGACGCCGGCCCGCTGCGCATCAACGTCAACCTCTCGCCCTGCCAGCTCAACCACCCCGGCCTGGTCCAGGACACCGTCGACATCCTGGAGGCCGCGGGCGTCACTCCGGACGCCCTGTGCCTGGAGGTCACCGAGTCCGCCCTCATCGGCGCCGACGACGACCTGCTCAAACCGCTGCGCCGGCTGGCCGAGATGGGCGTCGACATCGCCCTGGACGACTTCGGCACCGGCTACTCGAACCTGGCCAACCTGCGCCGCCTGCCGGTGAGCGTGCTCAAGCTGGACCGCTCCTTCACCCAGGGCATGCAGCAGTTCCCGGCCGACCCCGTCGACCTGAAGATCGTCGAGGGAATCGTCTCTCTCGCCCACAGCCTGGACCTGGCGGTCACGGTGGAGGGCGTCGAGACCGGAGCCCAGGCCGAGCAGCTGCGGATACTGGGCTGCGACACGGCCCAGGGCTGGTACTACGCCCGCCCGGGCCCGCCGGAACGCCTGCACGAACTGGCCTTGGCGGACGCGCGGGGCTGAGCGGTGGCTGACCGGTGCCCTCCTGCCTACGATCGAGGTGGGGGTACCGGGGCCATGAGCGGAGGGACCGCGGACATGGACGTCACCCACATGCGCCGCCTCTTCGAGGCCCACCGGGAGGCGGAGGCGGACCGGGACATCGACGGCATCCTGCGGACGTTCGTCGACGACTGCTTCCTGGAGACGAAGGCCCTGGGCCTGCGTAGCCAGGGCCGGGACGCGGTCCGCGCGGCCTACGCGCAGCAGTACTTCGTCGCGTTCCCCGACCTCGCCCCCGAGGACGAGGGCATCGCCTTCGGCGACGACGTCGTCGCCGTGTGGGGCCGGCTGCGCGGAACGAGCCGCGGCGACTGGCTCGGCGTCCCGCCCGGCGGCGGCAGCTTCGACGTGCCCTTCGCGAACGTCGTGCCGTTCCGGGACGGGCTGATGGCCGGCGAGACGATCTACTTCGACCTGGCCACGCTGTGCGAACAGGCCGGCATCCCGCTGGACGCCGTACGCGCCGCGGCGGCGCAGCGCAGGGCTGCCCGGTAGCGGTCAGCGCTCCAGCAGCATCCGCTGCAGCTCCCGGGCGGCCCGCGGCGGAGCCACATCGCTGCGGTGGGCCAGCGCGATCGTGCGATGCAGCCCGGGCCGGGCCAGCGGTGTCACACGCAGTCCGTGCCCGGACCGCGCGGCGACCATCTTCGGTACGACGGCCACCCCCAGCCCCGCCCGCACGAACCCCAGCACGGCGTCCATCTCGCCGCCCTCGACCGCGAAGTCCGGCTCGAACCCGGCCGAGCGGCACGCCGCGACGGTCAGCTCCCGCAGGTCGTACCCGTGCCGGAACATCACCAGCCGCTCGCCCTCCAGATCGGCGACGGCCACCGCACGGCGCCCGCCCCCCGGGCGTGGCGCGTCCGGCGAGGACACCACGACCAGGTCCTCCCGCAGCAGCTCGACCGTCGTCAGCGCCGGCGCGGGCGTCGGCAGCGGCAGCACGACCAGCGCCAGGTCGAGCGCACCGCGCGCGAGCTGCCGTACGAGATCGAGGGAGCCGCCCTCCTCGATCTGCAGGCGGACGCCGGGGTAGCGGTCGTGGAAGGCGCGCAGCACATCGGGCAGCAGGCCGGTGCACAGACTCGGCGTCGCCCCCAGGCGCACCCGCCCCCGCTGGAGCTGCACCAGCTCCTGCACCTCGTGCCGTGCGGTGTCCGCGTCGGCGAGGATGCGCCGGGCCAGTGGCAGCAGCGCCTCGCCCGCGTCGGTCAGCGTGATGTTGCCGCGGGCCCGCTGGAACAGGTCGGCGCCCAGCTCCCGCTCCAGCGCCTTGATCTGCTGCGACAGCGAGGGCTGGGCGACATGGACGGCCTCCGCGGCGCGGGTGAAGTGCCGGGTCTCGGCGACGGCCACGAAGTACTGGAGCTGATGGAACTGCACGCCACCATCATAGGTGCAGCCTATGGAAACGAGCCGGACCATGTCTTGGACCGATGAGGACCTCCGGCCCTAACGTCGTGACCCATGGCTCTGGCAACGCGGACGGACCGACGGCCGTCCATGGCGCGCACGATCTGGGACAGCTCCGTCGGCAAGAAGACAGTGATGGCCGTCAGCGGCGTGATCATGCTGCTGTACCTGGTCGCCCACGTCATCGGCAATCTGAAGATCTTCTTCGGCCCGGACGAGTTCAACCACTACGGCCACTGGCTGCGCACGGTCGGCGAGCCCTTCATGCACTACGAGTGGACGCTCTGGCTCATCCGCGTCGTGCTGCTCGTCGCCGTGGTCGCGCACGCCGTGTCCGCCTACCAGCTCAGCCGGCGCGACATCAAGGCACGGCCGAGCAAGTACGCGCACCGCAAGCCCCGTTCCAGCTACGCGACCCGCACGATGCGCTGGGGCGGGATCATCCTCGGCCTGTTCATCGTCTGGCACGTGCTGGACCTGACCACCGGCCAGGTGCACCCGGGCGGCTTCCAGGAGGGGCACCCGTACCAGAACGTCGTGGACACCTTCTCCACCTGGTACGGCAACGTCGTCTACATCGTGGCGATGCTCGCGCTCGGCCTGCACGTCCGGCACGGCTTCTGGAGCGCCGCCCAGACCCTCGGCGCCGGCAGCCGCACCCGCGACCGCGCCCTGAAGACGATCGCGAACGTCCTCGCCCTGCTGCTCACGGCCGGCTTCGTCGCCGTACCCGTGGGCGTGATGACCGGAGTGGTGAGCTGAACATGACTACCTTCGCGGACTACGAGACCGGCGCGCCGCTGACCGACGGCAAGGCGCCCTCCGGCCCGATCCACGAGCGCTGGGACAAGCGCAGGTTCGAGGCCAAGCTGGTCAACCCGGCCAACCGGCGCAAGCACACGGTGATCGTCGTCGGCACCGGCCTGGCCGGCGGCTCGGCCGGCGCCACCCTCGCCGAACAGGGCTACCACGTCGTCCAGTTCTGCTACCAGGACTCCCCGCGCCGCGCGCACTCCATCGCGGCCCAGGGCGGCATCAACGCGGCGAAGAACTACCGCAACGACGGCGACTCCGTCCACCGCCTGTTCTACGACACCGTCAAGGGCGGCGACTTCCGCGCCCGCGAGTCCAATGTGCACCGCCTCGCGCAGATCTCCGTCGAGATCATCGACCAGTGCGTCGCGCAGGGCGTCCCCTTCGCCCGCGAGTACGGCGGCCTGCTCGACACCCGCTCCTTCGGCGGCGTCCAGGTGTCCCGCACCTTCTACGCCCGCGGCCAGACGGGCCAGCAGCTCCTCCTCGGCGCCTACCAGGCGCTCAGCCGGCAGATCGCGGCCGGCAACGTCGAGATGCACCCCCGCACCGAGATGCTCGACCTGATCGTCGTCGACGGACGGGCCCGCGGAATCGTCGCCCGGGACCTGATCACAGGCCGCATCGACACGTACTTCGCGGACGCCGTGGTGCTGGCGAGCGGCGGCTACGGCAACGTCTTCTATCTGTCGACGAACGCCATGAACTCCAACGCGACCGCGATCTGGCGGGCGCACCGGCGCGGCGCGTACTTCGCCAACCCCTGCTTCACGCAGATCCACCCCACCTGCATCCCGCGCACCGGCGACCACCAGTCCAAGCTGACGCTGATGAGCGAGTCGCTGCGCAACGACGGCCGGATCTGGGTGCCCAAGGCCAAGGGCGACACCCGCCCGGCGCATCAGATCCCGGAGGACGAGCGCGACTACTACCTGGAGCGCATCTACCCGTCCTTCGGCAACCTCGTCCCGCGCGACATCGCCTCCCGCGCCGCGAAGAACGTCTGCGACGAGGGCCGGGGAGTGGGGCCGGGCGGCCAGGGCGTCTACCTCGACTTCGCCGACGCGATTCGGCGCATGGGCCGCAAGGCCGTCGAGGCGAAGTACGGCAACCTCTTCGACATGTACCAGCGGATCACCGACGAGGATCCGTACGAGGTGCCGATGCGGATCTACCCCGCCGTGCACTACACGATGGGCGGACTGTGGGTCGACTACGACCTCCAGACCACCGTCCCCGGCCTGTTCGCGATCGGCGAGGCCAACTTCTCCGACCACGGCGCCAACCGGCTCGGCGCCTCCGCGCTGATGCAGGGCTTGGCCGACGGCTACTTCGTGCTGCCGGCCACCATCAACGACTACCTCGCCCGCAACCCGCACCAGGAGACGGTCACCGCCGAACACCCGGCCGTGCAGGAGGCGTTGGCGGAGACCGAGGACCGGATCAACCTGCTCCTCTCCGTCGACGGCGACCGCACACCCGACTCTTTCCACCGCGAAGTCGGCGAGCTGATGTGGGAGTTCTGCGGCATGGCCCGCACCGACACCGGGCTGCGCAAGGCCCTGGAGCGCATCCCGCAGATCCGCGAGGAGTTCTGGCGGCGCATCAAGGTGCCCGGCACCGGCGAGGAGTTCAACCAGTCGCTGGAGAAGGCCAACCGCATCGTCGACTACCTGGAGCTCGCCGAGCTGATGTGCCTCGACGCGCTGCACCGCAGTGAGTCCTGCGGCGGCCACTTCCGCGAGGAGTCCCAGACCCCGGACGGCGAGGCCGCCCGCAAGGACGACGCGTTCTCCTACGCCGCCGCCTGGGAGTTCACCGGCACCGGCGAGGCGCCCGTCCTGCACAAGGAAGACCTGGTCTTCGAGTACGTCCACCCCACCCAGCGGAGCTACGCATGAAGCTCACCCTGCGCGTCTGGCGGCAGAAGAACGCCGACGCCGACGGCACCATGTCCACGTACGAGGTGGACGGCATCTCGCCCGACATGTCCTTCCTGGAGATGCTGGACACGCTCAACGAGGAGCTCATCCTGCGCGGTGAGGACCCCGTGGCCTTCGACCACGACTGCCGCGAGGGCATCTGCGGCGCGTGCTCGCTGGTGATCAACGGGGACGCGCACGGGCCCGAGCGGACCACCACCTGTCAGCTGCACATGCGGTCCTTCCAGGACGGCGACACCATCGACGTCGAGCCGTGGCGGGCGTCGGCCTTCCCGGTGATCAAGGACCTGGTCGTGGACCGGTCCGCCTTCGACCGGATCATCCAGGCCGGCGGATACATCACCGCACCGACCGGCTCGGCCCCCGAGGCCCACGCCACGCCGGTGCCCAAGCCGGACGCCGACCTCGCGTTCGAGCACGCCGAGTGCATCGGGTGCGGGGCGTGTGTGGCGGCGTGCCCCAACGGGGCGGCGATGCTGTTCACGTCCGCGAAGGTGAACCATCTCAATGTGCTGCCCCAGGGGGCGCCCGAGCGGGAGACGCGGGTGCTGGACATGGTGGCGCAGATGGACGAGGAGGGGTTCGGGGGGTGCACGCTGACCGGTGAGTGTGCGACGGCCTGTCCCAAGGGGATTCCTCTGGTGTCCATCACCGGTATGAACAAGGAGTGGCTGCGGGCTGTTCGGAAGGTCAAGCGGTAGCGCCGTGGCTTGTTGAGGCCGTCTTCGGGGTGCGGGTTGTGGGTGGTTCTCGCGCCCGCGCGGCGGAGCCGCATATCGATACAGCCCCGCGCCCCTGAGGGCATTTCCCTGGGGCGCCTCAGAATGTGGCGTTCAGCATTCCCACATCCGCCCTCCTGGCAGTGGTCACGCGCACGCCAACCGGCGTCGGAAGAACTGGGGTGTCCCCAAGCCCCGCTCCACCGGCCCGTGCCCAGGAGAGAGCCATGTCCGGCGTCAGCACGCTCACACCCACGCGCTACACCGTCAGTCTGGCCCGCGACGAGGACGACGTACGGGCCGCGCAGCGGCTGCGCTACGACGTCTTCGCGGGGGAGATGGGGGCCCTGCTGGCCACGCCGCAGCCGGGCCTCGACGTCGACGCGTTCGACGCGTACTGCGACCACCTGCTGGTCCGGGACACCGCGACCGGCGAGGTCGTCGGCACCTACCGGCTGCTGCCGCCCGAGCGTGCCGCGATCGCCGGGCGGCTGTACTCCGAGGGCGAGTTCGAGCTGTCCCGGCTGGACGGCATCCGGCCCGGACTGGTCGAGGTCGGACGGTCCTGTGTGCACCCCGACCACCGCGACGGGGCCGTCATCGGACTGATCTGGGCCGGCATCGCGCGGTACATGGTGGACGGCGGCCACGAATGGCTGGCCGGCTGCTGCTCCCTGCCCCTCGCCGACGGCGGCGCCCTCGCCGCCGCCACCTGGGACCGGGTGCAGGCCAAGCACCTGGCACCCGAGGAGTTCCGGGTACGACCGCTGCTGCCGTGGAGCGCCGAGGGCGTGACCCGGCCCACCGGACGCGACGCGTCTCTCCCGCCCACCCGCCCTGCGCTTCCTCCGCTCCTGCGCGGTTACCTCCGCCTCGGCGCCTGGGTGTGCGGCGAGCCCGCGCACGACCCGGACTTCGGGGTCGCGGACCTCTGTGTGCTGCTGTCGATGCGCCGGGTCGACCCGCGCTATCTGAAGCACTTCCTCTCGCTCGTCCCGGCCTGATGAGCGCCTGGCTGCCCGGCGCGCCCTGCACCCCGCGGGCGTGCATCGACGGGGCGGGGGCGTCCGCGGCGGCCGTCGTGCGCGGCGTGCTGCGCCTCACGGCGGTCGCCGCGCTGATCCTCACCGGGGTGCTGCTGTCGCCGTTCGGCCCGAGGCTTCCCGCCGCCGCCGTACGGCGCTGGTGCCGATGGATCGTACGGGCGGCGGGCGTACGGGTGCGCATCACCGGCGGCGCCGCGCCCACCGGCGGGCTGCTGCTGGTCGCCAACCACATCTCCTGGCTGGACATCCCGCTGCTGGCCGCCGTACGCCCGGCCCGGATGCTGGCCAAGCGGGAGATACGCCAGTGGCCCGTGGCCGGGGCGCTGGCCTCGCGCGGCGCGGTGTTCATCGACCGCGACCGGCTGCGGACCCTGCCCGCCACCGTCGCCCAGCTCGCCGAGGTGCTGCGCGCCGGCGCGGCCGTCGGGGTCTTCCCCGAGGGCAGCACCTGGTGCGGCCGCGCCCAGGGCCGCTTCCGCCGGGCGGCGTTCCAGGCCGCCCTCGACGCGGACGTCCCCGTCCAGCCGGTCCGCATCCGCTACCGCCTGACCGACGGCACCCCGACCACCCGCCCCGCCTTCGTCGGCGACGACTCCCTGCTCGCGTCGGTCTGGCGCGTGGTCACGACCCGGAACGTGACAGCAGAGGTGGACGTACGCCCGGCCGTCCCGTCCGGCGCGCACCTGGACCGCCGCAGCCTGGCCCGGGCGGCGGAACACGGCACGGTGGGCGGCGGTCCGACGGCCCATCCGCACACCGGGTCGCCCACGCCGCCGCGCACGTCCGACGGTCAGCGCGCCGACGGCTCCAGGGCCAGATACGCCAGCCTCAGATAGGCGTCCACGGTCGCCGGCCGGAGCCGCTCCAGCTTCCAGCCACGGGTCTGCAGCGCGGGATCGGCCGGTATGTGCACCACCTGCGACGCGGTCAGGCCCAGCCGTTGTGCCAGCAGAGCGGGTTCGAAGGGCCCCGCCCCCTCGACATCGGTGGCCGCCACGAGCGCGGTCTCGGACAGTTCCCCGCCCACGTCGCCACGCAGCGCGCGCCAACTGCGCGTGGCCGCCTCCACGGAGGCGGCACGGGTGCCGCAGCACAGGATCAGCCGGTCGGTGTGCGCCAGGACGGCCGCGGCCGGGGGACCCAGTTCGAGCGGGGCCCAGTCGGTGAGCACCACCGGGTAGTGCGGTGCGGCGTGGGCGAGGACGCGGACGTAGTCCTGCGCGTACGCGGGGCTCGGCATGAAGTGGCCCGGCCGGTGGGCGACCACCTCCAAGCCGGAGGCGCGTCTTGTCGTCAGCGCGCTGATCTCGTCGTACGACGGGCTGTCGGGCAGGGCCGCCACGTCGCGCAGTGTCGTCGAGCCGAGGCTGGGCACGTACATGTCCAGGGAACCGGTTGCCGCCGCCCCGTCCAGGGCCAGCACGGGCTCGCCGCGGACCGCGGCCAGCAGCGAGCCGAGCACCATGGTCGCCGTGGCCCGTCCGCTGTGATGATGGGCGCCGACCAGGGTCAGCCGACGGCTGTACGGCAGTGGCGCGCGCACGTGCTCCAGGTGAGTCCGCGACAGCCGACGGGCCGTACCGAAGCGAGGCAGCCGCAGCCCGGGCCGCCCCTGCCGACGGGCGGCCTCCGGCGGGCTGAGCGGCACCCGCTCTCCCGGCCGGGCAGCGGACGGCGCGTCGGGCTCGGGCCCGCTCCGCTGCTGGAGACGGGTCCTGGCGACATACCGGGCGAGCGTCTCGGCGACCTCGTCCGCCGGGGGACGCCGGGCCGGGTCCTGGTCCATGCACCGCAGCACCAGCCGGCGGAGCGGCTCCCAGGTGTCGCCCTGCCACAGGTGCATGCCCTCCCTCAGCCCCGGCAGGTCCACGCCCGCCTTGGTGCTGAGCAGCTGGAGCAGCTCTCCCAGCGCCCGCACATTGTCCTCGCGGGTGGGTGCCGGACCGGCGCCCGCGAACTCGCCGTCCACCGCGCAGTCCGACAGATCGGCCAGGACCACCGACCGGCGCAGCACGAACACGCTGTCGGCGTCCACGGAGGAGGGCACCAGCCCGTTCATGTGGCACAGGGTGAGGGCGTTGGCGACGTAGCAGCCCACCAGCAGGCCGCGCAGCAGGTCGAACGGGGCGGTGCCGTCCGTCAGGGCCTGGGCGAGAAGGTCCGCGAGCCGGGGCGGCTGGGCCTGAGGTGCCTCCGCGTCGGCGATCGGCGTCATCGCCAGCCAGGGCGGCGAGCCGTCCGGGTCGGCACCGAGCAGGGCGGGCGCGTACTGGCCCCGGAGCCGGTCCAGGGCCACGGCCTCGACCTCGATCAGCCTGGCTGCGGCGGGCAGGTCCGGTCGGGGCACTCGCAGCACGGCCTCGGCGCCCCGCGCGTCGACACCGCGGTACAGCAGGGTGCGCCGGCCACGTCGCCGTCCGCGCAGCTCGTATCCGCCGAGCTCCCGCGGATCGGTGTCGCCGAGCGCGTCCCAGCCGTCCGCGTCCGGCCCGGTGGCGCCCGCCACCGGCTCCGACGGGTGGGCCGTGGACCCGAACGACACTCCGAACCGGGTCAGCAGGCGCCGTTCCACGCTGGTGAACGGAAGATGCGAGCCGGGCACGTGGTCGGGGCCGTCCGGATGGGCGAGCCATGCCGGGAAATCCGGCGAGCTGCCCGCGAGTTCCTCCAGCCGGCGGCCGATCCGACGGCTGGTCCGCAGCAGTTCGGGCTGCGGTACCGCGTCCAGGAGCACGGCCTTGGCGGACTCCGTGAAGTCGAACACACGGTGCTTGGCGGGTAACGGGCCCGGCACCGGAGCCGGATGCGGACGGACCAGCCCGCCGAGGAACACCTCGGCGAGATGGGAGGTCGTGGCCTGCCACGGCACGGCGGACTGCACCAGCCGCATGACCGGGACCGACAGCGGTGACACCGCCGCGAGATGGGCCGCGAGCCGGTACGCCTCCGGCGTGGCGGCGTCCCGGAAGTGCTGGGCGTTGCCGAGGTCCCGGGCGGCGGCCAGCGGGCCGTCCCGGCCGGGACGGGTCAGCATCGGCAGCTCGACGGTGGCGCCGGGCGAGGCCAGCAGCCGCGCCCAGTCGCCCAGCGCGTCGGGCGTGGGTTCGAGGACCGGCACCGGTACGCCGTCGAACCGGGTCAGCTCCAGGGGCAGCACCGGGTCCGCGAGCTCCCAGGAGGTGTTCGCGCCGCCGATGCGCCGCGTGGTCGCCTGCCAGCGCTCGGCGAAGACACCCGAGGCCTCCCACATCTCGGGCGGCAGCGTGTGCACCACGGCGACCGGGCCGCGCGCCGCCCGCCCCGCCAGCAGCCGGTGCAGCGCGCCGGACCGCCAGGCCGCGCCCATGCCGTCGGTCACGACCAGCAGCAGAGTGCGGCCCGACGGATCGTTGACCGTGTTCAGCGGCAGTTCGGTGCTGCCCGGATGGAAGGGCCGGGCGTGTACCCGGGGTTGCTGCGCCGACCGGGTGTCCAGGCCGAGGACACGGGTCGTGGCGAACGCGCCCATCCGCTCCAGCAGGGCCCGCAGTTCGGCCCCGAGCCGGTGCCACAACAGCATGGACAGACCGTCGTCGACCAGCAGGACGAGGTTCAGCCAGCGCTCGCGCACCGGGCGCTCCACCACGTCCGGCAGGCCCGTCTCGGCGAGTTCCGCGGCCGTGCGCTCCTCGTCGATCTCCGTGCGGTGCCGGCTGTCCCGGCGCCGCCGCAGCGGGCGCAGCGCCCGGGCCAGCGCCAGCTGGTCGGGCAGCGCCTTCTCCTCCGGGACCCGCACAGGCATGGCCCGGCGCGACTCGGCCCCGGGCCGGGAAGGCGGCGGTGCCGGAGCGGGGGCCTGCCGCGCGGCGGCGTACAGCGCGGGCTCGGTCAGATCGGGCAGGTCCGGGTCGAAGGGGTCGGGTGCAGGTTCGTGCGGCGCGGCCCCCTCCGGCTCCGCGGCGGGCTGCGGCTGCGGTACGGCGCCCTCCTCACGGCACAGGGGGGCGTCGGCACCCACAGGCAACCGGCGGGCCAGCCACAGCACATCGAGCACTTGGTCCGCGTCCAGGTCGACGTCGCACGCCGCCAGCACGCGCAGCATCTCGGCCAGCCGCGCTCCGCCGCCCGCCATCGTCACCTCGCCCCGGTGATCCGCCGTGGCACGGCGCCCGGCGTACGGCGCGCCGCCCGGGCCGGTCGTGTCCCGCCCGGCACGGTCACAGCGCCCCGGTGAGCTGGTGCAGTACGGCGTCCAGCAGCCCGTCGGCGTCCAGGTCGACGCCGCCGGCGCGCAGGAACACGGCGTTGAGCAGCTGGTCGGTGGCCAGTTCGCCCGGGGCGCGGCGGCGCAGGAAGGCGTCGATCAGGTCGTCGGCCTCGCGCAGCGCCTCCTCGCCGAGGTGCGCGGCCACGATGGTGCGCAGCCGCTGCTCGTCGGGGACCGGAAGGTCCAGGCGGATGCAGCGGCGCAGAAAGGCCGGCGGAAAGTCCCGCTCGCCGTTGCTGGTGATCACCACGACCGGGAACTCCGAACACTGCACGAGCCCCTGGTACACCCGCACGGCACCCCGGTGGTCGTGCGTCTGCACCTCCACGTCGGCCATCTCCTCCGGCAGCCGGGTCAGTTCCGGGATGTCGAAGAAGCCCTCCTCGAACACGGTCAGCAGGTCGTTGGGCAGGTCGACGTCGCCCTTGTCCATCTCGTCGATGAGCAGGCAGCGTGGCGTCACCGATGGCACCAGCGCGGTGCCGAGCGGGCCGAGCCGGATGAACGAGCCGATGGACGGCTCGCGTTCGCCGCGGTCCCGGCTCAGAGTCGTCTCCCGCAGCCGACCGATCGCGTCGTACTGGTAGAGCGCGTCCTTCACCGTGGAGCGGCTGTTGACGGACCAGCGCAGCAGCTCGCCCAGGCGCAGCTCATGGGCGACGGCCCGGGCCAGCGAGGACTTGCCGGTCCCGGCCGGTCCCGTCACCAGCAGCGGGCGCCTCAGATGCAGCGCCGCGTTCACCACGTCGGCATGTTCCGGCGCGATCACGTACGGCAGTTCGGGTCGCAGGCGCCGCTCGGGTGTGAAGCGGCGCCAGGGCGGTGCCGGCGGCAGGGTCACGTCCTGCGGCACGCCGTCGCCCCGGAACAGCCGCCAGTCGGCATCGGGCACGGGGGTCATGTGCTCTCCTGGGGTTCGGTCAGATGAAGCCGGGGCACGGTACGGTCGGCGTCGGCCCAGGCGAGGACCGGTCGTCCGGGGAACTCGGGCGGGTTGGCCTTGGCGTTGGCACGGTAACTGCGCACGCCGTCGGGCAGTTCCGGTGTGGCGACCTGCGCCATGTGCTCGACGGAGTGCGAGCCCCCGTCCCGGCCGCGGTCCCACACCACCACCGGTATGCCCAGGGCGAGGCAGGTCTGCACGATGCCGTCCCGCTGACCGGGCGGCACATCCACACTGACGCGCACGGTGTCGAGTTGGTTGACCAGCCGGGAGTAGATCGTGTCCCGGTCCATCGCCGCGGAGACCAGGAACGTCTTGCCGGAGTCGAGCCTGCTCCATCTGCTGCGCCAGTGCGCGATGAACCTGCCGTGCCGACGCAGCAGTTCGGGACAGTGCACGACCAGCGGGAACTCGACGCCGAGCACCCCGGGCACGAGGTCGTCCGGGTCGCGCGCCGCCCATTCGTCGACCGGCAGGTTCAGTCCGGTACGGTCCACCAGGACCTCCACCAGCGGCGGCCGTTCGTCCTCCGCGGAGGGAGTGAGCGAGTCCAGGACGCGCAGCACCTCACGGGCCGCCTCGGCCGCCGAGTACGTGCGGACGCTGTCCGTGGACACCTGGCGGGGGCCGGCCCCCTCGTCGCACCACAGCCGCAGCCGGTGCCGGCCCCGGCCGGCCCGGGTGACCTGCACCAGCACCCGTACGCGCGTGGTGCGGCCGCGCACGGCACGCGCCCATTCCAGCGCGTCGGAGCGGCGTTCCCCCAGCGCCGCCCGCGGGATGCCGAGACGGTGGGCCACGCCGTCCGCCCACATCCGCAGCCTGGCCCGCTCGGGACCCGGGCACAGCGCGCCCAGGTACTCCATCACCCGCAACAGCGCGGGCACCCGTCGCTCGTCGCCACTGGTGCGGCCGTCTCCGGGCAGCGCCTCCAACCGGTCCAGGACGGCGTCCACGGTGTCGCCGACCGTGCCGGCCGCGAGGTGCGGCAGCGCGGCCCGGACCACCTCGGGCAGCCGGGTCAGGACCGTCCGGTCCAGGGCGCGCAGCTGACCGCGCAGATGCGCGTGCTCCTTCGGGGACAGCAGCCGCGGCACCACGGACAGACCGCCCGCCGCCAGCAGACGGTCGGCCGCCTCGGGGTTGTCCCGCCGCAGGATCTCGGTCAGTGCCGCCAGTGCCCGCGGATGCGTCAGCAGGAAGTCGGCGAACTCCCGTGCGGCGGGCGGGGTGATGTCGCTGCCGGGTGCGACGCCGCACGCGAGGGCGAGCCGGCGCCCGTAGTCGACGGTCTCCGACCGCGTCGACAGCACGGGGTACAGGGCCTGCTTGATCATCACGTGGACGGGGTCGTCCCAGTCGAGGGGCTCCTCCGCCCCGCCGTCGAGTACGCCGAGGGGCCGTAGCTCCGCCTCGATGATCTGCCACGGAACGGCCCAGCTGCGCCGGACCATCTGCTGCGGGTCGTACGGCAACGGGGCCTTGGTGAGCGGGTCCGTCCGGGGCATGAAGTGGCCGACGACCATCCCGACGACCGCGTCGTCCGCGTCGCTCCACAGCGGGCCGCCGCTGTAGCCGCGGCCGACCGCCATGCCGGTGGGGGCGCCGTCGAGATAGCTGAGGGAGCCGTGCAGCCCGACGGTGGTGAGCCGGGCCAGGGTCGACGGATGGCGGCCGCCGTGCCAGACGGTCACCTCCTGACCGACCTTCATCGGCGCCGGGCGGGGCGCGGCGAGCAGCCCCCCGGGCAGTGCGTCGACCCGCAGCACCGCGAGATCGCCGAGCCAGTCGGGGTCGCCGGGGCGGACCGGTCCGCCGTCACGGGCCCGCGGCGGGATCCAGTGGGAGACGCGGGCCGCGAGCGTGACGGGGACTCCGGCGGCGCCCTGCAGTTCGACCCGCAGCTCGGCGAGTCCGGGGGCCCGGGTCTCGAAGAGCGCTCTGCCGTGCGCGGAGTTGACGACATGAGCGCAGGTGAGGACCGTCTCAGGGCCGAGCAGGAAGCCCGCTCCGACCGCGTTGCCGCCCTCGGGGGCGCGTACGGACACCACGTGGAAGGACGGGTCGTGGTACTGCACGACCTGGGCGGATCCGAACCACCCCACGCCTCACTCCGCCGCGGTGGCCGTGCCGGTGTCCGCCGCCGGGTCCGGCCGCCAGCACGCGGTGACGGTGAGATGGGCCTGGCCGCCCGTGCCCACGATGCCGAACTTCAGGTCGTGGCCGACCTGGATGCCGAACGTCACGGTCATCTCGGTCGGCGGGTCCGGTACGGCCCGGGCGGCGTCGTGCACTTCCTGAAGCAGAGGTCCGAGGGGCTTCAGGGCGCCGCGCAGCGCTCCCGCCGCGAACTCGGCGGCCGACCTCCCCTCGCGGGCCACGGGCACCGCCGTGCCCATGCCGTCGGGGAGGTCCGCGCCGGGCGCCGTCGTCCCTCCGGCGGGCGTCAGCAGGAAGCGGACCGGAGTGCCGTCGCCTAAGGCGAGGTCATCTGATTTGGACACGATGACATTGTCACCGGACAACGGCGTGTCTCACCGTCCATACGTCCAACTCGGTTACCGATTCGATGAATTGGAAGCCATGGACCACGAGGGTGTCATGAACCCCGAGGCCTCGGGCGTCAACCCTGCCGCGCGGCGCGCGCCAGATAGGGCGCTGTCGTGCTTCCCGAGGCCTTCGCCACCTCCACGACAGGCCCCGCCGCCACGATCCGCCCCCCGGCCTCGCCCCCGCCAGGCCCCAGGTCGATCACCCAGTCCGCCCCGGCCACGACAGCCATGTCGTGCTCGACGACGACCACCGTGTTCCCCGCGTCGACGAGTGCGTGCAGATGGTGCATGAGCAGCTCGATGTCGGCCGGGTGCAACCCGGTCGTCGGCTCGTCGAGGAGGTACAGCGTGTGCCCGCGCCGCCCCCGCTGCAGCTCGCTCGCCAGCTTGATGCGCTGCGCCTCCCCGCCGGACAGCTCCGTCGCGGGCTGGCCCAGGCGCAGATAGCCGAGGCCCACGTCGAGCAGGGCCCGCAGGCTGCGCGCCACGGCAGGGGTGCCGGCGAAGAACTCCGCGGCCGCCTCCACCGTGAGGTCCAGCACCTGCGCGATGGTCAGCCCGCGGTACGTCACCTCCAGCGTGCCCGGGTTGTAGCGGGCCCCGCCGCAGTCCGGGCAGGGCGTGTACGTGCTCGGCAGGAACAGCAGCTCCACGCTGACGAAGCCCTCGCCCTGGCAGGTCTCGCAGCGGCCTCCGGCCACGTTGAAGGAGAACCGGCCGACGCCGTAGCCGCGTGCCCGGGCGGCCTGCGTCGCCGCGAACTCCTTGCGCACGACGTCGAACAGGCCCGTGTAGGTGGCCAGGTTGGAGCGCGGGGTCCGGCCGATGGGCCGCTGGTCGACCAGCACCAGCCGTTCCACACCGTCGAGTTCCTCGGTGATCTCGCCGATGAGCGTGGACTTGCCGGACCCGGAGACACCGGTCACCGCGGTGAACGCGCCGAGCGGGAACTCGGCCGTGAGGTTCTTCAGGTTGTGCCGGGTCACCGGGCCGACCTTCAACCAGCCGCGAGGGGAGCGGACTTCACGGGCCGGGGCGGGGGAGCGGCCGAAGAGGAAGCGGGCCGTCGCCGACTCGGCCACGCCGGCCAGGTCCGCCACCGGGCCGCTGTGCAGCACCCGGCCGCCGTGCTCGCCCGCGCGCGGGCCGACGTCCACGATCCAGTCGGCGCCCCGCACCACGTCCAGATGGTGCTCCACCACGAACACCGAGTTCCCGGCCGCCTTCAGCCGCCCCAGCACCGTCAGCAGCGCCTCGGTGTCCGCCGGGTGCAGTCCGGCCGACGGCTCGTCCAGGACGTAGACGACCCCGAACAGTCCCGACCGCAACTGGGTGGCCAGCCGCAGCCGTTGCAGTTCGCCGGCGGACAGCGTGGGCGTGGGCCGGTCCAGGCTGAGATAGCCGAGACCCAGCTCGACGACCGGCGCGATCCGGGACTTCAGGTCCTCGGTGAGCACCCGGGCCGCCTCGGAGGTGCCCTCCACAGACGCCGCCAGTTCCGCCAGCGGAAGCGCCGCCAGTTCGGCGACGGTCCGCCCCGCGAAGGTCACGGCGAGCGCCTCCGGACGCAGCCTGCTGCCGCCGCACACCGCGCACGGCGCGGCTGTCAGGAAGCGCTCGGCCTTCGCCCGCAGGGTGGGACTCCTGGAGTCCGCGAAGGTCTTCATCACATAGCGCCGCGCGCTCATGTACGTGCCCTGGTACGGGCGTTGGATGCGGTCGGCGTCCCGCACCGGGTGCACGGTGACGACCGGCTGCTCGTCGGTGAACAGGATCCACTCGCGCTGTTCGGCGGGCAGTTCGCGCCAGGGCCGGTCCACGTCGTACCCGAGCGCGTCGAGGATGTCGCGCAGGTTCTTGCCCTGCCAGGCACCCGGCCACGCGGCGATCGCGCCGTCCCGGACCGACAGCGACGGGTCGGGGACCAGCAGCTCCTCGGTCGTACGGTGCACCCGGCCCAGGCCGTGGCACTCGGGGCAGGCGCCGGCCGCGGTGTTGGGGGAGAACGCGTCGGAGTCCAGGCGCTCCGCGCCCGGCGGGTAGTCGCCCGCGCGGGAGAACAGCATCCGCAGGGAGTTGGACAGGTTCGTCACCGTCCCCACCGAGGAGCGGGACGTCGGCGCCGAGCGGCGCTGCTCCAGCGACACCGCGGGCGGCAGCCCGCTGATCTCGGCGACCTTCGGGGCGCCCACCTGGTGGATCAGCCTGCGGGCGTACGGCGCCACGGACTCGAAGTAGCGGCGCTGCGCCTCGGCGTAGATCGTGCCGAAGGCGAGCGAGGACTTGCCCGAGCCGGACACGCCGGTGAACACGGCCACGACGTCCCGAGGGATGTCCACGTCCACGTTCCTCAGGTTGTGCTCTCGGGCGCCGCGGACACGGACGTACGGGTCGTGAGGGTGGTGCATAACGGGCAACCTTAGCCGGTGGCGATCACCCGGAGACGATCGAGGCCAGCCGCCGGTAGGAGTCCAGCAGGGCGTCACGGTCGTAGGTGCTGGTGGTCACCAGGACCTCCTGCGCGCCCGTCTCCTTCAGGACCGTCTCCAGCTCGTGGGCGACCTGTTCCTCGGTGCCCGCGAGCTGCCCGGTCAGGCCCGACTCGTAGAAGCCGCGCTCCCGGTCGGTCATGGTGAGGGCCTGGACGCGCTCGGCGGGCGGCAGCGGCGGGAAGGTGCCGTGGGTCCGGGAGTACGCCATCGACCAGGCCTCCGGGACCAGCAGCCGGCGGGCCTCGTCGGGGGTGCCCGCGACGGCGACGTTGCCGGAGATCACCACGTACGGCTCGGGCGCCCAGGGGGAGGGGCGGAAGCGGTCCCGGTAGTGCTCGATGCCGCGCAGCATCTTCTCGCGGCCACGCAGGTCGCCGATCACCATCGGCAGGCCCGCCTCGGCCGCGATCGTCGCGCCCTCGCCCATGGCCAGCACGAATGGCGGCACGGTCAGGCCGTCCGCGGGCCGAGCACGCACGCCCGTCGGGGAGGTGCCGCGGAACCAGCCGAGCAGCTCCTGGAGCTGGCCCGCGAAGTCCTCCGCGTCCTCCTTGTCGCGGCCCAGCGCCTTGCGCACGCCGGTGGTGAAGCCCACCGAGCGGCCCAGGCCCATGTCGATGCGGCCCGGGAAGAGGGACTCCAGCACACCGAACTGCTCCGCGACGACCAGCGGCCGGTGGTTGGGCAGCATGACCCCGCCCGTGCCCACCCGGATGGTGCTCGTCGCCGCCGCGACGGCCGCCGCCAGCACGGTCGGCGCCGAACCGGCCACCCCGGGCACGCCGTGGTGCTCCGACACCCAGAACCGGTGGTAGCCGAGCGCCTCCACCTCCCGCGCCAGCGCCACGGTGTCGCGCAGCGCCTCCCCGGGCGGGTGGCCCTCGCGCGTGCGGGAACGGTCGAGCACGGAGAAGCGGGTCGCGGCGATCACGGAAGTCACACAGGGTTCAACGCGGCCCGCGCGTGGGCATTCCCGCTTATTCGCTGGCATGCTCACGCCGCCCACTCCTACGGTGAACCCCGGTTTCCCGCCCCCGTCACCGAGGAGCTCCGCCATTTCCCGTTTCAACAGCCGCCGTTCGCGTACCCTCACCGCCCCGTCCGCGCCCGTCACCACGACCGGCGCCCGGACGACGACGTACGAGGGCGGTGCCGCACACGTGCGGGACGCGAAGAGCGAACTGTTCCTGCTGGCGGTCGTGAACATGGTCGGGCAGCAGACCTTCTACGAGAAGGCGGGGGGCAGGGACACCCGCTACCGCGACCTCGTGCGCGGCCTCGCCGTCCAGGAACCCGAGTGGGCGGCCGGCCTGCTCGGCTGGCTGCGCGGCTCGGCCCAGATGCGCACCGCCTCCCTGGTGGGCGCCGCCGAGTTCGTCCACGCGCGCCTGGACGCGGGCCTGTCCGGGTACTCCCGGCAGGTCGTCGACTCCGTGCTCCAGCGGGCCGACGAGCCCGGCGAACTGCTCGCCCACTGGACCCGGTCGTACGGCCGCGCCCTGCCCAAGCCGGTCAAGCGCGGTGTCGCCGACGCCGTACGGCGGCTGTACACCGCCCGGTCGCTGCTGAAGTACGACACCGCGTCCAAGGACTTCCGGTTCGGCGACGTCCTGAACCTGGTGCACGCCTCGCCGGACCCGGCCAAGCCGTGGCAGGGCGAGCTGTTCCGGTACGCGCTGGACCGCCGGCACCACCCGGACGGCGCCGAGGTGCCCGAGACGGACGCCACCCTCGTCGCGCACCGCGCGCTGACGGCCGCACCGGTGGGAGAGCGCCGGGCGCTGCTCACCTCCCCGCAGGGGCGGGAGCGACTGGCCGCGGCCGGTCTGACCTGGGAGGCCCTGGCGGGCTGGCTGCAGGGGCCGATGGACGCCGCGGCGTGGGAGGCGATCATCCCCTCCATGGGCCTGATGGCGCTCACCCGCAATCTGCGCAACTTCGACGAGGCCGGGGTCGGCGACGCGGTCGCCGAGCAGGTGGCCGCGCGCCTGGCCGACCCGGAGGAGGTGCGCCGCTCGCGGCAGTTCCCCTACCGGTTCCTGTCCGCCCACCGGATGGTGCCGTCCGGCAGGTGGGACAAGGCCCTGGAGTGCGCGCTCGCCGCGTCCACCGCCAATGTCCCGGCGCTGCCCGGGCGCACGCTGGTGCTGGTCGACACCTCCGGCTCGATGCTGGGGCAGGTGTCGGCGAAGTCGATGATCCGGCACGTCGACGTCGGCGCCCTGTTCGGCGTGGCGCTCGCGGCCCGCGGCTGCGAGGTCGACCTGTGGGGCTTCGCGGACGGCGCCTTCCGGCACGAGCTCGTCAAGGGCGGGCCGGTGCTGCGGCAGACCGAGGCGTTCTGCGAGCGCGTCGGCGAGGTCGGCTTCGGCACGGAGACGGTCGCGGCGCTGAGGCAGGCGTACCGCGGCCACGACCGCGTGGTCCTGGTCTCCGACATGCAGGCGTTCGCCCACCCGGGCCACGGCGGCTCCGGCGCGCGCGAATGGAGGCCGCGCGGCCGGCAGGGCAAGAACGTCTCCGTGTCCGAGGCGGTCCCGGCCCACGTGCCCCTGTTCGGCATCGACACCACCGGCTACGCGAAGGCCTCCATCGACACCGGCGCGCCGCACCGCTACGAGGTCGGCGGCTTCTCCGACCAGCTGTTCACCATGGTGGACCTGCTGTCCCGAGGGGTGGACGCGGGCTGGCCCTGGGAGGCCTAGGCTGCTGGGTGTGACCTCAGACGCCCGACGGCCGCTCGCCGTGTTCGACCTGGACAACACCCTCGCCGACACCGCGCACCGCCAGCACTTCCTCCGAACCAGGCCGCGGAACTGGGACGCGTTCTTCGCGGCCGCGCCCCAGGACCCGCCGATCCCGCAGGGCGTGGCGCTGGCGGTGGAGAGCGCCGAGGAGTGCGAGGTCGTCTACCTCACCGGGCGGCCCGAGCGCTGCCGCCGCGACACGCTGGAGTGGCTCGCGGCGCACGGACTGCCCGAGGGGCGCGTCCACATGCGGGGCAACGCCGACCGCAGGCCCGCCCGCTACACCAAGCTGGAGATCCTGCGCCGGCTCGCCCGTACGCGTGAGGTGCGGATGCTGGTGGACGACGACGAGCTGGTGTGCGAGGACGCCGAACGGGCGGGCTTCACGGTCGTCCGCGCCCGCTGGGCCACGCCCTCCGCCGAGCTGAAGGTGGCGCAGGAACGGGAGGGGCGCACCTGAGGGCCGTATGCGCGAGGCCCTTGCGCGGGCCTTGGCTCAGTCGCTGTCCTCGAGGCGGAAGCCGACCTTCAGTCCGACCTGCCAGTGCGCGATGTCGCCGTTCTCGATCTGGCCCCTGACCTGCGTGACCTCGAACCAGTCCAGGTTCCGCAGCGTCTGCGAGGCACGGGAGATGCCGTTGCGGATGGCCTTGTCGACGCCCTCGGGCGAGGTGCCGACGATCTCGGTGACCCGGTAGGTGTGGTTCGACATGGGGATGCTCCTCCTGCTGTGACGACCGATGGCGTCGGCGCCGCGTGTGGCGCGCGTCACTCCACGGTGCCCCAGGCTGCGGCGGAGCGCGAGACATCGCGCCGGTGTCCGGGCGCCCCTTGACCTTCGCATTGGTCCATACCAAAATCCAGCACACCCGTACGGGCCTTCGTGCCCGTCCCCCCACGTCGGGTCCCTCTCCCCTGTCCGTCAGGCAGAACAGGACCGACCAGTGACACGCCGCCTTCTCGCCCTCGTCTGCGTCTCCGCCTCCCTCGTCGCCGGCTGCGGCCTGCTGCCGGGCGGCAGCGACCCGCAGACCGTCACCGTGTGGCTGATGAAGGACAGCGCCTCCCGGGACTTCCTGGACCGCTTCACCGAGGACTTCGAGCGCACCCACCCCGACATCGACCTCGACATCCGCATCCAGGAATGGACCGGCATCGGCCCCAAGGTGCAGGCCGCGCTGGAGGCGAAGGACGGTGAGGACGCCACCGCCGACGGGCCCGATGTCGTCGAGGTCGGCAACACCCAGGTGCCGCAGTACGTCGACGGGGGCCGGCTGGTCGATCTGACCCTGGAGTCCGTGCGGGACTGGGGGAGCCGGGACTGGCTGCCCGGCCTCGCCGAGCCGGGCAAGCTGCGCGGCCACCAGTACGGCATCCCCTGGTACGCCGCCAACCGGGTGGTCGTCTACCGCAAGGACCTCTTCGCCGAGGCCGGCATCGACGCCCCGCCGAAGACCCGCGAGGAGTGGCTCACCGCCACCGAGAAGCTGAACTCGGGCGGCACCGAGGGCATCTACCTCGCCGGACAGGACTGGTACACCCTCGCCGGGTTCATCTGGGACGAGGGGGGCGAGCTGGCCGAGGAGACGGGCGGCAGCTGGCAGGGCTCCCTGGACAGCCCCGAGGCCCTGCGCGGCATGGACTTCTACCGCCGCCTCCAGGCGCTCGGCTCCGGACCCGTCGACGCCGACGAGGAACACCCGCCCCAGGCGGACGAGTTCGCGCGGGGCGAGATCGCCCAGATCGTCGCCGTACCCGGTGTCGCCCGGGCCGTCGTGCAGCGCAACCCCGAACTCGAGGGCAAGCTCGGCTTCTTCGCCGTGCCCGGCCGCACGGCCGCCCGGCCCGGCGCCGTCTTCACCGGCGGCTCCGACCTCGTGATCCCCGACAACACCGACCAGCGCGAGGGCGCCCTCGCGGTCGTCGAGGCCCTCGCCGGCGCCAAGTGGAACACCGACCTGGCCCGCACCATGAACTACGTCCCCAACAAGACCACCCTCGCCCCCGCCGTCGCCGGCGAGGACGGCGTCGCCGCCATGGCCGCGGGCGCCGCCCAGGGCCGGGCCACCCCCACCACACCCGAATGGGCCGCGGTGGAGGCGGACAACCCGATCAAGGCCTATATGACCAAGGTGCTGCGGGGCGCCGACCCCGGGCCGGAGGCCCGCCGGGCCTCGGAGCGGATCACCGAACTGCTGGCGATCCCGCTGTCCTGACCCGGCCGGGCGCCTCGTCTCACCTCGCCGTGCTCAGCGACAGGGCGAATCGCCCCTGCGCGTCCGTCCACCAGTGGCTCAACTCCAGCCCGGCAGCCGCCAGTTCGGTGCGTACGCCGTCCCTGCGGAACTTCGCCGACACCTCGGTGCGCAGCTCCTCGCCCGCGGCGAAGTCCACGGCGAGGTCCAGGGCGGGGATCTTCACGGTCTGCTCGCTGCGGGCGCGCAGCCGCATCTCGATCCACTCCCGCTCGGTGTCCCACAGCGCCACGTGGTCGAACGCGGCCGGGTCGAAGTCGGCACCGAGCTCGCGGTTGACGACGGTCAGCACGTTCTTGTTGAACGCCGCCGTCACCCCGGCCGCGTCGTCGTACGCCCGGACCAGAGTCTGCTCGTCCTTGACGAGGTCCGTGCCGAGCAGCAGCGCGTCGCCGGGGGAGAGCATGGCCCGCACGGAGGCGAGGAACTCCGCCCGCTCGGCGGGCAGCAGGTTGCCGATGGTGCCGCCGAGGAACGCCACCAGGCGCGGCCCCGGAGTGTCCGGCAGGGCCATCTCGGCGGTGAAGTCGGCGATCAGCGCGTGCACGCCCAGCCCCGGGAACTCCTCCACCAGCGCCTCGCCGGCCTGCGCCAGGGCGCTGTCGCTGACGTCGACCGGGACGTACGTCTCCAGCGTCCCGAGCGAGGTCAGCGCGCTCAGCAGATGCCGCGTCTTGTCGGAGGAGCCCGAGCCCAGCTCGACCAGTGTGCGGGCGGGCAGCGCGGCGGCGATCTCGTCGGACCGGTCGAGCAGGATCTCCCGCTCGGCGCGCGTCGGGTAGTACTCGGGCAGCTCGGTGATCTGCTCGAACAGGTCGCTGCCGTGGGCGTCGTAGAACCACTTCGGCGGCAGCGTCTTGGGGTGCGCGGTGAGTCCGCCCAGGACGTCGGCGCGCAGCGCGGCCTCGGTGGCGTCCTCGGCGAGCAGGCGGGTGAGACGGAACTGGCTCACGGACGGGGCTCCTTCGGGGATGCGGGGGCCGAGGCGTCGCTCGGTTCCTTGAGGGGGGAGAGCTGGACGTCGGTGCCGGTCGCCACGAGCAGGGTGCGGTCGGGGACCTCCCGCCACAGCGGATCGTCGTCATGGGGCTCGGAGGCCACGACCGTGCCCCGGCCGGGCTCGCTGAGGTACCACAGGGTGTCGCCCCATGCGGTCGCGGCGATGGAGGTGCCGTCGGTCAGCAGCAGGTTCAGCCGGGAGCCCGGGGCGGCCGCGGCCACCTCGGGGACGGTGTCGGCCAGCGCCCGGCCCATGTCGTCACCGGCCCGCAGCCGGGCCAGCACCAGCGCCCAGACCAGCGCGGAGTCGTTGCGGGCCGCCAGCCGCAGCAGGTCCACCGGTGCCAGACCCGCGGCGACCGGCGCGAGGGAGTCCGGCCAGCCGGTGACGGCGCCGTTGTGGCTGAACAGCCAGCGGTCCCCGGCGAAGGGTGCCGCCGCTGCCTCCCCGTCGGGGCTCGGCACGGTCGCGTCCCGCACCGCCGCGAGCAGCGCGGTCGTGCGCACCACCCGGGCCAGGTCGGTGAGGCCGCCGTTCGCCCAGATCGGCCCGAAGCGCCGGTAGCGGGCCGGTACCGGGTCGCCCTCGGCGTACCAGCCGATCCCGAAGCCGTCCGCGTTGACCGTGCCGTGCTTCTGCCGCCTGGGCGCCCAGGACTGCCGGTACAGCGAGTGGGACGGCTCGAACAGCAGCCGCCCGAGCGGCACTTCGGGGCCCACATAGGCCAGGTGACGGCACATCAGACCGACTCCGAGCGCGCGGTGCGGAATCCGGAGAAGATCTGCCGACGGATCGGATAGTCCCAGTTGCGGAACGTGCCCCGGCAGGCCACCTGGTCCACGGCGAACGAACCGCCGCGCAGCACCTTGTACTCGGGCCCGAAGAACACCTCGGAATACTCCTTGTACGGGAATGCCGCGAACCCGGGGTAGGGCAGGAAGTCGCTCGCCGTCCACTCCCACACGTCACCGATCAACTGCCGCACGCCGAGCGGCGATTCACCGGCCGGGTAGCTGCCGGCCGGGGCCGGGCGCAGATGCCGCTGCCCGAGGTTGGCGTGCTCGGGGCCCGGGTCGGCGTCGCCCCACGGGTAGCGCCGGGAACGGCCCGTGGCCGGGTCGAAGCGGGCGGCCTTCTCCCACTCGGTCTCGGTGGGCAGCCGCCGCCCGGCCCAGCGGGCGTAGGCGTCGGCCTCGTACCAGGACACGTGCAGCACCGGCTCCTCGGGCGGCACCACCTCGGTCACCCCGAACCGGCGGCGCAGCCACTGCCCGCCGTCCAGGCGCCAGAACAGCGGGGACCGGACGGAGTTGCGGCGGATGTGCGCCCAGCCCTCGGACGTCCACCAGCGCTCGGTGTCGTAGCCGCCGTCCTCGATGAACGCCAGGTAGGCGCCGTTGGTGACCGGCGTGGTGTCGATCCAGAAGGGCGCCACCTCCCGCCGGTGCGCGGGGCGTTCGTTGTCCAGCGACCACGGCTCGGTGGAGGTGCCCATGGTGAACGGGCCGCCCGGCACCAGGACTTCGGCCGGACCCGTGAACAGCGGCACCGGCTCCGGGTCCGGTGCGGTCAGCGCCTGCGGGCCCTTGCGGAGCTGATGGGTGATCAGCATGGTCTCGTCGTGCTGCTGTTCGTGCTGGGCGACCATCCCGAACGCGAAGCCCGCCTCCGTCAGCCGGGTGCCGCCCTGGAACGCGGCCCCCTCCAGCACGTCCAGGACCCGCCCGCGCACCTGGGCCGCGTACCTGCGGGCCTCCCCGGGCGGCAGCAGCGGCAGCTTGGGCCGCTCGGCGCGCGGATGCTCGAAGGCGTCGTAGAGGCTGTCGATCTCGGGCCGCATCGCCTCCTGCCCGGCGACGGCCCGCAGCAGCCACTGCTCCTCCTGGTTGCCGATGTGCGCCAGGTCCCACACCAGCGGCGACATCAGCGGCGAGTGCTGGGCGGTGAGGTCCGGGTCCTCCACACAGCTGGTCAGCAGCGTCGTACGGTCGCGGGCGGTGGTCAGCGAGGCCAGCGCCCGCTCGCGGAAGGTCTCGGGGTCGAGGGCCGGCTCGGTGGTCATGCGGGGATGTCCTTCCCGTGCGCCCCGGTGACCGGGGAGAGATCCGTGCGGTGGAGGCGGTCGAGCAGATCGTCGGCGGGGCAGCGGCCCCGGGCCACATAGCGGTCCGCGAACGCCGCGACGGCGTCCGTGACCTCCCGCCCGGCGCCCAGCCGCGGCAGCGCCTCCTGGGCCGCCGCGAAGCACAGCTCGGCGACCTCGCGCAGCTCGGGATCGGAGAGCCCGTCGCGGGCGGCGTCGCGCCACAGCGGATTGTGCGGGGCGGGCAGCGACAGGGAGCGCTCGGCCAGCGGCTTGACGGCGCGATAGGCCGTCTCCGCGCCCTCCGGATCGTCGAACAGGGCCGTCGTCACCGCGAGCGGCACGATCCAGCCGTCGTCGCCCGGCTGGGCGTCGATCATGCGCAGCTCCAGATGGCCGCGCGGCCGGACCGGCGGGAACAGCGTCGTGAGGTGGTAGGCGAGGTCCTCGCGGGTGGGCGGCCGCGGCCCGCCGGAGCGGGTCCACTCCCGGAAGGTCAGCCCCTCGGGCACCTCCCACGGCCCGCCCTCCTGGCGTACGCACATCACCGGCGCGTCCAGCACATGCCGGGCCCAGGCGGTGCGCGGGTCGCCGTCCAGCGCGGGCGCGCCCGCCCGCCCCGGGCCGATGCGGGTCCAGGTCAGCTGCCGGGTGGAGCGCCAGCCGGTGGGCCTGCGGCCGGCCAGCGGCGAGTTCGCGAAGGCGGCCACCAGAACCGCGCCCAGCTGGTGCGCGAGCCACCAGCGCCGCCCCATCCCGAGCGGGCCGGGCTCCTCGTGGCCGGCGTCCAGG
The DNA here is from genome assembly GCF_044763135.1 of Streptomyces sp. NPDC096205. Taxonomy (NCBI): domain Bacteria; kingdom Bacillati; phylum Actinomycetota; class Actinomycetes; order Kitasatosporales; family Streptomycetaceae; genus Streptomyces; species Streptomyces sp. NPDC096205. The sequence continues at coordinate 343,650 of NZ_JBIWFS010000001.1, read as the reverse complement.
CACACCTGCACCGACGCCGAGGCGCACATCATGTCGCGGCCCGCCGGACCCGTGCGGTCCAGGCAGGTCTCCATCGCGTCGTAGCGCGGCGAGTGCAGATAGCGGCGCGGCGGCCGCCAGGGGTCCTGGCCGATGCCGAGCAGCGCCAGGCCGTGTCCGCGCAGGGCCGCCCGTACGGCGGCGAGGTCGGCGGAGACGACCGTGACGGCTTCCGTCAGGGACGCGGCGGGCGGTGAGCTCAGCTCCAGCTGACCGCCGGGTTCGACGGTGAGCGCCGATCCCAGGGGGACCGTGCGCAGTGCGGCGTAGGCCGCCGCGAGACGTTCGGGTGCCACGGGGGACCACGGCCGGTGCGGCTCGTGGACCAGCCACTCCACCTCGACCCCGACGGTGCCGGGTGGTCCGGTCTTGAAGCAGATGCCCCGTACCAGGGCCTCGACCTCGGCTTCCGTGATGGCCCTGCGGGGCTCCGTACAGTCGCCTGCCGAATCGGACATGCCAGGATCCTCCAACGCGTTCCCTCATGCCTCCGGCCCGGTTCCCCTGGGCCCCGGGCGGCCTCATCCGTCCCAGCCAAGACCCTCCGAACGATTCGCACAAGGGTGCCCCCCGGGACTTCCGGGAGTGTGAACCTCCGATTCCGCAACGTTGTCGTGATCTTCGCTGGTCGTTCAGGGGGTGGGGGCCGGGTCGTCACCGTCCGTTTCCGATCTCGTCGAAAACCCTTTGCCCGCACGTCCAGCATTGCGCAGGATGCGTCCATGAGCACGACGGGGGAGGGCGCGCGGTGCGTGCCCACGGCGCCGACGGGGGTGGCGCCGTGAGCGCGCGCCTGCGCGGCATTGCGAAGGAGACGGAAGAGATCGTCGCGGCCGGGTCCTACCGGGCCCCGGCCGGACACGAGGTGCCGCTCGCGGCGGCCGTCGAGGCGGCCCGCGCGGGCACCCGTGTGTACGGTCCCGAACCGGTCCCGCCGACCGGTCCGGTCACGCCTGCGACGACGAAGACCGAGGTCACCGGCGAGAGCAGCCTGGAGGCCGCCCGCCGGGTCGGCGGCCGCGTGGCCGTCCTCAACTTCGCCTCCGCCCGCAACCCCGGCGGCGGCTTCCTCAACGGCGCCCAGGCCCAGGAGGAGGCCCTGTGCCGCGCCTCGGCGCTGTACACCTGCCTGCGCGCGGCCCCGCGGTTCTACGACCACCACCGCACCCACCGCGACCCGTTCTACACGGACCGCGTCATCCACTCACCGGCCGTGCCGGTCTTCCGTGACGACCGCGGCGGCCTCCTCGACGAGCCGTACCTCGCGGGTTTCCTGACCGCCGCCGCCCCGAACGCCGGTGTCGTCCGCCGTACGGCACCGGAGCGCGCCGCCGAGCTCCCGCGGGCCCTGTCTGCGCGCGCCGAGCGCGTCCTGGAGACGGCCGCCGCCGAGGGCTACCGGCGGCTGGTGCTCGGCGCCTGGGGCTGCGGCGTCTTCCAGAACGACCCGGCGCAGGTGGCAGGCGCCTTCCACGCGCTGCTGGGGCCCGGCGGACGGTTCGCCGGCACATTCGAGCACGTGGTCTTTGGCGTGCTGGACCGCACACGGGGCGCGGCGGTACGGGGCGCCTTCGAGCGCACCTTCGCCCAACCGCCGCCTCGGGCCCAGCCGTAGCGGTCCCGCACGTATGTACGACGATGCGGTGTCCGCCAGCGGCTCGATCATGCGATCATGCGGGCGGCTCTCGAACGGACCGTGCGCGGTCAACCGATCGTACGGTCGAGCGATCGAGCCATGGACATCGAGCGATCGAGCGATCAAGCGATCGAACGGCAACGGGGGTGCGGTGTGAGCGGGGCCGGGGGGCAGGACGGGTCGTCCGTGTCCGACGAGGAATGGGAGCGGTTCCTCCGTGAATCGGTGACGGGCGCGTCCGGGGCCCCCGTGGAGCCGTCGGCGCGCGCCCGCGAGGTGGAGCGGCGGCTGCGGGAGCGCTCCGGACAGCCGGAGGGCTGGCGTACGTACACGCCGGCCCGGCCCCGGAGCAGGACGGGCTGGTACGTGGCCGGACTGGTGGTGGCCGTGTCCCTCCTGGTCGTGGGCCTCTTCCCGCAGCAGGTCGTCGGCTGGTTCGGCGGCGGCGGACAGGACGGGGCGCCGTTGGCCGCCGAGTCGGAGAGGCCGCGGGAGGCGCCCGGTGCCGAGCCGGACCTGCGCCCCACGCTCGCCGAACCCTTCCGGGGCTCGCCCGCCGCCCGCTGGGCCGACGGAGCGGCCGGGATCAGGGTGCCACCGGCCCGGGCGACCGGCTGGATGGACGCCGCCCAGGTCGAGCGGGCACTGCGCCGGAGCCGGGACTTCCTGGTGGCCGCGAGCCTCGACTCCCGTGTGCTGCGCGGCGAACGGCCCACGAAGGCGATCGCGCTGCTGAACCCGCACCAGAAGGACGTCCAGGACTATCTCCGTGCCGCCCTGTCCCCGACGGCGCCCACGGCCGAGAACGACCCGCTGCTGTTGTTCAGCCGATTCCGGCCGGGCCAGGCCCAGTTGGTCGGTGACGTGGTCAAGACGCGCGGCCGGCTCACGTACCGGGAGGGGAAACGGGGGGCGGTCGAGGTGACGGCGGACGTCACCTTCGTGTACCCGGTCGCCCCGGCGGGCGACAGCGGGCGGGACACCGAGGTCATCCGTACGATCGTGCGCCGCGAGGTGGTGATGAGCTGGGACGACCCGGCCGAGATCGTCACCGAACCGGGAACGCTGTCCCTCGTGTCCTACGTACTCGACATGACCAACGGCGGCTGCTCCGCCCCGACCGGCTACTTCGTGCCGCCCTTCGGCACGGCTGACGAGCAGAACACCGACGAGGGCCGCCGGCTCGATCCGTACGACCGCAGCGAGCCGGTCGGCACGACGGGCACGGGCGACGGTTGCGTGACCGCCACCCGTTCCTAGGGCCTGTCTTCCGGACCGTGCCGGCGTCCTGCCTCAGGTCCAGCCGTAGCGCTCGTGCAGGCGCCGCCGGACCAGGTTGAACCGCATCCGGTCCAGCGCGCACGCCTCGCGGCGCATGCCCTGCTCATGGAGGCGCAGCACCCGGTCGACGTCGACCCAGGACTCCCGGCCGGAGCTGTCCCACGGGCCGCTGCCGATCGCCACCCACTCCCGCTGGTGGTCGTGCCGCTTGCTGGACAGCTGTACCGCGAGGAGCGTGCCCCTGCCGCGCTCCCGGGCCACCACCAGCACCGGCCGGTCCTTGCCCCGTCCGTCGTGCTCCTCGTACGGCACCCACGTCCACACGATCTCGCCGGGGTCCGGGTCGCCGTCGTGGGCGGGGCAGTACTCGGTGTGCACCCGGCCCACCGAGTGCGGATCGATCTCGGTGGTCGCGTGCGGGCCGTAGCGGCCTGGCGTGTTCTCATCGATGAACGCGGTCACGACAGGCACCTTAGAGGGTGCCGCCGCGACCGCGGGTGCCGGTCCGGCTCAGGTTTCGTCGACCTGGACCTTCTGGGCGGAATTCACCGGGACTTTCGGGACAGGGACGGTGGCGCCGTTCACCGGCGACGTCCCGTTCTGGTTCATCGAGGCGAGCAACTGCCGGGCCAGCCCGAGACCCGTGCCGCCCATGGTGAGCGCCTTGGCGAACAGGTCGGCCATGCCGTCGGCGCCGTTGAGCAGCACCATGTTGTCGACGTTGCCGAACGCGGAGGCGCCGGCCCGCACGATCTCCGGCCAGTTCTCGGCGAGTTGCTGGGCGACGACGGCCTCCTGGTTCTCGGCGAGCGCGGCCGCGCGTGCCTTGATGGCCTCCGCCTCGGCGAGTCCCTTCGCCCGCAGCGCCTCCGCCTCGGCGAGTCCCTTGGCCTGGGTGGCGGCCGCCTCGGCCTCGCCGGAGGCCCGGGTCTCGCGGGCCTTCGCCTCGGCCACCGACATCCGCGCGTCGCGCTCGGCGTCGGCGAGGGTGCGCTGCTCGTAGGCCTTGGCGTCGGCGGGCTTGCGCACATCGGCCTGGAGCTGCTGCTCGCGCCGTTGCGCCTCCAGTTCGGCGACGCGCGTCTCCTGGACGACGACCTCCTGCCGGGCGCCCGCCTCGGCGAGCGGGCCCGCCTGCCGGGCCGTGGCGGCGGCCTTGTCCTGCTCGGCCTGGTAGCCGGCCTTGAGGATCTCGCTGTCGCGGGTCGCCTCCGCCATCCGCGCGAACGCCTGCTGCTCCGCCTCGGTGGCCAGCCGGTCGGCCTGCGCCTGCGCGATGCGCGCGTCGCGCCGCACGGCCGCGGTGTGCGGGGCGGAGAGGTTCTTGATGTAGCCGGTCGGGTCCTCGATCTCATGGATCTGCAGCGAGTCGACGATCAGGCCGAGCTTCTCCATCTCGGTGCCGCAGGCCGCCCGCGCCTGCCCGGTGAGCTTCTCACGGTCGCGGATCATGTCCTCGACCGTCAACCCGCCCACGATCGCCCGCAGATGACCGGCGAACACCGTGTGCACCCGCTCCGCCATCAGCTTCTGCTGGTCCAGAAAACGCCGGGCGGCATTGGCGATCGACACGAAGTCGTCGCCGACCTTGAAGATGACCACGCCCCGCACCTTCAGCGGAATGCCCTGGTGCGTGACGCAGTCGACGTGCAGTTCGGTCTGGTTGAGGTCCAGCGACAGCTTGCGCACGGCCTGAACTCCGGGCAGCACCAGCGTGCCCCGGCCGGTGACGATCCGGAACCCCATGCCCTCCTCCAGGCCCTCCAGACGGTGCTTGGAGCCGGAGATGATCAGGGCCTCGTTGGGTTCCGCGACGCGCCACATCAGTTTGAACAGGCCGATCAGAACGAGCAGGGCGGCCAGAGCCGTCCCCGCGACGACGCCGACGAACATCGGCATACACCCCCTGTGCCGGGTGCCTGGCGGCACCGAACGTACCCGGGAGTGTGAGGCACGCCACAGGCGGTGTACAGGGCCCGCCCGGCCGCTGTTGCCCGCTTGGTACGAAGTTCCCGCCGCCTCAACTGCCGTACACGGCCGAGACATAGACGGTCCGCGGCGGCAGGTACTCCACGACCGTCACCACCGTGCCCCGCTCGATGCGCTCCGCGCCGGAGGCCGCGTAGGCGAGGAAGTGCTCGGCGCCGCCGCGCACCCGGACGATCACCTCGCCGACGAGCCCGGGCCCGATCGTGCCGGTGACCCGCCCCAGGAGCCCGACCATCGTGGTGTCGTCCATGGTCACAGCGTACGGGCCGAACGGCCTCACGCGGCCCGGGAATCCACGCCGAGCTCCGGCGGCGGCACCCGCTCGTGCCAGCGCAGCTCCGCCTCCAACCGGGCGGCGAGCGACACCAGGAGGGGCTCACTGGAAGCGGGCCCCAGTAGCTGGGCGCCGACCGGCAGGCCACCGGAGACGAACCCGGCCGGGACGTTCACCCCGGGCCAGCCGAGCACGTTCCACGGCCACGCGTACGGACAGGCCGCGATCATCGCCCGGTCGGTCGCGAACCCCCCGAGCCCCAGCAGGGCCCCGATCCGGGGCGGGGGCGCGGCCGTCGTGGGCGCGAGGATGACGTCGTACGACGTGAAGAACGCGCCGATGCGGCGGTGCAGCACCGCCTCCGCCCGGCGCGCCGCGCGCAGCGGGACACCGCCGAGCAGCCTGCCGAGCCGTGCGGCGTCCCGGGTGCGCGGGTCCAGCAGCGCGGGTGAGGGGGTCTCGCGCACGTACTCGGCGATGCCCGCGGTGGCGCGCGGCACGAAGGTCAGCCCGATCTGCCCGTAGGGCGGGTCGGCCTCCTCCACGGTGTGGCCCAACGCGGCCAGTTTCTCGGCGAGTTCGACGACCCGGGCGCGGATCTCGGCATCGAGGCGGGCGCGCAGCGCGGTGAACGGCGGCTTCAGTGCGAGCGCGATGCGCAGCCGGCCGGGGTCGCGGCCGACGGCGGCCGAGAGGTCCAGCGGCGCGGGCCGGTGCGGGTCGAGCGCGTGGTTGCCGCTCGCGCAGTCCAGCAGCAGGGCCGCGTCGGCGACCGTGCGGGCGAGGGTGCCGTTGACGGTGATGCCCTGGAAGGCCTCGCCGCGCGGCCAGGTCGAGATCCGGCCGCGCTGCGGCTTGATGCCGACCAGGTTCGTCCAGGAGGCGGGGATGCGCACGGAGCCGGCCCCGTCCGAGCCGAGCGCGGCCGGCACCAGACCCGCGGCGACCGCGGCGGCCGAGCCTCCCGACGAACCCCCGGGCGTATGGCCCACGTTCCACGGATTGCGGGTCGCGCCGAACGCGGGCCCCTCCGTGAACGGCCACTGTCCCAGCTCGCAGGTGTTGGTCTTGCCGACGATCACGGCCCCGGCCGCGCGCAGCCGCCGTACCGCCTCCGCGTCCTCGGCGGACGGCGGGAACTCGCCCCGGCAGCCGAACGCGGTCGGCTCGCCCGCCACGTCCATGTCGTCCTTCACCGCGACCGGCACCCCGAGCAGCGGCAGGCGCGCTCTCGCGGCCAGTTGCCGGTCCGCGGCGTCGGCCTCGGCGAGCGCGGCCTCGGCCCGCACCACCCGAAAGGCGTTCAGCGACCCCTGCGTCGCCTCGATGCGGGCCAAGGTCTGCTCGACGAGGACGCGCGAGGTCACCTCCCCGGCGGCCAGCGCACGGGCGGTCTCCGCCAGACCTGCGGCACGGTCGAGCGTCATGGGGGGCACCTCCGGGGACGACCTCGTTGTCCTACCGAACGGTAACGTCAGCAGGGCGGCGGCGGAACGCACTTCACCGCACGAGGTCTTACGGAGCGGTGACGCCACGGGCGCGGCAGGGCCGGCCGGCACCCGACCCGGCCTAGCGTGACGGCATGCGTGTGCTGGTCACCGGCGGAGCCGGGTTCATCGGGTCCCATGTCGTCGAGGCACTGCGCCGCCGCGGGCACGAGGCGGTGAGCTACGACGTCCGGGCGGACCCCGCCGAGGACGTCCGCGACCCCGAAGCGGTCGCCCGGGCGCTGACCGGGGTCGACGCCGTGTGCCACCAGGCGGCGATGGTCGGCCTCGGCAAGGGCGTCGCCGACGCCGCCGCGTACGTCTCGCACAACGACCTGGGCACCGCCGTGCTGCTCGCCGCGATGGCCGAGGCACGGGTGCCGCGTCTGGTGCTGGCCGGGTCGATGGTCGTCTACGGCGAGGGCCGGTACACCTGCCCCCGCCACGGCACCGTACGCCCCGGCCCGCGGGCCGTCGCCGACCTGGACGCGGGACGGTTCGAGCCCGTGTGCCCGCACTGCGGCGCGGACCTGGCCCCCGGCCTCGTCGGCGAGGACGCCCCCGTGGACCCGCGCAACGTGTACGCCACGACCAAGCTCGCCCAGGAGCACCTCGCCGCCGCCTGGGCCCGCTGCACCGGCGGCTCGGCGGTGTCGCTGCGCTACCACAACGTGTACGGGCCCCGGATGCCCCGCGACACCCCGTACGCGGGGGTCGCCTCCTTCTTCCGCTCGGCGCTCGCCCGCGGTGAGGCACCCCGCGTCTTCGAGGACGGGCGCCAGCGGCGCGACTTCGTGCATGTGCGGGACGTGGCCGCGGCCAACGCGCTGGCGCTGGAGGCCGGGTCCGCCCCCGGCGCCCTCACCGCGTACAACACCGGCAGCGGCGAGCCGCACACCGTCGGCGAGATGGCCGAGGCGCTGGCCGCCGCGCACGGCGGGCCCGCGCCCCGCGTCACCGGCGAGTACCGGCTGGGCGACGTACGGCACATCACCGCCGACTCCGCCCGCCTGCGCGCTGCGCTGGGCTGGCGGCCGGAGGTCGGATTCGCGGAGGGCGTGCGGGAGTTCGCGCGGGAGGAGTAGCTGCGGTGCTGTCGGCCGGGTCTTTGCGTTCGCGCGGGAGGAGCGGCTACGGCGCTGTCGGCTGGGCCCTCGGGTTCGCGGGCGGCGTGCGGGAGCAGTGGTCACGGCGCCGTCGGCCGGAGCCCCGCGGATCCGCGGACGGCGTACTTCTCGCGGGTGAAGTAATTGCGGCGCTGTCGGCTGGGTCCCTCGGATGCGCGGACGTCCTATGGGAGTTTGCGCGGCAGCAGCAGCTACGGCGCCGTAGGCAGGACCACCTCGAAGCGGCAACCGCCCGGGATGTTGCGGACCGTGGCCCGGCCCCGGTGGGCCTCGACGATGCCGCGGACGATGGCGAGGCCGAGCCCCGCGCCCGCCGGGGGCGTCCGGGCGTCGGTGCCCCGCCAGCCGGTGTCGAAGACGCGCGCCAGGTCCTCCTCGGGGATGCCGCCGCAGCCGTCCGAGACGGACAGCACGACCCCTTCGGGTGAGCGCTCGGCCGTCACCGCGACCGTGCCGTCGGCCGGGGTCCGCCGGATCGCGTTGACCAGCAGATTCCCCAGCACCCGGCTCATCTCCTTGCCGTCCACCTCGACGGGCACCGGCTCGACACGGCCGCCCACCAGCCGCACCCCGTGCTCCCGCGCGAGCGGGTCCGCCCCGGCCAGCGCGTCGCCGACCAGGTCGTACAGGGACATCCGGGTGGGCGCCAGGGCGAGCGCGCCCGCGTGGATCCGGGACAGCTCGAAGAGGTCGCCGACCATGTCGTTGAGGCGCTCGACCTCGGTGCGCATCTGCCGCAGATAGCGGGGCGGGTCGGTGGCCACGCCGTCCTCCAGCGCCTCCGACATCGCGCGCAGCCCGGCCAACGGGGTGCGCAGATCGTGCGAGATCCAGGCGACGAGCTCGCGCCGCGAGGTCTCGAGGGCCCGCTCCCGCTCCCGGGACTCGGCGAGCTTGGCGCTGGTGGCGGCCAACTCCCGGCTGAGCGCGTCCAGTTCGGCGGTGGTCGGCCCGTCGGGCGCAGCGAAGGCGCCGCCGTCGCCGAAGGAGCGGGCCGCGACGGCGAGGTCCCGGCTGCGGGCGACGACCCAGCGGGCCAGCAGCAGCGCGGTCGCCAGCGACACCACGGCCGCCATGGCGACGACGGTCGTGACAACGGTCAGGTCGTGCGGGGACAGGAACATCGCCCACGCCACGGCGAGGGTCCCCGCCAGCATCGCGACCACCCCGACCGCCGCGACCACGGCGAGCGAGGCGGTCAGCGAGCGCCGCCGGATCAGGAAGAGGACGCCCGCCCCGGCCAGACCGGTGGCGGCGGCGCCCGCGAAGGCGTACAGGGCGATGAGAAGAGCGTCCGGCATCGGTCAGTCCTCCTCCGTGCCCGGCTCGAAGCGGTACCCCACGCCCCACACCGTCTGGATGAGGCGAGGACGGGCCGGATCGTCCTCGACCTTGCCGCGCAGCCGGCGGATGTGCACCGTCACCGTCGACAGGTCGCCGAACTCCCAGCCCCACACCTCCCGCATCAGCTCCTCGCGGCCGAACGCCCGCCCCGGATGGCGCAGGAAGAACAGCAGCAGGTCGAACTCCCGCAGGGTGAGGGTGAGTTCGGAGCCGTCCTTGGTGACCCGGCGGGCGTCCGGGTCGATGCTCAGCCCGGCCGCGGTCACCCGATGTCCCGAGGGCGCGGGGCGGCTGCGGCGCAGCACCGACTCCACGCGCAGCACCAGTTCGCGGGGGCTGAACGGCTTGGTGACGTAGTCGTCCGCACCGACCTCCAGGCCCAGGATGCGGTCGTCCTCGTCGCCGCGCGCGGTCAGCATGATCACCGGCACGGGACCGCGTCCGCGCAGCCGCCGGCACACCTCCAGGCCGTCCATGCCGGGCAGCATCAGATCCAGCACCACCAGGTCGGGCCGGTGGGCCGCGGCCCGGGTGAGGGCGGTCGGACCGTCGTCCGCGCGGTCGACGACATAACCGGCCCGGTCCAGGTATCCGGCCACGACCTCGGAGACGGTCGGATCGTCGTCGACGACCAGGACCCGGGCCGACGAAGGGCCCTGGCGGTGCGCCCCGGAGGGCTCGTGCGGCTGCTGCATGACCCCAGCCTCGCATCCCTGCCGGGAGGCGGATCGCGCACGGACGCGACGTCCGCGTTTCGTAAGGAGCACGCGCCCGGAATGTCCGGATCGGATGCGTAGGGTGAAAGCGTGACGCCCCTTCCACCGCCCCTTCCACCGGCCCTTCCACCGGACGTCGACGTGGTGCTTCCCTGCCTGGACGAGGCCGAGGCCCTGCCCTGGGTGCTGCGGCGCATTCCGCCGGGCTGGCGCGCGCTGGTCGTCGACAACGGCTCCACCGACGGCTCCCCGCACATCGCCCGCGCGCTCGGCGCGACCGTCCTGCACGAGCCGCGCCGCGGCTTCGGCGCCGCCTGCCACACCGGGCTGATGGCGGCCACCGCCGACATCGTCTGCTTCTGCGACTGCGACGCCTCCCTCGACCCGGCGCTCCTCGTGCCGTTCGTCCGCGAGATCCTCGCCGGCGAGGCCGACCTGGTGCTCGGCCGGCGGCGCCCGGTCCGGCGCGGCACCTGGCCCGCCCACGCCCGCGCCGGCAACCTCGCGCTCACCCGGCTGCTGCGCCGCCGCAGCGGGCTGCGCCTGCACGACCTGGGCCCGCTGCGCGCCGCCCGCCGCGCGGACCTGCTCGCCCTCGGCCTCACCGACCGGCGCAGCGGCTACCCCCTGCAGATGGTCGTCCGCGCCGCCGACGCCGGCTGGCGCGTCAGCGAGCACGACGTGCCCTATCTGCCCCGCTCCGGTGCCTCCAAGGTGACCGGCACCTGGCGGGGCACCTGGCAGGCCGTCCGCGACATGAGCCGCGTCCTCGCCGAACCCCCGGCGACCGAAAGGGCCGTACGGTGACCACCACCCTCCTCGTCATCGCCAAGGAACCCCGCCCCGGCCGGGTCAAGACCCGCCTCACCCCGCCCTTCACCCCCGAGGAGGCCGCCCGGCTCGCCGAGGCCTCGCTCGCCGACACCCTCCACGCCGTGGCCGCCACCCCGGCCGACCGGCGCGTCCTCGCCCTCGACGGCACGCCCGGGCCCTGGCTGCCGTACGGCTTCGACGTCGTGCCGCAGTGCGCGGGCACCCTGGACGAGCGGCTCGCGGACGCCTTCGCGCACTGCTGCGGGCCGACGCTGCTCATCGGCATGGACACCCCGCAGGTGACGCCCGGCCTGCTCACCGTCGACCTCACGGCGTACGACGCCTGCTTCGGCCCGGCCGAGGACGGCGGCTTCTGGGCGCTGGGCCTCGCCGAGCCCGACCCGGGGCTGCTGCGGGGCGTGCCCATGTCCACGCCGGACACCGGGGCCGTACAGCGGGAGCGGCTCGTCGCGGCCGGGCTCCGGGTGCGCGACCTGCCCCGGCTGCGGGACGTCGACACCGCAGCCGACGCGCACGCGGTCGCGGCACTCGCCCCCAACGGCCGGTTCGCCGCCCGGCTGGCCCGCTGCACGACGGCGGCCGACCGGTGACCACCACGGTCCCGGCCTGGGCGGCCGCCGACCCCTACGCCGCCGCCCTGCGCGCCGGCCGCGGCCCGCTGTTCCTGCGCCGCAGCGACGGCTGGCTGCTGCCGCTGGAGGTGGAACGCTGGTGCGCACGGGCGGACGCGGCCGACCGGAAGGCGCTCGACCGCTGTGAGGGCGCCGTCCTCGACATCGGCTGCGGGCCCGGCCGGCTGGTCGTCGAACTCGCCGCGCACGGCCGGACCGTCCTCGGCATCGACGTCAGCCAGGCCGCCGTCGACCACACCGTCCGCCTCGGCGGGGCGGCGCTGCGCCGCTCGGTGTTCGACCCGCTGCCCGCCGAGGGCCGCTGGGGCACGCTGCTGCTGATGGACGGCAACATCGGCATCGGCGGCGAACCCCGCGCCCTGCTTCAGCGGGCGGCCCGGCTGCTGCGCCCCGCCGGGCTGCTGATCGCCGAGACCGACCCGGCGGACGTCGACGAACGCGTCCAGGTGCAGGTCGTCGACGTCACCGACGCCCGCCGCGCGACGGGCGGCGCGTTCCCCTGGGCCCGGCTCGGCACCCCCGCCCTGCTGCGGCTGGCCGGGGAGGCGGGCTGGAGCACCGTGGCTCAGTGGGACGCGGGCGGGCGCCGCTTCGTCGCCCTGCGCAGCCGGACCGCCAGCAGCAGCGCCGAACCACCGAAGAGGACGGCCGTGATCAGCAGCCAGCGGGCCAGGAAGCCGTCCGGCGACAGCGCGGTCACCGACCGGTAGCGCCGGTCCACCATCCCGCAGATCAGCGGGAACCACACCAGCAGCAGCAACGCCGACAGGGCCGCCGGCACCCGCACGTATCCCACCCACGGCCGGCGGCCGGCCGTCTCCAGCCCCCGTACGACGGCCCGGTCCACGGTCGCGTACAGCGGCAGCAGCACCAGGTCGTGCAGCAGCGCGGCGCCCACGAACCACAGGGCCACACCGAACCAGTCGCCGTCGAGCAGCCGCACCCCCGCGTAACCGGCGAGCGCGAACGAGCAGGCGAGCAGCAGCAGTTGCAGTGGGCTGCCGAGCGGCAGTCGGGCGCGCATCACAGGTCTCCGAAGGTCAGCCGGGCCACCCACTTGGTGTTCAGCACCCCGGGCGCGGCGGGCACGATGATCCGCGCCGGATGGCCGTGGTCGGGGGAGAGCGGCTCGCCGTTGACGTACAGGGCGAGCAGCGAGCGCTCGTCGGCGACCTGGTTGGCGCGCAGGGCCGCCCGCCGGAACGCGCCGTGCCGCTGGAGCGACTCGACGAACAGGTCCGGCGGGTCCTGTCCCTCGCCGACGAGCGCCGCGAGGTCCCGCAGCCGTACGCCGCGCCACCACTGGTCCGACGTGGACCAGCCCTCCACGCACGCGATCGGCAGCGCGGCGCTGTGCAGCGGAAGTCGCAGCAGCTCGGCGCGGCTGAGCCGGACCGTGCCGGTGCGGCCGGTGACGACCAGCCGCCATGCCTCCTCGCTCGTCTCGGCCGCGTCGATCCCGGCGTAGCGGGCCGTCTTGTTGATCTGGAAGCCGTTCGGGCCGCTGCCGGGCTCCGCCCCGCCGTGCGGCGCGAGCAGCGCGGTGCGCCGCAGCAGCCCGTCGAAGTTCTGCCCCACCGTCGTGGCGAACAGCAGCAGCGAACCGCCCCCGACGAACCACAGCGCACCCCGCCGCGACACGGTCGGCTCCGCCGGGCGCGGGGAGACGAGATCGTCCGCCTCGCCCCTCATCCGCCGCAGATTCCGTACGGCCATGGGGAACTTGAGGGCGGTGTGCGCGGCGAACGCGGCGAAGAACACCCACGCGCCGTAGAAGTGCAGCGGATAGAAGGAGCCGGGGAAGACATAGTCCAGCTGGACGTTCAGCACCCCGGTGACGAACTCGAACAGCCCGCCGCCCACCAGGAGCAGCAGCGAGATCCGCTCCAGTGCGTGCGCCAGGGAGCGGGCCGGCGGCAGGGTGAACAGCCTCGGCACCACCGACCACAGCTTGGCCAGCAGGACGGGGATCAGGGTGAGGCCGAGCGTGACGTGCACGCCCTGGTTCAGCCGGTACAGCCAGTGCGGGTCGGTCGGCCAGGCGAAGAGGTAGAAGCCCAGCAGGCCCTTGTCCGGCGTCTTGTCGTTCACCGGCGACAGATCCGGGTTGTAGGCGGCGTAGGAGACGAGACCGGTCAGGAACAGCACCGTGATCCCGGCCAGCAGGACCAGCCCGAGAACCGAGGTGAACCAGGGGCCGCGCAGCGGGCTGCGCCAGAAGCCGGGGGAGGTGGGGAGCCGTGGAGCGTCGCGCATGACTCGACCGTAGGCCGCCCGCGCCCCCTCACCGGGTGTGCGACGCATGACGAAACGCTGACGTCCGGCCGCGGTGCCGGGTCCCGCCCGCCCGTCCGGCCTAGCGTGCCGGTGTGACCCGCTCCCCGCGCCGAGATGTGCCCCGACGCCAGTGCCGCGATGTGCAGCGAGATCGCTGCGGAGACCTGCGCCGAGATCTGTACGCCGTCCTGGCCGCCGCGCTGCTCGTGACCGCGGCCGTGCTGGTCGGCCGGCACCTCCAGGACACCCGGCACACGCTGTTCGTGAACTGGCCGCCGCTGCTGGCCGACTGGGAGCCGCACCTCGGCCCCGGCACGCCCGCGGCGCTGCTGGTCGCGGCGGCCGTGGTGGCGTACGGCCCGGCGCTCGCCGTCCGGCTGTCCTGGCGCGCGCTGCTCGCGGCGGCCTGGGCGACCGGCCTGGCCTGGACCGTCTCACTCGCCCTGGTCGACGGCTGGCACCGGGGGATCGCCGAGCAGCTCACCACCCGCAGCGAGTATCTGCGGTCCGTCGGCCGCTTCGACGACATCCCGGCCACCCTGCGGGACTTCACCGCGCACATCCTCATCGACACCCCCGACAACTGGCCCGCCCATGTCGCGGGCCACCCGCCCGGCGCCACCCTCACCTTCGTGCTGCTCGACCGGATCGGGCTGCACGGCGGCGGCTGGGCCGGGATGTGGTGCATCACGCTCGGCGCGACGGCCTGTCTCGCCGTGCTCGTCGCCGTGCGCGCGCTGGTGGGGGAGGACCCGGCCCGGCGGGCCGCGCCCTTCCTGGTCCTGGCCCCGGCCGCGGTGTGGATGGGCACCTCGGCGGACGCGTACTTCGCGGCGGTCGCCGCCTGGGCCGTGGCCCTCCTCGCCCTCGCGGTCACCGGCGGCCCGGCCGGCTGGGCGGCGGGCTCGGGTCTGCTGTTCGGGCTGGCCTGCTATCTCTCGTACGGTCTGACGCTGATGGCGTTCCTCGGCGCGGCCGTGCTGCTGCTGGGCCGGGAGGGCGTCCGTGCGCGGCTCCTGCCGCTGTGCGGCCTCTTCCTCGCCGGACTCGCCGTCGTCCCGGCCGCGTTCACGCTCGCCGGCTTCGACTGGTGGGAGGCGTACCGCCTGCTGGTCACCCGTTACCACCAGGGCGCGGGCGGAGTCCGTCCCTACGGCTACTGGGTGTGGGCCAATCTCGCCTGCGCGGTGCTGATCGTCGGTCCGGCCACGGTGGCGGGGCTGCGGCGGGCCGGGGCGGCTCTGCGCGGGCGCGGTCCGGCCACGGTGGCGGGGGCGCGGCGGGCCGGGGCGGTTCTGCGCGGGCGGGCCCGGCTCGCGGTGCTGGTGTCCGCCGCCGTGCTCGCGGTGCTGGTCGCCGACCTCTCCGGCATGAGCAAGGCCGAGACGGAACGCATCTGGCTGCCCTTCGCCCTGTGGCTCCTGCCGTCCTGCGCGTTCCTCACCCGTCCCCGCGCCTGGCTCGCCGCCCAGGCCGTTCTCGCCCTGCTCCTCAACCATCTGCTGCGCACCGGGTGGTGACCGGGACCGGCGCGGCGGAGGCTTGAGGCATGACGATCGACGTGACGGCCGAGCGTGTCCTCCCCCTGCCCCCGGAACGCGTCGCCGCCTACGCCATGGACTGGCGGCACGACGCCGAGTGGACCCAGGGCATCCGCACCGCGGAGCTGACCCGGGAGGCGGACACGGGCGGCTTCGGCACCGGCGCCGAGGTCACCCGCACCGCGTACTTCCTGGGCCGGCGCATCGACTACGTCCTGCGGGTCGCCGCGTACGAGCCGCCGGGGCTGCTGGACATGGTCTCCGTTGCGGGCCCGATGCCGATGCGCGTCACCTACACCTTCGAGGCCCACCCGCGGGGCACGCTCGCCCGCATTCGGGTGCGGGGCGGCGGAGGCGGCCTCTACCGCATGGCGGCGCCGCTGCTCGCCCGGCAGGTGCGCGGCAGCCTCGTCAAGGACCTGCGCGATCTGGAGGCACGGCTCACCGGGCAGGACTGACTCGTGCGGTTATGGACCTGTCGATCATGCCTGCTTTGGCTCTGTCGGCCGGACCATTGCGGCGGGACAGTGGGAACGTCCGAAAGCTGGAGCGGAGGTTCCCGTGAGTGTCGCCTTTCTGTTGACCACCCTCGTCGTGGTGATCACCCCCGGCACCGGCGTGGTGTACACGCTGGCCGCCGGCCTGTCCCATGGCCGCAGGGCGAGTGTGATCGCCGCCTTCGCCTGCACGCTCGGCATCGTGCCGCACCTGCTGGCGACGGTCACCGGGCTCGCCGCGCTGCTGCACACCAGCGCCGTCGCCTACGAGACCGTGAAGTACCTCGGCGTCGGCTATCTGCTGTACATGGCGTGGGCGACCCTGCGCGACCGCGACGCGCTGACGGTCGCCGCGCAGAGCGAGCCGCGGTCCGCCGCCCGCGTGATCGCCTCCGGGGTGCTGCTCAACCTGCTCAACCCCAAGCTGACGATGTTCTTCGTCGCCTTCCTCCCGCAGTTCGTGCCCGCCGGCGCCGAGGGCTCCGCCGGGCAGATGCTGCGGCTCGGCGCCGTCTTCATGGCCCTCACCTTCGTGGTCTTCGCCGCCTACGGGCTGTGCGCCGCGGCCGTACGCGACCGTGTGCTCGCGCGCCCCGGGGTACTGACCGGCATCCGCCGGGTGTTCGCCGTCTGCTTCGTGGGCCTGAGCGCCCGGCTGGCGGTGGCGTGAGCATGCGCTTCCGGCACGCCGACACCCTGCGCTCGCAGTACCCCGAACTCACCGCGGGCGTGCTCTACGCCGACCGCGTCGACGCCGCCGCCGACACCGGCCCGGCCACCGCCTCGTACACCGCGCGGGCGACGGCCCGGCTGGCCGGGGCCACCGAGGGCGAGTTCCCCGAAGTCCTCGCCTGGCGGCGGACGTTCAGCCGGATGGGGCTGAAGCCGACGCAAGTCCGGTGCGCCTCGGAGTCCCTGCTGCGCCGGCTCCGCAAGGAGGGGACCCTGCCCCGCATCCACCCCGTGGTCGACCTGTGCAACGCCGTCTCGGTCGCCTACGCCGTCCCGGTGGCCGCCCTCGACGCCGACCGCATCGCCGGTCCGCTGCTGGAGGTGCGGCACGCCCGGGGCGACGAGCACTACACGCCCTTCGGCGGCGGCACCGAGCATCCCGCGCCCGGCGAGGTCACCTTCGTCGACTCCGAGGGACGTGCCCACGCCCGCCGCTGGACCCACCGGCAGAGCGGCCACTCCGCGGTGGGCCCGCACACCCGGCGCATCCTCGTGGTGACGGAGGCCATGCACGACGAAGGCGCCCTGGCCGTACCGGAGTTGCTGAAGACGCTCGCCGCGGAACTGACCGCGCACTGGCCGACCGGCACCGAGACGGCCGTACTCACCGCCACGGAGCCGGAGTTCACCTTCCCGGACTGAGGGCCGCCGCCCATGACACCATCGACGCGATGAACGAACCCTCCGGGCCCGGCTCCGACTTCCTCCAGCTCGACGCCGCTGCCGTGCCCGCCGTCGGCAAGGCGGACTGGCTCGCCGGGCGGCTGCGCGGGGCGATCGCCGACGGCCGGCTCACGGTCGGCAGCAGACTGCCGTCCACCCGGGTGCTGGCCGGCGAACTCGGCCTGTCCCGGGGGGTGGTGACCGAGGCCTACCGGCGGCTCGCCGAGGACGGCCATGTGGAGGGGCGCCGCCGCGGCGGCACGGTCGTGGTCGCCGTGCCCCGCCCGGCACCGCAGGCCCCCGCGCGTCCGGCCGGCCCGGCACCCGCGTCCCTGTTCACGGGCACACCCACCGTGGACGTCTTCGACGCCCTGCGCACCGCGCCCGCCCGCGTCGACTTCACCCCGGGCCGCCCCGACCTCGCCGTCTTCCCGCGCACCGCCTGGCTGCGCGCCGAACGGTCCGTGCTGGCCGAGCTGTCCGCCGACACCCTCGGCTACGGCGACCCGCGCGGGGCACCGCGACTGCGCCGGGCCGTCGCCGACTGGCTCGCCCGAAGCCGGGGCATCCGCGTCGCCCCGGACGAGGTACTGGTCCTGGCCGGCACCTCCCAGGCGCTCACCCTGCTGAACCCGGTCCTGCGCGCGGACGGCATCGACGCCGTCGCCGTCGAGGAGCCCAGCTCGCTCGGTGCCCGCCAGCACCTGCTGCACGGCGGCATGGCCACCCCGCCGGTGCCGGTCGACGAGCACGGCGTCCGCGTCGACGCCCTGCGCGCAACCGGGGCCCGGGCGGTTCTCCTCACGCCCGCCCACCAGTTCCCCACCGGCGTCGTGACCAGCGGAGAGCGCCGCCGTGAGCTGCTGCGCTGGGCGCAGGAGGGCGGCCTGATCCTGGAGGACGACTACGACGCCGAGCACCGCTACGACCGACCGCCGGTGCCCGCGCTGCGCGCCCTGCTCGCCGACCAGGTCTGCTATCTCGGCAGCGTGTCCAAGCTGCTCGCGCCCGCGCTGCGCATCGGCTGGGCGGTCCCGCCGCCCCGGTACCGCGCCGCCCTCACCGACATCAAGCGGTTCACCGACCTCGGCAACCCGGTGCTGCCGCAACTGGTGCTGGCCCGACTGATGGAGTCCGGCGAGCTGGAGCGCCATCTGCGGATGCTGCGGGGCCGGCACCGGCGCCGCCGGGACGCGATGATCGCCGCCGTCGCCGAGCATCTGCCCGGAGCGGTGGCGCACGGCGCTGCCGCCGGACTGCACCTCACCGTCACCTACGCGCCGGACGTGCCCGACACCGAGCTGGCCGGAGCCGCGCTCGCCCGCGGGGTGAAGTGCCAGCCGCTGTCCTGGCACCGCCAGTCGCCCGGCCGCCCCGGCCTCGTCCTCGGCTACTCGGCGACCCCGCCGGGCGTCATCGCCGACGGAGTCGCGACGCTGGGCCGCGCACTGCGCGAACTGAGCGCCTGACTACCCCCACGGGGTATCAACTTCCTTCTCCGGAACCCTTGCACGCACATACGGGTGGGGGGTATATCTATGTCTCGCAGATACCCCCCCGGGGTATCGTGCACTCCGGGAAAGCAAGTCCGATCCGAGGAGGAACCATGTCCGGCTGCTGCACCCCCGAAGGCACCTGCCACACCGAACCGGCTGAGGAGACCGTCCAGGTCGTCACGACCACCGGTGAGCCGGCCGAGCCGCCCGTCGAGAGCCTCGTCGAGGCCGACCGGCGCTCCGTGGGCGGCGTGCCCGCCTGATCGACACCCGGCGGCCGGGGCCACCCCCCGGTCCCGGCCGCCCTCCCTTCCCGCATCCCAGAGAGGTACGCGATGTCAGCCGCCGATCCCCGGCGCTGGTGGGCCCTGCTCGTGCTCGCCGCAGCCCAGTTCATGGTCATCATGGACACCTCGATCATCGGGGTGGCCCTGCCCGAGATGCAGCGCGACCTCGGCTTCACGCCCGGCGACCTGCAATGGGTGTTCAACGCCTACGTCATCGCCTTCGGCGGCCTGCTGCTGCTCGGCGGCCGGCTGTCCGACCTGCTCGGCGCCCGCCGGGTGTTCACCGCCGGCTGGGCGGTGCTGATCGCCGGCTCGGTCGTCGCGGCCGCCGCGCAGACCGCCTGGGTCGAGGTCCTCGGCCGGGCCGTTCAGGGCGTCGGCGGCGCGCTCATCGCCCCGTCCGCCATGACCCTGCTGATGATTCTCTTCGCGCACGACCCGAAGGAACTCGGCAAGGCGATGGCCCTGTACGGCGCGGCCGCGCCCGCGGGCGGCACCGCCGGTGTCTTCCTCGGCGGCGTCTTCACCGAATGGCTCAGCTGGCCCTGGGTGTTCATCGTCTACGTCCCGATCGGCCTGGCCACCCTCGCCGCCACGGGCCTGCTCCCGGCGGTGGCCCCGCGACGCGGAGCCGTGGACCTCCTCGGCGCCGTCACCGTCACCGCCGGTCTCGCCCTGGCCGTGTTCGCCGTCGTACGAGCGCCGGAGGCCGGGTGGGGCTCGGCGCCGACCCTGCTCGAACTCGGCGGGGCCGCTGTCCTGCTGGCGCTGTTCCTCGTGGTGCAGAAGACCGTGCGCGAGCCCCTGATGCCGCTCGGCATCTGGCGCGTCCCGCGGCTGGGCTCGGCCAACCTGGCGATGGCCCTGCTCGGCGCCGCGTGGATCCCGATGTGGTACTTCCTCAACCTCTACCTGCAACAGGTCCTCGGCTACGGGGCGTTCGCGTCCGGCGCCGCGCTGCTGCCGATGACCGGCCTGCTGATGGTCTTCATGACCGCGATCACGGCCCGGCTGCTGGGCCGCTTCGGTGCCAAGCCGCTGATCGGCGGAGGGCTGCTGGTCCTCGCGCTCGGTCTGCTGTGGCTGTCGGCCGTCGAGCCGACCGGCTCCTTCCTGGTCGACGTCCTGCCCGCCTCGCTGGTCGCCGCGCTCGGTATGTCGCTGGCGTACATCCCGGCGATGCTGGCCGCCATGTCGGGCGCCCCGCAGGAGCAGGCGGGCCTCGCCTCCGGCATCGTCAACACCACCTACCAGGTGGGCTCCGCGCTGGGTCTGGCCGCCCTCACCGCCCTGGCCACCTCACAGGGAGCCGACCGGCTCGGTGACGCCGCCGCCCTCACCGAGGGCTTCGGCACCGCCTTCCTCGCCGCCGCGGTCATCGCGGCCGTCGGCGGACTCGCCACCCTGCTCCGGATGCGCGGGGACAACGCCGCGCGGCCCCGCCAGGAGGCGGCGCGGAAGGTGTCCGCCTGACGACGGAACGCCGTACAGCCAGGGGCGTCCGACGGCTCGCCGCAGCCGTCGGACGCCCCTGGGGTCTGCCTACGTTCGCTCAGCCCGTGTGCGTTTGATCATGTGCGTGTACGTTCGATCAGTGGATGTGCGGTCCGCCGGTCGACCGCGGCTTGCCGCGCGGTACGAGCCCCAGGGACACCACCGCCCCGACGGCGGCGACGGCCGCGGCGACGGTGAACGCGTCGGTGAAGCCGCCGACTGTGCCGCGCTCGATGCCGGCCGCGGCGACCGTCGACAGCACGGCCACTCCGATCGAACCGCCCACCTCGTGGAAGGTGTTGACGACCCCGGAGGCCAGCCCCGCCTCCTCGGGGCCGACCAGTGCCAGCGCCGTGGCCGTGGCCGTGACGAACACCGAGCCGAGGCCGAACGACGCCACGACCAGCCCCGGCAGCAGCCCGGTGTACACGCTCCCGTCGGCCGACAGCCGGGTCAGCGGCAGGGTCCCCGCCGCGGCGACGGCCAGCCCCGCCACCGCGGTCGGCCTGCTGCCCAGCGTGCCCACGAGCCGCGCCCCGAGGTGCGCGCCGAGCGCGGTGGCCACCGCGACGGGCAGGAACACCAGCCCGGTGCGCAGCGCGCTGAAGCCGCGCGCGTGCTGGAGATACATCGAGCCGACGAAGAAGTACGAGATGAGCAGCGCGGTCGCGGTCAGCATCAGGAACGCGCCCGCGACCACCGGGCGCCGCGTGAACATCCGCAGATCCATCAGCGGGGCCCGGCTCGCCCGCTCCACGGCGGCGAAGGCGGCGTACAGCACGAGAGCCCCGAGCAGCGGCAGCACCGTGGCCGGGGCGCCCCAGCCGGCGTCACCGGCCTTCACCAGGCCATAGATCAGCGCGCCGGTCCCCGCGGTCACCAGCACCGCGCCGGGCACGTCCAGCCGGGCCGGCCGCGGTGCGCGGCGCGGCAGCAGGGAGGGGAGGGCGGCGAGGGCGACCAGGCCGACAGGGACGTTCAGGTAGAACACCCACTCCCAGCCCGGCCCCTCGGTCAGTGCCCCGCCGAGCAGCACCCCGACCGCCGACCCGGTGCCGCCGATCGCGGCCCAGACACCGAGGGCCTTGTGGCGGGCCGCGCCCAGGAAGGCGGTGGTCACGATCGCGAGGGCCGCCGGCGACAGCAGGGCCGCGCCGACGCCCTGGGCGATCCGTCCGCCCAGCAGCACGGACGCGTCCGGCGCGAGACCGGTGACGAGGGACGCGACCGTGAACAGGCCCAGTCCGGCCAGGACCGTCCGGTGCGCGCCGAGCGCGTCGGCCAGCCGGCCACCGAGCAGCATCAGCCCGCCGAAGGCGAGGGTGTAGGCGGTGACCACCCACGTCAGGGTCTCGCGCCCCAGGTGCAGATCGGCCGCCATGTCCGGCAGGGCGACGTTCACCACGGTGACGTCGAGGACGAGCATGAACTGCGCCAGGCACAGCAGCACGAGCAGGGGGACCGCTCGGCGCGGCGCGGGGCCCGGGGCGTCGTGCGAGGGGCCCGCGGGGTCGGCGGTGGTGTGGTGGGCATGCGTCATGAACTGAACTGTACGGGACAGTACAACTGAACTCAACAGTTCAGTTCATGCGGCTTCAGCCTCAGTGAGACGCCTGCCCTTCCCGTCGTCGTACGCCCACCGCTGCGACGACCGCGCCGAGGACACAGAGCGCACCCGCGACCAGCACCGCCGTGTGCACGCCGTTCATGAAGGCCTGGTGGCTGCCCTCGACCACCGCCGCCCTGAGCCCGCCGGGCAGGTCGGGGGAGACCGGGGCGACACCCATCGCCACCGCGTCCCTGGCCTCGTACAGCCCCTCGGACACCGGGCCCGGGACGCCGGCTGCGGTCAGCTCGGAGGCGAGGGTGGAGCCGACGCGGCTGCTGATCAGGGACACCAGCACGGAGGTGCCGAGGGCGCCGCCGATCTGGAGCGCGGTGGCCTGCAGCCCGCCCGCCACACCGCCGTCGCTGACCGGCGCGTTGCCGACGACGGCTTCGGAGGACGACGCCATCACCATGCCGACACCCAGGCCGAGTGCGACGAACGGCGGCCACATCACGGCGAACGACGACCCGGCGCCCCAGCCGAGCATCACGAAACAGGCGACCGCCTGCAGCGCCATACCCAGCGGCATGGTCAGCCGCGGCCCGAAGCGGTCCGTGAGCGCCGCGCCCAGCGGCGAGGCCACGACCGACGCCAGGCTCAGCGGCAGAGTCCGCACACCCGCCTCGACCGGCGTGAAGCCCCGGACGTTCTGCAGGTAGATCATGACGAAGAAGATCACGCCGAGCAGCACGAAGAAGTTCAGCGCGGTGATGACGGTCCCGATGGTCAGCGCCGGGTTGCGGAACAGCCGCATCGGCAGCAGCGGCGAGGCGACCCGCGTCTCGTACAGCCCGAACAGCACCAGGACGACCACGCCGGCGCCGATCGCGCCCAGCGTGCCGGCCGAGGTCCAGCCCCACGTCTCACCCTTGACCACGCCGAACACGACCGCGAGCAGACCCAGCGCCAGCAGCACGACCCCCGGGATGTCGAACCGCTCACCGGCCGCCGCGCTGTTGCGGGTCTGCGGCAGCACGACCGCGCTGAACACGAGTGCCACGACACCGATGGGTGCGTTGATGTAGAAGACCGACTCCCAGCTGACGTGCTCCACCAGCAGCCCGCCGACGATGGGGCCGAGCGCGGTGGACACCGAGGACACCATCGCCCAGATGCCCACCGCCATGCCGAACTTCTTCGGCGGGAACACCGCCCGCAGCATGCCGAGGGTGTTCGGCATCAACAGGGCGCCGAAGAAGCCCTGGGCGGCACGGAAGACGATCACGCCCTCGATGGAGCCGGCGAGCCCGATGGCGACGGACGCGACGGTGAACCCGGCGACGCCCACCAGATAGAAGGTGCGGCGGCCGAACCGGTCGCCGAGCTTGCCGCCGAGGATCAGGGCGGCGGCCAGGGCCAGCAGATAGGAATTGGTGACCCATTGCAGGTCGGCGGTGGACGCGTGCAGGTCGCGGCCGATCTCGGGGTTCGCGATCGACACGACCGAGCCGTCCAGGCCGACCATGAACAGGCCGAAGGCGACGGCGATCAGCGTCAGCCAGGGGTTGGCGCGCAGGCCACGGGGCTGCTGCGCGGGCAGGGCAGGGGGATGCGGGGCCGAGGAGCCCAGGGCGACGGAGGGCATGGAGGTGCCTTGTCCTTCGTGAAGGTGCGGGGAGCGTGCCCCGCGGGTGATCAACGGGCGGCGTCGTGAAGGTGCCGGTTCAGCGACACCAGCGCGCCCAGCGCGGAGCCGAGGGCGTCCTGCTCGCCGTCGGTCAGGGCGTGCAGCGCCCGCGTCAGTCGGTCGGCCATCAGTTGCTGGACCTCGGTGACCCGCTGCCGCGCGGTCGGGGTGAGGTGCAGATGGGCGACCCGCTTGTCGGCCGGGTCCGGCCTTCGCTCGAGCAGGCCCTGCGCGGTGAGCTGGGTGACCAGCGCGCTGACGTTGTTCGGCTTCATCAGCAGGGCCTCGGCCGCCGCGCGCACGGTGACGCCGTCGTGCGTCTCCACGTGCCGCAGCAGCGCCAGCTGGGCCTCGGAGGGCCGGGGGTGGACATAGTCCCGGCCGACCTGGCGCTCCATGGCCCGGGACAGCGCGGGCAGACACGCCACGAGGCTCGCGGCCATGTGGTCGAGGTCCTGGCTGTCCTGGGGCATGTGACCGAGTTTAGGTATGCCGAGATACCTATGTCAAAGGAGGTAAGCGCCTTCGCCGAGCCGCCCTTCGCCGAGCCGCCCTTCGCTGAGCCTTCACCGAGCCCTTCGCCGACCGCTTCGGCCAGCCCTTCCCCGAAGCACGGAGCAACCGATGGCGCGCGATCTGTGGCCCGGGTCTAGCCTGAACCCCAGGGACCCTGGAGGTAGCAGCCATGGCCGACTGGCGCGGACGCGCGGTACGAGCGGGCAAGCGGCCCTTCACCCGGCCGCCGGCCGCCGCGCGGGTCAGCGGCGCCAAGGAAGAGGCCCCCGAGCACACGATGGACCCGCGCGCCGACGAGGAGCAGGAGCCGGCCTCGGTGTCCCTGCAGCGCACCATCGTCGACGCCGCCCTGTACCGCAACGGGCACCGGATCGACGGCCACGGCTCACTGGCGGAGATCTACCGCAAGCTGCCCGGCGAGCCCGGCACCATGGCGTGGATCGGCCTGTACCGCCCCGCCGAGGGGCAGCTGCTGGCGGCGGCCGAGCAGTTCGGGCTGCACGAGCTGGCCGTCGAGGACGCCATCGTCGCCCACCAGCGGCCCAAGCTGGAGCGCTACGGCGAGACCCTGTTCGTGGTCCTGCGCGCCGCCCGCTATCTCGACGAGGCCGAGGAGGTCGACTTCGGCGAGATACACCTCTTCATCGGTCCCGACTTCGTCCTCACGGTCCGCCACTCCCAGGCCCCCGACCTCGGCGCGGTGCGCGCCCGTCTGGAGAAGGACCCCGAGCTGCTGGCGCTCGGGCCCGAGGCGGTGCTCTACGCCGTGCTGGACGCCGTCGTCGACGGCTACGCGCCCGTCATCGCCGGTCTGCAGAACGACATCGACGAGATCGAGACCGAGGTCTTCGGCGGCGACCCGAAGGTGTCCCGCCGTATCTACGAGCTGTCCCGCGAGGTCATCGAGTTCCAGCGCGCCGCCCGGCCCCTGCTGGGCATCATGCGGGACCTGGAGGCGGGCTTCGAGAAGTACGGCACCGACGAGGAGCTGCAGCGCTATCTGCGCGACGTCGCCGACCACGCCACCACGGCCGCCGAGCGCGTCGACGCCTTCCGGCAGATGCTGGAGAACATCCTCACCGTCAACGCCACGCTCGTCTCCCAGGCGCAGAACGAGGAGATGAAGCTGATGGCGGAGGTCGGGCACGCGCAGAACAACGAGATCAAGAAGATCTCCTCCTGGGCGGCCATCCTCTTCGCCCCGACCCTCGTCGGCACCGTCTACGGCATGAACTTCGACCACATGCCGGAGCTGCACTGGATCTTCGGCTACCCCTTCGCCCTCGCCCTGATGGCGGTCGTCTGCGTGAGCCTCTATCTCGTCTTCAAACGCCGCGACTGGCTGTGAGCGCCCGGCGCAGTCGGTCCGCCGGGATCGGGGTCCGCTTGCTGTGCGTGAGCAGGCTGTCGAAGAAGTCGTCCAGGACGAGCGAGGCCCGGGCGTGCCGGTCGACCAGCGCAGCGATCCCCGGCGGTACGGCCACCGGTGCGCGCCCCGCGACCCATGCGCGCAGGAAGTCCGGGTGCGGGATCTCGCCGCGCAGCCGGTCCAGCAGATGGTGGCGCAGCAGATGGGCGGGCGTGTAGGCGCGGTCGTAGTCGAGGTGGTCGGCGAGGAAGGCGGCCTCCTGCGGGGCCAGCTCGAAGTCCCGGCTCAGCGCGAGGCCCAGGTCGGCGAAGTACACCCGGTGGCCGTCGGTGAGCAGGTTCCGGAAGTGCGCGTCGAAGTGGACCATGCCCCGCCCGCTCAGGAATGACGTGCCCCGCTCCAGCTCCTCCTCCACCCACCGGTACACCCGGGCGTCCGCCACACCGGCCGTCCCGCGCGCCCGGGCCAGCCAGTCGGCGAGGGTGGACGGCACATGCTCCAGGAACAGCACCACAGAGGCGGGCGCACCCGCGATCGCCTCCAGCCTGCGCCGCACGGCCGGCGAACCCTCCCAGTGGGCCACCGCCCCCTCGACGCCCCCGAACACATCGACGAACCCGGTCGGCGGTGCGTCGGCCAGCACCCGCCAGTGGTGGAGCAGCGGAAACCCGCCGTACTCGTCGCGCAGCACCCAGCCGGTGGTCATCACATGGGCCGCCAGCTCCCGCCACGCACCGAACCCGGCCGAGCCGATCCCGTACTGATAGAAGAGCGGCAACGCGAACATGTTGGCCGTGGACCGTACGTTCTCGGGCCGCAGTTCCAGTTCGGTCAGCGGCACCCGCTTGACGAACACCCGCCGGCCCGCCACGTCCATCAGGGCGGCCCGCCCGCCGATCCCGGTCCCGAGCGGCTCGGCGGTGGAGACGGCGTCGGCCAGTCGGCTGTCGCTGAGCAGCGACAGCCTCGTCCCGATGGCGACGTGGTCGGCGAGCCGGTCGCGGTGCGACGACGCCTCCATGTGTGTCCCTCCCCCTTGCCCGGCGGCAATCACCGCCGATGATGTCAGCCCGCGCGGGGGCCGGACATGCGGAAGGGGGCCGCGGCCCGAAGGCTGCGGCCCCCTTTCCGGGACGGACTGTCTGCCGGTCAGGCAGCGGCCCCCGCGCCGGCGTGGCCGTGCACGGCGGTCAGGACGGCGGTGAGCTGCTCGACGACCTCGGCGTCGTCGGCCGGGTGGGTGTCGGCGAAGCGGGTCACGGAGCCGGGCACGGAGAGCTTGACGTCCTCCAGGACCTTGGCGCCGGCGATGCCCACGGCCTTGCGGGCCTCGTCCTGCGCCCACACGCCGCCGTACTGGCCGAACGCGGTGCCGACCACGGCGACCGGCTTGCCGACCAGGGCACCGGCGCCGTACGGGCGGGACAGCCAGTCGATGGCGTTCTTCAGGACGGCCGGCATGGTGCCGTTGTACTCGGGCGAGAACAGCAGCAGGGCGTCGGCGGAGCCGGCGGCCTCACGCAGGGCGACGGCGGCGGCCGGGACGGAGCCCTCGACGTCGATGTCCTCGTTGTAGAAGGGGACGTCGGCCAGGCCCTCGAACAGCTCGATCTGCGCGCCCTCGGGAGCGTGCTTCACGGCCGCCTCGGCGAGCTGACGGTTGTGCGAACCGGCGCGAAGGCTGCCGACGAGCGCGAGGATGCGGACGGACATGACTACTCCCGATGGCTGAAAACTGTTGTGCCGACTGACGATCAAACATCCGGACCGAGGTCCGTTGAAAGTTGTACCACTTACTTGTACCACTAGAACCGGACCGGGGTCCAGTTCCCGCTCCGGAACATCCGGACCGCGGTCCTCTTCTGTGTATCAGTTAACCGGACCGCGGTCCAGTTTCATTCCCGATGGTTTACGCTGTCTTCATGTCCACCGACCTCCCGCTGCTTCAGCCGCCTTCGCAAGAGCCGGAACCGGGTGTCGAACTGCTCCAGCTCGGAACCCCCGAGGACGAGCCCTGCCTGCGTGCCGACGCCGCCCGCAACCGGGCCAAGCTGCTGGACGCGGCCGCCCGGCTGATCGCCGAGCACGGCGCTGCGGGCGTCACCATGGAGGCCGTGGCAGCGGCGGCCCAGGTGGGCAAGGGGACGGTCTTCCGCCGGTTCCGCGACCGCACCGGTCTGCTCACGGCGCTGCTGGACCACTCCGAGCGTCAGTTCCAGGCCGCCTTCATCAGCGGCCCGCCCCCGCTCGGCCCCGGCGCGCCGCCCGTGGAGCGGCTGCGGGCGTTCGGCCACGCCGTGCTGCGCCGCACGGTCGAGCAGCTGGACCTGCAGATCGCGGCCGAGCCGAACACCGAACGCCGCTTCGCCGCACCACCCCGGCGGGCGCTGCACGCCCATGTGGCCATGCTGCTGCGCCAGCAGCTGCCCCAGGCGGACACCGAGCTGCTCGCGCACACCCTGATGGGCTACCTCAACCCCGTGCTGATCCACCACCTGATCAGGCAGTGTGCGATGCCCATGAGCCGGCTGGAGGCCGGCTGGACGGACCTGGTCGCCCGGACCACGGGGACCGAACCGCCCCGCTGACCCCAGAAACCGCCCAACTCCCCACAGGGCACGGCGAGTTCACTTCTACGCGCGGCACGTTCGTAGAACCGTGAAAGACCCGGTCCCGCCCGGAACCCCGCATCCCGGCTCTGCCAAGATGCCTGTGTCATGGTGCAGATACCCAAGCAGTCAACGCCTTCGTCGCCCTCGCCGCCCGCACCGTCCGCCGTGCCCACGAGCGCCGACGTGGCCCGTCTGGCCGGAGTCTCGCGCGCGACGGTGTCCTACGTCCTGAACAACACCAGCGCCGTCCGCATCAGCGAACCCACCCGCCGCCGGGTGCACGCCGCCGCCAAGGAGCTGGGCTACGTCCCGCACGCCGCGGCCCGCAGCCTGCGCGCCGGACACAGCCGCACCGTCCTGATGCCCGCCCCCGCCGTCCCCACCGGCCCGCTCTACAGCCAGTTCCTCAACGATCTCCAGTGGGCCCTCGGCCGCCTGGACTACACCGTCGTGCAGTACGGCACCGTCGGCCTGAACGGCGACGAGGCCGCCCGCGCCTGGGCCGAACTGCGCCCCGTCGCCGTCCTGGTCCCCGGCTCCGGCCTGAGCCCCCAGGGCGTGGCCGTGCTCAAGCGCTCCGGCGCACGCGCCGTCGTCACCATCGGGCCCGCCTCGGTCGAGGGCGCCCACGCCCTGCTCATGGACCACGAGGAGGTCGGCCGCGCCGCCGCCGCCCATCTGTACACCCGAGGCCGCCGCCGTATCGGCGTCGTCGTCCCGGCCGAACCTGGCCTCGACGCCTTCTCCGCGCCCCGGCTCGCCGGGGTCCACCGCGCCCTGCACGGCACCCCGGCCAGTGTGCGCGAACTGCCCCTCGCCTACGAGGAGGAGTCCGCGGCCCGTCTCGCCGCCCGCTGGCCCGACCTGGGCCTGGACGCGGTGTTCGCCTACAACGACGAGTACGCCATGCTGCTGATGCGCGCCCTCCAGGACGAGGGCGTCCGCGTCCCCGAGGACACGGCCCTGATCGGCGCGGACGACCTGATGCTCGGACGGCTGCTGCGGCCACGGCTCAGCACCGTGCACATCGAGCTGCCGTCCGTGCGCGACCTCGCCGAACTCGTCGACCGCGCCGTGCGCAACCCCGCCGCCGCGCCCGAGACCCACAAGGTGCTGGGAGCCACGGTGATCCACCGCGACTCCAGCTGAGGGGTCACTCGTCCTCGACGGTCACTTGCCCTGGGACCCGGCCTGCTGCGCGGCCACCGCCTTGCGCACCTCGTCCATGTCCAGCTTCCGCGCTTGCCCGATCACATCGGTCAGCGCGGCCTCCGGCAGCGCGCCCGGCTGGGCGAACACCGCCACCTGGTCCCGGACGATCATCAGCGTCGGGATCGACTGGATACCGAAGGCCGCGGCCAGCTCCGGCT
Organism: Streptomyces sp. NPDC096205; assembly: GCF_044763135.1. Classification (NCBI taxonomy): domain Bacteria; kingdom Bacillati; phylum Actinomycetota; class Actinomycetes; order Kitasatosporales; family Streptomycetaceae; genus Streptomyces; species Streptomyces sp. NPDC096205. Next base: position 314,201 of record NZ_JBIWFS010000001.1, on the reverse strand, counting down.
GCGCCTCGGTGTCGATCTTGCCGAACACCAGGTCCGGGTTGTCCTGCGCGGCCTTCTCGTAGACGGGCGCGAACTGCCGGCACGGCCCGCACCAGGCTGCCCAGAAGTCGATGAGAACGAAGTCGTTCTCGGTGACCGTCTGGTCGAAGTTCTCCTTGGTGAGCTCGACAGTGCTGCTCATGGCGTGAATCCCTCTTCCTGGTGTCGGGGTGAGCCGTCCGGACCAACGCGGAGGGACGGGCGGGTATTCCGTGCGCGCACAGTCACGCAACCGCGCGCGTACCCGTGTGGCCACGCCGCACACCACCCGTAAGACTGACCCCATGACGGAAACGGATTCCAACGCGTACGACGTCGTGGTGCTCGGAGCCGGGCCCGTGGGGGAGAACGTCGCCGACCGCACCCGCGCGGCCGGCCTGTCCACCGCGGTCGTGGAGAGCGAGCTCGTCGGCGGCGAGTGCTCGTACTGGGCGTGCATGCCCAGCAAGGCGCTGCTGCGCCCGGTCATCGCCCACGCCGACGCCCGCCGCCTGCCAGGCTTGAGCCGGGCCGTGCAGGGCCCCCTCGACGCGCCCGCCGTCCTGGCCCGCCGCGACGAGTACACCTCGCACTGGAAGGACGACGGGCAGGTCGGCTGGATCGAGAGCATCGGCGCCGACCTGTACCGCGGCCACGGCCGCCTCACCGCGCCGCGCACCGTGGAGGTCACCGCCTCCGACGGCACCCGCCGCACCCTCACCGCCCACTACGCCGTCGCCGTGTGCACCGGCACCCGCGCCCAGCTCCCCGACCTGCCCGGCCTCGTCGACGTACGCCCCTGGACCAGCCGCGAGGCGACCAGCGCGAAGGCGGCGCCCGCCCGGCTGATCGTCGTGGGCGGCGGCGTCGTCGCGACCGAGATGGCGACCGCCTGGCAGGCCCTCGGCTCCCGGGTCACCCTCCTCGTGCGCGGCAAGGGCCTGCTGGGCCGCATGGAGCCGTTCGCCGGGGAACTGGTCGCCGAGGCGCTCACGGAAGCCGGGGCCGACGTCCGTACCGGCACCTCCGTGCGGTCCGTGGTCCGCGAGAACGGCACCGTGATCGTCACGACCGACTCCGGCGAACGTCTGGAAGCCGACGAGATTCTCTTCGCCACCGGGCGCGCCCCGCGCACCGACGACATCGGCCTGGACGCCGTCGGCCTGGAACCCGGCTCCTGGCTGCCGGTCGACGACAGCCTCCGGGTGACCGGCACCGACTGGCTCTACGCCGTCGGCGACGTCAACCAGCGCGCCCTGCTCACCCACCAGGGCAAGTACCAGGCCCGTATCGCCGGTGCCGCCATCGCCGCGCGCGCCACCGGCGAGACGGCCGACCTGGAGACGCAGGAGCCCTGGAGCGCGCATGCGGCCAGCGCCGACCACGCCGCCGTCCCCCAGGTCGTCTTCACCGACCCCGAGGCCGCCGCCGTGGGCCTCTCGCTGGCCGAGGCGGAACAGGCCGGCCACCGGGTGCGGGCCGTCGACGTCGAGTTCTCCTCGGTGGCGGGCGCGGGCCTGTACGCCGACGGCTACCGCGGCCGCGCCCGCATGGTCGTGGACCTGGAGGAGGAGATCCTGCGCGGCGTCACCTTCGTCGGACCCGGCGTCGGCGAGCTCATCCACTCCGCGACGATCGCGGTCGCCGGACAGGTGCCGGTCAGCAGGCTCTGGCACGCCGTCCCGTCGTACCCGACACTCAGCGAGGTGTGGCTGCGGCTGCTGGAGGCGTACCGGGACAACTGACCTGTCCTGTCAGGGAGTTCACTCCGGCAGTTCTTCACTCGGGCAGGTCGAAGCCGAGCGCCCGTGCCGCGGTCGCGGGCGTCGGCTGGTTCCAGCGCTCCGCCATCGCCTGCGCCGAGGACAGCGAGCGCGGCTCGGCCCGGTCCAGGTAGAGCGTGCCGTCGAGGTGGTCCGTCTCGTGCTGCACGATCCGCGCGGGCCAGCCGGTGAACACCTCGTCCAGCGCCCGGCCGTGCTCGTCCTGCCCGGTCAGCCGCACCATGGCGGGACGGGCCACCACGGCCTGCCAGCCCGGCACGCTCAGACATCCCTCGAAGAACGCGGCCCGCGCGGTGCCGACCGGGCTGTACGACGGGTTCACCAGCACCCGGAACGGCTGCGGCACCCGCCCGCGCGCGAGGCGCACCTCCTCCGGCACCGGCGCCGGGTCCTCGATCACGGCGATCCGCAGCGGCACACCCACCTGCGGCGCCGCGAGCCCCACACCGGGCGCCGCGCGCATGGTCTCCCGCAGCGCCACCACGAACCGGGCCAGCAGAGCGGGCTCCAGCTGACCGTCGTACGGCTCGGTGCCCTGTCGCAGCACCGGGTCACCGGCGGCGACGATCGTCAAGGGGCCGCCGGCGGCGAGGAGTTGCTCGACCTGTTCGGCAAGGGGGGCCTGTGCGCTGGGGGTTGCCATCGAGCCAGGATGCCACGCCGCGTCCGACACCCATCACCGCCCGTGTGACGCAGGCCACTTCGCCGCGCGGGAACTCGGTGCCCGTCTCTCCCGACTCATGGACCGCAACGGCTGACCGAGACCGTTATCCAGCCATGGAGAGACCCACCGATGACCACCGCTCCCTCGCCCGAGACGGACGAGGCACCCCAGCCCGCGACCCCGGCCGCCGCCCGACCGGGCCCCTGGCGGCCCCTGCGGCCCCTCGTGCTGCGCCTGCACTTCTACGCAGGCCTGCTCGTCGCCCCCTTCCTGCTCGTCTCCGCGCTCACCGGATTCCTGTACGCCGGCTCGTTCCAGGCCGAGAAGATCATCTACGCCGACGAGATGACCGTCCCGGTCGGTGACACCAAGCTGCCGATCGCGCGGCAGGTGGCGGCGGCCCGCGCGGCGCATCCCGAGGGCGACGTCACCGCCGTACGGCCGTCCCCCGAGGACGACGCCAGCACGCGCGTGCTGCTGTCCGGGGTCCCGGGCGTCGGCGAGGGCCACACGCTCGCCGTGTTCGTCGACCCGTACACCGCGAAGGTGCGCGGCTCGCTGGAGCAGTACGGGGCGAGCGGGGCGCTGCCGCTGCGGACCTGGATCGACGAGTTCCACCGCGATCTGAAGCTCGGTGAGAACGGCCGCCTGTACAGCGAGTTGTCCGCGAGCTGGCTGTGGGTGATCACCGGCGGCGGACTGGTGCTGTGGTTCTCCCGCGCGCGTGCCCGGCGCAAGCTGCGCGGCAGCAGCGGCCGCCGCCGTACGCTCGGCCTGCACGGCACTGTCGGCGTATGGGCCGCGGCCGGTCTCTTCTTCCTGTCCGCGACCGGTCTGACCTGGTCGACGTACGCGGGCGAGTCGATCGACGAACTGCGCACCGGGGTCGGCCACGCCACGCCCTCGGTGTCGACGACCGTCGGCGGCGCCGGGAGTGCCGGGGGCGGCGGAGGAGGCGGCCACGCCGAGCACGGGGGAGCGGCGGCCGGGTCGGCGTCCGGCGGGGCCTCCGCCGACGGTGTCGGCCTGGACAAGGTGCTGGCCGCCGCCCGTGCCGAGGGGCTCGGCGACCCGGTGGAGATCGTCCCGCCGGCCGACGCGTCCTCCGCGTACGTCGTCAAGCAGGTGCAGCGCAGCTGGCCCGAGAAGCAGGACGCGGTGGCGGTCGACCCGGGCACCGGCCTGGTCGTCGACGTCGTACGGTTCGACGACTATCCGCTCCTCGCGAAGCTGACCCGCTGGGGCATCGACTTCCACACCGGCACCCTGTTCGGCCTCGCCAACCAGATACTGCTGATGGCGCTCATGCTCGCCCTGGTCGCGATGATCGTGCTCGGCTACCGCATGTGGTGGCAGCGCGGCCGCGGCTCCGCCTTCGGCCGGCCGATCCCGCGCGGCGCCTGGGCGCAGGTGCCCCCGCAGATCCTGGTGCCGCTGCTGGCGGCGGTCGCCGTACTCGGGTACTTCCTGCCGCTGTTCGGCATCCCGCTGGCCGCGTTCATCGTCGTCGACGTGATCCTGGGGGAGATCGCGTACCGGCGGGGCGGCCGGGAGTACGGCAGGGACGCGGCGGCCGGGGTGAACTAGGGCCTGTCTTCCGGATCAGGCGGGCTGTGAGGCGCTTCCGCCTCCTGGCGGGGTCGAGCGGGGTCCCCCCACGCCCTTGAGGCAGTGGGGGAGTGCGTGCCAGGCCCCGCGACGCCGGCATGATCCGGAAGACAGGCCCTAGGGCCGCACGCACGGGGACCGCGAGGGCCCGGCATCCGGGGGGATGCCGGGCCCTTCGTGATTGCCGGGGGCTCCTCAGTGCGTGATGACCGGGGACTCCTCAGTGCTGCTCGGCGGCCTCCAGCGCGGCGAGTTCGGCGTTGGCGCGCTCGGCGATCTGGGCCAGGACGCGGCCGGCGGCGGCGAGGTCCTCCGGCGGTATGCCGGCGTAGATCCGGGCCGAGATCGGTGCGGTCTCCGCGCTGGTGGTGGCGTACAGCTCGCGCCCGGCGTCCGTGATCCGCAGCGCGGACCCGTCCTGGCCGGCCAGGCCACGGTCGATCAGTTCGCCGAGGGTGGCCTCGATCTCCGACTCCGGCACCTTCAGGGCCGCGACCGCGTCGGCGACGACGGCGTCACGGGTGACGGGCCCCTCCGCGACGGCCAGCAGCCTGAGCGTGACCGCCTGCTGGAAGGTGGTGCCGTACCGGGCCAGGACGCGCTCCAGTACGGCGCGGGCGGCGTAGTGGGCGAGCGCGAGGCTGCGCGGGGTGACGGCGGGGGAGGGGGCTGCGGTGGTGGTCATGACTGCTCCTGCCTGTTCTCGTTCTCGTGGGAGGGATCAAGCGGTGCGTCGAGCAGGGCCGCGAGGTCGCGGGCGAGGCCGTGGGTGCGCTCGCTGTCGAGCCCGCCCAACGGTGCCAGCAACTGCTCCAGCAGCGCGTGCACGACCTCGATGGCCCGCCGGGTCGTCTCGCGCCCCTGCTCGGTGAGCGCGAGCTGGACCGCGCGCGGGTCCCGCGGATCGCGCTCGCGGGTGACGAGCCCGGCGCTCTCCAGGGAGCGCGCCAGCTTGGACACGTACAGCGGTTCGAGTCCGGTGTGGTCGGCGAGCCGTCGCTGGCTGGGGCGTTCACCGGTGCGGTGCATGCCGTGCAGCGAGGCCACCAGGGAGTACTGCGCGTGGGTGAGCCCCAGCGGGGCCACCGCGCGGTCCACGGCCGTCCGCCACTTCATCGACAGCCGCCAGACCAGGAAGCCGGGCGTCGCGCCCTCGGAACCCTTGCTCATGGCGAATACAGTACATGGCTACTATGTCCATGGCTACTATTTCTTTCGAGAGCCGGGTGATCCCCGGCCGTCGCCCTGACGAAAGGGTGTGCGCGGGGCTAGGTTGTTGGTCATGAGCAATCTCGACCGCGAGGCGGTTCCCGCCGTGTGCGGAGGCCGCGGTTTCGTGGTGGCGGAGCCCGTACGCGAACTCCTCAGCCCGCGCAAGGTCAAGCTCGGCGAGTCGAGCGAGGTCCGCCGACTGCTGCCGAACCTGGGCCGCCGCATGGTCGGCGCCTGGTGCTTCGTCGACCACTACGGCCCCGACGACATCGCCGACGAGCCCGGCATGCAGGTGCCCCCGCACCCCCACATGGGCCTGCAGACGGTGAGTTGGCTGCACGAGGGCGAGGTGCTGCACCGCGACTCCACCGGCAGCCTCCAGACCATCCGCCCGCGCGAGCTGGGCCTGATGACCTCCGGCCGGGCGATCAGCCACTCGGAGGAGAGCCCCCGGGAGCACGCCCGCTTCCTGCACGGCGCCCAGCTCTGGGTCGCCCTCCCCGACAGCCACCGCCACACCGACCCGCGCTTCGAGCACCACGCCGACCTGCCGGTGGTGACGGCGCCGGGCCTGAAGGCGACCCTGATCCTCGGCGCCCTCGACGGCGCCGCCTCACCGGGCACGACATACACCCCGCTGGTCGGCGCCGACCTCGCCCTCACCCACGGCGCCGACGTCCGCGTCCCCCTCGACCCCGACTTCGAGTACGCCGTCCTGTCCATGTCCGGCGAGGCCCACGTCGACGGCGTCCCCGTCCTCCCCGGCTCCATGCTCTACCTCGGCTGCGGCCGCACCGAACTCCCCTTGCGCGCCGAGTCGGACGCGGGGCTGATGCTGCTGGGCGGGGAGCCGTTCGAGGAGGAGCTCATCATGTTCTGGAACTGGATCGGACGGTCCCAGGAGGAGATCGAGCAGGCGCGGCGGGACTGGATGGAAGGGACGCGGTTCGGCGAGGTCAAGGGCTACGACGGTGCTCCGCTGCCTGCCCCGGAACTCCCGGTGACGCCACTGAAGGCGCGCGGAAGGGTCCGCTGACCTGCGGAAATGAGCGACTGCTCATTGATGGGCGGACAGCATGCTGTTGACTGCTGTCCGCCGCCACGGAGTCGCGTGCGAGGCGACGGACGGGCGGCCGCAGAACTGATGCGTACGCCCTGTGCATTCCACGATGCGGCCGTCTGTGGGCAGGTGTGGCAGGACACTTGCTAACCCTTTGCTCACTTTCCTGACTCTCCGTCAGGTTGGCTCGGATCTCTTCGTTCTCGGCTTCGTGGTCGTACCCATGTGCTTCCAGGTCCGGCGGCGGCCAGCGGAACGCGAGCCTCGTGAGTGGTTGGCCGCGAGGGGGACGGTGAGGCGGTCGGGGGTGTGATTCGCGTCCATGAGGTCGCGCCAGGCGAAGGGCACCGGCTTCTGCTCCACGAGTGCGACCCGTCCGCACAGGGTCGGTTCGGGGACCGGGTTGGCGATCGTGCCCGGCTCAGCCGCCCGGTCCAGGCAAGCTGCCAAGTCGCGGTCACATTTCGTCCATCGCAGTCCGTCAGCCTGTGCGAGCAGCAGTGCCATCTCGATGCCCTGGGAACGCGAACGGCGGTTCAGCCCGAAGGCGTTGTGCGGAGCACTGTGCGGGGCCATCAGCTGGTCTCTCCAGGCGCCGTCACGAAGAACGTAGGGTTGCAGTTCGCTGTCCCGGGGCGATTTGGTGAAGAAGCTCCAGCCCTGGGGCGCCAGCCGGTTGACCGTGGTCGCCACGGTGTCCTGCCCGGGGAAGGTGAGCGTGTTGCCGGGCAGATGTGTCTGAATCACGTACAGCGCGGGCAGCAACCACGTCATGGCGGCCAGCATCACCCAGCGCCTGGAGAAGCCGACGCTGCCGCTCGGCTGCTCCACTGTCAGCGGTAGTCGCTCTTTCCAGTCCTTCTGGCTCGGCGTACCCCATTCGTCCTTCCAGCAGCCTCGTCGATCGCGGCCGTCAGCTCCTTGATCGCCTGGCGGGCCTCGGGCGTGCCGTTCTTCTTCAGCTGTCCGGTGCGGTCGCCGATGAAGGCGTCACTCGCCAGCAGTTTCTTGCCGACTGTTCCCTGGCCGAAGTAGAGGCCAGTGAACAGTGCCTTGCCATCGGTGCGGGCATCGGCCACGTCCACCGGCGCCGATGCCTTCACTGTCGAGCCGGCGGGCTCGTCAGCCGCTTGGGCCGCCGTGACGACGCCACCGATCAGGAGCGAGCCTGCAGCTAAGGAGACCAGAAGGGCTCTCTTCACGTTGCGTACCTTTCGCTCGAATGTCCGTCTGTTGCTCGGCCGGCCCCCCGCGTTGTGGTCGAGCGTCGACGCGCCTGCGCTGTCGTGAGATCGACCACGACGTCGTCGGCGAGGTTTCCGCTCAGGCAGCTTTGATGACGGGAGGTTTCCACCGGGCCGGGACGTCAGAGGCGCCACGGCGCGGTGACGGCGAAGGTGGAAAGCGTGTGCCCCGATCTTTCCGCCACGCCTGGCAGGGCCGCCTTGCCGCACATGCTGAGCACTGGCAGGAAACGGCAGGGTGGCCCTCCGGTGGTTGCCGAGGTCTACAAGTTGGCATGCGAGCGACATATGCACACCAGTGGGAATCGGCCCTACCGTCGTGCCACATGCGGCTGCGGTCGCGGCGCGCCCGCTCAGTCGAGTGCGGCGAAGGACTCCACGGCCTGGGTCTTGCCGGTGACGATGATGACGTCTCCCGTGGCGATGACGGTCTCGGCGGTGGCGTACGTGAAACCCTCACCGGACCGTTTGATGCCGACGACCGTGACGCCGTACTTGCTGCGGACCTGGCTCTCGCCCAGCGGGATGCCGGTGGCGATGCCGGGGGCGACGGTCTTGATCAGGGCGTAGTCGTCGTCGAACTCGATGAAATCCAGCATCCGCCCGGTGACCAGGTGGGCGACGCGCTCACCCATTTCGTGTTCGGGCAGGACGACGTGGTGGACGCCGAGGCGCTCCAGGATCTGGCCGTGCTGGCGGCTGGTGGCCTTGGCCCAGATGTTGGGCACCTCTGCCTCCAGCAGGTTGGTGGCGATGAGGATGGACGCCTCGATGTCGCTGCCGATGCCGACCACCGCGCTGGTGAACTCGTGCACGCCGAGCTGCCGTAGTGCCTCGGTGTCGGTGCAGTCGGCGACGGCGGCGTGGGTGATGTCGTCACTCATCTTCTGGACGATCTGCGGGTCGGTGTCGACGCCCAGGACGTCCCAGCCGCGGCGCATCAGCTCGTGGGCCAGGGAGCTGCCGAAGCGGCCCAGGCCGATGACGGCGACGCGTTGGTCGGCGTCCGGGCTGGGTTGGACGGCGAGTTGCTTGGCGCGGCGGCGGCGCAGGTTGCGCAGGTAGTCAACCAATGACGGGTCGCTCCTCAGGTAGCTGGTAGCGGCGGGTGCGTTCACGCAGCGCCAGTGCGGAGACAAGGGTGACGGGTCCGAGCCGGCCGACGAACATGAGCAGGATGACGATCAGCTGCCCGCTGGTGGGGAGGTCGCCGGTGATGCCGGTGGACAGACCGACTGTGCCGAAGGCGGACACCGCCTCGAAGAGCACCTGCTCGAACGGCTTGTCGGCCACTACCAGCAGGGCGAGCGTCGCGGACATCACGAGTCCGACCCCGGCGAGGGCGACGGTCAGGGCCTGACGCAGTACATGCGGTGCGAGCTTGCGGCCCATCACCCCCGAGTGCGGCTCGCCGCGCACCTCGGCGAGCATGGCCGCGCCCAGCACGGCGAATGTGGACACCTTGATGCCACCGGCCGTGCCGGCGCTGCCGCCGCCGATGAACATCAGCATGCAGGTCACCAGCAGGGTGGCGTCGGTCATCGCGCCGATGTCGACGCTGTTGAACCCTGCGGTGCGGGTCATGGCGGAGTGGAAGAACCCGGCGAGGATCTTCCTTTGCCAGTCGAAGGGGCCCAGCGTGCCGTCGTTGCCCCACTCCAGCGCACAGGTCAGCACGGTGCCGACGGTGAGCAGGACTGCGGTGGTGAACACCGTGAGGCGAAGGTGCAGCGACCAGCCGCGCCGCCCTGTGAGCCTCCGGCGCCGGTTGTGCCGCAGCAACTCCAGCAGCACGGGGAAGCCGATGCCGCCGAGGACGACGGCGACGGCGATCGGCAGGGTGACCCAGGGATCCCGGGCGTACTTGGTGAGGTTGTCGACGTGCAGGCCGAACCCGGCGTTGTTGAACGCGGAGACGGAGTGGAAGAACCCGAGATACATGGCGTCCCAAACGGATTCCCCATAGCCCAAGCGCAACCGCAGCGCGAGGACCGAGCCCACCACCAGCTCCACCACGAGCGTGCAGCCGGCCACGCCGAGCAGCACCTTGCGGACGTCTCCGATGCCCAGGCTCTTCGTCTCGGCCTGCGCGGTCAGCTGCATCCGCAGCCGGAGCTTGCCCGAGATCAGCAGCCCCAGCAGCGAGGCCATGGTCATGATGCCGAAGCCACCGACCTGGAAGAGGGCCATGATCACACCCTCGCCGAAGCCGCTCCAGTACGTGCCGGTGTCGACCACCACCAGACCGGTCACACAGACGGCCGAGGTGGACGTGAACAGCGCTGTCACCAGGCCGGTGGACGAGCCGTCTTCGCTCGCCACCGGCAGCATGAGCAGGACGGTGCCGAGCAGGATCACGGCGGCGAAGCCGTTCACGACCGTACGGGCGGGGTGTGCCGTGAACAGCGACTGCCATCTCCGCGCGGCTCCGTGCGTGCGTGTTGCCCTTGTCGCTGGCGCTGCCGCACGTCCGGTCACCCGCCGACTCCTCCACCTCTCGTCACGGCAAGACATCGTCAAGGGTCCGACAGGTCCGCACCAAGATCTCGACGGCACACCCTAACGGAACGTCCGAAATGGGAAGCCCCCTGCCACCTGCCCGGCGGCACGGTGGCGAGCACGGCAGGACACGGCGCGCTGGAAGAGTCGCGTCATCGCCTTCCGCTCGTCAGGCGCGTCGTCCCGCCCGCTTCGGCGTCCATGCATTCTTGCGCGCAGGTCTGCCGCCCAGGATGAACGGCGCAGGTGAAGGTGGTCGGACGATTTTGTGGCCCCGTCTACGACCGTGCTGGCAGGCCGCCTGGCGGTCAGCCCTTGCCCGTAGCGACGCGCGCCCTCGCGGCGTTGGAGCCGGCATTGACGCGGGCGAGGTGGGCCCGCTCCTGGATGGTTGCCCCGAACTGCCCCCATCCGTAGAAGGCGGCCACGAGGGTGGCCAGCGTTGCCGCTGCCGACGAGGCAGCCGCCAAGGCCCGGGCCATGCCCGCCCGGAGATGGGCAAGGATCTTCACGCTGGTGTGATCGGCGATGTCCGCACAGCGGCTCGCCCACATCTCCAACCCCTGCGCTGCTCGTGCCAGGAAAGCCGCGACGCATGCGAAGAACCAGACGGCGAACATGAATCCTGCGATGAACCTGGTCGCGAGGCTCGGCGCGGGTTCGGTGTCGAAGAGCGGCCACCCACGGATCATGTACACGAGACCGGAGCCGGACATCATGCCCATCACGACGGCTGCAAACATCGCCCAGGAGACGTCCTTGTAGCGGTGCGCTGGGAGAGCGGATCCTCACCTTTCGATGTGTTCGGTCCGCGCGACGAGGAGGCCGGCGAGTACTGCCCAGGGCAGGCTGCCAGGTCCGGACAGCGTCCAGCCGAGGGCGACGAACAGACCCGCTGTCGCCAGGCCGGCTGTCAGTGCTCGTGTATCACGGAGAAACGCCCACTCGCGGCGGCCGGCGCCTGGAGCTTTGAGTTCGTGCACTGCCGTACGGATGACCAGAAGCGCGAGCACGATGCTGACGGCGAGGACTGCGGGGCCCATGTCCTGCATGGTCATCGGGTGGTGTCGGTGCTCGGCAGGATGTCCACCTGATAGATGTCCGGGATGCCGTCGGCGTTGTCATCGCGGTCCTCCTCCGCACACAGGCGCCGATAGAGGCGGTTGCGCCGGCGCAGGAAGAGGGCGGCGAGGGCTGCCGCGGTCAGCGAACCCACCAGCACGGCGGCCTTGACGTGTTCTGTCTGTGCGTGGTCGGTGAAGGAGAGTTCGCCCAGCAGCAGGGCGACGGTGAAGCCGATACCGGCGAGGACTGCCAGGCCGAACACGTCGGCCCAGGCGAGTTCGGCATTCAACCTCGCGCGTGTGAACCGGGCTGCCAGGTAGGTGCCGCAGAAGACTCCGAGGATCTTGCCGGCGACCAGGCCGATGAACACAGCCAGAGGTTCCGGGTCCGTGAAGACGTGCTCCAGGGCTGTGCCGGACACGCTCACCCCGGCGGCGAAGAGCGCGAAGAGAGGGACGGCGACGCCTGCGGAGAACGGGTGCACCCGGTGTGAGACGCGCGCCGCGGGGGAGTCTTCTTCTCCTTCATCGGGAGTCGTACGCAGGATGAGGCCCATCGCGACTCCGGCGACCGTGGCATGCACGCCCCCGTTGTACATCAGCGCCCAGATCGCGACGCCGAGCGGCACGTACCACCACCAGCCCCGTACCCGAAGGCGCTGGAGCAGGTAGAAGACGGCGAGTCCGGCGAACGCCCCTGCCAGAGCCCACGGGTTGAGGTCGGAAGTGAAGAAGATCGCGATGATGAGGATCGCGCCGAGGTCGTCCACGACCGCGAGGGTGAGCAGGAACGCCCGCAGGGATGCCGGGAGATGGGTGTTGATGACGGCGAGCACGGCGAGCGCGAAGGCGATGTCCGTGGCCATCGGCACGGCCCAGCCGTCGAGACTGCCACCGCCGGTCGAGGCCACGAGCACGTAGAGGGCGGCGGGGACGGCCATGCCGCAGAGCGCGGCGATCGCCGGCAGCGCCGCCGTGGCCGGAGTGCGCAGCTCGCCGAGGACGAGTTCGCGCTTGAGTTCCATGCCGGCCACGAGGAAGAAGACGGCCAGGAGGCCGTCCGCGGTCCAGTGCTCCACCGACAGGTCCAGTCCCAGGGCGGGTATGCCGAAGTGGAAGTCGCGTATCTGCTCGTACGCCGTGTGCCAGGGGCTGTTCGCCCAGACCAGGGCCACGAGCGCCGCGGCGAGGAGGACGAGGCCGCCGACGGTCTCGGTGCGCAGGGCCTCGGTGATCACCTTGCGCTCGGGCCAGGGGAGAAGGCCCAGGAAGACATTGCGTCGGCGGGGGGACGTCATGGTGGCGAGCCTCCGGGGCTGTCGGCGGAAACGGGCACACGGGCCCCTCGGACGCCGACCAGACTTCCCGGCACACCAGCGTCACTTTGACGCGTTCTTTACACCCTATCGGGTGGCCGGGGGGCCTGCCAGGGCGCCTCTCACGTGCTGGGATAGGGGGAGAGGATCTGCCTCCACAAAGGCGCGAGGTGGAGACAGGCCCTCTCGGGAGCCGGCCGCCGGGGGACGGTCAGACGGTTGTCTTCACCGGCTCCTTGTCGGTGTCGGGCCTCGGTGTCGAGTCCGGCGTCACGGCTTGACGAAGTCCAGGAAGGAATGTCTACGACACCGCATCCCCGCCGCAGCTCGATCATGCGTGACGCTGATCGATCAGGCTGAGGCGGCTACGCACGCGGACGTGCGCCTCTAGGGCGCGATCCTGCGCATCGCTCTGGACGACCTAGCCAGGATTCTCGACGACTGCTTCCTCCACACGCACGGAATCACCGGCCAGGTCATCACCGCGTACGCGGCGGAACCATGGCCACGGCATCAGTCGAGATCGCGGATAGATGGGTACCTGCCGGCCGCTTCTCGTCCGCCGGCATGGCTACAGCTCGCTGCGGGGTCTGCCCCGAGGGCCGGCCCCCTCGTACACGCCGAGCGCTCGCGCCAATCCCAGCCGACGCAGAGTGCCGAGGGGCTGGCGTCGCACATGTGTGACGCTCACCGACGTACCGCCGGCCCGCGCCGCGCGCCACGCCATGAAGAACGCCGTGCCGCCGGCGGTGTTCAGACGTGTCACGTTCCGCAGGTCGACTTCGAGGACCGCCGGTCCTGGTCGCGCCGCTTCCACCAGCCGCCTGCCGATGCGCTCGGCGTTGGCGGCCGTGATCTCACCGGACAACCGGACCACGACATGGTCCGTGGCAGACGCAGGTGCGTGGTGCCTGAACGGGTTCCACCGGCGGATGCTCGGCTTCCACCAGTCGTGCCCACGGGGCCTTCCGGAACGAGGCGAGTCGTGCATCAGGGACTCCAGGGCACAGGGCGGCAGTTTGCCGACCAGTCTTCCCGGCGCACCTACGTACCAGCCTAGGTCGCCTTGGGCTCTGACGCCGCGGCCTGCTGAGCCGAACGTGGCTGTCACGAAGCTTGTATTGCCGGACTGCGGCAACCTTCGAGCCCTCGTGGTGCCCGTCAGCGATCTGTCAAAGACGCGTCAAGAGCCGATAAGGTTCCCCCTGGTGTGCCGGGAAGCCTGGTCGGCGATGTGAGGACAACTCTCTCTTCCGATCGGGGCCCGTCATGGTGCTTGTGGTGGTGTTCGGCGTCGCGCTGCTGGTGGCAGTGCTCCTGTCCGGCCTGGCGGCACGCACCGTCTTGTCGACGTCCTTTCTCTTCCTGGTCGGCGGCGCGCTCGTCAGCGACGGCTTCCTCGGCCTGATCCACATCACACCGGACAGCGAGATCGTGTCCGTCACCGCCGACCTGGCCCTGTTCGCGGTGCTGTTCACCGACGGCATGCACGTGTCCTTGCCGAAGCTGCGCGCCAACTGGCGGAACCCGGCACGCGCGCTGGGCCTAGGTATGCCGCTCGCGTTCGTCTTCATGGCACTCATCACCCACTACCTGGTGGGGTTGGACTGGACGACGTCCTTCCTGGTCGGAGCGGTGCTCGCGCCGACCGACCCGGTGTTCGCGTCGGCGATCGTGGGGCGAGCAGAAGTGCCGGCGAAGCTGCGGCAGTTGCTGAACGTGGAGAGCGGCGTCAACGACGGTCTGGCGCTGCCCGTCGTGCTGATGCTGATCGCCGCTGCCGGCCCGACCGCGGACAGCGCGGAGGCCTCGGCGGGCCTTATCGCAGTGGAACTGCTGCTCGGATTGGTCTTCGGTGTCGTCCTTCCCCTGCTGGTGAACGGCCTCGTACGGTTCCGGCTGCTGGGTGCGGAGCCGAAGCTGCAGCCGCTGCTGCCGCTGGCCACCGGGATCATCCTGTACGCCGCCTGCCACCTGACGCACGCCAACCCCTACCTGGCCGCGTTCTCGGCCGGTGCGGTACTGGCTCATGTATCGAGGGAGGCGAAGGAGTCGTTCGAGCCGCTGGGGGAGGCGCTGGCGGAGCTGGCGAAGTTCGCGGCACTGCTGGTGTTCGGGGCCCTGCTGACCCCGGAGCTCTTCGGGGACCTTTCCTTCGGTGGCTATGTGGCGGTGGTCCTGGCGATCGTCCTGATCCGTCCGGCCTCGCTGCTCATCTCGCTGCTCGGTACGACCATCTCCCGCAAGGAGAAGCTGGTGGCCGCCTGGTTCGGGCCGAAGGGCTTCGCCTCTGTCGTCTACGGCCTGCTCGTCCTGCAGTCCGGTATTCCGCAGGCTGAGGAGGCGTTCACGCTCGTCGCGGTCTGCATCGCCTTCTCGATCATCGCCCACAGCTCGACGGACGTACCGATCGCGCGGGCTTTCGACGTCGACGAACTGGCCGGTATCCCGGACGGCAGGTCGTCGCAGTCCGAGCCCCTTGCGGTGACGACCAAGCAATCGTGAACGCCACGCGGAGGTGAGGCGGTCCCAGCAGCCGCGGCCGTCTCCCCTGCGGCACCGATCGATCGTCGGTGTCCTATGACGCCAGAGCTGTACTGGTAGAGAACATCCGACTGTCGGGAGGTGGAATGCGGTACGCGTTCGCGGGCGTGTTCACCGCGCTTTGTCTCGCTGTTGCGGTCAGTGGTGTCGTCGAGCTGCTCACCGGATGGATTCATCCTTGGGAGCGGACCAACGTCATGCGGCCTTTGCCTCACGGACTCGGCCAGGTACTGGCCGGCAGCGGTACGACCTGTTTCGCAGGGATCCTCAGCTTCACACCGACAGGGGAAGCGCTGAAGGGTCTCCTCGCGGCCGCAGCTTGTCTGCTCCTGGCGGGAAGTGTCCTGCTGGGTGTCTCCAGATTCCCGGACCGTTAGACGTCTTCAGGCCTCAGGCGGTCATACGTCGTCGTCGGGCCAGCCGAGCAGGCGCGCCCCGATGACCGCTGTCTGCAGGGTGTACCGGTGGACGGAGTCGGAGGGGTCGGCGCCGGTCAGCTTGTGGATGCGCTCCAGTCGGTACGTGAAGGCCCGCACACTCAGGTTGAGGCGCCGTGCCGCCTCGGCGGCGACGCAGCCCGAGTCGAAATACGCCGTCAGCGTCTCGACCAGGGGACGGGCACCGCCGCGCGCGTCCTTGAGCGGGCCCAGAGTATTGCGCACGAGGTCCGCCATGGCCTGCCGGTCGCGGGTCAGGACGGGATAGACGAGGAGATCGGCCGCGCGCAGCACAGGCTCGGTGAGATCGAGGCGCTCGGCGAGGTCGAGTGCGTTGAGGGCCTCTTCGTAGGAGTGGACGACTCCGCCGGCACCCGGGTGAGGGCGCCCGATGGCGACCTGGGCGCCGTCGGTCGCTGCGTACGCCTGCTTGGCGAAGAACGACAGCACGTCGTCCTGGTCGCCGGGCGCGACGCAGACAAGCCGGCCGTCCTTGGTGGTGAGCAGGATGCGGCGCTCGCCGAACCGGGCGACCACGGCGTTCTCGACCTGCCGGGCGGCTGAGTCGGCGTCCTCGACCGGCTTGCCGCCCCGGGCCACGGCTACGGCGTGCGCGCGGGAGAGAAGCAGTCCGAACCGCTCTGCCCGCTCGGCGAGGCGGCCCAGGTCGCTGCGGCCGTAGAGAAGGTCGTCGATGAACTCCCGGCGTACCGCTTCCTCATGGCGTACGGCGAGCAGTTGCGCGCGCTCGTACCCTTCGGCGAAGGCGTCGATCGCCTGCTCGACAGCGGCGAGGACATGACTGCCGGAGGCAGGCGACAGTGTGGGCCAGGTGTCCCGGGCCACGGATATGTGCCGGCGTACCAGAGCCCGCAGGCCGAACCCCGCCTCCGCGGCGAGCTCACCGCGGGCCCGCAGCGCGTCCAACTCCTCCCGGCTGAGTCGGCGGCCCGTCGCGCATACCTCGGCCAGTATCTGGGCGTACCCCTCCAGATACCGATCGGGTACGTCCCGCCCCGTCACCCGTTCCTCCGGTCTTGATGCGACGCATACGCCTTCTTGACGCACGCCGGACAAGAGTGGCAGATCGCGACGTGGCTGAGGGAGCCGGGCCAGCTCGTCAGTCCGTTCCCACTCCGCCCAGCCAGTGAGGGGTGGCCGTTCCGGCCCGGCCCTCATGGGCCCGTGGTGCCCGGGTTGCTGTGCAGGTGCGCGCCCAGAAGTTCGGCCAGCCCCTGGCGGGTCGCGGCGAGGACCACACGGTCCTGGGGGTGGAGAACGTAGCCGGGGTGAAGGTCCCACAGGAGGCCGCTGGAGTGTTCCGGGCCCTCGTGCGACGGCGTCATCGCGAGGTCGGGAAGGCGCTCGCCGGGTGCGGTGGAGTCGACGGCCAGGACACGCCAGGCGCCGGGGCGGAACACCTCGGCGACTGTGCGGCCCTCCAGCTGCGGGTGGCCGGCGACGTCCAGGGCGGCGAACACGAGGACGCGTCGTTCGACCGGGATGGCTCCGAGGACACGGCGGCCCATCATGGCACCGGCGAAGGCGGGGGCGGCGAGGGTGGACACGCTGCGGCTGCGGGTGAGGGCGTTGGGGTGCGCGGCGCGCAGGGTGCGGTACACGGCGGTGGCGAAGTCGTCGTCGTACAGGCGTAGGGACACGCGAAGGTCGGGTGCTACTGAGCGGGCGTACAGGGCGGCTTCGAGGTTGGTGGTTTCGCTGCTGGTCACGGCGAGCAGCGCGTGGGCGCGGTGGATCCGTGCCGCTTCCAGCACGCCTTCCTGCGTGACGTCGCCGACGACGGTCGGGACGTGCAGCCGGCGCACCAGGGGGATGCCCCGTGCCTCGGGGTCCTCCTCCACGCACACCACGGGGACGCCGAGTTCGTGCAGCCGGGCCAGGACGCGGGTGCCGACCTTGCCGAGGCCGAGCAGGACGATGTGGCCGGACAGGCCGCGTGGCGGACGGCGTAGCGCGGAGGCGTTGCGGAAGGTGACGAGTCCCTCCAGTACGGCGGCGAGCAGCACCGGCAGGACGAGCAGTCCGGTCAGGCCGGACAGCAGTTGGAGGACCTGGCGGGGGACGGGGTCGCCGGTGGCGGGATCACCGATCGCGAAGATGTCGAGGAGCGTCAGGTAGGCGGCGTGCAGAGGATGATCGCCGGTGGTCAGCCAGGACGCCACCGCCAGCCCCAGGACGCTCATCACGAGGCCGCCCAGCGACCAGCGCAGACGGCGTGAGAAGAGCGCGCCGATCGGCAGGCCGCGCCCCGCGAGGCGCCGTGGTGGGCGGTCGGGGCCGGCGTGCATGACGGTCTCCAGTACGACCGTGCCGCGCCCGGAGGCCGCGGCGACCGTGTCATCGTCGGGCAGCAGCACGGGACCGTCGTGGCCGCTGGCGTCCGAACCCTCCGTCCCCGCCGGGTCGTTGGCGGTGGCGGAGAGCAGGGCCAGTGTGCACAGACCGGTGTCGGCCGCCTCGCCTGCCTGCGGCGGGGTGCGTTCCGCGGCCCGCAGCAGCAACCCGTCGGCCTGGACGATCTTGCTCGAGCCGGCCACGGCGGTGGCCACCAGGGCGGGGGCCGCGGTGTCCGCGTCGGACAGCACGGTGGTCGAGGTGTCGAGGGTGGCCGGGTCGAGGCCGGGTGAGGCGACGGCAGCGGCCTGGTCGAGCAGGTCGGCAAGGTGCTGGCCCAGTTTGCGGTCGTAGAGCCGGATGACCAGTCGCAGACGGGGGTTGAGGCGGCGAGCGGCGAGCGCGGCGCGGATGTTGGTCTCGTCGTCCTCGTGGACGAGCGCGAGGGCGTCGGCCTGCGCGACACCGGCCTCGGTGAGCGACCGCTCGTCGAGAACGGGCGCCTGGAGGACTCGCACTTCAGGGTCCGTGCTCGACGCCCGGATCACCGCTGCCTGCAGTCGGGCGAGCAGGGCAGCGGCGCCCGCCCAGCGCTCCGCACCGGGACCCGTGGTACCGGTGCCGGGCAGCGACGGAACGACGACGGTGACCCGCACGCGGTAGAGCTCCCGCAGTTCGGCGGCCAAGCGCTCGGCCAGGGCGTCGTCACCGGCCACGACCATGTGGCTCGGCAGCGCACGGTGCCGCGCCTGGTCGGGAAGCGAGGGCAGGCGTCTCATCGGCCGTCCACCTCGCGCTTGCCGTCATGTGCGTCTGAGCCGACGAGTGCGCTCACCGCTGTTCCTTCCCCCCGGGATACCGGCATCGGTCGGACAGCGGCGGAAGGCCTGTGATCCGCCGCGACCAGAACCGATCATGGCGCAGATCCTCGAGCAGGGCCGCCGACTTGGCTCCCGGGCCCGTGCTTTCGCTCCGCACCGCGGGTCCGTGCTGCCGTCTGGGTCTCTGTCCGGCATTAAGACGGCGTAAAGATTGCCGGAACACGGCAATGCGGGCCGCGACGTGCTCCGTTCAAGATGGAGGCGGCAGAAACACGGGGAGGGGTCCCGGCGCTGCGGCCCGGCAAGGGTGCGCGGGCGCCGGGACCAGGACACACGCTCGGGGGTGAGGACATGGCGCACACGGATGCTGCCGCCTCACAGTGCCCCGCCGTCATCTTCACTCGGGCCCCAGTGGTCGTTCGCCCCGACGCGGCGAGCTGCACTCCGTACGATCCCGGCAGTCGGCGCCCTCGCGGCTGACCTGCCGCTGTCGCGCGTCACTGCTGACGCATCCGCCCGCAGCCGAGCGGGACCCGCCTCCTGTTCGAGGCGCCCATTCTTCGCAGACATCGAGGACTTCCTATGGATCTCAGCACCCTGGGCATCGGCGTGCTCGCGTGCCTTCTCGTCATAGCCGCCGTGCTGTTCGCCGTCGCGCGGCTGTTCCGCAAAGTGGAGCAGGGCAAGGCGCTGATTGTGTCCAAGATGCGCAAGGTCGACGTGACGTTCACGGGGCAGGTCGTGCTTCCGGTGCTGCACAAGGCCGAGGTGATGGACATCTCGGTGAAGACCATCGAGATCACCCGGGCCGGCAAGGAAGGCCTGATCTGCAGAGACAACATCCGCGCGGACATCCGCATCTCGTTCTTCGTCAAGGTCAACAAGACTGTCGAGGACGTCATCAAGGTCGCCCAGGCCGTGGGCACCCAGCGGGCGAGCGACCAGCGGACGCTGCAGGAGCTGTTCCACGCGAAGTTTTCCGAGGCACTGAAGACCGTTGGCAAGCAGCTGGACTTCACCGACCTGTACACCAAGCGCGAGGAACTGCGGTACCGCATCATCGAGGTCATCGGCGTCGACCTCAACGGCTATCACCTGGAGGACGCGGCGATCGACTTCCTGGAGCAGACGCCGATGACCCAGCTCGACCCGGCCAACGTCCTCGACGCCCAGGGCATCCGCAAGATCACCGAACTGACCGCCGTGGAGCACGTGCGAACCAACGAGGCGCAGCGCACCGAGGAGAAGGAGATCACCCGGCAGAACGTCGACGCCCGTGAGGCGATCCTGGAGCTGGAGCGCCGACAGGCCGACGCGGAGATCAAGCAGCGCCGGGAGATCGAGACGGTACGGGCGCGCGAAGAGGCCGAGACCGCGCGGGTGGTGGAGGAGGAGCGGCTGCGGGCGCAGTCGGCCTTCCTCAAGACCGAGGAACAGCTCGGCGTCCAGCGAGAGAACCAGGCCCGCGAGGTGGCGGTCGCGCAGAAAAACCGGGAACGGGTCATCGCCATCGAGAACGAGCGCATCGAGAAGGACCGGCTCCTCGAAGTGATCGCCCGGGAGCGGGAGACCGAGCTGACACGGATCTCCGCCTCCAAGGAGGTCGAGGCGGAGAAGCGGGAGATCGCGGAGGTCGTCCGCGAGCGGGTCGCCGTCGACCGCACGGTCGCCGAGCAGGAGGAGTCCATCAAGAAGCTCCGCGCCGTGGAGGAGGCGGAGCGGCAGCGCCAGGCCGTGATCATCGCCGCGGAGGCCGAGGCCCAGGAGCGGCTCGTCAAGGACATCAAGGCCGCCGAAGCCGCCGAGCAGGCCGCCGTGCACCATGCCGCCGAGGAACTCACCCTCGCCGAAGCCCGGTTGAAGAGCGCCGACCTCGACGCGCAGGCCAAGCTGCGCCTCGCCGAGGGCATCCAGGCCGAGGCCGCCGCCGAGGGGCTGGCCGCCGTCCAGGTGCGCGACAAGGAGGCCGAGGCGATCGAGAAGGTCGGCCGCGCGGAGGCCGAGGCGACCCAGGCGCGCATGCTGGCGGAGGCCGAGGGCGCCAGGGCCAAGGCACTCGCGGAGGCGGTTTCCATCGGCGAGAAGCTGAAGGCCGAGGCCGCCGGTCTCACCGAGAAGGCCGCCGCGATGGCCGCGCTGGACGAGGCATCTCGCGGCCACGAGGAGTACCGGCTGCGACTGGAGGCGGAGAAGGACATCCGCCTCGCGGGGCTGGACGTGCAGCGGCAGGTCGCCGAGGCGCAGGCCACTGTGCTCGCCACCGGGCTGGAGAACGCCGACATCAACATCGTCGGCGGGGAGTCGGTCTTCTTCGACCGGCTGGTCGGCGCGATCGCGCTCGGCAAGGGGGTCGACGGATTCATGCAGCACTCCGAGACCGCGCAGGCGCTCGCGAAGCCCTGGATGGACGGGACGTCGAGCTTCACCGGCGACCTGAGCCGGATGCTCGGCTCGGTCTCCACGTCCGATGTGCAGAACCTGACCGTGTCCGCGCTGCTGATGAAGCTCATGAACGGTGGCGGCGGCAACGCCGGACAGGTGCAGCAACTGCTGGACAGGGCGGGAGAGCTGGGCCTCGCCGACACCCCGCCGGCCGCGATGAACGGCAGCGCCAAAGTTTGAACGACCCGGCCCAGGAACCTGATCGACCTGGGCCGAGGCATCACTGGCCCTCGGCCCGGAGCTGCCGCACGAGGGGACGGCAGCTCCGGACCGAGTTTCTCCTGACTTCTCGAGAGGGACCCCATGACCACCGGCCTGGACGACGGGACGTACGACGCGCTGGACACCGGCACCTACGAGGTGTTGCGCGACCGCCTTGCCGCCCAGGCGGCCGAACTCGCCCGCCGGGCCGAGGCGTTGAACGCCCGCCGCATCGAGGAGTTCGGGTCCCTGCGGCTGGAGCTGGCCGGCACCGAGCGGCTGCGCACCGAGTCGGCCTGCGTGCCGCGTGACATCGTGGCCGTCGGCGATGTCCTGCTCTTCGGTTACAACACCGTTCCCGGCCGCGGGCCGCGGACCACCGTGCGAGACGTGTTCGCCCTGCACGACCGGACCCTGAACCGCCAGCCCGACGACACCGTGCCCGGCCTGCTCGACGACCCCGCCTTCATCCGGGAGTTCACCGCCCTCCACCGCTACTTCCACCACGCCCGGCTGCTCCAGCTGCGCCGCGTCGAGAACAAGCTGCTTGCCGTTTTCCAGACGGGCGAGACGGTGGGCGACATCCGGGTCCTGCGCTGGGAACTCGGCGACGACGGCAAGGCGTCCTTCCTGGACGCGCGCGGGGACCGCGACCATGTCCTGCCGCCTGCCCACGACTTCGAGTGGACGGTGACGACGCGCGATGACCACGTGCTGGGCCGTCACCCGCATGTCTCGATCGGCGGCGAGATCTTCGTCGACACGGTGGGCGGGACGCTGACCGTCAAGGCCGAGGACGACACCGAGACGGGGGAGGGCATCCATGCCGAGCCGGTCGACGAGCCGCTGCAGTCGCTCGCCGACGCGCACATCGTCTACGCACGCGTGGGCGCCCTGATCCTCCTGGACATCCTCCCCTACAAGGAGGATGTCCACCGTTACCTGGTGTTCAGCACCCTCACCAAGACGGTCGTACGCCTCGACAGCATCGGGCAGGCATGCCGCCGGCTGCCCGAGGACCAGGGCATCGTCTTCCCCGGCGGCTACTGCCTGGCCGACGGCACGCACCGCACGTTCGACGGCGTCGACACCGCCGGCCTGGAGTTCGAGCGGACGATCCGCTCACCGAACGGCGAGGACGTCCTCCACGCCTTCCACGCGCGCGCGGAAGGCCGCAGCCTGCTGCTGCCGTACAACATGATCCGCAAAGAGGTCGCCACGCCCTTGACCTGCCACGGCTGGGCCCTGTTCGACGACGGCGCCCTGCTCGCCCTGCGCGCGGACGGCGACGAGCCGCAGCGCGTGCACCCCGTCCAGGTGTGGAACTCCCCGTATGTCTCCGACACGCACGCCGCCGCCCAGCCGCTGGGCACCGGACCGCTCGCCCGCGTGGGCAACGCAGACCTCGTCCGCGGCATCTCCGACTGCTTCTCCCTCACCCGCGCGGTCGCCGAGACCACGCCGACCAGGGAGGTCTACGAGGCACTGGTGGCGGCGTGCGTCCGGGCCGCCGACTCCCACCACTGGCTGGCCGACCCGGAACTCGGCGGTCTGCACGAGCCGCTGGTCCAGGTCCGCGCCACCGCCGAGCAGGTGCTGTCCGAGTTCGAGACCGTCCAAGCGCTCACCCGGCAGGCAGCCCAAGCCCTCGCCGAAGCCGCGGCGCGCGTGGCCGGCGTCGTACGGCGCCTGCGCGGCGAGGTTCCGCGCAGCGCCGCCGCATGGGTCTCCGGCCTCACCGAACTCCGGCATGCCCAGGGGCACTTGCTCACCTTGAGGGACATGCGGTACGCCGACACCGCCCGGATCGACGAGCTGGCCGCCGACGTCGAGGCCGACCTCGCTACCTTCGGACAGCGTGCCGTCACCCACCTCGCCCATGAGGACGCCTTCGCCGGCCACCAGGCCGACATCGAGCAGCTCGTCGCCGACGCCGAGTCGATCAGCACCGTCGCCGAGGCCGCGCCCGTCGCGGCCCGCCTCGACGAACACGCCGACAGCCTGCGCACGGTGACCGAGGTCGTCTCCGGCCTCGACATCGGCGACGCCACCGTCCGCACCTCCATCCTGGAGCGGATCGCAGAGGTCCTCGGCGGCGTCAACCGCGCTCGCGCCACACTCGACACACGTCGCCGCGCACTCCTCGACCGTGAGGGCCGTGCTGAGTTCGCCGCCGAGTTCGCGCTGCTCGGCCAAGCGGTCACCGGCGCACTCGCGGCGGCCGACACGCCGGAGGCCTGCGACGAGCAACTCGCCCGCCTGCTCGTGCAGGTGGAGACCCTGGAGTCGCGGTTCGCCGAGTTCGACGACTTCCTCGCCGAGCTGGCGGACAAGCGTGACGAGGTCCACGAGGCGTTCTCCGCCCGCAAGCAGACCCTCGCCGACGCCCGCGCCCGCCGCGCCGAGCGACTGGCCGACTCGGCGGACCGGGTCCTTCGGACCGTCGCCCGCCGGGCCGCCGCGCTCGCCGACGCGGACGCCGTCGCCACGCACTTCACCTCCGACCCCATGCCCGCCAAGGTTCGCCGCGTCATCGACGAGCTGCGCGAACTGGGCGACCAGGTCAGGGCCGAGGAACTGGACGGCCGTCTGAAGGCCGCCCGCCAGCAGGCCCTGCGGGCCGTGCGCGACCGTTCCGGCCTGTACGCCGACGAGGGTCGCACACTCCGTCTGGGCGCCCACCGTTTCGCCGTCAACACCCAGCCGCTGGATCTCACCCTCGTCCCGCACGGCGAGGGCTTGGTCTTCGCTCTGACCGGCACCGACTACCGTGCCCCGGTCACCGACCCCGACTTCGCGGCGACCCGTCCGTACTGGGACCGCCCGCTGTCCTCCGAGTCACCCGAGGTCTACCGCGCCGAACACCTCGCCGCCCGCCTCCTCGACGAGCACGGCCCGGCCGCCCTCGCCGCGGCCGATGACCTGCCCGCCCTGGTCCGGCAGGCGGCGCAGGCAGCGTACGACGAGGGCTACGAGCGCGGCGTCCACGACCACGACGCCGCCCTGATCCTCGCCGCACTCCTGCGCCTCCACGACGACGCCGGCCTCCTCCACCACGAACCCGCGGCTCGCGCCGCCGCCCAGGTCTTCTGGGCGCACCGCACGACGGCCGGGCAGCGCGACGCATGGACCCGCCGGGCCCGGTCGCTCGCCCGCGCCCGGGAGACGTTCGGACTCACCACCGCGATCAACGACCTGCAGGCCGAACTCGCCGAGGCGATCGGCACGCCGGCTGCCGCCGCGTACCTCTTCGACGAACTGACCACCGGCCCCGAGGGCTTCGTCCTCAGCACCGGCACCCGCACGCTGCTCGACAAGTTCCGTCGTACGGTGGGTACTTTGGCCTACGAAGACGACCTCGCCGCACTCGACGACCTGACCGCTCGCAGGCAACTCGTCGAGGCATGGCTGACGTCGTACGCCACGTCCACCGGCACCGAACTCGCGCCCGGCGACCTGGCCGAGGCGGTCGTCGCCGAGCTCTGCCCGGAGCTGGCCCGGTACGAGTCCGACGCGCCGGTGGCCGAGACCGTCGACGGGCTGCTCGGGACGCACCCACGCATCAGCGGCCGCACGCTCACCGTCCGGGTCGACGAACTCCTCGCCCGCACCAAGGACTTCCGCACCCACGAGGTCCCGGCCCATCGGGCCTACCAGCGCCGCCGTGGCACCCTGCTGACGGCTGAGCGGACCCGGCTGCGCCTGGACGAGTTCCGTCCGCGCCTGATGTCCGCCTTCGTGCGCAGCCGGCTCATCGACGAGGTGTACCTCCCCCTGATCGGCGACAACCTGGCCAAGCAGCTCGGCACCACCGGAGACGGCAAGCGCACCGACACCGGCGGGCTGCTCCTGCTCGTCTCCCCGCCCGGCTACGGCAAGACGACCCTGATGGAGTACGTCGCCGACCGCCTGGGCCTGATGCTGGTGAAGGTCAACGGCCCGGCGCTCGGCCACGGCGTGACCTCCCTGGACCCGGCGGAGGCCCCGAACGCGACCGCCCGGCAGGAGGTCGAAAAGATCAACTTCGCTCTGGAGGCGGGCAACAACACCCTGCTCCACCTCGACGACATCCAGCACACCTCACCCGAGCTGCTCCAGAGATTCATCCCGCTGTGCGACGCCACGCGCCGCATCGAGGGCGTCCGGGACGGACAGCCACGCACCTACGACCTGCGGGGCAAGCGCTTCGCCGTCTGCATGGCGGGCAACCCGTACACCGAGTCCGGCAGCCGCTTCCAGGTACCCGACATGCTCGCCAACCGTGCCGATGTATGGAACCTCGGCGACGTCCTGACCGGCAAGGAGGACGCCTTCGCCCTCAGCTTCGTGGAGAACGCCCTCACCTCCAACTCCCACCTCGCCCCGCTCGCCGACCGCGACCGCAGCGATCTGGAGCTGCTGCTCCGACTGGCCGCAGGCGACTCCACCGCCCGCGCCGACCGGCTGACCCACCCGTACGCGCCCGCCGAGCTGGAACGCGTCCTCGCCGTGCTGCGCCACCTGCTGACGGCCCGCGAGACGGTGCTGGCGGTCAACGCGGCGTACATCGCGTCGGCCGCCCAGTCCGACACCACCCGCACAGAGCCGCCCTTCCGGCTCCAGGGCTCGTACCGCAACATGAACAAGATCGCCCAGCGCATCCAGCCCGTCTTGAACGACAGCGAGCTGAGCGCCCTGATCGACGACCACTACACGGCCGAGGCCCAGACCCTGACGACGGGCGCCGAGGCCAACCTGTTGAAACTGGCCGAACTGCGCGGCACCCTCACTGCTGAACAGGCCGACCGATGGGGGAAGTTGAAGTCGGCCTACGTCCGCACGCAGACCCTCGGTGGCCCGGACGACGACCCGCTACTCCGCGCGGTCGCCGCTCTCGACCTTCTCGCGGACCGTGTGGCCGCGGTAGAGGCAGCCATCACCCGCGTCACCGACCCCAGCATGCTTCTCGTCATGTCTCAGGGCCGGCACGCCGCGGGCCGTGGGGAGCCGGCATGATTCCCTTCCTGGTTCCGGTCGCTATCGCCGTGCTGATCGTGGCGGTCTACACGACCGTACTAGCCCGTCACTATGGGGATACGCATCGCAACGGCCGGGGTGGCCGACTTCCATCAGGTCCTGACTGATCACCCCCGTTACTGGGGCGAACGCGACCTTCGGTCGCTACACCTTCTTGCACTGGTGCAGGAGTTCGGTTCCACCTGCTTGGTCGCCCGAGCCGAAGACGGCATCCGTGGGTACATCTTCGGGTTCGTCACCCCAGACGGCACCGGGTACGTGCATCTGATCGCCACGCGGGACGACGCCCGTGGCACCGGTCTCGGGCGCCGTCTGTACACGGCGTTCGCCGAAGCAGCGGAACGTCACGGTGCACGGCAGTTGAAGGCGATCACGTCAAACGAGAACACCGGCTCAATCGCCTTCCACCGCAGCCTCGGCTTCAACACGAAGATCGTCGACGACTACAACGGCCCCGGCCAGGCTATGGCCGTCTTCCACCGAGATCTGCCGCTCACGTCTCGTAGCCCTGCCCAACCAGCCGTCACTGATGATCGCTCCCCAGGCCGTTACTGAGGTTCGCCGCACGATGTCGCTGGAGCGCCCGCCCTGACCTGCAGTGAAGGGCAACCGCGGCGCGACATCACGCGAAGATCATCAGTAGTTTCAGGGCATGTCCCGCCAGGGGATGCCGGTACGGACCCGGAACCGTATGCCGTCGATCAGCTGCCGCCGCGTCCACACCGGCGGCCGGCCGGGCTTCTTGCCCCTCGGCAACAGCGGCTCCGACTGGGCCCATTGCTCGTCCGTCAGATCTCCATGCGCCACGAAACAAGATCATCGCACCCAAGATCCACTTTCGACACACGCCCTAGATGTGGAGCAGCCGTTGGGTGATCTCCCGGTACTGCCTCAGTGCGACCTGGAGTTCCTCGGACTGCGTCCCTGGAAGGCGGTGCTTCGCCGTGGGGTCCGAGGTGCCATGCCTGGCACCGTGCTGCCAGTCAAAGTCCGGCAACGGTTGACGCGCGGCGCGATCCGGCCCGCAGTGTCTCGGAGAGCGTGTCCGTGCCGAGCGCCCCGATGATGCCGAGCGCAACCGCCGCGACGAGCAGCATGAGAAGCAGCACCGCACAGCACCACGTCGGCCTCCTGGCGTCAGCGGCGGGCCGGCCCTTGTCCGCCGTGCACCGTGTACGGCGGCCCTGATCTCCCGGCCGCTGGGGTCCACCACATCGCATGTGCGTCACTCGTGGAGATCGGCCGAGTGGAGCACACCCGCGCCCCCGTGCACGTGCCGGTGACGCAACGGCCCCGGCGTGTACACACCGGGGCCGCCCTTCCGGGTCGTTGCACGTGAGAGTGCACCGGCCCACTCACCAGGGTAGGCCCGGGACGACACTTCAGTCATGGGGGGACAGAGCCGTCATCGGGCCGACCGGAGCACTGAGGGTGGCCTGGGCCGTGTCAGTCACTGTCCTTCTCCTCGGTCTCCATGAGCTGGATTCCCTTGTGTGTCAGTGTGACCATCGCGGGTGTGTTTCCTCGCGCCCAGTCGACCTGGACCAGTCCCTCGGCCGCCAGGTACGTGCAGGCGGCGGCCAGGTCCTCCTCTGGCATGGCGAGGTCCTCGCGCAGCTGCGCCCCGGTGAGGCCGAGGAGGCGATTGCCTTCGATGGCCTCGTACAGGGTCTTCATGATCGCCTCGCGGTAGTGCTGCCGCTCGTGCAGTGTCGCCATGGCCGCCTGCCTCTCGTGCCGGATCCACGGAAGCCCGTACGTCCCCGCTGAGGGTCATCTCCTCAGATTTCGTCCGGCTGTGTTTGATCATCCCGGGAGGACTGGCTGGTCGACAGCCAGGAGCGCACCGGGTCCGCCATGCGCGTGGTGTCCACGGTGAGGTGGAGGCGTGTTCCACCGTCAGCGCCCGCGGGGTAGCTGCGCGCTTCCGTGGCGGCGAAACAACGGCGGAGAATCTCCGCGACATGGCGAGCCGCCTCCGGGTCCGCAGCGACGATACGAACCTCCGCGTGCCCGGCCGACGGCAGTTCCGGTGAGTTCATGGTGACTTCCTTGTTCCGTCAGGACGACGTACACCGGGCGACGTGTCGGTGGGTGTGGCGGCGTCGCCCATGCCCCCCGGCCGGCAGCAGGTCTGCGTCTCAGCCGTTCCCCTCGCGATCCTCACGGCGTGGGGCGTCCCCAGGAGGAGCCTGGGGCGCGGGTGCCGGTGGACTCCTCCGGTTCCGCCGACCGATTCCCGAAAGGGCATCGCTGTAGCGGAACGCCCTGATCCGGTCGGCATGCTGCGCGTTGAGCCGGTGGATCAGGACCATTCCCGCGATGATCACAAAGATGATCGCGGCCACGGTGACGGCTGCCTCCACGTCCTCACCTCTTCACGGCGGAACTCAAGATCCCGGTCGCGGCTCCGCCGTCGGTCTCCCATTCGTCTTCCCGGCTGCGAGCGTCTGCCGCGTCGTGGGTCATGGCCTCGTGGGCCATCAGACCGCTGGCGGTGCGGATGCCTCCCGGAACGGTTGCCGCTGCCATCAGTCGGGTGGCGACGGACGGCTCCGTCTCCGGAGGGATCACCAGCAGGTCCATGCGGCCCACCGTGTAGGAGAGGAGGATCACCTTGTTCGGATCCTGCTCATCGGCGAACCAGCCGACATGCACCGTGTGCCCCGTGACGGGGACCTTATGGGGGATGACCGGCCAGTGTGCCGGGTTCACGGTGACGCGAGTGATCCGGCCCCAGTGCGCGTCCAGCGCGTCCGTGAGCGTGGGGATCTCCCGGAGGAGATCACGGGAGCGGGGCCACCAGGCGCCGTCCAGAAGGCCTGGAACCGAGTTGGCCGGGGCCAGGGACAGACGGGCCGTCGCCGAAGGCAGGTGCTCTTTGATGATCGTAGAGTCGATGGTCGCGGTCATGACGCGGACCTGTCCCCGAGCCTCGTCCAGGAGGCCGGCGTTGTGGTTCACCGGGAACGGCACCGACAGGGCGGCCGGTGTGCGAAGTACTCTCGGTCTCTTCACTCTACGCCGCTCCCAGGCCCCGGAACGTGCTCGTGAGCAGGCATTTCACCCAAGGCAATGACAGGGTTTCGCTGTCGAAATGCAGTCAGGCTGTGCCCCGGGAGGGACGCTGGTCCGTGATGGTGGATTCAGTGACCGGCCAGACGGTGCCGCGCAGCAGGTGTGCGTCGCCATCGGCGGCGATGGTGACGGCTCGGCCGGTGCCGGAGGGGTAGATCCGTGCGGTGAAGGGCCTGCCGTCGATGAAGACCTCCAGGACGTTCGCCTCCACCAGGGCCCGGACGTGCACCGGTTCGGCCGGGTCGCCGGGGACGAGGTGCTCGCCTCGGGCCGGAGTGAGGTAGAGCGTCGAGGCGGTGGTGTCGATCCCGATGAGGCCTGTGCGCCGGTCGAGGACGATGTCTGTGTGCTCGGTGCCGGCGGCGTCGGCGAGAACGTTCAGCCGGACGCAGGCCCCTTCGGCGACGGCGATGACGAACTCGGCGTCGTAGTGACCGCCCGCGTCCGCCAGGAGCGTCCCTGAAGCGATCGGGGTCTCCTTGATGTCGAGGGACGGGACACCGCGCAGGGTGGCGAGCTCGGCGACAGGCCGGGACCGGACCTTCGACCCGTGCAGGTGGACCTCCCTGGCGACGGTGAGGCAGCCGCCGATGTTGTAGTGGCTCGCGGCGGCGTCGAAGTTCTCCCACGCCCATCCCCACATGAGCTGCCGTCCGTCGGGGGCGGTCATGGAGGTGGGGGCGTAGAAGTCGGGGCCGTGGTCGAGCCTGCCGCCGTGCGTGAGGGTGAGTTCCCGGTCGAGGCCGACCGCTGGGACGACCAGGCATGGGCGCAAGGAGCGGCGGCTCTCGTCCTGGCCATCCCCTTCGACACGACCGGCGTGACCGGGGAGCAGGGACGCCTCGTGCGGGCACGCCTCGTCGGGGCGGACGCGGCTGCCTCCTGACGGCGCCGCCGGTTCAGCGCCGCGCGTGTCAGAGCCGACCGCGCGCCCGCTGGGTGCGGCGGGTGAGGGAATCGGTGACGAGGGCGGCCACCAGCACCGCGGCCACGATCACGTACCGCACCTCGCTGCCCGACGCGATCGACTGGATGAACAGCACTCCCAGCGCGGCCGACCAGGCCCTGCCCCGCCCTCCGAAGAGGCTGGTCCCGCCGATGACGGCGGCGGCGATCGTACTGATCACCAGGGGCCCGAGCCGGTCAACTGGCCCACCGAGGTGATCTGCGAGGCCAGGAACAGCCCGCCCACCGCGGCCATCGCCCCGGACAGCGCGAAGACCGAAACACGCATCAGCGCGAAGACCGAAACACGCATCAGCGCGAAGACCGAAACACGCATCAGCGCGACGTTGATCCCGGCGCGGCGCGGCGTCTCGGCATTGCCTCCGAGTGCGTAGATCTTGCGGCCGTACGGCGTGCGGCGCAGGACGTAGTCCAGGCCGACGACGGCCAGGAAGAGCAGGAGGGCGAGCGGCAGCCCTCGGAACTCGTTGAGGACATACGCGGCGCCGCATCCGACGGCGGCTGTCACCGCAGTCCGGACCGCGATCTCGGCCCGCGACCGCGAAGGGCTGCCCGCCGCCCGCAGTCGCCGAATCGCCTTCAGCTTGTCGAACGCGTTCGCCTGCGCGGCCAGGCCGATGCCGTGGCGTTCCAGAGTCTTCAGCAGCGACTCCAGGTGCACCACCGACGACGGCCCCAGATCCCGCTGCCCGGCGTTCCCGAAGCCTCGTAGAGAAAAGGCAACCAGGCCGGCAGTGTTCCAGGCGGCCGACCGTCTTGGGACAACCATTTGGCCATGCCATGGGTCTCCCAGGTGATCACGTCGTGATCGCACTGACGAGGAGACCATCATCACCGCCATACGTAAGACCCTGACCGCCACCGCAGTAGTCGGTGCCGTGCTGGCAGGTTCGGCTGCCTGCGGCACCGTGGAGCAGCTCTCCGCGGGGAGGAAGCTCGAGCAGGCCTTCGAGAAGCTGGGCAAGGAGAAGACGATCTCCTTCGAGCTCGACCTGGACACCGACGCCGAGACCCTCAAAGCGCTGGACGCGTCCTCGGACCCGGAGCCCGGCGAGGAGATCCCCGACGAGGCCGCCGACCTGCTGAGCGGCGCGAAGATCAGTGTCACCGTGCAGTCGAGGAAGCCGATCGACGAGTCCGGGGAGAAGGACTACGTCGGTATGGCCATGAAGGTCAGCACCGAGGACGGCGACCTCATCGAGTACCGGATCGTCGGTGACTACACCTACATCCGCTCCGACATGGACTCCGTCGGCAAGGCGCTGGGCACCCCCGTCCCGTCCGCGAAGGACCTGCCCGCGGAGGCCGGCGGGCTCAAGAAGGTGCTCGAAGGCGAGTGGGTGAAACTCGACACCAAGAAGATGGAGGAGACCACCGCCGAGATGGGTGGCGAGCCCGGCGCCGAGCCCGAGCCGGAGCCCACCCTCGACGCCAAGACGCAGAAGAAACTGCTGGAGGCGCTCCGCAAGACCGTCGCCGGCGAGGTCGACTTCAAGACCGCCGGGGAGAAGAACGGCTCCGAGCACATCACCGCCACCGCCCCGTTCCGCACCCTGATGACGGAGTTCCTCGGCGAGGTCCGCCCGTTCGCCAAGAACCTGCCGCCGGGCATGGCCCTGCCCACGGACAAGGAACTCAAGGATGCCCCGAACACCGACGTCACGGCTGACTTCACGCTCAAGAACGGCGAGCTGACCGAGGTCCGCGTCGACCTCGCCAAGCTGGCCGAGAACGCCAAGGTGAAGAAGCTGGGCCTGGTGGTGCGCATGAGCGAGGGCCAGAAGCCCACGGCCCCGGCCGGCGCCACCGAGCTGAGCATCGAAGAGGTCCTGGGCGGCTTCGGCGCGGCGATGATGGGCGAGGAGGCCTTCGCCGAGGACGCGATGTAGTCGTAGGCAGGCGCAACACGATCAACGATCGCCACCGTGCGGCGCTCAGGCTCTCGGTGTCGCCTCCAGGACCCCGCCCCGCCTGCTCGCCGCCGGCTTCGTCGCCATGGAGGACGGCTACCAGATGGAGGTCCTTGCCGGCCGACGCACCCGCACCGAAGTGATCACCGCCCTGCACGCCTACGCTCGCGCCGTCACAGGGCACGACCTGGCCGACCACCCCTGACAACGGCCCCAGCCTCTGCTCCGGGCGGCCGCCGTTCTTGATCCCCCGTCCGGGGACGGCCAGGGTCGCTTGAGGGCGGTGGCCCTCGCCGTGACCGCCGCCATGGCTGTGTCCCTCGCTGGTGCCGGCGGAGTAGGAGCAGTCGCGCGCCGAGGACCAGTAGCCTGCGGGGCCCGGGGAAGTACCACGGGACCAGGGGGGATCCATGCGCAGGCCGGTCGACCGTGAGGTGTTCGTCCACTACGGCCAGATCTACGTCGAGAGCGACCCGGACGAGTTCGGCCCGGGCCTCGCCGAGGCGTTCGCCGGGCAGGTCAACGGCCTGTGCGGGGCGGCGTT
Organism: Streptomyces sp. NPDC096205; assembly: GCF_044763135.1. Classification (NCBI taxonomy): domain Bacteria; kingdom Bacillati; phylum Actinomycetota; class Actinomycetes; order Kitasatosporales; family Streptomycetaceae; genus Streptomyces; species Streptomyces sp. NPDC096205. Next base: position 281,418 of record NZ_JBIWFS010000001.1, on the reverse strand, counting down.
TCCGGGTGCGCTGTTCCTGACCACAGGGCTGCACACGGGCGATGTCGGCTTCACGGTCGAAGTCCATGACCACGCCCCGCCGTTGGACCCGGTGTGGGAGGAGGTGGTGGAGGCGTCCTACCGGCCCGTCTCGGACACCAGCCTGCTCGTGCAGTGGGCGGCGGAGGACTCCTGGCCGCTGGGCCTGGAGGAGACCGACCTCCGGGTGCGCTACTGCGCCAGAGGCATGGACGAGGCGCGTGAAGCCGACACCCGCGGGGACGCCGAGGCGCCGTACGACCACTACCTCCTGCAGTTCTGGCCCGCCCCGCCCGCACCCGACCGCATCCTGAAGCAGACCGCGCGGACCGCCGCCTACTGGCACGGCTACGCCGCCGAGCAGCCGCCCCCTCCCACTCCCGCCGAACGCGCCGAGGCCGAACGCCGTGTCCGCCTCACGCAGGAGGAAGAGGAAAGGGAACACCTGCTGGCCCATGAGCGGGAGGAGTGGGGCGGCCGACTGCCGAGCCGGGCCCTGCGCGAGGTCGGCGGCAATGTGCACGGGCTCCTTCCCTTCGACCCGTCCCTCGTCCACGCCCTCGACGACGCCGGCCCCTCCCTCCAGCGTGCGGCGGCCGTGCTGGCGGCGCGCCGGGCGTGTGAGGTGGCCGGCCTCAGCGGCCTGGACTGGATCGCCGCGGGCCTCGCCGCGCTGGACGAGGGGCGTCCCCTGCCGCCGCCGTTCGACGACCCGGACCGTATGTGGCGGGCCCTGGACAGCGACCCGCGCGTCCCCGACCGTACGGTGGCCCAGGCCGTGCCGCCCGAGCCGTCGCGGATACCCGAGGTCCGGCTTCCCGCGCAGGTGGTCGGGCCCGCGGCCGCGCTGATCGAGTCGTCGGGGGCCTCCGGGACGACGTCGTACGTCGGAGAACTCAGGCTGTCCCAGCCGCACATGGCGCTCCCCGCCCTGCTCGCCGCCGCCGAGCCGGACCCCCTCCGGGCGGCCCTGGACGCGGTGCACGCGGCCGTGACGGCCTACGGCGAGGACTACCCGAGCCTCCTCGCGGAGGTGCGGGCGTGCCTCGAGGTCACGGGGCCGTGAGCCGCAGGCCCGTCACCAGTTCCGGGCGGCGTGGCTGTCGGGGTCGATGCAGCCGGCCTCGTAGGCGACGACGACTCCTTCGCCGCCGGCCGCCCCGGTCCGCAGGGCGAGGCCCGGCGCCCGTGTGCGTGCGGATGACGATGTCCTCGCCGTCCATTCACATGGTTGACGGGACGGATCTGCCGCAGCGCTCGGTCGCGGCCCAGGGAGACACCGCCGAGGAGCCCCAGGGCAGCGCGAGCGGCCCAGGCCGGCGCCTGCCGCCCAGGTGGCGTGGTGCCCTACATGCTCAGCACATGCGCCTGGATCGCCGTGGCCGCGGCGCCGCGTGCCCAGTGTGTGAAGTCGCTGTGCTGGACGTCCAGTTCGAGCGGGCCGGCCGTCGGGGCGCGGTCGGCGCGCACCGCCTCGTCGACCGCCGTACGGGCCACCTCCGCCAGGCGGACGCCCTCTCCCGCGAGCACGATCTTCCGCACCAGGGTGAAGTTGGCGATCGCGGCCACCAGCCGGCCGAGGGCGTGTCCGGCGGCGGTCACGACCTGCGCGGCCACCGGGTCACCGTCTGCGGCGAGATCGAGGCACTCGTCGTACGTCACCGAACGTCGCAGCCCCACGGACACGGCGGCGCGGAGGGACGACGTCGTCAGCATGGCCGTGGCGCAGCCCCGGTGGCCGCTCGGGCAGAGCGGGCCCAGCGGGTCGAGGGGGCAGTGGCCGAGGAGGCCGATGCCGGCGTCCGGGCTGTCGACGACCGTGTCGTGCATGACCAGCCCGTAGCCGATGCCGGCCCCGATGGTGAGGACCGCGAAGCGGTCGTGCCCGCGGGCCACGCCGAACCAGTGCTCGGCCCGGGTCAGCGCCAGCAGGTCGTTGTCGACGGTGACGGGCAGCCCGAGGGCGTCCGTCAGCAGAGCGCAGAGAGGCACGTCCTCGGTCCAGCCCAGGAAGGGCGCCTCCGTGACGGTCGTGTGCCGGGCGACGCGTCCGCCGAGACTGACACCGACCCGGCTGAGCGGCGGGCCCTCGGCGGTGAGGTCGTCGGTGAGTTCGCGGACGGCGTTCACGACCGACTCCGGATCCCGGCCGGTCAGGGGCCTGCGCGCGGAGGCGACGACCTCGGCGCGGAGGGTCGTCAGGACGGCGTGGACGTCGTCGCCGGTCACCTTGGCGCCGACGAAGTGGTGCGCCGAGGGGTTGATGTCCAGCGGCCGGGTCCGCCGTCCGGTACGGACCCCCTGGTCGGGGCCGGTGTGCTCGAGGCCGGTGTCCACCTCCACGAGCAGCCCGTCGTCGACCAGCGGCTTGGTGAGCCGGGTGAGGCTGCCCGCCGACAGGTCCAGCCGCCGGGCCATCTCGCTGCGGGAGACGGGCCCGCGCAGGAGCACTTCCAGGGCGACGGCGCGCGTCGCCCCGGTCAGCGGGGCCGACGGCTCTGAGGTGGCATCCACCGGGGGTACCTCCGCGGGGTGGTGACGGTGGGCGGGTGGGGTCAGCGTCCCATAGGGTCAGATTACTTCCGGTACAGAAATCGGATACGGAGGTTCGCCTGGAATGTCGGGTCAGCCTCGGGGCTTGACGGCAAGACACTTTCGCGGTGAAAGTCTCTGGCGAGTCCGTGCCCACCTCCGCTCCAGAGTCCGCGCCCACTCCTCCACTCCTCTCGAGGGGACCCCGCATGCCCGACGACGACCTCCTCCACCTCCGCGCCGCCGGCACGAGCCTCGTCCTGGACTGCACCGGCGGCCTGCTGCCCCGGATCGTCCACTGGGGCGCGGACCTAGGTCCCCTCACCCGTGACGCCCTGGCCGGCCTGGCCCTCGCCGACGCGCAGCAGGTCGTGTCGTCCTCGATCGACGATCCGGTCCCGCTCAGCGTGCTGCCGCAGCAGTCCGCCGGCTGGCTCGGCACCGCCGGACTCACCGGGCACCGCGACGGACAGGACTTCTCAACGGCCTTCAGCGTCCGGTCCGTTCGGCCGGAGAGCGGCGAGGGCCCGGTCGCGCACCGCCTGACGGTGGACGCCGTCGACGACCACGCGCACCTCGCCCTGACCCTGGAGATCGAGGTGACCCGGTCCGGTCTGGTCCGGCAACGGGCCACCCTCACCAACGAGGGGGACCGCCCCTACACCCTGGACGGGCTGCTGCTGACCCTGCCCGTGCCCGGCCAGGCCACCGAGCTGCTCGACCTCACCGGCCGGCATCTGCGCGAACGCGCCCCGCAGCGGCACGAGTTCACCGTCGGCACGCACCTGCGGGAGAACTGGCGCGGGCGCACCGGGATCGACGCGACCCTCGTCCAGGTCGCGGGCGAGAGCGGGTTCGCCTTCCGCGCCGGTGAGGTGTGGGGTCTGCATGTCGCCTGGAGCGGCAACCACCGCTCGCTGGCCGAGCGCACCCCGGCCGGCGTACGTCTGCTCGGCGGGGGCGAGAGCCTGCTGCCCGGCGAGATCCGGCTCGCCACCGGTGAGCGGTACAACTCGCCTTGGATCTACGGCTCGTACGGGCGCGGACTCGACGAACTGGCCGGGCGTTTCCACGGCTACCTCCGCGACCGTGCCCACCACCCGCGCTCGCCGCGGCCGGTCACCCTGAACACCTGGGAGGCCGTCTACTTCCAGCACGACGAGGGCAAGTTGAAGGCGCTGGCCGATGTGGCGGCCGAGGCAGGGGCGGAGCGCTTCGTCCTCGACGACGGCTGGTTCCACGGCCGCCGCGACGACACCGCGGGGCTCGGCGACTGGTACGTCGACAAGGACGTCTGGCCGGAGGGACTGCACCCGCTGGTCGACCATGTGCACGCGCTGGGCATGCAGTTCGGCCTCTGGTTCGAGCCGGAGATGATCAACCCCGACTCCGACCTCGCCCGGGCCCACCCCGAGTGGATCATGGCCACGGGCGGGCGCACCCCGCCGGCCGCCCGCCACCAGCAGGTCCTCGACCTCGGTCACCCGCAGGCGTACGCCTACCTGCTGGAGCGCCTGGACGCGCTCGTCACCGAGTACCGCATCGCGTACATCAAGTGGGACCACAACCGGGACCTGGTCGAGGCCGGGCACAGCCCGCTCGGCACGCCCGGGGTGCACGCCCAGACCCTCGCCGTGTACCGGCTGATCGACGAGCTGCGCGCCCGCCATCCCCGTCTGGAGATCGAGTCCTGCTCGTCCGGGGGCGGCCGGATCGACCTCGGCATCCTGGAGCGCACCGACCGGGTGTGGACCAGCGACTGCATCGACGCCCTGGAGCGCCAGCAGATCCAGCGCTGGACCGGGCTCCTGCTGCCGCCCGAACTGCTCGGCTCGCATGTGGCCGCGCCCGTCGCCCACACCACCGGCCGGGCGCACACCCTGGACTTCCGTGCGGCCACGGCCCTGTTCGGCCACTTCGGCATCGAGTGGGACCTCACCCTCGCCTCCGCCGAGGACCGCGCCCGGCTCGCCGAGTGGGTCACGGCGTACAAGCGGCTGCGGCCCCTGCTGCACTCCGGCACGGTCGTCCACGGCGACCATCCGGACCCCGTCCTCTGGCTGCACGGGGTCGTCGCGGCCGACCGGTCCCACGCGGTCTACGCCCTGGTCCAGACGGCCACGAGCGTGCAGTCCCCGCCCGGCCGGGTCCGCTTGCCCGGCCTCGACCCGGAGGCCGTGTACCGGTTGTCCCCGCTCGCCCCCGGCGACCGCCCGGAGGGGCCGACCGGCTCGAAGCTGCCCTGGTGGCACGGCGGCGGGGTGGAACTGGCCGGGCGGATCTTGGAGGCCGTCGGCGTACAGGCTCCTGCGCTGTTCCCGGAGCGGGCGGTCCTGGTGGAGGCGCGCAGGGTCGGCGCCTGAACCGCCGTTGCGTTTGGCGTGGCGTGTCACGTGCAAAGGGACCGCTTCTCCGCTCCCACCGATGTCGTCGACGGCGGCGTCGGACCGGCCAGGGTGGAGGTTCAGGCGAGGGTGAGCTGCTTCCAGACCTGGGCGGCGGTGCCGTTGCACTCGTGGATCTGCAGCTGGACGCCGTTGGTGAAGTCGCCGTAGGGCACGTCCAGGCACTTGCCGGACCGGGGATTGCTGAGGGCCGCCGGGTTCGGCTGGTCGTAGCGCCACTGCTGGGCGCCGGTGGCGTTGCATGTGTAGATCTGCACCTTGGTGCCGTCGGCGGTGCCGCCGTTCGCGACGTCCAGGCACTTACCGGAGTGGGGGTTCACCAGGGTGCCCTCGGGCGTGCTCTTCCAGGTCTGCCCCAACGAGCCGTTGCAGTCCCACAGTTGCACCCGTGCGGCGTCCTCCTTGCTCGCGCCGCCGACGTCCAGGCAGTGCCTGCCGCCGTCGGGGCTGTAGGTGAACTCCGTGGGCGTGGCCACCGGGCCGGTCACCGTGAAGGCGCACCACGCGGACCAGGGGGACGCGCCCTCGGAGCTCTCGGCGCGGATGCGCCACTGGTAGTCACCCGCGCTGAAGGTGCCGGTGGGGATCTGAAGGCCCCAACCATGGCCGTCCGGACCGGTGTTGACCTGGTAGCTGTGGAAGGGCGCCTCGCCCGGACGCGCCAGCTCCAGCGTCCCGCCGAGGTTCGGCCGGGGCTCCACCCCCTTGACGGAGGCGGCGAACAGGGGCGAGAAGGTGTTGGCCGTGCTGAACGTCGGCGGGGTCGGCTCGCCGCACGCCTGGAATCCCGCATACGGGCCGTCCGAGATCCGCAGGGCCTCCGGGACGTCGGGCGTCGCGGCCCACGCGGCCGTGGGGACGCCGACGACAGCGGCGGTCAGGACGGCGGCGGCCACGGAACGCATCCGGCTCATGCTCACTCCATCACAAGATCGACAGTTGGGTCGATCAGGAGTTCACACCGCCGGGCGCGTCCGCGTCAGCCCCCTGCGGCCGGAGGTAAGGGGTCCGTCATATCTGCCTGCCCGCGGTGGTCAGAGCGTCGCCGCGTGGTCCGGGACGTAGGTCTGCAGGTCGCGCGGCGGACGTTCGTAGCCTGTGGACGCCGGGCGGTCCGGCAGTTCGAGGACCGGGGGCGGGACCTCCTTGTAGGGCACGGAGTCCAGCAGATGGGCGATCATGTTGACCCGGGCCCGGCGCTTGTCGTCGCTCTCCACGACGTACCAGGGCGCCTCCGCGATGTCGGTGTGCACCATCATCTCGTCCTTGGCCCGGGAGTACGCCTCCCAGCGGGTGATCGACTCCAGGTCCATCGGGGACAGCTTCCACCGCCGCAGCGGATCCTCCAGCCGGCGCCGGAAACGGTCCTGCTGCTCGGCGTCGCTCACCGAGAACCAGTACTTGCGCAGCAGGATGCCGTCCTCCACCAGCATCCGCTCGAAGATCGGGCACTGGCGCAGGAACCGCTGGTACTCCTCCATGCTGCAGAAGCCCATCACATGCTCGACACCGGCCCGGTTGTACCAGGACCGGTCGAACAGCACGATCTCCCCGGCGGCCGGCAGCTGCTCGATGTACCGCTGGAAGTACCACTGGCTGCGCTGGCGTTCGGTCGGCTTGGGCAGGGCCGCGATCCGTGCGACGCGGGGGTTGAGGTGTTCGGTGACCCGCTTGATGGTGCCACCCTTGCCCGCCGCGTCCCGGCCCTCGAAGACGACCACCAGCCGGGCGCCCTCCGACCGCACCCACTCCTGCAGCTTCACCAACTCGGTCTGCAGCCGCAGCAGTTCACGCTCGTACGCCTTACGGGGCAGCTTCGCCGTCCCCTTCGGCGTCTTCTTGTCCGCCGTCTTCTTGTCGCCCATGACGCCGCTCCACTGCCGGTCGAACACCAGGACGCCACCGTACTTTCCCGCCCCGCACCCCGCACGCGGACACCTCTGGTTCACCGGGACTTTGGGACAAGGCCCCTTCCCGGCCGGTGACTTCGAGCCGCCACGGGCCGTGTCATGCCGGACTGTGCCGTCGTACGGCGGTGTCGGGCCCGGTCAGATGCGAGGTGAACCAGTCGCGGGCCAGCTCGGCGACCGTGTCCAGCGTGCCGGGTTCGGTGAACAGGTGGGTCGCGCCGGGCACCACGGCGAGCCGGTGCTCGCAGTGCAGCCGGTCCGCCGCGAGCCGGTTGAGGCTGAGCACCTGCTTGTCGAGGCTGCCGACGACCAGCAGGGTCGGCGCCCGTACGCGGGCCAGCGTGGCGGCGGAGGCGAGGTCGGGCCGGCCGCCGCGGGAGACGATCGCGAGGACGTCGTCGTCGGCCGCGGCTTCCAGACACGCGGCCGCACCGGTGCTCGCCCCGAAGTACGACACCGGCAGCCCCGCCTCCCGGCGCAGCCAGTCGGCGGTGCCCCGCAGCCGCCGGGCCAGCAGCAGCGTGTCGAAGACATTGGCCCGGTCGCCCTCCTCGTCCTCGGTGAGCAGGTCGAGCAGCAGCGTGCCCAGACCCGCCCGGTTCAGCTCGGTGGCGACGTACTGGTTGCGCGGGCTGTGCCGGCTGCTGCCGCTGCCGTGCGCGAACACCACGACGGCCGGGGCGCCGCCGGGCAACGCGAACCGGGCGGCGAGCCGCACACCGTCCAGCGGGACCTCCAGCTCGGGGTCGGCGGGGAGGCTCCCCTCGTCGTCGCGCGGGTGTTCCCGCTCCCGCTCGGCGGCCCGCGCCAGCAGCGCGGTGACCTCCGCGTCGGGGGTCTGGTCGAAGTCGCGGTACCAGGCGCCGACCGAGCCGAACGCGGCCGGTGCCTCCAGGCACACCACGTCGTCGGTGACGGCGCGCAGGCGGGACAGCGTGCGGTCGGGGGCGACGGGCACGGCCAGCACGATCCGGGCGGCGCCCTGTCCGCGCACCACCCGGCAGGCGGCCAGCGCGGTGGCGCCGGTGGCGAGGCCGTCGTCCACGACGACGACGGTCCGCCCGCGCACCGGGACGGGCGGACGCCCGACCCGGTAGGTGGCGACCCGCCGCTCCAGTTCGGCCCGTTCGCGCTCCTCGACCCTGGCCTGTTCGGCGACGCTCACCCCGGCCGCGTCCAGGACGTCGTCGTTGAGGACCCGTACCCCGTGCTCGCCGATCGCGCCGAACGCGAGCTCCGGCTGCCAGGGCACCCCGAGCTTGCGCACCACCAGCACGTCGAGCGGGGCGTCCAGGCTGCGGGCGACCTGGTAGGCGACCGGGATGCCGCCGCGCGGCAGACCCAGCACGACCGCGTCCGCGCCGCGCAGGCCGTCCAAGGCGTCCGCCAGCCTGCGTCCGGCGTCCACACGGTCGTCGAAGCGCATGCGGCCACCTCCTCGCGGGCCGGTCAGCCTGTCTTGTGGCCGCCCCAGCGCGGGCCGACCAGCTCCCATTCGCGGCCCCACAGATCCAGGCGCCGCTGGTCCAGACGCCACCGCACGACGGCCCCGGCGCCCACGACGGTGCCGGCGAAGGCGACAGCGGCTGCCGCGCCGAGCAGGCCGGCCTCGACGGAGGCCTCCGTGCTGGTGGGCGGTTCGGTGGCGAGCGTGCCCCGCGGGTCCTGCCAGACCATGACCGGGGATCCGGTCTTGTGCCCGCGCTCCACGAGAGCGACGCCGGTCCGCGTGGTGCCGTCCGGGGCGGTCCATCGCACCTTCGCCCTCACCTGGTCGGAGACCGTGCCCGCGCGCGGGGCGTCGGACGGCGCGTCCGCGAGGACCACCGCGCGTACGGGGGTGCGCTCGGCGCGCTGCTCGGCGAAGGAGGCGTCGGCGGCGCGTGCCGCCATGGTGCCGGCCACGATCCCGCCGACCAGCGCGATCAGCCACACGGCCAGCACGACCCAGGCCTCGACGAGGTCGTCACGCCGCCGCAGCGGGTTCGTGCGCCACCGCCAGAACCAGTGCTTGGAGTACCTGTAGCCGTGCATCGCCTCGCACCTCCCTACCAGGGTCACACTCCGCCGCTACGGCGTCGAGCCCGCGGCGGCGGGTTGTCGCGTGCGAGCGGCGGGAGGTGCCGGGCCGTCCCCACCCGGGCAGGCCTCACGTGGTCACAGGCCCTGCCAGCTCCACGATGTCGTCGGCGGCCACGTCGTGCAGCCGGATGGCCAGGTCCTCCAGGGCGCGGCTGGCGGCGAGTTCGTCGCCGATCTCCGGTATGGGCCGGTCCATGGGGTTGCGCCGGGCCGTGCCGCGGCCGGTGACGCTGTCGGTCTCGGCCGTGCCACCCGTGGACAGGACGGCCCGCGCCTGCGTGTCGTCGCCGCTCTCGGTGATGTAGATCTGCACGGTCCACTGCTTGGCTTCCATCGCGCTCACTCCCGTACGGCGTTGCGGTGTGCCCCGTTCCCTCTCAGCGTGCGCCCCCGTGGGACCGGGGTCCAGTTCCCTCGAACGGGTGTTGCCAAGGCCCCGTGCTGTGCGCTTAGACTGTCTGTACAGACATTGGACTGCCAGTCCAGGCAGGTGCGGGAGGAGGGCAGGGCATGGCCACCGAGCAGGTCCTGGAGCAGGAACGGGACGCGATCATCGCCGCGCTCACCCCGGTCGTCGAGGGCATCGCGGCGACCTTCGGTCCCGTCTGCGAGGCGGTGCTGCACGACTACCGGCGGCCGGAGAAGTCCGTGGTCGCCGTGGCCGGTTCGGTGACGGGGCGCACGGCGGGCGGGGCGATGAGCGAGATCGGCATGCGCGTCCTCGCCCGCGGCGACGAGGCGGCCGACGAGCTCAACTACCTCACCCGCACCCGCGACGGACACCTGATCAAGTCCTCCACCATCGTGCTCCGCGACTCCACCGGCGCGGTCTTCGGCGCCCTGTGCCTCAACCTCGACATCGGCGCGGTCTCCCAGGCCCACGCCCTGCTCGGCGCCCTCGCCGGCCTCGGCAGCGCCCCCGCCGACCACCTGCCCGTCACCACCTTCGGCCACGACATCGACTCCGTGGTGGACGCCATCGTCGACGCCCACCAGCTCCACCGGCACCAGAACTGGGCCGGCCTGGACCGCGCCGCGAGACTCGAGCTGTTCCGCAGCCTGGACGAACACGGCGTCTTCGCCGTCCGCCGGTCTGTCGAACAGGTCGCCGCCCGTCTCGGCATCTCCCGCGCCTCCGCCTACAACTACCTGTCCCAGGCGCGTGCCGCGGACGAGACCGACTCCGCGCGGCGGGCCTCGGGCGCGACCGGCAGCGGCTCGGGCTCGGCCGCGAAGGGGGGTCGGTCGTGAGGGCGGTTGTGGACAGGCCCCGCCCACTGCTCTGAAGCGGACTCACCTGTGACGCCGACCGTGAAGGGAATCCGTCCGTGACGCTGACAAGGGAAGCCGCCCGTGACGCCGACCGTGAAGCGAACCCATCCGTGACGCCGACCGTGAAGGGAACCCGCCCGTGAGGACCACCGCTCCGAAGGGAGCCCGCCCGTGACGACGACCGCCCCGCCCGTCACCCTGGACGACGTCCGCGACGCCGCCGCACGCCTCGACGGCGTAGCCCACCGCACCCCCGTGCTGCGCTCACGCACCCTCGACGCCCTGACCGGCTGCGAGGTCCACCTGAAGTGCGAGAACTTCCAGCGTGTGGGTGCCTTCAAGTTCCGCGGCGCCTTCAACGCCGCCTCGCGGCTCACGCCCGAGCAGCGGGCGCGGGGCATCGCCGCCTACTCCTCCGGCAACCACGCCCAGGCTGTCGCCCTCGCCGCGCGCGAGCTGGGCACGACCGCGGTGATCGTCATGCCGGAGGACGCGCCCCGCTCCAAGCGGGAGGCGACGGAGGGCTACGGCGCCGAGATCGTCACCTACGACCGCTACACAGGCGACCGTGTCGCCATCGCCGAGGCCCTCGCGGCGGAGCGCGGTCTCACCCTGATCCCGCCGTACGAGCACCCGCACATCATCGCCGGACAGGGCACCGCAGCCCTCGAACTCCTGGAGGAGACCGGGGAGCTGGACACCCTGGTCGTGCCGGTCGGCGGCGGCGGATTGATCGCCGGCAGCGCCACCGCCGCGAAGGGCCTGTACCCCGGCACACGGGTCGTCGGGGTGGAGCCGGAGGCGGGGGACGACACCAAGCGGTCCCTGGAGGCGGGCCGGCGCGTCAGCATCCCAGTGCCGCACACCATCGCCGACGGACAGGCCCTGCACACCCCGGGCGAGCTGACCTTCTCCGTGAACCGGCGGCTGGTCGACGAGATCGTCCTGGTCACCGACGACGAGATACGTGCCGCGATGCGGTTCGCCTTCGAGCGGCTGAAGATCGTGCTGGAGCCGAGCGGCGCCACACCGCTGGCCGCCCTGCTGACCGGCCGCGCCGGACGCGGCTCGCGCCGCACCGGCCTGATCCTGTCCGGCGGCAACATCGACGCCGACCGGTTCGCGCACGTGTGCGCCGGGGGCACGTGATCGCATCCCCCGGATGGCGGACTACGGCTCGACGGGCGGACGATGAGAGGGGGCAGGACCGGACTCGGCCGTCGGCAGACGGCGGGAAGGGAGGAGCGTCATGCTGGAGACGAAGACGCTCGACCAGACGGACGACCGGCGCGAATTCGGCCACGGTCACCTCGAAGCGGTCCACCTGCAAGGGTGCGACTTCGCTGTGGCGACCTTCGAACCGGGCTGGCGCTGGTCCCAGGACGTGGGACCGATCGCAGGCACCGACAGCTGCCAGATGAACCACAACGGCTACATCGCCCAAGGCCATCTCCACATCCGCATGGACGACGGCGCGGAGACCGAGGTAGGCCCGGGTGACGTCTTCGTGTGCTCGCCCGGACACGACGCATGGGTCATCGGCGACGAGACCTGCATCGCCTACGACTTCGAGGGCCAGACGGCCAAGGAGTACGCGAAGGGCAAGCAGACATGAGGCAGAGGGATCGAGGTAGCGGTCCGCGTATCCCCTGAGCGATCACACAGGGAGCAACCGGCCGACCAGATCACCGAGCTGGCGCGCGGTACGGCACTCGTGCATCTCCACCAGCCCGGCGTAGTCGGGCGCGGCCGAGTCGCCGGTGCCCCACTGGGCGCGCGGCTCGGGGTTGAGCCAGTACACGCGGCGGGCCCGCCCGGCGATCCGTGAGAGCGCGGGGAGGTTCGGATCGGCCATGTTGGTCCGGGCGTCCCCCAGCACGAACACGGTCGTGCGCGGCCCGACCGCGTCGCCGTAGCGCTCCGCGAACTCGCCGAGGGCCACACCGTAGTCGCTGCTGCCGTGCCACCCGGCGATGTGCGCCTCGGCGCGGATGCGGGCGCCGAGGCCCTCGGGGCCGGCGTGGCCGTGCGCCAGCAGCCCGGTCACCTCGTCGACGCGGTTGACGAAGGCGAACACCCGCACCTTGCTGAACTGGTCGTGCAGCGCCTGCACCAGCAGCATCGTGAAGTCCGAGAAGCCGGACACCGAGCCCGACACGTCGCACAGCAGCACCAGTTCGGGCCGGACCGGCCGGCGCCTGCGCAGCACCGGGCGCATCGGCACCCCGCCCGTGGACAGCGAGCCGCGCAGCGTCCGCCGCAGATCGATGCTGCCCCGCGCGGCCCGGCGGCGTCGCGCGGCCAGCCGGGTGGCGAGCTTGCGCGCCAGCGGCCGTACGGTCCGGCGCAGTTCGGCGAGCCGGTCCTTGCCCGCGTACAGGAAGTCGACGCGGTCGGCGGTGGGCGCGACGGCCCGGCGGGCGATCTCCTCCCGGCCGCGCCGCTCGGCCACCCGGCGCCGTGCCTCGGCGGCCACCAGCCGGCGGAACTCCTCGATGCGCCGCCGGATCTCGTCCTCCAGCAGCCGGTCGGCGAACCCGGTCCGCGCGCCGCTCGCCCGTACGTCGTCGCGGACCCGGGCCAGCAGCGTCTGCGGGCGCAGCCGGTCCAGCGCCTGGTAGGAGGACCAGCCGTCCGAGCCGGAGGAGCCGCCGTATCCGCCGAAGCCGTCGACCGCCTCCACCGCGAGCCGGGCCATCGCCGCGCGGTCGTCGGCCGCGAGGGCGGCGGCGAGCCGGTCGCGCAGTTCGTCCCGGTCCGCCGAGGACGCCTCGGGGCCGCCCACCGCGCGCGGGAAGAACAGGTCGAAGACCGGGTCGAAGACCTGCCGCTGGGCGGGGGAGTGCAGCAGCGTCGCGGCCAGCCCCTCGCGCAGCAGCTCACGGTCGGTGAAGCCGAGCTCGGCCGCGGCCCGCGCGGCGTCCACGCTCTCGCCGGTACCGATCCGCAGCCCGTGGGCGCGCAGGGCCGAGACGAGCCCGGTCAGCCGGGCCGTGACATCCGCGGGCGCCGTCACACGGCGTCCAGGTCGAGCTTGGCGGCCGCCTTCAGCACGTCGTCCTGATGCTTGAGGACGACACCGAGGGTGGCCCGTACGACGGTCTCGTCCAGGGTGTCGGCACCGAGCGCGAGGAGGGTGCGCGCCCAGTCGATGGTCTCCGCGACCGACGGCACCTTCCTGAGGTCCATCTCGCGCAGCGCGCCCGCGACCCGCACCACGGACGTGGCCAGGGCCTCGTCCAGCTCGGGGACCTTCAGCCGGACGATCCGCCGCTCCAGTTCCTCGTCCGGGAACCCGATGTGCAGGAACAGGCAGCGGCGGCGCAGGGCCTCGGACAGTTCGCGGCTGGCGTTGGAGGTGAGCACGACGAACGGGCGGCGGGTCGCGGTGACCGTGCCCAGCTCGGGGACGGTCACCTGGAAGTCGCTGAGCACCTCCAGGAGCAGGCCCTCCACCTCGACGTCGGCCTTGTCGGTCTCGTCGATCAGCAGGACCTTGGGGTCGTCGCCGCGGATGGCGGTCAGCAGCGGCCGGGGGAGCAGGAACTCCTCGCTGAAGATGTCCGTGCGGGCCTCGTCCCACGTCTCGTCGCGGCCGGCGCTGATCCGCAGCAGTTGCTTGGCGTGGTTCCACTCGTACAGCGCGCGGGACTCGTCCACGCCCTCGTAGCACTGCAGCCGCACCAGCCGGGCGTCCGCGACCGCCGCCACCGCCTTGGCCAGCTCGGTCTTGCCCACGCCCGCGGGGCCCTCCACCAGCAGCGGCTTGCCCAGCCGGTCGGCGAGGAACACCGTGGTGGCCACGGAGGGGGAGGCGAGGTACCCCGTCTCGGCGAGGCGGGCGGTGACGTCGTCGACGGAAGTGAACAACCGGGCCTCCGGCGGTCGGCAGCGAGATGACCTCACCTATCTAAGCGCTTGTTCACCCCGGTGTCACTGCTTCACCGCCGCCGGGAGGCCCTACGCACGCTCCAGGGCCGTGCACACGCACACCTTGTTGCCGTCCGGGTCTGCGAGGACCGTGTAGGAGGGCGCGTTCGAGGCGTCGACGACGGTGCCGCCCGCGGCGACGGCGGCCTCGATCCGGGCGTCGGCCACCTCGGGCGCCAGCCACAGGTCGAGGTGCCAGCGCTGGCGGGGCGTGTCATGCGGATCGGTGGGCTGGAACCACATACTCGGCACCCGGTCTGTGGGGTCGAACACCGTGTCGTCCACCAGGTGGCCCGGCTCCCCGGTGAGCAGCGCGAACCAGAACGGCGCGAGCGCCTGCCGGCCGGCCGTGTCCAGCGCCAGCTCCACCTGCGCCACCTCACCGGGCACGGGGGTCAGACCGTGCTCCTCGGCGAGACCGCTGATCGCGCGGGCCAGCTCCAGGTCCGCCGCCGTGACCCCGCGCTCGCCGGTCGTGCCGTCCACGGTGCACAGCGCGACATCGATGCCGCCCCGCCCCCAGCGGATCTCCGGCTCCCGCCCGGCGTTCCCCGCCGCCTTCGCCACGGCCGCCACGAACAGGGCCCCCGTCACCCGGTCGGCGAGCCTGTAGCGAGCGGCCAGCGGCTGCGCCAGCTTCCGCCAGTCACCGAGACCACCGTCCTGGATCTCCCGCAGCACCTCACGATTGCTCAGCATTTCCATGGGGCCATGGTCCCAGCGAGCCCCGTCCAGGGCGCCTCGACGCGGCGAGGCGGCATTACGGTGGTGACGAGCAGTGGGGTGCCAGGCCGGCGGAACGCCCGCCCGATCAGCGGAACGCCTCCACATTGCGCCGCGCCCACTCCCCGTATGCCCGCGGCGCGCGCCCCAGCACCCTCTCCACATCAGGGCTGACGCGCCGCTCGGCCTCGGTCGGGTCGCCGAGGATCGCGAGGGTGGTGTCGACGACGGGCTCGGGCATGAACCGCGTCATCATGGCGCGTGCCTCCTCGCGGGACAGCTCGACGAACCGCACCGGCTCCCCGAGCGCGTCCCCCAGTGCGGCCGCCTGCTGCCGGGGAGTGATGAGCTCCGGCCCGGTCAACTCGTAGGAGTGTCCCGCGTGTTCACCCGAGCGGAGCGACACCAGAGCCATCTCCGCGATGTCGTCCGGGTCCACCACCGGCAGCCCCACGTCGCCGAAGGGCGCGGCCACCGTCCGCGAGGTGCGGACCGGCTCGGCCCAGGCGTAGGTGTTGGACGCGAAGCCGCCCGGCCGCAGGATCGTCCACTCCAGGCCGGACGCCCGCACGGCCTCCTCGATGGCGTACGCGACCTGTCCGTGCGACGCGGAGTCCGGGCGCGTCACCACGCCCTGCGACGACAGCAGCACCACCTTCTTCACGCCGCCCGCGACGGCGGCCTCCAGAACCTCAGCCGTGGGCATGAGATGGGCGGTCGGCCCGCCGTTCTGGAGAAACAGCGCCTCCGCGCCGTCGAACACCGGCCGCAGGCTCTCCGCGTCCGTCAGATCCGCCCGTCGCGCCAGGACACCCTCCGGCACGTCCGCCGCCGAGATCCCGCGCGAGGTGGCGGTCACCCGCTCACCGGCCGCCACCAGCTGCCGCACCAGCGACCGCCCCACGTTCCCGGTCGCACCCGTCACCACGATCATGTCCAACTCCCCTGTACCCAACAGTGATTGATGGGCCTCCACCGGGGCGAGAACCGCTCCCCGTGGCGCCGAGGACGACGCTAACAGCGCCGATATAGTAGGTACCTAGAGGAAAGTGACTACCTCGAAGGGATGCGCATGACCGCCGACCCGATGCCGATCGCGCCACCCGGCGCCGATCCCCAGCTCGCCTGTCCGATCGCGCCGGTCGTGGACATCGTCTTCAGCCGCTGGACCACCCCGGTCCTGTGGGCACTGCACACTTACGGCCGCCAGCGGTTCGTCGAGCTGGAGCGCCGCATCACCCGGATCACCCCGAAGGTCCTCACCCAGCGCCTGCGCCAACTGGAGCGCGACGGCCTGGTGGTGCGCACCTACCACCCCGAGGTCCCACCCCGCGTCGAGTACGAGATCAGCGACCTCGGCCGCAGCCTCGCCCCCCTCTTCGCACACCTCGCCGACTGGGCCGCGGCCAACCTGCCGAAGGTGGAGCAGGCCCGCGACGCCTACGACGCCGCCGACTAGGGCCTGTCGTTTGGATCAGGTCGGCTGAAAGGGACTGCGCTTCTTGGCCGGGTCGAGCGGGGTCTGGTGCGTGCAGCTGCAAGGCGGAGGAGGGAGTCGACGCGATGGGGGTCCCCCCGCTCGAGCGAAGCCGAGAGTGGGGGAGTCGGCGACCGACGACAACGCGGCTGGGGGTCCCCCCACGCCCTTAAGGCAGTGGGGGAGTGCGTGCCAGGCCCCGCGACGCCGGCATGATCCAAACGACAAGCCCTAGCCCTCCACCAGCACCACTTCGAGGGTGCGCGGGCCGTGCACGCCCTCCACCCGGTCCAGTTCGATGTCGCTGGTCGCGGAGGGGCCTGAGATCCAGGTCAACGGCCGTACCGGGTCGAGTCGTCCGAGCGCCTGCGGCACCGATCCGACGACCTGGTCGGGGACTCGTACGACGCAGATGTGGTGGTCGGGCACCAGCGTGATGCGACGGCGCCCCTGGTCGGGCGAGCCGTCCAGGACGATCGTGCCGGTCTCGGCGATCGCCACGGCGCATCCCGTGACCACGCTGTCGACACGGTCGAGTGCGTGCGGGCTGCTCTCCGCACGGTCCGCGACGCGCTCGACGTCCGTCGCCGCCAGCCAGGCCTCGTCGAGCCCCGGCGGGACCAGCACCGAGCCGGCCTTCCGGTCCGCCAGCAACTGGCCGATGACCGAAGGCAGTTCGGCGGCCGTGCAGCGATGCACCACCGCCCGGTAGTCCGCCAGGTTCTCCGCCAGCAGCTCCACCGTCTCCGCGACGCTCCGGCTACCGTGCTCCCGCAGATACCCGCGCTCGATCGGAGCGTCGGCGTCGGCCGGCGCCGCGTCGGCCAGTGCGCGCCGCACCCGGCCCAGAATCCGTTCCCTGCTGCTCACTTCGCCTCGCCCTTCCCGCCGTTCGTCCGCTGCCACCAGTCCCGGAACGGCTCCGCGGGTACGGCGGGCAGCTCACGGGACGCACTCCACGCCCGGCCCGGACCCGGCAGCGTCCGCGGATGCAGCCGCCGGGTGGCCGAGGCCAGCCGCTGCCCGGCCCGCAGGGCGCCCGGCCGGGCCAGCGCCCAGCGGGCCGCCCGCATCGCCGCGCGCTCGGCGGCATGCCCCTTGGCCGGCCGGAGCACCACCCGGTTGCCCGCCCGGGTCACCGGACCGCCCTGAGCCACCCGCTCCCGCAAGTGCACCAGCACCTCGGGGATGTCGATGGCGACCGGGCACACCTCGTAGCACGCCCCGCACAACGAGGACGCGTACGGCAGTGAGGCGTCGATCTCGCTGCCCGTGCCCCGCAGTTGGGGGCTCAGGATCGCGCCGATCGGGCCCGGGTAGACCGAGCCGTACGCATGCCCGCCGGCCCGCTCGTACACCGGGCACACATTCAGGCAGGCCGAGCAGCGGATACAGCGCAGAGCCTGGCGGCCGACCTCGTCGGCGAGGGTGTCGGAGCGGCCGTTGTCGAGCAGGACCAGATGGAACACCTCCGGCCCGTCCCCGTCGGCCGTACCGGTCCACATGCTCGTGTACGGGTTCATGCGCTCGGCCGTGGAGGAGCGCGGCAGCGTCTGCAGGAACACCTCCAGGTCCTGCCACGTCGGCACGATCTTCTCGATGCCGACGACCGAGATCAGCGTCTCGGGCAGGGTCAGACACATCCGGCCGTTGCCCTCGGACTCCACGACCACCAGCGTGCCGGTCTCCGCGACCATGAAGTTGGCGCCCGAGATGCCGACCTTGGCGCGCAGGAACTTCTCCCGCAGATGCAGCCGCGCCGCCTCGGCCAGCTCCGCCGGTGTGTCGGTGAGGCCCTCGGGTGCCGGGCGGCCCCACTCGCTCATCTCGCGCGCGAAGATGTCCCGGATCTCCCCGCGGTTGCGGTGGATGGCGGGGACGAGGATGTGCGAGGGCCGGTCCTTGCCCAACTGCACGATCAGCTCGGCGAGATCGGTCTCGTAGGCATGGATGCCCTCTTCGAGAAGGGCCTCGTTCAGCCCGATCTCCTGCGTGGCCATCGACTTGACCTTGACGACCTCCGACTCCCCGGTCGCCTTCACCAGTTCGGCGACGATCCGGTTCGCCTCGTCGGCGTCGGCGGCCCAGTGCACGACCCCGCCCGCGGCCGTCACCGACTCCTCCAACTGCACGAGATAGCGGTCGAGATGGCGGAGCGTGTGGTCCTTGATCCGCTTCCCGGCCTCTCGCAGCTCGGCCCAGTCGGACACCTCCGCCACGGCCTTCGCCCGCTTGGCGCGGATGGTGTGGGTGGCGTGCCGCAGATTGCCGCGCAGCGTGGTGTCCCGCACCGCCTCGCGCGCGGCCGTCGGAAACGCCGGCATCCCCAGATACGTACCGCTCATACCGCCGGCTCCTCCTCCGTGCTCGCCAGGATCTCCGCGATGTGCACCGGCCGCATCCCGGTGCGCAGCCGGGCCATCGTGCCGCCGATGTGCATCAGGCAGGAGTTGTCGGCCGCGCACAGCACGTCCGCGCCCGTCGACTCGGCGTTGCGCACCTTGTCCGCGCCCATCGCCGCCGACACATCGGCGTTCTTCACCGCGAACGTGCCGCCGAACCCGCAGCACTCCTCCGCACCCGGCAGTTCCACCAGCTCCAGCCCCTTCACCGCCTCCAGCAGCCGCCGCGGCCGCTCGCCGAGGCCCAGACCGCGCAGACCGTGGCAGGTGGGGTGATAGGTGACCCGGTGCGGGTAGTGGGCGCCGACGTCTGTCACGCCCAGCACGTCCACCAGGAACTCCGTCAGCTCGTAGGTCTTCGGCACCACGGGCGCCAGCGTGGCCGCGAGC
Source organism: Streptomyces sp. NPDC096205 (assembly GCF_044763135.1). NCBI lineage: Bacteria > Bacillati > Actinomycetota > Actinomycetes > Kitasatosporales > Streptomycetaceae > Streptomyces > Streptomyces sp. NPDC096205. The sequence goes on along the minus strand of NZ_JBIWFS010000001.1, from coordinate 262,277 downwards.
GCCTCCCCGCGGCCCTCGGCCCGGGCCCGGGCGCCCATGCGCGGGTACAGCTCCCGCACCATCGCCCCGCACGACCCGGACGGCGTCACGATCGCCTCGTACCCGCCGAAGACCTCGGCGAAGTGCCGGGCCAGCGGCTCGGCCTCGTGCCGGTAGCCGGTGTTGTAGTGCGCCTGCCCGCAGCAGGTCTGCCCCATCGGGAAGTCGACCTCCACGCCCAGCCTGGTCAGCAGCTTCACCACCGCCCGCCCGGTGTCGGGATACAGCGTGTCGTTGACACAGGTCAGGAACAGGGCGACACGCATCGCGGCTCCTCGTGATCGGTCGTCGGACGGTTGCAGATTAGTGCGCGGGCATGGGCCGGCTCACTGGCGGCACGGGGCCGCGTGCTCGTTGGTGGTACGGGTCCGCGAACCCACTGGCGGCACGGGCCTCGCGACCCCGTCGGCGGTACGGGCCTGGCGAACCCGCCGGACTGGCGCGGCCCTGGCCGGACCTGCCGGACTGGCGCGGCCCTGGCCGGACCTGCCGGACTGGCGCGGCCCCGGCTGGACCTGCTGGACCGGCCGGGCCCCGGCTGGGCCAGCCAGACCTGCCAGACCTGCCAGACCTGCCAGACCTGCCGGACCGGCGGGGCCGCGGCCGGACCCGCCTCACCCCGTGGCGAGCCGGGCCTCGGCCTCACGCCAGCGTGCGGTGCCGCCCTGGGGCTCGTACCGCGTGAGCGACTGCGTACGGGTGAGCAGTCGCCGCATGTCGGCGAGGTCGCCGACGAGTCCGTGTGCCCGGGCCTGGACGAGGACGTTGCCCAGCGCGGCGCCCTCGGTCGGCCCGGCCACCACCGGCAGCCCGCAGGCGTCGGCGGTGAGCTGGCACAGCAGGGCGTTGCGGGTGCCGCCGCCCACGATGTGGATGACGTCGACGGCGTGTCCGGCGAGCCGCTGGGCGTCCTCCACGGCCCGCCGGTGCGCCAGCGCGAGCGAGTCGAGGATGCAGCGCGTGACCTGCGCCGGGGTCAGTGGCACCGGCTGCCCCGAGGCGCGGCAGGCCTCCGCGATCCGCTGCGGCATCCGCCCCGGCGCGAGGAACGCGGCGTCCCCGGCGTCCACGACCGACCGCAGCGCCGGCACCCCCGCGGCCTCCCGCAGCAGCGTGCCCAAGTCGTCCTCGCTCCAGGTGCGTTGGCATTCCTGGAGCAGCCACAGCCCCATGATGTTGCGCAGATAGCGCACGGTGCCGTCGAGGCCCAGTTCATTGGTGAAGTTGGCCGCCCGGCTCTCCTCGGTCAGCACCGGGGCGTCCAGTTCGAGCCCCGCCAGCGACCAGGTGCCGGTGCAGATGTAGGCGAACCGCTCGCCCGAGGCGGGCACCGCGGCCACCGCGGACGCCGTGTCGTGCGAGCCGACTGCCGTCACCGGCACCGGCCCCGTGAGCCCCGTCTCCTCCAGCACGCGCGGAAGCAACTCGCCCGCGGCATCGCCCGGTTGCCGCAGCGGCGCGAACAGCCCGAGGTCGACCCCCAGCCGCTCGGCCACGTCCCGGGCCCAGTCACGGGTGCGCGGGTCGATCAGCTGGGTGGTGGAGGCGTTGGTCAGCTCGGTGCCCTGCTCACCGGTGAGCCAGTAGGCGATCAGGTCAGGGACGAGCAACAAGCGTCGCGCCTGAGCCAGTTGAGCGGAAGGCGCGGCGGCGGCCAGCTGGTACAGGGTGTTGAACGGCGCGTACTGGATCCCGGTGGCCGCGTACAGCTCGTCCGCCGGAACCGTCGCCCACACCTTCTCCGCGACCCCCTCCGTGCGGGCGTCGCGATAGTGCACCGGGTTGCCGAGCAGCGCCCCGTCGGCGTCCAGCAGGCCGTAGTCGACGGCCCAGCTGTCGATGCCGACGGAGTCCACCTGCCCGGCGGCCCGCAGCCCGTCCAGCACCCCCGCGTACAGGCCCAGGATGTCCCAGCGCAGCCCCTCCGGCACCCGCACCGGCCGGTTCGCGAACCGGTGCGCCTCGGCCAGCTCCAGCGAGTCCAGGCCGACGCGGCCGACCATGACCCGCCCGCTGGACGCGCCCAGGTCGACCGCGGCGTACGCCTTCACGCGCGTCATCGCAGGAACGCGGCGGCGACGCCGGCGTCGACCGGGACGTGCAGCCCGGTGGTGTGGGTCAGCTCGCCACCGGTCAGCGCGAACACGGCGTTCGCCACATGCTCGGGCAGCACCTCCCGCTTGAGGATGGTGCGCTGCGCGTAGAACTCGCCCAGCTTTTCTTCCTCGATGCCGTAGGTCGCGGCCCGCTGGGCACCCCAGCCGCCCGCGAAGATGCCCGAGCCGCGCACCACACCGTCCGGGTTGACCCCGTTGACACGGATGCCGTGCTCGCCCAACTCGGCGGCCAGCAGCCGCACCTGATGCGCCTGGTCGGCCTTGGTGGCGGAGTAGGCGATGTTGTTGGGCCCGGCGAACACGGCGTTCTTGGAGGCGATGTAGACGATGTCGCCGCCCAGCCCCTGCGCGATCATCACCCGGGCCGCCTCCCGCGAGACCAGGAAGGAACCACGGGCCATGATGTCGTGCTGGAGGTCCCAGTCCTTCGACGAAGTCTCCAGCAGCGGCTTGGAGATGGAGATACCGGCGTTGTTCACGACCAGGTCGACCCCGCCGAAGGCGAGCACGCCCGCGCTGAAGGCCGCGGCGATCTGCTCCTCGTCGGTGACGTCGACGGTGACCGCGACGGCCTTGTCCGGGCCGCCCAGCTCCTCGGCGACGGCCTGGGCGTTGTCCCCGTTGAGGTCGGCGACGACGACACACGCGCCCTCGGCGACCAGCCGGTGCGCGATCGCCTTCCCGATCCCACTCCCGGCCCCGGTCACCAGCGCCACCCGCGTGGCCAGCGCCTTCGGCTTCGGCATCCGCTGGAGCTTGGCCTCCTCCAGCGCCCAGTACTCGATGCGGAACTTCTCCGACTCCTCGATGGGCGCGTACGTCGACACGGCCTCGGCCCCGCGCATCACGTTGATGGCGTTGACGTAGAACTCGCCGGCCACCCGCGCGGTCTGCTTGTCCTTGCCGAAGGAGAACATGCCCACACCGGGGACCAGCACGATCGCCGGGTCGGCGCCGCGCATGGCGGGGGAGTCGGGCAGGGCGTGCCTGTGGTAGTAGGCGGCGTACTCCTCGCGGTACGCGGCGTGCAGCTCCTTGAGCCGTGCGACGGCCTCCTCCAGGGGCGCGCTCGGCGGCAGGTCCAGCACCAGCGGCCGCACCTTGGTGCGCAGGAAGTGGTCGGGGCAGGACGTACCGAGGGCGGCGAGGCGCGGATGCTCCGCGCGGGAGACGAAGTCCAGGACGACGTCCGCGTCGGTGAAGTGGCCGACCTGCGGCCGGTCCTGCGAGGCGACGGCCCGGATGTGCGGGGCCAGCGCGGCCGCCCGCGCCCGGCGCTCCTGCTCGGGCAGAGGCCCGTAACCGTTCAGGACGGGCCCGAACGGCTCCGGCCTGCCACGCTCGGCGAGGAACGCCTCCGCGGTCCGGATGATGTGCAGCGAGTTGCGCTCGCACTCCTCGGAGGTGGCGCCCCAGGCCGTGATGCCGTGGCCGCCCAGGACACAGCCGATCGCCTGCGGGTTGGCCTCCTTGATCGCGGCGATGTCCAGCCCGAGCTGGAACCCGGGCCGCCGCCACGGCACCCATACGACCGCGTCGCCGAAGCACTCGGCGGTGAGCTTCTCCCCGTCCGCCGCGCAGGCCAGCGCGATGCCGGAGTCGGGGTGCAGATGGTCGACGTGCGGCGCGTCGACGAGGCCGTGCATCGCCGTGTCGATCGACGGCGCCGCACCGCCCTTCCCGTGCAGGCAGTAGTCGAACGCGGCGACCATCTCGTCCTCGCGTTCCACACCGGGATACACCTCGACGAGCGCCCGCAACCGGTCCAGCCGCAACACGGCAAGACCGCCCTCGCCGAGCGTCCCGAGATCACCCCCGGACCCCTTGACCCACATCAACTCCACGTCCCCACCGGTGACGGGATCGCTGTCGGTGCCCTTGGCGGAGGTGTTGCCGCCTGCGTAATTGGTATTTCGAGGATCGGATCCGAGCCGATGTGATCGTTCGATCAGAGCGGCAGCTTCAGGGTGAAGTGTCATGAGAAGTGTTCCTTATGCGAACAAAGAGCCACGGACAGCAGCGCCCCTCCAGGGGCGCGGGGAACTGCGCGACCAGCCACAACCGGCCCGCAGTCCGAAGACGACAGAACTCGGCAGACGCTCACGCCCCCCAGCCGGCCTGCGACCCTCCGACCCGCTCAGCAACGATCTCCGAAGCCCACCCGGACCGCGCATACGCCTCCAGCGGCGAGGGGTCCAGCCCCATCTCCTCCCGCACCTCCCGCAGCAGCGGCCGCACATCCGTGGCGTACGCATCCATCACCACGGCATTCGCCCCGAGCACATCCCCGGAGGCCTGCGCCGCAGCCAACGCCCCCCGATCGACGAGCAGCGCCTTCGCCGTGGCCTCCTGAACGTTCATGACCGATCGAATGATCGCGGGGATCTTCGCCTCGATGTTGTGACACTGATCGAGCATGAAAGCGACATCGGACGTGAACCCCCCACCCCGAACGACCTCGTACATGATCCGGAACAACTGGAACGGATCGGCGGCCCCGACCATCAGGTCGTCATCGGCGTAGAACCGCGAGTTGAAGTCGAACCCGCCGAGCTTCCCCTCCCGCAGCAGCGTCGCCACGATGAACTCGATGTTCGTCCCCGGCGCGTGATGCCCGGTATCGACCACGACCTGCGCCTTCGGCCCCAGCTTCAGACAGTGCGCGTACGCCGTCCCCCAGTCCGGCACGTCGGTCGTGTAGAAGGCCGGCTCGAAGAACTTGTACTCCAGCAGCATCCGCTGCCCGTCCCCGAGCCGCTCGTACACCTCCGCGAGCCCCTCCGCGAGCCGGTCCTGGCGCGCGCGGATGTCGTCCTGCCCGGGATAGTTCGTGCCGTCGGCGAACCAGAGCTTCAGATCCGCCGAACCGGTCGCGTCCATGATGTCGACGCACTCCAGCAGATGGTCGACCGCCTTGCGGCGCACCGCCGCGTCGGGATGGCAGATGCTGCCGAGCTTGTAGTCGTCGTCCTGGAAGGTGTTGGAGTTGATCGCCCCGAGCCGCACCCCGCGGTCCTCGGCGTGCTTGGCGAGCGCGGCGTAGTCGTCGACCTTGTCCCAGGGGATGTGCAGGGCGACGGTCGGCGCCACCCCGGTGAACGCGTGCACCTGGGCCGCGTCGTCCAGCTTCTCGAAAGGCGTACGCGGCACACCCGGCTGCGTGAACACCTTGAAACGGGTCCCCGAGTTCCCGTACGCCCACGACGGCGTCTCGACGGCCTGGGTCTTCAGCGCGGCCTTCACCGCGGCGAGGTCGGTCACTTCGGGCTCCTGCATCAGTCGGAAGACTCCTCGATGAAACGATTCAGAACGCGAAGCTATGGGCCCCCGCAAGGTGTGTCAACCCCTCTGTCCAGGCCCGTTCGCGCGCCATGGAACTGCGCTTCACCTTTCGAAAACTTTTCGAGACGGACCCATTGACGCCGCATGGCCGACGTGCCTACCGTCCCGGCAATCACTTGAAACCTTTCACGCCGTGGGGCCGGGACCGCTCCGCCCCCGTCGTCGAGGAGCCCCCATGACCCACCCGTCCGACACGGGACAAGCCCCCGTGCTCGCGCTCAGGGACGTCTCCAAGTCCTTCGGCGCCGTACGCGCGCTGCGGGACGTCCGTCTGGAGCTGTTCGCCGGCGAGGTGCACGCGCTCGCCGGGGAGAACGGCGCGGGCAAGTCGACCCTGATCAAGACGCTCGTCGGCGTGCACCGCCCGGACACCGGCCAGGTGCTCCTCGACGGCGAGCCCGTCGCCTTCCACGGGCCGGGCGACGCCCGGGACGCCGGCATCGCGGTGATCTACCAGGAGCCGACGCTCTTCCCCGACCTGTCGATCGCCGAGAACATCTTCATGGGCCGCCGGCCCCGCCGCACCCTCGGCCGCATCGACCACAAGGCCGTGCACGCCGCCACCCTGGCCCTGATGCGCCGCCTCGGCGTCGACCTCGACCCCGACCGGCCCGCGCGCGGCCTGTCCATCGCCGACCAGCAGATCGTCGAGATCGCCAAGGCGCTCTCCTTCGACGCCCGTGTCCTGATCATGGACGAGCCGACCGCCGCCCTGACCGGCAGCGAGGTCGCCCGCCTCTTCGGGGTCGTACGCACACTGCGCGAACAAGGCGCGGCCGTGCTGTTCATCTCGCACCGTCTGGAGGAGATCTTCGAGATCTGCCAGAAGGTGACCACCCTGCGCGACGGCGCCTGGATCGCGAGCGAACCGCTGGCGGACATGACCGACGACGACCTCGTCCGCCGTATGGTCGGCCGCGACCTCGACGAGCTCTACCCCAAGCAGGACGTGACGCCCGGCGAAGTCGCCCTCAGCGTGCGCCGGCTGACCCGCGAGGGCGTCTTCACCGACGTCTCCTTCGACGTACGGCGCGGCGAGATCGTCGGCCTGGCAGGCCTCGTCGGCGCGGGTCGCACGGAGGTCGCCCGAGCCGTGTTCGGCATCGACCGCTGGGACGCGGGCGAGGTGTCCGTTCAGGGCAAGGCCCTGGTCAACGGCGCCCCGTCCACCGCCATGGCGTCCGGGCTCGCCCTCGTCCCCGAGGACCGCCGCGCCCAGGGCCTGGTGATGGACATGTCCATCGAGCGCAACATCGGCCTCACCGGACTGCGGACGACCGTGAAGGCGGGCCTCGTCGACCGGGGCGCCGAACGCAGCCGCTCCCTCGACTGGGCCGTGAAGCTCCAGGTCAAGTACGCGCGGATCGCCGACGCCGTGTCCACCCTCTCCGGCGGCAACCAGCAGAAGGTCGTCCTCGCCAAGTGGCTCGCCACCGGCCCTAGGGTGCTCATCGTCGACGAGCCGACCCGAGGCATCGACGTCGGCACCAAGGCCGAGGTGCACCGGCTGCTGTCGCAGCTCGCCGCCGACGGCGTGGCCGTCCTGATGATCTCCTCCGACCTGCCCGAGATCCTCGGGATGGCCGACCGCGTGCTCGTCATGCACGAGGGCCGGCTCACCGCCGAGATCCCCCGCTCCGAAGCCACCGAGGAAACCGTGATGGCCGCAGCCACGGGGAGGGCCGCCGCATGACGGTCACCGCCCCCGAGCACACCCCCGTGTCGGACGTGCCGAAGTCCAGCGGCACCCGCCTGGTCGACCGCGTCTTCAAGATGCGCGAACTGGCCATCCTGGTCGTCTTCCTGGTGATGATCGCCGTCACCCAGGCGGGCAACAGCGAGTTCCTGTCCGAGCAGGGCATCAAGGACCTGCTGCTGAACGCGACCATCCTGGTCCTGGTCGCCACCGGCCAGTCCCTCGTCGTCATCACCCGCAACGTCGACCTGTCCGTCGGCTCCACCCTGGGGATCAGCGCCTTCGCCGCCGGCACCTACCTCCAGGGCGGCGGCAACCCCGTGGTGGCCGTCCTGCTCGCCGTCCTCACGGGCGTCGGCTTCGGACTGCTCAACGGCCTGCTGGTCAGCCTCGGCCAGGTGCCCGCGCTCGTCGTCACCCTCGGCACGCTGTACATCGTCCGCGGCATCGACTCCATCTGGGTCGGCTCCCGGCAGATCACCGCGGCGGACCTGCCCGGCGGCTTCGTCGACTTCGGCTCCGGCGGCATCTCCGCCGTGCCGTACCTGGCGCTGATCGCGCTGGCGGTGCTGGTCGCCACCGCGTACTACCTCAAGCACTACGGCAGCGGACGCGAGCTGTACGCGCTCGGCTCCAACCCGGAGGCCGCACGGCTCGCCGGCATCCCGGTGCGCAAGCGGATCCTCACCGCCTACACCTTCTGCGGGGCGGCCGCGGGGCTCGCGGGGGCCATGTATCTCGCCCGGTTCGGCAACGTCGACTCCGGCACGGGCAACGGCTACGAACTGACCGTCGTCAGCGCGGTCGTGGTCGGCGGAGTGGTCTTCACCGGCGGGTCCGGGAGCGTGTACGGAGCGGCCCTCGGTGCGCTGCTGCTGACCTCCATCAACAGTGTGCTGCCCGCCCTCGGCGTCAGCTCCGTCTGGGTGCTCGCGATCAACGGTCTCCTGCTCATCCTCGCCATCGTGGTCGACCGGATCGTCGGGCTGCGCGTGGCCGACGCCCTGAAGAAGAGGAACGCCCGCCATGCCTGAGTCCCTTGTGCGCGCGGTCCGATGGTCCTCCTGGAAAAGGTGGGATTCAGCCGTCGGTGCGCTTCTGATCGTTGTGCTGCTGTTGTCCTTCGGATCCGTCGACGGTTTCGGAAACGCGCTCAACCTGTCCTTCCTGATCGGAAACACGCTTCCGATCGCACTGATCGCGCTCCCGATGACGCTTCTGGTCGTTTCCGGCGAGATCGATCTTTCGGTCGCCTCGACCGCCGGTCTGTCCGGTGCGGTCATGGGCGCCCTGTGGAACCAGGGCATGACGATCGAGACCATCATCCCGATCTGCCTGCTGCTCGGTGTGGTGTGCGGTCTGGTCAACGGACTGCTGGTGACCAGGCTCGGACTGCCGTCCCTGGCCGTCACCATCGGCACGCTCGCCGCGTATCGCGGGATCGCCCAGATCGTGCTCGGTTCGGACGCGGTCACCGACTTTCCCACGCAGTACCTGGATTTCGCGGCCGGGCGGATCGGGGACACGTTCATCCCCTATGCGTTTGTGCCTTTCCTGGCGCTTCTCGCCATCGCCGTGATCGTTCTGCACGCCACGCCGTTCGGCCGATCGCTTTTCGCGACGGGCGCGAACGAGGAGGCCGCGCGGTTCGCCGGCATCCGGGTCAAGCGGCAGAAGCTCGTCCTGTTCACGGTGACCGGGTTCATGGCCTCGCTCACCGGCGTCTTCTGGGCCCTGCACTATGCGAGTGCGCGGTACGACAACGCCACCGGCCTGGAGCTTTCCGTCGTCGCCGCGGTACTGCTCGGCGGTATCGACTTCGACGGGGGCAAGGGGACGCTCGGCGGTGCCTTCGCCGGGGTGTTCCTGCTCGGTGCGCTGCAGAACGTCATGAGCCTTCAGGACGTCTCCGCGCAGTCGCAGATCGTCGTCACCGGTGTGCTGCTCGTTCTTTCCGTGCTCGGGCCTCGGGTCGTGCGGCAGATCGCCGTCGTGCGTGCTCGATCGTCCGGCTGACCGGTTGTTCGTGGCCGGCCGCGCCCACGCGGCGGAGCCGCAGATCGATACAGCCCCGCGCCCCTGAGGGGCGTCTTCCTTCCGCTCGTCCAAAGGACCTCACCATGCCCATGCGCCGCACCCTCGTCCCCCTCGTGATCATCGGCTCCCTCGCCCTCGCCGCGTGCGGCGGCACCACCAAGGAGGACGTCGCCAAGGAGGACGCCTCCGCCGCCACCGCCGGCAAGGCCGATCCGAACGCCCAGCTCAAGAAGGGCCTGACCGTCGGCTTCCTGCCCAAGCAGGTGAACAACCCGTACTTCACCAGCGCCGACCAGGGCGGGGAGAAGGCGCTCACCGAACTGGGCTCCAGCTACAAGGAGGTCGGCCCCTCCAGCGCCACCGACACCGCCGGGCAGGTGAGCTACGTCAACACGCTCACCCAGCAGCAGGTCGACGCGATGGCCGTGTCCGCGCAGGATCCCGGCGCGCTGTGCACCGCGCTGAAGCAGGCCATGAAGAACGGGATCAAGGTCGTCACGTACGACTCGGACACCACCCCCGGCTGCCGCAACGCGTTCATCTCGCAGGCCTCCGCCGAGGACCTGGGCCGCACCGAGGTGCAACTGCTCGCCGAGCAGATCGGGTACAAGGGCGAGATCGCGATCCTGTCGGCCGCGCAGACCGCCACCAACCAGAACACCTGGATCGAGTTCATGAAGGACGAGCTCAAGGATCCCAAGTACAAGGACATGAAGCTGGTCAAGGTCGCCTACGGCAACGACGACGCCCAGCAGTCCTTCCAGCAGACCCAGGGCCTGCTCCAGGAGTACCCGAACCTGAAGGGGATCATCTCCCCGACCACCGTCGGCATCAAGGCGGCAGCCCAGTACCTGTCCGGCTCCAAGTACAAGGGCAAGGTCGAGCTGACCGGCCTCGGCACCCCGAACGACATGCGCAAGTACGTCAAGAACGGCACCGTCGACGCGTTCGAGCTGTGGGACCCGGCCAAGCTCGGCGACCTCGCAGCCCGCACCTCCGTCGCGCTGGTGTCCGGCCAGATCACCGGCAAGGAGGGCGAGACCTTCAAGGCCGGCGACACGACGTACACGATCGGCAAGGACGGCGTGATCAGCCTCGGCAAGCCGACCGTGTTCGACGCGAAGAACATCGACCAGTACAACTTCTAGCCACGGGGCGGTACGTCACCATGCAGCGCGTCTGTTTCCTGCTCAAGGTCCGCCAGGACCGGCTCGAGGAGTACCGCGAGCGCCACGCCGCGGTATGGCCGGAGATGCTCCAGGCGCTCACGGCCACCGGCTGGCGCAACTACTCCCTCTTCCTGCGCGACGACGGCCTCCTCGTCGGCTACCTGGAGACGGAGGACTTCCAGGCGGCCCTGGCCGGCATGGAGGCCACCGACGTCAACGCCCGCTGGCAGAAGGAGATGGCGCCGTTCTTCGAGGCACTGGACGGCGCCCGCCCGGACGAGGCGATGAAGCCGCTGCGAGAAGTCTTCCACCTCGCCTGATCCGGGAGCCGGACGATGAAACCGTCGCTCACCCTCCGAGGCAGCACCCGACTGGACGCGCACGCCCTGTACTTCGTCTCCTACGACGGCCTGGTCAACAACAACTCCTTCCAGAAGAACGGCCTGTTGACCTACCGCGGCCATCAGTACGCCGCCTGGTACACCGCAGACCGCTCCGCCGTGGTTGCCCGGCGCGCCCTCGGCGAGGACACCTGGGAGACCGTCCGGCTGGGCCACCGCCTGCGCTACGACGACTCCCACAACGTCATCTCCATGGGCGTCTCCGCCGTCGACGGCCGGCTGCACCTCGTCCTCGACTCGCACAGCGACGGCTTCTTCTACGTCAAGTCGGCCGCCGGTCTCCTCGACACGGACGAACCGGCGGCCGGCGCCTGGACACCGGCCGCACTGGGCCCCGTACACACCACCCTGGACGGTCTGTCGCTCACCCCGCGCTTCACGTATCCGCAGTTCCTCACCACCCCCGAGGGCCTGCTCCAGCTCAGCTACCGCGACGGCGTCTCCGGCGACGGGCGCAACGCCCTCGCCGAGTACGACGGTTCGCGGTGGCGGGCGCCGGGGGAGTGGAGCAGCTCCACCGGCGTCTACCGATCCCCGATCGGCGACCACCGCACGTCCACCGCCCGCAACATGTACCTGCACGGCATCGACTACGACGCCCGCGGCCGCCTGCACGCCTTCTTCACCTGGCGCGAGCAGGACCCGGCCGTGCTGCGCGCGGCCGGTGGCCTCACCAACCACGACACCGGATACGTGTACTCCGACGACCGCGGCCGCACCTGGCGCAACGACGCCGGCGAGGCCCTGGGCGAGGTGGCCGTGATGTCCCCCGGCGTGGTCGTCGACCCGCTCGGCCCGGACCACTGCCTGATGAACCAGGAGAGCCAGGCCGTCGACTCCGCCGGGCGCCCGCACGCGATCATCAGCCATGTGCCGGTCCGCCTCGGCCCGCGCACGGGCGACTACGTCATCGAGCGCGTCCGGCACGCCCGCGCCCACCACCTGCGCAAGGACGCCGCCGGCCGCTGGCTCAAGACCGAGATCCCGGTCCCGCTCGCCTCCAGCCAGCGCACCAAGCTGGTCCTGGACCGCCACGACAACGCCTACGCCGTCCTGCCGTACGGGCGAATCGCCGCCGCCTCCCGGGCCTCCGGTCACACGGACTGGACGCTGCTGTTCGACGGCGAGGGCCTGAACGCCTTCGGCGAGGTCGTCGTCGACGAGACGCGGATCGCGGCCGACGGCGTGCTGTCGTTCCTGTACCAGGAGAGGTCCACGGGAACCACCCCGTCGGCCCTGCACGTCGTGGACTTCGCCCTGCCCCTATGACCGGGGCCCCAGCCCGCGGGGACGGCGGTAGTGTGAAGCTCTTCCCGCCGCCCCTCGTTCACCTGGAGGACTTCGCCCGATGGCCCAGTCGGTGGGTATCAAGGACGTCGCCCGAGTCGCCGGAGTGTCCGTCGGCACGGTGTCCAACGTCATCAACCGCCCGGACACCGTCGCCGCCGAGACCCGCGCGCGGGTGCTCAGCGCGATCGACCGGCTCGGCTATGTGCGCAGCGAGTCCGCGCGGCAGCTGCGGGCCGGCCGCAGCCGGATCATGGGCCTGCTCGTCCTCGACATGGGCAACCCCTTCTTCGTCGACGTTGCACGCGGCGCCGAGCGGGCCGCCCGGGACGCCGGGCTCGGTGTGATGGTCTGCAACAGCGCCGAGAGCGCGAGCGAGGAGGCCGAGTACCTCTCCCTCTTCGCCGAGCAGCGGGTGCGGGGCGTGCTGCTCACCCCGGCGGACGCCACCGGCCGCAACATCGCGGCCTTCCGCCGGCACGGCATCCCGTTCGTGCTGGTAGACCGCGTGTCGGAGGGCACCAGCGAGTGCTCGGTCTCCGTGGACGACGTGGCGGGCGGCGCGCTGGCGGTCCGCCACCTCATCGACGCCGGGCACCGCTCCCTCGCCTACGTCAGCGGCCCGCCCGGCTTCACCCAGGTCCGCGACCGCCGCATCGGCGCGCTGAACGCGCTGGCCGAGGCCGGCCTCGGCCCGGAGTGCCTGCGCGAGATCCCCACCGAGCGCCTCGACGTCACGGCGGGCCGCGACGCCGGCGCCCGCCTCCTCGGTCTCGCCGACCGCCCCACCGCAGTGTTCTGCGCCAACGACCTGCTCGCCCTCGGGGTGCTCCAGGCGATGTACGCGGCCGGCGTCGACATCCCCGGCGACCTCGCGATCGTCGGCTACGACGACATCGAGTTCGCCGCCGCGGCCGCCGTACCCCTCACCTCGGTCCGCCAGCCCGCCGTCACCATGGGCGCCCTGGCCGCGGAACTCCTCCTGGAGGAGACCGAGGAGACCGCCGGCCCTCACGAACACCGCCGGGTCGTCCTCCAGCCGGAACTGGTGGTCCGCCGCTCCAGCCTGTCGGCCCGCTGAGCGGCGGTTCAGTAACGGTTCATGATCCCTGGGTTCGGCAGAAGCCTGTCCATATGTTGGACTGGGAGCTGACCTGCACGTAGAGCCTGCGACCCAGGTTCTCCGACCGCACCGGGAGCACCCTTGACCCTCAGCTACCGTCAGCCCGGCGTCGTCCTCACCGACCGCCGCTTCACCGTGCCGCTCGACCACGACGACCCCGCGGGCGAGACCATCGAGCTGTACGCCCGTGAGGTCGTGGCGAGCGACAAGGCGCACCAGGGCCTGCCGTGGCTGGTCTACCTCCAGGGCGGCCCCGGCTTCGGCGCCAACCGCTTCATCGGCAGGCCCGCCTGGCTCGGCCGCGCCCTGAAGGAGTACCGCGTCCTGCTGCTGGACCAGCGCGGCACCGGCCACTCCACACCCGCCAACCGCCAGACGCTCCCGCTGCGCGGCGGCCCCGCCGAGCAGGCCGACTACCTCACCCACTTCCGCGCCGACTCCATCGTCCGCGACTGCGAGGCCATCCGCCCTGAGGTCACCGGCGGCGCCACGTGGACGGTCCTCGGCCAGAGCTTCGGCGGCTTCTGCACCGTCAACTACCTCTCCACCGCCCCCGAGGGCCTGACCGCCGCCCTGATCACCGGCGGCCTGCCCGCCCTGCACGCCCACGCCGACGACGTCTACCGCGCCGCCTACCCGCGCATCGAGCGCAAGGTCGCCGCCCACTACGCCCGCTACCCGCAGGACATCGAGCGGGCCCGCGCCATCGCCGACCACCTCCTGCACCACGAGGTGACCCTCCCGGGCGGCTACCGCCTCACCGTCGAGGCCTTCCAGTCCCTCGGCATCCTCCTCGGCGGCGGCGAGGGCAGCCACCGCCTGCACTTCCTGCTGGAGCACGCCTTCGTGCCCACCCCGCACGGCCCGGCCCTCTCCGACGCCTTCCAGGAAGAGGTCCAGGGCCTCCTCTCCTACGCCGGCCATCCCCTCTACGCCCTCGTCCACGAGGCCATCTACGGCCAGGACCCCCGCCCCACGGCCTGGTCCGCCGAACGCGTCCGCGCCGAGTTCCCCCAGTTCGACGCGGCCAAGACCCTCACCGGCGACGGCCCCCTGCTCTTCACCGGCGAGACCATCCACCCCTGGATGTTCGACTGCGACCCCGCCCTGCGCCCGCTGGCCGAGACGGCCGGCCTCCTGGCCACCCGCACGGACTGGACCCCGCTGTACGACGCCGCACGCCTGGCGGCGAACGAGGTCCCGGTCGCGGCCGCGATCTACCACGACGACATGTACGTCGACACGGCCCACTCCCTGGAGACGGCGAGGGCGATCAGGGGCCTGCGCACCTGGGTGACCAACGAGTACGAACACGACGGAGTGCGGGCAGGCGGCCCGAAGGTACTGGACCGACTCCTGGCTCTTGTCCGGGACGAGGTGTAGCCACTTCAGACGGTGCGATCGACCACGCACAACCCGCAGACATAGGACGGCACTTCAAGCCCACGCATTACTCTGCGATCATGACAGAGATCGCTCAGCTGAACCCCATGCCCGAGGACTGGCAGCGCGCCCTCGCGGTGGTGGCCCACCCCGACGACCTCGAATACGGCTGCTCCGCCGCCATCGCCCAGTGGACGGACGGCGGCCGCGACGTGGCCTACGTCCTGGCCACCCGCGGAGAGGCCGGCATCGACACCCTGGAACCGGACAAGTGCGGCCCGCTGCGCGAGCAGGAGCAGCGGGCCAGCGCCGCGGTCGTGGGCGTCGCCACCGTCGAGTTCCTCGACCACAAGGACGGTGTCGTCGAATACGGCACGGCCCTGCGGAGGGACATCGCCGCAGCGATCCGCCGTCACCGCCCCGAGCTGGTGATCACCCTCAACCACCGCGACACCTGGGGCGGAGTCGCCTGGAACACCCCCGACCACGTCGCCGTCGGCCGGGCCACCTTGGACGCGGCGGCCGACGCGGGCAACCGGTGGATCTTCCCCGAGCTGACCGAGCAGGGCCTGGAACCCTGGAACGGTGTCCGCTGGGTCGCGGTGGCCGGTTCCAGCACGCCCACCCACGCCGTGGAGGCGACGGCGGGCCTGGAGCGGGCGGTGCACTCCCTGCTGGAACACCGCAGCTACATCGAGGCCCTGACGACCGAGGACCCGGAGACGTACGTCCGCGGCTTCCTCACCGGCAACGCCGAGGCCGCCGCCGCCCGCTTCGGCGGCAGGCCGGCCGTGACCTTCGAGCTGTTCAGCCGATGACGGCGCAGACCTTCGAGGAGCACCGCGACCATCTGCGCGCGGTGGCCTACCGCATGCTCGGCTCGCTCGCCGAGGCGGACGACGCCGTGCAGGAGACCTGGCTGAAGTACCACGGGGCCGACGTCACCGAGGTGCGCAACCTCGGCGGCTGGCTGACCACCGTGATCAGCCGGATCTGCCTCAGCATGCTGCGCTCGCGCACCTCGCGCCGTGAGCAGCCCATGGACGAGGCGTTCGTGCCCGACCCTGTCGTGCGGCCGCTGTCGGAGATCGACCCGGAGCGGGAGGTGCTGCACGCCGACTCGGTGGGCCTCGCCCTGCTGGTGGTGCTGGAGAACCTGGAGCCCGCCGAGCGCCTGGCGTTCGTGCTGCACGACATGTTCGCCGTGCCGTTCGACGAGATCGCCCCGATCGTGGAGCGCAGCGTGGACGCCACCCGGCAGCTCGCCAGCCGGGCCCGGCGAAGGGTGCGCGGCGCCTCCCCGTCCGCCGCCCCGGATCTGGGTCGGCAGCGCAAGGTCCTGGACGCCTTCATGGCGGCCGCGCGCGGCGGCGACTTCGACGCGCTGCTCGCCGTCCTCGACCCGGACGTCGTACTGCGCGCCGACTCCGGTCCGCTGGTGCGCGGCGCGGCCGCCTCCAAGGTCGTACGCGGTGCCCGCCCGGTCGCCGAACAGGCCATGCTGTTCCGGCAGTTCGCCCCGAACGCCCGCTTCCTGCTGCTGGGCGACGGGATCGGGGTGGCCAACGTGGTGGACGGCCAGGTGCTCTCCCTCATGGGCGTCACCGTCACGGACGGCCGTATCACCGAGATGTTCATCCTGGCCGACCCCGAGCGGCTCGCCCGTCTCGACCTGCCGTCGTTCGCGGAGGACTGACGGTACGTCAGGCACCAGCCGGTGTCTGACGGTACGTCAGACGCCGGCCGTTGTGCGGTGCGGGTCCACGACCCGCCCGTCCGGCAGGAGTTCACCGGTGTCGTCGAAGACGATCGTGCCGTTGCACAGCAGGCTCCAGCCCTGCTCGGGGTGGGCCGTGACGACGGCCGCGGTGTGGTGGTGCGGGCTCTCGGCGGTGGGGCACGGCGGCTGATGGCTGCACATGGCGTCTCCTCGGTCCGGTGGGGCTCCTGCCGCGGCTCGGGTTCCTCACCCCAGTGGTAGCCGACGTTGTTTTCGGCTGAATGAGGGGACCCCCACAGGCCCGGAAACTCAGCGGTGAGTTCGCGCCTCCGCGGGCGCGCGCCCCGCTGCCGGAGCGGTCCGCCGGCGCAGCCGCAGCCGTAGCCCCTCGGGCATCAGGGTGAGGCGCTCGGCGACCCGCAGCCGGTAACCGGGATCGGGCACCAGCTCGTAGCGGCGCAGCAGCAGCCCCAGCACGAGCGTGGCCTCGTGCAGCGCGAACTGGCGTCCGATGCAGGCCCGCGCGCCGGTCCCGAACGGCTTGAAGGTGTGCGGGGGACGCGCGCGTACGGCGGCGGCGTCGAAGCGGTCCGGGTCGAACCGTTCGGCGTCCGGCCCCCACGCCTGCGGATCGCGGTGCAGGGACGCGGTGAGCACCAGCGCCCACGCGCCGCGCCGCATCGGATGCGTCCCCGCGAGCACGGTGTCCGTCCGCGCCTCGCGGGCGAACGCGGGCGCCGTCGGCCACAGCCGCAGCGACTCGTCCAGCACCCGGCGTACGTACCGCAGTTTGGCCACCTGCTCGTACCCCGGTGTCTGCGCGTCACCCCACACCCGGTCCACCTCGGCGCGGGCGCGCTCGGCGATCTCGGGGTGCAGGGCCAGATAGTGCAGGGCGAAGGAGAGCGCGCCGGAGGTGGTCTCGTGGCCCGCGACCAGGAAGGTGATCACCTGGTGCCGGACGTTCCGCGCCGCCAGCCGCTCACCCGTCTCGGGGTGCGCGGTGTCGAGCATCCGGTCCAACAGGTCGCCGCCGCCGCTCGCCCCGGACGCCCGCCGGGCTTCCACCAACTCGTCGACGGTGCGGTTGAGATACGCGATGTCGGCGGCGTTGCGGCGCGCGGCTCCGCGTATCAGCAGCGGCGAGGGCACGGAGTTGAGCCGCTGGGCGTAGCTGAGGGTGCCCACCATCGCGGTGACGAAGGGGTGCGGCCGGTCCCGCTCGAAGGAGCCGAAGTCATGGCCGAAGCCGGTGCGCGCGATCGTCTCCAGCGTCAGCTTGGTCATGTCCCCGGGCACGTCCACGGACCGCCCGGCGGCCGCCCGCGTGTCCCAGTGGTCCGTCAGCCGCGCGGCCACGTCCAGCATCATCGGGTGGTAGCCCGCCATCGCCTCGCGGCTGAAGCCGGGCGCGAGCACGTCGTGCGCCAACTGCCAGTTGGACTCGTGGTTGTACGCCGTGAACAGGCCGTCCCCGGCCACCGGCCGCAGGTTGGCGATGCCGAGCCCCACATGCTTGGCGAAGCGTGACTCGTCCGCCAGCTCGGCGGCCAGGTCCGCGCCCCACACGAACACGAACTCCCGCCCGAACGCCCGCCGCCGGAAGATCGGGCCCAGCTCGCGGCCGATACGCATCGAGTCCTGCAGCGGGGTGCGCAGGCTGACCCCGAGGACATCGCCCAGCAGGGGGAGCCGGCGGGGCGGGTGCGGAATGCGGTGCAGCTCGGGCCAGCCCTGCTCGGCGCTGCGGAATCCCCGGGGCAGCCCGTCCGGTGTCCGCTGCGTCGCCGTCTCCGCCATGACGCGATCTCCCTTGATCCAACGGCAGGTTGAGCCTGTTGTACGTGGGTTCAACAGTGCGGCCAGTCTCCGCCCGTTGTTGAACCGACGTCAAGTAAAGTGCGGCCATGGCCGCGAACCAGGGTGAGCGCACACGCCGTCGGCTCAGCACCGAGGAGCGCCGTGAGCAGCTCCTGACGGTCGGGGCGCGGCTGTTCTCGGAGAATCCGTACGACGACGTGTGGATCGAGCAGGTCGCCGAGATCGCGGGCGTCTCCCGCGGCCTGCTCTACCACTACTTCCCGACCAAACGGGACTTCTTCGCCGCGGTGGTGGAGCGGGAGAGCGAGCGCATGCTGCGCATGACGGCCGCGGTGCCGGGCGTCCCCGTGCGTGAACAGCTCACCGCGGGCCTGGACACATATCTGGAGTACGTCGAGTCCCATGCCCACGGCTACCGCGCCTTCCACCGCGCCGACGCCGCCGGCGACCAGGCCGTCCGCCGTGTCTACCAGCGGGCCCTCGCCGCGCAGGAAGAACAGATCCTCGCCGCCCTCGCCGCCGACCCCGAGTTCGGCCCGGCCTTCGCCGAACGCCCCGACCTCCCCCTGGCCGTCCGCGGCTGGCTCGCCTTCACCACCGCGGTCTGTCTGGAGTGGCTGCGCGGCCCGGGCCTGAGCCGGGAGCAGGTCCGG
Organism: Streptomyces sp. NPDC096205; assembly: GCF_044763135.1. Classification (NCBI taxonomy): domain Bacteria; kingdom Bacillati; phylum Actinomycetota; class Actinomycetes; order Kitasatosporales; family Streptomycetaceae; genus Streptomyces; species Streptomyces sp. NPDC096205. The sequence goes on along the minus strand of NZ_JBIWFS010000001.1, from coordinate 243,489 downwards.
GACTTGTGTGCGCGGGCGTTGCTGGGGGTGGTGACCGACTGAGCGGCTTGGCGGCGGCCGCGATCTCCGATAGGTTAGGTGAGCCTTACCTAAGGAGGAACGCATGGGTGACCCCTGGACGGCCGTGCCCGGCGCGGCGGAACGCGCGCGGTCGGTGCTCTCGACGGCGTGGTCGTGCTCGGTGACGGCGGACGGCGGCCGGGAGGAGCTCGTCGGCGCGCACACCGTGACCGACGACGGCCGGGTCGTGCTGCAGCTGCCCGAGGACAGCGCACTGCTCGCCGCCGCGCTCTGCGCACCCCGCGGCGAGCCGTCCGCCGTCCTGGAGTTCGCCGACGTCGCCCCCGTCCCCGTACGCAACCGGATCCGCGCCCGGCTGTGGATCGCCGGCTGGTTCACCCCCGAGGACGGCGGCCTCGCCCTGCGCCCCACCCGGGTCGTGCTGCGCCGCCCCGCCGGTGCCGAGCTCGTCGACCTCGACGAGTTCACGGCCACGGCCCCCGACCCGCTGGCCGGCGCCGAGGCGCACCTGCTGACCCACCTCGCCGACGCCCACCCGGACGCCGTCGAACGCCTCACCCGGCTCGTCGAGCCCGACAGCCTGCACGGCGCCGTCCGGGTCCGGCCCCTCGCGGTCGACCGGCACGGCCTCACCCTGCGCATCGAACGCGTCCGCGCCCACGGCGACGTACGCCTGCCCTTCCACGCCCCCGCCGACACCGTCGCCCAGCTCACCGAGCGCATGCACGTACTGCTCGGCCAGGCCGCGGCCACCGGCTGCCCGCGCGCGCTACAGAGGCACCGCGCAGACGGCGACCGCTGACGGGAACGGCCGCCCCGCGAGCCGCAGCCCACCGCTCGCCGCGTCCACGTGGAACACGCTCACCGTGCCCGACCGCTGATTCGCCGCGAACAGCAGGCGCCCGTCCGGCGACAGCGCGAGCTGGCGGGGGAAGTCCCCGCCCACCGGCACGGTGTCCAGCAGCCTGAGCCGGGCGCCCGCCGCCTCCACCGCGTAGCGCGTGATGCTGTTGTGCCCCCGGTTCGCCAGATACGCGAACGCCCCGTCCGCGGTGACCACGAACTGCGCCGGATAGCTGGTGCCCTCACCCGTGCCCGTGGACTGCGGCGCACCGATCGTCAGCCGCCCGGTCCCGCGTTCGTACGCGCACACGGCCACCGTGTTGTCGACCTCGTTGGCCAGATACGCGTACCGGCCACCCGGATGGAAGGTCAGGTGCCGGGGCCCCGCACCCGGCCGCGTGTGCGCCTGCCCGATCTCCTCCAGCGTGCCCCTGCGCAGGTCCAGGCGGTAGCTGTAGACGGTGTCCGTGCCGAGGTCCACGGCGAGGACCGTGTCCGGGTCGGGCCCGGTGACGAACTGATGGGCGTGCGGACCCTCCTGCCCGGGTCCGGGCGCCGGGCGCGAGTGCGTGACGAGGTCCGTCCGCTCACCGAGCGCGCCCGAGGCGTCGACGGGATGCACGGCCACGCTGCCCGAGCCGTAGTTCGCGCTCAGCAGCCAGCGCCCGCCCGGATGCACCGACACATGACACGGCCCCGCCCCGCCCGTGCCACGGCTGCCCAGCACCTTCCGGTCCGCGAGGCGCACCGCGGTCACGGTGCCCCGCTCGCGCTCGTTCACCGCGTACAGCGTGCGCCCGTCCGGGTGCACCGCGAGATACGACGGGTCGGCGACACCCGTGACGGTCCCGACCCCGCGGATGCGCCCACTTCCCGGATCGTAGGAGGCGAGTCCGATGCCCCGGCCGCCGCCCTCGGCGGAGGTGTACGTGCCGAGGTAGAGGGGGCGGGGGCCGGAGGGCCGTGACGGCCGCCGGCCGGTCGCCGCGGGGCTCTCGCCGCGCGAGGTCGCCGGACCGCCGGACGGAGGCGCCGGACTGCCGCACCCCGCCAGCGGAAGGGCCGCCACGGCCGCCACGAACCCCCGCCGGCTCCAGCCACGTGCCGTACCGCTCCCCATGCCACACCTCGGGTCGTCGCCTGCGTCTCAGCAGCAACCTTGACGCGGACGCCCCGTGGGAGCCAAACCGGGCCCGGCCGATGTGGGCACGGTTTGTTGCGGCGGGGGCGTGTGCAGAGGGGGCTGGAGTGCAACAAACGGTGCCCACACCGAGGCCCTTGACGTCAGCGCCTGCGGCTCGCGCGGCGGGTCCATCGGGGGAGCTGGAGCCGCTCGCGCAGCCAGGTCAGCCACGGTCGCCGTTCGCGCTGCTCGCGGGAGACGCGGTCCAGCTCCTCCAGGAGCCGGCGCGAGCGGTGCTCGGTGTCCATCTCGTCGAGGATCCGGTTGACCTCGGTCAGCACGGCACCGCGCAGCTGCCAGTGCTCGGCGTCCAGGCGTACGTCGTCCAGCAGCAGGTCCGCGAGCTTGTCGCGGGTCGTGGCGGCCTGGCGCAGCTCGGCGGTCAGGCGGGCCTCCGCGGACTCGGCGTTCTCGCTGACATGGGTGGTGACCAGCACGGCGAAGCTGACCACCGCGTCGGCGACCTCGGACAGCAACTGCTCCAGGACCGCGCCGGTCTCCTCGCGGAACAGCGGCTCCGGCTCGCGTTCCTTGGCGAGGTCGGTGAGGGTGCGGGCGAGCACCCGCAGGACGACCGTGACGATCTCCAGCGTGTCCAGGCCGGTGCGCAGCACGATCCGGTACAGCAGGCCCTCGCGGACGCGCGGGTTGAGCCGCAGGCTGTCCTCGGCCTGCCGCAGGGCCGCGTCCACGCCGACGATGTCGTGGTCCAGGCGCCGTGCCTCGTGCAGCCGCGCCGCCGCGCGCAGGAACGGGGTGTGGCCCGCGGCCTGCTCGCCGAGGCGCAGCATCAGCTGGCGCACCCGGCGGGCCAGCCCCTCGATGGACTCGCCCGCCTCGCCGACCCACACCGGCGGCGGCAGCAGCACATTGATGGACAGGCCCACGACCGCGCCGATCAGCGTCTCCAGGACCCGCGCCCAGGCGTAGTCGCCGACCGCGGTGACGCCGAGCACCAGCATGGCGCTGATCGCCACCTCGGGGACGTACTCGTCGACTCTGACGAGATGGCCCACCGCCAGCGAGGCCACGATCAGCAGGGCCAGGCTCCACCAGGTCAGGCCGACCAGCAGGCTGAACGCGATGGCCACCAGGACACCCGCGACCACGGAGTTCACCCGGCGGATGCCGTTGGTGAGGGTGGCGTAGAGGGTGACCTGGACGACCAGCAGCGCGGTCAGGGGAGCGGTGAGCGGGGCGGCCTCGGGACTGAGGTGCAGGGCCACGACGTACGCGATCGTCGCCGCGGCCGAGGACCGCAGCGCCTGGACGACCACCGGCTCCCGGCGCCGCCTCGCCATGCGCACGAGGGGCGCGGGCCACTCATGTACCACGCGCATCCCTAGGGCTGTTCCCCATCAGTGGGCAGGTCGAACGCCTCTCAGGCGTAGACCTTGTCGAGGAAGGCGGAAAGGTTGGCCATCGTGCGTGTGACCTGCTCCTCCACGCCGAGGGTCTCCTTGATCCGCGGACCCGAGTCGGGGACCTTCTTGCCCCGGACGTAGAGGGAGCACGCGAGGTCGGTGCACATGTACAGCCCGACCGAGTTCCCCTCGCGCCCGGCCGTGCCCGCCTTGCGCGCCGTCATCAGGGAGACCCCGTTGCCGGGATGCACGGTCAGGCACAGCGAACACATGCTCCGGTGCAGAAACCCGCGGTACGAGGACGGGAACCGCATGGAGAGACCCACCAGCCGCCCCTCCCGCTCGGAGACGAGATAACTGCGGTCCGGCGCCCCTGGATCCCGCCACCCGAGGAAGTCGAGGTCGTCCCACGGCAGCAGCTCGAGGTCGCGCGGGACGGCCAGCCGCTTCGCCTCGCCCTTGGAACAGTTCACGAAAGAGTCGCGGATCTCCCGCTCGGTGAGTGACTTCATGACGGCAGCCTCCAGAAACCTAAAGCCTTTAGGGACGCACCTAGGATAGGCAGCCAAGGAGGGGGACTCCAGTGGATTTCCGGGCGCGACGACACGGCTCCACTTTGCTCAGTACGTGAATTAAGGGCTGTCGAATGTCGCGTGCGGGCCCATGGCGAGGGTATGTTGCAGGTCGGGCAGGGGGCGGAAGGAGCCACATGGCGGGGCGCAACGGGCGTACGGTACGGGATCTGCGGCGGGCCAACCGCGCTGCTGTGCTGCAACGGCTCTACTTCGACGGGCCGCTCAGCCGGTTCGAACTCGGGCCGGCCACCGGGCTGAGCTCCGGCTCGGTGAGCAATGTCGTCGCGGACCTGCTGGCCGACGGGCTCGTCGAGGAAGCCGGCAGCGTCGACTCCGACGGCGGCCGGCCGCGCACCCTGCTGCGGGTGGCGCCGGGCAGCGGTCACATGATCGGGGTCGACGTCGGCGAGACCCGGGTGCGGGTGGAGCTGTTCGACCTCACCCTCACCGAACTCGCCCGCACCCAGCGCCCCCTGGCCCCCCAGCACTACGACGCCGACGTGGTCGCGGGCCACATCCGCGACGGCATCGACGAGGTCCTGGCCGAGGCGGACATCGCCCCCGACCGGCTCCTCGGCGTCGGGATCGGCGTCCCCGGCATCGTCGAGCGCACCCCCTCCCAGGGGGCCGTCGTGTACGGCCAGACCATCGGCTGGGACGCCGTACCGCTGGAGGCGCTGCTGCGCGAGGGCTCCCGGCTGCCGGAGACCGTGTCCTTCTTCATCGACAACGGCGCCCGCACCCTCGGCCAGGCCGAGATGTGGTTCGGCGGCGGCCGTGGCGCCCGCAACGCCGTCGTGGTCCTCTTCGGCTCCGGCGTCGGCGCCTGCCTGGTCACGCCCGAGGTCGAGCACGGCCGGGCCGTCGAGTGGGGCCATCTGACCGTACGGGTCCGGGGCCGACGCTGCCGATGCGGTGCGCTCGGCTGTCTGGAGGCCTACGCCGGTGCCGAGTCCCTCCTGGAGCGCTGGCGCGAGGCGGGCGGGCGTCCGCCCGAGGGCGCCGACGAGGAGACCGCGCTCACCGCCATGCTCGCCGCCGCGTACCCGCCCGAGGGCGCCGAGCCCGACCCGGTCGCGGTGGGCGTGCTGGAGGAGACTGCCGAGTACCTGGGCGCGGGCCTGTCCGACCTGATCAACCTCTTCCAGCCCGAGCGCATCCTCATCGGCGGCTGGGCCGGACTCCAGCTCGGCCCGCACTTCCTGCCCGCCGTGCGCCGCCACGCCGTCTCCTACGCGCTGCGCCACCCCGCCGAGAAGGTCACCGTCGATCTCGGCCGGCTCGGCCCCGACGCGGTCACCGTCGGCGCCGCGATCCTCCCGCTCGCCGACTTCTTCGCCCGTGGCGGCCGCCGCCGCGAGCCCACCCCCGAGGAACCCGCCCCCGCGTGGCGTGCGGCCCTGGAGGAGCGGGCCCTGCACTGAGCGGCGTTTCGCCCGGTGTGCCCCGCGGTACCCGCGTGGGGCTCGCAGGAGGGAGCACGCCATGGACGACCACCGGCAGGACACCCCGGGCGGGAACGGCACGCCCGTGCCCCACGACATGCAGGACCAGGAAGCCGGCACCGACGACCGCTGGGACGCCCGCCCCGAGCCCGAACCGGCCGGCACCCCCGACGAGGACGTCCCCGACACCGACGAGGCCGGCACCGGCCGCCGGGGCGCCCCCCACGCGGCCGGCACCCGCGCGGACCAGCCGGTCCCGGACGAGCCGTCGGCGTAGCCGACCGCCCCGTCGACCGCCCCTGGGGCGAGGCTCCCTCACGAGAGCCTCGCCCCAGGCATTTCCCTTGGCGCGTTCCCCTCAGCCCACCTTCCGCCCCCGCAGCGGCACCGTGTCCGCGCCCGCTCCCTGCCGGAAGCCCTGCAGGAACTCCTCGACCGTCTCGGTGGCGGTGCGCTCCGGCTCCCAGCCCAGTTCGGTCCGTGCGCGCGTGCAGTCCATCAGCGGCAGCCGCAGTACCGCGTCGAAGAGGTGCGGGGAGGCCGGCAGCAGCCGGACGCCCCACGCGGCGGCGATGGCCGAGCGGGCGGCCGTACGGGGGAGCCGCACCGGACGGGCGCCGAACATCTCGCCCAGCAGCTCAGCGTCCACCGGCGGGTCCGCCGCCAGGTTGAACGCCCCGCGGACATCGGTGTGCACCGCGAGCCGGTACGCCTCGGCCGCGTCGTCGGTGTGCAGCGCCTGCACCCGCAGCCCGGGGATGTCCGGCAGGAACGGCAGCAGCTCGGGACGCGCCAGCGGACCCGGCAGGAAACGCCCGCCGAAGATGCGCCGCTGCTCGCTCGCCGCCTCCCGCTTGAACAGGAACGCCGGCCGCATCCGCACCACCCGCACCTCGGGGTGCTCCCGCTCGAACGCGTCCAGCACCCGCTCCAGATACGCCTTCTCCCGGCAGTACGCGGCGTCCGGCCAGCCGTGCGTCGGCCATGACTCGTCGACCGCCCGGTCCTTGGGGCCGGGCGAGTACGCCCCGACCGACGAGGCGTGCACCAGCACCGGCACCCCGGCGGCCGCGGCGGCCTCGAACACCCGCAGGGAGCCCAGCACGTTCGTCTGCCAGGTCCGCACCGGGTCGTGCGTCGGCTGGAACGCCCAGGCCAGATGGACCACCGCTGAGGCGCCCTCGAACTCCGTCGCGAGATCCGCCTCGTCGTCGGCCAGGTCGACCGACGACCACTCCGTCTTCGGGGGCGACCAGTCGGGGAGCCGGCGCGCGAGCCCGCGCACCGACTCCACCTGGGGATCCTCCGACAGCAGGCGCACCACGCTCGTGCCCACGTTCCCGGTGGCCCCGGTGACGACGATCCTGCTGCCCGCTGTGCTGCTCACTGTCGGCTCCTCTCGGCCGTCGGCTCGGCGGGAACACCGAGTACCCGGCGCGAGCGGGCCGAACGCGGACGGCGGCACGGCGGCGTGGCAGGGCGGCGGCGTGGCCGCGTGGCCAGGGGCCGTCAGGTGAAGGCCTTCAGACCGTCATGCGAGCGGCCTCACGCCCGTCAGGCGAAGGAGCTCAGGCCCGTCGGGAGACGCAGCTCAGCCCCGTCACGCGAAGGCGTTCGCGCCCGTCAGCTCGGCCGACACGGTCCACAGGCGGGCCGCCTGCTCCGGGTCGATCGCCCAGTCCTTGACGCCGACCAGCTCGGAGCCGTCCGCGGGAGCGGGCCCGGCGATGTCGCAGTCCTCCAGATAGACGCCGCCCATGCCGTCGAGCTGCGGCGAGGTCGCGGCCCAGACCTGGGTCGCAGCGCCCTGCTGCGGGGTCTTGAAGGCGTCGGGGTCGAGCACGTTGCCGTCGGCGTCGATCCAGCCGCGGTCGATCATCTCCTGCTGCGGCAGATAGCGCTGGAGCGGCGTGAGGATGCCGCCGGGGTGGAGGGAGAAGGCCCGGACACCGCGGTCCCGGGCGAGCCGGTCCAGCTGCACGGCGAACAGCACGTTGGCGGTCTTGGCCTGGCCGTAGGCGCCCCACTTGTCGTAGCCCTCGCGCCAGTCGAGGTCGTGGAAGCGGATCGCGGAGAAGTGGTGGGCGAGGGAGGACACGGACACCACCCGCGCACCGCCCGGCTCGATCGCCGGCCACAGCCGGTTGACGAGCGCGAAGTGCCCGAGGTGGTTGGTGGCGAACTGCAGCTCCCGGCCGGGGCCCACCCGCGTCTCCGGGCAGGCCATGATCCCGGCGCTGTTGATCAGCAGGTCGAGGCCGCGCCCGGAGGCCAGGAACCGCTCGGCGAAGGCACGCACGCTTTCCAGGTCCGCCAGGTCCATCGCTTCGACCTCGACCCCGTCTACCCCGGCCAGGTTCTCCCGGGCGAGCTCCGGGCGGCGGGCCGGGACGACGACCCGGGCCCCGGCCCGCACCAGGGCACGGGTGGTCTCCAGGCCGATGCCCGAGTAGCCGCCGGTCACCAGCGCGAGCCGGCCGCTGAGGTCGATGCCCTTCAGGACGTCGTCGGCGGTGCTGCGGGCGCCGAATCCGGAGTCGATGCTGTGCTGCGGTGTGATCGCTGAGGTCATGCCGGAACGCTACGAATTGGAGCGCGCTCGAAGTCAAGGAAAGCGGCCCTGCTCCGGCCACTGCGTCACCACATTCCGGCCACTGCGTCACCACGCGCAAGGGAAAGCCCCGGCCACGACGGGGGAATCGCGGCCGGGGCGGCTCTGTGGTGGGTGCGGACGGCGGTCGCCTCTCGGCGAAAGGCTCCACAGGGCTTCAGCCGAACGATCGTCCCTGTGGGCAAAAGGTGAGGCCCGGGGACACTGTCCCGCCCGCACCCACGGACTGTTCAACGGACAACCACCCCTCGGTGTTCCGGAGAAGGCCGACATCCAGGGTGATCCCGGTCACCCCGGCCGCGACGCCCCCGACCGCGTCCACTCCAGCAGCCGCTCAACCGGCCACGTGGTCACCACCCGGTCGGCGGGCACCCCGCACTCCTCCGCGCGGGCGCACCCGAGGATCTGCCAGTCCAGCTGACCGGGCGCGTGCGCGTCGGTGTCGATCGAGAACAGCACACCCGCGTCCACCGCCTGCCGCAGCAGCCGCCGCGGCGGGTCGAGCCGCTCCGGCCTGCTGTTGATCTCCACGGCCGTACCGGCCTCCGCGCACGCGGCGAACACCTCCTCCGCGTCGAACTCCGACTCCGGCCGCCCCCGCCCGGTCACCAGCCGCCCGGTGCAGTGCCCGAGGATGTCGGCGTGCGGATCGGTGACGGCCCGCACCATCCGCCGGGTCATCGAGCGGGCGTCCATCCGCAGCTTGGAGTGCACGGAGACGACGACCACGTCGAGCCGGTCCAGCAGCTCCGGCTCCTGGTCCAGCGAGCCGTCCTCGAGGATGTCGCACTCGATCCCGGTCAGCAGCCGGAACGGCGCCCAGGTGCGGTTCAGTTCGGCCACCACGTCCAGCTGCTCGCGCAGGCGCTGTGCGGACAGCCCGCGTGCCACGGTGAGGCGGGGCGAGTGGTCGGTGAGGACGGCCCACTCATGGCCGAGCGCGGCCGCGGCCCGGCCCATCTCCTCGATCGGGCTGCCGCCGTCCGACCAGTCGGAGTGCAGATGGCAGTCGCCGCGCAGCAGCGCCCGCAGCTCCGCGCCCACCCGGTCGGGCGCCACCGCGGCCTCCACCGCCTCCTCCTCCAGCTTCACCAGATACCCGGGCACCTGACCGGCCAGCGCCTCCCGCGCCACCTGCGCCGTCTTCGGGCCGACGCCCTTGAGCGACTCCAGCGTCCCGGCCTCCGCCCGCTGCCGCACCTCCTCGGGCCCCAGCGCGTCCAGCGTCCGGGCCGCCGTACGGAAGGCACGTACGCGGTACGAGGGCGCGAGGGACCGCTCCAGCAGGAACGCGATCCGCTCCAGTGCCTGTACGGGGTCCATGGCCACCTCCTCCTCCAGGGTTGCCCGGGCACCGGCGCACCGCACCCGTTTGCGGGCCGGGCGCGCGGGTGCTTCCCGGAGCCCTGAGACTGCGCACCGTGTCCTGTGACCGCCCGCAGTTCACCCGGGTGCGCTGCGGGCGCGGCTTCCGCCACCGGGACAGTGCCGGTGAGCCGCTCACCGACCCCGGCCAGCTCGCCCGCATCCGCGCCCTGGTCATCCTGCCCGCGTGGCAGGACGTCTGGATCTGCCCCTGGCCGGGCGGCCACCTCCAGGCCGTCGGCACCGACGACGCCGGCCGCCGGCAGTGCCTGTACCGAGGAGATCGCGTTCAGCTGCCCGCCAAGGGCGGCACCGAGATCGTCCGCGCCCTGGTGGACGAGCAGGTCCACAGCGTCGTACGGGCGCTGCTGCGCCGTCCGCGCGGCGGGGAGCGGCTGCTGGCCTACTGGGAGCGGCGCCGCTGGCACGAGCTGCACGGGGACACGCTTTCCCGGCTCGGCGAGCACGGCCGCTACGGCCGTCCGGCCACCCATGGCGCCGTGGAGGCGGCGGTCCTGGAGCTGCTCGGCGGATGACGCCGTCCGGCCGAAGGGGCGGACCGAGCTCACCCGTCTGAACCGGTCATGGTGGCCGGATCCGCTCTACGCTCTATGACATGACCGAAATCTCGAGCCCCCACATCTCCCATCCGCGGATCATGGTGCTCGGTGTCCAGCCGGGCACACCGCCGTTCCGGATCATGGAGATCGACGGAGAGGTGGTCGGTGAGGCCCGGGCCGTCACCGACGTGCTGGAGACGGCCGCCGCCTTCGGCATCACGGTTCACGACCTGGACGACCCCGACGTGGTCCGCTGGGTCGGCGGCGACAAGTTCACCTGGACGCGTCACTGACCCGGTGCCGCCGAGCGTGCACGGCCCGGCCCAGCCGGCGCCCGAGCAGCAGGTGGCCGAGCAGCGCGCCCGTGGTGTTCAGCAGGACGTCGTCGATGTCGAAGGCGCGCCCGGTGACCATCGCGCCCTGCGCCAGCTCCACCATCAGCATCACCGTCGCGGTGAGCAGCAGCACGCGCAGCATCCCGCGCGCGCCCGGCGCGAGCACCGGCACCAGCACGCCGAACGGCACCCCCAGCAGCACGTTCCCGCCGATCTGCCGTACGGCGTCCACCGGTCCGGCGTGCTCGACGTAGGCGCGCAGCGAGCGGCCCAGGTGCAGGTTGCTGTGCGTCAGCGCCTCCGAGGCGGGGGACGGCTCCAGGGTGATCCGCGCCAGGACCACCGCGAAGGCCACCATGCACACGAAGGCGAGCAGCATCGCCGGCAGCCGCACGGGAAGGGGAAGGGGCCGCACCTCGACCGGCGGGGGCTTGGAACGTGCGCGTAGCGACGGCACGACACGGGCCATGGAGTCCTCCCACCTTCAACTTCCCTGCGTGGTAAGCCGGTTACCCCGGACCGGCGGCCGCATGCCGCGGCCCGGGCGCACGCCGTTTCCTTTCCCGCCGTCGGGGCACTCCGGGCTGTGACCCGCGCGCGCCGCCGCCTGCGCCGTTCGCGGCGGTGCTTGGATGACGCGCAGTGACGAACCGTGCACGCGGAGGGGTGACGTCCATGACCCGGCGTACGAGCCTGCTCGCCGTGGCCGAGTTCCTGGTCTGGTGGACGGTGCTCGCGGCGCTGTGGCTGGTCCTGATCGGCACGGTGGACCCGCTCGAACTGGCCGTGGGCGCAGGTGCCTCGGCCGTCGGAGCGCTCGCGGCCGGGGCGGCGCGCCGGGCGGTGACCCGCCCGTGAACGGCTGGACCTGGGCCGCGGCCGTCGTCCTCGGCGGCGGCCTCGCCGGAGCCCTGTGGGGCGTGACGACCGGGCCGCTGCCGCGCCGGGTCGTCGCCCAGAACCTCGCCACCGCCGCCCTCTGCCCCGGCCTGCTGCTCCTCGCCCAGGGCTACGACCGCCCCTCCTACGTCGATGTCGCGCTGGTTCTCGCCGTCCTCGGCCCGGTCGGCACCCTCGTCTTCGCCCGCCTCCTCGCCGACGACCTCGCCGCCGACCCACCCCGCGCCTGGCGGGCCACCTGGGCCCTCGCCGCACTCGGCGCGGGGGTCGTGCTGGCCCTGTGCCTGGCCCGGAGCCCCGGCCGCCAGACCGTCAAACTCCTGGTCACCGGCGCCCTCCTGATCGGCGGAAACCTGATCGCGTCCCGGGCCCTGGCGGGCGGCTTCCGGGGGGTGCGCCGTGGCTGACGTCGTCGTCGCCGTCACCCTGTTGGGCGTCGCCGCCGCCGCGACCGCCGCCGTGGCCGTGCGGGACCCCGTACGGCAGGCGCTGGTGCTGTCCGTGCTCGGGCTGGCGCTCGCCGTGCTGTTCACCGTGCTCCAGGCACCCGACGTGGGCCTCTCCCAGCTCGCCGTCGGGACCGCCGTCACGCCGCTGCTGCTTCTGCTGACGGTGCGCAAGGTGCGGCGGCGCGCCCGGGACAGGGAGGGGCCGCGGTGAGCCGGCGCCTGCGGCTGTGGCTCGTCCTCGCGGGCGGCGCGGGGCTCGCCGTGCTGCTGGTCGCCGCCTGCCTCGAACTGCCCCGCTTCGGCGGCGACCACCACCCCTACGGCGACCGGGCGGTACGCGCCTCCCTCGCCCGGCACACCGCCAACACCGTCGCCTCCGTCAACTTCGACCAGCGCGCCTTCGACACCCTCGGTGAACTGTCCATCCTGTTCGCCGCCGTCGTCGGCTGCGTCGTGCTGCTGCGTCAGACCCGCGACGAGCACCGCGCCCGGCCCCAACCCGCCGACGTCTGCGCGCCCGTACGCCGCTACGCCCTCACCGTCCTGCCCGTCGCCCTGCTCATCGGCCTCTACGTGATCGCCCACGGCCAGCTCAGCCCCGGCGGCGGCTTCCAGGGCGGCGTGGTGGCCGCCACCTCCCTGCACCTGCTCTACCTGGGCGCCGACTACCGCGCCCTGGAACGCGTCCGCCCCCTCGGCCTGTACGAGGTCGGCGACGCGCTGGCCGCCTCCGCGTACACGGTTCTCGGACTGGCCGGGCTCCTCGGCGGCACCGCGTTCCTCGCCAACACCCTGCTGTCGTACGGCACGTTCAACACGCTCTCCTCCGGCGGCACGGTCCCGCTGCTGAACGCGGCCGTCGGCATGGAGGTCGCCTGCGCGGTCGTCGTGCTGATCGCCCACTTCCTGGACCAGGCCGTCGAGATCGAGGAGGGGAAGGAGAGGTGAGCCCGCCGTGATGGACGTACTGCCCTACCTGGTGTCCGTCTGGGTGTTCCTGGCCGGCTGCTACGGCCTGGCCACCAGCCGCAACCTCATCCACGCCGTCGGCTGTCTGTCCGTGTGCCAGGCCGCCACCTACGTCCTGCTGCTGGCCGTCGGCTACCGCGACGGGGCCACCGCGCCCGTCCACTCCGACCTGAAGCCGGGCTCGCGCCCGGTCGTCGACCCGGTCGTGCAGGCGCTGGCGCTGACCGACGTCGTCGTCGGGGCCACCGTCACCGCCCTGCTGCTCGCGCTGGTCGTGCAGGTCGCCAAGCGGCACGGCACCCTCGACCCGGACGAGCTGTCGGAGCTGCGCGGCTGATGCACCGACTCCTGCCCCTGCTCGTGGCCGTCCCGCTCCTCGGCGCCGCCCTGCTGGTCGCCGGGGGCCGGCGGCTGCCGCGGTTCGCCGCCGAGGCCGCCGGCTGTGTCGTCTCCGCCGCCACCGCCGCCCTCGCGCTGGTGCTGCTGCTCAACTCCTCGCCGCCGATGACCGAATGGGCCGGCGGCTGGACCCCGAAGGACGGCACGACCGTCGGCATCGTCCTGGTCGGCGACGGCCCCGGGCTCGGCCTCGCCGCCCTCGCCTCGCTGCTGACCCTGGCCGCACTGGCGTACTCCTGGCACTACTTCGACGAACCGCCCCGCCGGCACGCCGGTTCCTTCCCCGCCCTGCTGCTGGTCTTCCAGGCGGGCATGTGTGGCTTCGCCGTCGCCGGTGACCTGTTCAACGCGTTCGTGTTCTTCGAGCTGATGAGCGTCGTGGCGTACGCGCTGACCGGCTACCGGGTCGAGGAGGCGCGGGCCGTGCAGGGCGCGCTGACCTTCGCCGTCGTCACCTCCCTCGGCGCATACGCGATGCTGATGGGGATCGGCCTGCTGTACGGCCGTACCGGCGAGCTGGCGATGGACCGGATCGGGCGCGAGCTGGACGCGCGCGGCGAGCCGGACGCGCTGGTCCTCGCGGGCTTCGTCCTCGTCCTGACCGGCCTGCTGGTCAAAGCGGCCGCCGTGCCCTTCCACTTCTGGCTGCCCGACGCCCACGCGGTCGCCCCGACCCCGGTGTGCATGCTGCTGTCCGGCTCCGTGGTGGAGCTCGGCGTGTACGGCGTATGGCGGGTCTACGGCAGCGTGTTCGCGGGCCCGGGCGGCGTACCGGCGGCCGAACTCACGCGTGTCCTGGTCGTGCTGGGCGTGCTGACGGCAGTGGTCGGCGCGGTGATGTGCTGGTACCAGCGGCACATCAAGCGGCTGCTGGCCTACTCCACCGTCGCCCACACCGGACTGTTCCTGGTCGGCATCGGCGTGCTGAAGCCCGGCGCCGCCGAGGGCGTCGCGCTGTACGTCCTCGGGCACGCCGGGGTGAAGGCGGCCCTGTTCGCCTGCACCGGCATCCTCCTCGACCGCTACGGCAGCGTCGACGAGCACGCGCTGCACGGCCGGGCCCGGCGACTGCCCGGTGTCGCCGTGCTGTTCGCGGCCGGCGCGCTGGCGCTCGCGGGCCTGCCGCCCTTCGGCACCGCACTCGGCAAGGCCGTCACGGAGGAGGCGGCCGGCGGACCGCTCACCGTCCTGTACGTCCTGGCCTCCGCGGTCACCGCAGGGGCGGTGCTGCGAGTCGCCGCCCGGGTGTTCCTGGGGCTCGGCCCGGCGCCCGAGGAGGACGACGCCTACGAGACGACCGGCGCGGGGGAGCGGCCCGAGACCGAGCGGCTGCTGCGCCGGGTCCCCGACACCATGACGGCCGTCCCCGCGGTGCTGCTGGCGGCCGCGCTCGCGGTGGGCGTGCCCGGCTTCGGCGAGGTCGTCGCCCGGGCGGTCGCCGCGGCCCGGCCCGGCACGCCGGCCGTGCCGGTGCACTGGAGCGGCGCCGGGATTCTGCTCGGCCTGGTCTCGACGACGCTCGCGGCCGGGCTCGCCGCCACGGCGGTCCTGCGGCCGAGGGCCCTGTCGGCACCGGGCTGGGCGCTGCCGCTGCGCAAGCTCCAGTCCGGGCACGTCGGGGACTACGTGGCCTGGCTGGTGGCGGGGGCGGCGCTGCTGGCGGCGCTCACGGTGCCGGGGCTGCTGTCGGGGTGAGGGGGCAGGCGAGGGTCAGGGGCCGTACGTGACCCGCACCCGGCTGAACCCCAAGGAGTGCAGCAGCCCTTGCAGCATGTCGGTGGTGTTGCGCTCGGCGCGTGCGGTCAGCCCGCTCTCCTTCGCCGCGTCCGCGATGTGCCGCACCGCGAGCTGCTGTACGGCCTGTTCGCCGTTCGGGTTGTCGGAGAACAGGTCGCCGAGCCGGTCCAGCAGGCCGCGCTGTTTGGAGACGGCGTAGGAGCGGTCGGGGTCGAGGGCGGGCTTGCCGAGGGCGGCGTGCGGCAGGTGCAGCGTGGCCGAGGTGCGGTCCTCGTCGACCTGCACGTCGTCCGCGCCGACCTTGCCGAGATCTACGTACGCGTCGACCGAGCCCGCGCCGACGTACAGCGTGCGGGTGCCGCGGACCGCGTCCGGCAGGAACCGGGCGTCCTTCTCCAGGTCCACCACCACCTGGAAGGTGCCCGAGGCGGCCTCGTAGCGGCTGAGGTCCTGGATCGACTCCAGCAGGGCGGGTCCGGTCCGGTCCCGGGTCTCGGTGCCGAAGACGTCCCTCAGCCCCGGCAGCGCGCTCAGGCCGAGCCCGGCGGCCAGCAGCGCGAGCACCAGCACCACGGCGCCGGCCGCCCAGGCCCAGCCCCGCGGGCGGCGGGAGGCATGTGCACGGGTCGTCGTCACGGGGTACCCCCTTCCTTCCCTCCTTCTCGGATGCCCGTCATCAGCCTTTCCAGACCGATGAGTTGGCGCAGTGGAGGGGTGGCGGGGGAGGGGCTCATAAGTTGCCGGACGTCGTCTCGGGCTGCTCCAGGGCCGCATCCAGCGTCGGCCGCGGGGGCAGCAGCCGGGCCATGCCGGTGACCCGCAGGACGCGCAGGGTCAGCGGGTCGGTGCACACCAGGTGCAGTCGCCCGTCCCCGTCGAGCACCCGGGTTCTGGCCCGGGCGAGCAGACGCAGTCCGGAGCAGTCGAAGAACTCGGTGGGGCGCAGGTCGAGCACGACCCGGGCTCCGGGGGTCCCCGTGGCGGCGTCCAGGTGCGGCAGGATCTCCGCCGCGGCGGCGATGTCGATCTCACCGCGGAACTCCAGAACGGTGTAGCCCCGCTCGCCCCGGACACGGAGATGCCGGGTGAGCGGCGCGGGTTCCTGCTGCACGACGACTTCGCCTCCTGCCCGGGCGGTCCCAAGTCCTGTTACTGCCCCGCAAGTTACCCTCGAACGCATGTATTGCAGCATGTTCGGTTGACATATGTCGCCGAATTGCGGCGGAGATCGTCCTCGGCGTTCACCCGCGGTTCGAAGAGCCCGCCGGGAGGACGGCCGACGGGGTCGAACGCTTCCGGCCACCGCGGCGTCGTAGGAGGGACACAGCGGCGAGGGACAGGGGCGGGACATGCGCGGAGCGTTTCGGGCGGCGGGGGCGGGACTGGTCCTGACCGCGGCCGTGACGGGCCTGGTCACGGGGTGCGGGGCGGGCGGCGAGGACGTCGTCGTCACGGGGACCCCGCCCGTCACGCCGTACCGCGGGCCGCTGCACGTTCCGGCCAGGAACCTCGACGAGGACAGTCAGCGGGCCGTGCGGATCGAGTCCGGCGCGGCGGGACGGGCGCTGGAGTGCGAGGGGGAGATCTTCTCCGGCGGCCCGGGCGAGCGGTGGAGCGAGGGCGACGGCGGGGACACGCCCGAGGAGGGCCTGGAGGCCTACTTCGACATCGAGCAGCCGGACGTGCCGCGCCACGGCTACCGGGTCGAGCGCGAGGAGGGCGACCGGGTGCTGTTCTCCCTCGACGTCGACGGCCGCACCAAGGTCGCCGTCGTCGTCGCCAAGGACCGACCGAACGCCCCCGGTTGGGGCCCCGAGACCAGCGCCGCCTGCGACCCCTCCGAACTCCCGGACAGCTACCTGGCCGACCGCCCCTACACCCTGTGGACCGACTCCACCGGCCACCGCCTGCCCTACACCGAGATCCACAGCTACTCGGGCCCGTCCCACTGCGACTGGCAGTCCGCCGACTTCATCGCCCTGGCCGACGCCACGTACGCCCGGGACCCGGAGAAGGTCCTCCCGGAAGGCACCCTCACCGCCCCCTACGTCCCCCGCACCACCCTCCCGACCGACGCCCGGCCCCTCGGTTACCACCAGAGCGACCACACCCTCTGGCACACCACCGACCCGACGTACCTGTACGTCCGCAGCTCGGACGGGGTGGAGGCGTGGCCTCGGGTGAGCGAGGACTTCGGCTGCCGGTGAGGGGCTGCCGGTGAGGGGCTGCCGGTTCCTGCGAATGACCGAGAAGTGATCACCCGCCAGGGTGAAAAGACGGCACCGGGCATCGACACCGTACGGCCACCTTGTGTGGTGCCGGGGTGGGCCAGGGCGCGGGGGCAGACTGGGGAGGAGGGGGTGTCGGTGCAGCTGGAGGTGGTCCCATGAGTGGTGCGGAGCCGGTGCGGCCGGGTGAGCCGCGGTTGCGGGAGGCGTTGGGGCGGTTGGAGGAGGGCGGGGACGCATGGGTCGCCACGGCGGGGGAGGAGCCGGGTGCGCCCTATCTCGTGCCGTTGTCGTTCATCTGGGACGGGACGACCGTGCTGATCGCCACGCCGGAAGGTTCCCGCACCGGGCGGAACCTGGCCGCGAACGGCAGCGTGCGGCTCGGGGTGGGGGAGACGCGGGACGCCGTTCTGGTGGAGGGCACCGCCGACACGGTCGCCCCGGCCGACCTGTCCGAGGAGGAGGCCGACCTCTTCGCCACGAGGACCGGCTTCGACCCGCGGCAACTGTCCACGCCCTACCTGTACTTCCGCGTCCGGCCGGTCCGCATCCAGAGCTGGCGCGGCGGCACCGAGCTCGACGGCCGGGAGCTGATGAGCAACGGAACCTGGCTGATGGCCGGCTGAGCGTTCCCCACGCCCTTCAGGGCATGTCCCCAAGGGGCGCGGGGAACTGCGCGAGCAACCCACCACGGCCCGCGGTCGCGCACACGTCCAGGCCCGTACGGCGGGCGGCGGTGTCGAACGGCCGGAGGCCTACGCGCGGCCCTCCTTGGGGTCGCCCGGCCAGACGCCCGTGGAGCGTTCGATGGCCTTGGCGCCGCCACGGTCCACGGCGCTGCGGACGGCGGCGAAGATGGCCCCCTGGATGGCCGCGGCGAGCAGGATCTCGCCCCAGCCGCGGTCGCGGTCGAGCGGGTCGGGGGCGTTGTCCTCGTGCCGGATGGCCCGCCACGTACGGCGGAAGGCGAGTCCGGAGAGGGTACCGCCGGCATAGCCGAGGACGAAGCCGAGCGGCTTGTACGCCAGCGGCAGCTTCTGCTTCTTCTGCTTCTTGGCCACGGAGGCTCCTTTCAGGGGTCAGGGCCGGCCCGCCGAGGGGACCTTCTCGGCGGCCGGGACCGGGCCGGGCGGCGTACCGTCGCCGAAGGGGCGTCCGCCCAGCTCCTCCCGGCGGTGCGGGGTCGCCCAGCCGGACAGGTCGGGCCCGAGCGGCACGATGCGGCTCGGGTTGATGCCGGTGTGGACCCGGTAGTAGTGCCGTTTGATGTGGTCGAAGTCGACGGTGTCCCCGAAGCCGGGCGTCTGGAACAGGTCACGCGCGTACGCCCACAGCACCGGGTCCTCCGCCAGCTTCCAGCGATTGCACTTGAAGTGGCCGTGGTAGACGGCGTCGAACCGCACCAGCGTGGTGAACAGCCGGACGTCCGCCTCGGTGATCGTGTCGCCGACGAGGTACCGCTGCCGCTCCAGCCGCGCGGAGAGCAGCTCCAGCCGCCGGAACACCGCCGCGCAGGCGGACTCGTACTCCTCCTGCCCGGTGGCGAAACCGGCCCGGTACACACCGTTGTTGACGTCCTCGTAGACGTCCGCCATCACGCTGTCGATCTCGTCCCGCAGCCGCTCGGGGTAGAGCTCCGGCGCCCCCTCCCGGTGCAGGGCCGTCCACTCGGTCGCGAGGTCCAGGGTGAGCTGCTGGTAGTCGTTGGTGGCCAGCTTCCCGCTGGGCACGTCCACGACCGCGGGCACGCTCACCCCGCCCGGGTAGTCCGTCTCCCGGCGGTCGTAGGCCTCGCTGAGGAAACGGATGCCGAGCACCGGGTCGCGTCCGTCCGGGTCCAGCGTGAAGCGCCAGCTGCGGTCGTCCTGGATCGGGTCGGCGATCGCCATCGACAGGGCGTCCTCGAGGCCCAGCAGCCGGCGGACGATCACCGCCCGGCTCGCCCACGGACAGGCGCGGCTCACCACCAGCCGGTAACGGCCCGGCTCCACCGGCCAGCCGTCCCGGCCGTCGGCGGTGATCCGGTCGGTGAAGTGGCTCTTGGACCGCTTGAAGTCCCTCCTGCCGTACGCGCTGTTGCCCTCGCCGGTGTCGCTCATCACGGCCTTCCTCCCCACCACACGGCTTCTGTCGGCCCGGGTACCCCGTTTCGCCGACCGGAACGGTGTGATCCGCACGGGGCGGGGCAGTCGCCGGGGGTGAGCGATACGTCCAGGACCACGCCTACGACCACGAGCACGCCCACAACCCCGAGCCCGCCCACAACCCCGAGCCCGCCCACAACCCCGAGCACGCCCACGGCTCCGACCCCGCCCCCGACCCGGAAAGCCGACCGCCGGACCCGTGTCACCGTGCTGGTGGCCCTCGCCGCGAACCTGGTGATCGCGGCCGCCAAGGTGGTCGGCGGCCTCGCCGCCGCCTCACCGGCGCTGCTGTCCGAGGCCGCCCACTCCGTCGCGGACAGCCTGAACGAGGTCTTCCTGCTCACCGCGCTGCGCCGCAGCCGCCGCCCGGCCGACCGCCGCCACCCCTTCGGCTACGGCAAGGAACGCTTCTTCTGGGCCCTGCTCGCGGCCGTCGGGATCTTCGTGACCGGCGGCTGCTTCTCGTTCTTCCAGGGCATCGAGGCCCTGCGCGGCGGCGCCCAGCAGGACTTCACGGGCTACGCCGCCGGCCTGATCGTCCTTGCCGTGGCGTTCGTCGCCGAGGGCGCCTCCCTGGTGCGGGCCCTGTACCAGCTGCGCGTCCACGGCATGGCCGACGGCCTGCGCGACCCCGCCCTGCGCACGGTCGTCGCCGAGGACGGTACGGCGGTGATCGGCGTGGCCCTGGCCTTCGCCGGGATGGCCCTGCACCGCGCCACCGGTCAGGCAGTCTGGGAGGGCGCGGCCTCGCTCGCCATCGGCGCGCTGCTCGTCCTCGTCGCCGTCCGGCTCGGCCGCGACGCCCGCGACCGGCTGATCGGACAGGCCGCCGACCCGGAGGCGAGCGCCCGTATCCGGGCCCTGCTGGCGGCACAGCCGGAGATCGACAGCGTGGAGGCGCTGTTCACCATGCAGACCGGTCTCGAATCGACGCTGGTCGCCGCGCGGATCGACCTCATGCCGGGTATCGACAGCGAGCGCGTGGAAGAGGTCGCCGTACGCATCAAGCGCTCGATCGCGCGGGCCGTGCCGGAGGCCGACCAGATCTTCCTCGACGTGACCGACCGGCCCGCCCGGGAGGCACAGGAGAGCCCCGCCGCGACGGGGGAACGCGGCGGGGCCTGACATCCGGATGCCCGGCACGGCGGCGATCATGCGCCCCCCGCGCCGAAAATCCTGGTTCCGGCGTGATCAGCGCTGTCCGCCGACCGGATCCGACGTGATCAGTGCTCGATCAGCGCGTGATCAGTGCTGTCCGTCGACCGGTTCCAGCACGAAGACGGGAATCGTCCGGTCGGTGTGCTGCTGGTACTCGGCGTACTGGGGGAAGGCCGCGACGGCCCGCTCCCACCACTCGTCCCGCTCCCGGCCGCTGACCTCGCGTGCCTTCATGTCCTGCTTGACCGTGCCGTCCTGCAGCTCCACGCGCGGGTCGGCCTTGAGGTTGGCGTACCAGACCGGGTTCTTCGGCGCGCCGCCCACCGAGCCGACGGCGGCGTAGCTGCCCTCGTACTCGACCCGCATCAGCGGCGTCTTGCGGAGCTTGCCGCTCTTCGCGCCGATGCTGGTCAGGACGACGACCGGCAGCCCGGTGTCGAACAGGGTCGTTCCCTCGGTGCCGCCGGAGCCCTCGTACAGCTCCACCTGCTCGCGGACCCACTGGGTCGGGCTCGGTTCGTACTCGCCCTCAAGAGGCATGGAAACTCCGTCCGATGGTTTGCGTACACATCACTGGCGCCGTGCGGGAACAACCGCGGGCGCCGGAATCATCCCTACCGCGAACATCTTCGGCCGCGGCCGCTTTCGGCCACCGCTGCAGGCCGGAGCGCGTGCGGGGTGCGGCGTGATTGCCACCGGCGTGATCGCGCCGGGCGTGCCGGTCGGGCACAGTCGTGATCCCCGCGTGCGACACCGGCCGAAGGAGAGCGAACCCCCATGACCGCGACCCCCGAACCGACCACCCGCTCCGTCGTCGAGGAACTGCTGCGTCGCATCGGCCAGGGCGACCCCGACCGTATCGCCGAGCTGTACGCCGAGCGCGTGGACTGGCGGCTGGACTGGCCGGAGGCCGAGCACGGGCGGGCGGCCACGCCATGGATCAGGCACCGCTCCACCCGCGCGGACGCGGCCGCGCACTACCGGGAGCTGGCCGAGCACCATGTCGCCGAGCGGGCCGCGACGCGGGTCGAGCGGATCCTCGTGGACGGGGCCGACGCGGTGGTGCTCGGCGAGATCCGGCAGACCTCCAAGGCGACCGGGCGTGCGTATCGCGCCAGATTCGCGCTGCATCTGAGCGTGGAGAATGGCCTGGTCGTGCGGCATCACGTGTACGAGGACTCGCTGGCCGTGGCCCGCGCGTTCGAGTGAGGTTCGCCCCGTCGTCCGCCTGGTTGCTCGTGACGTGCGGCTGCGGGTCGGTTGTGGTGGGGCGCGCAGTTCCCCGCGCCCCTAGGGTGCCGCCAGGAGCGCCCTCGCGGCGTTCCTGGCTTCGCTCGCCGGTACCGGCGAGCCGGTGATACCCGCCGTCACCATCGCGCCCTCCGCGAGGAGGAAGAGCTGCCCGGCCAGCTCTTCCGGTCGGCCGGCACCCCTCGCCAAGGCCTCGAGGTAGGCGCGGAACGCCCGCTTGTGGGCGCGCACCTGGTCCGCCACCGCGGGGGAGGTCGCGCCCAGTTCGCCGTACGCGTTGATCCAGGCGCAGCCGCGGAAGCCGGGCTCGGCGAACCACAGCTCGAGCCAGTCGAAGACGGCGAGGAGGCGGCGCTCGGGGTCGGGGTGCCGGGCGACGTGATCGGCGAGGCGGCTGCGCCAGCGGGTGTCGCGGCGCTCCAGATAGGCCACGACCAGCTGTTCCTTGGCAGGGAAGAGCTGGTAGAGGCGCTTCAGCGAGACCCCCGAGGCGGCGCGGACGTCGTCCATGCCGACCGACTGCACGCCGCGCCCGTAGAAGAGGGCCTCCGCGGCGTCCAGGGCCTTCTCCCGTGCGGTCGCGCTGTCCATGGGGTCACTCCTTGACGTGAGAACGAGCGTTCTCCTACGGTAGCAGCCAGCGGGAGAACGCTCGTTCTCCCCGACTCGTACCGGAGGACGCCATGACCGCCGCCCGACCGCCCCTGCCGCCCTTCACCCGGGAGACCGCCGCACAGAAGGTGCAGGCCGCCGAGGACGCCTGGAACACCCGCGACCCGCACAAGGTCGCCCTCGCCTACTCCGAGGACTCCGTGTGGCGCAACCGCGACACTTTCCTCACCGGCCGCGCCGAGATCGCCCGGTTCCTCACCGACAAGTGGGCGCGCGAGCGGCAGTACGCGCTGCGCAAGGACCTGTGGGCCTTCGACGGCAACCGCATCGCCGTCCGCTTCCAGTACGAGTCCCAGGACGCCGAGGGCCGCTGGTGGCGGTCGTACGGCAATGAGCTGTGGGAGTTCGACGCGCAGGGCCTGATGAGCCGTCGGGAGGCGTCCATCGACGATGTGCCGATCGAGGAGAGCGAGCGCCGCATCCTCGGGCCGCGCCCGGAGACCGAACGCGGGCTGTCCTTCCCGCTCCAGTAGGGTTTTCGGGTGATCGAACAGGCCGCGAGACCCTTCCTCTACGTCGTCGTGTGCGCCGCCGGCATCGCCTCGGGCGTCGGTGAACTCATCGGTGCGGCCCAGCGGAAGGGCTGGGAGGTCGGTGTGCTCGCCACCCCCACCGCGATGAACGGCTTCTTCGACACGGCCGCCGTCGAGACGCTCACCGGCCGCCCCATCCGCTCGGCCTGGCGCGCACCCGGCGACCCGCGGCCCTTCCCGCCGCCGGACGCCGTGGTGGTGGCGCCCGCCACCTTCAACACCGTCAACAAGTGGGCGGCCGGCATCGCCGACACCCTCGCTCTGGGCACTCTCAACGAGGCCTGCGGCCTGGGCGTCCCCATCGCGGTCCTGCCCTGCGTGGCCGACGCGCTGGCCGCCCACCCCGCCTATGGGGACAGCCTGATACGCCTGCGCGCCATGGGCGTGCGCTTCGGGGAGCCCTACTCCGGCGAACCCGGACCCGACGGCCGCCGCCCCGAGTTCCCCTGGCGAAGGGCGCTGGACCTGCTCGGGCACTGACGACGTAGTCTCCCCTGGGACCTCCACCACCGACGACGGGAGCAGCAACGATGCAGTACGTGAAGCTCGGTTCGACGGGTCTGGACGTGTCGCGGATCTGTCTGGGCTGCATGACCTACGGCGCACCCGACCGGGGCGTGCACGAGTGGACGCTCGACGAGGAGGCGTCCCGGCCGCTGATCCGGCAGGCGCTGGACGCCGGGATCACCTTCTTCGACACCGCGAACGTCTACTCCGACGGCTCCAGCGAGGAGATCGTCGGCAAGGCGCTGCGCGACTTCGTCCGCCGCGACGAGATCGTGCTGGCCACCAAGGTGAACGGGCGGATGCGGCCCGGCCCCAACGGCGCCGGGCTGTCCCGCAAGGCCATCCTCACCGAGATCGACCACAGCCTTGCGCGCCTCGGCACCGACTACGTCGACCTGTACCAGATCCACCGCTTCGACCCGCACACCCCGGTCGAGGAGACCATGGAGGCCCTGCACGACCTGGTGAAGGCGGGCAAGGTGCGCTACATCGGGGCGAGTTCGATGTACGCCTGGCAGTTCGCCAAGATGCAGCACGCCGCGGAGCGGCACGGCTGGACGAGGTTCGTCTCCATGCAGAACCACTACAACCTCCTCTACCGCGAGGAGGAACGCGAGATGCTGCCCCTGTGCGCCGACCAGGGCGTCGGCGTCCTGCCCTGGAGCCCTCTCGCCCGCGGCCGTCTCACCCGCGACTGGGGCACCGTCACCGACCGCAGCAGCACCGACGACTTCGGCAGCACCCTCTACCAGGAGGGCGACCGCGCCATCGTGGAAGCCGTCACCCGCATCGCCGAGTCCCGGGGCGTACCCCGTGCCCAGGTGGCCCTCGCCTGGCTCCTGCACAAGTCCCCGGTCACGTCCCCGATCGTCGGCGCGTCCAAGCCCCACCACATCGAGGACGCCGTCGCGGCGGCCGAACTCCACCTCACCGAGAAGGAGTTGGAGGAGCTGGAGGCCCCGTACACGCCCCATCCGATCGCCGGCCACTAAAGGCGCGGGGAACTGCCGCCCAGCGACCGACGGCCTACGGCGAACCGCGCAGCACAGTCACCGACACGGTCGACTCGTTCCCGCCCACCGGTACGGCACCCGAAGTCCAGTGCACGACAAGCGACTTCCGCTCATCGGGCGGCGTCACCAGCAGCGAGTGGGGCACAGCGGTCCGCGCCCCGCTGATGGCCGGGTTGGCATACGACAACCCGGCCCGCGCGCTGTCACCCGGCGCGAGAGTCACCCGCACCGGCGCCCCGCCCTCCCGCGAGGGGTCCGGGCCCAGCTGCCTGCCGTCCGCGTCGACGAAGGCCGCGCCCGGATAGCCGTACACCGTGCAGGTACGGCCGGACACATTGGTCAGTACGACGGGGAAGTTCCACTGCCCCGCCCCGGGTTCGTTGCGTCCGACGGACGCGGCCAACTCGGCGGTGTGGCACCGGCCTTCGGCGAGGCCCTCCGCGGAGCCGGGCAGAACGACGGCGCATCCGAGGACCGCCGCGCCGACGACGAACGGGATCGTCCTGGTCATGAACCTCAACCTCCCGTGAGTTCAGGGGCGAAGTACCCCCGCTCGCCCGACTCATCCCCCCGGGGGGCCTATCCAGGCTCCTCGAACAGCCCCAGCTCGGCCCAGATCGTCTTGCCGTCGGCCGTGTGCCGGCTGCCCCAGCGCTGCGTCAGCTGGGCCACCAGCAGCAGCCCGCGCCCGCCCTCGTCCCAGGTCTTGGCCCGCCGCAGATGAGGAGCGGTGTGGTTGGTGTCGGACACCTCGCAGATCAGCGTGTCCGTGTCGTGGATGAGGCGCAGCCGGATGGGCCGGGCGCCGTAGCGGATCGCGTTGGTGACGAGCTCGCTCACCACCAGCTCGGCCGTGAAGGACGCCTCGTCGAGGCGCCAGGTGGCCAGTTGCTCGACGACCTGCTTGCGGATCGGCGAGACCAGCGCGGGATCGGCCGGGATGTCCCAGGTGGCCACCCGGTCCGCGGGCAGCCCCCGGGTGGCGGCCAGCAGCAGGGCCACGTCGTCGGCGATGCCGCTCGGCGGCAGCAGCGCGGCCAGGACCCGGTCGCAGGTCTCGTCCAGCGACTGCGCGTGCTGGGCCAGCGCCGCCCGCAGGGTCGTACGCGCGGCCTCCTCGTCCCGGTCCTGGGACCAGATCAGCCCGTCGGTGTAGAAGGCGAGCACGGTGCCCTCGGACAGATACAGCTCGCTGCACTCGAACGGCAGCCCGCCCAGACCGAGCGGCGGCCCCGCGGGCACCTCCATCTCCCGCGGCGGCCCGTCCGGCGGCAGCATCACCGGCGCCGGATGCCCGGCCCGCGCCACCGTGCAGCGCCGGGACACCGGGTCGTACACCGCGTACACGCACGTCGCGCCCAGCTCGCCGGGCCGGCCGGCCTCGCTGCCGTTCTCCTGCGCGAGCCGTACGACGAGATCGTCGAGGTGGGTGAGCAGCTCGTCCGGGGCCAGGTCGATGTCGGCGAGGGTGCGCACCGCCGTGCGCAGCCGGCCCATCGTCGCCGAGGCCTGCACCCCGTGGCCGACGACATCGCCGACCACCATGGCGACCCGCATGCCCGACAGCGGGATCACATCGAACCAGTCGCCGCCCACCCCGGCCCGCGCCGCCGGGAGATACCGGGAGGCCGCCGCCACCGCGGCCGTCCGCGGCAGCCGGCGGGGCAGCAGGCTGCGCTGCAGCGCGAGCGCCGTCTCCCGCTCCCGGGAGAACCGGCGGGCGTTGTCGATGCACACCGCGGCCCGCGCCGTGATCTCCTCGGCCAGCAGGACGTCGTCGTCGGTGAACGGCTCGGGCCGCCGGAAGCGGCTGAACACCACCACGCCGAGCGTGGTGCCACGCGCCCGGATGGGCACCGACATCGTGGAGTGGATGCCGTACTCGCGCACCCGCTCACGGCGCTCCCGGGAGCGGGCCAGCCACTGCTCCAGGTCACCGCCGGACACCGAGACGACGGTGGTGCGGCCCGCGACGAGCGAGTCGGCCTGCGGCGAGGTGGCCGGGTAGAAGTCGAACTCGCCCGGCTTGACCACCGCCTCGGGGCTGCCCGGGTTCACCGACTGGTGGGCGATCCTGCGCAGTCCGACCGGTACGGCGATCCGGGCGGGCGGGTCGCCGCTCTGCTCGTCGGCGTCCAGCAGGTCGACGCTGACGAAGTCGGCCAGCGCGGGCACGCACACCTCGGCCAGCTCCTGGGCCGTGCGGGTGACGTCGAGGGTGCTGCCGATGCGTACGCTCGCCTGGTTGACCAACTGCAGCCGCTCACGCGCGAGATGGCTGTCGCTGATGTCATGGGCGGCCATGCACACGCCCCGCACCTGCCCGGCGGAGTCGGTGACCGCGGTCATCCGGGCGAGCCAGGCGTGGGCGTGTTCCTCGCCGCCGGCGCGCAGATACGTCTGGACATCGCGGGGCCGGCCGCTGGTGAGCACCTGGAGGAGGTTCTCCTCCAGCTCCTCGCTCTGCGGCTTCCCGCCGATCTCGGACAGCCGCAGCCCCTGGATGTGCTCCTGCGGCAGCCCGAGCGTACGGGCCATCGCGTCGTTGACGAAGTGCAGCCGCAGCCGCTCGTCGTAGACGGCCACCGCGCACGGGGCCTGCGCCAGCGCGGACTCCTCCAGCGGGTCGCCGGGCGGGCGTCTGCCGGGGGAGTCCAGCGGGGTGACGACGAGCCAGTGCCCGGCGCCGCCCTCGGGCGGCCACTGGTGGTGGGCGAGCAGCCACACGGAGACCGTACGGCCGTCTTGGTGGCGCAGCGTCAGAGTGCCGTCCCAGCGCGTGCCCCGCAGCTCGGGCGCCGTGCCCTCGACCAGCTCGGCCGCCGGGCGGCCCAGCACGTCCTCCGCGCTCCAGCCCAGCAGCCGGTGGGCGCCCTCGTTCCACGAGGTCAGTGTGCCGTCCTCGGCGATGACAGCCCGGGCCGTCGCGGCCTCGTCGAACGGGTAGCCCAGGCTCATCGTCGCCACTCCATCGCGCACACTCACAGTCAACGGGTGCGTCTGCTGCGTTCCAGCCTAGTGGTTCCGACCGTACCGGCGAACGGGAGGCCGGTCATGTCCGCGCGACCACCGGGGCCCGCCTTCCGGGATCATGCCGACGCCGCGGGGGCCTGCCCCGGCCGAGAGTCCTTTCAGGCCGACCCGACGCCCAGGCCGGTGAGCAGGAGGTGCGGACCGCCTGGCGAAGGGAGGCCCGTCATCTCCGCGCGGCTGCCATGCCCAGGCCGGTCAGCGCGGCCTCGCCTATGGCGGTGTGGGCGCCGCCGGCGAGGAGCAGGGCGCGGGCGGCTGGTGGGGGCTGCCGGCTGCACGGAACGCCGCTGCGGCGACCGTCGGCCGGGACTTGTCACCGTCGGCCCGGCCGACAGGGCCCGTCCTCCGGATCATGCCGCGTCGCGGGGCCCGGCGCGCGCAGTCCTTCAGGCCGACCCGACCCGGAAGCCGTACCCCATGCCCAGGCCGGTCAGCGCGGCCTCGCCCGTGGCGGTGTGGGCGCCGCCGGCGAGGAGCAGGGTCCGGGCCGCCTGGTAGGGGCTGCCGGCCGCCTCGAGCGCTGCTGCGGCGGCCGGGAGCCGGGACGCGTCACCGTCGAGGAGGGCCTCGGCCCGGTCGACCTGGGCGGTGGCGACCGGGTTCCCGGCGACCAGGGCCCGGGCGGCGGCGATACGGTGCCGGGCTGCGGGATGCCCGGCGAGGGCGGCCGTCTCCGCGCGCAGTGCCACGTACCAGTGCAGCCAGACCCAGGACACCCACTTCCACACCTCCTCCGGCTCCGGCTCGACCCGGTCCAGTGCCGCGTCCACGTCTCCCTGGTGGAGCAGGACCAGGGCGTCGAAGACGGCGCCGTAGCCGTGCCGGTGCTCGGGCGCGTTGCCCGCCCGGCCGACGATCGCGAGCCAGTCCGCCCGGGCCTCCCGGTCGCCGCGCAGCCCGTGCACCAGGGCGACGGCCGCGGCGGCGGGACCCAGGGAGAACGACCGCTGCCGCCCGCTGTGCTCCCAGGCGTCACGGAACCGCACACTGCCCGCGAGGACCTCGTCGGCGTGCCCGGCGAACGCGTCGGCGACCAGCAGCCAGGACGTCGCGTGGTGCCCCACCTCGGCCAGCAGCGGGTGCTCAGCGAGCCGCCGCCCCCAGCGCCGCGCCTCCGGCAGGCGGCCCGCCCCGACGGCGGTCCCCGCGGCCATGGCGAGGGCGTCCATCAGCTCGTGCGCCGCGGCCGGGCCCGGCGGCGCCGAGGCCAGGACGTCGACCCGCCGCCGGGCGGCGTCCGCCGCGCCGAACGGGTCCCCGTCCCAGCTGCGGGCCCCGGACAACGCGTCCAGCGCGGCCGACTCGGCCACCGGGTCGCCCGTCGGCCGGGCCAGCCGTACGGCCCGCTCGGCGCTCGCCACGGTCTCCCGCACACTGTTGTCGACGTCGCCCTGCACCGCGCCGAACGCGTCCGTGACCACCGCCGCCTCCGCCAGCGCGACCGCCGCCCGCGCGGCCGGGTCGCTCCCCGACAACTCCCGCGCCCGCGCCAGCAGGCCGGTCACCTCGTCGCGGGGCGGCACCTGCGCGAACGTGCTCGAGAAGCGGTACGCGATGGTCGCGGCCCCGGCGAGGTCCCGGCCCGCGCCCGCGCTGTCCCCGGCTCGCAGGGCGGCCGCGGAGGCGGCGCGGTGCAGGCGCAGCATGTCGTCGCCGAGCCGGCGGCAGCCGGCCACCGCGGCGGCCTGCCGCAACGCCGAGGCCGCCACGTGCGCGTCGGCGAGCCCGGCCGCCTGCTCGTAGCGCTGCTGGGACTCGCCGAGCAGGGTGCGGGTGAAGGCGGCACCCGCCAGGGCCAGGGCGAGCCCGCGGGCCTGCTCGCGCCGCTCAGGGCGTCGGGCGGACCAGGAGAGCGCGGCCCGTACGTCGTCCGCGACGGCGTCGAAGCGGGCCCGCCAGTCGGGCCCTTCGGTGTCCTCCAGGCCGCTCGCGGCGGCCAGGCACCAGTTCGCGTGCCGGGCCAGGACCTCGTCCGCCTCACCGGCGTCGGCGAGGCGCGCCCCGCCGTACTGCCGGATGGTCTCCAGCGCCCGATAACGGGTCCCCGACGCGGTCGGGGTCACCACGAGCAGGCTCTGCTCGGCGAGCCGGCCCAGACCGTCGGCGACCGCGGCCCGGTCCAGCGGGGCGAAACCGGTCACCTCGGCGGCCGCGTCCGCGGTGAACGGCGCCACGAACACCGACACCCTGCGCAACAACGCCTGGTCCTGCGGCCGGAGCAGGTCGTGGCTCCAGTCCAGCACCGCCCGCACCGACCGGTGCCGGTCGTCCGCGCGGGGCCCGCCCGCGAGGATGCGCAACTGGTCGGAGAGGCCGGCCGTGAGGCCGTCGAGGCCGAGGGTGGGCAGCCGGGCCGCCGCGAGCTCGATCGCGAGGGCCATGCCGTCCAGCCGTTCGCACAGGGCCGCCACCCGGTCCCGTACGGCCGGACCGGGGGCGAGGCCGACCGCGGCGGCCCGGTCCAGGAACAGGGCCACCGCCTCCGACTCGGCGCCCCCGTCCCGCGACAGCGGCGGCACCGGGAACACCCGCTCGAACGGCACCATCAGCCGGGCCCGGCTCGTCACCAGCACCCGCACGCCGGGGCAGGCTGCGAGCAGCCGCTCCAGGAACGGCGCCACGCCGTCCCGCACCTGCTCGCAGTTGTCCAGCACCAGCAGCGCCTCGCGGTCCGCCAGCGCGGCCACCACGGCGTCGTCGAGGCCGGCACCGGGCTGCTCGCCCACGCCCACGGCAGCCGCGACCGCTGCCCCGACCCGCCTCGGATCGGTGACCGGCACCAGGTCCACGAACCACACCCCGTCGGCGAAGTCACCCGCCGCCTCGGCCGCGACCGCCAGCGCCAGCCGCGTCTTGCCGACCCCGCCCGGGCCCACCGCCGTCACCTGCCGGTGCGTCTTCACCGCCTCGGCCAACTCCCCGCGCTCCCGCACCCGTCCGACGAACGCCGTCAGCGGAGCGGGTAGGGCGGGCGCTGCCGACCGTGCCCGCTCGGCCGCCCGCCGGGACAGTGCCCGCCGGTCCGGCAGCTCCAACTTCCGCAGCAGCGAGGAGACATGAGACTCGACGGTTCGTACGGAGATGAACAGGCGTGCCGCGATCTCCGCGTTGCTCAGATGCTCCCCGAGCAGGGCGAGAACTTCGGCTTCCCGGGCGGAGATCACTGGAGTGGACACCGGGTCATTATCCGTACCGCGTCCGTACCGCTTTTCCGTGGCCGGCACGGAGGCGGCCGCGGTGCCTCGAGGGAGAACCTGAGCGCACCGAGTACGAGATCTCCGGAGGACCCATGACGCCCCGCACCCCCGCCCAGCGCCGCCGCGACACCGAGCACCGCCTTGCCCACGACGTGGACGTCTGGGTGGCCAGCGCCTCAGCGGACGGCGTGCCGTACCTGGTCCCGCTGTCCTTCGACTGGGACGGCGAGGCCCTGTTGCTCGCCACCCCGGCCGACAGCCCGACCGGCCGCAACCTCGCCTCCGGCCGGGGCGTCCGGGTGAGCCTCGGCCACACCCGGGACGTGACGATGATCGAGGGCGAGGTCGACGTCCTGGAGATGGACGCCCTGCCGAGGGAGCGGGGCGACCGGTTCGCCGCCCGCACCGGCTTCGACCCGCGCACCCTCACCACCCCCTACCGCTGGTTCCGCGTCACCCCGCGGCGGGTGCAGGCCTGGCGGGAAGTGGACGAGATGACGGGCCGCGACCTGATGCGGGACGGCCGTTGGACGGTGTGACCGACGGGACGTGAATCCATGCGCGACGGCCGTCGGACGGTGTGACCGACGGGACGGTGTGTGTCACGACGGTTGACGGGGTGTCTTGCCTGCCACAAGCATGTGCCCCGACCGTAGTTTTGGGAGCGCTCCCACGAGCGCGCTCCCGAGCGCCCTCCCGAGGAGCCGACACGTGTACAGACGCAGAACCGCCCTGCTATCGCTCAGCACGCTTCTGGCGGCCGCCCTGACCGCCCTGCCCACGCCGTCCGCCACGGCCGACGAGGTCGAGCAGCTCAGGAACGGCACCTTCGACACCGGCACCGACCCCTGGTGGGCCTCGAGCAACGTCACGGCCGGCCTCGACACCGGCCGCATGTGCGCGGACGTGCCCGGCGGCACGGCCAACCGCTGGGACGCCTCCGTCGGCCAGAACGACGTCACGCTGGTCAAGGGGGAGTCGTACCGCTTCTCCTTCAGCGCCACCGGCACGCCCGAGGGACATGTCGTCCGCGCGATCGTCGGGCTCTCGACGGCGCCGTACGACACCTGGTTCGAGGTGTCGCCGCAGCTCAGCGTGTCCGGCAACTCCTACACCTACACCTTCACCTCGCCCGTCGACACCAGCCAGGCGCAGGTCGCCTTCCAGGTCGGCGGCGCCGCGGACGCCTGGCGCTTCTGCATGGACGACGTCTCGCTGCTGGGCGGCGTACCGCCCGAGTCGTACGAGCCGGACACCGGGCCGCGGGTGCGGGTCAACCAGGTCGGCTATCTGCCCGCGGGACCCAAGAACGCCACGCTCGTCACCGACGCGACCGCGCGGCTGCCCTGGCAGCTGAAGAACCCCGCCGGAGCCGTGGTCGCACGCGGCTGGACCGTGCCGCGCGGGACGGACGCCTCCTCCGGGCAGAACGTCCACTCGATCGACTTCGGCGCCTACCGCACGGCCGGCGAGGGTTTCACCCTGGTCGCCGACGGCGAGACCAGCCGCCCCTTCGACCTGGGCACGGCCGGCTACGAGCAACTGCGCCTGGACGCGCTGAAGTACTACTACACGCAGCGCAGCGGCACCCCCATCCGTGACGACCTGCGCCCCGGCTACGGCCGCCCCGCCGGCCACGTCGGCACCGCGCCCAACCAGGGCGACACGGCCGTGCCCTGCCAGCCGGGCGTGTGCGACTACACCCTGGACGTCAGCGGGGGCTGGTACGACGCCGGTGACCACGGCAAGTACGTCGTCAACGGCGGCATCTCCACCTGGGAGGTGCTCAGCACCTACGAGCGCGCCAGGATCGCCCGCACCGGCGAGCAGGGCCGGCTGCGCGACGGCACCCTCGCCATCCCTGAGAGCGGCAACAAGGTGCCGGACATCCTCGACGAGGCCCGCTGGGAGCTGGACTTCCTGCTGAAGATGCAGGTGCCCGACGGGCAGCCGCTGGCCGGCATGGCCCACCACAAGATCCACGACGAGCAGTGGACCGGGCTGCCGCTGATGCCGCACGACGACCCGCAGAAGCGCGAGCTGCACCCGCCGACCACCGCGGCCACCCTCAACCTGGCGGCGACCGCGGCCCAGGCCGCGCGGCTGTACGCCCCCTACGACCGGCAGTTCGCGGCGAAGGCCCTGACGGCCGCCCGCAAGGCCTGGTCGGCGGCGCTCGCCCACCCCGAGGTGTACGCCTCCGACAGCGACGGCATAGGCGGCGGCACCTACGCCGACGGCGACGTCGCCGACGAGTTCTACTGGGCGGCGGCCGAGCTGTATCTCACCACCCACGAGAAGCAGTTCGCCGACCGCGTGCTCAACTCCCCGGTGCACACCGCCGACATCTTCGGCCCCGTCGGCTTCGACTGGGCGCGCACCGCCGCGGCGGGCCGCCTGGACCTGGCGCTGGTGCCGAGCGCGCTGCCCGGCCGGGACAAGGTCCGCCAGTCCGTCGTCAAGGGCGCCGACCGCTACCTGGCCACCCTCAAGGCACACCCGTACGGTGTGCCGTACGCCCCGGACGAGAACAAGTACGACTGGGGCTCCAACCACCAGATCCTCAACAACGCGGTCGTCCTGGCCACGGCGTACGACCTCACCGGCGCGGCCAAGTACCGCGACGGCGCGCTCCAGGCCATGGACTACCTGCTCGGCCGCAACGCGCTGAACATCTCCTACGTCACCGGCTACGGCGAGGTCAGCGCCCACAACCAGCACGCCCGCTGGTACGCCCACCAGCTCGACCCGAACCAGCCGAACCCGCCGCGCGGCACCCTGGCCGGCGGAGCGAACTCCGGCATCCAGGACCCGTTCGCGCAGAGCAAGCTCCAGGGCTGTGTCGGGCAGTTCTGCTACATCGACGACATCCAGTCCTGGTCGACCAACGAGCACACGATCAACTGGAACGCGGCTCTGGCCCGGATGGCGTCCTTCGTCGCCGACCAGGGCTGACCGGGCTGACCGGATGACGGCCGGTACCGCCTCGGGACGCTTGTGACCTGGGAGTATTTACGGGTAAGTACCCGAGCGGTACCGTGTCGTCATGCCAGCCCTGAATGTGGAGTTCAGTGAGCGCGAGCTCGAGGACCTCCGGCAGATCGCCAAGGAGCGCGGTACGTCGATGAAGGCTCTCGTGCGGGAGGCGGCCGCCGCCGACATCGCCCGGCACCGCGCGCTCAAGGAAGGCGCCGAGGCCTTCCGCAGGTTCTTCTCGGCCCACGCCGACGAATTCGCCGCGGCGTTCCCCGACGACGAGGCGCCCGCCAAGGGCGCGGGGCGGGTCGCCTGACCGATGACACCCGTCATCCACATCGACGTGCCCTGGCTGCTCCAGCGCCACGAGGAAGTGCTGCCTGAGCAGCCCACGATCAACGACTTCTCCGCGCTGGTCGCCGCCGTCGCCCGGCATCGCGTGGACCCGCCCCGGCTGGGCGTCGACTCCGACCCGGCCTGGCGCGCCGCCGCCCTGCTGCACACCTTGGCGCTGCTCAAGCCGCTGCCGTCGGCCAACGCCCGCTTCGCCTGCGCCACGGCGGTGGCCTACATGTTCGTCAGCGGCGTCGGCATCGACCCGCCGTACGGGGCGCTGGTGGACCTCGCCCGGGATCTCATCGACGGCAGCACGGACGTCTACGGCGCCGCCGACCGGCTGCGCTCCTGGCAGATATAGCCCCTGCCTGGCAGATATGGCTACTGCCCGGCAGATATGGCCCCGCCGGGCAGATGTGGCCCCCGCCGGGCAGTCACAGCCCGGCGCCGGTGGGGCCGCCGGCCCCGCGGAGACCGCTTCCCGCCCCCCGGCCGGACGCTCGGGGCCGCCGGCCGAGGGCGGGAGGAACAGGGCCGGCGGCCGTTTCGCGCAGGAGAGCCTCCCCCAAACTCTCGCCTTCGCTCGAGTCCGGGGGCCCCCACCCCGCGCGCGGCCTGCCGAGTAGGCCGCTGCCCAGTCCACTACGCGCCCCCGTAGGCCGGGAGCGTGCGCGGCGGACCGGTGCGGGCGCGCCTTTCACACGGGGCGCATGGAATGGCGAAAAGCAGTGCGATTCGGCAGGCCGGATCCCTTCCTGACTTTCTTTCAGTGATACGCATGTTTCCCAAGTGCCTTGTTGGCCTTGTGTGCGCTGTGCCAGGGTGAACCGCCCGGAGTCCGGGCTCTTTTCTCAGTCGGCCGAACTCCTGTGTGTCGCACATACGCGTGGGAAGGAATCCGTTCAGTGCCACCCACCCCCCACCCTCCTCGTCCGCCCTACCCGCCGCCCGGCGCGTTTCCCGGAGAATCCGACGAGTCGCTCGCCGGCCGGCTCCGGGGTAACACGGACGCGGAGGTCTCCCGTTCCACCGCCCTGTTGATCGCGCGGCATTGGCGGCCCGCGCACGAGTACGCGGTCATCTGCCTCGCGGACGCGGGGCCCACCGCCGCGATGGTGACCGCCGCCGCCGTCCACCAGCTCCTCGACCGTCTCACCCTCGGCGAAGGTGCTGTCGCCCTGCGCCCACGGCTGCTGACCGCCGTACGGGACACGGTGCGGTTGTGGGCCGCCGAGGAGCGGATATCCGCCGTACTGCCGGACCTGACCAGACCGGCCGGAGGGCGCGGTATGCGGGTCGCGCCCGCGCGAACGCCGGAAAACCGCAGACTCACCGAGCGGGCATTCAAGGAGCTGCGGCGCGTCGATCAGTGCCTGCTGTGGCACACCGAGGTCGAGGCGGAAGCGGTTGCCGTTCCGGCGGAGCTGCTCGGCATGGACGTCGAAGTCGCCACGACGACCGTCGAACAGGCGCGTGAAAAACTCCGGGAAGGCTGCGTCCGCGCCCATCGGGAACTGGCGCCGACAAAAGAATGCCGTTTCTACAACCGCCTTCTCGACGTGCCCATCCGGCGCGGCGGTGGCCTCCTTCCGGAGGTGCGCCGGCATGTCGCCGAGTGCCGTTACTGCCGGGCCGCCGCCGAACAACTGAGTTATTTCGAGAGCGGATTGGGGGAACTCCTCGCCGAGGCGGTACTCGGCTGGGGCGCCCGCAGGTATGTCGAGTCCCGCCCGGGACGCGCCCGCGCGACACCCGGCCCGCGCGCGGGGGCACGCCACCGGCTGCCGTCCCGCACCCCGGCCCCCCGGCGCTCACCGAGGGCCCTGCTCACCGGAGTCGGCCTGGCCTCGGCCGGGATTCTCGCGATCGTCCTCGCGGCGGGGCTGTGGGGCACCGACGACGGGGCCGAGCCGATGGCCTCGACGGGCGCGAGCGGCCGCGACCCGTCACCCGAGCCGGGCCTCCTGAACGCGGGCGCGGGCCTGTGCCTCGACATCGACGGACAGCCACGCCCCGGCGCGGGCACCCGCCTCGCCACCTGCACATCGGCCCGCACCCAACTGTGGTCCTACGCGTCCGACGGCCTGCTCCGCAGCGGTGCCGAGCCGAGCCTGTGCCTGGACTCGCACATGGACGCCGGCGTGGTGATCCTCGCGAGGTGCGCGGCACGCGACGACCCACGAGCCGACGACGTCCGCTACGAGTTCACGGACAAGGGCGAGCTCCTGCCCCGCTGGGACGACAGCCTGGCCCTGGCGGCCACCACCGCCGACACGAGCGCTGACATCGTCGTCAAGGTGAGAGACGGCTCGGAGTCCCAACGCTGGCGTCGAGCCGTGGGGAACTGATCACACCGGCCCGGCCGGAGACGGGGGAGGCGGATCTCCTCCATCACCGGCCGGGACGAAAGTGACCTTGAAGAGGTGGGGCCAGAGCTTGCCGGTGATCAGGAACTGGTCGGTGCCCGGTACGGCGGCGATGCCGTTGAGGACTTCGGCTCTGCCGCGTTCGGACGGCGTCAGCAAGCCGGCGGCGTCGATACGAGCGGTGACGGTACCGGTGTGCGGATCGATGCGCACGATCGTGTCCGTGAGGTAGACGTTGGCGTAGACGGAGCCGTCGGGTGCGCATTCCAACTCGTTGAGCAGCGTCACGGGGCGGCCGTCCTGGCGCACGTCGACACCGCCCGTCGCCTTGAAGGTGACCGGGTCGCGGAAGGTGAGCCGGTCGCTGCCGTCGCTCATCACGAGCTGTTCCCGTCCGGCGACGCGGTGGTGGCACAGGCCCCATCCCTCGCCCCGATAGGTGACCCTGCGGCGTTCCGCGAGGGTCTCGGGATCGCGTTCGACGGCGATGCCGTCGCGCCAGGTGAGTTGCCACAGGCTGGAACCGGACAAAGTGATGCCTTCGCCGAACAGGGGCGTCGGAAGTCCGGCGAACACGGTGGGCGGCTCACCCGGCGGTCCGGAACGCACCGACGACCGGCCCACCAGGCCGGTGCTTTCGTAGAGGGTGCCGCCTTGCAACTCCAGTCCCTGCGTGAAGGCTTGGGGATCGTGGGGAAGGACGTCCTGCACCTCGACCCGCCACCGCTGGGCGCGGGCGGCACCGGGTCCCTCGGGCAGAGCTGTCGTGCGTGCCGCGCTGTGGGTGGAGCCGGGGGAGCAGGCTCCGAGGGCGGCGCCGGAAACCAGCACGCCCAGCACGAAGCGCGCCATCCCCTGTCTCAATCGATGAATGCTCATCACTTCGTTCGTTTCCGGAGAACTCGGCGGTTCGGGTGTCAGACGCTAATGGAACCCCCATGCGTCCATGACGGGACCGAGATCGCTTTCACCCAATTGCTCCGCCGGGCCTTGCTCCGTCGCAGCGAACGGGTGAAACGGCAATGGCTCCCATAAGTCGGATCACGTCGCAAAGCGCCTTGTATGCAAGTCTCATGCCTGCTCGCACTCCCCCCTCCGTAGCGACCGCAATTCCGCGGTCGACGACAGTTCACAGGAGATTCCCGTATGAGCAGATTCGGGTTGAGGTGGCGGATCGCCGCCTTCGCCGTGGTGATGGGGCTGACCTCCGCCTTCCCGTTCACCGTCGGCGCCACGCCCGCAGCCGCCCAGCCGCCGTCGTCGGGCAGCATCGACATCGAGAAGACCCACACCGGAACCTTCGCGCGGGGCGGCCAGGGCACGTACACCATCACTTTGGATGTCGTCGGGGAACAGCCGTCCCTCACGGTGTACGACGAGCTTCCCACAGGTCTCACCATCGACAGTTTCACCCAGAGTTCGGCCGTCTTCGACTGCAACAACAACGCAACGACGGTCGACTGTTTCGGGACCGGTGTGCTCGAGGGGACCTACACGTTCCAGGTCGTGGTCGATGTCGCCGCGAACACCCCCTGTACGGTCACCAACACCGCGCAGGCAATCGGCAGCGGCCTCTCGGACATGGACAGCGACCCCACCACCATCACGGGCGGCGACTGTGACGGCGATGGTGACGGCGACGGCGATGGAGATGGAGATGGAGATGGAGACGGGGACGGCAACGGGTCCCTCCTGCCGATCAACCTCAGCGGACTCCTCTCCTTCTTCAACAACATCTCCACCAACAACAACATCAACAGCCCTGGTGGCACCAACACGAGCGACCAGCGGTTCCGGCTGACCTCCTGAGCCGAGAGAAAGCCCTCTGCCGATGTCTCTCATTCGGCAGAGGGCTCTCGGCGGTGGGGACCTCGGCGATCGCGGGCCGAGGCGGCGGCCGGGCGTCAGTCGGCCTCCGGACCCCGGTCCCGGACCTCGTGCACGTGTTCCAGTGACTCCTGAAGCTCGGTCAGCCAGTCGTCGGTGTGCCGCCGCACCAGCCGCACGCACCAGGCGAGGGCGTCGCTGCGGCTGCGGGCCACGCCCGAGGCGACGAGGGTGTCCAGGACCTGCCGCTCGCTCTGTCGCAGCCGGGTCATCACCGGAGCGGCGACATGTGTGAACAGAGCGCGTTCCGTCCCGCACTCCACGCCCCAGGACACCTTCCTGCGGAAGCGGTGCTCGGCCTCGCGGGCGACCGCCATGCGGTCCTCGCGGGTGCGTTCGCGGAACTCCTCGATCCGGCCCCGTACGGCAGCGTCGCGTTCGGCGGGCGGGGCCTCCTCCGCGAGCCGGGGCTCGGGGATGCGGCCGATGACGGTGATCTCCTCGCGGTCGACCGAGACCTCGGTCAGCTCCTCGAAGAGGCCGTCGGGCAGACGGCCGGCGAACCAGCCGCGTAGTTCCTCCTGCTGCTGCTTCGTAATCATGTAATGACGATTACTCGCGTGCCTCATGAACGCAAGGGGTCGCGCAGGGGCTCTTCGGGGGCTGTCCGGGGGCCGATCCGGAATGTTTCCAGCCGATTACGCAGCGTGAGAAAAGCGGCCATTCGGCCACTGCAGATGATCATGGAGCGGACTAATCGGTGCTTGGAACGCTCGATTCCGTGACTTCACGCCACTGATTCAATACGCAAGGTTACTGAAACCTATGGGTTCGATGTGAATTCCGGCGGCGTTCTCGGCAGACTCGCGGTCGCCGGTCGGGGACCACACCCGGCCCCCGTGCCGGCACCCCCCGAATCGAGCGGAAGGATGCACACAATGCGGAACACCGCGCGCTGGGCAGCGACCCTCGGCCTCACGGCCGGCGCCCTCTGCGGACCCCTGACCGGGGCCGCCCTCGCCGCCCCCGGCAGCGCACCGGCGTCTCTCTACGCCCCGTCCGCCCTGGTGCTCACCACGGGCCACGGTGAGACCGCGGCCGGCGTCACCCCCGAGCGTGCTGTCACGCTCGACTGCTCCACGGTGCCCACGGGCACCCATCCGGCGCCCGCCGCGGCCTGCGCCGAACTGCGCGCGGCCGGAGGCGACTTCGACGCGCTGAACAGCCGGCAGGGCGTGCTGTGCACCCGGGAGTGGGACCCCGTGGTCGTCACCGTCACCGGCGTCTGGCGGGGTCAGCGCGTCTCCTATGAGCGCACCTTCGCCAACGAGTGCGTGAAGAGCTCCGTCGAATCGAGCCTCTTCTCGTTCTAAAGGACCGGGACCGTACGGAACGCGTTGGACAGAGCCGGACCCGTGACTGGGGAGTGCGGGCACGGTCGCTGAGTTCCTGCGGTTTCCCGCGCCGGGGACCGGCCGGGCGGAGTGGGGCCGCCCGGCCGGACCCCGGCATTTTCATGCCCCGCATCATGCGGCACGTCATGCTTCACGTCATGTTCTACGGTCCCGCTGCGGGGGCTGTTCCCGGGTGCGGTGACTGGTGTCGCACCACGGGAAGCGGCGGCTGCGCGCGCAGGTGCACAGCGCCACCCGGAACCGGTCGGACCGCACCACCGACCCGTCCTCCAGCTCCACCTCCACCGGGCCCTCCATCAGCAGGGGGCCCTGCCGCCGGGCGACGACCCGGCGGGGGGTCTCGGTCTCGGGGTCCTTGCGGACCGGCTCAGGGCAGTTCGGCACGGACGACCACCAGCTCCTCCGTCTCGTCGGCGGCGGACAGCAGCCCCCGCTCGCGCAGCCAGTCCCGCCGGGAGCGCAGCACCCGCCCGAAGGGAATGCGGTGGCGCCGCACGACGGCCGCCTTCATCCCCACGTCCCGCAGGCGCAGGACCGTGCTCTCGGGTCCGCTCAGCGCCGAGTGCACCACCAGCAGCACCCCGCCCGGCCGCAGCAGCGCCGGGGCCTCCCGGCAGATCCGGTCCAGGACGAGCCTGCCGTCCGGGCCCGCGTTCCAGGCGCGGGCCGCCCCGCGCGGGCGCCCCGAGTCGGAGGGCGCGGGGACGTACGGGGGGTTGGCGAGGATGAGGTCGAACGACTGGCCGCGCACGGGGGCGAAGAGGTTGCCGCGCCGCACGCGGATCGGCAGGCCGGCCAGCCGGGCGTTGACCCGGGCCGCCCACGCCGCCCGCCAGGACACGTCCACCGCCGTCACCCGTGAGCCCTGCCGCGCCGCGTCCAGCGCCAGCGCGCCGGTCCCCGTGCCGACGTCCAGGACGGATGCTCCGGGCGGCAGCGGCTCCTCGGACAGCGCGTCGGCCAGCAGGGCGGTGTCCTCCTGCGGTGGGTACACACCGGGTGGGGTGAAGGGGATCATGGACCCCAGGTACCCGAGAATGTCATGAAATACCGGAAACAGTCTTCTGGTTTCCGGGGAGCGGTGCGTGCAGCGACGACCTCCCCGCCCGCCAGGCCCCGAGCAGATGCCCGGCGAGGCGGTCCTCCAGCCACTCGGTCGCGTCGATGCCGAAGGCGACGTCGGCGGCGAGATTCGGCTCGGCCTCCAGCAGGCCGCCGACCACCTCGTGCCGTACGACCTGCTCGTGCACCGCGTCGGCCTCGACATGCTCGTCGTAGAAGAACTCGGCGGCCGGGCCCGCGCCCGTGCGGCGCATCGCCTTGGCCAGGCGCCGGGAGGCGGGGGAGGAGGTGACCTCGACGGACGCGAAGTGCCCGACGAGTGCGCCCCGCAGGGAGCGGTGCAGGCCGAGCAGCGACATGAGGTTCACCGTGGCCAGGGCGGGGGCGCAGGCCGCGTCCACGTAGCGGCCGTACGCCGTGTCCAGTCCCAGGTCGTCCATCAGCCGGGCGAACAGGTCGGCGTGCACCCGGTCGGCGCGGCCGCCGCCGAACTCGTCGAACTCCACCGCCGCCATCGCCGCCTTGGCCCGGCCGTACAGCCGGGGCAGCACCCAGGCGTGCGGGTCGGCCTCCTTCAGGTGGTAGACCGAGCGCTGGGCGGCGTACTCGCGCACCTGCCACAACTCGCCCCGGTCGGCCAGGAAGTGGCTGACGCCCTCGGCGTCGGCGGGCTCGACGAGCAGCCGTTCGAGAGCCCCGGCCGCGTCGTCGTGGGCCGGGACGTCC
Organism: Streptomyces sp. NPDC096205; assembly: GCF_044763135.1. NCBI lineage: Bacteria > Bacillati > Actinomycetota > Actinomycetes > Kitasatosporales > Streptomycetaceae > Streptomyces > Streptomyces sp. NPDC096205. The sequence continues at coordinate 202,289 of NZ_JBIWFS010000001.1, read as the reverse complement.
GCGCGCAGCGCGGTGAGGAAGCGGTGCTCCAGCGCGGCCCGGGTGTGCAGCAGCTCAGGGTCCCACTCACGCTCCGCGGGCACCCCGGCCAGACCCCGGTAGTGCAGCTCGTAGCACAGATGCAGGGCCAGCTGGAGGTCGTCACCGTAGGGCTCCGCGGCCGCGACCTCCTCGGGGGGCGGCAACGGCCCCGTGCCGAGCAGATACTCCCGTACGGCAGCGGAGACCGGCCCCCGCGGCGACGGCGGACACGGTTCCGTACGCTCTTGATCCATGCGCCCCGGGTACCCACCCGGCGCCGGTGGTGTCACTCGCCCTGCGACTCCTCCTGGGCCTCGGTGTTCGGGGTGATCGCCTCGCCGGCCTCGCCTCGGTGGCGGCGTTCCTCCTCGTCGTCCTCGCCGACCCGGCGCTCGGCGTCGAGGATCTCGCGGAGCACCTCCTCGCGGGCGGTCTCGGGCTGTTCCTCGGGACGGGTGTCCTCGTCCGACATGGCGGCTCCTTCGTACGTCCGTTGAGCGAGCGGTCAGCGGTGGGCGCCTGCGAGGCGCAGCGGGACCGGCTCGGTGGCCGGGGTGTCGTCGGCGGGCTCGGCGATACGGGCCCACCAGGCGGGGCCGTCCTCGATGTGGCGCAGCAGGACACCCTCGCGGATCGCCCAGGGGCAGATCTCGACCTCGGGGATGCCGGTGAGCTTCATTGCGGTATGGGCCACGACGGCGCCGGCGAGGCTCTGTGCGGCCCGCGGCGCCGAGATGCCGGGCAGCAGGGCGCGCTCGGCGACGGACAGACCGGCCAGCCGGTCCGCGGCGGCGCGCAGGTCGGAGCGGCGCATCAGCCGCTGGGTGAACGGGCCCTGTCTCCCCGGCGGGGCGCCGCACAGCCGGCCGAGCTGCTGGAAGGTGCGGGAGGTGGCCACCGCGCTGCGCGGTCCCTCCCAGCGGATGCGTGCCGCCACGTCCCGCATCTGGTGCCGCACCGCCCGGCGCAGCTCCCTCACCCGGGCCGGGCCCGGCGGGTCCTCGCCCGCGAAGAACTCGCGGGTGAGCCGGCCCGCGCCCAGCGGCAGCGAGGCCACGAAGTCCGGCAGCCGGCCCCGCCCGAAGGCCACCTCCAGCGAGCCGCCGCCGATGTCCAGCACCGCCAGCGGACCGGCCCGCCAGCCCGCCCAGCGCCGGGCCGCCAGGAACGTCAGTTCGGCCTCCAGTTCACCCGGCAGGGTGCACAGGGCGACGCCGGTGCGGGAGGTGACCGCGTCGAGCACCTCGCGCCGGTTCGGCGCGGCTCGGACCACGGCGGTCGCGAAGGCGAGCGGCGGCTCCGCGCCCCACCGGGCCGCGGTCCGTTTCGCCTCGGCCACCGCCCCGACGAGCCGCTCGACGGCCTCCTCGGGCAGGCGTCCGCCCGGCTCCACGCAATCCGTCAGCCGCAGCCGCCACTTGGCGGTGTGCACCGGCAGCGGCACCCCGCTCCCCGCGTCCGCCACGACCAGCCGCACCGTGTGCGATCCGACATCCACCACACTGATCCGCATGGGCAGGCGAGTACCCATCCGGTGGGGTGCGAGAACGGACGTCTTCCGGCCACCCGGGGTGTACGTATGCCGTCGTTGCGGGAGGAATGGGGCATCGCACGGCTCCCGAAGGAGTGATCCACCATGCCCGCCGACCTCACCGGCACCTTTCTCGCCCTGGACGACGGCCGCCCCGCCGTCGTCGTCGGCCGCGTCTACGCCCGCCCCGTCGAGTGGGTCTGGTCCATGCTGACCGAACCCGGGTGGTTCCCCGCCCGGACCGAGTTCGAGCTGCGCCCCGGCGGCACGGTCCGCTTCAGCGGCGACCCGAACCAGCCCGGCTCCACCGGCCTGGTCCTCGCCGTCGACGAGCCCCGCCACCTGGCCTTCGAGTGGGGCGGCGACGAGATCCGCCTCGACGTGGCGCCGGAGCAGCCCGACCGGACCCGGCTGACCCTCACCAACGTCCTCGCCGACGCGGAGGCCGCGGCCCGCAACGCGGCCGGCTGGGAGGTGTGCCTGACCGCCCTTGACGCCATGGCCGACGGCCGCACCCCGACGGGACCTGGTGCCCTGTGGCAGGAGGCCTACGACGGCTACGTCCAGGCCGGATTCCCCTCGGGCGCCCCTGTCCCCGGCCTGGAGTGACTCAGGCCAGCTGCCGCCGCACCAGCTCGTGCAGGCGCCCACCGGTGTCGGCGAGCAGGTGCGCCGGGGGGCCCTGCTGGACGACCCGGCCGTTCTCCATCACGATCACCCGGTCGGCGTCCAGCACCGTGGACAGCCGGTGCGCGATCACGATCCGGGTCGCGTCGAGCGCCTTGGTCGACTCGATCACCCGGCGCTGCGTCTCGTTGTCCAGCGCGCTGGTCGCCTCGTCGAAGAACAGGATGCGCGGGCGCCGGATCAGCGCCTGGGCGATCATCAGCCGCTGCCGCTGCCCACCGGAGACCGCGCCGCCGCCGGAGACGATGGTGTGCAGGCCCATCGGCATGCGCCGGATGTCGTCGGCGAGCCCCGCCAGCTCGGCCGCCGCCATCGCCTCCTCCGGCGTGTACGGCTCGGTGCCGCAGATGACGTCCAGGATCGAACCGGTGAACGGCTGCGCGTGCTGAAGCACGACCCCGCACTGCCGCCGCACCGCCGACTGGTCGAGCGCCGCCAGGTCCTGCCCGTCGTACAGCACGCTCCCGGAGACCGGCCGGTCGAAGCCGATCAGCAGCCGCAGCAGCGTCGACTTGCCGCATCCGCTCGGGCCGACCACCGCCACGAACTCGCCCGGCCGCACCTCGAAGGACACGTCGTCGAGCACCAGCGGTCCGTCGTCGGAGTAGCGGAACGACAGCCGCCGCGCCTCGAGCGCCCCCGACAGCGGACCCGGCCGGGTGCTCGCCGACCGCACCTCGGGCGCCGCCGCCAGCACCGGCTTGATCTCCTCGTACAGCGGCAGCGCCGCCACCATCGACACAAAGGCGCCGGTCAGCTGGGTCACCGAGGTGAGCAGCATGGTGACCGCGGTGTGGAAGGCCAGGAAGTCCGCGGCCGACATCGCGCCCCGCGCGGGGCCCGCCAGCAGCATGAACATCAGCAGCGAGCACACCGGCAGATACACCGTGCCCAGCACCGCCGACAGGTTCTTGATCCGGCCGACCCGCTGCTGCAGCTCCCGGCTGCGCGCGAACTCGCCCGCCCACGCCGCGTACGCGTAGTTCTCCGCCGCCGCGACCCTGAGCTTGGGCAGGCCCCGCAGCGTCTGGAACGCCTGGTTGTTCAGCCGGTTCGACAGCTTCACCAGCCGCCGCTGCCAGCGCACCTGCCACAGCCCCAGGCCCAGGAACACCGCGGCGACCAGCACCAGCATCCCGACCGCGGCCAGCGCCATCGGCACGCTGTACCAGAGCAGCAGCGCCAGGTTCATCGCGCCGACGGTCACCGACTGCGCGACCGTCGGGCCCACCCCCGCGAGCAGCCGCCGGATCGCGCTCACCCCCATCGCCGCGCTCGCCAGCTCGCCGGTGGACCGCCCGGCGAAGAAGCTCGTCGGCAGTCGCAGCAGCCGGTCCCACACGGCCGGCTGGAGCGTCGCCTCGATCCGGCCCTCCAGGCGCAGGATCGTCAGGTTCTGCAGCAGCATGAACGCCGCCGACACCAGCGCACTGACCATCACCGCCAGACACACCTGGCCGATCAGCCCGGCCTGCGCCTTCGGCACGTACTCGCCGAGCACCTTGCCGGTCGCCACCGGCACCAGCGCGCCGATCGCCACCGTCACCAGGCCCGCGCCCAGCAGCGCCGCCACATCGCCGCGGGTGCCGCGCAGCACGAACCGGGCGAGCCCGAGCGGGCCGAGCCGGCGTTCGGGCAGCGGCCGGTAGAGCATCACCGCGCGCGGCTCGAACTCGCCCGCGTTCGCCTTCTCCACCGGCGTCTCCCGCCCGGTGGCCGGCTGCACCGCCACATAGCCGCCGCGCCGCCACAGCAGCGCCACCGGCGCCCCCGACAGGGCCCGCCGGCCCACCAGCGGGCCCACGTCGTCGCGCCACCAGCGTCCGTCGAGCCGTACCGCCCGGGTCCGTACCCGCGAGGCCAGCGCGATCCGCTCGACCGGGTCGAGGCGCTCGCTCTCGGTGCCGCCGTGCGCGGGCTCCGCCAGCGTGATCCCGGCCGCCTCGGCGACCAGCTTGCACGCCGCGTACGTGGCATCGGCGTCCGCCGCCGTCTGGCGCCGTGACGAGGTCTTGCCGATGGACGCCAGCAGCGTCCGGTCGGCCTGCGCGCGCACCGCCTCACCGGCCCGTATGCCCGCCGCCGCACGGGTCTCGTGATGCTGCTCCAACTCCTCGATCCAGCGGTCCAGCGTCGTCAGCAGCCGGTACTGCTGCTCGACCAGGCTCTGCCACAGCGCCGGGTCCATCAGCAGGTCGGGGGCCGCCTCCGCGCCGTACAGGGAGCCGTACTGCACGCTGCCGGGCGGCACCTGCATCCAGAACACGTCGTCGTCGGCCATCGCCGCCGTCGGGTCGGCGGCCATCGGCGCCTCGAACAGCACCGACAGACCGCGGCCCACACCGAGGGCGAGCGCGTGCTCCAGCGGGCTCGGCTGCGGGGGCAGGTACTGCGGATTGCCCCACTCGTCGTACGTCACGGTCTGCGGCTGCTGGTACAGCTCCCGCAGTGCGATCCGGTGCACCACACAGTCCCGCAACGGCCGTGCCACCAGCGTGTGCTGAGGCCCCGTCACGGGACCGAGCAGCAGCGCGCCCGCCTCCAGGCGGCCCACATGATGCCACTGGCCCTGCTGTACGGCGTCCACCGCGAACAGGTCCAGCGCCCCGGCCGCCACCAGCCACAGCACCTGCGGGCCCTCCAGCTCCAGCCGGCTGAAGCCCGTGCAGTCGATCCGGCTGCCCATCGCGCCGAGCGCGGTCCGCACCGCGTCGCCCTCGTACACGTCCCTTACGGCCGTCATCTCACCGCTCCCTGACCAGCGCCGCGTACGTCCCGCCGCGCGCCACCAGCTCCTCGTGCCGGCCACGCTCGACGACCGTGCCGTGCTGCAGCACGACGATCTCGTCGCTGTCGCGTACGGTGCTCAGCCGGTGCGCGATCACCACACAGGCACACCCGCGCCGGCGCAGGTTGTCCATCACCACCTGCTCGGTCTCCGCGTCCAGCGCGCTGGTCACCTCGTCCAGGACGAGGATGCTCGGCCGGCGCACCAACGCCCGTGCGATCTCCAGGCGTTGCCGCTGACCGCCGGAGAAGTTGCGCCCGTCCTGCTCGACCGGGCTGTGGATGCCGCCGGGCCTGCGCATCACCACGTCGTACAGCGCCGCGTCCTTCAGCGCCTCCACCACCGCGTCGTCCGGGATCGACGGGTCCCACAGCGCCACGTTGTCCCGCACGCTGCCCTCGAACAGGAACACCTCCTGGTCGACGAAGGACACCGAGGCCGCCAGCGCGCCGCGCGGGATGTCCTCGAGCCGTCTGCCGTCGATGCGGATCACGCCCTCCCAGGGCGTGTACAGGCCCGAGATCAGCCTGGACACCGTCGACTTGCCACTGCCCGAGCCGCCGACCAGCGCCACCTGCCGCCCGGGTCCGACCGTCAGGTCGAAACCGCTGAGCAGGGGCTTGTCCAGCGGGCTGTAGCCGAAGGTGATGTTCTCCAGCTCCACATGGCCCTGGAGCCGCCGCGTCGACTCGCCCTTACGTGTGTACAGCGGGTCGGCGCGGAAGTTCTCCACGTCCTTCAGCCGGGCCACGTCCGCCGCGAAGTCCTGGATGCGGCCCACCACGCCGTTGAGCCGGGTCAGCGGCGCGGTGAACCGGGTCACCAGCGCCTGGAAGGCGACCAGCAGGCCCACCGACACATGCCCCTCGACGGCCCGCAGCCCGCCGATCCACAGGATCAGCGCGCTGTTCAGCGTCGCCAGCGCCGGCGCGACCACCCCCAGCCACGCCCCGGGCACCCCGAGCCGCTGCTGCTCCTCCAGCGTGGTCGCGTGCTGCCCCGCCCACTTGCGGAAGTAGCCGTCCTCCCCGCCGGTCGCCTTCATCGTCTCGATCAACTGCAGCCCGGTGTACGCCGTGTTCGTCAGCCGCGCGCTGTCCGCCCGCAGCTTCGCCGTACGTGTCGCCCGCAGCCGTACGACGATCCGCAGCGCGACGACGTTCAGCAGGGCCACGCCGATGCCGACGCCCGTCAGCTGAGGGTCGTAGGTGTACAGCAGGACCGCGTACAGCACGACCACCACCGCGTCCACGCCGGCCGCCGCCAGATCGCGGGCCAGCGTCTCGGCGACGGCGTCGTTGGACTGCAGGCGCTGCACCAGGTCGGCCGGGCTGCGCTGGGCGAAGAACGTCACCGGCAGGCGCAGCAGATGGCGCAGGAAGCGCGCGCTCGACAGCGTCGAGGAGATGATCCGGCCGTGATGGAGGTTGGCCTGCTGCAACCAGGTCAGCACCACTGTGAGCAGCACACACGCGCCCATCGCGGTGAACAGCACGCCCAGCAGCGAGGTCTGGCCGCCGATCAGGAACGTGTCGATGTAGGTGCGGCTCAGCGCGGGCACCGCCGCGCCGACCAGCACCAGCAGCAGACTGGCCAGCACCGCCGCGGGCAGCGTGCCCGCCGTGCCGCGCAGCCGGGCCGGCATCGCGCCCCACACGCCGGTGCGCCGCCCGCCCCGGGTGAAGCCCTCGCCCGGCTCCATCACCAGCACCACGCCGGTGAAGCTGCCGTCGAACTCCTCGATGGGCACGAAACGGCGGCCCTTGCCGGGGTCGTTGACGAACACGCCGCGGCGGCCGAAGCGGCGGCCCATGCCGTCGTAGACGACGTAGTGGTTGAAGTTCCAGAACAGGATCGCCGGACCCTGCACCCCGGCGAGCGCCGCCAGGTCCATCTGCATGCCCTTGGCCGTCAGGCCGTAACTGCGGGCGGCCTTCAGCAGGTTGGAGGCGCGCGAGCCGTCGCGGGAGACGCCGCAGGCGATGCGCAGCTCCTCCAGCGGGACGTGCCGGCCGTAGTGGGCCAGCACCATCGCCAGCGAGGCGGCGCCGCACTCGACGGCCTCCATCTGGAGCACGGTCGGGGTGCGCACGGTCTTCGTGCGCGGCTTGGGCGGGGGAGCGGCGGCACGCCGCCTGGTCGCGGTCACGGCAGCAGCCAGTCGACGGGACGCTGGTCGGCCAGATGGATCGAGCCGTCGGCCAGGGTCATGGAGGTCAGGGCATGCGGCGGCCCGTCGGAGGTGGACCAGCGATAGCCGCTCTTGGTGCCCGTCGCGCGCTCCAGCTGCACCAGCACCGCCACCGGGCGGCCGTCACGGCTCAACTGCTCGCCCAGCTGGGCGTCCCCGAGGAACACAGCGATCTGCCGGGCCGACTGCGGGGCGGGGTCCACGGACTTCACCCGGCCGCGCAGCACTCCGTAACTCTGCGCCGGGACCGTCTGCACGGTCAGGTCCACGGCCGCGCCCACGGGGATCGAGGCCGCGCTCTTCGCGGGCACGTACACCGTCGCGTACAGCGGGGCGTCGGCGCGGGTCACCTTCTCCACGGCGGCGAGGTCGGCGCCGGTGGAGACGATCTGTCCGACGGAGGCGGCGAGCGCGGTGACCCGGCCCGCGGCGACCGCCCGGACCACGGTCTCGCCCTCGGCGGTCCGTACCTTCAACACCGGGGCGTTCGCGGCGAGTTGTCCGCCGGGCTCGGCCAGCACGTCGGTGACCTGGCCCGCGACCGGGCTCTGCAGGATGTAGCTGCCCCGGCCATGGGTGAGGACGGCGGGAGCGCTCACGGTGGAGGACACCGAGCCCGTCACCGCCCACACGGACGCGGCCACCATCGCGACCAGTGTCACGGACAGCACGAGCCAGCCCTGCGGGCGGGCCAGCCGCACGGGAAGGTCGAGCTCTTCCGGCGACTGGAGTTTGGCGAGGGCCTGTTGGCGGAACTGCACGGATCTTCCTCACCCGGTGATGCGCGTCGGGACGAAACGAGTCCCGGGGCCCGTCAGGCAGGCCCCGGGACTCAAGAGCACGTCAGGGTGTGCTCGGCTGGGTTCAGAGACCCGCGACGGCGCCCTGGACCGGGGCGACGTTCACGCCGGCCACGCCCTGGACCAGGCCGGTGGCGGTGTTGACCAGGCCGAAGGCGCCCGGGGCCACGTCCTGGACCAGGCCGAGGGTGCTGTCGAGGGCGTTCAGCTGCAGGCCGCCGGAGACGTTGTCGAGGTCGGCGTCGGCGATCTCGGCGGTCTCGACCTGGGGGGTGGAGTTCATGATGGAACTTCCCTTCATTGGATATTCACAAGGGGGAAAGCGGCCCCCTCTGCGGGGACAGAAGAACGGCCGCGGTGCGATGGATAAAAGCACGCGGCCGCCTCGCCCTTCCAATCAACCAGCCCCCTCACCTGGGCGTTTGGGCTCCCCGCGCAACGCATTGGTGCAGGCGCGCGCACGGCTTGGTGGCGACTTCTTCACAACCTGGGCGACAAGGGGGTGAGGGGCCCGCGAGGCGGGTGCGGCGAATTCCGGCACTCCCGCCCCAAAGGCATGACCGGCCACCGGTGCTTGTGCAGATCCGTCGACTGCCGTGCGCCGGTTGGGTATTCGGTGTGCAGATTCCCTGAAGCGGGGATTCCGTTCGGGGTTCGCAACCGACCGCTTCTGTCCGGTCGCTGTGTGTGGGCGATCGCCGATTCTCAGCCGAGCGATCGCTCTTGTCGCAGCCGAGGGGTCGCCGATGTCGCAGCCGAGGGGTCGCCGTCGTCGCGGCCGAGCGGTTGCCGTCGTCGCGGCCGAGCGATCGCCGTCGTCTCAGCCGAGCAGCGCGTACACCGTGCTCGCCTTCGCGGCCAGCTCCCCGCTCGTCGCGTCCGTCATCGCGATCTCGGCGAACGCCATCCGGCGGCCCAGCTTGGTCAGCACCGCCTCGATCAGCACGTCCGACCCGGTCACCGCCCGCTGGAACGACGTCGACTGCTGAACGGTCGTCATGGGCACGAAGCCGCCCCGCGCCCCCGACACCGCGATCACCGTCGCCGTGTCCGCCGCGGCCATCAGCGCCTGCCCCGACAGCGCCCCGCCCTCCCGGGCCAGCGCCGCCGACCAGGGCAGCCGCAGCACGGCCCGCTGCTCGCCCAACGCCTCGACGACCAGGCCGAGGTCGAGCACCCAGGGGGCGAAGTTAGCGGAAAGGATCTTGTCGGCCTCGGCCGTCGTCATCGTCATAAGGGGGATTGTTCCCCCGGCCCGCCCCGCATTGAACGCCCCGCTCGCCCCCTGCGTACCTCTGGCCATCCAGGCGCCCGACAGCCGCCGCCGGCGGTGCGACACCCCGTCAAGACCAGGAGGTCGAGAAGTTTGAGTCACAAGCGAATGCCGAAGCGCAGGGCCGCGATCGCGGCGGGCGGCGTGGCGGCGCTCGGAGCGGCGGCCCTGCTGCTGCCCCACGCCAACGCCTCCCAGGACGGCGCGGCGGACGCGACGGCGCCCCGGACCCTCAAGTCGGCCGACGCCTCCTCGCTCGCCGACCAGCTCGCCGCCGCTCTCGGCGACGCCTACGCCGGTTCCTACTACGACGCCGGCAGGCAACAGCTCGTCGTCAACGTCGTCGGCGACAACAACCAGCTCGTCGTGCAGGCCCAGCGGGCCGGCGCGGCCGTCCGCCAGGTCGACAACAGCACGGCCGAACTGAAGGCCGCCGCGCGGACCCTGAAGACCGAGGCGACCATCCCCGGCACCGCCTGGGCCGTCGACCCGCGCAGCAACAAGATCCTCGTCACCGCCGACCGGACCGTCACCGGCGACAACTGGGACACGCTGGAGTCGACCGTCGAACGCCTCGGCTCCGGCATGGCGACCCTGCGCAAGTCCTCCGGCACCTTCAAGCCGTTCGTCTCCGGCGGCGACGCCATCTTCGGCGGCGGTGCGCGCTGCTCCCTGGGCTTCAACGTCGTCGCGGGCGACGGCAGCCCGGCCTTCCTGACGGCCGGTCACTGCGGGGTCGCGGCCGAGCAGTGGTCCGACTCCCAGAACGGCGCCCCGATCGCCACCGTCGACCAGGCCGTGTTCCCCGGCGCGGGCGACTTCGCCCTCGTCAAGTACGACGACCCGGCGACCCAGGCCCCGAGCGACGTCAACATCGGCAACGGGCAGACGGTGGCCATCGGCCAAGCCGCCGACGCGGCCGTCGGGCTCCAGGTGTTGCGCATGGGCAGCACGACCGGCCTGCACGACGGCCAGGTCACCGGCCTCGACGCCACGGTGAACTACCCCGAGGGCACCGTCACCGGCCTCATCCAGACGAACGTCTGCGCCGAACCCGGCGACAGCGGCGGCTCCCTCTTCACCCAGGACGGCAGCGCCATCGGCCTCACCTCCGGCGGCAGCGGCGACTGCACCTCCGGTGGCGAGACCTTCTTCCAGCCGGTGACCACGGCGCTGGAGGCGGTCGGCGCGACGCTGGGCGCCGACGGCGCGGGTGGCGCCGGTGGCGCGGGCGACGAGGGCGGTGCCGGTGCCGGTGAGGAGGCCGGTGGTGACGCGATCGGCGGAGGCGACGAGGGCGGTGTCGGCGCAGGCGAGGAAGCCGGTGGTGACGCAGGCGAGGAAGCCGGTGGTGACGCGGGCGCAGGCGAAGAGGCAGGTGCCGGTGAGGAAGCCGGTGCGGGGGCCGGCGATGAGTCAGGGGCAGGCGAAGAAGCGGGAGCCGGAGAAGAGGCAGGCGCCGGAGCCGACGACCCCGGCCTGTCGGAGACCCACTGACCCCCTGACCCACTGACCCCCTGACCCCCTGACCCACTGACCCCCTGACCCACTGACCCCCTGACCCACTGACCCCCTGACCCACTGACCCCCTGACCCCCTGACCCCCTGACCCCCTGACCCATGGTCCGGTCCTTCGGCGGGAGGACCGGACCTCACTGCTCGGCACGCAGCAACAACAAGGCCACGTCGTCCAACCGCTCCTCCGCCGCCGCCAGATGACCCACCAGCACATCGGCCAGCCGGTCCAGCGGCAGCTCCCCGGCCTCCGCGAGCCGCTGTCCCAGACCGGCGAGGGCCTCCTCGATGTCGATGCCGGGGGATTCGATGAGGCCGTCGGTGTACAGCACGAGCACCGAGCCGGGAGTCAGGGCGACCTCGGTCGTCGGATAGACGGCCGAGCCGTCGATGCCCAGCAGCGGACCGCCCGCCAGGTCCAGCACCCGGACCCGCCCGTCGGGCCGTAGCAGCAGAGGCGGCGGATGCCCGGCCCGCGCCATCACGGCCCGACCATGGGCGGGATCCAGCCGTAGATACAGGCAGCTGGCGAACAGCTCGGCGCCGAGGTCGATCAGCAGCCGGTTGGTGCTGGCCATCACCTGCTCGGGCGCCTGCCCGACCGTCGTGTACGCCCGTACGGCCGTGCGCAACTGCCCCATCAGCCCGGCCGCGGTCACGTTGTGCCCCTGCACGTCCCCGATGACCGCGGCCGCTCCGCCCGCCGTCGGCACCAGGTCGTAGAAGTCGCCGCCGATGTCCATGCCGCGGGTGGCCGGCAGATAACGCGCTGCCGCCGCCACACCGGGCAGCGGCGGCAGCGAGTGCGGCAGCAGGGCGGCCTGGAGACCGTGCGCGAGCTGGTGTTTGACGTCGTAGAGCAGCGCCCGCTCCAGGGCCAGCGCGATCAGCCCGCCCACGCTGGTGAGCACGGCCCGTTCCTCGGTGGGGAAGGCGTGCGGCTCGGCGTAGGCGAGGACGCAGGTGCCGACCGGGCGGCCGGAGGCGATCAGCGGAAGGTAGGCCCAGGCGGCGAAGCCGTCCGGCGTCGCATGGCGAGCCGGATACAGATGTTCGAGCTGTGCCCGCGAGTCGAAGAACGCGGGCACCCCGCTGTTCAGGGCGTGCACCCCGGGGGTCTGCTCGGTCAGCGGGATGCCGTCGAAGCGCTCGACGACATGCGGGTCGGGATAACCCCGGTGCCCCAGCACGTGAAGCCGCCCGGCCCGGGTCGCGAGCACCACGACCGCCTGCGCGCCGACGGCCGGGGCGATCTCGTCGGCCACCAGCTGCACCACGTCCTGCACGCCCACCGCCTCGGTCAGCGCCCCCGCGAGGCTCAGCACCTGCGAGATCGTCACCAGCCGGGACGGCGTGTCGCCCGCCGCGACCGGGCGCGGCCCGGCCGTCGCCATCTGCGCCACCGCACGCGCCCGGGTGATCCGCACACTGAGCCCGGTCGTGCTCGGGTACAGCCGGAACGACAGCCAGTCGCCCGGCGGGCGCAGTGCCACGAAGGACGCGACCTGCTGGCTCATCAGGGCCGCGCGGTAGCGGTCCTCGTACACCGGGTCGTTCAGCCAGGGCACCGCCGCCCACAGCTGGTGGCCGAGCAGCCGGCTCACCGGCTCGCCGATCAGCTCGGCCGCCGCCGCGTTCGCGAACGCCACCCGGCCGTGCAGGTCCAGCGAGCACAGGCCGTACGGCAGCCGGGCCACCATCCTTGTCGCCTCGACCGTGCCGAGCGTGCCCGCGGCGCCGCCCACCGGCGGGTTGCCGAGCAGATCCGGCTCGGGGGCCAGCGGCAGGCTCGTGTCGGCGGCGCGTTCCAGGCGTACGGCGAGCCGGCGGCAGGCCGCCGTCAGATGGTCGCGCTCGTGGTCGGACAGCTCCGGCGGATGCGAGCCGGGCCAGGTGACGAACACCGCGCCGAAGACGGTGGTGTCCGTGGCCACCGGCAGCGCGGCCAGCGCGAACGGATACGGCAGGACGACGGCGAGCCGCGGATACCGCCGGGCCATCTCCTCCTCGCCGCTCACCCACACCAGCCGCCGTTCGCGGGCCGCGTCGGCGACCGGGATCGCGGCGCTCAGCCCCACCCGCTCCCAGGGCGCGGCGAACGCCCGCGGCAGCCCGGCCATCACCGCCATCTCCAGCACCGGCTGGTCGGGCCAGAGCAGATAGACCGCGCCGGAGTGCGCGCGCACCTCGTCCATCATCGCCGCGAGCGCCAGGGACAGCAGCGGCCGGCCGACCGGCGCCCTGGAAGCCGCCGGCGCCTGCCCGTCGGACACGCCGACCACCTCCTCGCCCGGGCCGCCGCGGAACGGCGTTTTGACCAATCTCCCCCCACCGGCGCGGCGGCGCACGGCGAGAGCGGACGCACGCACCGAGGACTCACCCGCCGAGGCCGCCGGACACCCGATCCGGAGACCCGTGCGGCCGCCGCACACGCATCCCGGGAGACCCACGAGGCCGCCCGACCCGTATCCCGAGAAACCCGTGAGGCTGCTGTGAACTCGCCCGCGTACCCCTTCCGGCGAGGCCCATGCCGCCCCAGTAGTTGCACGCGCCGGAGCGCGAACGCCCCGCGCGCGCCCCCGCGCATCTCGATGGCCGGTTCTTCGCGCTCACGGATGGCTGCGGACGCGAACAATGGGCACGCACTTCAAGAGCGCGACAGGGGACGGCAGCAAGCTGAAGGGACGGCAGTGATCCGGGTACTTCTGGTGCACGACGTGGGTCTGGTCCGATCGGTCCTCGCCGAGTGGCTGGGGCGGTCCCCCGACCTACGGGTGGACGAGACGGCATGGCGCTCGGCGCCCGCCCGGGTGCGTACGCTGCGGCCGGACGTGTGCGCGGCGGACCTCGACTGCGACAGCATGTCCGGCGTCCCGCCGCTCGGCGACCTGCGCCCGCACGGGGCGGGGCAGGGGACCCCCCGATTACTGGTGCTCGCCGGCGCCAACAGACCGGGGCTGCTGCGCCGGGCCCTGGAGGCCGGGGCTACGGGCTATGTCGACAGGGCGGGCTCGCCGCAGCGTCTGGTGGACGGCATACGGCGGGTCGCCGCCGGGGAACGCTTCGTCGACGACTCCCTCGGCTTCGGCTTCCTCAAGGCCGCCGAGATGCCGCTGACCCGGCGGGAGCTGAGCGTGTTATCCCTGGCGGCGGAGGGTGCCTCCGTCGCCGAGATCGCCGGGAGTCTGCATCTGTCCCACGGGACCGTGCGCAACTACATGGCGTCCATCACCCGCAAGACCGGGGCCCGCAACCGCATCGACGCCATCCGCATCTCGCAGGGCGAGGGCTGGCTGTGACGCCGCCGCCCAGCCGCCGACCAGGTCGCGATACTGCGCCGAGCCGCTCAGCAGCCGCTCGTGCGTGCCGTACGCGGTGCGCGGTCCGTCCATCACCAGCACACGGTCGGCCCTGCGGGCGGAGCTGAGCCGGTGCGCGACCACGACCAGCGTGCCGCCGGGCCGCGCGGCGAAGGCCCGTTCGGCGCGTTCCTCCGCCGCCGGGTCGAGATGGCAGGTGGCCTCGTCGAGCAGCGCGAGCGGGGCGTACGACAGGTAGGCCCGGGTCAGCGCGACGAGCTGGCGCTCACCCGCGGACAGCGCCGCCGGATCGAGGACCGCGTCCGGCCCGCCGAGCGCCTCCAGCACCGGCGTCAGCCCGACCGCCTCGGCCGCGGCGAGCAGCTCCGCCTCGGGCACCGGGTCCGGCCGCAGCAGCCCCAGGTTCTCGGCGAGCGTGCCCGTGAACACGTACGCCTCCTGTGGTACGAGCACCCGCCGCCGGGCAGCTTCGGGTCCCGGCACGGGGTGGCCGCACACGCGGACGTCCCCGCTCCCGGGCCGGAGCAGCCCGGCGACGAGCGCGGTGAGCGTCGACTTCCCGACCCCGCTCGGCCCGACGACGGCGAGGTGCCCGCCCTGCGGTACGACCAGGTCGAGCCGGTCGAGGACGGACGTGGCGGCGGCGCCGTAGGCGAAGGTGACGGAGCGCAGCGCAAGCGCGGGGGCGGGCTCGGTGATGGGGGTCGTTCCGGTGGGGGCTCCGGCCGGAGGCTCGGGCGCCGTCGCGGGAGCCAGCCGTCGCAGGACCACCGCCAGCCGGGAGCCGCTGGTGCCCAGGCCGTGGACGAGGTCGCGGAGGGCGGGGAGGAGGGACTGGGTGACGTAGGAGAGGGCGCCGAGGAGGGCGCCCGGGGTGACGTCGTGGGACAGCAGCCAGGGGGCGGTGAGCAGGAGCAGCACCAGCGGGAGCTGTCCGCCGACGGCGAGGGCCGCGACGCGCGGGACGGACCAGCGGGCGAGGGAGCGTGCGGCGTCCCGTTCCCGGTCGACCAGTTCGCCGGTGTCGGCGGCGACCTGGTGTTCCGCCCCGGCCGCCGTGATGTCCCGCAGCCCCGGGCAGACGGTGCCGAGCCGCTCGGCGAGGGCCTCGTCGGCGCGCAGGAACGCCTCCTGGCGGCGGGCGAGCGGCCGCAGCGACGCCGCGAACAGCAGGACCCCGGCGGCCAGCGGCGGCCCGACCACCAGCAGCAGGACCGGGGCGAGCGAGCACAGCCCGGCGAGGGCGCCCGCGGCCGTGAACACGAACGACCGCGACACCAGCACCAGCCCGGCGAAGGTGTCCCGCGCGATCTCCACCTGCTGGGTGAGCCCGGACAGCGCCCCGCGGTCCGCCTCGCGCACCCCGCGTTCCACCACCCGCTCGACGAGCCGGTCCCGCAGCGGCTCCACCAGCTCCGCGACCGCACGGTAGACCCGCCCGGTGCCGTACGCGCCGACCACCACCCCCACCGCGGCCACACCGAGCCACGCCAGCCCGAGGGGCGTGCGCCCGGCCAGGAACCCGTCGTCCAGCGCGCGGGCGGGCGCGTACCCGACGAGGAAGGCCTGCCCGGTCTCCAGTACGGACCACCCGCACAGGCGTCCGACGACCCGCCACCGCGCCCGCAGGAACGCGAGCCCCCGCCGCCGCAGTGCCTGCCCGCTCATGCCGTGGCCTCTCCGTCGCCGAAGACCGCCCGGTACTCCGCGTCCGCCCACAGCTCGGCATGCGGCCCGCTGGCCCGGATCCGCCCGGCGTCCAGCCAGGCGACCGCGTCCGCGCGGGCCGCCGTGGCGGTGCGGTGGGCGATGACGAGGCGGGTGGTGCCGGGCGTGCTGCCGAGGAGGGCTTCGGTGACGCGGGCCTCGGTGACCGTGTCCAGGCTGGACAGGGCGTCGTCGAGGATCAGCAGGCGCCCGCCGTGGGCGAAGGCCCGGGCGAGACCGAGCCGTTGGGCCTCTCCGCCGGACAGCGGCGCGTCGGCGAGGGCGGTGGTGTAGCCGTGCGGGAGGCGCCGCACGAACGCGTCGGCGTGGGCCGTCCGGGCCGCCTCCCTGACCCGGGCGGGGGAGCGGGGCACGGGCCCTAGAGCGATGGTGTCCTCGACGGTCGCCCCGAGCAGCGCGGGCCGGTCGAAGGCGTGCGCGACCGCGTGGCGCAGCTCGTCGTGGGTGAGGTCGCGCAGCGGCACCCCGTCGAGGAGGACGTCCCCGGCGTCCGGGTCGGCCAGCCGCCCGGCGAGCTCGGCGAGCAGCGACTTGCCCGAACCGGAACGGCCCACGACGGCGAGCGTGGTCCCGCCGGGCACGACCAGGTCGACGCCGTCGAGGACGACCCGCTCACCGCGCCGGGCGGTGACCCCGCGCAGCTCCAGCCGGCCGGGCCCGGGCGGCAGCCGGCGCGGCCCGTGGGCGGGGGCGGCCTGAGCCAGCACCTCATCGAGCCGCCCGGCGGAGGCCCGTGCCCGGGCCAGGCCCGACAATTGCCCGACCAGCATGCCGACGCCGGTCGCCAGGACGGCGTACCGCGCGGCGGCGAGCACCTCGCCCACGGACAGCCGGTGGCGGGCGAGCAGTACCCCGGCGGTCGCCACGACCCCGAGGTGCAGCAGCGGCGCCACCGTGACCGCCTGCGCGGAGGCCCGCCCCTGCACCCGCCACATCCGGTGCCCGGCGCGCGACAGCTCCGGCAGCGGACGCAGGACCCGTGCCGTCTCGGCCCGCTCCACGCCCGCCGCGCGGATGGTGCGATGCCCGTCCACCGCCTCGGCGAGCGCGGTCGCGATGCGTCCCTGCACCCGCTGGTAGTCCGTCACACAAGCGGAGGTGTCCCGGGCCAGCACCCGTAGCAGCAGCACCAGCACAGGCACCCCGGCCAGGAAGACGGCCGCGAGCCGCAGGTCCAGCAGGGCGAGCGCCACGACCCCTCCCACGGGCACGGCGAGAGCGGCCGGCAGCGCGGCCCGTGCCGCGGGCGCGGTCCCGGCCTGCGCGGCGTTGCCCACCAGCCGCGCCACGAGATCGCCCGACCCGAACCGGGCCGCCGCGCGGGGGCCGAGGCTGAGCACATGCCCGAGCACCCGGTGCCGCAGCGACGCCGCCGTCCGTGCGTCGACGGTCCCGGTCAGCACACTCTGCCCGGCGTCCAGCACCGCCAGCAGCACGACCAGCCCCGCACAGGCCACGACCCACCTGGTGGCGGGCTCCCGCACGAGCAACGCGTCCAGCGCCCGGCCCAACGCCATGGGCAGCAACAGCCCGGCCCCGGCGGCGAGAAGCCCGAGCGCCCCCAGCAGGAGAGCCCGGCCGCCTCCGTCCGCCCGCGCTGGTGCCGTTCGCCCCTTCATGCGCGTCCGCCTCGCATCCTCGCGGTCGGCACAGGACCCCGGGCGGCCCCTCCCTGAAGGGAGGAGACCGCCCGGAGCCGTGTGTGCGGCGTCGGTCAGAGACAGAGCAGAACGCTCGCCGCGCTGACGCACGACAGCAGGCTGACCGTGCTCGCGCCGCCGCCGCCGGTGAGCTCGTCGGACTCCATCGTCTGCAGGTCGAGAAGTGCCATATCGGGTCCTACCTTCCTTGTCGTGTCCCGTGTGGTGCCCGTGGGGACGGGGGGGGGTTGTGTCACGACTCCGTCGAGCGGAGCCGCGTCTCAGGGGGTCCGCCGCAGCGGGGGGAGGAACGGCAGGTGGGCGTCGGGCGAACCGCCGAGGGCCGCGCCGAGTGCCAGCAGGCACCCTGCCGTTCCGGTGGCCAGGTCCATGGACAGGCGCATCATCTGGTGTCCGGGGAAGGCGAGTTGGCCCTGGTAGGACATCGCCGACCAGCCGAGCCCGGCGACCTGTTCGGCCAGCCGCGCCCCGGTCGCCTCCGGCGCGGTCGTACGGGCCAGGTGCAGGATCATCCCGGCACGGCCCTGGAACAGGCCGGGCTGGGCGTAGAAGCGGCAGGAGGCGGCGGCGACGACACCGGCACGGGCCGCGCCCAACTGCTCGACGGCGTCGGGGACATGGGTGAGGTAGTCGTCGAGGACCAGGCCCACGCCCACGCTGCCGTCACCGAGGTACGGCATGGTCCGCCAGCCCTCGTCGACCTCCAGGGCGCCGCCCTCGCGGACCGTGCAGCACTCCAGGTCCCGGCCGAGCGCGAGCCCGGCGGCCTTCAGCAGCGCCCTCTCGCCCGTCGCCTCGTACCGCCGCAGCAGGAACAGCCCGGGCCCGCTCGACCCGCGCATCAGCCCGGCACGCGGGCGGGGCGAGGCCGGCCGTGGCTCTTCGAGCCGTCGTACGAGGATGTCGGCGGCCTCGTCGGCCCGCTCGGCCAGCTCCCGCTCGCCCGTCGCCTCGGCCAGCCTGCCGAGGACCAGGCCGAGTCCGGCGAGGCCGCCGTGCAGGTCGGAGGCCAGCCGCTGCCAGCGCTCGCGCAGGATGCCCTCGACCAGGTCCAGTGCCCGCTGCCGGTGCCCGAGGCCGTCGAGGAGCAGGGCGACGCCCGCGAGCCCGTCGTACAGGCCGAGCGGTGTGCCCACCGGTGGGGGTGACGTGCGCTCCAGCAGCCAGCGCTCGCCCTCCTCGTATCGCTCGGCGCCGATCCGGTCCAGGGCGTACAGCACTCCGGCCGCGCCGTGCGCGAGGCCGAGGCCGCCGCCGTCGGAGAACTGGGCGACGTCGCCGGGGAAGAGCCGGTCGTCGCGCTCGGGCGTGGCCGAGGCGAGCAGGGCCTTCACCATCGAGTCCCGGCTGTGCGGCCAGTCGGCCGGGTCGACCAGCGGCGCGGGCGTGCGCGCGGCGCCGACCGGCCGCGCCGGGGCCCCGCCGGTGTCGCGGGTGATCTCCGCGACCGCCGCGTCCAGGAACTCCCGCGGCACGTCCGGGAACTGATCCGCGATCACCCCCGCCAGATGGGACGCCTTGCCGCGGTCGATCACGAACAGCGTGGTGACCGGTAAGAACAGCGCCAGCCGCAGACACGCCAGCGCGTACCGGTCGATGTCGGCGCCCCGCCGGTCCGGCGGCGCGAAGAAGCCGGGGTGGGCGACGACCTGCCGCCCGTGCTCGGCCACCGGCGCGGCCGCCTCGAAGTCGACCAGACACACCGACCGCTCGTCGGGAGCCACCAGGATGTTGAACACATGCAGGTCGTTGAAGACGATCCCGCGCGCGTGCACCTTCTCGACCGCGGCCTCCACCAGCGCGTGGATCCGCAGCGCCCACTCGGTGTACGCGGCGACCGCCTTCGGGTCCGGGTCGGCGGTGAGCAGCGGATGCCGCTCGGCGAAGAACGAGTTCAGCGGGCGCCCCTCGACGAAGTCCATGACGAGGAAGCGGTGCTCACCCAGCGCGAAGAAGTCCCGCACCTCAGGCGCCGCGCCGGTGCCCGCCACCCGCTCCAGTGCCGCACGCTCCCGCTCCAGCCGCGCGACCGCGTCCGCCCCGTCCGAGGCGAGCCCCGCGTACGGCCGGGCCTCCTTCAGCACCACCCGCCGTCCGTCGCGCGTGTCGGTGCCCGAGTACACCCCGCCGCCGTTGGAGAAGTGCAGCGCCTT
The DNA here is from genome assembly GCF_044763135.1 of Streptomyces sp. NPDC096205. Classification (NCBI taxonomy): domain Bacteria; kingdom Bacillati; phylum Actinomycetota; class Actinomycetes; order Kitasatosporales; family Streptomycetaceae; genus Streptomyces; species Streptomyces sp. NPDC096205. The sequence goes on along the minus strand of NZ_JBIWFS010000001.1, from coordinate 182,621 downwards.
CTCGATGCGGTACGGCAGGTCGCCCACGGTCGTGGTGTTGCGGGCTTCGAGATGCGGCTGGAGGAACTCGGGCAGCGTCACCCACTCCGGCACCCGGAACGACGGGGCCCGCTCGTCCGGCACCAGCCGGCCCGAGCCGTCCCGCACCGCCGGCACCAGCGTCCCGCGCTCGTCCACGGTGAAGCTGCGCGCGAACGCGCCGTAGCGGACGTACAGCGGACCGTCGTGCCAGCGCAGATCCGTCAGGACGTACGGCCCCTCGAAGCCGTCCAGGAGCGCGCCCAGCTCGCGCAGCACGGTGTGCAGCTGCTCCTCGTCCGCCGGGTAGAGGGTGACGAACTTGCCGCTGCCGTCGCGGGGCGCGTACTTGGCGTTGCGCAGGTGCAGCAGGTGCGGGCCCGGGACGAACTTGAACGGGATGCGCCGCGGCACGCAGTAGTCCCACACGATCGCCGCGATCCGCTCGGCGTTCTCCCGGGTGGCCGAGGCATGGATCTTCCAGCCCTGTGCGGGCCCGGTGGCCGGCCGTCCGTCCGCGTCGAGCGGCGTCAGCGTCAGCCAGTCGCCGATCCGCGCGGCCTCCCAGCCGTCCGGCACCTGCCGGCGCGCCGTCTCGTACAGCGGCGCGGGCCCGTCCGCCGACAGCCGGTCGGGCGTGTCGTAGAAGTGGCTGTCCGCCAGCGCGTACACCTCGTACCGCTTGTCCATGCGCCCCCCTCTGGTCGCCGCCGGAACGACCTTCGCAGCCCCGCCACGGCCCCGGACAGTCCCAGCTGTCACCAGACGACCGTGCGGAACGCACGCGTAAAGACTTGTTCGAGCCCTTTCGAGCGCGCCCTTCCCGGCGGCTCCACGGAACGTCCGCAGGGGCTGCGCAGGCGCGTGATCCGCGCTGTAATACCCACGTGGTCAGTGAGGGCGGCGAGGGACGGGGCAGCAGGGCTTCGCGCGCCGAGATCGCCCTGAAGGCGCTCACCACCGACATCGAGGCACCCGAACGACTGCGCCGCGTCCTGGAAGCGGCCCTCGTCTTCGCCGGCGCCACCTTCGCCGCCGTCTACACCCGCTCGGCCGAACACGACCTGCTGCGGCTCGTGGAGTCCGTGGGCGTCCCGCGCACCCTGTACGGCCTGCGCGACGGCTACCCGCTCACCGGCCGCTCCCCGGCGGCCGACGTCCACCGCAGCGGGCGGCCGCTGTGGCTGGGCCCCGCCGACCTGGCCGACGCCCCCGAGGCCCGCCGCACCCCCGCGGGCGGCTTCTGGCTGGCGGCGCTGCCCACCGACCGCGACCGCGACGGCGGCTGCCTCGTCGCGGTCACCGAACACCCCGGCGGCTTCGACACCGAGGACCGCGCCTGTCTGGAGCTGGTCGCCGACGCCGTCTCCTGCCCCGCCCCCGGCGAACAGGCCGAGAGCGGCGAGCTGCGCCCCGGCGGGTTCGTCCTCGCCATGGACAGCGGCCGCGTCGAGGTCGGCGACCAGCTCCTGGAGCTGTTCGGGCTCGACCGGGACGAGTTCGACGGCCGCGTCGAGACCCTGCTCGGCCTGACCGTCCCCGAGGACCTGCCCGCGCTGATGAGCGTCACCGAGGCCGACCACATGACCATCGGCGAGCGCGAGCTGGAGTTCCGGGTGCTCCAGCCCACCGGCCGGCCCCGCTGGCTGCGGCTGCGCGGCCGCCTGCTGCCCGGCGGCGACGGACAGCCGGCCCGGCTCGTCGGCACCGTCGCCGACGCCTCCACCCTGCGCTCGGACGTCACCGACGTCGCCCGCGTGCAGCGGCTCGCCGCGGCCCTCGCCACCGCGGGCACCGTCCGTGACGTCGGCCAGGCCGTCGTCGCCGCGCTGCGCGCCCCGCTGCGCGCCGACCGCATCGCGCTGGCCGAACTGGAGGGCGATCGGCTCGTCGTCACCGTCCTCGACCCGCCCGAGCCCGAGTCCTGGCCCGAGCTGTGGCGCCTGGAGTGGCGCACCGAGTGGCCCGACGCGCCGGTGCGCGCCATGCCCACCCTCGCCGCCGCCCTCGACGAGGGCCGCGCCCGCATCTGGCCCGCCGGGACCGCCCTGGAGCCCGCCCTCGCCGAGGTCGGCCCCGGCGGACTCGCCGTGCTGCCGCTGCCCGCCGGCAACCGCATGGCCGGGGCCTGCCTGATCGGCTGGGACAGCCCGCACGACTTCGGCGCCGACGAACGCGCCCTGCTCACCGCCTCCGCGGGCCTCACCGGACAGGCCCTCATGCGCGCCCGCGCCTTCGACGCCGAGCACGAACTCGTCGGCATGCTCCAGCGCCAGCTGCTGCCGCGCCGCCTGCCCAAACTCCCCGGCGCCGAGGCCGTCGCCCGCTATCTGCCCACCACCGCGGGGCTGGAGGTCGGCGGCGACTGGTACGACGTCATCCCGCTGCCCGACAACCATGTCGCCCTCGTCATCGGCGACGTCCAGGGCCACAGCGCGGCCGCCGCCACCCTGATGGGCCAGATGCGCACCGCGCTGCGCGCCTACGCCGCCGAGGGCCATCCGCCCGACGTGGTCGTCGCCCACGCCAACCGGCTCCTCGTCGACCTGGAGACCGACCTCTTCGTCACCTGCTGCTACGTCGACGTCGACCTGGAGGAAGGTTCGGCCTGGAGCGTGCGTGCCGGACACCTGCCCCCGGTGCTGCGTCACCCGGACGGCCGAACCGAGATCGCCGAGGCGGAGGGCGGACTGCCGCTGGGCGTGGAACGGCAGGCCGACTTCCCGATGAGCCCGCTGCGGCTCCAGCCCGGCACCGTCATCGCCCTGACCACCGACGGCCTGGTGGAGTCCACCGAGGCCGACATCGACGCCGGCATGGCCCGGTTCGCGGCCGACCTCACCGCCACCGACCCCGCCCACCTCGGCCTCGTCGCCGACGCCCTGCTCGGCAACGCCCACCGCAGCGACGACGTCGCCCTGCTCCTGATGCGCTACGACGGGATGGCCGTACGACCGCTGCGCGAGAGCTGGACGGTCTGGCGCGTCCCCGAGGCCGTGCGGCACGCCCGCCGCTTCACCCGGCGCACCCTGCGCGCCTGGGGCGTCGCCGACCAGGCCGACGCCGTCCTGCTGATCGTCTCCGAACTCGTCACCAACGCCCTCGTGCACACCGAAGGACAGGTCCGCCTCGACCTCACCCTGATCAACAGCCGGCTGCGTATCGCCGTCGCCGACGCCTCACCGCGTACGCCCGTCAAGCCGACCAGCATCGGCTGGGAGGCCACCGGCGGACGCGGGCTGCTCCTCGTGGAGGCCATGTCGGCGGTCTGGGGCACCCTGCCGGTCAGCGGGGGCAAGCAGGTGTGGTGCGAGGTCGCCCTCGACCGGTGACCACCCTCCCGCGGTTGCCTTCCCTTCGGTGAAACTCCAGGTCACACAGGGTTTCCCGAGCCGTGCCCGGTCGGGCGACGGGCAACCCGTCGACCCCGCCCGGCCGGCGGGACAGGCTGATGGCGACCGACAAGCACGGCCTGCGAACACGCAGGAGACCCGCAAGGGGGAAACATGCGCAACAAGATCCGCGGCGCCGCCGCACTCGTCACCGCCACGGCCGCCGTCCTCGCCCTCGGCTCCGCCGCCGAGGCCCGGCCCGCCGACTGGGACCGCTGCCCGGACGGCGCGGTCTGCATCTACCCCGAGGGCCAGGACCCGGAGACCGACCCCGGCGTCAACCCCACCGACGTCTTCTGGAGCTACGGCGCCCACAACCTCAGCAACCAGGTCGGCCACCACTGGGTCTACAACAACCAGACCGGCGGGGCCACCGCCAACCTGTGCACCCAGTACAACGGCGGCGGCTGCGGCGACGCCATCGCCGCGGGCGTGGCCGTCTACGCCGACCTCACCCCGATCAACTCGGTACGGCTGAACCGGCCGTGACCGGGCCCTGACGTTCCGCCATGGGGGAGCGGGGCGTCCGCAGCCGGCGTACGGCGGCTGCGGACGCCCTCCCGCTTTTCGCCACTTGGAGTGAATGGCGTGCCGGTCCGTCAGTCCCCCGCAGTAGCCTGGGCGTCCGCTGTCTCACGACGTGGACGCACCATGCCATGGGGGACGTTTTGGGGGACCAGCAGCAGGACCCGGCGGGCGGGGACCAGGGCACACCGGAGGCCCCCGCACAGACCACCGCCTCCTTCCCCGCCCAGCTCAGACGACTACGACAGCAGCGCGGCCTGTCCCTCGCCGACCTGGCCCGCCGCACCCACTACAGCAAGGGCTACCTCAGCAAGATCGAGACCGGGGCCAAGCGCGCCACGGTCGACGTGGCCCGCAGCTGCGACCGGATCCTCGGCGCCGAGGGGGAGTTGCTGCGCCTGGTGGAACAGCCGCGCGCGGACGCCGGCCCCGACGAGCCGGCCTGCCCCTACCGGGGGCTGTCGGCGTTCACCCCGCAGGACGCGGCCCGGTTCTTCGGCCGGGAGCGGGCCACGGCCGCGCTGGTCGAACGGGCCTTCCAGCGCGTCGGCAAGGGCCCGCTGCTGCTGGTCGCCCCCTCGGGGGCGGGCAAGTCCTCCCTGCTCAACGCCGGTTTCGTGCCCGCCCTCGGCCGGGCCGGGGGCTTCCCGATGCCGGGCGCCGACCGCTGGCCGGTGGTCACCCTCACCCCCACCGCCCGCCCCGTCGAGGAACTACTCGAACGCACCGCCAAGACCCTCGGCGTCCCGGAGCTGACGCCCGACCCGGCCGCGCTGCTGGCCGCCGTCCGCGCCGCCGCCGTCCCCGCACCCCGGGCCGAGCGCCGACCGCCGCCCGTCCGACCCGTCCTGATCGTCGATCAGTTCGAGGAGCTGTTCACCCTCTGCGCCGACGACACCGAACGACGCTCCTTCGTCCGCCTCCTCACCGACCTCGCGACGCCCCCGGACGACGGTGCGCTCGTGGTGCTCGGCGTACGGGCGGACTTCGCCGGCCGGTGCCTGGAACTGCCCGAACTGGCGGACGTGTTCACCGACGGTCTGTTCGTCCTGCCGCCGATGACCCCCGACGAACTGCGCGAGTCGATCAGCCGCCCCGCGGAACTGGCCGGCATCCCCCTGGAACCGGGCCTCGTCCCCCTCCTGCTGCGTGACGCCGACACCAGCGCCGCCCTGCCCCTGGTCTCCCACGCGTTGCTCTCCACCTGGCAGCAGCGCGAGGGCGCCGCCCTCACCGTCGCCGCGTACGAGCGCACCGGCGGCATCCAGGGCGCCGTCGCCCGCACCGCCGAGAGCGTCTTCGCCGGGCTCCACCCGGCCGAACAGCGCACCGTGCGCCGGCTGCTGTCCCGTCTGGTGCAGGTCTCCGACGAGGCAGGGCCGACCCGCCGCCGGGCCCGGCGCGCCGACCTCACGGCCCTGCCGGCCGACGCGGAGGGCGCCGAGCGGGCCCTGGACGCGTTCGTGCGGGCCCGCCTGATCACCGTCGACCACGACACCGTGGAGATCGCCCACGAGGCCCTGCTGCACGCCTGGCCCCGGCTGCGCGACTGGATCCACGCCGACCGCGCCGGGCTGCTGGTCCACCAGCAGCTCGCCCACGCGGCGGCCGAGTGGGAGCGCGAGGGCCACGACCCGTCGGCCCTCTACCGGGGCAGCCGCCTGGAGACGGCCCGCGCCTGGGCCGACGAGGCCGACGGACTCAGCCCGCTGCAGGAGGCGTTCCTGGCGGCGGCGCTCGCCGAGGAGGACACCAGAAGGAGGCAGGCACACCGCCAGACGCGACTGCGGCAGACCCTGCTCGCCACCCTCGCGGTGCTCCTCGGTCTCGCGGTGACCGCCGGCGCCCTGGCCCACCAGCAGCGCACGGCCGCCCTCGCCCATGAACGCGCCGCCCGCTCCCAGGCCCTCGCCGTACGCTCCATCTCCCTGGCCGGCGGCCGCCCCGAGGCGTCGATGCTGCTGGCCGAGGAGGCCTACCGCGCCGACCAGGGCGCCGAGGCCCGCGGCGCCCTGCTCAGCACCCAGGCCCAGCTGTTCTCCGCGCGCCTCACCGGCCATCGCGGCCCCGTCAACACGGTCGCCTTCACCCCGGACGGGCGCCTCCTCGCCGACGGCAGCTCCGACGGCACCGTCCGACTGCTGCGCGTGTCCGACCGCCATGTCGTCACCACCCTGCGGGTGCCCGGACGCATCCGCGCGGTGGCCTTCGACCGGGACGGCGGGCTGCTGGCGGCGACCTCCACGACCGGGCCCGTCCGACTGTTCGACCCGGCCTCGCCCGCACCGCCGCGGCTCCTGCCCGCCACCACCGGCGCCCGCGCCCTCGCCTTCGACCCCCGCGGCGCCCGGCTCGCCGTGGCCGCCGCCGACGGGACGGTCCAGCTCTGGCGCACCGGCCGCGACCCGCGCCGCGAGGCGGTCCTCGGCGGGCACGCGGGAGACGTCAACGCCCTTGCCTACACCCCCGACGGGCACCGGCTCCTGTCCGCCGGCGCCGACGGCACCGTACGCCTGTGGGACCCGGACCTGGCCCGGTCGCTCGCCGCGCTGCGCGGGCACACCGGCGAGGTCCTCGGGCTCGCGGTCGCGCCCGGCGGGCACGCCCTCGCCACGGGCGGCACCGACCGCACCGTACGACTGTGGGACCTCGCCACCCGCAGGACCACCGCGACCCTGTCCGGGCACGGAGACGACGTCAACGCGGTGGCCTACACCCCCGACGGCACCACGGTCGTCAGCGCGGGCGGCGACGGCACGACCCGGCTGTGGGACGTCCGCGCCGCCCGCCCCGTCGCCACCCTCGCCGGACACACCGACTACGTCCTGTCCGTGGCCGTCGACCCCGCCGGACGCGGGCTGGCCACCGCCGGGTTCGACCAGTCGGTGGTGCTGTGGGACCTGCGCGGCCGGGCGCTGACCGCACGCCCGTTCACCGAGCTGTCCCGCGCCGACCACAGCCCCGACGGCCGGCTGCTCGCCGCCGCCGGGACCGACCACACCGTACGGCTGTGGGACGTGGCGACCCGGCGCCCGGTCGCGACCCTGCGGGGCCACCGGCAGAGCGTGTTCGCCGTCGCCTTCGCCCCGGACGGCCGCACTCTCGCCTCGGCCGGCTCCGACGGCGACATCCGCCTGTGGGACGTGGCGGCCCGGCGCCCGGTGGCGACCCTGCGCGGGCACCGGCAGAGCGTGTTCGCCGTCGCCTACGCCCCCGACGGCCACACCCTCGCCTCGGCCTCGGCCGACCGCACCGTCCGCCTCTGGGACCTCACCGGACACCGCCCGCCCGAGGTCCTCCACGGCCACACCGACTTCGTGAACGACGTCGCCTTCAGCCCCGACGGCCGCACCCTCGCCAGCGCGAGCGACGATCTGACCGTACGACTGTGGGACGTGGCCTCACACCGGCCGCGCGCCGTCCTCACCGGCCACACCGGCGCCGTGCGCGGCCTCGCCTTCGGCCCCGACGGGCGCGTCCTCGCCAGCGGCGGCAACGACGGGACCGTACGCCTGTGGGACCTGCGCCGACACCGCCGTACGGCCGCGCTCACCGGCCACGCGGGCTCCGTGCGCGGCCTCGCCTTCTCGCCCGACGGCCACCGGCTCGCCAGCAGCGGCGGCGACGGCACGGTCCGGCTGTGGGACGTGGCCGCCCGGCGGCCCTGGGCCACCCTCACCGGACACACGGGCGCGGTGTGGGGCGTCGACTTCGCGCCCGACGGGCGGACGGTGGCCAGCGCCGGCAACGACGGCACCGTACGGCTGTGGAACCTCGACCCCGGGGCCCGGCTCCGGGACATCCACCGGCTGCGGGGGCGCCTGACGGATCATCAACCCCCCTGAGGGGTGAGGGTTTCCCGGGCGTTGCCCGTTGCCTCTTTCGAGTGGACCACGCGCCGGGCGGGAACGAGCGGGCGCCGGTCGGCAGTCTGACAGTCGACCGGCTTCTCGCCACGTTCGGAACGTCTCGCCACGTTCGGAACGTCTCGCCACGTTCGGAACGTCTCGCCACGTTCGGAACGTCTCGCCACGTTCGGAACGTCTCGCCACCTTCGAGAACGGGGACTCCGCATGATCCGCCGCATCCGCCGCACCCTCGTCGGCAGCGTGCTCGGCGCGCTGCTCGCCCTTCTCCTCGGCGCACCCGCCACCACGGCGGCCGCCGCCGACGACTGCCGCCCCCTCGCCTCAGGCGCTTCCCCGGCGGCCGAACAGGCCATCGCCGCCGCCTGCGAAGAGGTCGCCGCGGGCACCTGGTACTCCTGGGGCGGCGGCCACGGCCCCCAGCCCGGCCCCACGTACGGCCAGGTCGACCCCGAGGACCCGGCCAGCGAGCACGACCCCGAGCGGCGCGGCTTCGACTGCTCCGGCCTGGTGCGCTACGCCTACGCCCGCGCCACCGGCGAGGACCTCCTGAACGGCGTGGCGAGCGCCCAGTACTACACCCACCGCGCCGCCGCGCGCTTCACCCCCGACCAGGGCCTCGCCCCGCTGCTGCCCGGCGACCTGCTCGCCTGGGGCACCTCCGACCACCTCAAGCACATCGCGATCTACCTCGGCGCGGGCCGGATGGTCGAGGCCCGGCAGTCCGGCACGAAGCTGATGGTCAGTGACGTACGCCTGAACAGCGCCTACTTCGGGGCCGTCCGCGTCGACACCGGCCCGGTCACCGGGCCCGTCTTCGCCACCTGGGGCAACGGCGTGTGGACCAAGGCCGAACCGGCCGTGGCAGCCAGGCGCGTGTACGCCTTCCCCGGTCCGACCACGATCCGGGTCCGCTGCCAGAAGCACGCCGAGCGCGTCACCGCCGAGGGCTACACCAACGACGTGTGGTCCTATCTGCCCGACTACCGCGCCTGGGTCACCAACATCTACATCCAGGGACCCGCGTGGCTGGACGGCGTCCCCGACTGCCCCTGACCCGACGGGCGAACACAAGGGTGGAGGCGGGCGTACACGAGAAGTACCGCAGGCGACCACTCACCTCCTTGATCCCCGCTATGGTGAAGCAGATGAAGGCACTCGTGCTGTCCGGAGGCGCCGGAACACGGTTGAGGCCGATCACCCACACCTCGGCCAAGCAACTCGTTCCTGTGGCGAACAAAGCCGTGCTGTTCTACGGCCTGGAGTCGATCGCCGACGCGGGGATCACCGAGGTGGGACTCGTCGTCGGCGACACCGCGGAGGAGATCCAGGAGGCGGTCGGCGACGGATCGAAGTTCGGCCTGGAGATCACCTACATCCCGCAGGAACGCCCCCTCGGACTCGCCCACGCGGTGCTGATCGCCCGGGACTTCCTCGGGGACGACGACTTCGTGATGTACCTCGGCGACAACTTCATCGTCGGCGGCATCACCGGCCTGGTGGAGGAGTTCCGCACCAGCCGCCCCGACGCCCAGATCCTGCTCACCCACGTCGCCGACCCGCGCGCCTTCGGCGTCGCCGAACTCGGCCCCGCCGGGCAGGTGATCGGCCTGGAGGAGAAGCCGGAGCGCCCCAAGAGCGACCTCGCGCTGGTCGGCGTGTACCTGTTCACGCCGGCCGTCCACGAGGCCGTGCGCGCCATCGCCCCGTCCTGGCGCGGCGAGTTGGAGATCACCCACGCCATCCAGCATCTGCTCGACTCCGGCGCCGAGGTCCGCTCCACCGTGATCCACGGCTACTGGAAGGACACCGGCAACGTCGTCGACATGCTGGAGGTCAACCGCACCGTCCTGGAGACCATGGAGCGGCGCATCGACGGCGAGGTCGACGAGGCGTCGGAGACCGTCGGCCGCGTCGTCATCGAGCGGGGCGCGCGCGTGATCGGCTCCCGGATCGTCGGCCCCGTGGTGATCGGCTCCGGCACGGTCGTCACCGACTCCTACGTCGGCCCGTTCACGTCCGTCGCGGAGAACTGCCGCATCAAGGACAGCGAACTGGAGTTCTCGATCGTGCTGCGCGACTCCTCCATCGACGGGGTGGGCCGGATCGAGAACTCCCTCATCGGCCGCCATGTCGAGGTGACCCCGGCACCCAGCGTGCCCAGCGCCCACCGCCTCGTCCTCGGCGACCACAGCACGGTCCAGATCCATACCTGAGCAACACGCACAGCCCGCTCCGAGCAAGGTGCAGATCCCCACATGAACCTCCTCGTCACCGGCGCCGCCGGGTTCATCGGCTCGACGTACGTCCGCATGCTGCTGGCGGACGACGGGCCGGACGCCCCGCACATCACGGTGCTGGACAAGCTCACCTACGCCGGCACGCTCGACAACCTGCCGCCCGAACACCCACGGCTGCGGTTCGTGCAGGGCGACATCTGCGACGCCCCGCTCGTGGACAAGCTGGTCTCCGAGAGCGACCAGATCGTGCACTTCGCGGCCGAGTCGCACGTCGACCGCTCCATCGACGGCGCCGCCGATTTCGTCCGCACCAATGTGCTCGGCACCCAGACCCTGCTGGACGCGGCCCTGCGCCACGGCGTCGGCCCGATCGTGCACATCTCCACCGACGAGGTGTACGGCTCCATCGAGTCCGGCTCCTGGCCCGAGACCCACCCGCTGAGCCCCAACTCCCCGTACTCCGCCTCCAAGGCCTCCTCCGACCTGCTCGCCCTGGCCTACCACCGCACCCACGGCCTCGACGTGCGCGTCACCCGCTGCTCCAACAACTACGGCCCGCACCAGTTCCCCGAGAAGGTCGTCCCGCTGTTCGTCACCAATCTCCTCGACGGCAGAAAGGTCCCTCTGTACGGCGAGGGCCTCAACGTCCGCGACTGGCTGCACGTCGAGGACCACTGCCACGGCGTGGAACTCGTGCGCACCGAGGGCCGCCCCGGCGAGGTCTACAACATCGGCGGCGGCACCGAGCTGACCAACAAGGAGCTCACCGGCCTGCTCCTGGAGGCCTGCGGGGCCGGCTGGGAGATGGTCGAGCATGTCACCGACCGCAAGGGCCACGACCTGCGCTACTCCGTCGACTGGACCAAGGCGCGCACCGAACTCGGCTACCGGCCCCGCCACGACTTCACCGAGGGCCTGGCCGCGACCGTCGACTGGTACCGCGCCAACCGCGCCTGGTGGGAGCCGCTGAAGGAGCGCCGATGAGGTGGCTCGTCACCGGCGCGGGCGGCATGCTCGGCCAGGACACCGTCGCCGCCCTCACCCGGCGCGGCGAGGACGTGACGGGCCTCGGCCACGCCGCCCTGGACATCACCCGGCCGGAGTCGGTGGACGAGGCGCTCGCCGCCCACCGCCCCGACATCGTGGTCAACTGCGCCGCCTACACCGCCGTCGACGACGCCGAGACCGACGAGAAGACGGCCCTGCTGATCAACGGCGAAGGCCCCCGCCGGCTCGCCCGTGCCTGCGCCACGACCGGTGCCCGGCTGCTGCACCTGTCCACCGACTACGTCTTCTCCGGCGAGGCCCGCACCACCCCCTACCCGGAGGACCACCCCCCGGACCCGCGCACCGCCTACGGCCGCACCAAACTCGCCGGCGAACAGGCCGTCCTCGCCGAACTCCCCGAGACCTCCGCGATCGTCCGCACGGCCTGGCTGTACGGCGCCACGGGCCGCAACTTCGTCCGTACGATGCTCGATCTTCAGGCCCGCCGCGACACGCTCGACGTCGTCGACGACCAGCGCGGCCAGCCCACCTGGAGCGTCGACGTCGCCGAACTCCTCGCCGACCTCGGGCCACTGATCGGGCCCGGCCTGAGCGGCGTGTTCCACGCCACCAGTTCCGGCGAGACCACCTGGTACGGCCTGGCCCGCGAGGTGTTCCGGCACGCGGGCGCCGATCCGGAGCGGGTACGGCCCGTGGACAGCTCCGCCTTCCCCAGGCCCGCCCCGCGCCCCACGTACAGCGCGCTCGGCCACGACCGCCTGCGGCAGGCGGGCCTCACCCCCATCCGCGACTGGCGGGAAGCGCTGGCAGCCGCGTTCCCGTCCTTCGGCGTCACCACCACAGAGGGAGAATCCGCAGCATGTCGATCAAGTCGGTCGTGAGGAAGACCGTCAAGCCCGTCGTCGGCGAGCGCGGCTGGCAGGCACTGCGCCGCGTCAGGCAGCGGACGTTCGGCACCCCGCCAGCGCCCCCGAAGAAGCCCACGGGTGTCGCCGCGATCTCCGACGACCTGTGCAAGCTCGCCACCCACTTCAAGACCGACAAGTGGGGCGGCCACAAGTACGCCCAGCACTACCAGCGCTATCTCCAGCACCTCAAGAACGCGGAGTTCAACCTGCTGGAGATCGGCATCGGCGGCTACAACCGGCCCGGCGAGGGCGGCGCCTCGCTGCGGATGTGGAAGCACTTCTTCCCGAACGCGCAGATCCACGGCATGGACATCCAGGACAAGTCCTTCGTGGACGAGGACCGGATCACCACCTACATCGGCGACCAGTCCGACCCCGACTCGCTGCTGTCCATCGCCGAGAAGATCGGCAAGATCGATGTGATCATCGACGACGGCAGCCACCGCAGCCCGCACGTCATCACCACGTTCCGCACCCTCTTCCCGCTGCTCAGCGACGGCGGGATCTACGCGGTCGAGGACACCCAGAGCTCGTACTGGCCGGAGTGGATGGGCAGCGAGGACCTGGACGCCAAGGACACCAGCATGGGCGTCCTCAAGCAGCTCGTGGACGGCCTGAACTACGAGGAGTTCGTGGACGAGGATTACGAGCCCTCCTACTTCGACCGCAACATCCGGGCGGTCCACTTCTTCCACAACCTCGTGATCATCGAGAAGGGCGTCAACGCCGAGGGCACCAACAAGAAGCGGGTCCTCAAGGCCCGCTACGGCACCCCCAGCGCCAAGACCTCGTAAGAAGAGCCGGGCGGCCCCGTCAGCCGGTGGGGCCGCCCGCGCGAAGCCGCTCGTAGTGGGCGCGGCAGGTCTCGTACTCCGGCAGAAGCCCGGCCTCCAGCGCCTGCGCGAGGGACGGCGCCTCGGCGTCCTTCGGCGACAGCACCGGCTCGATGCCCCGGGGCCACTCGATGCCCAGGTCCGCGTCCAGCGGATGCACCCCGTGCTCACGCTCCGGGGCGTACCCGGTGGAGCACAGATAGACGACCGTCGCGTCGTCGGTCAGCGCCATGAAGGCGTGGCCGAGGCCCTCCGCGAGGAACACCGCGTGCCGGGTGTCGTCGTCGAGCCGGACCGCGTCCCACTGCCGGAACGTGGGCGAGCCGACCCGCAGGTCGATCGCCACGTCCAGGACGGCGCCGCGCACACAGGTGACGTACTTCGCTTGCCCGGGCGGCACATCGGAGAAGTGCACCCCGCGCACCACACCCCGGCGGGAGACCGAGCAGTTCGCCTGCGCCAGCGACAGGTCGTAGCCGGTGGCCTCGCGGAACTCCCGGCCGCGGTACCACTCGTGGAAACTGCCCCGCTCGTCCGGGAAGACCTTGGGCTCCAGCACCCAGGCACCCTCGATCCCCAGCGGTCGCAACGCTCTACCTCCTGTGCTTGGTGACTCGGTTCGCCGCGCCGCGCAGCACCCGGCCGAGCCTGCTGCGGACGCGGCGGAGCAGCGGCCGGCTGTCGCGCGGTGTCGTGGCAGGCACCGCACGCACCGTGCCGTCGTCGGCGGCTTCCAGGGCGAGCGGCAGCGCCAGGAAGCGCTCCGGGACCGGACCCAGCGCCACCCGCCAGGTGCCCGCCCGCAGCTCCGCCAGCGGCAGTTCGGCCTCCAGCACCGCCCTGCGGCCGTCGGCGGCGGGGGAGAGGCGCCCGGGCACCTCCACGCTCCGGTCGGCGGTCAGCCGCAGCCGCACCTCCGACTCGCCGGGCACGTACAGCGGAACCGGCGCGCGCAGACCGCTCCCGGACACGGTGACCATCGTGTGCGTGACCTCGGACAGACCGAGCCGCTTGGACGCGCGGTCCACGTCGAAGGCGAGGTTGCCGTGCGGATGGGTCCAGTACGGCAGGACCACCCGGCCGCCCGCGACGCCCGCGCTGGGCGTGGGCCGGTCCTGGGCCGGGGCCGGGCCCAGTCGGCACTCCTTGGTCCAGGCGCCCAGCCGGACCCGGACGAACGCGTCCCACAGACCGGCGGCCGGCGCCACCCCGTCCGCCGCGGTCGCCGGGTCGACCGTGGCGGACGCCCGCAGCACCAGCCGCACCCGCTCGCCCTCGCCCTCCGGCACGGTCTCCCGGGTGACCCGCACCGACTGGAAGTGCTGGGCGGCGCTCTCGCGCTCCCGCAGCAGCAGGTCGGCCGTGGCCGTGTCGAACCGCGCCACGGAGTCGGCACACACCCAGTCGACGGCTTCGGCGGCGTCCAGCGGCGGCTCGCCCGTCGCGGGCACCCCTTCGGCCGGGAACGGCATCGGCTCGCCGCCCGAGGTGAACTCGGCGCGCAGGGCCACCCGCACCGCGCCCTCGTGCCACTCGACGCCCTCCGGCACGGCCCGTACGGCGATGCCGCTCTCCCACTCGGCGAAGGCGACGACGTCGTCGTACCGGTCCGCGGCGATCATCGCGGCGACGACCCGCTGGGCCGGCGGAAGCCCGGCCGCGACGCCGGCGCCGAAGCGCTCGACGGCGGTCGCGTGGATCTCGGCGAACAAGGAGCGGCGGTAGTCCTCGGGCATCGCGAGCAGGCGCTTGCCGCGCATCCGCTCGACCATCTCGTTGCGCAGCCAGCGGCGCAGCAGCCGGTCCCGCAGCTCGCCCGGCTCGGTGTACGCCTCGACGACGTCCAGGGCCTCGCGGAGGTTCTTGAAGTACCCGGCCGGGTCGAGCTGCTGGAAACCGGCGTTGGAGGCGTCGTCGCGGCGGACGTGGTAGTAGCAGACGTAGTCGCTGAGCACCGAGACGTTGCCCGCGCGCAGATACGCCTCGGTGACGAAGACGTGGTCCTCCAGGCGCCGCCGCCCCTCCGGGAAGCGCAGCCCGATGCGGTCCAGGAACTCCCGGCGGAACATCTTGTGCGGGGTGAGGCTGTCGATGAGCGGCGCGTTCGCCACGGACGCCTTCGGGTGGTTGCGCCGGAACAGCTCGACCGGCACGGGGCGCCCCTTGCCGGCCATCTTCCCGACGACGACGTCCGCGTCATTGGCGATGGCGTAGTCGTACATCCGCTCCAGCGCCTCGTCGGCGAGATAGTCGTCGTTGTCGACGAACATCACGAACTCGCCCTTGGAGGCCTCGATGCCGACGTTGCGGGGCTTGCCCGACCAGCCGGAGTTCTCCTGGTGGATGACGTGCACATGGGGGTGCTCGGCGGCGACGGCGTCGAGCCGGGCCGGAGTGTCGTCGGTGGAGCCGTCGTCGACGAAGATCACTTCATAGGCGTCGTCGGGCAGCGACTGACGCAGCAGGGAATCGACGCAGTCGTCGATGTAGCGCCCGGGGTTGTACACCGGAACGATGACGCTGACCTTCACCGACATGGCCTCCTGGCCCCTGGGGTCGTCTGCCGTTCGTGTTGAGGATTGTCGTGCGTTGCCCGATCTTATCCGGCTGTCGCGCCGCCGATCGCCGTCCACGCGCGCGGACTTACGCTGGTCGCATGCGTCTGCTGCTGATCTCCGACACCCACCTGCCGCGCCGGGCGCGGGAGTTGCCCGCCGAGGTGCTGACCGAGGTGGAGGCGGCCGATGTCGTGGTGCACGCCGGGGACTGGGTCGACACGGCCACGCTCGATCTGCTGGAGGAGCGTAGCCGCCGGCTGATCGGGGTGTACGGCAACAACGACGGCCCCGATCTGCGGGCCCGGCTGCCCGAGATCGCTCACGCCGAGCTGGGCGGCCTGCGCTTCGGCATGGTGCACGAGACGGGCCCGGCCCAGGGCCGCGAGGCCCGCTGCGCGGCGCGTTTCCCGGAGCTGGACGTCCTCGTCTTCGGGCACAGCCACATCCCCTGGGACAGCACCGCTGCGACAGGGCTCCGCCTGCTCAACCCGGGCTCGCCGACCGACCGTCGCAGGGAGCCGTACTGCACCTATATGACCGCGTCCGTCACGGACGGTGACCTCACCGATGTGGTCCTGCACCGGCTGCCCCCGCGCTGAGCGCCTTCACCCGAAGTGCTGAACCGGCCCCCGCATGAAAAGGCGGGCCGCTCCGGCCTACCGGCAACGGCCCGCGCACTGCGAATCTGGGCTGTCTGTCACGGACCTCCTTCCGACCTACTGCAGGGGCGGACTATTTCGTCCCTTTGAGCCGCGAATACCCGATTCGCCCCACCTCACACACGGACAGCGGATTTTTTTCGAGGAGCCTCACCGTGCCGCCCCGTGGATCGCCCCCGCCGTCGACGTCAGCGGCGCCCCGCTGCCGCCCCACCGCAGCGCGACGATCTCCGCGGCCACCGACACCGCCACCTCCTCGGGCGTACGGGCCCCCAGATCCAGCCCGACCGGCGAGCGCAGCCGGGCCAGCTCGGCCCCGGTCAGCCCCGCCGCCACCAGCCGCTCCCGGCGCTCGGCGTGCGTACGGCGGCTGCCCATCGCCCCGATGTACGCGGCCGGCCGGCGCAGTGCCTCCTGGAGCAGCGGGACGTCGAACTTGGGGTCGTGGGTGAGCACGCAGATCACCGTCCGCTCGTCGGTGCCGGTGCCCGCCAGGTACCGGTGCGGCCAGTCCACCACCACCTCCACGCCCGGCGGGAAGCGGCGGGGCGTGGCGAAGACGGGGCGGGCGTCGCACACGGTCACCCGGTAGCCGAGGAAGTCCCCGATCCGGGCGACCGCGGCCGCGTAGTCGATCGCCCCGAACACCAGCATCCGCGGCGGCGGCGCGAACGACTGCATGAACACGGAGACGGCGTCCTCCCGACGCTCCCCACCGGGCCTGTAGTGCCGCACGCCTGTGGCACCCACGGCGAGCTCACCCCAGGCGTCGGCGGCGACGGCGGCGTCGAGCCCGGCATTTCCCAGACTGCCCAGCGTCTCGGGGGCGTCACCCGGTCCCGGCTCGTCCGGCGGCCCCACCGCGAGCGTGGCCCCGCGTGGTGCCGGGCCGTCGACGACGGTGGCCAGGGTCACCGGGCGGCCCGCTGCCACCGAGTCGGCTACCGGGCCGAGGGTGGGGTCCAGGTCGGGGGTCACGGGGCGGACGAGGACGGTGAGCTCGCCGCCGCAGGTCAGGCCGACCGCGAAGGCGTCCTCGTCGCTGTAGCCGAAGGTCTCCAGGCGGGCCCGGCCGTCGGCCAGGGCCTCCTGGGCCAGTTCCAGGACCGCGCCCTCCACGCAGCCTCCGGACACACTGCCGACGACCTCGTCGTCCGGGCCGACGGCCATCGCCGCGCCCGGACCGCGGGGCGCGCTGCGGCTCACCGCCACCACGGTGGCCAGCCCGAACGGAACAGATGCGGACCACCAGCCGCCCAGCACCGGGAGAATCTCACGCACCGCGGGGCTCCTTAATCGCGTTGCCGTCGCCCCCGTCGTCTGCTGCACTGCTCGGGTTCCAGCTTCGAGCCGAGGAGGGCCGCAATGCGCGCACCGTTCATGTCCACCCAGGAAGGAAACAGCCCACTCTCCCGAGGACATGACGCTACGTGCACATGCTCAATCTTGGCATTCTCGCCCACGTCGACGCAGGAAAGACCAGCCTGACCGAACGGCTGCTGCACACCGCCGGGGTCATCGACGAGATCGGCAGCGTCGACGACGGCAGCACCCGGACGGACACCCTCGCGCTGGAGCGCAGGCGCGGCATCACCATCAAGTCCGCGGTCGTGTCGTTCCCCGTCGACGACGTGACCGTCAACCTCATCGACACCCCGGGGCACCCGGACTTCATCGCCGAGGTGGAACGCGTCCTCGGTGTGCTCGACGGCGCCGTGCTCGTCGTCTCCGCCGTCGAGGGCGTCCAGGCCCAGACGCGGGTTCTGATGCGCACCCTGCGCCGCCTGGGCATCCCGACCCTGGTCTTCGTCAACAAGATCGACCGGCGCGGGGCACGCGGCGCGGAGCTGGTGCGGTCGGTCGCCGAGCGGCTGAAGGTGCCCGTGGTGCCGATGGGGACCGCCGAGCGGCTCGGCACCCCGGACGCCCGGTTCGTGCCCGGCCTCGGCCCCGCCGCGCTCGACGTCCTCGCCGACCACGACGACGACCTGCTGGCCGCGTATGTCGAGGGCGCCGTCCGGCCCGAGCGGGTGCGCGCGGCCCTCGCCGAGCAGACCCGGCAGGGCCTGGTGCACCCCGTCTATTTCGGCTCCGCCGTCACCGGCGCGGGGATGGACCCGCTGATCACCGGCATCCGGGAGCTCCTCCCGGCCGCCGGCGGCGATCCGGCCGGGCCGCTGTCGGGCACCGTGTTCAAGGTCGAGCGGGGCCCGGCGGGCGAGAAGATCGCCTACGCGCGCGTCTTCACCGGCACCCTGCGCGTCCGCGACCGCGTCCCCTTCGGTGACCCGCCCCAGGAGGGCAAGGTCACCGCGGTCGGCGTCTTCGACCACGGCACGGACGTCCCCGCGGACGCGGTGCCGGCGGGCCGGATCGCCCGGGTGTGGGGCCTCGCGGACATCAGGATCGGCGACTTCCTCGGTGTGCCCCGTAAGCCGTACGGGCACTTCTTCGCCCCGCCGACGCTGGAGACGGTCGTCGTGCCCGGCCCCGGCACGGACCCGGGCGCGCTGCACCTGGCCCTGACCCAGCTCGCCGAGCAGGACCCGCTGATCGGGCTGCGCCACGACGAGGTGCGGCGGGAGACCGGCGTGTCGCTGTACGGGGAGGTGCAGAAGGAGGTCGTCCAGGCCACGCTCGCCGAGGAGTACGGCCTGGAGGTCGGCTTCCGGGAGACGACCCCGCTGTGCGTGGAGCGGCCGATCGGGTCGGGCACGGCCGCGGAGTTCGTCAAGAAGGGCGACAACCCGTTCCTGGCCACGATCGGGCTGCGCGTCGACGCGGCCCCGCCCGGCTCGGGCGTCACGTTCGGCCTGGAGGTGGAGCTGGGCGCGATGCCGTACGCCTTCTTCAAGGCCGTCGAGGACACCGTGCGCGAGAGCCTCGAACAGGGCCTGCACGGCTGGCGGGTCACCGACTGCAGGGTCACGATGACCCACTCGGGCTACTGCCCCCGCCAGAGCCATGCCCACCAGGGCTTCGACAAGAGCATGTCCAGCACCGGATACGACTTCCGGGGCCTGACCCCGCTGGTCCTGGTGGAGGCGCTGCGGCGGGCGGGGACGCGGGTGCACGAGCCCCTGCACCGCTTCCGCCTGGAGGCGCCCGCGGACACGCTCGGCGCGCTGCTGCCGGTGCTGGCCGCGCTGCGGGCGGTGCCGCGCACCACCGAGACGCAGGGTGCCGTCTGCGTCCTGGAGGGCGACATCCCGGCGGCCCGGGTGCACGCCCTGGAGCAGCGGTTGCCGGGGCTCACCCGGGGCGAGGGCGAGCTGGAGTGCGCCTTCGACCACTACGCGCCCGTCACGCAGGGGCCCGTGCCCGAGCGGCCGCGCACCGACCACAACCCGCTGAACCGGAAGGAGTATCTGCTGAAAGTCACCCGCCGAACGGGTAGTTGACGGAGTGTCAGAAAAGCTCGACCTTTAGGGACATGTCCAAGAAGCGCGCACATGTGCTCGTCGCTCTGGTCGTCCTGTGTGGATTCCTGTGCGGTTCCCCGGCGGCGGGTGCCCCTCCCGCCGCCGCGGCCGACTCCCTGTGGTTCGACGGCTCCCCGCTGACCGTGGTGGACGGCCGCTTCGTCGACGCCCACGGCCGCGAGGTCGTGCTGCGCGGCTACAACGTCTCCGGCGAGACCAAGCTGGAGGAGCATGGCGGCCTGCCCTTCGCGTCCGTCGCCGACGCGCGCAGGTCCGCTGTCGCGCTGCGTGCCCTCGGCGGCGGCAACGCGGTGCGCTTCCTGCTGTCCTGGGCGCACGCCGAGCCGCAGCGCGGCCGGGTCGACACCGCCTACCTGGCCGCCGTCACCGATCAGATGCGCGCCTTCCTGGACACCGGCATCCGGGTCTACCCCGACTTCCACCAGGACCTGTACTCGCGCCACCTCTTCGACCCGGACAGCTGGTACACCGGCGACGGCGCCCCCAAGTGGGCCGTGGACGCGGGCGATTACCCCGACGAGTTCTGCGGGATCTGCCTCTTCTGGGGCCAGAACATCACCCAGAACGAGGCGGTGAAGCGGGCGACGTACGACTTCTGGCACAACGCGCACGGCATCCAGGACGCCTTCCTCGCCACGACCGAGCAGACGATGAAGTACGTCGAACAGCACCTCACCGACGAGCAGTTCGCGGGGATCGTCGGCTTCGACCCCTACAACGAGCCGCACGCCGGCACCTACGACCCCGGCCAGGGCAGCCGCGCCTGGGAGCGGGACGTGCTGTGGCCGTTCTACGAGCGCTTCCGGTCCCGGATGGACGCGGCGGGCTGGCAGGACAAGCCCGCCTTCGTCGAGCCGAACCTCTTCTGGAACGCGAACCTCGACTTCCAGCGCCAGGAGGGCGGCCTGCTGGACGCAGGGAAGCTGGGCCCGCGCTATGTCTTCAACACCCACTTCTACGACCAGAAGGCCATCTCGGGCGTCTTCATGTGGGGCAAGGCGAAGGACGGCCAGTACACCGGGGACTTCGGGACCGTCCGGGACCGGGCCGCCGCGACCGGTACGGCGGCGGTGGTCAGCGAGTTCGGCCACCCGCTCAGCGGCACGGTCTCCGACAAGGCGCCGACCGTCCTCAAGGCGATGTACCAGGCCCTCGACTCCCGCCTGCCCGGCTCCGCCTGGTGGACCCGCCCCACCGCGAGCGGCCCCGTGCTGTCGGCCACCCAATGGCAGTGGGACCTCTACAACGGCCGCCACCGCGAGGCGATGAACGGCAACCCCGACAAGATCCTCATCGCCGGTGACGCCTGGAACGACGAGGACCTGTCCGCCGTACGCCTCGACGACACCGGCAAGGTGACGCTCCGTCAGGACGCCCGCCTGCTGGATCGCCTCTACCCGGCCGCCACCGCCGGAACCACGCTCGGCTTCACCTACGAGGACCGCTCCCGTGACGGGTCCACGACGCTGACCTGGAACCCGGTACCGGCCTCGCTGCCGAACGTGGCCCGGCTGGTGGGCTCCGGACAGTACGGCGTCCTGCTGTGGCGCTCCGACGGCGGCCCGGCGCCGACCGAGCTGCACCTCCCGGGGTCCTTCCCGCCCGCCACGACCACCGTGGTCTCCGACCTGGGCACCCTCCACGGCCTGCCCGCCTACACCGCCTCCACCCCGGTTGCCGCCGCCCCCGAACCGGGCGCCACGGGAAGCCGCCGCCTGCTGCTCACCGCACGCGACACGGGCGTTCTGCACTACGTGCTGGTGACCAACGGGGCGACGGCTCCGGCGGCTTCACTGCTTCAGGCGGCCCGCGCCGAACTGGACGCCTGGGCCGCGCTCAGCTAGCCGACGGGCCCGACCAGTCGGCGGGCACCCGGGCCAGGCGCACGCGCTGCGGGTGGTCGCCGACGGGGACCGACACCGTCTTGCGGCCCGTCGCGAAGTCGATGGCGGTGACCTGGTCGGCGCCGCTCTCGGAGATCACGCAGGACTTGCCGTCGCCGCTGACCGTGGCCCAGTAGGGCTTGGCGGCGGTGACGAGCGGGCCCTCCTGGAGGGTGGCGCGGTCGACGACGGTGGCGTAGTCGTCCATCGTGCCCGCCACGCACAGCTTCCTGCCGTCGGGGCTCATCGAGAGGCCGTGGTGGCGCGAGTCGTTGACCCAGGTCGTGCGGTCCTCGCTGGTGGCCGGGTTCTTCGGCAGCACCTTGGTCCGGGTGATCTTGTCGCTCGCCACGTCGTACTCGAAGAAGCCGTTGAAGAACGACACCTGGAAGTAGAGCTTGGACTCGTCGGGGCTGAACGCGGCCGGGCGCACCGCGTCCGAGTACTGGCCGAGCCCGGCCGCGTCCAGGCGCTGCCGCATGTCGATGACCTTCACCTGCCGGAAGGTCGCCGCGTCGACGACGGTGATGCGCCGGTCGCCCTTCGTCCAGTCCAGCCACGGCTCGTCCAGGGCGGTGTTCACGTCGCCGATGGACATGTTCCAGATGTAGCGGCCGTCGCCGGTGAAGACGTTCTCGTGCGGCTTGTCGCCGGTGCCGAAGGAGCCGAGCTGCCGGCCGGTGACGATGTCCAGCACATGCACGGTGTTGGAGGTGGACGCCGAGACCGCGACCTTGGTGCCGTCGGGGGAGACGGCCATGTGGTCGGCGCGGTGACCCGACACGGCGAAGCGCCAGTTGACCGAGCCGGTGGCCAGGTCGAGGGAGACCACATCGGCGAAGCTGGGCCGGGAGACCACCATCGAGCGGCCGTCCGGGGTGGCGTACATGTCGTCGACGAACTGGTCGTGGCCCTCGCCGACACTGTTGCGGATCGCCATGAAGTAGACCCACTTGACCGGGTCGGCGTTGATCTCCGCCATGCGCTGGTCCTTGTCCGGGACGACGTCCACCCGGCCGATCCTCGCGAAGTCGCCCGAGGAGGCGATGACTTCGGCGGTGCCGTCCCAGTTGTTGCCGACGAACAGCACCTCGCGCAGCGCCGCGGGGGAGTCGGCGGACGCGCCGGTCGCGGGGACCGTGGCGGTCAGGGCGAGGGCGGCGGCGACGGTGCACAGGTGCCGGGGGCGGAAGGCAGGCATGGCTGCACTCTCCTCGGGGTGGGGGGCAGTCTGAATACAACGTCGTTCAGAGTTCGACTTACTGGAAAGTAAGGAAGGGTGGCCCTTCTCCACAAGACTGCGTACACGACAAAATTGGCCGTCGGCGGGCCGAGCGGGAGCCCGGCGACGACGGGAGGCACAGTGGCGGGCAGGCTCAAGGGGCCGACCGGCCGCTACGGCGGCAGGTCCGCGCAGGAACGGCAGGCCGAGCGGCGCCGGCGCTTCCTGGACGCGGCGCTTCAGCTCTTCGGCGACACCCCGGGCTACCGCGCCACCACTGTCGCCGCGCTCAGCGAGGCAGCCGGACTGTCGACCCGTCA
Organism: Streptomyces sp. NPDC096205; assembly: GCF_044763135.1. Classification (NCBI taxonomy): domain Bacteria; kingdom Bacillati; phylum Actinomycetota; class Actinomycetes; order Kitasatosporales; family Streptomycetaceae; genus Streptomyces; species Streptomyces sp. NPDC096205. Next base: position 159,746 of record NZ_JBIWFS010000001.1, on the reverse strand, counting down.
GTTCTACGAGGAGTTCCGCACCCTGGAGGACGTCCTCGCCGAACTGCACCTTCAGGTCAACGGCTGGGCCGAAGAGGCCGTGCTGGCGGCGGCCGCCGGGGTGGAGGGCAGGCCGCTGGCGGAACGGGCCTCCGCGATCTTCCGGGCGTACGCCGGGAACGTCACCGGCGACCCACGCCGCATCCGCATCACCTTCGTCGAGATCATCGGGGTCAGCCCGCGGCTGGAGGAGCAGCGGCTGGCCCGGCGGGCCCGCTGGGTCGACTTCATCTGCGGCGAGGCGGCCGCCGCCGTGGCCCAGGGGGAGGCCGCACCGAACGACCACCGGCTCGCCGCCACGGCGTTCATCGGCAGCGTCAACGGCCTGCTCCACGACTGGAGCGCGGGCTGGGTGGACGCCACGCTCGACGAGGTGGTCGACGAGCTGGTGCGCCAACTCCTGGCGATCCTGCGGCCGCCCTGAGGCGCCGCGATCAGCCGGCCGCCACGACGGCCCAGGCAGCGGCTCCGCGAACAGCGGGCCGCCACGACGGGCCCACGCAGCGGCGCCGTCACGCCGACCGGTCGTTGGCGGCCCCCAAGTGGCTCACCCGGCCAGCCGGTTCACCGCCTCCAGCACCGGAGCCACCCCGTCCTCCGCGCGGACGCGTACGCCGAGGGCCTGCGCCCGGGCCCGGTGGGCCGGGTCGCCGACGGCTCGGGTCAGGGCCGCGGCGAGGAAGTCGGCCGTCACCCGCCGCAGCGGCAGCGCGCAGGGCGCCACGCCCAGCGTGACCAGGCGGGACGCCCAGAAGGTCTCGTCGAACTGGACGGGCAGCGGCACCGCGGGCACCCCGGCGCGCAGCCCGGCCGCGGTCGTGCCGGCACCCGCGTGATGGACCACCGCGGCCATGTGCGGGAACAGCGCCGAGTGGGCCACCTCACCGATGGTCAGCATGTCGTCCGCGTCCGCCGCGAGTCCGCCCCAGCCGCGCTGGATCACCCCGCGCAGCCCGGCCCGCCGCAGCGCCGCGACGACCAGCGCGCTCATCCGTCCGGCGTCGGGCACGGTCGCGCTGCCCAGCCCGACGAACACCGGCGGCGGCCCGGCGTCGAGGAACGCCCGCACCTCCGCGGGAAGCCCGGCGTCGGCGTCGTACGGCCACCAGTACCCGGCGATGTCGAGGCCCGGCCGCCAGTCCCGCGGCCGGGGCACCACCAGCGGGCTGAACCCGTGCTGCACCGGCCAGCCCCGCCGCTCCCGGTCGCGGCGCAGGGTGCCCGGGCGTGCGGCGGGCAGCCCCAGCCGGGCCCGTACCGCGGGGACGGCCGCCGCGAAGACCTGCTCCACGGCGAGGTTCACCCCGTGCCCGGCGAGCCGGTTGCCGGGCCCGCCGAAGGACCGGTCGCCCAGCAGCGGCGGCCCGAACTCCCGCGTGGGTGCGATCGGTTGGAGGTAGACGCCGAGGCTCGGCAGCCTCAGCCCCTCCGCGACGGCCACCCCCAGCGGGGCGATCGCCCCGGCGAGCAGCAGCAGATCGCTCGCGCGGGCGGCCGTCACCAGGTCCTCCGTCATCCGCCCGACCAGCGCCCGCGCCATCGACACCACCCGCAGCAGCTTCCCCGCGCCGGTCGCGCTGCGGTGCAGGGCGCGTCCGCGCGGGGAGTGCAGTTCGGCCTGCGGATCGACCGGCAGCGGGTGGAACCGGAGCCCCGCCCGGGAGGTGAGCTGCTCGAAGCGGGCATGTGTCACCAGGGTGACGTCGTGGCCTGCGTCCAGCAGACCGTGTCCGAGACCGGTGAAGGGGGCCACGTCGCCCCGGGAGCCCGCCGTCATGATCGCGATGCGCACATGCATCAGTATGGGGGTGGCTTGTGCTCGTCGGCGGCTGCCCGTCGTGCGTGGTTGCCCGCGCCGTTCCCCGCGCCGCTAGGGAGTCAGGCCCCGAGCTGGCTGATCGCCGCGTCCACCGTCTGCTCCAGCAGCGTGGCGATCGTCATCGGGCCGACGCCGCCCGGCACCGGGGTGATCAGCGAGGCACGCTCCACGGCCGACTCGAAGTCGACGTCACCCACGTTGCCCGGGTTGTAGCCGGCGTCGATCACGACCGCGCCGGGCTTGATGTCCTGGCCCTTGATCAGCCGCGGCCGGCCGACGGCGGCGACCACGATGTCCGCCTCGCGCACGGCCGCCGACAGGTCCGCGGTGCGCGAGTGGCAGTACGTCACCGTCGCGTCGCGGGCGAGCAGCAGCATGCCGGCCGGCTTGCCCAGAATGGCGCTGCGGCCGACCACCACCGCGCGCTTGCCGGACGGGTCGACGCCGTACGCGTCGAGCAGCCGCATGATGCCGCCGGGCGTGCAGGACACGAAGCCCGGCAGGCCGAAGCTCATCGTGGCGAACGAGGCGAAGGTGACGCCGTCGACGTCCTTCTCCGGCGCGATCGCCTCGAACGCGGCCCGCTCGTCGATGTGTTCGCCCATCGGGTGCTGGAGCAGGATGCCGTGCACGGTGGGGTCGGCGGACAGCGCCCGCAGCGTGCCGACCAGCTCCTCGGTGGTGGTCGCGGCGGGCAGCTCCACGTGCCGGGAGCCGATGCCGGCCTTGCGGCAGCGGTTCTGCTTCATCCGGACGTACGTCACGGAGGCGGGGTCCTCGCCGACCAGCACGGTCGCGAGACAGGGGGCGGTGCCGGTGCGCTCGGTGAGGTCCGCCGCGCGCTTGGCGGTCTCCTCGACGATCCCGCGGGCGAGCGAGGTGCCGTCCATGAGCCGTGCCTGAGTCATGATCCACTCCTGAGCTGATCGGTCTCGTCGCCCAGGCGCACGGCATTCACTGGTGTCGGCCCGCTCCCCGGTGGTGCTCCACCTCAGCGCCAGTCACGGGCCCACGGACACCTTAACCGAGACGTGCGGCGGCCCGGCCGGGGCCCCTCGCCACAGGGTCCCGGCCAGGTGACGGGGGCGACTCCTACTCGTCCCAGGCCTGGATCATGATCTGTTCGGCGATCTTCCCGTCGCGCAGGGTGATCATCGACTCGGACAGGACACGGACCCCGTCCGCGTACTCGCAGGACTCGCTGTAGGCGGCGCGGTCGCCCTGGACGACGCACCCCTCCAGCTTGTGGGTCATGTCGCGGCCGTAGACGTCCTCGAGCATCGCGCCGATCTCGGAGCGGCCGTGCATGACCTTCGGGTGGCTGGGCTGGGTGTTGCGGTCGACGATCCGTAGCTCCGCGTCATTGGCGTAGAGCTCCAGAAGGTCCTGCGACGACTGTCCTTCCAGGCCCCGGCGCAGGGTGTCGGCGCTGAAGGCGGGGCTCGTGCTGGTGCCCATGATGAACCTCCTCCGAAGCGGGCGACCCGGCGGGCTGCGGGCCACCGAAGCCTCCTCTACGAGCGTCCTCCGGCCCATGGGGCACGGCAAGCGCGGGGGCAGGCGGCTTCCGGGGAGGGCGGCGCGGTGACGCGCTCCTCCTGACGGGTGAGCGCGGCGCGGCGGCCGTGTCCGGAGCCGGGGCGGCCGCGTTGCTGAGGGCATGATCTCAACTCGCCGTATCCTCGCCGCCGCATGTCTCGCCGCCGGGGTCACCGCACTCGCCGCCCCCTCGGCGGGCGCGGCCGAGACGGACGCCAAGGCAGGCAGCAGCCTGAGCCCGATCGCCCTGCTGGACGCGCTCGCCACCAGCGACATCCCCGAGTCGCACCGGGGCGCGCTCCCGCGGCCCTCCCAGCAGCTCGCGCAGCTCAACCGTGTGCCGAGCGACCTCGACCAGCTGCACCAGATCACCGACCTGGCCGCGCCGGTCACCGGCCTGCTGCCCGGCCTCCAGACCTGACCCCGCCCGCTTCGGCCCGCCCGGCCGCGTCCGTGCCCCGGACGCGGCCGGGCGCGTTGTGTGCCGGTGTCCGCTCCCCGCCCGGTGATCGCGCGTAGGGTCGGAGCAGGGAGACAACGCCCGCCGACGGAAGGGACCCAGCAGCCATGGCGCAGGAAGTACGCGGCGTGATCGCACCCGGCAAGGACGAGCCGGTCCGCCTGGAGACGATCGTCGTGCCGGACCCCGGACCGGGCGAGGCCGTGGTGCGGATCCAGGCCTGCGGTGTCTGCCACACCGATCTGCACTACAAACAGGGCGGCATCAGCGACGACTTCCCCTTCCTGCTCGGCCACGAGGCCGCGGGAGTCGTCGAGTCGGTCGGCGACGGCGTGAGCGACGTGGCGCCGGGTGACTTCGTGATCCTCAACTGGCGTGCGGTGTGCGGGCGTTGCCGGGCCTGTCTGCGCGGCCGCCCCTGGTACTGCTTCGACACCCACAACGCGAAGCAGCGCATGACCCTCGCCTCGACCGGCCAGGAGCTCATCCCCGCCCTCGGCATCGGCGCGTTCGCCGAGAAGACCCTGGTCGCCGCGGGCCAGTGCACCAAGGTCGACCCCGAGGTGTCCCCGGCCGTCGCCGGACTGCTGGGCTGCGGGGTGATGGCCGGGATCGGCGCCGCGATCAACACGGGCAACGTCGGCCGGGGCGACTCCGTCGCGGTCATCGGCTGCGGCGGGGTCGGTGACGCGGCGATCGCCGGGTCGCACCTGGCCGGGGCGGCGACGATCATCGCCGTCGACATCGACGACCGCAAGCTGGACAAGGCCCGCACGATGGGCGCCACCCACACCGTCAACTCCCGCGACACCGACCCCGTCGAGGCGATCCGCGAGCTGACCGGCGGCTTCGGCGCCGACGTGGTCATCGAGGCGGTCGGCCGCCCCGAGACGTACCGGCAGGCCTTCTACGCCCGTGACCTGGCCGGCACGGTCGTCCTGGTCGGCGTACCGACACCGGAGATGAAGCTCGAACTGCCCCTGCTGGACGTCTTCGGACGGGGCGGCGCCCTGAAGTCCTCCTGGTACGGCGACTGTCTGCCCTCCCGCGACTTCCCCATGCTGATCGACCTCCACCGCCAAGGCCGCCTGGACCTCGGCGCGTTCGTGACGGAGACCATCCAACTCGACGAGGTGGAGAAGGCGTTCGAGCGGATGCACCACGGCGACGTCCTGCGCTCGGTGGTGGTGCTGTGATGGCCCCGCGCATCGAACGCCTGGTCACCTCGGGGCAGTTCACCCTCGACGGCGGAAGCTGGGACGTCGACAACAACGTCTGGCTGGTCGGCGACGACCACGAGGTCGTCGTCATCGACGCCGCGCACGACGCCGACGCCATCGCCGAGGCGGTCGGCGACCGGCGGCTGACCGCCATCGTCTGCACCCACGCCCACAACGACCACATCGACGCCGCCCCCGCCCTCGCCGAGCGCACCGGCGCCGTGATCTGGCTGCACCGCGACGACCTGCCCCTGTGGAAGCAGACCCACCCCGAGCGGGAGCCGGACGCCTGGCTGCGCGACGGGCAGGTCATCGAGGCCGCGGGTGCCGACCTCAGGGTCCTGCACACACCCGGCCACGCGCCCGGCGCGGTCTGCCTGTACGACCCCGGCCTGGGGGCGGTCTTCACCGGTGACACGCTGTTCCAGGGCGGGCCGGGTGCCACGGGCCGGTCCTGGTCCCACTTCCCCACGATCATCGACTCGATCCGCAACCGGCTGCTCGGCCTCCCGCCCGAGACGAAGGTGCTCACGGGACACGGCGACCCCACCACCATCGGGGCGGAGGCACCGCACCTTCAGGAGTGGATCGACCGCGGCCACTGAATCGACCGCGGCCACTGACATGATCGCCTGTATGACGACGAACACGCTCGAGACCCTGCACGGCGTCCGCGTGCTGCGCTGCGCCCCCGAAGGACCCCTTCTGGACGGCGAGAGCGCGGCGCTGGACCTGATCGGCGACGCCTTCGGCCAGGACGCCACGCTGGTCGCCGTCCCCGTCGAGCGGGTGCCGCAGGAGTTCTTCCGGCTGCGCACGGGCGTCGCGGGCGCTGTGATGCAGAAGTTCGTCACCTACCGGGTGCGGCTCGCCGTCGTCGGGGACGTGTCCCGGCAGGCCGCCGAGAGCGGCGCGCTGCGCGACTTCCTGCGCGAGACGAACGAGGGCGGTCACATCTGGTTCGTGCCCGACTACGACGAACTGGGGGAGAAGCTGCGCGCGGCCGGGTGAACCCGCGGCAAAAGGCGACAGAAGATGTCCGGTTTCCCCGGCACTCTCGCATCGACACGTAGGAAACACGAGGTCGGGAGCCGGACATGGACAAGCCGTTGCAGGGCAAGGTGGCGCTCGTCGCCGGGGCGACCCGTGGCGCGGGCCGCGGGATCGCCGTCGAACTGGGGGCGGCGGGAGCCACCGTGTACGTCACCGGGCGCACCACCCGCTCACGCCGTTCCGAGTACGACCGGCCCGAGACCGTCGAGGGCACCGCCGACCTGGTCACCGAGGCGGGCGGCGAGGGTGTCGCCGTACCCACCGACCACCTCGAACCCGGCCAGGTACGGGCCCTGGTGGAGCGCATCGACGCCGAGCAGGGGCACCTGGACGTGCTGGTGAACGACATCTGGGGCGGCGAGCATCTCTTCGCGTGGGAGACGCCCGTCTGGGAGCACGACCTCGACAAGGGCCTCAGGCTGCTCCGGCTCGCCGTCGAGACGCACGCGATCACCAGCCATCACGCGCTGCCCCTGCTGCTGCGCCGGCCCGGCGGGCTGGTCGTGGAGATGACCGACGGCACCGCCGAGTACAACGGCGCCACCTACCGCAACTCCTTCTTCTACGACCTCGCCAAGGCGTCCGTCCTGCGCATGGGCTTCTCCCTCGGCCATGAACTCGGCCCGCGCGGGGCGACCGCGGTCGCGCTCACGCCGGGCTGGCTGCGCTCGGAGATGATGCTGGACGCCTTCGGGGTGCGCGAGGACAACTGGCGCGACGCGCTGGACAAGCAGCCGCACTTCGCCATCTCGGAGACCCCGCGCTATGTCGGCCGGGCCGTCGCCGCGCTCGCCGCCGACCCGGAGGTCGCCCGCTTCAACGGCAAGTCCCTGTCCAGCGGTGGTCTCGCCCAGGTCTACGGCTTCACCGACCTCGACGGCAGCCGCCCCGACGCCTGGCGGTACCTGGTCGAGGTCGCGGACAAGGGCAGGCCCGCCGACACGACCGGCTACCGCTGATCCCCGGCCGCCGGCACCGACCAGCGGGCCGGATGCCCGGGCGGCAGCGCCAGATCCTCGCGTACGGCGCCGTAGTAGGCCTGCCGGGCGGACCGCTGCCGCTCCATCAGCGCCTGCCAGGCCTCCGGGTCCCGGGTCCCGGCCCGCAGGAACGCCTCCATCTCCAGCACGACGACGACCCACTCGCGCGCCAGCTCCACGACCTCGGCGCTGCCGAGCATGAGCAGCGCCTCGCCGACCGGGTCCCGGCCGGCCGTGGCCTCCGCCAGCAGCGGCTCGGCCTCCTGCGGGGACAGCGGGTGCGGATGCGGGTCGTTGCCCAGGTGCGCGGCCACCCGGTAGGTGAGGGTGACGGTCCGCTTCACCGCCCGCGCGTAGTCCGAGTACACCGCGAGTCGCCGCTCCTCCCACCGCGCGGCCCGCTCCCGCCGGAAGCGGGCGCCGTCGCTGCGGACGACCGCCAGATAGGAACCGAGGGCGCCGATCACGACACCGAGGAGCGTGGGCAGTTGCTGAAGAAACGTGGATGCGGCCGACATGGACGCACCGTACCAACTCGGAAGCGTTGCTTAAGGGTTGGTGGGCATTCTTTTCACTTGTCCTGCGAGGTGCGGTCGGGCAGCGTGCTGGTGTGCACAACGACGAACGAGCTTCCTCGCCCTGGCGCATCCGTGACTTCCGTACGCTCTTCACCGCCACTATGCTCAGCCAACTCGGCACGAACGTCGGCTATGTGGCCGTCCCGCTGGTCGCCGTCGCCGCGCTCGACGCGAGCCCCGGACAGGTGGGCGCGCTGGCCGCGCTCAGCACGCTGGCGTTCCTGCTCATCGGGCTGCCCGCCGGTGCCTGGGTCGACCGGATGCGCCACCGCCGGGTGCTGATCGGCGCCGACCTGGCCCGCGCCGCCCTCAACGCCTCCGTGTCGATCGCCTGGTGGCTCGACGCGCTCACCCTCGGCCACCTCTACGCGGTCGTGCTGCTGACCGGCTGCGCGACGGTGTTCTTCGACGTCGGCTCGCAGAGCACGCTGCCCCAACTGGTCGGCCGGGAGGCGCTGGTGGGCGCCAACGCCGCCGTGGTCAGCCTGCAGGCGGTGAGCAACATCGCCGGACGCGGCGCGGGCGGCGGACTCGTGCAGTTCCTGACCGCGCCCGTCGCCGTGCTGTTCACGGCCGTCGCCCATCTAGCCTCGGCGCTGCGGCTCACCGCCGTCGGCGCACGGCGCCAGCCGCCCGCGCAGCCCCGCGAGACGCGCCTGCGGGCGCAGATCGCCGAGGGCCTGCGGCATGTCCTCGGCAACGCCGAGCTGCGCGCCCTCGCGCTCACCGCTGCCCTCACCAACCTCGGCGTGCAGATCGTCAACACCATGCTGCCGCTCCTCTTCGTCCGTGAACTCGGCCTCTCCGCGAGCGCTCTCGGCCTGTTCTGGGCCGTCGGCGGCCTGGGCGTGCTGCTCGGCGCCCGCTGCGCCCGCCCGCTGGCAGCCCGCCTCGGCCACGGCCGCACCCAGGTGGTCACCGGGCTGCTCCTGGCCCCCGCCGCGCTGCTGGTGCCGCTCATCGGGCGCGGGCCGGGGCTGTGGCTGGCGGGTGCCGGCTGGGTGCTGTCGATGGCCAAGATCGGCACGGCGAACGTGCTCGGGGTGAGCCTGCGCCAGCGGATGACGCCGGACGCCCTGCTCGGCCGTATGAACGCCACCTTCCGGTTCATGCTCACCGGCGCGCTCGCCGTCGGGGCCGCCCTGTCCGGGCTGCTGGGCGAGCTGGTGGGGGTGAGCGCGACGCTGTGGGTGGGCGCCGCGGTGCTGGCGGCCTCTTTCCTGCCGCTGCTGCTCTCGCCGGTGCGTTCCCGTCGCGAGCTTCCGCAGCGGCAGCCCGAGGGATCGACGGTCACCGAGACGGCGCGGACTTGAGGGCGTGCGCATCGGGGTCGTAATGTCACCGTTTCGTCGCGAAGCGGGCGAGGGGGCAACCACGGCCTGCCGATGCCGGTCTAGTGGTCAGAGTCGCGCGGTGTGCGTGCAGTGCAGGGGACTACGGGAGGGCGAGTGCTCATGGGGGACATACGCAGACGAGGGGCGGCCGTCGTCGGGACCGGCGCGCTGGTGGTGCCGCTGGCGATCGGCCTGGGGGCCGCGCCCGCGCAGGCCGCGAGCTGCACCACATCGACCGGCCCCTACCAGAAGCAGGTCGAGAAGTTCCTCGGCCTGCCCGTCGACGGCAGGCAGTCGCCGACCGACTGCCAGAAGATCAAGGCCTTCCAGGACAAGCACGGCATCAAGCCGAACATCGGCTACGCCGGCCCCGTCACCTGGGGTGTGATGGACCTCATGCTCAAGCAGAAGGCCGTCGGCACCAACCCCAACCGCGACGGCAGGTGCCCCACCAACAAGGGGCGGATCGCCTGTGTGAACCTCACGCTCCAGCTCAGCTGGGTCCAGGACGGCAGCCGCCTGGTGTACGGCCCCGTCCCGGTGCGCACCGGCCGTGACGGCTACGAGACCCGCACCGGCCTGAAGAAGATCTACTGGCGTGACATCGACCACGTGTCGAGCATCTACAACGTGCCCATGCCCTACAGCCAGTTCTTCGACGGCGGCCAGGCCTTCCACTCGGTCAACCTCAGCATGTGGAACCCGCCCGGCTCGCACGGCTGCGTCAACATGACCACCACCACGGCGAAGAAGTACTGGTCGCTGCTGAGGAACGGCGACGACGTGTACGTGTACGGCCGCAAGCCGGGCACCTGACGCGCCAGTTGGACGTGATCAGCAACACGGTCCGTTATGTCCGGTTTGTACGTCATTACTCACACGGTCTTCACCTTCGGAGCCGTATGCTTCACAGCATGTCCACCACTGTTGAACCCGTCTCCGAGAGATCGGCCGCGGAGGTCAACGAGGAGATCCGGGCGCTGTGGCGCCGGTCGGGCGGGACACTGACCGTCGAGCAGCGCGAGGAGTACCAGCGGCTCGTGATGGAGTGGGCCGCCGTGGCCACGCAGCAGGAGCGGGTGGCCTGAGAGCCGCTCAGCCCCAGGTCGCCGAGTAATGACTGCGATAGGCCTTGCGGTCCTGTTCCGCGCGGATGTACCGCGTGGCCACCAGGGCCACAAGGCTCCCCGCGACGATCAGCAGCCCCGGGCCCGTGTTCCGCGGGTCCGTCAGCCTCGACAGCAATGTCGAGGCCTGTTCCCCGCCCACCGGAGCCGACGACCCCGGTGAGGCGTCCTCGGGAGCGACGGCGCTCTGCGGGGCCGAGGCAGACGGCGCCGGTACGGCAGCACCGGCCGGCGCCACCAGCCGCACACCGAGCTCCTCGAGCGCCTTCGTCACCGGCTGGAAGAACGTCGTACCGCCCACCCGGCAGTCTCCGCTGCCGCCCGAGGTGACGCCGAGCGCGATCCCCTCGGAGAACAACGGGCCCCCGCTGTCGCCGGGTTCGGCGCACACATCCGTCTCGATCAGCCCGCTCACGCTGCCCTCGGGGTAGTTGACCGTCACATCGAGTGCGCGGACGACACCGTCGTGCAGCCCGCTGGTGCTGCCACTGCGGAACACCCGCTGCCCTACGGCGGGATCGGCCGCGGCGGTGATCCGTACGCCCCGCCCGCCGCCGAGGTCCACCACGTCGGCGCCGTCGCCGGCCCGGCCGCCCGTGTAGCTCACCAGCGAGAAGTCGGCCCCCGGGAAGCTGCCCCGCACGGTCCGGCCCACCTCGCGGCCGGCTCGGGAGTCGGCGAACCACACCGAGCCGGCCGGCCCGCAGTGGCCTGCGGTCAGGATGAAGTCCGAGCGGCCGTCGGTGACGTTGAAGCCCGCCGAACAGCGGCCCCCGGTCGAGAGGATCGGCCGCGCCCCGTTCAGACGCGTGGCGAAGGTGCCCTGCGTGCGCTCCATGCGCACCGGGGCGTCCAGATCGTGCGCAAGACCGGCGAGCCGGGCCCAGTCCGTCGCGGAGACCGTGCGGTCGGCCCGGAGCACCACCTCGTTGGACCGGTAGTCCACGGCCCAGGCTGTGCCCGGCACCCGCGGCGCCGCGCGCAGGGCCGTGGTGGCGGACCGCAGCTCGCCCAGGCTGTGCGGGACCACCTTGGGAGTGGCCCCCGCGCGGCGCACCTCGGCGGCCGCCCCCGGGTCGGTGACCGCGACGACCGGCCGCCCGTCGGCGCCGATCCAGCTGCCGGCCGTACGTGTCTCGCCCAGCCGGGCCACCAGGGCCGCGCCGGGCGACACGGCCGCCGACGCGCTCCCGCGCGGCGCGGTCGGCGGGCCGGACGGCTCGTCCGCCACCGCGCGGCCGACCATGGTGCCTCCCAGGAGGAGACCGCCGACGGCCGCGAGCCGTGTCACCCGGCGGACGATCCGTCGTCGTGCGTGCCCCATGCATGGCTCCCGAACTCAAGGACGCGGCACCGTGACCGCGGGGCGCTCCCGCAGTCGAGCGCCCACCGTCCATACGCACCGGGCCGCCGGGGCGTTCAGTCACGCCTTGCGGGCCACCCCGCCGAACATCGCGACCTCCTCCGGCTCCGCGCCGTTGGTGTGCTCGGGGCGCCAGCGCGAGCAGGACACCACGCCCGGCTCCAGCAGGTCGAGGCCGTCGAAGAAGCGGGCCACGGCCTCGGGGGTGCGCTGGGTGAGCTTCGGGGTGCCGTGCTCGTTCCAGAACTTCACGGCCTCGTCCACGTCCGGCATCGCCGGGTGGGTGACGGTGTGCGACAGCACCAGGTGGCTGCCCGCGGGCAGCGCGTCCATCAGCCGGCGCACCAGGGCGTACGGGTCCTCGTCGTCGCCGATGAAGATGACCACGCCGAGCAGGATCAGCGCGACCGGACGGCTGAAGTCCAGTGTCTTCGCCGCGTGTTCGAGGATCGCGTCCACATTGCGCAGGTCCTCGTCGAGGTAGTCGGTGCGGCCTTCCTCGGTGCTGGTGAGCAGGGCGCGGGCATGGGCCAGGACCAGCGGGTCGTTGTCGACGTAGACGATCCGCGCGTCCGGGGCGTGCCGCTGGGCCACCTCGTGGGTGTTGTCCGCGGTGGGCAGGCCGGTGCCGATGTCCAGGAACTGGCGTATGCCCACCTCGCCGACCAGATGCCGCACGGCCCGGCCCAGGAACAGCCGGTCGGCACGGGCGTACTCGCCGATGCCCGGGTGCAGTTGGCGGATCTGGTCACCGGCGGCGCGGTCGACCTCGTAGTTGTCCTTGCCGCCCAGCCAGTAGTTCCAGATGCGGGCGGTGTGCGGCTGGGTGGTGACGATACGGGCGCGCAGCGCCTCCGCGGTCGGTTCGGCGGCCGGCGGGTTCTCGGTCACGGGATCAGCTCCTGGTTGCCGGGTCGTTCGGGGTGGCAACGAGCAATCTAGACCGCCGAGTTGATCTCCGCCGCCCGAGCGGCGATTTCCACGGCCCTTCGCTCGCGGCGACACCCCTAGACTGCGGGTCATGGACACCACCGCACTGGACCGGCTCGCCGAGGGCAAGTACCTGTTGATCACCAGTTATCGCAGGAACGGTACGCCGGTCGCCACGCCGGTGTGGGTCGTGCGGGACGCGGACGCGCTGGGGGTCTGGACGGCCGCCGACTCCTACAAGGTCAAGCGCATCCGCCACCGCGCCGATGTGCTGGTCGGCCCCTGTGACCTGCGGGGCAACCCCACGGGGGAGCAGGTGCCCGGGAAGGCGGAGATCTGCGACGAGGCGACCAGCGCCCGCTACCGTGCGCTCGTCGCGCGCAAGTACGGCGTTCTCGGCCGGCTCACTCTCCTCGGCAGCAGGCTGCGGCGCGGCACCCGGGGAACCGTCGGGATCCGGGTGGCGCTCACCTCCGGCTGAGGGTCCCGCGGCTCAGGTCCAGGCGCGGTACGGCTCGTCGACCAGCTGGAAGACGGGCTCGCCGCGGACCGGGTCCTTGGCCGTGGACAGCCGTACCCGGTCGCCGCTGTGGATGCCGATCGGCGGGCCCATCACACGGCCGCGGATCACAAAGCCCTCCGCCATCTCGATCAGCGACACATTGCGCGCGGCAGGGGTGTTGCGGTGCACCACCGTGGAGTGGCGGACCGTGCCCACGCCCTCGCTGCGCTCGGTGCGCAGGTCGCTGCCCTGGCAGACCGGACACAGCAGCCGGTGGTACATCGCCGTGCCGCACCACGTGCAGCGCTGGAAAAGGATGGTCTCGGGCGAGGCCTCCGCGACACGGCCGACGGGCCGATGGTCGAGGACGCCCGTCGCGGAGCCGGTTGCCTGCTGAGCGACGCTTCCTGAGTGGTGGTACACGCTGCAACTCCCTGCGCTCGGCCGGAATCCCGCGCGCGGCAGGCCGCGCACGTCCGTGCGCGGCGGGCCGTGCCACCGTGCACACCGTCAGCGTATGGCACTCAGTGCCACCCGTAAAGGCACTGCGTACCCCCAATTTTCGGCCGACCGCCGCGTCGGCCCCGCCCGGCCGGGTGGTCAGTCGCGGGCCAGCGTCGTCTCGATCTCTTGCACCACCCGCCACAGCGGAGCCCCGCGCCGCGACACGACCACCACCACGTCGTCCTCGGGCCGGTCCGCGACCGGCGGGACCGACCCCGTGCCGAACGCGGACTGCACCAGCCCGAGGGCGTGGTCGACGGCGGCCTCGGCATCGCCCTCCCCGGCCGAACGCAGCCAGAACCGCAGCGCGTTGTTGTGCGCCGCGACCACCGCGGCCGCGACGACATCGGCCCGCAGCGTCCCGTCCCGCCGGTCCCGCAGCCGCCGCCGCAGATAGTCGGCGAGGGCCCGCTCGTAGCGCCACACCACCGACAGCTCGTACGCCCGCAGGCCCGGCACCTGCTTGGTGAGCCGGTAGCGCTGCACGGAGAAGTCCGGGTTCTCGGCGTACATCCGCAGCACCAGCCGGGCCGCGTCGCACACCCGGCGCACCGGCTCCTCGGTGTCGTCACCCGAGGCCAGGAAGGCCGTCATGTCGGTCAGACACCGCTCGTGGTCGGGGAAGACCACGTCCTCCTTGGAGGGGAAGTAGCGGAAGAAGGACCGCCGGCCCACCCCGGCGAGCGCCACGATGTCGTCCACGGTCGTCTGCTCGTAGCCGCGCTCCAGGAAGAGCCGGAAGGCCGCCGCGACCAGGGCGTCCCGCATGGGCGGCTTCACTGCCGTGTCGGACTTCTCGTCGCGCCGGGGCGCCGTACCGCTGGAGCTCATGGACGAAGGGTATGGCACTCAGTGCGCTCGGAACAGGGAACTGAGTGCCCTCCACTCCGGCCACCTGCGTGAACACCGACAGGGCCGCCCGCGTAGCCTGACCGGGCCCGGTGACCGGCCCGGGCGCGCATCACCGAGGAGACCTCCATGCCCGAGGCACGGCCCCGCCTGCTGTACGTCACCGACCTGGCCTACGAGGCGCGCGGGCGGCGCTACTGCGACGAGGACATCCGGCTCACCTCCCGGCTGCGCGAGGACTTCGACCTGGCGCTGTGCCATCCGCGTGACGCGGCCGCCCTGATGGGCCGCTTCGACGCGGTCGTCGTCCGCAACAGCGGCCCGGTCCTGGAGTACCGGGCCGCCTACGACGACTTCCGCGAGCGCGCCCTGCGCGACGGGGTGCGGGTCTACAACCCCCTCACCGGGAAGGCCGACATGGCGGGCAAGCAGTACCTGCTGGACCTCACCGCGGCCGGGCACCCGGTGATCCCCACCGTCGACCGCGCGGCGGACCTCGACCGGCTGCCGCCCGCGGAGCGGTACGTGGTCAAGCCCAGGCTCGGCGCCGACTCCATAGGCCTGCGGATCGTGTCCGCCGGCGAACTGGGCGGCCTCGACCTGTCCTGCGGCAGCGTCCTGGTGCAGCCGCACATCGACTTCGCCTACGAGGTGTCCTTCTACTTCGTCGACCACGACTTCCAGTACGCCCTGCACGCTCCCGACCCCGACCGGCGCTGGGAGCTGAAGCCGTACGAGCCCACCGCCGAGGACCTGGAGTTCGCGCGCGGTTTCATCGCCTGGAACGGCCTGGAGCACGGCATCCAGCGGGTGGACGCCTGCCGGGCGCCCGGCGGTGAGCTGCTGCTGGTGGAGCTGGAGGACCTCAACCCCTATCTCTCCCTGGAGGCCCTCCCGCGAGAGCGCCAGGACGCGTTCGTGACGGCGATGTCCGCGTCCCTGCGCCGCTTCCTGGGCGCCTGAGAGTCCGTCACTCCACCCCGCGTAGAGCGGTCACGCGCCGGACTCACCCCGCGTCGAGCGGTCACGCCCCGGACTCCACGCGGGCCACCGCCGCGGCGACCTCCTGCTGCACGGCCTCGGGCGGGGGCTCGCCCTGGACGGCCTCCACCAGGTGCTCGGCGAGCCGGTGCAGCTTGGTGTTGGTGTTCTGCGAGCTGTGCACCAGCACCTCCCAGGCCTGGTCCGGGCTCAGTCCGAAGGTCGCCATCAGGACCCCGCGGGCCAGGTCGATGGTCGGCCGGGTACGCATCGCCCGGCGCAACTGCACCACCTCGACGCCCAGGTCGGGCCCGCCGTCGTGCTCGGCGTCGGACGCGAACAGCGGTTGGGTCCCGGTCAGTTCGAACAGCCGCTCCACCACGGGCCCGGCCGCCCGGACGGTGATGGTCTTGCCGTCGGCCAGGGCCTGCCTGCGCACCCGTAGCAGGGCGTTGAGACCGGAGCAGTCGCAGAAGCCCACGCCGCTCAGGTCCAGATCCAGGCCCGACACCGAGTGCTCCAGGGCCTGGTACAGACGGTCCTTGAATTCGTGGTCGACTTCCAGGCACAACTCGCCGCGTACCTCGACCACCACACGGTCACCGTCGGCACGACTGTCGACGGTGAGCTGTTCAGGCCGGTGTTCGGGGGGCGAGTCCTCCGCTCCTGCCCCGGCCTCGACCATGTCGCCGGCTGAGGACGCCGAATACGCGGGCTCCGGCATTGCGGCCTCTCCCTCGGGCTCGTACTCCGCTGCGGACTCCTGCCTTCCTCTACCCTTCAAGGCTGGACCGGACAGGGGGATACGTCAAGGGATACATGAAATCTATTTCGCGCTTTGGTTTGCGGGAATGATTGGTCGTATGCTGTCGGCATGGGTGGAGTGCCTGAGCCGCATACAGGATGGACGTTTCTCACCAATCACGCCCGCGTGCTGGCCGCCATTGCCGATGATCACAACGCCAGAATCCGTGACATCGCGGCCTACTGCCGGCTCACCGAGCGCGCCGTGCAGAAGATCATCGCGGACCTGGAAGAGGCCGGGTATCTCTCGCACCGGCGGGAAGGGCGGGGCAACACCTATCGGATCGAGCCGGGGATGGTGCTGCGCCATCCGGCCGAGGCCGGTCTGACGGTGGCGGCGCTGCTCTCGCTGCTCGTGCAGGACGAGGCCGACCGCTCGGGACGCCCCGTGGATCCGGGCATGGCTCCGGCCGACTTCTGAGCGGGGCGTGAGCCGGCCGAGTGTGCCGGCGTGTGCGTGAGGCCTGTCGCCAGGCCTGAGGTGTACCGGACCGTCAGCGTGTCGCCGTGCGGTCCGCGAGTGCCTCGCTGACGGCGCGGACGCTGCGCGCGATGTGCTGCAGCTGCATGACCTCGGCGGCGTACATCTTGATGGTGTGTTCGATGACCGACTCCGGCATGCCCAGGCGCGGCAGGTCGGCGCGGGCCGTCTGCAGGGCGGTGCGGGCGACCCGGATCTCCTGCTGGACCTGGATCTGCGCGTGGCGGGCCAGCAGCACGGGGTGACGCATCAGCGCCGGGTAGCTGGCGTACCGCGCCGGTACCAGTTCGCGCAGCCACTTCGCGGCCGAGCGCTCCCAGTCGTAGCTGCCGGGCGTCTTGACCTGGCAGGGCCAGTCCGGGCTTGTGCGCATGGTCGTCAGGGGCATGATCATCGCTTCCGGGTCGTGCGGCGTCGTGGGGACCTCGACGGGTTCGTGGGCGGCCCCGGCCTAGGGGATGACCGGGGCCGCCCACGGGGGCTCGCGCAGGCGATGCCCGACCGAACAGCCCGGGGGTCGTCGCGGGTAGGGAGACGACGGCCCGGGCGTCCGCTGCAGTATTTATATATACCGCCGGGTATGCAATACGCATGAAAAAATTCATGCCGGGTTTGGGTGTGAACAGCCCTCAAAGCGCCAAGAGTGACCCTCAGTCCTTGAGGAAGAATTGATGTTGCTCGGAGATCTGCTCGTACTCCTCCAGCCGCGCGTGCGTCCGCTCCGGGTCCGCGTCCGTCATGGCCTGGAGCAGCGCGGCGGCCATCAGGCCGGGGGCCGCGTAGGAGTCGAACACCAGCCGTGAGCCGGTCCCGGTGGCGAAGGTGACGTCCGCCTCGTCGGCCAGCGGTCCCAGCGCCAGGTCCGTGATCAGCGCCACCCGCAGCCCCGCCTGGCGGGCCACCCGGATCGCCGACAGCGTCTCCTGCGCGTGCCGCGGCAGGGAGAACGCCAGCACCCAGGTGCCGCCCGCCTCACGCGACTGCAGCAGCGCGTCGTAGGCGACACTGCCGCCGAGCGTGACCAGCCGTACGTCGGGGTGGATGCGGCGCGCGGCGTAGGCGAAGTACTCGGCGAGCGAGGCGGAGATGCGCAGGCCGAGGACCGTCAGCGGGGTCGACTCCGAGAGCTTGCGGCCGGTGTCGATGACCTGCGCGGGGTCGGCGAAGTCGCGGCGGAGGTTCTCCAGGTTCTCGATCTCGGCGTCGACCGCGGACTGCAGTTCGTTGCCGCTCTCCTCCGAGACGCCGGTCCCGCCGATGGTGCCCAGGGCGATCGTCTGCAGCCGCTCGCGCAGTGCCGGGTAGCCGCTGAAGCCGACCGCGGCGGCGAACCGCGTGACCGAGGGCTGGCTGACCCCCACCCGGTCGGCGAGGTCGGTGATCGACAGGAACGCGGCCTCGGTGAGGTGGTCGATCAGGTACTGGGCGATACGGCGCTGGCCGGGCGACAGCCGTGGTCGGTCGAAGAGCGTCCTGAGCTGAGAGGCGGGTGCGGCCTCGACCTCCACGACCGCCTTCGGCGAGGTGATCGCGGACGCCTGCGCACGTGCCTGCTGCGGCGATGGCACCGGTGTGCCTCCTTTTTTGCCCACGAACGTTCAACATAGCTCACCGACCGTGCTGACCAGGGCGGCCGCGGTGATCTTCAACGCCTGTAGACCCCGGCGAACCCTGTCCTCAACGCCGGTACACCGTGATCGAATGACCCACGTCCTCCACCGGCCGGCTGCTCGCCAGCAGCTCGGCCAGCCTGCCGCGGGCCTTGGCCGCCGCCGAGTCGGACACCACCAGCAGACCGTGCACCCGGCTCGCGGGCACCCGGCGTGGATCGGCCGCCTCGATGCCGTACGAGGCGGGCACCCCGCTGCCCTTGTACACCAGCCACACCCGCTGCCCCGGCCAGCGCGTCCGCAGCCGTTCCGCCAGCCGCCCCAGGTCCTGGCCCCAGTCGACGTTGGAGTCGTGCAGCCGGTAGCGGGTGTACGCCGGTCCGCCGAACGCCTCGTTGGAGTACGGCAGATAGAAGGGGTACGCCCGCACCGAGCTGACCGCCACGCACAGCGCGAGCCCCGCCGCCGCGGCGGGCGCCCACCGCCACCGGGCCGCGAGCAGCCCGGCCGCGGCCACCGCCAGGAACATCGGCAGGAACACCGCGTACCGCGTGCCGAAGTCCCGCGAGCCCTGCATCGCCGCCAGCAGCAGCACGGCGGCCGGCAGCAGCACGTACGGTGCGGCCGGCCGCAACCGCCGTACCGCCACACACGCCACCGCGCCCGCCGCCCACAGCGCGAGCATGCCCAGCGGCGTCTTCACCAGCAGCGCGGCCGGCAGGTAGTACCACTTCGAGCCGGTGTAGAGGTGCCCGAACAAGAAGCCCTGCCAGGGCCGGTTCTCCAGCGCGAACTGCAGCCGCATCCCGTCGCGGAACGGCTCCGGCAGCGGCAGCAGCCCGACCAGCACCTCGCGCAGCCCCCGCACCTCGGGCACCTGCTCCGGCGCCCACCGCAGCCGCGGGTCCACCGCGAGATACGCCGCCCATACGACGGCCAGTGCGGCCAGCGCCACAACTCCCGCGCCCACGGCCGCACTTGCGGGCGAACCCGGCCGACGACGCCGTACGGACACCACGGCCAGCGCCAGCAGGACCGGCACCGCCGCCAGCGTGTTCATCCGCGTGGCCACCGCCGCCCCGAGCGCCGCGCCTGCGAGCGGCAGATACAGCCCCGGCCGGCGGCGCGCCCGCCAGGCGAGCCAGGCGGAGGCCAGCAGGAACGCGGCCGCGGGCACGTCCAGCGTGGCCAGCGAGCCGTGCGCGATGACATCGGGGGAGAAGGCGTACAGCGTGAGCGCCGTCAACCCGCCCGCCGCGCCGGTGAGTTCACGGGCGAAGGCGAACACCACCAGACCGCACAGCAGCGCCAGCGCGATCACCGGCAGCCGGGCCCACAGCATCACCCGCCACGGGTCGTTGCCCGACTCGTACAGCAGCCGGCGCCCCAGCAGACCCTGGTCGGCGGGCAGCGGCGGTTCCAGACGGGGCTGCGCGAAGGCCACCCCGGCGCCGATCAGCAGCTTGCCCAGCGGCGGGTGTTCGGGGTTCCAGCGCAGGGTGTGCTCACGCCACTGGACCACGGCCGTGCCCACGTAGACCGGTTCGTCGATGGTCGGGGTCTGCCGCAGGGCCGTGGTCACCATCGCCACCGCCATCTGCGCCAGCAGCAGCACCACGGCGAGCACCACCGCCCACCGCCCGAGAACCGTCCGCCGTGCCATGCCCCCACCTTCGCACCGGTCGCCGTACGCGGACCGCAAGCGCCGTACGCGGGTACGGTCCGTGGCGGTGGGCCGTTCAGCTACGGCACCGGCATCGCCGACGCCGGCACCACCAGGTCGGCGCGGTGCCGGGTCCCCGCGACGAGGTCGGCGTTGCGCTGGTCGGTGCCCAGCACCCAGGCGACCGCCTCCTCATGGGCCTTGCCGAACTCCTCGTGCCGGGCGACCAGCCGGGCGATCCGCTCGCTCTCCGCCGGCCCGCAGAACCACACCTCGTCCAGCTCGGCCCGCACCCGCGCCCAGGCGCCCGTCCCCAGCAGCAGGTAGTTGCCCTCCGTCACCACCAGCCGCGCCGACGGCTCCACCGGCACCGCGCCCGCCAGCGGCTGCTCCAGCACCCGCTCGAAACCCGGCGCGTACACCGTGTCCGGGCCGTCCGCCTCCGCCCGCAGCCGGTGCAGCAGGGCCGCGTACCCGGCCGCGTCGAAGGTGTCAGGGGCGCCCTTGCGGTCGCGTCGGCCCAGCCGGTCCAGCTCCACGTCGGCCAGATGGAAGCCGTCCATCGGCACATGCGCCACCCACGGCGCGCCGTCCGCGTTCAGCGCCCGCACCAGATGCCCGGCCAGGGTCGTCTTGCCCGCGCCGGGCGCGCCCGCGATGCCGAGCAGGGCGCGGCGCCGGCCGTCGGTGAGGGCGCGGGCCCGGGCGAGCAGGTCGTCGAAGGTCACAGCCACAGGCAGGAGTGTCTCAGCCCGTCACACGCTGGAGTGTCTCGGTCCGGCCGCTGACATCCGGAAGTACATCCGCTGTGACGCAGGTCGTTCACTTGACGTGGCCGTTCCGGGGAACCATGACTCCCATGACGGATCTCGGTCTGCCCGAAGGCATCCAGGCCTGCCTGTTCGACCTCGACGGCGTCGTCACCAAGACGGCCGCCGTGCACGCGGCCGCCTGGAAGGAGATGTTCGACGCCTTCCTGCGCGAACGCGAGGGCCCGGCCTTCCGGCCGTTCGACGCCGTCGAGGAGTACGACGAGTACGTCGACGGACGCCCCCGCGCCGACGGCGTCCGCACCTTCCTCGCCGCACGCGGCATCGAACTGCCCGAGGGCACACCCGACGATCCACCGGACGCCGTCACCGTGCACGGCCTCGGCAACCGCAAGAACGTGCTGCTGCTGGAGAAGATCCGCACCGGCGGCGTCGAGGCCTACGACGGCACCCTGCGCTACATCGAGGCGGCCCGCGCCGCGGGCCTGCGCACCGCGATCGTGTCCTCCAGCGCCAACTGCCGTGACGTGCTGCGCGCGATCGGCGCCGAGCACCTGTTCGACGTCCGGGTCGACGGGGTCGTGGCCGCCGAACGCGGGCTGCCCGGCAAGCCCCACCCCGACACCTTCCTCGCCGCCGCCCGCGACCTGGGCCTGGAGGCGAAGCAGGCGGCGGTGTTCGAGGACGCGCTGGCCGGCATGGACGCCGGCCGCTCCGGCGACTTCGGCTATGTCGTCGGCATCGACCGCGTCGGCCAGACCGACGCCCTGTACAAGCACGGCGCGGACGTCGTCGTGCAGGACCTCGCCGAACTGGGAGGCAAGGCGTGATCACCCAACGCTCGTACGCCGTCGAGCCCTGGACCGTCCGCGAGACGTCCCTCGGCCTCGACGTCCTCGCACAGAGCGAGTCCGTGTTCGCGCTGTCCAACGGCCATGTCGGCTGGCGCGGCAACCTCGACGAGGGCGAGCCCCACGGACTGCCCGGCTCCTACCTCAACGGCGTCCACGAGGTGCACCCGCTGCCCTACGCCGAGGCGGGCTACGGCTACCCCGAGTCCGGGCAGACCGTCATCAACGTCACCAACGGCAAGGTCCTGCGGCTCCTCGTCGACGACGAGCCCTTCGACCTGCGCTACGGCCGCCTGGTCGCCCACGAGCGCACCCTGGACCTGCGCCGGGGCATCCTCACCCGGGTCTGCGAGTGGACCTCCCCGGCCGGCTCCACCATCCGGGTGCGCTCCACCCGCCTGGTCTCCCTCACCCAGCGCGCCATCGCCGCCATCTCCTACGAGGTGGAGCCCGTCGACTCCCGCGCCCGGGTGGTGATCCAGTCCGAGCTCGTCGCCAACGAGTCGCTGCCCGGCTCCAACGGCGACCCGCGCGCCGCGATGACCCTGAAGTCGCCGCTGGAGCCGGAGGAGGACTTCGCGTCCGGCACCCGGCTGCGGCTGGTGCACCGCACCCGCAACAGCGGCCTCAGGGTCGCCGTCGCCGCCGACCACATCGTGGCCGGACCCGAGGGCACCACCACCGCCCGGGAGAGCGACGAGGACGTGGCCCGGCTGACCGTCACCTCCGTCCTGGAGCCCGGACAGAGCCTGCGCGTGCAGAAGTTCGTCGCCCACGGCTGGTCCGGCACCCGCTCCCGCCCGGCGATGAGCGACCAGGTCGACGCCGCGCTCGCCGCCGCCCGGCACAGCGGCTGGGAGGGCCTGCTGCAGGAACAGCAGGCGTACCTGGACGACTTCTGGGCCCGCGCCGACGTCGAGGTCGACGGCGACGAGGAGATCCAGCAGGCCGTCCGCTTCGCCCTCTTCCACGTCCTTCAGGCAGGCGCCCGCGCCGAGCAGCGCGCCATCCCCGCCAAGGGCCTGACCGGCTCCGGCTACGACGGGCACGCCTTCTGGGACACCGAGACGTTCGTGCTGCCGCTGCTCACCTACACCTCGCCCGACGCGGTCGCCGAGGCGCTGCGGTGGCGGCAGAACACGCTGCCGGCCGCCCGGGAGCGCGCCGCCCAGCTCGGCCTGCGCGGCGCCGCCTTCCCCTGGCGGACCATCGCCGGCTCGGAGGGCTCGGCCTACTGGCCCGCCGGCACGGCCGCCTTCCATGTCAACGCCGACATCGCCGACGCCGTGGTCCGCTACGTGGACGCCACCGGCGACACCGACTTCGAGCGCGAGACCGGCGTGGAGCTGCTGGTGGAGACGGCCCGGCTGTGGCGCTCGCTCGGCCATCACGACCCGCACGGCGTCTTCCACATCGACGGCGTCACCGGCCCGGACGAGTACAGCGCGGTCGCCGACGACAACACGTACACCAACCTCATGGCCCGCGCGAACCTGCTCGCCGCCGCCGACCTCGTCGCACGCCACCCGAAGCAGGCCGCGCAGCTCGGCGTGGACGACGAGGAGAGCGCCTCCTGGCGGGAGGCCGCCGCGGCCGTGCACATCCCGTACAACCGCGACCTCGGCGTCCACGAGCAGCACGCGGGCTTCACTCGCTACCAGCGCTGGGACTTCGAGAACACCAGCCCCGAGCAGTACCCGCTGCTGCTGAACTTCCCCTACTTCGACCTCTACCGCAAACAGGTCGTCAAGCAGGCCGACCTGGTCCTGGCGATGTACACCTGCCCCGACCACTTCGACGAGGAGCACATCGCCCGCAACTTCGCCTACTACGAGCCGCTCACCGTCCGCGACTCCTCCCTGTCGGCCTGCTGCCAGGCCGTCATCGCCGCCCAGGCGGGCCATCTCAAGCTCGCCTACGACTACACCACCGAAGCGGCGCTGATGGACCTCCAGGACCTGGAGCACAACACCCGCGACGGGCTGCACATCGCCTCCCTCGCCGGCACCTGGATGGCGCTGGTCGCCGGGTTCGGCGGCATGCGCCGGGACGCCGACGGGATGCGGTTCGCGCCCCGCCTGCCGGAGACGCTCAGCCGTCTGGCCTTCTCCCTCCAGCTCCTCGGTCGCCGGCTGCGCGTGGAGATCACCCAGGAAAAGGCGACCTACACCCTGCTGTCCGGGGAGCCGCTGCGCATCCGCCACCACGGCGAGGTCCTCACCGTCGGCAGCGACGGACCCGCGGTGCGCGCGGTCCCCGCACCCGTCGACCTCCCCGCCCCGGAGCAGCCCCGGCACCGCCGCCCCGACCATCACTGACCGCCCCTCAAAAGGCCCCGCGGACCCGCCCCACCGGGATCGCGGGGCCTTCGCATGGCTGGATTCCATCGGTCAGTTGGCCGTACGGCATTCTGCAGGGGCTCGGACGGTGGGTTACTTTTTGCTTGTTTTCCCACATCAGTCCGAACAGCGATGAGCCGTGTGCACCATCGGGGAGGGGCCGACCGATGGCCGACACCGCGAGCGCGACCCGCGCGACCCGCACCGAAACCCTGCGTCTGGCGAGACCGAGCGCGACCGCACTGGTCGCGGGCGTCTTCGTCCTGGTCCAACTCCTGCTCGTCCCACCCCGTATGGGCCTCGGCTGGGACGAGATCGTCTACGTCAGCCAGGTCGGCGACCACGCGCCCGCGGCCTTCTTCAGCGCACCCCGCGCCCGCGGTGTGACCCTGCTGGCCGCGCCCGTCGCGTCCTGGACGTCGTCCACCACCCTGCTGCGGATCTACTTCACGCTCCTCGCCGCACTCGGGCTGTATCTGGCCCTGCGCGCCTGGCGGGGCCTGTTCCCCGAGCGTGTCCTGGCCGCCGCGGGCGCCCTGTTCGCCTCCCTGTGGGTGACCGTCTTCTACGGCCCGCAGGCCATGCCCAACTACTGGGTCGCGATCGGCGCCCTGGTCTGCGCCGGCTGCGTGCTGCGGGTCCGCGCCGGTCAGGGCGACCGCGCCGCGCTGTGGGGTGTCGCGGGAAGTGCCGCCCTGATGGCACTGATGCGGCCCACGGACGCCGTCTGGGTGACCCTGCCACTCCTCGTTCTCGTCCTGGCGGTACGTCACCGGCGGCTGCTCGCCGCGCTCCTCGGCGGCCTCGCGGCCGGCGCCGCCGAGTGGGTGATCGAGGCGTACGTCAGCTACGGCGGACTCACCGAGCGCCTCGACGAGGCGTCCCGCATCCAGGGCGGCCTCGGCTGGAACATCGCCATCGGCGACCAGCTGCGCAGCCTCACCGGGCGCGCCCTGTGCCGGCCCTGCACCGGCGACCTCCCCAACCCGGTCATCGTCCTGTGGTGGTTCACGCTGCCCGTGCTGGCCGGGCTCGGCCTGTGGCTCGCCGTCCGCGCCCGCCGCACCGAACGCACCCTCGTGCCGGTGGCCTGCGCCCTCACCGCGGGCATCCCGTACCTGTTCCTGATCGGCTACGCGGCACCCCGCTTCCTGCTGCCCTTCTACGCCCTGCTGGCGATCCCCGTCGCCGACGCGCTGTGGCATCTGGTGCGCCGGCCCGGCGGCGCCTGGCGGCCGGTCGCCGCGACGCTGGTCGCCGCCGCGCTCGCCGGACACCTGGCCGTGCAGGGCGCCGTGCTCCACAGCGTGGTCGGGCGTACCGTCGACGCCCGCGGGGACTGGGCCCGCACCGCGGACGAACTGCACCGGCTCGGCGTCCAGCCACCGTGTCTGATCACCGGCTTCGAGTCCATTCCGCTCGGCTACTACACCGGCTGCGCCTCGGGCAACACCATCGGCCACAACGCCAACACCACCAAGGCGGCCATCCTCGAGGAGAGCCGCCGTCATCCCGTCGCCACGATCGCCCGGACCGGCAGCACCCCGCCCCGCTACGCCCGCTCCTGGCCCCGTCACGGCTTCGCCGGGTTCGACCTGTACGTGGCTCCGACGGCCCAGGAGGGAGGAGACGGTTGAGCGGGAAAACCGTATGAGAGGACGGACATACGCAGTCGGCGCCTCGGTGGACCGGAAAGGTTGAGCCGTATGACGACGCAGGAGTGCACCACCGCCACGACCGACAGCGTCACCGCGGCGGCCCCCGTCCGCAGACGCGCCTACTGGCACACCGCCGGTTCCCTCGCCGTCGTCCTGACCGCCGGCTTCCTCGCCCACCACCACTGGCCCGTCCTGCGCAGCGGCGCGGCACGGCTGGCCGTCGCCGACCAGGGCTGGCTGCTGGTGGGCGCGGCGGCGACCCTGCTGACCTGGGCGTGCTCGGCTCTCGCCCAGCAGGGCGCGGTCGCCGAGGCGCTGCCCGCCGGACGGCTGGTGGCCGTGCAGATCGCCGCGTCGGCCGCCAACCATGTGCTGCCCGCCGGTGTCGGGGCCGGCGCCGTCAACATGCGCTTCCTGATGCGCCGCGGCGTCCCGGCCGCACGCGCGGCGACCGCGCTCGGGGTGAAGGCCGCCGCGAGCGCGCTGGTGCGGGGCGCCCTGATCGCCGTACTGGCCCTCGCCTGTCCGGGCGTGCTCCAGATGCCGCGCATCCCGCCGGTGGGCCTGACGGTGCCGCTCGCGGTGGCCGTCGTGGTGGCGCTGCTGCTGCGCACGCCGCTCGGGCCGCGCTGCCGTGGGGCGCTCGCCGCGGTGCGCGCCGATATCCGCCGGGTGCACACCCGGCCCGCCCGGGCCGCGGCCCTGTGGGGCGGCTCGCTGGCCTTCGCGCTGCTGCACGCGGTGGTGCTGATCGCGGTCACCCAGGCCATCGCCCTGCCGCTGCCGCCGGCCCGGGTCGCGCTGCTGTATCTCGCCGCGAGCAGCGCGGCCGCCCTGCTGCCCACGCCCGGCGGGCTCGGCTCCCTGGACGCCGTGCTCGCCATCGCCCTCACCGCGGCCGGGGCACCGACCGCCGCGGCCGCCTCCGCCGTGCTGGGCTACCGGCTGCTGACGGTCTGGCTGCCGCTGGTCCCGGGCCTGCTGGTGCTGGGGGTGCTGCTGCGGCGCCGGGCACTGTGAGCCGTGACGGAGTTTCCCGCGCGCCCGCGCCAGGTAGGACTGGGATGGCGGGACCGAGGCCGAGGGGGAGAAGCATGGCGGCACACAGCGACACCGACGGCCGGCTGGGGGACGAGTTCTTCACCCCGGGCACGTCGTCGTTCACCGAGTTCCTGGGCGCCCACCGGCCCGAACTGCTCCCCACCCGGCGGCCGTTCCCGGACGGAGTGCGCGCCGCGGCCGACAGCCTCCCGCACGGCACGACCGTGCTCGCCCTCACCTACCGCGACGGCGTCCTAGTCGCCGGGGACCGGCGCGCCACCATGGGCAACCTCATCGCCCAGCGCGACCTGGAGAAGGTGCACCCGGCCGACGACCACACCGCGGTCGCCTTCGCCGGCACGGTCGGCCTCGCGGTGGACATGGTGAAGCTGTTCCAGGTCGAGCTGACGCACTTCGAGAAGATGGAGGGCGCGCCGATGACGCTGAACGCCAAGGCGTCCCGGCTCTCCGGCATGCTGCGGCAGAACCTCGGCCAGGCCATGCAGGGCCTCGCCGTCGTCCCGCTGCTCGCGGGCTACGACGTCACCCGCGACGAGGGCCGGCGCGGGCGCATCTTCTCCTTCGATGTCGTCGGCGGCACCTACGAGAAGGCCGAGTTCCACGCCGAGGGCTCCGGATCGCCGTACGCCCGGGGCGCGTTGAAGAAGCTGTACCGGCCGGGGATGTCCCGCCGCGAGGCGGCGCTCGCCGCGCTCCAGGCGCTGTGGGACGCCGCCGACGACGACTCCGCGACCGGCGGCCCCGACCTGAACCGGCGGATCTTCCCGATCCTGTCCGTGATCACCGAGGACGGCTTCGAGCGGCTCTCCGAGCAGGAGACGGAGCAGCTCACCCGCGAGATGGTCGAGCAGCGCCACAGCCGCCCCGACGGGCCGAACGCCACCCCGTGACAGGGGCGGCGCCCGGCCGGTCCGGCCCGGTCAGGGCGTGTACACCGCCGCGTGGTTGGTGGTGAACGCGTCGAGCTGTGAACTGCGGGCGCTGTAGAGCACCTTGGTCGCGGTGGTCGAGGCGTCCAGGACGACCTTGACGCCGAGGTCGGCGACGATGTTGTTGGTGGCCAGGTAGTTGGCGTTGCCACCCTTGACCAGGATGATCGTCGGCGAGGCCCCCGAGGGCCGGATGTTCGCTGCGTCGACCTGGAAGGAGAACTGGTTGCCGATCACGGCGTTGTCGCTGCCGTCGATGTGCACCAGCCCGAACAGGTCGTCGTAGCGGGTACTGGAGCCGTCGCCGTACACGCGCCGGAAGTGGTTGGAGCCGATCAGGCTGCCCGAACTGCCGTCGGTCAGCGCGATCATGGAGGGGAAGTTGCTCAGCAGCTTGTTGGAAGTGATCGTTGCGCGATGGCAGCCCGCGAGGGTGATGTTGCACGCCCACAGCACGCTGTTGCCGCTGATGAGCAGGCCCTCGGCGTTCTCCGCGAACACCGAGTAGCCGGCCCAGGCGCTGATCAGGAAGTTGTTGGTGATCTTCGCGACCTGGGAGGCGCCGGTCAGTTCGATGCAACTGCCGCACTCGGCGACGAAGTTGTTGGTGAAGGACGGGGCGTCCGCGCCCTTCACGATCATCGCGTGCTCCAGGTAGACGAAGCCCATCCCCTCGAAGCGCAGCGAGTCGTTGTCCGACTGCACCGATATGCCGATCTTGGAGTTGCCCGGCGTGTACGGCTTCGACGAGGACACGCCGTCGATGCAGAAGTCCTGGAACACGACGGAGTTCAGCCGCCCGACGGTCCCCGGCGCCCCGGTGCGCTGCACCAGGAACGCCTCCCGGTGCCCGTCGGTGTTCTTCACCCGGACATGACTGGCCCCGGGCTGCACCTCCACCCATGACCCGGTGGCGGACTCGTCGCGGATCGCCTCGGACAGGAAGCCGTGCCCGGAGCCCTTGATCTGGAGGAAGCTGATGTCGATCACGACCCGGGTGAGCAGGTCGTAGTGGCCCGGCGGGATGTAGATGACCGCGCCCGGTCTGCTGTTCTGGGTGGTCTGCTTGGCCTTGATGTCGGCGATGATCTCGTTGATCACCTTGCCGATGTCGGTGTACGGGGAGACGGACGCTCCCGGCCAGGTGGTGACGTCGTAGACGGTGTCTGCCATGGGGTTCCTTCCGATGCGGGCGGCGGGTCAGAGCAGGCCGACGATGGCCTCGTACGCGGGATGGCGCGGGGGCGCCGTGGGCCGGCCCGGCGGGAGCGGGCGCTCGGCGGCCTGGGCCTGGGCCTGCGCCGGGCGGCCGAGCACCGGACCGGCGAGCGCGGCCAGCGCGGCCGCACGCAGCACGGACCTGCGGGCGAGGGGTTTCTCAGCGGGCATGGCTGCTCCTGAGGAGAAGGGCGGGGTTCAGCGGACGGCGCCGGCGGTCATGCCGGCGATGACCTGCTTCTGGAAGGCCGCGTACAGGGCCAGTTGGGGCAGCAGGACGAGGGTGGCGGACGCCATCATGGCGCCGTGGTCGACGCTGTAGATGCCCTGGAACTGGGACACCCCCAGGGAGACCGTGGTCAGCGTCGGGTCGTTGACGAGCGTCACCGCGAAGGGGAACTCGTTCCAGACGTAGACGACATTGAGGATCGCCAGCGTGGCGACGACCGGCCGCATCAGCGGGAACACCACCCGCCAGGCCATCCGCCACAGCCCCACCCCGTCCATCACGGCGGCCTGTTCGACCTCTTCGGGGAAGTCCCGCAGGAAGCCGGTCAGCAGCAGGATGTTGAACGGGATCGTGACCGCGATGTACGGCAGGATCAGCGCCAGGTGCGTGCCGAACAGGCCGAGCGCGATGTCGATCCGGTACACCGGGAACAGCAGCACATAGACGGGGACGGCGAGCCCGGCCAGGAAGTAGTAGCGCAGGGTGGACTGCACGCGCCTGCGGCGCAGGACCATCCGGGTCAGGGCGAACGCCGCGAGGTAGGACACGAACAGCCCGGCCGTGACGGAGACGACCGCCAGGATCAGCGTGTTCTTGTACATCACCAGCAGGTTCAGCGTCTCCAGCGCCCGCTCGTAGTTGCCCAGGGTGAGATCGCCGAGGGAGAACGAGCGGCCCAGGATGCGGTCGTTGCTCTGGAAGGACAGCAGCACGATCCACAGCAGCGGGAAAAGGATCACGAAGGTGATCAGATAGGCGGCCGCCGAGGCCACGAGCCGGCCGCGCCGGGGGCGGCGTGGGGGCAGCGGCCGCCCCGAGGCGGACGCCGGCCGCGTGGCGGCCCTCGGGCGCGTCTTGACGATGCTCAACGTCCGCTCCTCTCCTCGCGGTTGCCGAGGAACGTGGCCGCCGAGGCGAGCGCGCCGACGGCGAAGACCACCACGGCCAGCGCCATGCCGTAGCCGTACTGCTGGGTGGTGAAGGTGACGTGGTACATGTAGCTGACCAGCACCTCGGACAGATGGACCGGGCCGCCGCCGGTCAGCGCGTAGACCAGCTCGAACACCTTGAACACACCGGTGACGACCAGCGCGGTCACGATGCCGAACGTCTCGCGCAGCATGGGTATCTGAATGTGCCTCAGCTGCTGCCACCGGGTGGCGCCGTCGAGGCTGGACGCCTCCAGCACATCGCGGGGCAGCATGCGCAGACCGGCGTAGAAGATGGTGAGGACGAAGCCGATCTGCTGCCAGAGATAGACGAAGCCGATCGAGTACGGACTGAGGGTCGGGCCGCCGATCCACTGCGGGTGGGCCGGGACGCCGATCGCCAGCAGGAAGGCGTTGAGCAGACCGATCTGCGGATCGAGGATGAAGATCCACACCAGGCCGACCAGGATCGGCGCCACGATCGCCGGCGCGAACACCAGCGCCCGCAGCGCCCCGCTGCCCCGCACCCCGCCGCTGAGCAGCACCGCGAGCAGGAAGCCCAGCGGGACCAGCAGGAACAGGGCGATGCCGAGGACGATCCCGGTGTTGCGCAGCGAGGTCCAGAAGGCCGGGTCGTCGGCCATGTGGCGGTAGTTGTCCAGGCCCGTGAAGGCGGTGGCGCTCACGCCGTCGTAGTCGGTGACGCTGTAGAAGAGGGAGTACAGGATCGGGAAGATCATGTACAGGCTGTAGAGGAGCAGGGCCGGCGCGACCAGGAGCGCGAAGTGCCGGCGTGTGGTGAGCCAGTTCATTGCGCCGCGGCCCTCACTTGAGGGACTTCTGCACGCTGCGCGCGGCCTCTTGCGGGCTGAGGCTGCCGCTCATCACGCCGTAGAAGCTGTCGTACATCGCGCTGGCGGTGGCCGCCGACACCACCAGGTCGGGCTGGGCGGCGGGGCTCTTCCAGCCCGGCTTGGCCGCCTCGTCGAGGACGGCGGTGAAGACCGGGTGCTTCCTCGGATCGACCTGGGGCCGGTACGTGGTCACCGGCGGCTGGGCGTTGTCGACGAGGATCTGCTGGCCCTCGTCGCTGTAGTAGAACTGGATGAACGCCTTCACGGCCGCGTACTTCTTCTTGTCCTCCTTCACCTTCGCGCTCACCACGAAGGGCGCGGACGGCACGTTCATCACCAGCTTCTGCTCGCCGACCCCGTCGGCGAAGGTGGGGCCGGCCCAGAAGCCGGTGCTCCTGCCGACCCCGCTCTTCTCGATCTTGGCGGCCTCCCAGACACCGGCGTCCAGGAAGGCGGCCTTGCCGGCCGTGTAGGAGGCGACCGCCTGGGCGTACGTCTGCGTCGTCATGTTCTCCGGGAAGGCGCCGGCCTCGGCCAGCTCACGCACATGCCCGTACAGGCGCAGGAAGTCGGGGTTGTCGTAGCGGGCGTTGCCCGCGAGGATCGCCGGGTACTTCTGCTCGTAGCCGAAGCGGTCGAGCATCGTCAGGAACGCCCACACGCTGAACGCCGAGCTGTTGGCGCCCTGGGCTATCGGCACGACGCCTTCCGCCTTCAACTTCTTCACGGCGGCGAGCAGTTCGTCGAAGGTCTCCGGCAGGGCGATGCCGTGCTCGTCCAGGAGCGCCTTGTTGTAGTAGAAGCCGGTGACCAGGGCCTGGTAGGGGACGCCGTACTGGATGCCGTCCCCGCTGCGGAAGGCGGCCAGCATGCTCAGGGAGAACTTCGCCTCCAGGTTCTTCTCCTGGAGGATCGGTGTCAGGTCGAGCAGGTCGCCGTCCTTGACCATCGTCTTCGCCAGCGAGTCGTAGACCCAGAAGATCTCCGGCAGGGTGTCGCTCTGCGCGGCGATCGTCATGCGCTGCTCGTGCTGTTCGACCGGCTGGCCCTCCAGCCGGATCTTCAGGTCGGGGTGACGGGAGTTGAACTCCTCGACCAGCTGCCAGGTCGCCGGGTCCTGCGTCCTGCTGTCGGGGTTGTGCATGGACAGCGTGATCACGCCGTCGGAGGCGGCGCCGCCGGTGTTCGTCGCCGAGCCGCAGGCTGTCGCCAGCAGGGAGGTCGCCGTGGCCATGATCAGGAGCCGGCCGCGGGGTTTTCTGGCACGGGGAGTCGCCATGGTGCTGAGCCTTCCGGTCGAGATGCCGTACTGCTGCAGTGCTGCGCGCAAACGTTTCGATGAAAAGTACTCAGGAGGCGAGGTGTGTCAAGAGTGTGTGTCGCGGTTGTTTCCCGGGGAGTTGGCGCAACACGCCGCTGATCTGGCCGTCCTCGGCATTGACGAGGTCCGTCGGCCGTGCGATCGTCAGCGCAAACGTTTCGACGTAGTTGGAGGAGGCCACTCACCCGTGGCGACGATCAACGACGTGGCGCGCATGGCGGGCGTGTCCACGTCCACCGTGTCCCATGTCATCAACGGCACCCGGCCCGTCCGCGAGGAGACCCGGCTCCGGGTCGAGGAGGCCGTACGGGCGACCGGATACCGGCGGGACGGGCTGGCGCGTGCGCTGCGCCGCAACCGTACCGACTCCATCGGGCTGATCGTCTCCGACGTGTCCGAACCGGCCTTCGCCGCGATGGCCCGGGGCGTCGAACGGGAGGCCACGGCTGCCGGCTACACCGTCCTGCTCGCCAACTCCGGCGAGGACCCCGACCTGGAGGCCCGCATCCTCCAGGTGCTCACCGAGCGCCGGGTCGACGGACTGGTCGTGGCCCCGGTGGCCCGCTCGCGCAGCGAGGAGATCGCCGCCGTGCTGGAGCAGGGCACACCCGTGGTGGTGATGGACCGTCTCGGCGGGGTGCGCGCCGACCAGGTGGGCGTGGAGAACACCGCGCCCATGCGGGAACTGGTGCTGCACCTGGTGGCGCACGGCCACCGCAGGATCGCGCTCGCCGCCGGGGACACCGATGTGCCGACCATCGCCGAGCGCCGGCGCGGCTACCGGGAGGCGCTCGCCGAGGCGGGCATCGAGTCCGACGCCGGCCTGGTCGTCGAGGGGAGCGGACTGGCGGACGAGACACGGGAGCGGGTACGGGGCGTGCTGCGCAGCGCGGACGCTCCGACGGCCGTGGTCGCCGCCAGTACCGAGACGGCCGTCGGAGTGCTGGAGGCGGCCAAGGAACTGGGGCTCGCCGTCCCCGACGATCTCGCCTTCGCCACGTTCGACGGCTTCCCGCACGCCGACCTGTTCCGCCCCGGCATCACCACCGTCGCCCAGCCCGCCCAGGACATCGGGGCCACGGCGATGCAGCTGCTGCTCAGCCGCATCGACGGCTCGCTCACCGCCACCGCCCGGCACCGGTCGATCCGGCTGGAGCCGGAGACGACGTACCGCGAGTCCTGCGGCTGCTGAGACTTCTGCGAAGCGGCTGCTGAGATTTCTGCGAGGCGGCTGCCGAGACTTTTCGAAGGGGCGGCGGGAGAGGTCCAGTCTCCCGCCGCCCGAGTTCAGCGACGAACCATCACTGAAGGGACCACTCTCTCATGCTGCTCGACCACCTCTCCCGGCCGGTGAGAGCCCGTACCGCCCGTGTCTCCAGCTGGGACCAGCGGGGTCGCAACCAGGACTACTGGACGACCCCGGCGAAGTCCTCCCGGGTGCTGGCCGACCTGGAGGGACCCGGCCGTATCACCCACATCTGGATGACCCAGTTCTGCCGCCGCACCCTCGGCCCCGGCCTGATCGACCCGCTGGAGGCCGACACCGTCGCCCCGGTCATGGAGATCCACAACGCGCTCGGCGTCAACTGGGAGGAGCCGGACCCCGACTACTACCGCAAGGTCCTCATCCGTATCACCTGGGACGACGAGGAGGAGCCGGCCGTCCTCGTCCCGCTGGGCGACTTCTTCGGCATCGGCCACTGTCTGCCCAACAGCTACCAGTCGGCCCTGTTCACCGTCTCCGCCAAGCCCGAGGAGTCCCTGATCTTCGGTGGCAGCGCGGCCCTGAACTGCTGGGCGCCGATGCCGTTCAACAAGCGGGCCCGTATCGAGCTGGTCAACGACAACGACCTGCCGATCCAGCAGTACTTCTACATCGACTACGAGCTGCTGCCTGAGGAACTCCCCGAGGACACCCTCTACTTCCACGCCCGCTTCCACCGCAGCAACCCCTGCAACGGCTGGGCACCCGACATCCAGACCAACAGCCCCGAGGTCAATATCGCCGACCTCACCGGCGAGGACAACTACGTCATCCTCGACACCGAGGGCAGGGGCCACTACGTCGGCTGCAACCTCTCCGTCCACCACCGGCAGGGCAGTTGGTGGGGCGAGGGCAACGACATGATCTGGATCGACGACGACTTCCTGCCCGACGGCTCCACCAGCTGGCCGCCCTCCCTGCACGGCACCGGCACCGAGGACTACTTCAACCACGCCTGGGGGATGCAGAAGAACGCCTACCTCTATCACGGCGCGATCGTCCACGAGGCCGATGTCCCCGGATACTCCGTCAACTACCGTTTCCACGTGGCCGATCCGGTCCGTTTCGAGGAGCGCATCAAGGTCTCGATCGAGCACGGCCACGGCAACCACCTCGCCGACGACTGGGCGTCCACGGCGTACTGGTACCAGACCCTGCCCTCCCCGAAGGCCACGATCCCGCCGCTGGAGCAGCGGCTTCCCGTCCGGCCCGCGGGACAGCCGATGCCGGCCGCCGCGCCGCGCTCGGGCGCGGTCGCCGAGGAGATCGCGGTGATGCGCGAGAGATACCGGGCGCGCTTCGAGCGCCATATGGAGCACCTCGCCGAACGCACCCGGCAGCGCGGCGAGCGCTCGCTGCAGGAGTCCGAGGCCAACATCAAGCAGGCCGCCGCGGTCCGCCGCCGCTACGACGAGCGCGCCGATGACTGAGACGCCCGTGCGGCCGGCGGTGACGCTCGACCCGCACTTTCCCGCCGTACACCTGCGGCCGCCCGCGAACTGGCTCAACGACCCCAACGGGCTGGTCTTCCACGACGGTCACTACCACGTCTACTTCCAGTACAACCCGCACAGCGCCCGCCACGCCGACATGCACTGGGGCCACTTCCGCAGCCGCGACCTGCTCCACTGGGAGGCCCTCCCGGTCGCCCTCGCCCCCACACCCGGCGGCGACGACGAGGGCGGCGTCTGGTCCGGCAACGCCGTGTCCCACGAGGGGCGGCTGACCGCCTTCTACTCCGCACGTCACCCGGAGCGGTGGCACCAGCCGGTGACCTCTGCGGAATCGACCGACGGCGGTACGACCTTCACCAAGCGCGGCCGGCTGCTGATCCCCGAACCGCCCGACGGCACGGTCATGTTCCGCGACCCCTATGTCTGGCGCGACGGCGACCGCTGGCGGATGCTCGTCGGCGCCGGACTCGCCGACGGCCGGGGCGCCGCCCTGGAGTACGACTCCGACGACCTGGAGGACTGGCGGTACCGGGGCGTCTTCCTGGCCCGCGCGCCACAGCCACTGGGCGACGGCCGGAACACCGAGGAGGGCTGGGAGTGCGCCCAGTACGCCTCCTTCCCCGACGGCAGCGGGGCCGTCCTGGTCAGCGCCTGGGATCCGGAGGAGGGCGCGAGCTGCACGGCGTACTTCCCGGGCCGGGAGAGCGACGGCACCTTCCGGGCGGGCGAGGCCCGACTCCTCGACCACGGCCCCGACTTCTACGCCCCCGCTCTGCTGCGCGCACCCGACGGGCGGCTGCTGATGTGGGCGTGGCTCTGGGAGGCCCGGGACGCGGAGCGGGTCGGCGCGCCGAGCGGCTGGACCGACGAGGCGGGCTGGGCCGGGATGCTGTCGCTGCCCCGCGAACTGACCACCGCCGAGGACGGCACCCTGCGCCAGCGGCCCGCCCTCGAATTGACCGCCCTGCGCCGGGACCGCCGGATCGACGCGGCCGGAGAGGTGACACCGGGCGACGCGGTGGAGCTGGGCTCCGTCTCCCGCGCCGCCGATGTGACGGCCCGGCTGGGCCGCGGCGGCCGGCTGCGGCTGCTCACCTCCGCCGACGGCGCCGAGTACCTGGACCTCGTGCACGACCCCGGCACCGGCGAGCTGATCGTCGACCGCGACCACGCCTCGCTCGACCCGCGCGCCCGGCGGGGCCGGTGGCGGCTGCCGCCGGAGGGCGCGACGGCCGAGGTGCGGCTGCTGATCGACCACTCCGCCGTGGAGGTCTTCACCGCCGAGGGCCGCACCCTCACCCTGCGCTTCTACCCGGTGGGGAAGGGCCCCTGGCGGCTGCGGGCGGACACCGTGGGGGAGCGGCGGGTCGCGTACGAGGTGCGCGCCTGGGACCTGTGACGGGGGACCTGTGACGTGAGGGGCGTAGGAGGACCTGCGATGCGAGAGGCGTACGAGGACCTGTGACGTGAGGGGCGTACGAGCCCTGTCGAGGTTTCGGACCCTGTCACGGGAAACGCGGAAGGGGACGCCGGGAACAGGCCCGGCGTCCCCGGCCCAGCTGTGAGGGAGGTAGCAGCCATGGCGAGCGAACAGGGTGAGCCCGAACCGATGGCCGACGACGCCTACCAGCCGACAGGCGACAACGAGGAACAGCAGGACGCGGCCCCGCTCGACCCGGAGGACACCCTGGACGAACCCACCTACGACGAGACGCTCGACCGCGGCTACTCCCCGCCCGAACGGCCGCTCGGCGTCACCAAGCACGGCACCACGGCCGCCGAGCAGCGCGAAGGGGAGAGCCTCGACGAGCGACTGGCACAGGAGAGGCCGGAGCAGGACGTCTGACCGGCGGGAGTTCTCCGACCTGAGGCGTCGAATATCGCGTGCGGTGCGGCCGGCCGGCGATGCAGACTCGCTGCATGGCGGACATAGAGGCGTTCCGGGACGCGGTCACCGTATGGGCGGGCGGCGGTTCCGGCGAGGCGGCGGCGGAATTGGCCGGGCAGTTGGGCGTGCGGAGCGCGGTGCTGCTGGAGGGGCTCAGCGATCTCGCGGCCGTCGAGGCGCTGGCGGCGGGGCGCGGCCGGGACCTCGCCGACGAGGGGGTGTGCGCCCTGTCGATGGGCGGCGCGATGAACGTCGGCCGCTACACCGAGCTGCTGGGACCTCCCGGGCTCGGGTTGCGCCTGGCCGGCCTGTGCGACGAGCGCGAGCAGCCCTTCTACGACCGGGCCCTGACGCGCGTCGGCGCACCGCACGAAGGCTTCTTCGTGTGCGTGCGCGACCTGGAGGACGAGCTGATCCGCGCGCTGGGCACGGAGAAGGTCGAGGAGATCGTGCGCGAGGAGGGCGATCTGCGGGCCTGGCAGACCTTCCTGCACCAGCCCGCGCAGCACGGCAGGCCCCGGCATCTCCAGCTCCAGCGCTTCCTCGGCACCAAGAAGGGCCGCAAGATCCGCTACGGCCGTCTGCTGGTCGAGGCACTCGGACCCGGGCAGGTGCCGGCCCCGCTGGACGACCTGCTCGCGAGCCTGTGACCGACGCCGTCGCGTGCGGTCACAGGCTCACGTACTGCCTGCGTGCTGCCTCAGGGGAGCAGCTTGTCGAGGGCTGCGGGACCCTCTTGCGCCAGCTTCCGCTTCGCCCACTCCAGGTTTCGCGGAGTGAGGTCCTTGCCCGAGGCGAGGACGATGTCTTCCGCCGACACATCGACGCCGGTGCGGGTGTGGAGGAGGTTGTCCGGAGTGGCGCGGTCCGGACGCCAGGACGCCTCGGGCTGAGAACCTTCGGGCTGTGAAGTAGACATGATCGGTGCTCCTCCGGTCAGGGAGTGTGCTGCGGCCCCGCAGAGTCTTCGGGTCCACTAACACCATTCAACGCCTCGGCCCGAAATGCATCCGGAGAACCGTACGGAGACCTCTCCGGAAGAACACTCAGCGCACTCGCGCCGCGATCGTCCGCGCGCTCTCCACCGACTCCGTGTGCGCGGTGTCGATCTCGAGGTCGTACGTCACGCCGCGGTGGACCAGTTCGGCCTGCTGCGCGGCCATGCCGACGGCGCGGTCGCCGCGCGCCAGTTCACGGCCCGCGGCGACCTCGGGGGCGCAGCGCACGCCGACCCACAGCACGTCCAGGTCGCTCAGTGCCTTCTGCCAGCGGCGCTGGGAGTCGGCGCCGCCGAGGAACACGTCGTCGAGGATCACCCGGGCCCCGGCGCGGACCATGGCGGCCACGCCCTCCAGCCAGGCCGCCTCCAGCGCCATGAAGTCGGCGCCGACGCTGACC
Organism: Streptomyces sp. NPDC096205; assembly: GCF_044763135.1. Taxonomy (NCBI): domain Bacteria; kingdom Bacillati; phylum Actinomycetota; class Actinomycetes; order Kitasatosporales; family Streptomycetaceae; genus Streptomyces; species Streptomyces sp. NPDC096205. Next base: position 121,746 of record NZ_JBIWFS010000001.1, on the reverse strand, counting down.
GTGCCGTCCGGGCCGATGTCGAGGCCGGTGTCGGAGTTCTGCAGGGCGGCGGGCAGCGCGTCGACGAAGGTGTCGACACTGAGCGCCAGCCACGGATCCGGCAGCACGGCCTGCAGACAGCGCACGATGCCGGTCTTGCCGGAGCTGGAACCGCCGTTGAGGAAGATCACCTGAGTCGCCACCGCGCCACCATAGAGGCGCACGGCGTCCGCTCCCACCGTATTTCGCTCAGCCCTCGTCGGTGTTCAGCAGCCCTTCCGCCTCGGCGAGGATCTCCGTGACCCGCAGTCCGAACGCGGCGTCGCACGGATGCGGGCGGCCCGTGCGGGCGGCGGCCAGCAGCGCGTCGGCGGCCCGGGACAGCGCGGGCACCGGACCGTCGCCGCCGCTGGGCAGCCGGGCGACCCCGGCCGAGCCGCGCAGTTCCACCTCGGCGCCGGCCGCCGCGGGCGGGGCGGTGAGGCTGAGGGTGACCGAGCTGAAGGCGCCGCCGTCGTGCTCGACGACGAGGTGAGCGGTGTCCCCGGGGCCGTACGCGGCGGCCGCCACCCGCACCGCGTCGCCGAGCACCGGCAGCAGCACGGACAGGGCGTGCGGGCCCACGTCCCACAGGGCGCCCTTCTCGCGCCGCCAGGGGGAGTGGGCGAACGGACTGTCGCCGCCGCTGAAGACCGAGCCGAGCCATTGGGCCCGCGCGGTGAACCAGCCCTCCTCGGCGGCCTGTTCGGTGATCCAGGTGGCGGCCGCCGGCTGGAAGCGGGTCGTGAAGAAGACGACCGACGCCACCTGCGCCTCCCGTGCGGCCTCGGCCACGGCCCGCGCCTCGCGGACCGTCGCCGCCAGCGGCTTGTCGAGCAGCAGATGACGTCCCGCCCGGGCCGCCCGCACCGCGAGGTCGGCCTGCACACCCGGCGGCAGCGCCACCGCGACGGCGTCCACGTCGGCGAGGAGCGCGTCGACATCGTCGTACGCACGCGCCCCGTGCAGTCCGGCCAGCTCCTTGGCGGCGTCCGGGCGGCGCCCCCACACGCCCGTGAGGTCCAGCTGAGGGTGTGCCGCCAGGGCGGGTGCGTGGGCCATCTGCGCCCAGGGGCCGGTGCCGAGCAGTCCGATGCGCATACCGCCGCCTCTCCACGGTGCCGAGGGGGACCGGCGGCCGGGCCACCGGTTCGCAGGTGAGCGTGCCACACGCCCCGGCCGCAGGCCCAGCCCCTCGGCGTGGGCGCCCGGGGGGCGCAACGACGCACGACCGGTGATTTCGCCGGTGGCGCCGGACGCGGAGGCACGGACAGTGGCAGTCGTCGACCGACGCGTACATGCCACCCGGTCGGTTCGACAGGCACATCTCCCCAAGATCCACGACCGAGAGGACGACTCGTCGTGCAGCATCCCCACACCCCCACCCACCGCAGGACCCGTCGCCTGGCCGGGACGGTCGCCGCCCTCGCGGCCGTCATCGGGCTCGGCACCCTGTCCGGACCCGGCGCCCACGCCGCCGACAACCCCTACGAGCGCGGCCCCGCCCCGACCACCTCGAGCATCGAGGCCCTGCGCGGCCCCTACGCGGTCTCCGAGACGACGGTGTCCTCGCTGCTGGTGACCGACTTCGGCGGCGGCACCGTCTACTACCCGACCAGCACCGCCGACGGCACCTTCGGCGCGATCGCGATCTCGCCCGGCTACACCGGCACCCAGTCCTCCATCTCCTGGCTGGGCCCCCGGCTGGCCTCCCAGGGCTTCGTGGTGTTCACCATCGACACCCTCACCACCCTCGACCAGCCCGACTCACGCGGGCGCCAGCTGCTCGCCGCGCTGGACTACCTCACCCAGCGCAGCTCCGTGCGCTCCCGCATCGACACCAGCCGGCTCGGCGTGATGGGCCACTCCATGGGCGGCGGCGGCAGCCTGGAGGCCGCCAAGGACCGGCCGTCCCTCCAGGCGGCGATCCCGCTGACCCCGTGGAACCTCGACAAGACCTGGCCCGAGGTCAGCACGCCGACCCTGATCTTCGGCGCCGACGGCGACACGATCGCGCCGGTCGCCGGCCACGCCGAGCCCTTCTACAGCAGCCTGCCCTCCGGTACGGACCGGGCGTACCTGGAGCTCAACAACGCCACGCACTTCTCGCCGAACACGTCGAACACGACGATCGCGAAGTACAGCATTTCCTGGCTGAAGCGGTTCATCGACAACGACACCCGCTACGAGCAGTTCCTGTGCCCGCTGCCCCGGCCGAGCCTGACGATCGAGGAGTACCGCGGCAACTGTCCGCACGCCTCCTGACCGCTTCGGCGGCTGTGCCGGTGCACGGGCGCGGGGCACTCGCGCTGGGCGCCGGCACAGAGCGTGGACGCGCGCCCGCCCGAAACGGCAGGTGGGGCGCGTGAGCGGGGCCGGCCGGTACGGACGTACGGCTTCCGGCCGCGGTTACCCGTACGTAACCTCGCGGGAGTGACCGGACGGACGACGAGCGTGACGACGGCCCCGCGCATCCACGGGCGTGGGCCCCATCTGCGTGCCGTGGCCGCGCTGTCGGACGCCCTTCCGCAGCGTCCCGGCGCGCTCCTGCTCACCGGAGAGCCCGGGATCGGCCGCACCACCCTGCTCGACCACGCGGCCCGCTCCTTCACCGCAGGCCAGGCACTCCTCCTGCGAGCGGCCCCGGAACAGGGGCTGCGGCCGTACGACGGACTGCGCGCGTTGGCCGGGGCGCTCGGGGCCGTGCCGGGCCGGGTGGCGGAGCCCGAGGCGCGGGTCGAGCCGCTGCTCTCGGCGCTGCGGCGGGCGGCCGACGGCCGTCCGCTCCTGCTGTGCCTGGACGACGTCCACCTCTGGGACGCCCCGTCCCGCACCCTGCTGGGCCGTGCCGCACGGCGACTGCCGGAGGCCGGCCCGGTGGGACTCCTGCTCTCCGCCGCCGGGTACGCCCCGCCCGAGCCGGCCGGGCTGCCCGTGCTGCACCTCGGTCCGCTGCCGGCCCCGGACGCCGGCGCCCTGCTGGACGACCTGACCGACCCGGCCCTCGACCCGGCCGTACGGGACGAGCTGCTGGAGCACGCCGACGGGAACCCGGCGTTGCTGCTCGCCCTGGCGGGCCGCCTCTCACCCGCCCAACTGGACGGCCGGCAGCCCCTGCCCCACGCCCTCACCGACACCCTCACGGCGCTCGCGGCCCCGTGCCTGCACGGCCTTTCGCCGCAGGAGGCCGACCTGCTGCTGCTCACGGCGACGGCCCTGCGGGACACGGAGGGGGAAGACGCCGACGCGAGGGTGGTCGGGGCCGCGCTGGAGTGCCTGAGGGACGGGTCGGTCGCAGGTCGTGCGCCCCGCGGCGATGCGCCCTTCCCCGTCCCCCGCCGCGCGGGCCGGTTGGGCGAGCGCGGAGTCGGCGCCGGACATCTCCTCGCCGCCCGGGCCGAGCCGGTCGAGGAACTGGCCGCCGCGGTGGCCCGCCTGGTGCGGCTCGTTGACGGGCAGCTCCGCTTCGCCGGGCCGGTTCTGCGCAGGGCCGTGTACGCCGGGGCGAGTCCGGACCGGCGTCGCGCGGCGCACGGGGCCCTCGCCCGGGTCCTGGAGCGCGACGGCGACCGGCTGCGCGCCCTGCTGCACCGGGCCCGGGCCGGCACGGGCCCCGCCCCGTCGCTCGCGGCGGAGCTGACGGCCGCCGCGACCGACCCCCGCTCACCGGCCCCGCCCCGGCTGCGCTCGCTGGCCTACGCCGGCGCCGCCGAGCTGATGGCCGACGAGGCGGCTCGCGCGCAGTGCCGTACCGCCGCCGCCGAGCAGGCGCTGCGCGCCGGGCTGCCGCGCCGCGCGCTGGCCCTGCTGGACACCGTCACCAACGCGCCCGTCCCCGACGCCGTACGCGGCCGGGCCGAGCTGCTCCGCGGCAGCGCCCAGTTGCTCGACGGCCCCACCGCCACCGCCCGCGCGTCCCTGCTGACGGCCGCGGCCCTCCTCACCACCGACGCCCTCGCCCTCGCGGCCACCGCGACGACCGGCGCCGCGGACGCGGCCTGGGCGGCGGGCGACCTCCCCGGCGCTCTGGAGTCGCTCGCCGAGGCCCAGCCCCACCTGGACGACTACCGCCGAGGACTGCGGGCCGTGCTGGAGGGGCGACGAGAGGAGGGCGCGCAGGTGCTGAGGCGGGTGGTCGCGGGCGAGGCCGACGGTGAGGGCTCGCTGCGGGCCGCCGCGGCCGCGCTCGTCGTGGGGGACATGCCCGCGGCCTCCCGGGTGGCGGCAAGGGCGGCGGCGGTCGGCAGGGCCGACGGGAACCGGGGAGTCGTCCCGCGGGCGCTGGAGTACCTGGCCTACGCCGAACTGCGCAGCGGACGGCACGCACAGGCGCGGGCCCATGCCGAGGAGGGGCTGCGAGAGGCCGAGCGGGCCGGACAGCGCAACACGGCGGCCGGTCATCACGCCGTACTGGCGCTGGCTGCGTCGATCGAGGGCGAGCCGGCCGCGGTCGCCGGGCACGCGGCGGCCGCGCTGGCCACGGCCCGGCGGCACGGGCTGGCGCAGACGGCCACCCTGGCCCAGTGGGCACTGGCCCGCGCGGACCTCGGGCGCGGGCGCCCCCTGGAGGCCGCCGACCGGCTCGGCCCGCTCGTGCGGCCCGGCCCCCGGCGCGGCCACTTCGCCGTGTGGATGCTCGCCGTGCCCTGTTTCGTGGAGGCCGCCGCCCTCGCCGGCCGTCCGGCGGACGCCCGGCGCGCGGTCGCGGACCTCGCGGCCTGGGCCGCCTTCGGCGCCGACCCGCAGGCCCCCGCCCAGCTGCTGCGCTGCCGCGCCCTGCTCGCCCCGCCGGAACACGCCGACAGGCTGTACACGCGGGCCCTGGACCTGCACGAACGGACCACCGGCGACTTCGAGCGGGCCCGTACGGAGCTGCTGTACGGCAAGTGGCTGCGGCGCCGCCGCAGGCTGCGCGAGGCCCGCGACCGGCTCGGCGCGGCCCTGGTCGGCTTCGAGAGCTGCGGCGCCCGGGTATGGGCCGAGCAGGCGCGCGGCGAGCTGCGGGCGCACGGCACCGCACCGGGCGCCGTCCACGCGGAGGGGCTGGACCGGCTCACACCCCAGCAGTGCCGGATCGCCCGGTATGTCGCCGACGGGGCCACCAACCGCGAGGTCGCCCGCATCCTCTCGGTCAGCACCCGCACCGTCGACTACCACCTGCGCAACGTCTTCGCGGCCCTCGGCGTCCGCTCCCGAGTCGAGCTCGCCCGCCTGGTCGAGCAGGCCGAGCAGCCCCAGGCGCGCCCATGACCCCCGGGGAGCCCGCCGCCCCGCGCAAGATCGGCCAGGGGAAATCGCTCCCGGAGCCTAGGGACCGACCGGACGGTATGTCATCCTTCCGGCAGGATGAATCAGGTCGCACACCCTGGGGGAGGACCGTGATGCACCGCGCCGTACGGCACCGCACGCCGAACCGGCCCGTACCAGCCGTCGCACCGCAGCCGCGGACGAGGCCGGTCCGGTCGCTGATCGACGCCGACGCCATCGCCGTCCTGCACCGCGCGGCCCGCGTGCTGCAGGCGGACCTGGCCGAACTCACCGACCGCCTGATGGCCGTCGTACAGGACCAGGAGCCGGCCTACCGGGCCGCCGTCACGAGCGACCCCGCCGGCATCTGGCAGGAGATGCACCGCTCGCTGCGGCACAGCGTCGCCTCACTGCTCGACCCGCGCGGCTCCCGCGACGCCGCCCGCCGCTGCTCCTGGAAGATCGGCGCGACCCGCGCGGAACAGGGCGTACCGCTGGACGCGCTGCTGCACGCCTTCCGCCTCGGCGGCTCCCTGGTGTGGCAGCGGCTGGTGGAGGAGACCTCGCGCACCGCACCCGAGGACGTCCGCCTGCTCGTCCACGTCGCCTCCGACATCTGGAACTTCGTCGACGAGCACTGCACCCTCGTCGCCGACGCCTACCGCCAGGTCGAACGGCAGCTGGCCTGGCAGCGGGAGAACCGGGTGCGGGTGCTGGTCGCCGCGCTGCTCGACGGGTCCAGCCGGATCGCGGACCTGCCCGAGACGGCACAGGTCCTGGATCTGCCGGAACAGGGGCGGTATGTCGTCCTCGCGGTGGCCGGGGGGCGGGGCGGTGATCTGCTGCCGGGTGTGCGGGTGCACTGGCACACGGGCGTCGAGGTGGACTACGGCATCGTCCGCGGGGACCTGCCGGAGCGAATCGAGGCGGGGTCCGGGGTGCGGATCGGGGTGAGCGGCGGCGTCGCGGGGCTGGCGGCGGTGGGGGACGCCCGGGCGCAGGCCGATCTCGCGTTGAGGCTGTGTCCGGAGGCAGGGGGTGTCGTGCGGCTCGCCGAGCGACTGCCGGCCGCGCTTGTCGTCTCCAGCCCGGATCTCGGAGGCGCCCTCGCCGAGCAGGTCCTCGGGGCGTTGGCCGGGCTCGATCCGGCCGATCGGGAGGTGCTGCTGGACACGGTGGGGGTGTGGCTGGCGTGCGACGGCTCCGCGCAGCGGGCCGGGGAGCGGTTGTACTGCCATCGGAACACCGTGCTGAATCGGTTGCGGCGGTTCGAGCAGCTCAGTGGGAGGTCGCTTGCTCGGCCTGCGGACCTGGTCGAGGTGAGTCTTGCCCTGACCGCGCGTCGGGTGCTGCCTGGGTGATGTGCGCCTGCTGATCTGCCTCGTCTCGTCGTCGGCGGGTGCGGGTTGTCTGTGGTTTCTCGCGCCCACGCGGCGGAGCCGCATATCGGCACAGCCCCGCGCCCCTGAAGTACCCCCTCTGGGCGTCGGCACAATGAGCGGCCGCACACCCTGGTCACCCGCAGCCCTCCCGCTGATCTCTCTGTACCGGTCCGCCACCCCCGTGCTGTCGTGAGCTCCCCTTTCCCCGAGGAGCCGCGATGCCCGAAGCACCACCGGACGACGAGGCCATGCTGCATGTCGAGGATCTCGACGTGGCCTACGGCCGGGCCCTGTCCGCACTGCGTTCCGTGTCCCTGAACGTGCCGCCCGGCGCCGTCGTGGCGCTGCTGGGCGCCAACGGCGCCGGGAAGACCACCCTGCTGCGGGCGGTCTCCGGCACGCTGCGGCTGCACCGCGGCGCGGTGACAGCCGGACGCATACGGTACGGCGACACCCCGCTGGACGGGCGGGACCCCGTCGCCGCGGTGCGCGCCGGAGTCGTCCAAGTACCCGAGGGCCGACGGGTCTTCGCCGGCCTCACGGTCGACGAGAACCTGCGCACCGGCGGCCTCGGCCTCGGCCGCAGGGCTCCGGGCCAGGTGCGGGAGGCCCGCGACCGGGTGTTCGCTCTGTTCCCGAGGCTCGCCGAGCGGACCCGGCAGGCCGCGGGGCTGCTGTCCGGCGGCGAGCAGCAGATGCTGGCCATCGGGCGGGCCCTGATGGCGGCGCCCCGGCTGCTCCTGCTGGACGAGCCCTCGCTCGGGCTCGCCCCGCTCATGGTGCAGCGGATCGCCGAGGTGGTCCGCGAGATCAACGCCCAGGGCACCGGAGTGCTGCTGGTCGAGCAGAACGCCGGGATGGCCCTGTCGCTCGCCTCCCACGCGTACGTCCTGGACGTCGGCGAGGTCCGGCTGTCCGGCCCCGCCGACGAACTGGCCGGCACGGACGCGGTGCGCCGCCTCTACCTGGGCGACACCGACCGGGACGAGGAGGGCGCCGCGTGAACGAGCGCACACCCCCGGTCCTTCAGGTACAGGACGTCACCGTCCGGTTCGCCGGACTCACCGCCCTCGACGGGGTCTCCTTCACCGTCGCCCCGGGCACCGTGCACGCCCTCATCGGGCCCAACGGCGCGGGCAAGTCGACCTGTTTCAACGTGCTGTCGGGCCTGTACCGGCCCGCCTCCGGCACGGTCCGCCTCGGGGACACCGAGCTGACCCGGCTGGCCCCCCACCGCATCGCCGCGCTCGGTGTGGCCCGCACCTTCCAGAACATCGTCACCACCGAGGGCACCGTCGCCGACAACCTGATGCTCGGCCGGCACGCCCTGACCCGCGCCGGGTTCGCCGCCAGCGCCCTGCGCCTGCCCGGCGCCCGCCGCGAACAGCGCGAGCACCGGGCCAGAGTCCGCGAGATCGCCGAACTCGTCGGTCTCGGCGCCCACTTCGACACCCCGGTCACGGGGCTGTCCTACGGAGACCGTAAGCGCGTGGAGTTCGCCCGCGCCCTGTGCCTGGAGCCGCGTGTGCTGTTGCTCGACGAACCCGTGGCCGGCATGAACGCCACCGAACGCGCCCGCGCCGTCGAGGTCGTACGCGATGTGCGCGAACAGCTCGGGCTGTCCGTCGTCCTCGTGGAGCACGACATGGGCCTTGTCATGCGGCTGGCCGACGAGGTCACCGTCCTGGACTTCGGCCGGGCCATCGCCCACGGCACACCCGACGAGGTCCGGCGCGACCCCGAAGTGCTGCGGGCCTACCTCGGCGAGCCGGGGGAGGAGGCGGCATGAGCGGCTTTCTCGACCACGTCCTGAACGGCCTCGCCCTGGGCTCGGTGTACGCACTCGTCGCCCTCGGCTTCGTCGTCATCTTCAAGGCGTCCGGGGTGCTCAACTTCGCCCACGGCTCGCTGCTGCTGCTCGGCGGCTACCTCACCGCCGTGCTCCACGACGACCTCGGCTTCGCCGGTGCCCTCGCGCTGGCCGTGCTGGTGACCGCGGCCGTGGCGGGCGCGCTGGACCGGCTGCTGCTGCGCGCCGGAGGGCAGGACCCGCAGGCCGCCCATGTGCAGACGATCGTCACCATCGGCATCGACATCGTGCTGCTCACCGACCTGACCCGGCGCATCGGCGGTGACCTGCTCACCCTCGGCGACCCCTGGGGCGACTCCGTCACCCGGATCTGGTCGTTGACGGTCGCCGACAGCCGGCTCGCCGCGATCGCCGTGTCCGCGGTCGTCATCGCGGGCGTGTTCGCCCTGTTCCGGTTCACGTCCTGGGGCCTGTCCCTGCGGGCCTCGGCCGAGGACGTGGAGGCCGCGGCCCTGATGGGCGTACGGCTGACGCGGGTGCGCACCCTCGCCTGGTGCCTGGCCGGGGCGCTGGCCGCGCTGGCCGCGGTGTTCCTCGCCGCGTTCCCCGCGCCCGGCCTGGAGCGGACCACCGGGCAGATCGCCCTGAAGGCCTTCCCGGCCGCGATCCTCGGTGGCATGGCCTCCCCGCCCGGTGCCCTCGCGGGCAGCCTGATCATCGGCCTGACCGAGTCGCTGGTCGCGGGCTACCAGTCCGAACTGACCGTCCTCGGCGAGGGGTTCGGCGATGTCGCCCCCTACGCCGTGATGGTGCTGGTGCTTCTGGTGCGGCCCACCGGGCTGTTCGGCGCGAAGGGAGCGGCACGTGTCTGAACTCCTCCGCAAGGCGCGGTTCCTGCTGCCCGCGCTCGTGCTGTGCGTGCTGCCGTTCTACGTGGAGGCCTTCTGGCTGCGCGTCGGCCTGTTCGCCATGGCCGCCGCCATCGGCGCGGTGGGCCTCGGCCTGCTCGCCGGCACCGCGGGTCAGCTCTCCCTCGGCCACGCCTTCTTCCTCGCCGTCGGCGCCTACGGCTACGCCTGGCTCGCCGGCGACCCGGGCCCCGGCCTGCCGCCCCTGCTCGCGCTCGTCCTCGCCGTGCTGCTGGCCGGGGTCGCGGGCGGGCTGTTCAGCCCCGTCGCGGGCCGGGTGCGCGGGATCTACCTGGGCGTGGCCACCCTGGCGCTGGTGTTCCTCGGCCATCACGTCCTGCTCACGGCGGACTCCGTCACCGGCGGCTTCAACGGCCGCTCGGTGCCGCCGCTGACGATCGGCGGGTTCGGCTTCTCCGACACCGACCCCGAACTGACCGTCCTCGGCGTGCCGTTCGGCGCCGAGGAGCGCCTGTGGTACCTGGGCCTCGCGCTGCTCGCGCTGACCTGGTTCACCGCCCGCGGCATCCTCAAGGGACGCCCCGGCCGCGCGCTGGCGGCCCTGCGCGACAGCGAGACCGCGGCCGCGGTGATGGGCGTGCACGTGGCCCGCGCGCGCTCGGCGGCCTTCGTGGTCTCCTCGATGTACGCGGGCCTGGCCGGGGCGCTGCTCGCCCTCGCCTTCCGCCGGATCGTGCCCGACTACTTCGGCCTCGCCCTGTCCGTCGACTACCTCGCCATGATCGTCATCGGCGGCCTGGGTTCCGTGGCCGGCGCCACCGCGGGCGCCGTGTTCGTCACCGCCCTGCCGCTGCTGATGACCCGCTACGCCGACCATCTGCCGCTGGTCGCCACCCCGGGCTCCGGCGACGGCTCGATCGGCCCCACCGAGGCGGCCCGCTACCTCTACGGCGCCGCCATCGTCGTCATCCTCCTGTACGCCCCCGACGGGCTGCACGGCCTGGCCCGCCGCCTGCGCGCCCGCCGCCGCAAGCCGGCCGCCGACACCCCCCGCCCCACCTCCACCGACACCCACGCGGCCGACACCACCGACACCACCGCCACCACCGCCGTACGAGCCAAGGAGCACACCCCGTGAACGTCACGCACCCCCGCCCCTCCCGTATCCTCCTCGCCTCGGCCCTGACGGCACTGCTCCTCGCCTCCACCGCGTGCAGCTCCAAGGCGGGCGGCGACAGCGCGGCCGACGGCGCCGACGGCGTCAAGGCCGGGCCCGGCGTCACCGACAAGACCGTCAGACTGGGCGCCCTGACCGACCTGACCGGGCCGTACGCCACCCTCGGCAAGTCCATCGTGCAGGCCCAGCAGATGTGGGCCGACGAGACCAACGCGGCCGGCGGCATCTGCGGCCGCAAGGTCGAGATCGTCGTCGAGGACCACGGCTACGACGTGCAGAAGGCGGTCACCGCCTACGCCGACATCTCCCCGGACGTCGTCGCCCTGCCCCAGGTCATCGGCTCCCCTGTCGTCGCGGCGCTCCTCGACGACATCGAGCGCGACCAGGTGCTGACCTTCCCGCAGGCCTGGGCCGCCTCCCTGCTGGGCAAGCAGTCCGTGCAGGTGGTCGGCACCACCTACGACCTCGACATGATCGCCGCTGTCGACTACCTCACCCGCACCAAGGGTCTGAAGAAGGGCGACTCCATCGGGCACGTCTACTTCGAGGGCGACTACGGCGCCAACGCGCTGGAGGGCTCCGAGTGGGCGGCCGAGCGGGCCGGTCTGAAGGTCGTCGCCCAGAAGATCAAGGCCACGGACACCGACCTGTCCGCGCAGGTCTCCGCGCTGCGCGAGGCCGGTGTGAAGGCCATCCTGATCAGCGCCGGGCCCGCGCAGACCGCCTCCCTCGCCGGGGTGGCCGCGTCCCGCGGACTGCTGGTGCCGATCGTCAGCAACGCCCCCGGTTTCGCCCCGCAGTTGCTGAAGACGCCCGCCGCGAAGGCGCTGACCGGCCTGCTGAGCGTGGTCAGCGCGGCCCCGGCCCCCAGCTCCGAACTGCCCGGCATCCAGAAGATGGTGGCGGCGTACCAGAAGAAGTACCCGGGCTCCCCGGTCGACTCGGGCGTGCTCTCCGGCTACAACGCCGCGCAGTTGCTCGGCGCCGACCTGAAGAAGGCGTGCGCGGCGGGCAGCCTCGCCCGCGAGGACGTCGTCAAGGCGCACCGCTCGCAGCAGAACGCCGACACCGGGCTCGGCACCGGGCTGAACTTCTCCGACGTGAACCGGCCCGCGAGCGTGAAGACGTACGTGCTCAAGCCCGACGCGAAGGCGGCCGGCGGGCTCGTCGGCGTCGAGGACGCGCACAGCGCGCCGGGGGTGGAGGAGTACCTGAAGTCGCGGACGTCCTGATCCTGGACGGCGGGGTCCTCTTCGGCGCGACGCGTGGTAGTAAGCGTTTGCCACCCCCGTACGGCAAGCTGGAGAGGACCCCCGCCCTATGGCGTCGTCGACCGAGCCACCCCTCGATCACCGCTACCGGGACGAACACCCCGTCCGCACCCTCGCCTATCTGTTCCGCCCCGACCGCCGGCGACTGGCCGCCGCGGTCGGGGTCTTCACCGTCAAGCACAGCCCCGTCTGGCTGCTGCCGCTGATCACGGCGTCCATCGTCGACACCGTGGTCGAGCACCGGCCCATCGCCCAACTGTGGACCAGCACCGGGCTGATCATGTTCATCCTGCTGGTCAACTACCCGCTCCATCTGCTCTACGTCCGGCTGCTGTACGGCAGCGTCCGCCGCATGGGCACCACCCTGCGCTCGGCCCTGTGCACCCGCATGCAGCAGCTGTCCATCGGCTACCACGCGCGGGTCAGCGCAGGCGTGCTCCAGGCCAAGGTCGTCCGGGACGTCGAGGCCGTCGAGCAGATGGTGCAGCAGACCGCGGAGACCGGGCTCGGCGCGCTGACCGTCCTCACCGGCGGGCTCGTCATCATCGGCATCCGCACCCCCGAGTTCCTGCCTGTCTTCCTCGTCGTGGTGCCCGCGGCGGCGCTGCTGGTGGCGCGGCTGCGGTCCCGGCTGCGCACGCACAACGAGCACTTCCGGCACGAGGTGGAGATGCTGTCCTCCCGGGTGACGGAGATGACCCGGCTGATACCCGTCACCCGCGCCCACGGCCTGGAGGGCAAGGCCCTGAACCGCATGGACGGCACCCTGCGGCGGCTGCTGCAGTCGGGCATGCGCCTGGACCTGCTCAACGGCCGCTTCGGCTCGCTGGCCTGGGTGGTCCTCAACGTCATCGGCGTGCTGGTGCTGGCCGGTGCCGCGCTCGTGTCGTACTACGGCGTCTGGGGCGTCAGCGCCGGGGACGTGGTGATGCTCAGCGCCTTCCTCACCACGCTCACCAACGCCACCACCACCCTGGCCGGTCTCGCCCCGGTCATCACCAAGGGCCTGGAGTCGGTGCGTTCGGTCGGTGAGGTGCTCCAGGCACCCGAACTGGAGGACAACGAGGGCAAGTCGGAGGTGAGGTCCCTGCACGGCGCGGTGACCTTCCAGAACGTCACCTACGCCTACGAGTCCGACCGGGCGGCCGTGCGCGACTTCGACCTGACCGTCGTACCGGGCGAGACCGTCGCGCTGGTCGGCGCCTCCGGGGCGGGCAAGTCCACGCTCCTCAACCTGGTCATCGGGTTCATCCGGCCGACCTCGGGGCGCATCCTGCTCGACGGCACCGACATGAGCACCCTCGACCTGCGCACCTACCGGCGCTTCCTGTCGGTCGTGCCGCAGGAGTCGATCCTCTTCGACGGCACGATCCGCGAGAACGTCGCGTACGGCATGGACGACGCCGACGAGGAGACCGTCCGCGCGGCCCTGCGCGACGCCAACGCGCTGGAGTTCGTCGACCGGCTGCCCCAGGGCCTGGACACCCTGGTCGGCGAGCGGGGCGCCCGGCTGTCCGGCGGTCAGCGCCAACGCCTCGCCATCGCCCGGGCCCTGATCCGCGACCCGAGGATCCTCGTCCTCGACGAGGCCACCTCCGCGCTGGACACCCGCTCCGAGGCCCTCGTCCAACAGGCCCTCGCCCGGCTCCTGCACGGCCGTACCACGTTCGTCGTCGCGCACCGCCTGTCCACGGTCCGCGGCGCCGACCGCATCGTGGTCATGGGCGACGGCCGCGTCCTGGAGACCGGCACCCACGACGACCTCCTCGCCCGGGGCGGCGCCTACGCCGCCCTGCACAGCGGCCAGGCGGTCTCGTAGCGAAGGCCCTGGGCAGGACGGCGCCCAGGGCGTCGGCGGGCCGCGTGCCCCCTCACCCGGGGGCGGCCCGGGGCCGGGTCACGGGACCGCCGCGTTCGTGCCACCGCGGCCCCGCTGGCGGGGCAGGGACGGCGGCGTGGTGGCGAGCCACTCCGCGATGGTGCGCGCGATGGGCTGGCCCGTCTCCACCTCGATGAAGCCGAACTGGCCCGACTGGTTGCACTCCAGGAACCACCACGTGCCGTCGGCGTCCTCGACGAAGTCGAAGGCGCCGTAGGAGAGTTCCGCCTCCCGCAGGTACGCCCGCACGGACTCGGCGACCCTCGGCGGTACGTCGACCGGCCGCCAGGGCTCGTCGGATGTGGCGAATCGCACATCCACCTCGTCCGGGTCGGCGTCCACCGCGGCGGCCTTGCGCGCGGCCAGCAGCCGCTCGCCGACCGCGGTGAGACGGATGTCCGCCCGCTTGGCGATCCGCCGCTGCAGCAGCGTCGGACCGTACGCCACGGCCGAGAAGTCCGTGCCGGGCGCCACCCGGCTGGTCGGCACCGCCCGCGGCGGCTCCTGCGGATGCGCCCCGGACACCGGCTTGACGACCAGGTCCGGGAAACGCTCCGCGAAGTCCCGGGCGGCCTGCGGGAACGTGGTGATCAGCGTGGCCGGCACCGGCAGCCCGGTCGACTGCGCGAGCCGCAGCTGCCACGGCTTGTACCGGGCGCGGCGGGCCGCGTCCGGGTGATTCATCCAGCGTGCCGCGCTGCCGCGCAGCATGCCGTAGAGCGCCTGCGAGGACTCCTCGGTCAGCCACTCGGACGGTTCGGCCACCCGGGCCGCCGGCACCCCCGGCCGGCGCACCCAGACGGACCTCAGCCCGTCGATGCCCACCAGGCGTCCCGCGGACCACAGATGGCCGCGGAACGCGCCGTGCACATACTCGCCCGACAGCGCGACCTGGCCGGTCATGTCGGCCGGATCCAGCCGCAGCACCGGCACTCCGGCCGCGTGCAGATGCACGACCACCATGTCCGCTGTCACATCCTGCTCGGACGTCAGGATCAGAACGGTCATCGACGTTCCGTGTTCAGTCGTCGAAGTGCGTCTTGGAGCCCGCGGTCGATGTCGTGGTCCCCAACTCTCTCAACAGGGCGAGATCGGTGGCGGCGATCCGCCCGTCGAGGAGCACGTTCAACTGCAGTCCGGAGTCATAGGTGTACGCAGCGGTTACGTCCAACTCCGTTGCCGGGCGTGCATAGTTGAGCGCGAACGGTTGCATGGTCTCTCCCTCGTCGGTGCTGCCCGGGACAAGTCCCGGTACAGGCCGCTGTCTTGCTTCGCCCCATGGATCTTGCAGGGCTTCCATTCCTTATACGAATCGAACGAGTGAATGGTTTCGTCACGCTCCGTGGCCACGGGCGTTTCGGTCGCTCTGAACCCTGAGACGGCCGAGGCCGTCCGGCGGTTGACTGATCGTGAGAGAGCTTGCGTGGCCGCGAAACGCGGGCCGCCACCGGTCCGGACGGCGCCGCGCGGTGGTCCGGTTCCGTCAGACGGGCCCGCCCGTGCGCCCGAGAGGGGCACGCAGGGCGCGCAGAGCCAGCAGCAGTACGCCGACGTCGTCCAGGTAGACGGGGTCCGGCAGCAGGTCGGTGGGCAGGACGAAGTAGCCGACAGCGGCCCAGAAGACCCAGCGCGGGCCCGTGGGGAGCCCGGCGCGCCGCAGTCCGCGCCGCGTCCGTACCAGCCGGACGAGCAGGACGACGGCCGCCGCCAGGACGAGCGCCGCGAGCACCGCGGCGACGACGGCGAGCGCGAGGGTGGTCGAATCCACGGAGCCCTCCTGTGTGCGGTGCGAGAGTACGGGCCGATCAGCGCGTGCGGCGTCCGTGCGCCCCGTCCGCACGGCACGCACGCGCTCCTACAGAGTTACCCCCTTCGGCCGCTCTATTGCCGCGACGAAGGAAGGCCACACCCTTCGGGGGCGCGTCGTGCACCCGTACGCCCCTTGCAGGACCCGCTCAGCCCGCCGTCGAACCCTCCTGGCCCGCCGCCCCGGCCTCGTCCGTGCGCCGGGCCCTGGAGGAGCCCCTGAGGCGCTCCAGAGTGCGGGTCAGATGCTGGAAGGGGGACGTGGCCGCGGGCTGTTCGGCGGGCGGCGGGTTCCCGGCCGCCTCGCGGCAGGCGGCCAGCGCCTCGTGGGCCTGCTCGGCGGCCTCCCGGTACAGGTCCCGGGACTTCGTCATCGCCTCCAGCGCCTCGGCGTACATCGCCACCAGCTTGCGCTCGCGGGCGAGTTCCTCCTCCAGCGTCAGCAGGCGCCAGTCCTCCCGCAGCGCGGTGAGCGCCTCCTCCGCCTCCTGCGCCAGCGGCCGGGGCAGCGCGGCGAAACGTGTCACCGCGGCCGTCAGCTCGGCGGGCTCCGAACCGTCGAGGAAGACGCTGCGTACGGTGAGGTCGTCGCCGTCGTACGCCGCCGGGGCGGGGTCGCCGGGCAGCACGACGGCGCCGCCGCGCGGCAGCTGAACGCCGAGGTCGCGCAGGGCGTAGTTCACGGCGCGCAGTTGATGCGGGGCCGCGCGGTGCTCCACCACGCGGTGCCGCAGCCCCACGGGCAGCCATCCGGCGAGCGGCTTGCGGCCGCGCTCGTCGGGCGTCATGGCCTCGTGGACGACGACATGCACCGCCCACCAGGCCTGCGCGGCGCCCTTCAGCACGCGCCGCAGTTCCTTCTCGTCCTCCGGCAGCGGATTGAGCTCGGTGAGAGAAAGCTCACTGCCCGACTCGTGGGCCCACTCCGACTCCGTGCCCTGCGGCCAGAACATCTGAGCCGGCGACGGCCACGCCGCGTCCCACGCCCGCTCCGCCTCGGCGGCCAGCGTCCATGTACGGCCCCCGTCCGCGCCGGTCGCCAGCGTCAGACGCGCCCGTACGGTCACCTCGCCGACCGGCCGCCACCGCGCCTCGAACACCTGGTCCTGCGCGCCCTCGGCGGGAGGCACCTCCAGCTGCCCGTCGAGCGTCCCGGCGTCCGCCAGCTGACGCAGCCGCGCTCGTACGGCGCCTTCAGCGCCAGGACCGACATGGCGGCCGCGGGCCAGCCACACCGTAGGAGGAGTCATCGGGCGGACGGTCGGTGAGCTCGGCATGGGTCCATCGGGGCAGGGGGCGTGGTCCACCTGCCAGTATCCCTGCCGCCAGGTGCCGACGATCAACCGGGGTCCGGACCGGCCGGGGCGCACGGGGTGTGTGAGGGGCGTGCGGGGTGTGTTCCGTGAGAGCCGGAGTGCGCGGTGCGCGTACGACGCCGCGGCGTTCACTCCTGGTCGGAAGCGTGGCGCGGCGGTGAGAATCCCCGGGGCGGACAGGGCCCGCCCGCCATCCGCTTCGGGGCGGGTCCTGTCCGCACGGAGGGCCCGTGGCCCTCAGGTCCTACGCGCCGCTCGCGCGCAGCATGTCCTCGCGCTCGACGATCTTCACGCGCTCGCGGCCCTGCGGCTCGCCCAGCGCCTTCTCGGCGGCGTCGAGCTTGTACCAGCCCTCCCACGTGGTGACCCTCAGACCCCGCTCGGCGAGGAACGCGTCCACGGCCTCCGGCGCGGGCGACTCGGGCGACTGCAGACGACCGCCCGCGAAGTCGTCCAGGAGGTTCGCCACGGTCTCGTTGGCGTCGCCCTTGGTGTGGCCGATGAGACCGACCGGGCCGCGCCGGATCCAGCCGGTGACGTACACGGACTGGAGGTGGGTGCCGCTCTCCTCGATGACCCGGCCGCCCTCGTCCGGGACGGTGCCGGAGCCGAGGTCCCAGGGCAGCTTGGGGAGCTTGTCGGAGAGGTAGCCGACCGCGCGGTAGACCGACTGGACGTCCCAGTCGGTGAACTGGCCGGTGCCCTTGACGTTGCCCGTGCCGTCCAGCTCGGTGCGCTCGGTGCGCAGACCGACGACCTTGCCGTCCTCGCCGAGGATCTCCACGGGCGACTCGAAGAAGTGCAGGAAGAGCTTGTGCGGACGGTCGCCGACGTCGCGTATCGCCCAGTTCTCCAGGGTCTTGGCGACCATGTCGACCTGCTTGTTGCCGCGCCGCTCGGCGATCGAGCCCTCGTCGTAGTCGATGTCCTCGGGGTTGACGATGACCTCGATGCTGGGGGAGTGGTCCAGCTCGCGCAGCTCCATGGGGCTGAACTTGGCCTGGGCCGGCCCGCGGCGGCCGAAGACGTGGATCTCGACGGCCTTGTTCGCCTTGAGGCCCTCGTAGACGTTCGGCGGGATCTCGGTCGGCAGCAGCTCGTCCGCGGTCTTGGCGAGGATGCGGGAGACATCGAGCGCCACGTTGCCGACACCCAGCACCGCGACCTTCTCGGCCTCCAGCGGCCAGGTGCGCGGCACGTCCGGGTGGCCGTCGTACCAGGAGGCGAAGTCGGCGGCGCCGTAGGAGCCGTCGAGGTCGACGCCGGGGATGTTCAGCTCGCGGTCCGCCATGGCGCCGGTGGAGAAGATCACCGCGTCGTAGAAGGCGCGCAGGTCGTCCAGGTGGACGTCGGTGCCGTAGTCGACGTTGCCGAACAGGCGGACCTGCGGCTTGTCGAGCACCTGGTGCAGGGCGGTGATGATGCCCTTGATGCGCGGGTGGTCGGGGGCCACGCCGTAGCGGATGAGACCGAACGGGGCAGGCATGCGCTCGAAGATGTCGATGGACACACCGGGTTCGGCGGCCACGTCGGACTTCAGCAGGGCGTCGGCGGCGTAGATGCCGGCGGGACCGGCTCCGACGATGGCTACCCGCAGGGGGCGGGACATGATCAGGTTCCCTTCGAGCGATGACAGGCGATCTTCGGAGGGAAGCCTAAGTTAAGGCAAGCCTTACTTGGTACGCGGGTCCGGTCTATGGGCTCATAAGCCGGGTTTATGGACTGTCAAAGCTGCCCTTGGGTGCTCACTGGTCGCCGGGCAGCGGGTTCTCCTTCACGAAGCGGCGGATCTCCGCGGTCAGCGCCGTCGGATTGTCCAGTGGCACCAGCGTCCGGGCGTCCGGGATCTCGACGTACCGGCAGTCGGGCAGCAGCCCGGCGAGGCGCCGCCCGGTCGCGGGCGGCATCATGCGGTCCTCGGCGCCCCATGCGACCAGGGCCGGCCGCCTGAAGGACGGCAGCCGCTCGGCCGCCCGCAGATAGCAGTCCGGGTCCCCGCCGCGGCAGAACTTCGCGAAGTCGCGGCGGATCTCCCGGCTGCGCAGCAAAGGCCCGTACCAGCGCGCGATCAGTTCCTTCGGGAGAGGCTTCTTCGCCATTCCGCCGAGTGACGTCTGCATACGGGCGAGCGCCGGGAAACGGAAGGACTGAAGGAGCAGGAAGAGGCCGCCGGGTATGCGGGCGGCGCGGTTCAGGGTCTTTCCCTGGAGGCCCGGCGGGTAATTGTCGAGGGCCTCGCAGGAGGTCAGGACGAGCCGCGCGATCCGCTCGTCGTGCGCCCCGACCATGAGCTGTGCGGTGCCGGTGTCGTTCTGCACGAGAGTGACCTCGCGCAGGTCGAGCCGCTCCAGGAACTCGCCGAGCAGCGCCGCGATCCCGTGCGCCGACAGATCGGCGTCCGGCCGCATCGGCCGCCGGTGACTGCCCAGCGGCTGCACCGGGACCACGACCCGGAAGTCCCCGCGCAGGTCCTCCGTGACATCCGCCCACACCGACTCGTCGAACCCGAGGCCGTGCACCAGGACCACCACGGGTCCGTCGCCGCCGGTGTCCAGATAGTCGATCGTCCCCGCGCTCAGCTCGATCTCGGGCATCGCCTTCGCCTCCGGATCGGTCCGGTCATCAACGTCACGGCTGGACAGGTACTAGATAGAGCGTTCTAGTGGGAGACTACAGGCGTGAGGGACAAAGAATCCACCGATGTACGGGACACCCGCCAGCGCATTCTCCGAGCCGCCACCGAGCTGTTCCGGCGCAAGGGCTACACCGCGACCGGGATGAAACAGATCGCCGAGGCAGCCGAGGCGCCTTTCGGGTCGATCTACCACTTCTTCCCCGGCGGAAAGGCACACCTGGGCGAAGAGGTGGTCCGCACCTCGGGCGCCGCCTATCTCGACCTCGTCATCGCCCTCATGGCGCCGTACGAGGACCGGGCCGCCGCCACCCGTGACGCCTTCACGGGCGCGGCCGAGACGCTGCGCGAACTCGACTTCGCCGATCCCTGCCCGATCGCGACGATCGCCATGGAGGTGGCCGGCACCAGCGAACGCCTCCGGCGGGCGACCGCGGAGGTCTTCGCCGGCTGGATCGACGCCCTCGCCGCGTACTACGCCTCCGGCGGCATGCCCGAACCGGCCGCCCGCGAGACGGCCGGGTCTGTGATCGCGCTCCTCGAGGGCGCCTTCATGCTCGGCCGTGCCGCGCGCAGTACCGAGCCGGTCGTCTCCGCGGGGCGGGCGGCCGAGGCGATCGTGCGTGCGGCCCTCGTGCGCGCGTGAGGGCTCTTCGCCGTGGGGGCTTGTGCGGATGCGTGGCCGCGGGCCGTCCGTGGCTGGTCGCGCAGTTCCCCGCGCCCCTTGGGGACGTGCCCTGAAGGAGCGCGGGGAACTGCGCGAGCAACCCACGACGGCCCGCACGCAAACCTCTACGGCGCCCACGGCTCGCACCGCAACTCCGCCGCGAACGGGGAGTAGAGGATCTCGCCCGCGTTCACCGCCGAGGCCGACTGGTCCGAAAGCGGCCCCGCCACCAGGGACTTGACGATGACATCACCCTCGATGTCCGAAGAGGCGAGATCGGTGACGGCGGCGCCCGGCGCATAGAGGGTGCCGATCACCGTGTCGCCTGACGCGATGGTCATGGACGTGGCGTCGGGGAAGTCCCAAAGCATGTACGGCGCGTTGGCCCCCGAGACGCCGGCGAGGGTGGGGGTGTTCCAGGTGAAGGTGCCGTCCGTGCCGGTCGTGTCGACGACGAACAGCACCGGCGTGTCGGCGGCCGGCGGGTTCAGGAAGGTCAACGTGCCGATGGTGTTGAGCTGTTCGCCGGTCAGCCGGACCACGTTGGTGCGCCCCGGTGTGAGGGCAATCTCAAGTCGGCCGGTGTCCGGCACGGTCGCCGGGACGTTCGCCGCGCACTCGGCCATCGCGTCGGCGCGGTCCCGGTACGTCGAGAACAGCGACGGGAAGTCCATCAGTCCCGAGCGCGTGACCGAGGCCGCCGGCTGCTGGGTCGTCAGCTCGACGCGCGGGGTCGAGTCGTAGGGGAAACCGCTCATGGCGACATGGGTGTCGGCGCTCGCGCCGTTGTCGTCGCGGGTCAGTACCCGGCCGCCCGTCATCCTGCCGAGCTTCACGTAACCGTTCTGCAGGACTCGGAGAACGCCCACCTGGCTGCTGCCCGCGTAGTCGAGCCGCCCGCCGACGAGGAGCGCGGTCGGCTGGGAGTCGCCTGGTGCGGTGAACTTCCCGGGGGTGTGCACGGAGACGTGGTAGTCGTCCCCGAACGTGAGGTCGCCGCCGATCGCGACCGGCCCCTCGGACTGGGTGCTGCCGAGCGTGGCGTCGCCCTCGGTGACGACCCCGAAGCCGTTGTTCCCGGCGACGGGGTTGCCGATGGCTACCGTGTCGCGGCCCGCGGCACCCGCGGTCCCGTTGACGAGCGCAACGGCCGTCAGAGCGCCTGAACAGGTCGCGCTCACGGCGCTGAGGAGCAGGAGCCGATGCCATCGTCTGGTGCCGGAATTCATTGGTTTTGCAGCTTTTGTCATGGTGGGGAATTTAGGGCGACCGGGTCGGGGTGCCGGGAGCCACGCCGGGGCGTGAGGAAAGCGCGTGACCCCCGCCTACGAAGATCGTTCTTGCAGCGCGGTGGATCAATGCGACGGAGGAGCTGCCCGGTGAGCTGCTGGATCACGGTCGGTCTGGGCGCCGCCGCCGTGCTCGTTCCGCTGCCCGGCGGCGCGGGCGCGCAGGTACAGGCACGGGCGGGTGATGCCTATGCCGACGTACGGGTGGGAGTCTGCGCCCCGGACGCGCCGCCCGCACCTGAGAAGCCCGCTGCCGGTCCTGTGGCTCCTGCCCACCCTGCCGCCCCTGCCCACCCTGCCGCCCCTGCCCACCCTGCCGCCCCTGCCCACCCTGCCGCCCCTGCCGACCCTCCAGGCCCTGCCGAGCCGGTGGCACCTCCGGCGGAGCCGCCCGCCCGGCAGGCTCCGGGACCCGAGGGGCGGAGGGCACGGACCGCGAGCGTCCCCGAGAGGACGCCGGCCGAGGAGAGGGAATCGGCCGCAGAGAGAGCGGGACCGGCCACAACACCCACGCCCCACACCCCCTCCGCGCAGACCCCCGACCCCGCGCCCGCCCGCCCGGCTCCACCTCCGGCCCCCACACCACCCACCGCGGCCCCCGACCCCTTCCGCTGGGTCCGTCCGCACCACATCGCCGCCGCTGCCCCGCGACGGACGGCAAGCGGTCTGTCCCTGGTCACCACCAACACGGTCGTGACCGTCCCGGCGATCCTCGCCGCCGCGGCCCTGCGCCCGGCCTCCCGCCGCCGCAGGACCTGACCCGCCCACGGCTGATCCCCGTATCAGCGAATGCCGTACCACCGAAGCCCGTATCACCGAAGTCCGTATCACCGACGCCCGTATCACCGAACCACGTATCCCCGAACCCGTTACCACCGCTCTGGAGTGCACCCCGTGCCGGAATGGCTGATCTACACCCTGGCCGCCCTGATGGTCTGTGCGTTCGTCGTCGCCGCGACCGTCGTGCGCCACCGTCGCGTCGACGACGACGAGGACACGTCCGAGACGCCGGACGTGCTGGAGTACATGGTGATGATGGTCGGCGTGGTCTACGCGATCGTGCTCGGGCTGGCGATCGCGGGGGTGTGGGAGGCGCGCGGGGCGGCGGAGGACACCGTGCGCCGGGAGGCGCTGGCCCTGCACGAGATCGACCAGCGGGTGGACGTCTACCCGGTGGCCTTCCGCGACCAGGTACGCGGCCACATCGACGCCTACGCACGCCACGCGGTGACCGCGGAGTGGCCCGCCATGGAGCAGGACACCGAGCCCGACGACACCGGTGCCGTGCTGCTCGGCCGGATCCGTGCCGACCTCGCCCACCGGCCGCCCGCCGACGAACTCCAGGCCCAGGCCTATCAGCCGCTGCTCGACGAGGTGGCCGCCGCCGACGTGGCCCGCCATGAGCGGCTGGACAGCGGGGGCACGACCCTGCCGGGTGTCGTCTGGTTCGGGCTCGTCGCCGGGGGCTTCGTCACCCTGGGCCTGCTCTTCGCGCTCCAGATCCGCCGCTCCGTGCGGGAACTGCTGCTAGCCACCGCGTTCAGCGCGCTCGTCGTGTTCCTGCTCTTCCTGGTGTGGAGCTTCGACGCGCCCTTCGGCCACTCCGGCGCCGAGTCCGCCGAGCCGCTGCGGGAGCTGTACGCGTCACGGGTGTGACCGGCCGCCGCTCCGGGAACCCGGCGGCCATGCAGCAACAGGCGCTCACCCAGAGGTCGTACTGGCTCGACACCCTCCCGCCCGGCGAACCGGCCCCCGGACCCGAGGGCGAGCTCACCGTGGACGTGGCCGTGATCGGCGCCGGGATCGCCGGGCTGAGCACGGCCTGGGAACTGGTCAGGCGCGGTCACGGCGTCGCCGTCCTGGAGGCCGGCCGGCTCGCCGCCGGGGTCACCGGCAACACGACCGCCAAGCTCAGCGCCCTGCACACCCTCGTCTACGACCGGCTGCGGCGCACCCGGGGCCGTGAGGCGGCCCGGCTGTACGCCCGCTCGCAGACCGACGCGATCCGCGCCGCGGCCGACCATGTCGCCGATCTGGGCATCGCCTGCGACTGGGAGGAGGCGCCGGCCCACACCTACGCCGAGGACCCCGGCCAGGTGTCCGCCCTGCGGGCCGAGGCCGAGGCCGCCGCCAAGGCGGGCCTCGCGGCGTCCTTCGTGACGGAGACCGAGCTGCCGTTCCCGGTCGCGGGCGCGGTCCGAGTCGAGGGGCAGGTCCAGTTCCATCCGCGCAAGTACCTCATGGCGCTCGCCGACGCGATCCGCCGGCACGGCGGCCACCTGTACGAGGGCACGCGGGTCGTCAGGCTGCGTGA
Organism: Streptomyces sp. NPDC096205; assembly: GCF_044763135.1. NCBI lineage: Bacteria > Bacillati > Actinomycetota > Actinomycetes > Kitasatosporales > Streptomycetaceae > Streptomyces > Streptomyces sp. NPDC096205. The sequence goes on along the minus strand of NZ_JBIWFS010000001.1, from coordinate 98,069 downwards.
GGGCGAGCCGTGCGTGCTGACGACCGAGCAGGGCGTACGGGTCCTCCCCCGGGCCGTCGTCGTCGCCACGCACTACCCGGTGTTCGACCGCGCCCTGCTGTTCACCCGGCTGTCACCGCGCCGGGAACTGGTCGTGGCCGGGCCCGTCGAGGACGGCCGGGCGCCCGAGGGCATGTACATCACCCCCGAGCAGAACACCCGCTCGGTGCGCACGGCCCCCCTCCCCGGTGGAGGCCGGCTGCTGATCGTCACCGGGGAGCACTTCACCCCCGGCACGGGCGGCGACGTCGAGGAGCGCTACCGGGAGCTGGGCGCATGGGCGGCCCGGCACTTCGGCGTGGAGCAGCTCAGCCACCGCTGGGCCGCGCAGGACAACGACTCCACCGACACCGTGCCTCTCGTCGGACCGCTGCACCCGGCGAGCCGGCACGTGTACGTCGCCACCGGCTTCGGCGGCTGGGGGATGAGCGGCGGCATCATGGCGGGTCGGCTTCTGTGCGACGAGATCACCGGCAGGCCCTGCCCCTGGAGCGAGCTGTACGACCCGCGCCGCGTCCGGCCGGTCCTGCGCGAGAGCGGGCACTTCCTGAAGCACCAGGCGCAGGTGGCACGGCATTTCCTGGGCGACCGGCTGCCCGGACCCGCCCGCCCTCCGGCCGAGGGACTGGCCCCGGGCGACGGCGCGGTCCTCACCGTCGACGGGCGGCGCTGCGCGGTGTACCGCGACGAGGACGGCCATCTGCACGCCGTCTCCGCCCGCTGCACCCACCTGGGCTGCCTGGTCGCCTTCAACACCGCCGAACGGACCTGGGAGTGCCCCTGTCACGGCTCCCGCTTCGACGTGGACGGGCAGGTGCTGCAAGGGCCGGCCGTACGGCCCCTGGCACAGCGGGACCTCGGTGTTTGAAGTGCCGCCGACGGGCCACCCGTGTACAGAGAGGTGATCTGTTGTGGCACGGAACCAGAAGGCCAAGGCGAAGAAGGAACAGCTCAAGGGCAAGGCCAAGGAGGCCACGGGCCGGGCGACGGGGAACGAGCGGATGGCCTCCGAGGGCGACCTGGAGCAGATGAAGGGCGACGCCCGGCAGGCCAAGGAGAAGACGAAGGACACCTTCAAGCACTGATGCAATGAAACTGGTCCGGCTCCCGCCCGTGGCGCGGGAGCCGGACCCTTTCTGTCTCAGTGCACCGACAGGTCTCACAGCACCGACAGATCTCAGTGCACCGACAGGTCTCAGTGCACCGACAGGCCGCCGTCCACGAAGATCGACTGACCCGTGATGTACGCCGAGGCCCGGCTCGCCAGGAACACGGTCGCGCCCGCGAAGTCCTCCGCCAGGCCGTTGCGCCCGATCATCGTGCGGGCGGCGAGCTCGGCGACCTTGGCCGGGTCGGAGGACAGCCGCTCGTTCAGCGGGGTCATCACGAAGCCCGGCACGAGGGTGTTGCAGGTGACGCCGTACGGGGACCAGGCCTCCGCCTGCGAGCGGGCCAGCGACTCCAGGCCGCCCTTGGACACGCCGTAGGCGCCGCTCTGCACGAACGCCCGGTGCGCCTGCTGCGAGGTGATGTGGATGATCCGCCCGAAGCCCCGCTCGGCCATCCCCGGGCCGAAGCGCCGCCCGAGCAGGAACGGCGCCTGGAGGTTCACCGCCATGGTGGTGTCCCAGACCTCGTCGGACAGCTCGCCCAGCGGCGGCCGCAGGTTGACGCCCGCGGAGTTGACGAGGATGTCCGGTTCGCCGTACACCGCCACGGCCTCCTCGGCGGCCTTGCGCACCCCGTCCCGGGTGCTCAGATCGGCACTCACCCAGGCCGCCGTGCATCCCTCGGCCGTCAGCTCGTCCACCGTCGCGGCCAGCTCCGCCTCCCGGCGCGCCACGACCACCAGCCTCGCCCCGGCCCGGGCGAGCGCGCCCGCCATGGCCCGCCCGATCCCCGAGCTGCCGCCGGTGACGAACGCGACGCGGCCCTCCAGGGAGAACAGATCCGACAGATACGTGTCTTTGATCATGTCCACACCCTAGAGGGCCGCCTCAGCCGCACTCGCCCGCACCGGGCCTGACCGCACTCGCCCCGGCTCAGTCCTCCGCGACCAGCGCCGGAGTGGAGGTGGTGAGCACCTCGCCGCGGAAGAAGGCGGGGCTGCGGCGCTGCATCACCAGCATGATGACCACGCCGACGGCGAGCAGTCCGACACCGATGACGAAGACGGAGCCGACGCCGAGGACGGAGGAGCCGCTGCCGTAGGCCGGGTCCCACATGTCGATCAGGGTCTTGGCGAACACGGCCGTCAGCAGCAGGCCGCCGACCACCGGGAACAGGCCCTTGAAGAGCAGGTCGCGGCCGGACTTCAGCAGCTCTCCGCGGAAGTACCAGGCGCAGGCGAAGGCCGTCAGCGCGTAGTAGAAGCAGATCATCAGGCCGAGCGCGTAGATGGTGTCGACCAGGACGTGCTCGCTGACCAGCGTCATGACCGTGTAGAACACGCCGGTCGCGATGCCGGACATGAGCGTGGCGCGGCCCGGGGTCTTGAACCGCGGGTGGACCTCGGCGTAGGAGGCCGGCAGCGCCTTGTACGTCGACATGGCGAGGACCGTGCGGGCGACCGGGATGAACGTGGTCTGGAGGCTGGCCGCCGCCGAGGCGAGCACCGCGAGGAACAGCAGGATGCCCAGCGCCGGGCCCATCACCGGACCGGCCAGCGCGGCGAAGACGTTGTCGGAGGTCTCCGGGTTGGCGAGGCCGAGGCCCTTGTCGCCGGAGCCGACGATCATCTGCGCGGCCACACCGGTGGCGAGGTAGGAGCCGACCAGCACGACCATGGCGATCAGCGCGGCGCGGCCCGGTGTGCGGCTGCTGCCGCTGGTCTCCTCGTTGGCGGTCAGACAGGCGTCCCAGCCCCAGTACATGAAGATCGACAGCGACAGACCCGCGGTGAACGCGGCGAACGACTGGACCGCGAACGGGTTGAGCCAGGACCAGGAGAAGTCCACGCCGGTCGGGAAGTCGGTGCTGCCCGCCTTGCCGAAGGCCATCGCCACGAACAGCGCGAGCACCACCAGCTGGAGCCCGACCAGCGCGTACTGCACGCCCTTGGTGGCCGTCATGCCGCGGTAGCTGATGACGGTGGCGGTCGCGATCAGCGCCAGGCACGTGACGATGTGGACGGCCTTGTTGCCGTCGAGCGCGGCCACCGAGTCGCTGCCGGTGATCTCGCCCGCCAGCAGCCAGAAGTACGACGTGGCCACACCGGCCAGGTTCGACAGCACGATGATCGTGGCGATCACCAGGCCCCAGCCGCACATCCAGCCCAGCCGCGGCCCGAAGGCCTTCACGGTCCAGGTGAAGGAGGTGCCGCAGTCCGGCATCGCCTTGTTCAGCTCGCGGTAGGCGAAGGCCACCAGCAGCATCGGGAGGAAGCCCGCGAGGAACACGGCCGGCATCTGCAGACCGACCTCGCCCGCGGTGGAGCCGAGCGTGGAGGTGAGGCAGTACACCGGGGCGACGGTGGAGACGCCGATGACAGCGCTGCCCAGCAGGCCGACGGAGTTCCCGCTCAGGCCCTTGGTGCGCATGCCTTCGACGGAGCGTCCGTCGCCGTCGTCCGCGGCCCGGGGCCGCACGTCCAGCTGAGTCATGAACAGGACGTTAAGTTCTGCGGTTTCCGTGCCGGGCGGGTCGAGGGCAGAGGGCGCATCCCGGACACCGGCCATTTGTTCAACGGTCAACTCCCGCCGAGCACCTTCATTTCTAAGGTGCGACGACGGAAGTGGCTGGATCCTGAAGAACCGGACCGCAAGCGTCCGATATTCGGTAACCGCAGCGCCGCCCGAAATAGGCCTTCCGAAATTTTCCGTGTGACCCACGTCACGCACATGTCGTGGAGGTGAAGGCCGGCGGTCAACCCCGTTGCGCAGGGCGCCGATCGCCGGTTCCGTAAGGGGTTACCGCCGGTCGGACGGGGTGTGCCCGGTGTGACGGATGGGGTCGGTCGCGGGTGCGCGCCGGGTGTCTCGCGCGGATCCGCACCGCCGCAGGGAGGTGTGGTTGACGCGCGTCACATGTGCCGCCACTCTCTGTCGTGCCGCAGGTCCCTCTGCAGAGGAGAGCAGATGCTCAGACGCACGGTTCGACTCTTCGCCGCACTTGTCATGATCCTGTCGGGTACGTTCGCGGGGACCGTCCTCGCCGCGGGCACCGCACACGCCGACGGCTGCTACACCTGGACCCGCACCCTCTCCCAGGGCTCCTCGGGAGCCGACGTCACCCAGCTCCAGATCCGCCTCGGCGGCTACGCCGGCTACGGCGCCGTCCTCGCCACCGACGGCTCCTTCGGACCGGCCACCGAGGCCGCCGTCAAACGCTTCCAGTCGGCGTACGGCCTCACCGCGGACGGCGTCGCCGGCAGCAACACCTTCAACAAGCTGTACGCCCTCCAGGACGACGACTGCACGCCGATCCACTTCTCCTACGCCGAGCTCAACGACTGCAACAGCGACTGGTCCGGCGGCGCGGTCGGCGCGGCCACCGCCAAGGCCAACGCCCTGCGCACCATGTGGAAGCTGGAGGCCGTGCGGCACGCCCTCGGCGACCAGCCGATCACCGTCACCAGCGGCTTCCGCTCGTACGCCTGCAACTCGGCCGTCGGCGGCGCGAGCAACAGCCGCCATCTGTACGGCGACGCCGCCGACCTCGGCGCGGGGCCGCACTCCCTGTGCACCCTGGCCCGGCAGGCCCGCTCCCACGGCTTCCGCGGCATCCTCGGCCCCGGCTACCCGGGCCACGACGACCACACCCACGTCGACCACCGCGACAGCCAGTACTGGTCGGCGCCCACCTGCGGCATCTGACCGCCCTTGGTGCGAGCCCTTCCCGCCCCCTGGATACAGTGTCCCGCCGGATCGCGAACAGGGGAGACAGAAGTGCAGGTCGGGGCGGGAAGAGCGGGTCGGGGACTGGTGGGCGCGGCGCTGCTGGCGGGGCTGCTGACGGCGTGCTCCGGCGGGGCCGATAAACAGTCTGAGAAGCAGCCCGGGACCGCCGCCGGAACGGCCACTGCGGCGAAGACCGCCGAGGCGGTCACCAAGGGCGGCACCCTCGGCCCGGCCGGCTCCGCCTGCGAACTGCCCGTCACCTTCGACCTCGCCGCCGACTGGAAGGCGGAGGCCGTCGAGGCCCTCTCGGCCGGGGACAGCGAGGCGGTCGCCGACCTGCTCCGGCAGGGCCCGGTCTCCGCCGCCTGCGAGGTGGACGCCAAGCCTGCCGGCCACATCGGCTACCTGCGCGTGTGGACCGGCGAGCCCGGCGACGACGACCCCCGCAAGGTGCTGGAGGCCTTCGTCGCCGCCGAGGACGGCAACGCCCAGGAGCGGTACCGCACCTTCGCGGCCGACAGCGGTGTCACCGGCGCCGAGGTGGCGTACCAGCACACCAACGAGCTGTCGGGGGAGACCAAGCAGGAGCACGCCTTCGCCGTCGTCACCGGCAGCGGCCCCGTCGTCGTCCATCTCGGCGGCCTGGACGACGAGGAGCACCGGGGCATGCTCCCGGCGTACGAACTGGCCCGGAAGTCACTCCGTACGGGCTGACCCTCCGATCCTCCGGCCCTCAGGCCAGGACCGTCTCCCAGGTGTCGACGGCGTAGTGCACCGTCATGCCGTGGCGGCGGTACAGCTCCGGTGCCCCCGTGGCGTTCGAGGTGTCCACACCCAGGCCGACCGTGTCCCGGCCCAGCGCGGCGAACGCGGCGAAGGCCTGCCGCAGCAGCAGCCCGCCCAGGCCGCGGCCGCGCGCCTCGGGCAGGACGCCGATGCTGCGGATCCAGCCCATGGCCTCACGGTCGTTGCGCGAGAGCAGGAAGCCCGTCTCGCCCAGGTCGTCCGTCTCCACCAGCCACACCAGGGACCAGTCCAGGGCGTCGGCGTCGATGTCGCTCAGCCAGGCTTCGAAGGAGCGCGGCTGGAAGTCGAAGTGCTGGGCGAACGCCGTCTGGTAGAGCCGGTGGACGAGCGCCTTGTCCGCCTCCGTGGCGCAGGGGCGTATCCGTACGCCGTCCGGCAGCGCGGGCGGCTGGTCGTCGGCGCGGTCCACGGGCCGGCGCAGCACGTGATAGCGGCGTACGTCCTGCCAGCCCCGGTCGCGCAGCCGCGCGGTGTCTGTGGTGGGACGGACATTCAGATGAAGGTGGACCACTGCCCGCTCGGCGCCGTTCTCCCGCGCCCTCTCCAGCGCCCTTGCCTCCATCGCGGCGAGGACGTCGAAACCCGCCTCCTGGTGGTCGGGCAGCACATAGTGGTCGATGTCGATCCGCTCGCCACCCGACTCGTCCCACAGCAGCCCGTACGTGACCAGCCTGTCGTCGTCGAAAGCGAGCCAGGAATCGCGTTCCAGGTCGGCCTCGGGATGCTTCAAGTCGGCTTCGACGGTGTGCAGATCGGTCTCGGCCCGGCCGATCTCGATGAGGTCGACGGCGTTGAGCAGGTCGGTGATGGCGGGCGCGTCGGCGAGCGTGGCCGGACGGACTGTTGCGGGCATAGGGGTCAGCGTCGGGGGAGGGGGACGAGCGCCGCAACGGGTTTTCCCCGGACAACCGGCTTCTTGCCGCACGGGCCCGCTCGCTCTACGGACGGAGGGCCGCCCGCTTTTCGGGGCGCGGCCCGAGTGTTGTCCCGGACACGGGCAGCCCGTTCTCCCGCACACCCGCCCCGCCGAAATGCGGTTGCCCGGTGTCACCGGGGCTGACAGGGTCGCGATCATGGCCACCTTCTCGGCGTTCGACGGCACGACGCTCGCCTACCACGTCTCCGGTCAGGGAGAGCCGCTCGTGTGTCTGCCCGGTGGGCCGATGCAGGACTCCGCCTACCTCGGGGATCTGGGTGGGCTCGGTGCTCACCGGCGGCTGATCATGCTCGACCTGCGGGGTACCGGCGAGTCGGCGGAGCCAAAGGACACGGGGAGCTACCGCTGCGACCGGCTGGTCGACGACGTCGAGGCGCTGCGGGCGCATCTCGGTCTGGAGCGGATGGACGTACTGGGCCACTCCGCGGGCACCAACCTCGCCCTGCGGTACGTCGAGCGCCATCCCGACCGGGTCGACCGGCTGGTGCTGGTCACGCCGAGCCTGTTCGGTGTCGGCGTGACCGTGCCGGGGGAGGCACGCCGCGAGGCCGCGCTGCTCAGACGGGACGAGCCCTGGTTCGCGGAGGCGTTCGCGGCGCTGGAGGACATCGTCGCCGGCCGGGCGACGGAAGGGAGCTGGCAGGCCATCGCCCCCTTCGCGTACGGCCGTTGGGACGCGGCCGCCCGGGCCCACCGCGCCGCCGAGGCGACGCAGCGCAACCAGCAGGCCGCCGCCGTCTACGGCTCCGAGGGCGCCTTCGACCCGGACGCCACCCGCGCCGCACTCGCCGGATTCCACCGCCCGGTGCTCGTGCTCGCGGGTGAGCTGGACCTGAACTCCCCGCCCGGCCCGGTGGCCGAGCTCGCCGCCCTGTTCCCGGACGCGCGTCTGGTCGTACAGCCGGGGGCCGGGCACTTTCCGTGGCTCGACGACGGGTCCCGGTTCGTGGCGGCCGTCGAGGGTTTCCTCAGCTGAGGCCGAGACCGGGGCCGGCGGTGAGGCTGGGACCTGACGGCGGGCGTCAGGCCGGCGCCGGTGCCGTGCCCGGGACGGGTCCTGCGGCGTGTTCGGCGATGTCCGCGCGGTCCAGCAGCTGACGGGCCAGTTCACGGGCCTCCGTCGCGGTGAGCGACGCCCAGATGCCCGGTCCGCCGTCCCGGTGGCCGCCCACGTCCAGCGTGACGCGGCTGATCGGCCGCTCCTCAGGCACCAGCTTGAGGCACTTCACCACGATCCGGCGACCGCACTTGGTCACCAGCTCGGTGGTTCCGGCCGTACCGGACACGTCCCGACCTGTCGCCGCCATCCGTTCCACGCCCCTTCTTCTGCAACGCCGTTGGAGGCCCCCCGCCGGCATCCGCCGGGTCGGGGGAGTGCGGGCCGGACCTGGTTCGTACCCGGTCGTGGCCTCGCGGTCCGCACAACGCCGAGGGGGGCCGGGCCATTCCTGACGCGGGGCCATTTGTGGCAGAAGAGCGTGGGGTTTTTCGGGCAGCGGGAGGGGCGCCGGCCACCCCGCGCCGACGCCCCTCGGATCCGTTGATCAGGGTGGTCAGTCCGGCTTGCCGCGGCCCGTCAGCGCGTCGCGCATCCGGTCGACCAGACCCATGCCGGGGGCCAGCAGCTTGTTCGCCGGCGGCTTGTCGGGGGCCGAGGGGTGCGGGCGGGTCGGCGCGGTCTTCTTCGCCATGCGGACCTTGTCGCCGAGGTCGTCCAGCATCTCGGGCGGGCACGCCGTGCGCAGCATGGGGAAGAGGTTCTCCTCCTCGTCCGCCACATGGGCACGGATCTCGGTCATCAGGTCGCCCATCAGCCGGTCGAACTCCGGGTCGTCCGCCTTGCAGCCCTCCAGGTCCTTCATGATCCGCTCGGCCTTGGCGTGGTCCTCCAGCTCGCGGTCGGCCATCGCGTCACCGTTCGCGATGTGCTCGCGCACGGCAGGGTAGAGGTAGGCCTCCTCGGCCACGGAGTGCCGCACCAGCTCCATCGTGACCTGATCGGCGTACATCTTGCGCTGGTTCCTGTCACCTGACGGCAGCGCCGAGATCCGGGCGAACAGGTCCTCGACCTCCCGGTGATCGGTCATCAGCTCGTCGATGACGTTCCCACCGTGACCCATGTCCTTCACCTCCAGCGTGAGCACGACGGGTTCCGGACGGATCCCGCCGGCGCCCGAGTGCCCCGGGCCCGGCGCGCTACACGGCCCCTGCGCTGAGTAGCGCCCGGCCGGTGCAGCGTGACGCCGCCGACGAGCGGGGTACTCGCCGGGACAGCCGGCCGGCCTCCGCAGGACGTTCTCGAACAGGTGTTTTCCCGGCGGCCGGGCCCGGTGGGTGATCGTGCACGCGTCGGCGGTCGGCCCACGCCCGCCGGCCGTGCGGCACGCGTCACCCGCACCGCCCGCCGCGAGAGCGCGCGAGCCGGTGCTGCCGCACGCACGGAAGGAACGGCAGTCCATGAACGGTGTCGCGCACACGCTGCGGGCCCTGTACGACGGTGAGCAGGCCCTGGAGAGACAACTGGCGGCCACGGCCGAACGCCACCGCGGCGACCACGAGATCCACCACGCCGCCATCGACCTGGCCCGCTGGTCCCACGACCACCGGGCCCGGCTCGCCCGCACCGGCCGGCTCTACGGCCTGGACCTGCCCGTCCCCCTGGTCGACGGCAAGCCCGTACGCCGTCTCGTGCGCGACACGGCCGCCCGCACCCGCCGCGCGGAGCCCGGCCCCGGTCTCCTCGACGACCTGCTGGAACTGCACCTGGCCGCCACCCGCACCTCCCTGCACTGGGAGATGCTCGCGCAGGCCGCGCAGGCCGCCCGCGACGAGCGTCTGCTGGAGCTGGTGATCACCTGCCGCCCCCGCACCTTGCGCCAGATCCAATGGACGCGCACGCTGCTTAAGGAGCTGTCCCCACAGCTGCTCACCCGCGACTAGGGCCACGCCCGGACCGGGCAGGCCGCCCGGAACAGCACATCCGGGCCGCGCCCCAGGGCCCGGACCCCGTCGGTTTCCCACGACGGCTTCGGGCAACTCGGGCCCGAGCCCCCCCGGCCCCACGAAGCGCGCCGGAAGTCCCGTCCCCGCTCGGAACAGGAGTCCCGGATGGCCCTCACCCAGAGCCGCGTGCCCCCCGCCACATCGACCGCGCCGAGGATCGGCGTGCTCGGCTCGTTCGGCGGCTTCAACATCGGCGACGAGGCGATCCTGCTGTGTGTGCTCAGCTGCCTGCGCTCCCACCGGCCCGACGCCCGGCTCGTGGTCTTCAGCCGCGACGCCGAGCACACCCGCACCCACCGGCCCGACGCCGACGAGGTGGTCCACTGGGAGGGCGTACCGCAAAAGCCCGTCCTCGACGCCCTGCAGAGCCTCGACCTGCTGGTCGTCGGCGGCGGCGGATTCCTGTACGACGGTGAGGCCCGGCGCTATCTGCGCCTGGTCAAGGCCGCCCAGGACCGGGGCGTGCCCACCTTCGCCTACGCCGTCGGCGCCGGCCCCCTCAGCGAGCCCGCCGACCGGGAGGCGGTGCGCACGGTGCTGTCCGCCATGGACGAGGTGGTGGTCCGCGACGAGGAGAGCCACCTGGTCCTGGAGGAGGTCGGCGTCGAACGCGAGATCACCGTCACCGCCGACCCCGCCCTGCTGCTGCCCCGCGAGCCCTTCACCGAGCAGATGATGCGCCAGGAGGGCCTGCCGACCGACACCCGGCTGGTGGGGATGTCCGTGCGCGAGCCCGGCCGCGCGGCGGAGAAGCTCGACGAGGGCGACTACCACGCCCTGCTCGCCGACGTCGCCGACTTCCTCACCCGCCGCATGGACGCCCATGTGGTGTTCGTGCCCATGGAACGCCAGGACGTCCACCACGCCCACGCCGTGCTGTCGCGGATGAGCGCCCCGGACCGCGGCCGCATCCTGCACAACACCTACAGCCCCGGCGAGATCCTCGGCTTCATGAACCACCTGGACCTCGTCGTCGGCATGCGGCTGCACTTCGTGATGTTCGCCGCGCTGTCCGGGCTGCCGGTGCTGCCGCTGCCGTACTCCGGCAAGGTGTTCGACTTCGCCCGCCGTATGGGGGCGCCGGCGCTGGTCGGCGTGGCCCGCGAGCAGGCCGGGCTGATGCTCGCCGAGGTGGACCGGCTGTGGGACGAGTTCCCGGAGCGCCGGGAGGTGCTGGAGGTGCGGATGCGGCGGCTGCGCGAGCTGGCCGGAGAGACCTGCCTGCGCTGCGGGGCCCTGCTGGACCGGGTCGACGCCGCCGCCGCGACCCCCGGGCGGATCCGGCACGAGCACATCGAAGGAGTCTGAACCACAGCCCGCGCACCCCCAACCGAGTGGACGGGAAAAGACCCATGCCGATCCTCGAACCACCCCGCGAGACCCGGACGGTCACCCTGCCGCCCCGCGCGGCCCGCCACGGGGGCCGTACCGACGTCCTCGTCGTGGGCGGCGGACCGGCCGGCACGGCCGCGGCGCACGCGGCCGCCGACGCGGGCGCCGACGTCGTCCTGGTCGAGCGCTACGGCTTCCTCGGCGGCAACGCCACCGCCGCCCTGGTGATGCCGCTGATGTCCTTCCACAACGAACAGAAACAGGCCGTCTTCGACGAGTCCGGGGGCGACAACCGGCTGCTGCCGTCCGACCACGGCGAGGGCGAACCCGTCGTCGCGGGCTTCCTGTGGCAGCTGCTGGAACGGCTCGACGCGCGCGGCGGCTGCATCCCGCCCTCCCTGGACACCGGCTACACCGTCCCCTTCGACCCCGAGATCTTCAAGCTCGTCCTCCTCGACCTGCTCGACGAGGCGGGCGTACGGCTGCTGCTGCACGCCTTCGCCTCCTCCGCGCTGCCCCTGGACGACGGCTGGCGGGTCGTCTTCGAGACCAAGTCCGGCCCTGTGGTGATCGACGCGGACGTCGTCGTCGACGGCACCGGGGACGGCGACGTCGCGGTCGCCGCCGGAGCGCCGTACGAGGTCGGCAGGCCCGAGGACGGGCGGGTGCAGCCGATGACGCTGATGTTCCGCATGGCCGACTTCCAACCGGAGGGATTCGCCGCGTACGTGCACGACAACCCCGACCAGTGGCGCGGGGTGCACGGCCTGTGGGACCTGGTCGAGCAGGCCACCGCGGAGGGCGACCTGCGCCTGTCCCGTGAGGACATCCTCTTCTTCGGCACCCCGCACCCGCGCGAGCTCAGCGTCAACAGCACCCGCGTCACCAAGGCCCTCGGCATCGACGTGTGGGACCTCACCCGCGCCGAGGTCGTCGCCCGCCGCCAGCTGGAGCAGATCGACCGCTTCCTGCGCACCCGCGTCCCCGGCTTCGAGGAGGCGTACACCGTGCAGAGCGGCACCCAGATCGGGGTCCGCGAGACCCGCCGCATCCTCGGCGACTACCACCTCACCGGCCATGACATCCTCGGCGCCTGCTCCTTCCCCGACGTCATCGCGCACGGCGCCTACCCGGTCGACATCCACAACCCGCGCGGCTCTGGGACCGTCCTCAAACGCGTCCCGCGCGGACGGTTCTACGACATCCCGCTGCGCTGTCTGCTGCCGCGGGGGGTCGACCGGCTGCTGGTCGCCGGGCGCTGCATCTCCGGCTCCCACGTGGCGCACTCCTCCTACCGGGTGATGCCCATCGCGATGGCCACCGGCCAGGCGGCGGGCGCCTGCGCCGCACTCGCCGTGCGCTCGGGGAAGCTGCCGCGCGAGGTGCCCCACCCGATGGTGCAGCAGGAGCTGCGGCGGCAGGGGGCGCGGGTACAGGACGCGGCCGTGGTCTGAGGTCCGACCTCAGCGGCCCTCGTCGTCCGGCCAGTCCACCTCGCGGGGCGGCGACTCCAGCAGCGTGTCGCCCGAGGCGTTGCCGCGCAGGTCGTTGCCGTGGACACGGCCGCCGACCCAGGTGCCCTCCGGGGTGATGCGTACGCCGTGCGTCTGTGTCTTGGCGTGCTGGTCGTCCCACATCCGGTTGTCGTACAGCTGGAGTCCCGACACATGCGCGGCCACGGTGAGCCCGGCCCGGGGCTCCGGGGGACCGGGCAGCCGGTAGGCGGTGCCGGGCGCGGGGGTGCCCTCGCCCCAGGCGGTGTCCGCGCCCGGCCGCATCGGGGCGAGCGCGAGCCGCCGCTCGGTGTTGTACGACACCAGCGCGCTCTGCGAGCCGACCTGCACCCGCTTGCCGCGGTGCCCGTCCGGACGCCAGTCGGCGTGCTCGTCCGTGATCGAGAGCGGGCCGTAGCGGACGCCGTCCCCGTCGCCGGCCGTGGCCGGCGCCGCCCGGCGGCCGTTGTTGCGCAGCCGGTTGCCCGCGATCGCCGCCTCCCGCAGATCCGCGCCGATCCGTACGCCGTCCAGGGCGTTGTCGCGGATGTCGTTGGCCTCCAGCACCACGTCCGCGGCCGGCTCCTGGTCGCCGCCCTCCAGGTTGTGCTGCCAGTAGCCGTACCGGCCGTTGGCGCTGATCCGGTTGCCGCGCACCGCGTACGGGCCCGGCGTGTTGCCGATCGCGAGACCGTCGCGCAGATTCCCGTCGATCACACATCCGGTGACGATGCCGCCCCGGCCGCCCACGCCGGCCGTGCCCTGCGAGGACACGTCGAAGCCCGCCAGATGGTTGCCGAGCATCGTGCACGAGGTGACCAGCAGGCCGTCGCCACCCCAGTCGGAGATGCCGTAGCGGTTGTCCTCGGTGTGACAGGCGGTGATCCGGATGCCGCGCGGCGGCGGCCAGTTCTCCTGCTGGAGCTCCACGAAGATGCCGTTGGTGCCGTTGCCGATCGCCGTGCACGCGGTCACCGTCAGCCGCTCGACCGCGCCCCAGCCGCCGATGCCGATCCCGATGCCCGCCCCGCCCATGCACTCGCCCGGGTCCTGCCGCCCGCACCGCTCGGCCAGCACCGCCTCCACGACCGTGTCCTGCAGGAAGTCGCAGCCGAAGCCGGTCGCCGCCGTGTCGTGGATGTACAGGTCACTGAACCGGCCTCGGCGTACGTACTGCAGGCCGAGGCCCTTGGCCAGCGGGTCGTACCGCTCGGTGTGCACCCGTGCGCCGTCCACCTCGAAGTGGGCGAAGGTGAGGTCCGTGAGGGCGTTGTCCGGGCCCGCCCCGTGCTCCTGGGCCGTGAACCAGGCCAGCGGCACCGGCTGCCCGGGCGCGCCCGGGTTGCACAGCACGAAGCAGGTGGCCCCCCGTCCCGCCCCGATCAGCGACACGCCGCTGCGCCACAGGACCGGGCGGTCGCGGATCACGAACCGGCCCGCCGGCACCTGGATCACCCGCGGCCGCCCGTCCGCGGCACAGGCCGCGCCGAGCGTGTCCACCAGGTCCTGGAGAGCGGGGCCGTCGTCGGTGCTGCCGTCACCGGACAGACCGTGCTCGCGGGCGTCGACGGTCAGGGGCAGGGCCATGGGTGCGCTCCTCACGTCTTACGTCTCACGCGTGGTGCCGACGGTTTGCCGATACGGCCCCGGGTACCCGGCCGATGCCGCGTGCGCGCGACAGCGGCATGACAGGGGAAGGGCCGACGGCCGGGCCGGGTCCGCGGTACGCCCGGCCGGCCGTCTCACCGGTGGTACAGCCCCACCAGCGTGCCGCTGGCCACCTCCCGCTCCTCCAGCGCCCGGTGCACCTGCTCCGCCGAGGGCTCGTCGGGCAGCACGCACGGCTCCCTGAGCGCGTAGAGGCGGAAGAAGTAGCGATGGGCGTCGTCGCCGGGCGGCGGATGGGGGCCGCCCCAGCCGCGTCGGCCGTAGCCGTTCATGAGGTCGGTCCCACCACGCGGGTGCTCACCGCTCCCCGCGCCGTCGCTGTGCGGGTCGATGCCGACGCAGACCCAGTGCACGAACGTCCCCGACGGCGCGTCGGGGTCCTCACACACCAGGGCCAGCTCGGCGGCGTCGTCCGGCACCCCGGACCAGGCCAGCGGCGGAGAGACGTTCTCACCCTCCAGCGCATACCGGCGCGGGATGTAGGCGTGGTCGTCGAAAGCGCTGCTCTTGAGCTCGATGCCGGTCATGATCCCGGGGTACCCCTGGGGCGGCTGGGCATTCGGGGGAGGGGGGGTGGGGCGGCTTGTGGGAGGGGGGCGCCCCGGATGAGTCGGCTCCCCTGAAGAACCTCCGCCACCGCGCCCCCGATGTGGCGGAGGACACGGAAGCGGTGGCTTCCCGACATGTCCGGCAGGTGAGGGCGCGGGCTACCGTGGTCTGCATCCCAGTGACCGAAGCGACGCGGACGGCCCGGTAGTGCTCGCAGACTTCTCCTCCCTCATCGCGGCGACCACCCGCTGGCTGGCGTGCGCCTACCCGCCCGGCGGGGGTGCCCTGGCGGCCGCTCTGTGCGAGGCGCAGGCCCGGCAGGCGGTGACCGTGGCGGCTTGGCTGCGGTATCCCACGCCGATGGACGCCGCGCTGGTCTCCCTGGCCGGCCCCGGAGGCTCCGCGCGGCTGGACTGGATCACCGGGGCGGACGCGGGCGAGTCCGGCGAGGACGGGTCCGGCTGGCGTACCTGGGTCGACGAGGTCGTCGTGAGCTGGGCGGCGTGCCTGCTCACCGACCCCGTGCTGGCCGCCCAGGGCGTGGCCGCCGCGACGAAGGCCGAGTACGCGCCCGTGACCCCGCTGGGCTTCCGGAGGCTGACCGACCCCGATACCCGCGACCACCAGGCCGCGGCCCTGCTGCGCCACCCCGACCTGCTGGCCCCCGTCGCCGCCCTCCACCGCTCGGACCTCCTGGACCGCCTGGGCCTGACCGCCTGACCCGCGGGCCTGTGTGGGCACCGTTTGTTGCAGCGACCCACCCTCCCGACCAGCGGAATCCGCCCCCGCAGTGCAACAAACCGTGCCCACACGTCCTTGTGGACCTTTCGAGGAGAACTCGAGGACGTCTTCCGGTGCGGGCCCCGGGCGGGCACAGTCGGGAGCCGTGATCGACGGGCATCCTGACCCCGGGGAGGACATCGATGGCAGCTCACGGCCGCCCGCCGCGTGAGGGCACCGCGGCGGAGCCGGAGGGGATCGGCAGACGCAGGTTTCTCGGATACGTGGTGGCCGCCTCCACCCTGACCGTGGCGGCGAGCCTCAGTGAGAGCGCGTCGGCGTCCGCGGCCGTGCCCTCGGTCCCGGGCCCCGCCGAGATCTACGACCTCAACGACATGCTCACGCACGCCACCCTGCCGACGGCCGGCCTGATCACCATCCGGCTCGACCCCGACGGCACGGCCTCCTTCGCCCTGCCGCGCGCCGAGGTCGGCCAGGGCATCACCACCTCCAGCGCCATGCTCATCGCCGAGGAGCTGGACCTCCCGCTGGACCGCATCAAGGTCACCCTCGCCGACGCCCGGCCCGAGCTGCTGTTCAACCAGCTCACCGGCGGCTCCAACACCACCATCTCCACCTTCACCCCGATCAGGGTCGCCGCGGCCCTCGCCCGCGGCCGCCTCCTGAGGGCCGCCGCCCTCGAACTGGGTGAGACCGTCGAGTCGTTGACGACGAAGGCGGGCACGATCCTGTCCACCGCCACCGGCCGCAGCCTGACGTACGGCGAACTCGCGACGAAGGCGGCGTCCCTGACGACCGCTCAGGTCCCGGTGACCCTCAAGGACACCGCCGACTTCACCGTCATCGGCACCCCGCGGCGCCGCCTCGACGCGCTGGACGCCGTGACCGGCCGCAAGCGGTTCGCCATGGACGTGAAGGTGCCCGGCGCGCTCCCGGCGATGATCTGCCGGCCGCCGACGATCAACGGCACCGTCCGCTCGGTGGAGAACCTGGCCGAGGTGCGGGCCATGCCCGGCATCACCGACGTCGTCCCCGTCTCCACCGGCGTCGCCGTCCGCGGCCGCACCTTCGGTCAGTGCATCGACGCCGTCCGCGCTCTGAAGGTCACCTGGGCGCCCGGCACGGCCGAGGGCAAGTCCGACGCCACCGTCCTCGACGAACTGCGCCGGGCCGAACTCCCGCTGGTCGTACCGCCGTTGGACCTGCTGACCAAGGCCGTGGACGAGCGGTTCACGTTCCACTTCGCCAGCAACAGCGCGCTGGAGACCAACTGCGCCGTCGCCGACGTGACCGAGGACTCCGCCGAGATCTGGGCCAGCCTGAAGTCCCCGGTAGTGGCCCAGGAGCAGATTGCGCTGCAACTCGGTCTGTCGCCCGGCGCCGTCAAGGTCCATGTCACCGAGGGCGGCGGCTCCTTCGGCCGCAAGCTCTTCCACGACGCCGCGGCCGAGGCCGCCGAGGTGTCGCAGGCGATGGGCAAGCCGGTGCGGCTGATGTGGCACCGCACCGACGACTTCCGCCAGGGCCGCGTCCACCCCATGTCCACCTCCCGGGTGCGCGCCACGTACGCGCTCGGCGAGGTGCTCACCTACGAGCAGCGGCACACCTCCGTCGCCACCGACTTCGGCCACGGCCTGGGTGAGATCATCACCGCCGAGGCGGCCCGGCTGCCCGTCGGCGACCTCACCTTCTCCGAGACGATCTTCGCGCTGACCCAGCAGAGCCCCTACCACTTCGGCGTCACCACCCAGCTGCTCGCCGAGACGGACAAGGGCTTCAACACCGGCTCGATGCGCAACATCTACTCGCCGAACGTGCGCTGCGCCCAGGAGCTGGTGGTGGACGAGCTGGCCCGGCGCATGGGCAAGGACCCCTACCGGTTCCGGCGCGCGTTCCTGAAGGACGACCGGGGCCGGGCCGTCCTGGACAAGGCCGCCGAAGTCGGCGACTGGGGGCGGGAGATGCCCGCCGGAACCGCGCAGGGCATCGCGCTGCACCCCGAGTACCACGGCTGGGTCGCGGTCCTCGCCGAGATCGACTGCCGCCCGGAGACGACCGGCCGGAAGATCCCCGACGCGTACACCGGCCCGCGCGTCACCAAGGTCGTCTGCGCCGTCGACGTCGGCCTGGCGGTCAACCCGCGCGGCCTTCAGGCCCAGATGATGGGCGGCATCATGGACGGCATCGCGATCACCCTCAGCTCCAGCCTGCACCTCGACAACGGGCACTTCCTGGAAGGCAGTTGGGACAACTACCGCTACACCCGCCAGTGGAACACCCCGCCCGAGCTGGAGATCGTCGTGATGCCCCCGACCACCGGCGAGCCCGGGGGCGCGGGCGAGCTGGCCGTGGCCGGGGCGATGGCCGCGGTGGCCTGCGCGTACGGCCGGGCCGCCGGACGGATGCCGAGGACCTTCCCGATCAACCACTCCGAACCGCTCGGCTTCGAGCCGAAGCCCACCGTCCCGCCGATCCCCGCGTCCCCGGCCGACGGCCTCGACCGCGCCTTCTAGGAGTCCCCGTGCCCGAACACACCTTCATCCTCAACGGCGAAGAGGTCACCGTCGACATCGAGGACGACGTACGGCTGCTGTGGGTCCTGCGGGACGTCCTCGGGGTCACCGGCCCCAAGTACGGCTGCGGGATCGGCGTGTGCCAGGCCTGCACCAGCCACATCAACGGCAAGGCGTTCAACCCCTGCTCGGTCCCGGTGGGGCAGCTGCGCCCCACCGACGAGGTCACCACCATCGAGGGCCTGCCCGCCACGGTCGGCCGCGAACTGCACCCGATGCAGGAGGCCTGGCTGGAGTACGACGTGGCGCAGTGCGGTTACTGCCAGCCGGGGCAGATCATGACGGCCGTCGCCAAGGTGCGCCAGGCCCGCGAGGAGGGCCGCGAGATCACCGAGGCGGACCTCGACGAGATCCGCAACGTGTGCCGCTGCGGGACGTACCACCGGATACGGCAGGCGATCGTGGCGGGCGCGGAGAAGTACTGAGCCGTCTCTCTACTCGTTTCTTTGATTACTCAACGCCGGTGTTAGCTTGGCTGCCATGGCACTGCGACACGCGCTCATGGCGGCCCTGCTCCGGGGCGAGGCGTCCGGCTACGACCTCGCCAAGGAGTTCGACGCCTCGGTCGCCAACTTCTGGACGGCCTCGCCGCAGCAGCTCTACCGCGAGCTGGAGCGCATGGAGGGCGACGGGCTGATCGCCGCCCGGGTCGTGGAGCAGCAGCGCCGCCCCAACAAGCGGCTGTTCTCCCTCACCGAGGCGGGACACGAGGCCGTACGCGCCTATGTGGCCCAGCCGCCGGCCAAGCCCACGGCCATCCGGGACGAGCTGATGGTCAAGGTGCAGTGCGCGGACGTGGGCGACCTCGACGCGGTGCGCGCGGCTGTCGCCGAGCGGATGGAGTGGTCCCGCGCCAAGCTCGACCGCTACGAGCGGCTGCGGCAGCGGATGCTGGCGGGCCGCACCGAGGACGCGTACTTCGCGGAGGCCGACCGCATCGGCCCGTACCTCACCCTTCTGCGGGGCATCTCCTTCGAGCAGGAGAACCTCCGATGGAGTGAACTCGCCCTGCGCCGTCTGGCGGACCGGGCGGCCGCGCGCGAGGCCTGAGCTCAGCCGAGGCGGCGGGCCACCTCGTCCAGAACGCCCTTCCCGTGGGCACGCCGCCGCTCCCGCTCCTCGGCGCTGCTCAGATGCTCCTCCTGGAAGCGCAGGCCGGCCTTCGTGCCGCCGGCCGCGGGGGAGACGGTGACCTGCACGGTCGTTGCCCCGCGGGTGACGCGGATGCGCTCTCCGGCGCGGTAGCCGCGCACCTCGCCCTCGATGCCCTCGGCCGTCCGGTACGAGGCGCCCCGCTCGATGGGCAGTGCCGCGCCCGCGCCGAGCCAGAGGGCGAGTCCCTCCTGGCGCCCGCCGCTAGGCTGCGCCGCACGACCACGGTCCGCCCCGGCCGGGCGGCCGAACAGCCAGGGGAAACGCATGGATTACTACG
This sequence comes from Streptomyces sp. NPDC096205, assembly GCF_044763135.1. Lineage (NCBI taxonomy): Bacteria > Bacillati > Actinomycetota > Actinomycetes > Kitasatosporales > Streptomycetaceae > Streptomyces > Streptomyces sp. NPDC096205. The sequence continues at coordinate 78,657 of NZ_JBIWFS010000001.1, read as the reverse complement.
ACCTCGGCACCCACACCCGCCCCGTCACGACCTCCTCGCCCGCCGCCCAGAGCTGGTTCGACCGAGGGCTGGTGTGGACGTACTCCTTCCATCACGAGGAGGCCGTCTCCTGCTTCGAGGCCGCCGTGGCGGCCGACCCCGACTGCGCCATGGCCCACTGGGGCATCGCCTACGCGCTCGGCCCCAACTACAACAAACCCTGGGAGTTCTTCGACGACCAGGAGCTCACGCGGACCGTCGAACGCACCCACGCGGCCGTCGAGCGCGCCCACGAACTGGCGCCCGGCGCGACCCCGGTCGAGCGCGCCCTGATCGAGGCCCTGCGCGCCCGCTATCCGCAGGACCGCCCCGCCGAGGACTGCTCGGTCTGGAACGCGCCGTACGCCGACCGGATGCGCGACGTCCATGAACTGGCGCCCGACGACCTGGACGTGACCGCCCTGTACGCCGACGCGCTGATGAACCTCACACCCTGGCAGTTGTGGGACCTGCGCACCGGTGAACCGGCCACCGGAGCAAGGACGTTGGAGGCCAAGGCGGTCCTCGACCGCGCGCTCGCCTCCGACGCGGGCGCGGCCCACCCGGGCCTGCTCCACTTCTACATCCACCTGATGGAGATGTCCCCGACCCCCGAGACGGCCCTGCCCGTCGCCGACCGGCTGCGCGGTCTGGTGCCGGACGCCGGGCACCTCCAGCACATGCCCTCGCACCTGGACGTCCTGTGCGGTGACTACCGGCGCGTGGTCGCGGACAACACCGCCGCGATCGCCGCCGACGACAAGTACCTCGCCCGCTCCGGCGCGATGAACTTCTACACCCTCTACCGGGCCCACAACCACCACTTCAAAATCTACGGCGCCATGTTCCTCGGCCAGTCCCGCGTCGCCCTGGACGCGGCGGCGCAGTTGGAGGCCGCGATCCCGGAGGATCTGCTGCGGGTGCAGAGTCCACCGATGGCCGACTGGCTGGAGGGCTTCCTCGCCATGCGGGTCCATGTGCTGATCCGCTTCGGCCGGTGGGAGGACATCCTCCGACTGCCCTTCCCCACCGACCCGTCGCTGTACTGCGTGACCACCGCGATGCTCCACTACGCCCGCGGGGTCGCCCTCTCGGCCACCGGCCGTGTCCCCGAGGCCGAGGCGGAGCGCGAGGTGTTGCGCGCCGCGGTCGCCCGTGTGCCGGAGTCGCGCACGCTGTTCAACAACACCTGCGCCGACATCCTCGCCATCGCCTCCGCGATGCTCGACGGTGAACTCGCCTACCGCAAGGGCGACTTCGACACCGCCTTCGAGGCCCTGGAGCGGTCCGTCGCCCTGGACGACAGCCTGCCGTACGACGAGCCCTGGGGCTGGATGCAGCCCACCCGCCACGCGCTCGGCGCGCTGCTGCTGGAGCAGGGCCGGGTGGTGGAGGCCGAGGCCGTGTACCGGGCCGACCTCGGGCTGGACGACAGCCTGCCGCGCGCCTGCCAGCACCCGGGCAACATCTGGGCGTTGCACGGCTTCCACGAGTGCCTGGTCCGCCTCGGCAAGCTCGGGGAGGCCGGCGTCGTCGCCCAGCAGCTCAAGCTCGCCACCGCCCTGGCGGACGTACCCGTCGAGGCGTCCTGCTTCTGCCGGCTCGACACCAAAGGCCCCGATTCCGAGGCCGAGGACGGGTGTTGCTCCGGATCACCCGCCGGATCACACGATCGTAAAAGGTGAACATTTCTCACGTTCAATGTCTTCCCAACGCAGCTACTCGCCGGTACGACCTTGGGTGACACCTGCATCGGGGAGGCGTAATGAAGCGCACGAGACCCAGGATCAGATGTACGGCCGCCGTGTTCCTCGCGGCGGCCGCGGCCGCGCTGGCGGGGCTGACCGCCCCCACCGCCGGCGCGGCCACGGCCGCATCCGCCCCGCTCCCGGCCGAGTTGGAGCGGATCCGCGCCGCCGAGGCGACCGCCCTGTACGGCGACGCGGCCGAACGCCCGCTCGCCGAGCGCAAGTCGTCGCTGATCTCGCTGGGCGACAGCGAGATCTCCGGCGAAGGCGTCGGCACCTACGAACCCGGCACCAACGGCCCGGACAACTGGTGCCATCGCGCGCCGGACTCCGCGATCCACCGCACCGGCATCCCGGCCGACGTCACCTACAACGTCTCCTGCTCGGGCGCCTACACCGGCAACATCCGCATCGGCGGCGGCAAGCAGTACGCCGACGAACTCGTCCAGAGCGACAACCTCGCCATCAAGGCCCGCAACACCCGGATCAAGATGGTCCTGCTGGTCGCGGGCGCCAACGACGACCTCCAGTTCGGGCCGGTCATGACCGACTGCGTGACCCGCTGGGTGCTCAGCCAGGGCGCCTGCGAACCCAAGTACGCGCCCGGCTGGCAGGCCCGGGTCGACGGGCTGCGCCCCAAGGTCGAGCAGACCATCCGCGACCTGCGCACCGTGATGCGCGACGCCGGATACGCCGACGGCGACTACAAGCTGGTCGTGATGGGCTACCCGAGCCCCATCGGCCCGGACATGTACGACAACCCCGACTTCCCCGGGAAGCTCCCCGGCGGCTGCGCGGGCTACGACTCGGACGCCAAGTGGGGCCGCGACCACGCGGTGCCCGCCTTCGAGCGCGGCATCCGGCAGGCCGCCCGCACCGCCGGCGCGGTCTACCTGGACAACTCCCGGCTCTTCCACGGCCACGAGGTCTGCATGGAGGACCCCTGGGCGCGCGGCCTCTACCTCGACCTCGGCGACCACTTCCCCTGGGACGAGAACACCGCCCGCCAGTCCTTCCACCCCAACGCGCGCGGCCACGCGGCCTTCGCGAGCTGCCTCACCCAGCTCTACAACTCCAGCGCCACCGAGGCCGGTTGCGCCGACCCGGCGAGCACCGGCACCCCGCAGCTCTACCCGCTCGCCTGGGACGACGCCTTCAAGCCGCTGAAGAACGAGGCCACCGGCACCTGCCTCGACGCGAGCGGGGGCGCCAGCGCCAACGGCACCGCCGTCATCGGCTGGGACTGCCACGGCGGCCGTAACCAGGGCTGGTGGTACGACAGCGGGCGCCGCTCCCTGCACATCGAGTCCACGCACGACCGCTGCCTCGACGTGCCCGACGGCTACAGCGCCGGCCGTGCGCTGATCCTCTGGAACTGCCACGGCGGCACCAACCAGCAGTTCGTCCGCCAGTCCGGGACCATCCGCCCGGCCGCCGCGACCGGACTGTGCCTGACTCTGGGCGCGGCGAAGGACCCGCTGCGGCTGCAGACCTGCGACGGCTCGGCCCGCCAGCGATTCGCCTGACCCCGTCCGCCCGTCCGCCCGTCCGCCCGTCCGCCCGTCCGCCCGTCCGTACGGCAAGAGGCCGCCCCCGCACCCGGGGGCGGCCTCCCGTGTCGCCATGGCCCTCGACACGCCATCATGAGATCGTCGCCGGACGACGAAAAACGGCGACGGGACTTGGGCAGGGCCTGTCGGGCCCCGCGACGCCGGCACGATCCGGACGGCGGGCCCCGGGTCCCTGGCGCGAGGGCGGGGAGTGGAATGGCGACGGCGGCGGGCACCGGGACCGGCCCGGGCAGCACCGGTGGGGCCGACGGCCGCGCCCGCACCTGGGCACGGCTCGCCGTCGCCTGCGCGGCCGGCGCCGTCGCGGTCCTCGTCTCGGCCTACGGCTCCGGCGGCTGGCTCTTCCTCGTCGCCGGGCTCGCCGGACTCGCTCTCACCGGCGTCGGAGTGTGGTGGGCCCTCGCCCACCGTGGCGTGGCCCGCCTGGTCGGCGCCCTGCTGGCGCTGGCCACACCGGTCGCCGTGCTGGCCCTGTTCGCCGCCACCGGCCTGTGGGTCGTCGCCATAGGGGTGATCAGCCTGTGGGCGGCCGCGCTGGCCTCCGCCCGGGCCTGCCTGCGCCGGCTGCGGCAGCCGTACGGGATGCACGCCCACCGCGTCGCACGGGCCCGGCGCCCCGTACTGATCATGAACCCGCGCTCGGGCGGCGGGAAGGTCGAGCGCTTCCAGCTCGTCGAACGCGCCGAGGCCCGCGGCGCCCGCGTCGTGCTGCTCGATCCCGACAGCGACCCCGACACCGGGCCCGACGCGGAGACCCTTGCCCGGCAGGCCGTAGCCCAGGGCGCCGACCTGCTCGGCGCGGCGGGCGGCGACGGCACCCTGGCGATCGTCGCGGCCGTCGCCGCCGAGCACGATCTGCCGTTCCTCGTCGTCTCCGCAGGCACCCGCAACCACTTCGCGATGGACCTCGGCCTCGACCGCACCGACCCCTCGACCTGCCTCGACGCCCTCACCAACGGCGTCGAGCTGCGCGTCGACCTCGGCGACGTCGCCGGGCGGCCCTTCGTCAACACCGTGTCCTTCGGGGCGTACGCCCACATCGTGCAGAACCCCGAGTACCGCGACGCCAAGACCGCCACCGCCCTGGAACACCTGCCGGAGCTGCTCCAGGGCGAGGCGGGCCCCCGCCTGCACGCCTATGCGGGCGGCACCCGCCTGGACGACCCGCAGGCCCTGCTGGTCAGCAACAACCCCTACGCCCGCGCCGACCCGCTCGGCGGCGGCCGCAGGACCCGCCTGGACCGTGGCGCGCTCGGCGTGATCGCCGTACGGGTGGAGAGCGCGGCCCAGGCCGCCGAGCTGGCGCTGCGCGGTGAACGGGCGGGCGCCATCTCCGTGCTGACCGCGTCACGGGTGACCGTGCACGCCGACGCCGACCGCATCCCCGTGGCGGTGGACGGCGAGGCCCTCACCCTGCCCGTGCCGGTCGTGTGCGCCGTACGGCCCCGGGTACTCCGGGTCCGGGTGCCGCTGCACAGGCCGGGCGCCACCTATGTGACGCCACCGGTGGACTGGCGGCGCATCCTCCGACTCGCCCTGACCCCTCGTACCACTGCTCCAGGAGCCGACTGATGTCCGACCGACCGCCCTACGACCGTCTGCCCTACCGCCGTCTGGCCCGTGATCTCGGCGCCCTGGACCAGGCGCTGTACGAGGCGGTCACCATCACCGAGACGCCGGCGCTGGACCGGGCGCTGCGCCGGCTGTCCGCGGCAGCCGACCACTCCAAGCTGTCCTTCACGGCCGCCGCGCTGCTCGCCCTGGTGCCCGGACGGCCGCGCCGGGCCGCGCTGCTGGGGGTCGCCGCGGTCGGGGTCGCCTCGGCGAGCGCCAACCTGATCGGCAAGAAGCTGGTGCGCAGGCGCCGGCCCCACCGCGCCGAGGACTCGCCGTTCCCCGGACGGCATGTGCCCATGCCGGAGTCGGCGTCCTTCCCCTCCGGGCACACCGCGTCCGCCGTGGCCTTCGCCGCCGCGGTCGGGCCGGTGCTGCCGGTCTCGACCGTGCCGCTCGGCATGCTGGCGGCCGCGGTGGGCTACTCCCGGGTGCACACCGGGGTCCACTACCCGGGCGATGTGATCGCCGGGGCGCTCCTCGGCACCGGCGCGGCCGCCGTGGTCCTCGCTACGGCGGCCCGCAGGGCGGGCTGACACGCGGATACGGCGGGGCTTCCCCAAGGGGGCTCCCGGCGGGGCTTCCCTGAGGGCGCTTCCCGTGGTGGCGTCCCGACGGGGGCTTCCCGCTGGAGCCACGCCGCATCCGCGCGGGAGCGCTTACGGCAGCTTCGCGTACGGCGCCAGGAAGGCGCGCGCACCCGGGGTGTCCAGGCGGTACACGACGTTGGTGGCGTAGCACGGCCCGTCACCGGTGATGGTGGTCGCCGCGAGCACCCGCTTGCCGCTCATGGTCGCGAAGTTGGGGCCGCCGGAGTCGCCGTAGCAGGCGCCGCCGTTGCCCTGCGGGGCGGTCATGGCCAGGCGCACCCACGCGTCGTTCAGGGCGTCGAAGGACACGGGCGCCTTCATGCGGACGCCGCCGCCGGGGTGGGTCTGGCCGCCGGGGCCACGGGCCGCCTCCTGGGTGCCGTATCCGGCGACGAGCCAGTCGGTGGCGTCCAGCCCGCGAGGGCCGAGCGCGCCGAGCTGGTTGACGGTGGGCAGCGTGGCCGGGGCGAAGGACCAGCGGGACTTCATCTTGGCGGCGGGCAGTTCGATCACCGAGATGTCGTGGGTGTCCGCGGCGGGGCCCGGGTAGTCGGGGTGGCTGTGGGCGGTGCCCTGGACGGCGACGGCGTTCGCCTGCGCGGCCGGGTCGCCCGGGTGGGCCTTCGCGGCGGCGTCCAGACCCGCCTGCACGTCCTGGTCCAGCGACACGTAGAAGCGGACGTTGTCCGGCCAGTCGGTGGTGCAGTGCGCCGCGGTCAGGAACGTGTCGGTGTCGATCATCGTGCCGGAGCACACCCAGTCGACCCGGTCCGGGGTCGCCGGATCGGCGTCGTTGTCCCAGGTGGCGACGAGCGCGCCGACCTCGGTGCGTTCGGGGGCGGGAGTGGCGTTGTACGAGTTGATCGCGGACGAGTTCATCGCCGTGGCGATCACGGTGGCGCAGGCCGCTGCGGTGACGGCGGTGGCGCGGAGGGCGGTCAAGAAGAACCCCTTCGGACGGTGGTGGGACGGGCGTTCTCCTGTGGGAGGTGAGACGCATTGAAGCGCCTGGGACCGGCGGCGACAAGAGTGGGCGTGATCTCGGCCGCGGCCGGTTCGGGCAGCCAGTCGCGCGCCGGGTCGTACTCCAGCCACCTGCCGCGCCCCGCTTGTGCGGCGCAGGCGGCGAGAAGCGCGTCAAGGCCGGGGTGCCCGCCGTCGCCGCGCCACAGCAGCGACCAGGCGTACAGCGGCGTCGGCTCGACCAGCGGGACCGAGCGCAGCCCGGGCACGTCCGGCAGGGGCACGTCGGCGGGCAGCAGCGCGAACCGGCGCGGGTCGGCGGCCACTTCGTGCAGGAAATGGGCGAGGCCCAGATTGACGCCGGCGGTCGTGTCGCGGATGCCGAACCGTTCGGCGAACCGGCTCAGGAAGTCCAGCCGGTCCAGCGGACCGGGCGCCCACAGCGTACTGTCGCTCAACTGCTCCGGCCGCAGCGCCGGTTCGGCAGCGAGGGGATGCTCCACACTCAGGACGGCGTCCACAGGTTCGAGGCGTACGAGCCGGTGGGCGAGCCCGGCCGGCAGCGGAGGGTGGACCCGGCCGAAGGCGCCGTCGATGTCGCCGCGCAGAAGCGCCGCCGTCACCGACGGCAGATCACGGCCATGCCCCAGCACCAACTCCCCGGCCTCCCTGGCGACTTGAGCCAACGTCCGCAGCGGCGCGTACAGATGCCCCCAGACGTCCACCCGCAGAGGACGGTCCGTCCCGGTCACCGCCGCGACCGCGGCGTCGGCGGCGGCCAGGGTCCGCCGGGCCGGCGCGAGGAACCGCCGCCCCGCCTCGGTGAGGGACACCCCCGTGCCGCCGCGCCGCAGCAACGCGGTGCCCAGCAGCGACTCCAGCCGAGCGATCCGCTTGGACAGCGCCTGCTGGGTGATACCGAGCGTCCCGGCCGCCCGGCCGAAGTGCAGTTCCTCGGCGACGCGCACGAAGGCACGCACCTGCGCCACGTCCAGATCCATGGCACTCACCATAGGCGACAACCACAAGTTGTCGATCTTGCCCGGGCGTTGTTGGATCAGGGCACGGCCGGGGGAGTTGCATGCGGGGCATGCGAAGACTGATTCCCACGGGGGACGCGGAGTGTCCGGTCGCCTTCGCCGAGGTCCCCCAGCCCCTGCCGGAGCCCGATGAGGTCCTGGTCAAGGTCGAGGCGTTCGCGCCCAACCGGGGCGAGACGTTCCTCCTCGAACACCCCCGGCCGGGGCTGCTGCCCGGCAAGGACATCGCCGGGCTCATCGTCCAGGCGGCTGCCGACGGCTCAGGTCCTGCCGTCGGCACCCGTGTGGTCGGGCATCCGCCGCAGGGCGGCTGGGCCGAGTACGCGAGCGTGCCCACCGACTCCCTGGCGGTGCTCCCGGACGGCGTCGACAGCGTCCGCGCGGCCGCCCTGCCGCTGGCCGGCATCACCGCCCTGCGCCTGCTGCGCACCGCGGGAAACCTGGCCGGCCGGCGGGTGCTGCTGACCGGCGCCTCGGGCGGGGTCGGCCACTACGTCACCGAGCTGGCCGTCGGGTCCGGCGCCGAGGTGACCGCGGTGACGGCGACTCCCGCGCGTGGCGAGCGGCTCGTCGAGCTGGGCGCCCAGGTGATCCATGAAGTGGCCGCGGCGCAAGGGCCGTTCGATGTCGTCCTGGAGTCCACGGGAGGCTCTGCTCTCCCCGCGGCCCTGTCGAAGCTGCGCCCCGGCGGCCTGCTCGTCTGGTTCGGCCAGGCGAGCCGCACCCCGGTCACGCTGGACTTCTTCGACCTCCTGAGCGGACCCGAACGCGCGACGATCCAGCACTTCCACTACGCCGGCGCCCCGTACGGTCCCGAACTCGCCGCCCTGGTACGCCTCGTGGAGCAGAAGCGGCTGCACCCTGAGGTCGGCCGGGTGTCCGACTGGGCCGACGCCGCGCAGACGCTGGTCGACCTGCGTGAGCGCCGTATCCGCGGCAAGGCCGTACTGACGACGGGAGGCACCCGATGAACGCCGCCGATTCCGCAGCCGACTTCGCCACCGGCACCGAAGCCGATCTGGCCGCGGGTTTCGCCGCCGCGCAGTGGAGCCGGGCCACCGGTGCGGGAGTCGACCCCCACGAGTACCGGCGCGTCACCGAAGGCCTCGCCTCCGTCGCCGACTGGGGGCCGTCCTTCCTGCGCACCGGCCATGCCCACCTCGACCGCGCGGCGCAGGCGCGATCGGCCGTATCCGCCGGGGAGCATCTGCTGACGGCCGCCCGGTGGTTCCACCTCGCCACCCTCGCGCACGACGTAACGGCCCCCCGGGCCGCGGTCGAGGCGGACGCGGCGCTGGGCCGGGCGCTCACGCTGCTGGAGCCCGGCGCGCGGCGGGTGTCCGGCGAGGGCTTCACCGGCTGGCTGCGCGGCCCCGCGGACGCCCCTGTCGTGGTCGTCGTCCCCGGACTGGACTCGGCCAAGGAGGAGTTCCTGGACCTGGCCGCCGCGCTGCTGGCCAGGGGCCTGGCGGTGTTCGCGCTGGACGGCCCCGGGCAGGGCGTGCACGCGGCCGGCTCGGCGCTCACCCCGGCGTACGAGGAGGTCGTGGGCCGGGTCGTCGACGCGCTCGGCGTCACCCGTGTCGGCCTTGTCGGCCTCAGCCTCGGCGGCTACTTCGCGGCCCGCACCGCGGCCCTGGAGCCGCGCGTGGCGGCCGTCGCCACCGTAAGCGGCCCCTTCCGTCTCGACTGGGCCCAACTGCCCCCGCCGGTACGGGACATCATGGCCCGGCGTACCGGTGGGGCCGATGCCGCCCGGGAGTTCGCCGCTCACGTCGACCTCGCCGAGCTGGCTCCCCGTGTCACCGTCCCGCTGCTGGTCGTGGACGGCGGCCAGGACGTCATCCCCGGCGTCACCGACGGCGAGGCACTGGCCCGCCTGGCACCTCAGGGCACGTACCTGTATGTCCCGCACGGCGACCACCTGCTCGGCAACGCCCGGTCCGACTGGCTGCTCCAGCTCACCGACCACCTCGCACACGCCCTGAAGGGGGCCTCGGCATGAACCGCTTCACCGGCAGGACCGTCCTGATCACCGGCGGCACCAGCGGCATGGGCCTGGCGACCGCGCACCGGCTCGTCGCCGAGGGCGCCCACGTCGTCGTCACCGGCCGCACCCGTGAACGCGTCGACGCCGCGGTCGGGCAGCTCGGGGACCGGGCCTCGGGAGTCGTGGCCGACGCCGCCGACCCGGCGGCCCTGGACGCGCTGATGGCGACGGTCCGCGACCGGCACGGCCGCCTGGACAGCCTCTTCGCGAACGCGGGCACCGGCACGTTCCTGCCGTTCGAGACCATCACGGAACAGGACTTCGACCAGGGCGTCGACGTCAACTTCAAGGGCGTGTTCTTCACCGTCCAGAAGGCCCTGCCGCTCCTGGCGGACGGAGGCTCGATCGTCATCAACGCCTCCTGGACCCTCCACCGGGGCAACAGCGTCCTCACCCTGTACTCGGCGACCAAGGCTGCCGTGCACAACCTGGCCCGCACCCTCGCCGCCGCCCTGGCCCCGCGCGGCATCCGGGTCAACTCCGTCAGCCCCGGCTACATCGACACCCCGATGTACCCGTACGACGCCCTGAGCCCGGCGGAGGCGAAGGCGCTGACCGGCCAGGTCGTCGCGGGCCGCTTCGGCCGCCCGGAGGAGGTCGCGGCGGCCGTGGCGTTCCTCGCCTCCTCCGACGCCTCGTACGTCAACGGGCAGGACCTGGTGGTGGACGGGGGCCTGGTGGGCGCGGTGCCGGCCTGAGGCTCAGCCGAGGTGCGCGACCAGGGGTGCGGGGTCGTCCGTGTGGTCGACCCGGATGCCGTAGGGCCTGCTGATCCGGTCCAGGACGCCGTGCAGCCACAGCACGTCGTACTCGGGGGCCCGTTCCAGGCGCAGCCGGCGGCTGCGCAGGGGAACCATGCGCAGTCGCTGGAAGTGGCCGTCGTCCGGGTCGAGTTCGGCGAAGTACAGCAGACGGAGGTCGTCGCGGAACTGCTCCTGGCCGCCGATGCCCTCGTAGTCGTTGACGAGGTCGCCGCAGCCGTGCAGGATCAGCCGGCCGCGGTGCACCTCCAGGGGGCGCGGATGGTGCGAGGAGTGCCCGTGGACGAGGTCGGCTCCGGCGTCGATCAGCGCGTGGGTCAGCTCGCGGTCCGAACGGGCGGGTGAATAGCCCCAGTTGGAGCCCATGTGGACCGACACCACGACGAGGTCCCCGGCCCGTTTGCGGTCCTTGACGGCCGCGAGCAGCCGGGGCACCGCCGTGTCGCCTGCCTGGTGGACGCCGCTGCGCCGGGCGGTCGCGGCCCAGTCGTGGGGGACCCCGCTCGAGGCGGTGGCGAGCCCGAACACGGCCAGCCGTACGCCGGGGTGGGGCCTGAGGATCACCGGCGCGCCCGCTTCCCGCAGGTCGGCGCCCGCGCCCACGGCAGGCAGCCCGGCCCCGGCGAGCGCGTCCAGGGTGTCGGCGAGCCCCTGCCGGCCGTAGTCGAGGACATGGTTGTTGGCCAGCACGCACACATCGGGGCGGGCGACGGCGAGGGCCGGAAGGTTGGCCGGGTGCATCCGGTAGTGCACGGCCTTGCCCGGGGCGAACCGGTCGTGCTCGGTCACGGCCGTCTCCAGGTTGACGATCCGCGCATGCGGCGCCGCCGCGTCCAGCAGCGCGAGCGCCTCGCCCCACGGATACCCGAAACCGCCGCCCCGCGGCACCGCGCCGTGCACCGCCTCGGCCAGGGCCACGTAGTCGCGTGCGTCGCGGACGTACTGCTCGGGGATGGCCGGATCGAGCGGATGCGGCAGGACCTGGTCCACACCGCGGCCGAGCATCACGTCTCCGCAGAGGAACAGCGAGACCGGCTCTCTGCCCATATCTCATGACACCTGCCGGGGGCCGCGGCACGCAACCGGACAGACAGACCGGGGCGAAACGGGCTCGCGGGCAGCCCCCTCAAGGGTGGGAATCAAGTCGGGTTAGCATATGAGCGCCGTCTAGCTCGAAAGTGAAGACTGTGACTGTCAACGACGACTCGTTCACCAACTGGAAGAACCGCGAGGAGATCGCGGAGTCGATGATCCCGATCATCGGGAAGCTGCACCGTGAGCGGGACGTGACCGTCCTGCTGCACAGCCGCTCCTTGGTGAACAAGTCGGTGGTCAGCATCCTCAAGACCCACCGCTTCGCCCGCCAGATCGCCGGCGAGGAGCTCTCGGTCACCGAGACGATGCCCTTCCTCCAGGCCCTGACCGCCCTGGACCTCGGCCCCTCCCAGATCGACATCGGCATGCTCGCCGCCGAGTACAAGGCCGACGACCGCGGCCTCTCGATCGCCGAGTTCACCGCCGAGGCCGTCGCGGGCGCCACCGGTGCCAACAAGATCGAGCGCGGTGACGGCCGTGACGTCGTGCTGTACGGCTTCGGCCGCATCGGCCGCCTGGTCGCCCGGCTGCTGATCGAGAAGGCCGGTTCCGGCAACGGCCTGCGCCTGCGGGCCATCGTTGTGCGTGGCGGCGGCAGCCAGGATCTCGTCAAGCGTGCCTCGCTGCTGCGCCGCGACTCGATCCACGGCCAGTTCCAGGGCACGATCACGGTGGACGAGGAGTCCAGCACGATCTTCGCCAACGGCAACGCGATCCGTGTGATCTACGCCAACAGCCCCAGCGATGTCGACTACACGGCGTACGGCATCAAGGACGCCATCCTCATCGACAACACCGGCAAGTGGCGTGACCGCGAGGGCCTCTCGCAGCACCTGCGCCCCGGTATCGACAAGGTCGTCCTGACCGCCCCCGGCAAGGGCGACGTGCCGAACATCGTCCACGGCGTCAACCACGACACCGTCAAGCCGGACGAGCGCATTCTGTCCTGCGCCTCCTGCACCACCAACGCGATCGTCCCGCCGCTGAAGGCCATGGACGACGAGTACGGCGTGCTGCGCGGCCACGTGGAGACCGTCCACTCGTTCACCAACGACCAGAACCTGCTGGACAACTACCACAAGGCCGACCGCCGGGGCCGCAGCGCGCCGCTCAACATGGTCATCACCGAGACCGGTGCCGCCTCGGCCGTGGCCAAGGCGCTGCCGGACCTCAAGGCCCCGATCACCGGCAGCTCGATCCGCGTCCCCGTCCCGGACGTCTCGATCGCCATCCTGAGCCTGCGCCTGGGCCGCGAGACCACCCGCGAGGAGGTCCTCGACTACCTCCGCGACGTCTCGCTGCACTCCCCGCTCAAGCGTCAGATCGACTTCACCACCGCCCCCGACGCCGTCTCCATGGACTTCGTGGGCTCCCGTCACGCGTCGATCGTCGACGCGGGCGCCACCAAGGTCGACGGCGACAACGCCATCCTCTACCTCTGGTACGACAACGAGTTCGGCTACTCCTGCCAGGTCGTCCGCGTCGTCCAGCACGTCTCGGGCGTCGAGTACCCGACCTTCCCGGCGGCCCAGGCCTGACCGGTCCGGCCCCCCGGTGACCTCGGTGTCCCCGCTCGTCCTCCACGACGGGCGGGGACACCGCGCGTTTCCAGGAGTCCCCGGGCATCCGGTGCGCGTACGACCGCGGGGGCCTCGGCGTGCCCCGGGCGGGTGACCCTCGTAGGCCCACCGGACGCGCCCGGCGCTTGCGCCGCGAGAGCCGGTCGATGGTGGGGGAGTGGATGCCGAGGAGATCGTCGAGGAGTTGTACGCGCTGCGGCCCGAGGAGTTCGTCGCGGCGCGGGACGCCCGCGCGGCCGAGGCCCGGAAGGCGAAGGACACGGCCGCGGCGAAGCGGATCGCGGGGCTGCGGCGGCCCACCGTGGCGGCCTGGGCCTCCAACCGCTTCGTCCGCAGCCGCCCTGAGGACGCCGAGCGGCTGCGCGCGCTGGGCGCCACCCTCCGCGAGGCGCACCGCACCCTGGACGCGGCCACCCTGCGGCAGGCCGCCGCGGAGCAGCACCGGATGATCGCCGCGCTGGTCCGCGAGACGGCGAAGCTCGCCCGCGACGCCGGGCACCCCCTCACCGAGAGCGCCCAGCGCGAGCTGGAGCAGATCTTCCACGCCGTCCTCGGCGACCCGGACGCCGCCGACCAGTGGGCGACCGGCACCCTCGCCAGGGCCCCGGAGGCGGTCGTCGGCTTCGGCACGGTCGCGCCGGAGGCGGTGGACGCCGCGAGGAAACGGTCCGGCGCGCAGGAGCGCAGTACAGCCGAGGAGCTCGGCTCGGCTGAAGAGCCGGCGCCGGCGCGGGCCGAACCCCGCTCGGCCCGTGCCCGGAAGCAGGACCCCGAGCGTCGCCGGCGCCTGGCGCGGGCCCGTGCCGCCGACAAGGAGGCCGCCGAGGAGGCCCGCCGGCTGCACGTGGAGCGCGAGGCCGCCGAGGAGGCACGGCAGGCGGCGCGCGACCGTGTGACGGAGGCCGACGAGCGCGTCGCCCGGCTGGAGGAGGAACTGCGCGAGGCCCGCGACGCCCGACGCGAGGCCCGCGCCGCGGCCGACGAGGCCGACACCGCCGCGAAGGATGCCGCCCGAGCCGCCCAGCAGGCCCACCGCACCGCCGAACGCGCCGCCCGCGCACTGGCCCGACTCAGTGAGGGCCACTAGGGCGTCTCCCGCCGAACGCGCAGCCGGCGGACGCCGGATGTGGACGTGGGATGTGGGTGACGTGAAGGGCGTGTGGAGACGCGGTTGGCGGTCCTCCGATGGTCCCTTGAGTGCAACGTATGACGTCTGAGCCGCTCCGGTGATCCTTTGGCGTGCGCCCGTGTGCGGCGCCTCCACGGCACTGCCCGGCGCCGGTTGACTGGACGCGTACCCCCTGGTCACCCCCCGCTGAGGAGCCGTCCATGCCGCCGATCACCGAACCGTCCCCGACTCCTGTTTTCCCCCGCCTGAGTTGGGCCGAGGACATGTTCGTACCGGCGCTGAAGGAGGCCGTGGCCGGCCTCCCCGAGGCCGAGAGCAGGGTGGCCGGGTACCACCGCGGCTGGTGCGAGGCGGACGGCACCCCGGTGGCGCGGGTCTCGGGGCGGGGCAAGGCGGTTCGGCCGGCGCTGGCGCTGCTGTCCGCGCAGGCCGTCGGGGGCAGCGCCCGCAGTGCGCTGCCGGGAGCCGTGGCGGTGGAACTGGTGCACGACTTCACGCTGCTGCACGACGACGTCATCGACGGGGACGCGCTGCGCCGGCACCGTCCGGCCGCCTGGTCGGTGTTCGGCACACCTGCCGCCGTGCTGGCCGGCGACGCCCTGCTGGTCGCGGCGCTGCGCGCGGTGTGCGACACCCCGCGCGAGCATGCCGCCGCGGCGGTGAAAGAGCTGGTCGCGGCCCTGCTGGAGCTGGTGGAGGGACAGAGCCGGGACGTCGCCTTCGAGGGCACCGCGCAGGTGTCGGTCGGCGAGTATCTGGCCATGGCCGAGGGCAAGACCGGCTCGCTGATGGGCTGCGCCTGCGCCCTGGGCGGGCTGCTCGCCGGAGCCGACGGTGAACGGGTGAACGGGCTGCGGGAGTTCGGCCGCAGGCTCGGGGTCTCCTTCCAGTGCGCCGACGATCTGCTCGGCATCTGGGGGCGCAGTTCACGCAGCGGCAAGCCGGTGGGGGCGGACCTCGCCGCGCGCAAGAAGTCCCTGCCCGTCGTCGCCGCGCTGCAGGGCACCGACTCCGCCGCCGAGCGGCTGCGTGACCTGTACTGCGGCGAACATCCGCTCGGTGAAGGCGAGTTGGAGCTCGTACGGGAACTGGTGGAGAAGGCCGGCGGGCGGCAGGCCGCCGAGGAGGAGGCGCGGCGGCAGCTGCAGGCGGCGCTGCGCGCGCTGTCGTACGCGGCACCGACCGCCGACGCCTACCGGCAGTTGCAGGAGATCGCCTGGGCGATGGTGCGCCGCGACTCCTGACGTGCGCCCGGACACCGCAAGACGGTCGCCGTCCGGGCGTGACTTCGGCCCCGGTGGGCCGTTGTCCGTGCGGTGGGCCGTTATGCGGCGTCTGTCCGGCCGTACCCCGACCATCCGCAACAGGACTCTTTGTGACGAAACGCAGTGGAGCCGTGCAGCAGACCGAACCCAGTACGCCCCTGGCGGGGGACCTCCCGGCGGTGTCCGCCTACGGACTTCGAGTGGTCCGCGGCACCCACACGGTGCTGGCGGACGTCACCTTCACCATCCCCCGGGGCTGCATCGTCGGCCTGCTGGGCCCGAGCGGCTGCGGAAAGACGACCCTGCTGCGGTCCGTGGTGGGCGTCCAGCAGGCCACCGCGGGCCATGTCCAGGTCCTCGGGTACGCCGCCGGCGCCCAGCAGTTGCAGACCCGGGTCGGCTATGTCACCCAGGCCCCCTCGGTGTACGCGGACCTGACCGTGCTGGAGAACCTGCGCTACTTCGCCGCGGCGCTGGGGATGCGCGGCTGGCGGCGGGAGGACGCGGTGGTGCGGGTGGTCAAGGAGGTCGACCTGGCGGGGTACGCCGACAAACTCGTCTCCCGCCTCTCGGGCGGCCAGTACTCGCGGGTCTCGCTGGCCGTCGCCCTGCTCAACCGCCCCGATCTGCTGGTGATGGACGAACCCACCGTCGGACTCGACCCGATGGTGCGCCGCGAACTCTGGCTCGTGTTCCAGCGGTTGGCGATGGAGGGCACCACCCTGCTGATCTCCAGCCATGTCATGGACGAGGCCGACCGCTGCGACCGGCTGCTGCTGATGCGCTCGGGCCGGCTGCTGGCCAGCGCCGACCGGGAGACGCTGCTGGACCGCACCGGCTGCACGGATGTGGAGCAGGCGTTCATGCATCTGGTCGAGGCCGCCACGGCGGCCGAGAAGCTCGCCCGGCAGCGGGCCGCCAGGCAGAGCCTGCTGCCGGAACTGACCGGCCTCACGGGCCTGTTCGACGAGGCGAGTGCGCCGACCGCGCAGCAGTCCTTCTTCGCGGCGGACACACGCTCGTGAACGGCACCCCGCTCGCCGACCGGCTCCCGTTCTCACCCACCATCACCGGCGCGACCGCGGTCCGGGTGCTCCATCAGATCTCCCGGGACCGGGGCAGCGCGGCCCTGCTGCTGGTCATCCCGTGCATGCTGATGGTGCTGCTCAAGCTCATGTTCCACGGCTCGGAGGCCTCCTTCCAGCGCGTCGGCCCGCAGGTGTTCGGGGTCTTCCCCGTGATCGTGATGTACCTGGTGGCGTCGGTCTCGATGCTGCGCGAGCGCACCACCGGCACCGCCGAGCGGCTGCTCACCATGCCGGTCCGACGCCTCGACATCGTGCTCGGCTACAGCTGCGCCTTCGCCCTGCTGGCGCTGCTCCAGGCGGTGCTGTCCACCCTGCTGGCCATCGGCCCGTTGGGCCTGGACATCAAGGGACCGGCGTATCTGCTGATGGTCATCGCCATGCTCGGGGCTCTGCTGGGGCTGGCCCTGGGGCTGCTGGTGAGCGCCTTCGCCCGCAACGAGTTCCAGGCCGTGCAGTTCCTGCCGGCGGGCGTCCTGCCCCAGTTCCTCGTGTGCGGCCTGTTCGTGCCCCGCGACCAGATGCAGGGCGCGCTGTCCGCCGTCGCCAAGGTGATGCCCATGACCTACGGCGTCCAGGCCGCAGGCGATGCGGCCACGCACACCGGCGTCACCGGGCTCTTCGTCCGCGACGCGCTGCTCATCCTCGGGTGCGTGATCCTGGTGCTGGTGGCCAGCGCGGCCACGCTCAAGCGCTGAGGGCCCCGACATGCCGGCGGCCTCCCCCCGGGAACGGGAGGAGGCCGCCGGCGGGGCCGCGGTTCAGCGGTCCATGTCCCACGCGAAACCGCCCGAGACCGTGCCGGAGCGAGGGAACTCGAACGGGCCGAAGCGCAGCGGCCGGTCATGACCGTGGCCCGAGTGGCCGTCGGTGTCCGGGCCGGGGTAGGCCATTTCCTGGGTCGGCTGTGCCATGACGGAAGCGGAAGCGGAAACGGCACCGCCGGCAGCCAGTGCCACAGCCGCGAGCGAGACGACGGCGAGGCGGCGAATTCGCAATGACATGAAAAACCTCCTGTGCAACAGGCTCAGAAAGAGAGGGGGGAATCCGGGATTCACCCTAGCGGCTTGCGCGCGAGGCCGGGCCGAGGAAATGCCGAATTCCTCCGAAAGGGAAAAGAAAGGCCAATAAAATCATGACCGCAACGTTGGGAAAGGTGTTCTTTGCGGGCTGCGCCGCCCTCATGACGCTGCTGTGCTGCCCGCCCGGGGCCTGGGCCGGTCCGCCCGTACCCGGACCGCCGCCGTACGAGGTGCCACGCTGGCGCCCGCCGACGAGACCAGCGGCACCGACGGCACCAGCGGCTCCGGCACCACAGGCGGCTCCGCCGGCACCAGCGGCTCCGGCGACCGATGTGATCAGCGAGGTCAACCGGCACCGCGCGGCGGCGGGCTGTCCGGCCGTACGACCGCAGACGTCCCTGAACCGGGCCGCCCGGGCCCACAGCGCCTACATGGCCGCGCAGGGGCGGCTCACCCACGCGGGCAGGGGCGGCAGCCGCCCCGACGAACGGATGCGGGACGCCGGCTACGACCCCGGCCACACGGGCGAGGCGGTCGCCGTGGGACCTGCCACCGCGAGGGCGGTCGTGGCGCAGTGGATGGACAGCCCCACGCACCGCTCCATCCTCCTCACCTGCCTCTACACCGACGCGGGCGTCGGCACGGCGGCGGGCCCCGACGGCCCCTGGTGGACCCTGGACCTGGCCGACCGGCTGTGACTCAGCGCAGATCCGCGTCCCACCACCAGGCGATGCCCGGCGCGCCCTCCACCGGGCCCGGCCGGGTGTCGGACGGCTCCTCGGCGTACGTCAGCGCCAGATCCTCCATGCTGTCCGGCCAGTGCCCCTGGCTGAGGTACCGGGGGACCCGCATCCCCCATTCGTTGTTGCCGCGGATCCCGTAGCGCAGCCCCTGCAGATAGGTGGACAGCTCATGACCGGCCGTCGGGCGCACCCGGTCGTACAGCTCCAGGAAGCGCAGGAGGATGCGGTCGCGCAGACCGCCCCCCTCGCTGACGGCCTGCTGCAGCCCGATGCCCCGCTCGGCCATCAGTACGGTGTAGATGTTCTGGTCGGTGTGGCCCCGGGCCAGCTCCTTGTGCAGCGAGTGCCGGTCGTTGTCCAGCGAGGCCACCATGATCGCCATCTCGGACAGGGCCTGCACGGCGGGCCGGTACATGTCGCGGTCCGGGACCTCGGCCCCGGTGGACAGTTCCAGCAGCGCGTACGTCGGGTGGCCGCCTGCCGCCTGCAACCGCATGGTCAGGAACTCGTCGAGTCCGGGCATCCGGCCCAGCGCCCGGTTCCCGATCTGCCATGCGACACCCGACAGCCAGGTCCGGTGGGCGTGCTGGAAACGGGCCACCTGGGTGGGCTCGGCGAACGAGCGGAACCGCCGGACGATGTCCTGCAAGGCGCGGGCGTACCGGTCGTCGGGGACCGCCGACGCGGACTCGCACGCCCGCTGCACCTCACCCGCCAGGGCGTTGAACTGCGCCGGACGGCTGCTCAGCGGGCCGCTGTCGCAGCGCGCGTCGTCGAACGCGAAGCCCCAGTACACCCACAGGGCCGCCGCCAGAAGCCGGTCGTCGTCGGCGACCGGGGTGAAACGGGCGTAGAAGTCGGCGCTGTGCGTCGCCACGACCCACGCCTTCTCGCGTTCCGACGCGCACATACCACTCGCACCGATCCATTCCACGGCGCGTTTCTCGATCTGATGGACATGAGGGTGAACCGCTGATTCCAGAGGGCAGAACAGTGGCGGCAATTCCACTTCGGATGGATGCGGTGCCATGGCAGCGTGAACCTTCCGGTGAATGGTGGGGAAATGGGGTGGAAAACGGTCACGATCATCTGGGACATCGCAGAGCGGTTGCGACGAGCCATGCCCAGTCATCTCCCGTGTCCATCGAAGGAATGGAACCGGCAGAACGTTGACTTGACGCCGCACGGTTCACCCTTAGATCACACTTCCGGTGGATCGGTGACCCGATACCGACCCCTTCGTTGAGACGGTCATGCGAATGCGAACCTGCCGACGTGCCGTCGTCCTGCTGACCGTTGTGCTGGCCGTCCAGGGCGGCTCCTCCGCCCTGGCCGATACGAAAGACCCGCGCCCGCGTCCCGCCCCGCAGGCCCCGTCCCGCCCGCACGGCCAGTCGGGCTCGATCAACCCGCTGACGCCGTTCGCCCAGGGCGCGGCCCAGTTCGCCGAGATGACCGCGCCGTTCGTCAACGCGGCCAGCGACATGATCTTCCCGAGGACCTGAGCGGGCCGACCGCCCCTCCAGTACGCCGGCGGGCACCGGCCACCCGCCCGGGTTAGGGTGCGCGTATCCCTACACACCGGGCGGGTGAGCCCGTACGACGCACAGGGAGCAGCCATGATCGCGCTGTTCGGGGCCGGGGAGATGGGCGAGGCGCTTCTCGCGGGCCTCGTGCGGTCGGGGCGCGGCCCGGACGAGATCCTCGTGGTGGAGCCGCGGGCCGAGCGCGCGGACGATCTCAAGTGGAAGTACGGCGTGAGCGCCGTCCCGCCGCAGAAGGCAGCCGAGGCGGCGGACACCCTGCTCGTCGTCGTGCGACCCCAGCACGTGCCCGGCCTCCTCGACGACATCGCCCCGCACCTGCGCTCCGGCTGCCTGGTCGTCTCGGCCGCGGCCGGCATCCCGACCCGGCTCGTCGAGCAGCACCTCGGCGGGGAGCCGCCCGTCATTCGCGTCATGCCGAACACCCCGGTGCTCGTCGAGTCGGGCATGTCCGTGATCTCCCCGGGCCGGTACGCCGGCGAGGAACACCTGCGGCGCGCCGAGGAACTCCTCAGCCCCGTCGGCAAGGTGATCCGCCTCGACGAGGAAGGACAGGACGCCGCCACCGCCCTGTCGGGCAGCGCGCCCGCGTACTTCTACTACGTCATCGAGAACATGATCAAAGCCGGCGCCGACCTCGGCGTCCCCCGCGAGGCCGCCCAGGACATGGTCCTCCAGGCCGCCGAGGGCGCCGTCGCCATGCTCCGCAGCACCGGCGAGACCCCCGGCACCCTCCGCGAATCGGTCACCTCCTCCGGCGGCACCACCCAAGCGGCCCTGACCACCCTCGACGACGAGGGAGTCGGCCCCGCGTTCCGCGCCGCGGTGGAGGCGGCGGCGCGGCGGAGCCGGGAGTTGGGGGAGCAGGTTACGTAGGGCTCTGTTGGGGCTGGTGGCTGAGGGCTGGGGGGCGGGTTGAGGGACCGCGCACCGGCCTGCCCCGGACGCCCACCACACGCGCCGCCCCCCGACAGCTCACCCCAACCGCCGAGCCCCCGGCCCCGGGCGAGCCACCACATCGCGCGGCGTCAGCGCCGTGCGCTCCTCGCAGCACTCCACGACCACGCGCACCGGCGCGCCGCAGTCCGAGTGGCGTATGTCCAGGACCGGCCCCTCCGGCTCGCCGGCGTAGGTCTCGCCCCACTGGCCCAGTGCCATGAGGACGGGCCACAGGTCCCAGCCCTTGCGGGTGAGGCGGTACTCGTTGCGGGCGCGGCTGCCCGGCTCCTGGTAGGGGACCGTGGTGAGGATGCCGGCGGACGTGAGCTTGCGCAGCCGGTCGCTGAGCACGGCGTCCGACAGGCTCATATGACGCCGGAAGTCCTCGAACCGGCGGACCCCGTTGGCGGCGTCGCGCAGGATCTGGAGCGTCCACTTCTCGCCCACGACTTCGAGGGTGCGCTGGACGGGACAGTTCTCCGTGCTCGTCTCAAGCCAGTCCATGGGCGCCATCGTAGGCCCTGACTTCGTCATTGACAGCCAGCTGGACGCGCGGCTAGCTTCGATCTACGAAGTCAGCGGGAGAGGGTGGCGCAGCATGGGACGGACCAGGACGTACGAGTGGCAGGACCCGGGGATCACGGCCGCGGCCGTGGGCCAGGGCACCGGCCTGGACCTGCTGCGCGACATGGTGGCGGGACGACTCCCCACCCCGCCCGTCGCGGCCACGCTCGGCTTCACCCTCGACGAGGTCGAACACGGTCATGCGGTGTTCTCCCTGATGCCGGGCGAGGAGCACTACAACCCGATCGGCAGCGTCCACGGCGGCGTCTATGCCACGCTGCTCGACTCCGCGGCGGGCTGCGCCGTACAGAGCGTGCTGCCCGCGGGCATGGGCTACACCTCGCTCGACCTGAACGTGAAGTTCCTGCGCCGGGTGACGGTGGACACCGGCCCGGTGCGGGCCATCGGCCGGGTCGTCAACAGCAGCCGTCAGACCGCCCTCGCCGAGGCCACCCTCGTGGACGAGAAGGACCGACTGCTCGCCCACGCCACCAGCAGCTGCCTGCTGTTCCCGGTGCCTGCGGCCTGAGACGGCGTGCCGGCCGGCAGGGAGAGAAGGTCGGACCTCAGGGAGCCTGGCGTCTCGTTCAGCGGCGACTTCGTCCTGACCGTCGATCGCTCATGTGCCGTCCCACGCACCTCCGTCCAGGCCGATGCGCACTGAGGGCTGACCTGAGTCCCAGTCAGGTCAGCACAGGATCAGGCCAGTTGCGCAGCAGCGCGTCCAGCGCGTCCAGGATGCGGTTCCACGTCTCCTCGGTGTCCGGGGCGCTGTGGCTGAAGCCGCCGCCGAGCTCCAGGCTGACGTACCCGTGGAAGACGCTGCCCAGCAGCCGGACGGCGTGCGTCTGGTCGGGCTCGGTGAGGTCGTAGCCGCGCAGCAGTGCGCGGGTCATCCGGGCATGCCGTACGCCGGCACTGGCGGCCGCGGTCTCCGGGTCCAGCCGGAGCTGGGCGGCGGCGTACCGGCCGGGGTGCTCGCGGGCGTAGTCGCGGTAGACGTCGGCGAGGGCGCGCAGGGCGTCCTTGCCGGCCCGGCCGGCCAGGGCCTCGGTGGCCCGGTCGGCGAGTTCCTCCAGGGCGAGCAGGGCGATCCGCGTCTTGAGGTCCTGCGAGCTCTTCACGTGCGAGTACAGGCTCGCGACCTTCACATCGAAGCGCCGGGCGACCGCGGACACGGTGACCTGCTCGAAGCCGACCTCGTCGGCCAGCTCGGCCCCGGCCCGGGTCAGGCGCTCCGCGGTGAGTCCTGCGCGTGCCATCGGTCTCCCTCTGTGCTCCCGTAACGGATCTGCCTCCCGTAGCGGATTCTCCGTTTGCCTACAGGGTGTAGGCAAACGGCAAACCGCCGAGAACCTATCTCACGCACGCATCTTGACGTGTCCTTGGCATCAATGGGTTCATGGGAGCGCTCCCATGCGTCCCCACACGTGGGACCCCCACTCCCATCGGCAACCGCTTTCTGGAGTCGTAGTGAGACCAACGAGAAGCACGCCCCGCACCCTCACCGGTCTACTGACGGTGCTGGCCGCCCTCCTCGGGCTGGCCGTCACCGGAGCGTTCACCCCCGCCGCCGCACGGACCGCCGTACAGAGCACCGCGGAGTCGTCCGGCGCTCAGGCCACCGGCCTCCACATCAGCAACGGCCGGCTGGTCGAGGGCAACGGCAACGATTTCGTCATGCGGGGCGTCAACCACGCCCACACCTGGTACGCGGGCGAGACGCAGTCGTGGGCCGATGTGAAGGCGCTGGGCGCCAACACGATCCGTGTGGTGCTCTCCAACGGCCACCGCTGGACCCGCAACAGCGCCGCCGACGTGACCGCCGTGATCGAGCGCTGCAAGGCCAACCGCCTGATCTGCGTCCTGGAGGTGCACGACACCACCGGCTACGGTGAGGAGAGCGCGGCCGCCACCCTCGACCAGGCGGCCGACTACTGGATCGGCCTGAAGGACGTGCTCGCCGGCCAGGAGAACTACGTCATCATCAACATCGGCAACGAGCCCTGGGGCAACACCGATCCGGCCGGCTGGACCGCCCCCACGACCGCGGCCGTGAAGAAGCTGCGCGCCGCCGGGCTCGAGCACACCATCATGGTGGACGCCCCCAACTGGGGCCAGGACTGGCAGGGCGTCATGCGCGCCAACGCCCGCACGGTGTACGAAGCCGACCCCACCGGCAATCTGATCTTCTCGATCCACATGTACAGCGTCTTCGACACTGCGCAGGAGATCACCGACTACCTCAACGCCTTCGTCACCGCGAAACTCCCGCTCCTCATCGGTGAGTTCGGCGGCCCGGCCGACCAGTGGGGCGACCCGGACGAGGACACGATGATGGCCGAGGCGGAGCGGCTCGACCTCGGCTACCTGGCCTGGTCCTGGAGCGGCAACACCGACCCGATCCTCGACCTGGCGACCGACTTCGACCCGGCCCGGCTCAGCTCCTGGGGCCAGCGCATCTTCCACGGCGCCAACGGCATCGCCCAGACCTCGAAGGAGGCCACGATCTTCGGAGGCGGCGGCCCCGCCGACACCCAGCCGCCGACCGCGCCCGGCACCCCGACGGCCTCCGCCGTCACCGCCACCTCCGTCACCCTGACCTGGCCCGCCGCCACCGACAACGTCGGCGTGACCGGCTATGACGTCGTCCGCGTCGCCTCCGGCTCCGAGACCGCGGCCGCCGCCTCCACCACCACCTCGGCCACCGTCACCGGCCTGACCGCGAACACGGCGTACACCTTCGCCGTCTACGCCAAGGACGCCGCGGGCAACCGCTCGACGCGCTCGGCCACCGTGAACGTCACCACCGGGAGCACCCCGGCCGGTTCCTGCGCGGTCGGCTACCGGGTCACGGGCGACTGGCCCGGCGGCTTCCAGGGCGAGATCGTCCTGCGCAACACGGGCACGGCAGCGCTCAGTGGCTGGCGGCTCGGCTTCTCCTTCGCCGACGGCCAGACGATCAGCAACATGTGGGGAGGCACCCCGACCCAGACCACGGGCGGCGCGGTGACCGTCACCCCCGCCTCCTACACCTCCACCATCGCCGCCGGCGGCTCGGTCACCCTCGGCTTCATCGCCGCCAAGGGCGCCACCAACACCGCCCCGACCGCGTTCACGCTCAACGGCAGTGCCTGCACGGTGAGTTGATCCGCCGCCCCGGGCCGGCCGAGGACACCCGGTCGGCCCGGGCCCCTCACTTCGTCGCCCCCTGCGTGAACCCGCTGTAGATGTAGCGCTGCAGGAAGAGGAAGACGACCAGCGTCGGGACGATCACCAGGACGGTGCCCGCGGAGATGTTCTCCCAATGCGCCCCGAAGGGGCCCTTGAAGCGGAACAGGGCGGTGGAGATGGTGCCGAGCTCCTCGGAGGGCATGTAGAGGAAGGGAATGTAGAAGTCGTTGTAGACGGTGATGCCCTTGATGATGACCACGGTCGCGATCGCCGGCTTCAGCAGCGGCAGGATGATCTTCCAGTAGATGGTCAGCGAGTTGGCGCCGTCGAGCCGGGCCGCCTCGTCCAGCGAGACCGGGATGCCCCGGATGAACTGCAGGAAGATGTAGATCGAGACGATGTCCGTGCCCATGTAGAGCAGAATCGGCGCCCACAGGGTGTTGAACAGGCCGAAACTGTTGACCACTTGGAAGGTCGCGACCTGCGTGGTGACACCCGGCACCAGCGTGGCGATCAGGAACAGCGCCATGATCGGCTTCTTGGCGCGAAAGGCGAAACGGTCGATCGCGTACGCCGTCATCGAGCCGATGAGGACCGTGCCGGTGATCGAGAACAGCAGGATGAACGCGGTGTTCCCGAGCGCGGCGAGCATGTCCCCGTCGGAGAACGCCGTCACGTAGTTGTCGAGGTTCAGCCAGTCGTGCGGCAGCGACAGCGCGCCGCCGTCGTCGACCTCGGACGACGTCTTCAGCGAGGTGAGGAAGACGACGACCAGCGGGATCAGTACGACGAGCGAGGCGAGTGCCAGGGACAGATAGACCAGGACCGGACCGATACGGCGGCGGCGCCGGGCGGGCAGGGACAGGGTCATACGAGATCCACCCTCTCGTCGGGCACGAGCCGCCGCTGGATCCAGGTGATCACCAGAATGATCACCAGCAGGACGACGGCCGCCGCGGAGGCCAGGCCCGTCTTGTTGAACTGGAAAGCGAGCTTCACGGTCTGGATGACGAACGTCGACGTCCCCGTCGCGCCCGCCGTCATGATGTACGGGATCTCGAACACGGCCAGTGACCCGGAGACCGCCAGGATGACGCTCAGGCTCAGCACCGGCCGGATGCTGGGGGCGATGAGATGCCTGAACTGCTGCCACCGGGAGGCGCCGTCCAGCTGTGCCGCCTCGTACAGCTCACCCGGGATCGACTGGATCGCGCCGAGGAACAGGACGAAGTTCAGCCCGGTGAAGCGCCACACGGACACTCCCGCGAGCGAGGTGTTCGCCGACGTCGGGTCGCCCAGCCAGGCGTGGTCGGTGTCGGTGCCGAACCAGGACAGCACCGAGTCGAGCGTGCCGCCGTCCTGAAAGAAGTAGAGGAAGACGAAGCCGATCGCCACGCCGTTGATCAGGTAGGGGAAGAACAGGATTCCCTTGAAGAAGTTCCGGAAGCGCAGGTCGAAGCTCAGCACTGTCGCGAAGTACAGCGCGATGACGATCTGCACGGCCGACGCGGCCAGGTAGTAGCCGCTCACGAAGAACACCCGGAACAGCTCGGGCCGCGTGAAGATCTGCCGGTAGTTGTCGACGCCCGTGAAGTTGCGGTCGGGGCTGACACCGTCCCAGTCGGTGAAGCTGTAATAGATCATGTTCCCCACCGGGACATAGGTGAACGTGATCAGCAGGGTCAGCGGCACGGCGAGAAACAGCCACGGCGTCAGCCGGCGCAACAGTCCGCCACCGCTCCGGCGCCGCCCACCGGGCGAGGCCGCCGCCCCGCGCATCTTCCTGCTCGGCGGCACGCCGGTACGCGGCGGCCGCGCACCCACCGCATCGGTCGTCTCGGTCATGATCGGGCCTTTCGTCTACGCCGAACAGCGACATACGGGCAAGCAACGGGGAACCGGCCGCCCCCGGCCACACGGACCGAAACCGGAAACCGGCCCCAATGGACGGGGGCCAACCTCGCGGTCTCGCCCCGGGGCGGGGGCCGGGACCAGCCGGGCCCTGGGCCGAGGACCTGCCGGGCCCTGGGCCGAGGACCTGCCGGGCCCTGGGCCCGGCACGTACCGCGACCGGGCGGCCCCGGCGACCACTCCCGGCCACGCCCAGGACCCAGGACCAGCCCCACCGACCACACCCGGCCACGCCCAGGACCCAGGACCAGCCCCACCGACCACACCCGGCCACGCCCAGGACCCAGGACCAGCCCCCACCGACCACACCCAACCGAGCTGAGGTCCACGCCCCCCATCGGCCGGCTCAACCGCCGGAGGCACCCGCGCTGCGCGCAGCCTCGTTCCATCGCTCGTCGAGGTCCGCGAAGAAGCCCTTCAGGTCTCCCTTGCGGGCACCGCGTGCGAGATCCACCAGCTGCTGGCGGTAGTCCGGCTTGGCGAGCCCGATCTCCGCCAGGTTGTCGATGGCGTTGACCTGGCCGGTCTTGGCCTCGGAGCGCTCGATCAAGGTGACATCGTTGTCAACGAAGTCCTTGAGGGTGTCCGGCATGGGAGCGGACTTCAGTGCGGGGACCGCGCCCTCCTTGGCCGAGTAGCCCGACTTCTGGGTGAACCAGTCGATCCAGGCGCGGGCCGCGGCCTTGTGGTCGGAGTGGGCGTTGACCGCCTGCTGGTAGTCGGAGACGAGCGTGGCGCAGAACTTGCCGTCCTTCTGGACGGGGAAGGGCATGAAGCCGATGTCGTCGGGGTCGGTGCCTGCCTTGTCGGCGGCGGCGCGCATCTGGGTGATGGCCCAGGAGCCGAGCTGCATGGTGGCGATCTCGCCCTTGGCGATCATGCCCTTGGAGGCTTCCCAGTTGGTCGTGTTGGGGTCCTTCTCGGACAGGCCGTCCTCGACGATGTCGTGCAGCAGTGTGTCGATGACGTTGAGCTCGCCGCCCGCCTTCCAGGGGGAGACGGCCCCGGCGAGCTTGTCGTTGGCGCCGGTGTCGCAGGTGACCGAGCCGATGTTGTTGCTCCAGGCGGTCAGCGGCCAGCCGTCCTTGAAGTTGGTGTAGTACGGCACCGCGTCCGTCTTCGCCTCGATCGCCCGCAGGCCGTCGAGGAACTGCGCGGGCGTGGTCGGCCAGTCGGTGACGCCGGCCTTCTTCCAGACGGCCTTGTTGTAGACGAAGCCGTTGGCGGTGCCGAACTGGGCGATGCCGTAGACCTTGCCGTCGACGTCGGTCTTGTCGCTGAACCGGTACTTCCCGCTCAGTTCGGCGGTGCTGCCCAAGGGGGCGAAGAACTTCGGGTAGTCGTTCTTGGCCACGGCGCCCGGGATCATGAGGACGTCGCCGTAGTCCGTGGTGTTCATCCGGATCTTGACCTCGCCCTCGTAGTCGGTGAGGGCCTCGAACTTCACCTTCACGTTCGGGTAGGTCTTGTTGAACTCGGCGGCGTACTTCGCCATCGTGCCGTCCTGGACCAGGTCGGTGCGGTGTGTGAGGACCTTGATGTCGCCCGAGGCCTCGGCGGGATCGGCAGGCGCCGACGCCGCCTCGCCCGAGGGTGCCCCTGCACCGCTGCATCCGGTGGCGGTCAGGATCGCCGAGGCCAGCAACGCTCCGGCGAGCGTCTTCCTCTTCCCCATGTGCCCAGCTCCTTAAGGATCGCGGCTCACTCTGCGGGTGGGATGTCGGCACTATGTCAGTCGGTGGTGAACCGGTAAAGCTCCGATTTCGAGCGCGATACCCAATCGTTACAGTCCTGGCCCTGCAACCCCACGAAAGCGGGTCATTCGGCCGCCGTCCGTCACGGAAGACGACTAGACCGGTTTATGGACAGCTCCCGGCCGCCGGGCTAGCGTGTGCGCGTCGCACTTCTCATCCGGCCTGAAGTCAGGCGATTGGAGCCGCACCATGAAGGACGTCACCCAGCTCACCGAGGGCTGGAGCCTGCGCCACGGCGAGGAGTTGCTCGAGGCCCGGGTGCCGGGCTGCGTCCACACCGACCTCATGGCCGCGGGGGTCGTCCCGGACCCCTTCCTCGGCCTCGGCGAGACCGAGGTCGCCTGGGTCGGCCGCCGCCCCTGGACCTATGTCGCCCGGCTGCACCACGACAGCCCCCACGAGCGCACCGACCTGGTCTTCGACGGCCTGGACACCGCCGCCTCCGTCACCCTGGACGGCCGCCCCCTCGGCACCACCCGCAACATGCACCGCGTCCACCGCTTCGACGTCACCGGCCGCACCGGTGAACTCCTCGTCCGCTTCGCCTCCGCCTACGACGAGGCCGAGTCGGTCCGCGCGGCCGTCGGCGAGCGGCCCAACGTGTATCCCGAACCGTCCCAGTACATCCGCAAGATGGCCTGCAACTTCGGCTGGGACTGGGGCCCCACCCTCGTCACCGCCGGCATCTGGCGGCCGGTGCGCCTGGAGCACTGGTCCACCGCCCGCCTCGCCGCCGTGCGCCCCGTGATCACCGTCGAGGACGGCACCGGCCTCATCGAGGTGCGCCTCGACACCGAGCGCACCGCCGTCGGCCGCGGCCGCACCCTGCGCGCCGAGGCCCGTATCGCCGGCGTCCGGGCCGAGACCGACTTCACCGGCGACGAGGCGGTCCTGCGCCTGGAGGTGCCCGACCCGCGCCTGTGGTGGCCCCGCGGCTACGGCGAACAGCCCCTGTACGACCTGGACATCACGCTCTCCGACGACGACGGCCCCCTGGACACCTGGCACCGCCGCGTCGGCTTCCGCACCGTCGAACTCGACCGCTCGGCCGACGAACACGGCACCGGCTTCACCGTCGTCGTCAACGGCGTACGGATCTTCGCCCGCGGCGTCAACTGGATCCCCGACGACGCCTTCCCCTCCCGCGTCACCCCCGAGCGCTACCGCACCCGGCTGACCCAGGCCGCCGACGCCAACGTCGATCTCGTACGCGTCTGGGGCGGCGGCATCTACGAGGACGACGCCTTCTACGACGTCTGCGACGAACTCGGCCTGATGGTCTGGCAGGACTTCCTCTTCGCCTGCTCCGCCTACCCCGAGGAGCAGCCGCTCCGGGGCGAGGTGGAGGCCGAGGCCCGCGACAACGTTGTCCGGCTGATGCCGCACCCCTCCCTGATCCTCTGGAACGGCAACAACGAGAACCTCTGGGGCTTCCGCGACTGGGGCTGGGAGCCTGCCCTCGACGGTGACTCCTGGGGCGAGGGCTACTACCTCGGACTGCTGCCCCGGATCGTCGCCGAACTCGACCCCACCCGCCCCTACACCGCAGGCAGCCCCTGGTCCGGCTCCTGGGACCACCACCCCAACGACCCTGCCCACGGCACCCACCACTCCTGGGAGGTGTGGAACCGGCAGGACTACGCCGAGTACCGGGTCAGTGTGCCGCGCTTCGTCGCCGAGTTCGGCTGGCAGGCACCGCCCGCCCTGGCCACCCTGCGCCGCGCACTCCCCGGCGAGCAGCTCGCCCCCGACTCGCCCGGCATGCTCCACCACCAGAAGGCCGAGGACGGCAACGGCAAGCTGAACCGCGGTGTGGCCCGCCACTTCCCGCTGCCCGAGGGCGACTTCGACCGCTGGCACTACCTCACCCAGCTCGTCCAGGCCCGCGCCGTCGCCGCGGGGATCGAGCACTGGCGCTCCCACTGGCCGGTGTGCGCCGGAACCGTCGTCTGGCAGCTCAACGACTGCTGGCCGGTGACCTCCTGGGCCGCCGTCGACGGCGACGGCCGCCTCAAGCCCCTCCACCACGAACTGCGCCGCGTCTACGCCGACCGCCTGCTCACCCTCCAGCCGGAGGGGCCGGGCCTGGTACTCGCGGTGATCAACCAGTCCGCCGAACCCTGGCACACCCGGGTCACGCTGCGGCGCGTGGCGGCCGACGGCACCGTACTCGACGAGGGTGTGCTGGACGCCGGGGCCGGACCGCGCGAGGTGCTCCGGCTGCCCGTGCCCGACGGCCTGGCGCCGGCCGCCGGGTCCGCCAAGGAGTTCCTGGTGGCTGATGCCGACGGGCTTCGTGCGCTGCACTTCCCCGTCGCGGACAAGGACTTCGGCTACCCGCGGCCCCGATTCGACATCGAGGTGGAGCCGGTGCCGGGGCAGGAGGATAAGGTCGATGTCGTGGTGACCGCCCGTACCCTCGTCAGAGACCTCCTGCTGCAGCCCGACCGGCTCGACCCGGCCGCCGTCTGTGACCGCGGCCCGCAGACCCTGCTGCCCGGCGAACGCACCCGTATCCGCGTCGGCGGCTGCGGAGCCGTCGACGCCGACGCGGTGCGCGCGGCCCTGTTCTGCGTGGACGTGGTGTGAGCGGCGCGGCGGGAAGCGGACCCGGGGCTCCCGGCGGCGCGCCGGAGCGCGTCACGATCAAGGACGTCGCCGCGCGGGCCGGGGTCTCCAAGGGCGCGGTGTCGCTGGCGTTCAACCACAAGCCCGGTGTCTCCGCGGCCACCCGGGAGCGGATCTTCGCGGCGGCCAGGGAGCTGGGCTGGGCGCCCAGCGTGACCGCGCGCAGCCTGTCCAGCCGGCGGATCGACATCGTCGGCCTGGCGCTGTGCCGGCCCGCCCGGCTGCTGGGCCTGGAGCCGTTCTACATGGACTTCATCTCCGGCATCGAGAGCGTCCTGGCCGAGCGCTCCTGCTCCCTGCTGCTGCGGCTGGTGCACGATCTCGACGAGGAGATCGGCCTGTACAAGGAGTGGTGGCGGGGCCGCATGATCGCCGGGGCGATCCTGGTCGACCTGCGCGAGGGCGACCCACGGATCCCGTCGTTGGAGGGCCTCGGCATGCCCGCGGTGGCGGTCGGCCATCCCTCGCTGGCCGGGTCCTTGCCGGCGGTGTGGACGGACGACGCATCCGCGGTCGGTGAGGCGGTCCGCTATCTGGCCGCCCTCGGCCACCGGCGGATCGCCCGCGTCGGCGGACCGGCCGACCTCGGCCACAGCGGCATCAGGACCCGGGCGTTCGCGGACACCGTCCGTCAACTCGGCCTGGAGGACGCCCCGCAGATCGCCACCGGCTTCGACGAGAAGGAGGGGGCACGGGCCACCCGTTCCCTGCTGCTCGGGGCCCGGCGGCCCACGGCGATCGTCTACGACAACGACATCATGGCGGTGGCCGGCGCGGGCGTGGCCGCCGAGATGGGGTTCACGGTCCCCGACGATCTGTCCCTGCTGGCCTGGGACGACTCCCAGTTGTGCCGGATCACCCATCCCACGCTGTCGGCGATGAGCCATGACGTGCACCAGTTCGGCGCCGAGGTGGCGCGGGTCCTGTTCGACGTCATCAACGGCGAGCACAGCGGCCCCCACCAGGTGCCGACGCCGTCCCTCACCCCGCGCGGCTCCACTGCGCCCGCACCGGGGCACGCGGGCTGACCCGAGTGGACGACGGGGGCCGCACCTGATCAGGTGCGGCCCCTTGTTCTCGGGTTCCCTCGCCAGGTTGAGCTGAGGGCCAAGTCGGCCCGTACCGGCGGGGTGACTCAACTCTTCGTGCAGGAAGCCCCGTTGAGGGTGAAGGCGGCAGGGATGCCGTTCGTTCCGGTGGAGCTGCCGTTGAAGCCGAAGCTCACCGAGCCGCCCGCCGGGATCGTCTCCGTCCAGGACTCATGGGTGGCCCGCACGCGCGTGTCCTGCTGGACGACCTTGGCGTTCCAGGCGGAGTTGACCTTCTGCGCGCCCGGGAAGGCGAAGTCGAGCTGCCAGCCCTTGACGGCGGTGGTGCCGGTGTTGCGGATGGTCACGTCGGCGTTGAAGGTGGAGCCCCAGTCGCTCAGCCGGTACGCCACCGCGCAACTGCCGCTCGTGGAGCCGCCGGCGGTGGTCACCTGGACGGCGCCCGAGCGGGCCGAGCGGTTCCCGGCGGCGTCACGGGCGTACACGGCGAAGCTGTACGCGGTGGACGGGGACAGCCCGGTGACCGTGGCGCCGGTCGAGGTGCCGGTCGCCACGCGGGTCTCCTGGGTGCCGTCCAGCCGGACGACGTCGTATCCGGCGACGCCCACGTTGTCGGTGGCCGGCGCCCAGGAGAGCCTCACTCCGGTCGCGGTGACCTCGGCGGCCGTGGGGGCTCCGGGTGCGGTCGGGGCCTGGGTGTCGGTGCCGCCGCCGGAGAAGACGCTCGCCTCGCGGGCGGTCTGCTGGATGCCGTCGGTGCCGGTGAAGATCCTGCGGCCCCACGGCGTCAGCTGCGAGGCGTCGAAGCCGGTCGCCATGTCGAGATACTCGACGCCGCCGCCGTTGCCGCTCCAGGACCAGCCCAGGTAGCCGATGCCAAGCTGCCGGGCCGTCGCCATGATGGCGTTCTCGTCCGGGTCGCCGTCGGAGTGGAAGTCACCGAATTCCCCGACGACCAGGGGGAGTTTGCGTGCAGTGAACCGGTTGAGGTAGTCCTGCACCTCGGTGGCCGTGTCGAACACGCCGTACATGTGGATGGAGAACACGGTGTTGCGGTCGGGATCCGCGGCGAACACGCTCTCGGCATTGTCGCGCATGGTGAACGACCAGTCCTGGCCCCAGTTGGGCGCGTCCATCATCAGCGTGTGATCGAAGCCGGCCGAGCGCATCCGGGCGATGGCGCCCTTGGTGTCGGAAGTCCAGGCGGAATAGCCGGAGTTGCCGTGCGGCTCGTTCCCGAGGTTCAGGACGACGTACTCCTCCTCGCCCTCCACCGCGCCCTTGACGCTCACCCAGTAGTCCACCGCGCGGTCCAGGGAGACGGCGCCGCTCTGTTCGCCGTAGCCGGTGGTGTCGTGCGCCTCCAGGACGCAGACGAGGCGGTTCTGCTTGCACTGGGCGACGATCGAGGCGACGTCTGTGGCGTCGTTGCGGGTCCAGCGGTCGCCCGTGCTCAGCACCACCCGTACGGCGTTCGCGCCCAGCGCCTTGATGTCCTTCAGCGCCTGTGTGGTCCGGGTGGGGTACCAGGTGTGGGCGTGGTTGACGCCGCGCATCACGAAATCCCTGCCGTTGGCGTCCAGCAGCCGTCCGTCGGCGACGTGGAACCCGGTCGCGGCCTCGGCCGCCCGGTCTGGAGTGGCTCCCTGGGCGGTCGAGGGCGGTGCCGCCAGCACCGATGCCGTGACGGCCAGCAGCGCTCCCGCCGCGGCGGCCAGCATTCTTCTCATCCCTGTTCTCCTGTGGTCGCCCGCGCGGGCCGGCCGGAACGCCGGCCGGGCCCGCACGGAGGGGAATGGATCACGGACTCAATTCGCACGCCGGCTCATCTGTCGGCGCCCCTGGTCAGGCGTGGATCACACGCCGTGCGCAGAAATGCGGGGTGCCGGAATACCCGGGAAAGCAGCGGCAGTTGAGCGCATCCGATCGGTGGCCGGAAATGAGGCTAGGGAAGGAAATGGAGGGAGACAACAGGCTGGACGAAACCGGTTAAGTTTAGCTGCGGTTCAGTTGCCGGGCGGCACGGGAACCGTCGCGCGGAACACCGTGCCCTCTCCCGATACGGCGACGCGCTCGCCGTGGGGCACATAGGCGGAGCGGCCCGCGGTGAGCAGAACGTCCCCGTCCGCAGCGCGCAGCCGTACCGCCCCGTCGGTGCACACCAGGATCTGCGGCCCGCCGCCGTCGAGGGTCCGCGCATCCGCGTCGCCGCCCGCCCGGACCCGTAGGCGGGAGAGGCGGAAGTCGTCGACGGGAGCCGGGTAGAGGTCCTCCCCGCCGACGTCGAACACCGGGCCGGACGGACGGACTGGGGCGGCGTCGAAGCGCACCACACGCAGCAGTTCGGGCACGTCCACGTGCTTGTCCGTCAGGCCGCAGCGCAGGACGTTGTCCGAGGCCGCCATGATCTCCACGCCCAGACCCCGCACATAGGCGTGCGGCACACCCGCGCCGAGGAACAGGGCCTCGCCCGGCTCCAGCCGGACGTGCCGGACCAGGAGAGCGGCCAGCACGCCGGGGTCACCGGGGTGAGCCTTGGCGATCCTGTCGTACACGTCGAACAGCGCCGCCCGTTCACCGCCCTCCCGTGTCGCCCGCGTGAGCGCGTCGGTGACGTCGTCCAGCAGGCCAGGCGCGGGGGAGAGGAAGTCGGTGAAGACCTCCCGCAGCGCCCGCTCCTCAGGGGCGGAGCGCAGCACCTCGACGTACGGACCGAGCCCCGCCACCCCCAACGCCTCCAGCAGGTCCGCGCTCGCACCGGCCGGCCGGAACCCGCAGAGCCCCTCGAACGGGCCGAGCGCGACGATCATCTCGGGCTTGTGATGAGGATCGCGGTACGACCGCTGCGGCGCGTCCAGCGGGATGCGCCGCTCCTCCTCACGCGCGAAACCCTCGGCCGCCTGGGCCGCGTCCGGGTGGACCTGGAGCGACAACGGGGCGTCCGCCGCGAGCAGTTTGAGCAGGAACGGCAGCCTCGCGCCGAAGCGGTCGACCACCCAGTCACCCAACTCCCCCCGCGGATCCGCCCCGACCACCTTGTCCAACCCCTCCCGCCGCCCCGCCCGCTCGGCATACGAGGGCGCCGCAGGGTGCGCCCCCATCCACAGCTCGGCCTGCGGAGAGCCGTCCGGCGCGATACCCATCAGCTTGGGCAGGGCTGTGGTGGAGCCCCAGGGGTAGGGGCGCACGGTGTTGATGAGTCGGTCCATGGGGTGGGTCCTTTCGGGGTGCTTGTGGGGGTGGTGGGAGGTGGGGGCGTGGATGAGGGGGCGGGCGGCGGAAGCGGGGCCCCGCCCGGGAGTGCTGTGCGGCGACGCGCCGGCGTGGTGGGAGTCCCTCCGCCCTGTACGAGGGCCTGCTTGTCCAGGGGCGCGGCGACGCGTCCGGTGCGGCTGCTCCGCCCTGAGGGCACGTGGGCGAGGGCATGCCCGGTGGGAGTCCCTCCGCCCCGGACGAGAACCCGTTCCGCCCAGGTGCGCGGCGACGCATCCGTTGCGGCCGCTCCACACTGAGGGCACGTGGGCGAGGGCATGCCCGGTGGGAGCCTCTCCGCCCCGGACGCGAACCCCAGGTGCGCGGCGACGCCGACCGCGAGTGCCTCTGCCGAGAGGTGACCGGCCTCGCTCAGGCACGCCGTGACGTGCCCGGTGGGA
Source organism: Streptomyces sp. NPDC096205 (assembly GCF_044763135.1). NCBI lineage: Bacteria > Bacillati > Actinomycetota > Actinomycetes > Kitasatosporales > Streptomycetaceae > Streptomyces > Streptomyces sp. NPDC096205. The sequence goes on along the minus strand of NZ_JBIWFS010000001.1, from coordinate 43,167 downwards.
GTTCCTCCGCCCGGGGAACGAGCCCGCCGGCCCGGGTGGGCGGCGACGCGCCGCATCCGAGTGCCTCCGCCCGGAAAGGGATCGACCGCGCCCAGGCACGCGATGGCATACCAGGTGCGATTCCCTCGGCCCCGGCCCAAACCCCGCTCGACCACCCGCGCGGCAACGCAACCCACCCCAGCCCGGAGGCGGCCCCACCGAGTCGACGCGCTCAGACCCCCGCCACCGGTGCGTACGGCGTGGGGTCGGCCTCCAGCGCAGCGGCGCCGGCGGCCGCCGCCCCGATCAATCCGGCGTCCAGCGCCAGCCCGGCCGGGACCACTGCCACGTCCCGGGCGAAGTCGAGCACCGCGTAGCGGGTCAGCCAGCGTCGCAGGGGGTCGAAGAGGACGTCGCCCGACTGGGCCACGCCGCCGCCGATGACGGCCAGATCGAGCTCGACGAGGGCGGCGGTGGCGGCGATGGCGGCGGCGAGGGCCTGGGCGGCACGGTCGTAGGCGGCCAGGGCGACCGGGTCGCCCGCGGCGGCGGCAGCGGCCACGCTCGCGGCGTCCGGGGCGACACCGGCCGGTGCACGCCAGCCCGCCGCCGAGGCATGGGCGGCGATGGCCGTGCCGCTCGCCAGGCCCTCCACGCAACCCCGGGCGCCGCAAGGGCAGTCGGAGCCGTCGAGGTCGACGGAGATGTGCCCGATGTGTCCGGCGTTGCCCGAACGCCCGGGGTGCAGGCGCCCGTTGAGGATCAGACCGCCGCCGACCCCCGTGGAGACCACCATGCACAGGGCGTTGTCCACGCCGCGGGCCGCGCCCAGCCAGTGTTCGGCGGCGGTCATGGCCACCGCGTCGCCGATGAGGGTGACGCCCACGTCGGCGGGCAGGGCCGGATGTGCCCGCACCCGGTCCACCAGGGGGAAGCCACGCCAGCCGGGGATGTTGACGGGGCTGACCGTCCCGGCGGCCGTGTCGACCGGACCCGCGCTGGCGATGCCCAGACAGGCGAGGGACCGCCACTCGGAGTGCGTGGACAGCTCGTCGAGGACCGAGGCCACGACGGCCATCAGCGACTCGGCCGGTTCACGGGCCGGCGTCGGCCGCTGCACCCGGGCCAGCACCCGCCCGTCCGCCGAGACCAGCGCCCCGGCGATCTTCGTGCCACCTATGTCCAGTGCTCCGTACACCATGTCCATGTCTGAAGGTCCTCCTGCGTCGGCGGCATGGGATGGACGCGCCGCGGAGACACTGTGCCCGCCGCATGACAACGTTGTCTAGCCGGAGGGTGAGTTTAGTGACGGGTTTAGCCGCCAACGCCCTCCTGTCTCTGGTCACACCCACCACAACCGGTTCAGGAAGGCTCCTGCCGCCTCATCCGGAGACGGTCCTGCTCGTCCCATTTCGTCGTGTCACGCGGCGTCGTGTACGGCTCCTCGTCCGCGGGATACCCGCCCGCGACCGCGCGCTGCCGTGCCGTCTCGGCGTCGAACTCCAGGCCGAGCAGGATGGCGAGGTTGCCGAGCCAGAGCCACACCAGGAACGCGATGACGCCGGCCATGGTGCCGTAGGTCTGGTTGAGCGAGCCGAAGTTCGCCACGTAGAAGGCGAAGCCCGCGGAGGCGGCCAGCCAGATGACCAGGGCCAGCAGACTGCCCGGCGTGATCCACTTGAAGCCGCGGATCTCGGCGTTGGGCGTGGCCCAGTACAGCAGCGCGATCATGGCGACGACGAGGGCGACCAGCAGGGGCCACTTGGCGATGGACCACACCGTCAGCGCGGTGTCGCCGATGCCCAGCGCGGTGCCCGCGCGACGGGCGAGGCCGCCGGTGAACACGACGATCAGGGCACTGAGGACGGCGAGGACTAGCAGCGTGACGGTCACGGCGAGCCGCAGCGGAAGGATCTTCCACAGCGGGCGCCCCTCGGGGACGTCGTACACGGCGTTGGCGGCGCGGATGAACGCGGCGACGTACGCCGAGGCCGACCAGACCGCAAGGACGAGGCCGACGACGGCCATGACCGAGCCGAGTCCGCCGCGGTCGCTGAGCTGCTGGACGGCCCGGGTGACGATGTCGCGGGCCGAACCGGGCGCGAACTGGCCGAAGTTGTCCAGCAACCGGTCCGTGGCCGAGGGCCCGGCGATGCCGATCAGGGAGACGAGCACCAGCAGGGCCGGGAACAGCGACAGGACGCCGTAGTAGGTGAGGGCGGCGGCGCGGTCGGTCAGCTCGTCGTCGCGGAACTCCCGCACGGTGCCCTTGAGTGCCGCCCACCACGCGGTCCGCGGCAGCTCCGTCGGGGTGTCGGGGGCCCGTTCCTCGACCTCGGGGTCCGGGCCGAACCGTTCGGTGGTGCGCCGTGGGCGCAGGGCTCTGAGCAGTCGGTTCATGGAGGCCGGGTATCCGCCGCCGGACACCCCACGCGCGGGCGGGCCCCCGCTGTCCGGGAGCCCGCCCATCGGTCCGTCGTCCGGCTCAGGCTCAGGAGATCGTCCAGCGCTGGAGCGGCGCGCCGGTGTCCGGCTGCTGGCTCACCTTCGCCCCGTCGGAAGTGGCGGCGCTGGTCAGCAGCAGGCCGCTTTTCACGGAGGCGAGTTCGTAGCTGCCGTCGGGCTGTCGCGCGGCCCGCCAGCGCTGGTTGGTGTTGCCGGTGCAGGTCCACTGGACGACCTTGGCGCCCGCCGCGGTGGAGCCGCCCTCGACGTCCGCGCACAGCCGGGACTCGGCGTTGCGCAGTTCGTAGGAGCCGTCGGACTGGCGGGTGAACGTCCACTGCTGGTTGGCGCCGCCGTTGGGCGTCCAGGTGACGAGCTGGGTGCCGGGCGTGGTGCTGTGGTCGGGGTCGTCCAGCGCCTTGCCGCCGGTGACCAGGGTGTGCGTGCCGTCGAGCGAGCCGGGCGCCGGTCCTACGGCGGTGAGGCGCAGGGTCTGTTCGGCGGCGGTGCGGGTGCCGGAGCTCCAGTAGCGGGAGGGCGCCGTCTCGGTGGTCCGTGCGGAGTCGGCGGACAGGCCGAGCACCAGGCCGCTGTAGCGGTTGACGAGCCGGTAGGTGCCGTTCGCGGTCCCGTCGGCGGAGGTGCCGGGGATCACCCACCACTGCTGTCCCACCGCGGGACCCCCCGCCCCGAGCGCGGTCGCGGTCGGCCTGGTGCCCCACGCCCGGGTCGACGTGCTGCCGGAGCCGACGCCGAGCAGCGCTCCGGTGGCCGCGTTCGCGATGCGGTAGGAGCCGTCGCCGTTGCCGGTGAAGATCCAGGCCTCGGCCGCCGAGCCCGTCGGCGCGGCCACCGACGTGGTCGCGGAGCCGCCGGTGACCTGGGCGAGGACCCGCCCGTCAGCGTTGCCTATGCGGTACGACGTCGTCGTGTCGACCGGCGAGGCGGGGGCCGAGGTGCCGATGCTGACGTCGACGTACTCGCTCGACGAGCCGCCCGAGCAGCCGAACGAGCAGTACGAGCGGAACGACCTGCCCACGATCTGGGAGCTGGTCCTGCTCACGCCGTCCAGGAACCACCGGTACCAGGAGGCGTTGGTGTAGCTGCCCGTGTCGCCGATCAGCCGCCACTTCTGCGTGGCGAGGTTGTCGGTGGCGTAGAACTGCTGCGGGGCGTTGCCGCTCTGGTCCACCGCCTGCGGCTCGCCGATGTACAGGCCCAGATGGGCGTCGTAGGTGATGTCCATGACGAACAGGGGCGAGGTCGGCGGCATCCTGCCCGCCGCGACCTGCTCGGCGACCTTGCCGCTGTTGGCCGGGTCGTACTCCTTGTCGACGGGCGTGTAGCCGGTGGCGCTGTCGGCGCCGACCGGGATCATGTTGCTCTCCCGGCCGCCCACGCCGGGCTCGGACCAGGTGCCGTCGTACCACTTGCGCCATGAACTGGGCGCCATCTTCTGGGAGATGGGAGCGCGGGCCACATGTGCGTGGAACGCCTTCCAGCCGCCGCCCTTCTCCACGATCCGCGAGCCGTAGAAGACATAGAACCAGCCCGAGGCCGTGTCGACGTACAGCCGCGGGTCGCCGTCGCCGTAGTGGTACGTCTGCTGCGGGAAGGCGGTGGTGTCGTCGCGCCTGGTGCTGTAAGGCGAGGTGATCACATGGGACTTGATGTTCCAGGTGCGGCCCTTGTCGGTGGAGACGGCGTAGTCGATGCCGTCGTAGTGCAGACCGTCCCCGAAGGGCTGCGGGGTGAACTCGTTGTGCACGAGCCCGTACCAGTGGCCGGTGTCCGGGTCGACCCAGACGCCCGCCAGGTCGCAGTAGTTGCGCTGCGCGTAGCCCGAACCCGTGGGCGCGTAGGTGGACTCGACGCCGGTGGGGCTGTTGTTGCAGCGCCAGGTCGTGTCGCCGTTCTTGTCGTCCGGGTTGGCGGGGTTCACCGCGTTGCTGATCGTGCCCGACCGGGTGGCCGTGTCGAGGTTCGTGCCGGTGAAGAAGGTCCACTGGCGGCTGTCGTTCGCGCCGTACAGGGCGTGGGCCTGCTGGAAGTAGTAGGTGCCGTCCTTGTCCATGTAGGAGGCGGCCGGGGTGTCGTCGGGGTGGGTCCAGGAGCCCTTGGAGCCGACGGTGACGGTGTAGGCGGCATCGGCATCGGCATCGGCCACGGCTTTGGCCTCGGCTCCGGTCTCGGAGGCCGCCGACGCCGGGGGTGAGCCGAGCGTGCCGGCGCCGGCCAGTGCCAGGGCCGTGGCCGTTGCGGCGAGCGCTCCGGCCAGTCTCCCGCGGACAGTTGACACAGGTGCTCCTCACGGCTGGAGGGGCCGCGCTCCTTCACGGCGGCCCCGTGCGGGCGTTGCTGAGAGGTGGGACAGCTGGTCGGTGTGCGGTGCTGCGTCCAGGACGTGGGTGCGGCGGTCGCGGCCACTATGGCAGAGGATGTTATCGATGCCAACGGGTTGCGCGGATAACCAGCGAGAGCGCAGTCGGGCTGCCATGTTGGCGATAACACAAGGCCCTTGGGGGCTAAGGCTTGGCCCCCTCGCCCGGCGGCGGGGCGCTGCCCGGGCCACGGACGGCGTCCAGAAGCGCCTGGCCCTGCGAGTCGACGAACTTGGTGAAGAGCTGCTGCGAATAGCCGAAGATGATGGCCCACGCGATGATCTGCGCCGAGGAGTCGAGGGCGCTGAGCCCGGGGACGAAGCCGCCCCGCATGAGCAGCAGCCCCAGCAGGGCGGTGAGGGCCCCGGTCGGCAGCTTGAGGGCGGCCAGGAGCAGAGGCACGTTGTACGGCAGAGCCGTCCCTCTGATCCGGCGCAGTGCGGCGGCCGAGGCGACGGCCGCGGACACCGCGCCGACGATCTCCACGACGAGGTAGTCCTGGGCTCGGGCGGCCTTACCGATCTCACGCGTGTTCGGCGGGTGGCCGATCCTGGTGACGCTGTCGGTCGGGCAGACGACGGAGAACGTACCGCCGTCCTCCGGGGCGAAGCACAGGGGGACCATGCCCGGCCATCTGAACGCACAGAAGGCCACCAGCACCGCGATCAGCAGCATCGTGGCCGAAACCGCGGCGAGGACCCGGGCGAAGCTCCGGACGCGGAGTGTCTCCTTGCGCAGCATACGGCGGGCGAGCCCGGTCGTCTCGGAGAGGAAGCCGCGGTCGCTCGGGGTGAGGTCCCCGCCCTTGCCCACCCGCTCGGAGATCTCCTTGATGCGCAGCCGACGCGGGTCCTTGGCGGTGAAGTGTTCATCGACCAGCGCGACCATCTGGGGAAGCATCGCCTTGACATCGTCCTGCGGGGCCAGCGAGACGATGAGGTTCTGCGCGGTGTCGAGGTGCGACTGGGCGACACCGACGTGCGCCGCGCCCCGCATGGCCGCGTGGGCGGAGTGGGCGAGTGCGTCGCGTGCCTGCTGCAGTTCTCGCTCGGCCACGGCCTTGTAGGCCGCCGTGGCGTGGGCCTGGGGTGAGTCGGCGGCCGCGCGGCTCGCCGCCACGTCGAGGGCCGCCTGGATCTCGGAGATCCTCGCCAGTACGGCTTCCCGCTGTTCCCACGGCCCCAGCTCGGCGGCGGCCCATCTGCGCCTCTGCCACCACTCCTTCCATGGCCTCTCCTTGCCCTCCGTCTTCTTGCCGTCCGTCTCCTCGCCCGATCCGCTGTCCGACATGGAACGGAATATGCCGGACCGGCCCATCCCGGTGCCCGCGCCGGGCTGCTCGTCGCAGGGCCTCTCACCCGTGCGGCGGAGACGGTCGATACCGGCGAAGGACGCCCGGGGGCCGGACCGGCGGCGACGATCGACGAGTCGTCAGCAACCCTTCCCCACCGGAGCCTTCAGTGCTGAAACAGATCGTGCGCGCCACCGCCCTCCTCGCCCTCGTCACCGCGTTCGCCGCGCCCGTCGCGCTCGCGGCGCCCGCCCAGGACCACCCCGTCGCCTCCCGCCCGGCGGCTGTCACGCTCGTGTCCTCCCTCGAAGGCACCGCGCGCCTGGACTACCCGGTGACCAGCGAGGCGGTCCGGGTCAGCGTGGACGCCCACGCCGTGTACGACAACCTCGGCAGCATCCCCGCCCGCTCCTGGGGCACCTTCAGGATCTCCCACGCCATCCAAGGCCGGGACTTCTGGGGCGAGTTCGAGGTCGACTGCCTCACCACGGGCGGCCCCACCGCCACTGTGACCGGCCGCCTCGTACGCACCAGCCCCGGCCACCCGTGGACGACCGCTCTGGACCCGCACACCCGCATGGGCGTGAGCTTCTACGTCCCCGAGCGCGGCAAGGGCCGTCACGACCCGGCCCGCGCGGGGCTCTCCGGCGCGACGGCCAAGGGGGCCCCGCCGCTCACCCGGTGCATGGCGCCCGCGGCCGACATGGCGGTGGTCGCGGGCGGCTACACGCTGCGGGACCGCGAGTCCCGCTGAGGCCCGGTCAGCGCCGCCGGGCGCTACGGTTCAGCGCCGCCGGGCGCTACGGTTCAGCGCCGCCGGGCCGGTACGGTTCAGCGCCGCCGGGCCGGTACGGTTCAGCGCCGACGCGCCGCTACGGTCAGCGCCGACGCGCCGGTACGGTCAGCAGGACCAGGCCGGCGCCGAGGACGGCCAGCCCGCACCAGCCCACGGCCGGCAGCCTCTCCCCGAGCACGGCCACGCCCAGCACCGCCGCGACGGCGGGCTCGGCCAGCGTGAGGGACGTGGCCACCGACGCGGGCGTGCGGCGCAGCCCGTATCCGAAGAGCCGGTAGGCCAGGCAGACCGTGAACACGGCGAGATACGCGGCCACGGACGCACCGCGCGCCGTGCTCAGCCAGCCCGTGTCGGTGCACGCCACCACCGGCACGACGAGTAGCCCCGCCCCGCCGAACAGCACGCCCATCACCGCTCCGGAGGCGTGCCCGCGGGTGATGAGGCTGCCGCCGATCAGCGCGTAGACGGCGTACGACAGCCCCCCGCCCGCGGCGAGCGCCACCCCGGCCAGGTCCGTCGGGGTGGCCTGCCCGGCGGGGGCGAGCACCAGCAGGGCGCAGCCGAGGACGGCCGCCGCGGTGGCGGCGGCCCAGCGGGCGGTCGGCCGGCCCCGTCCGGCGATCCACGTCAGCAGCCCGGCGAAGACCGGCGCGCTGCCCAGCGCGATCACCGTGGCCACGGCCACGCCGGTACGGGCCACCGCCGGGTAGAAGCACACCGGATACCCGGCTACCGCCACCGCGCCCAGCGCGAGCAGCCGGCGCTCGCGACGCGAGCAGGCACCCGTCAGGGAACGCGCCCCGCGGGAGGTGAGGAACATGAGCAGCCCGCCGAGGGCCAGCCCGGCGCAGCCGATCGCCGCGGGCGGCGCACCGGCCGGGGCCAGGGAACTCGCCGTTCCGGTCGTGCCCCACACCACGGCCGAGGTGAGGATGGGGCCGGGTCCGCCGAGGAGCCGGTGAAGGGAGCGGCGCGGGCCGGCGTCGGCCGGGCGCGCGGGAGTCGAAGAAGCGGTGCGGTTCGGCACAGTCGTGTCTTCCGTCGTCGAAGCGTCTGGGAGTCGATCCGAGAACGGGCGCACGACAACAACCCCTGACCGCCCCTGAGGGGCCGGCCGGGGCCGGGGATTCAACTACCGCCGGAAGTCCGCGCCCGTCAGGCGCAGGGCGGCGGAAGGACGACGTGCCAGTGGGTGTTCACGCCGTGATGATAACCGGACAGGACCGGGGGGTGCCGTGCCATGGGCTGCCACCGCCGTGGATCATGAGGGCATGGATGACGATCCGACGACTCCGGTACGGCTCGCGGCCTACACCAGGAGCGATCTGACAGAGATCCTCGGCGACGGTGACGACCCCTTCGGGGTCGCCGGCACCGGGCTGACCTTCCTGCCCAAGGACGAGCACTTCGGCATCAGACTCGCCGGCCGTCTGGTCGCCCACGCCGGTCTGCTCCGCCTGTCGCTGACCGTCGGCGACACCCGCACCGAGGCCATGGGCGTCGGTGGCGTCGCCGTCGCCCCCGACGTCCGCGGCCGCGGCCTGGCCCGCCGGGTCGTCGCCGCCGCGCTGGCCCACGCCCGCACCCAGGGCCCGCCCTACGCGCTCCTCTTCTGCCGCACCCCGCTCGTCCCCTTCTACGCCCACCTCGGCTGGCACCCCGTCCAGGCCCCCGTCCATGTCGAACAGCACGACGGCCCGGTGCTCATGCCGCTGAACACGATGTGGACGCCGCTGCGCGACGAGGCCGACTGGCCGCTGGGCACCGTACGACTGCACTCGTTCCCGATGTGAGGACCGCCGGGAAACCCTGGTGACCTGTCGGTTCAGGCCGGTGGGCGGACCGTCCTCGAACTGTGGGTGCCCGCGGAGGAGTTGGCGGAGTTCAACGCGCACATCGTGGACCGCGTCGAGGTCGTGCACGAGTTCCGCTGACGCGCGAGAGCCGCCGGCGCGGCGCAGGGCCGGCCGGCGGCTTCGCCGACGGGGTCAGGGCGCGCAGTGGAACTTCGCGTCGGCCCAGTCCCCGTGGTCGCCGGACTTGGTGCCGTCCGTGTCGGTGACCAGCAGATTCACATGCCGGGCTCCGGCGAGCGGCACGTCCGCCCGGACCGGGTCCGACCTGCCGTTCACCGTCGGCGACGACCACAGCGTGCGGCCGTCGGCGACGACCGAGAAGGACACGCCTCCGTAGCCGTTGATCTCGTCGTCGATGCCGACGGTGGCGGTGAAGGACGTGCACTTCCCGCCGAGCCAGAACTCGATGTCGGAGTTGGCGTGGGCGCCGATGCCCTTGGTGTACGTCGTGCCGTTGAGGGTGAGCGTATGACCGTCGGACGAGCCCGACTCGCCGTTGCTGCGGTCGCGTTCGGGCGGACCGTAGCCGTTGGCGGACTTCAGCCACGGCAGATCGCTCGCCCAGGCGTCCTCTGTCGGAGGCTTCGGCATGGTGCGTACGGCGGCCCGTAGGGCGGTCAACTGTGCCTCGCCCGCGGCCCGGTAGCGGGCGGTGGCAGTCAACACCGCCTCGCCGACGCCCTGTTCGCCGGGCGGCGTCACCGTGAACTCGGCGTGCGCCCGCTGACCCGGCTCGACCCGGCCGAGCCTCCGTGCGGCCGACACCGTCCAGCCCTCCGGGGCGGCCAGCGACAGCTCGGTGGCGTCGGCACCGGTGCGCCCGGCGGTGAAGTCGACCGCCACCTGCGCCGACGTACCGGCGCCGAGTTCGGCGGGCGCGGTCACCGCGAGCGTGCCCTTCGCGCCGGGCACCTTGCCGCCCACCGCGCTCGCCCCGGCCAGCTCGATCCGGAACGCCTGAGCGGTGCTCAGCGCACGCGTCTTGACCTGGACGACTCCGGCCCGGTCGGTGGCGTCGTACCACCAGCCCTCGGCCGCCGCCTCGAACGCGGCCTTCGAGGTGTACCGCGGCAGCACCCGGTCGGCGAGCAGCACCTGCTCGGGCGTGGAACCGGTGTGGACGGTGAACCGGTACGGGCGCGCGGTCTGCTTGCCCGTGAAGGCGCCCGCGCTCGCGCCGACGTCGATCGTGACCGGCCCCGGTCCGCTCTGCGGCGCGCTGACCTGGACCCGCTGCTCGGCGTACTTGCCCGTCCGATGCTGCCGGGTCACGCCGTCGTCCTCGTACAGCGTGAAGGACGTGCGTCCCTGCGGGTAGACGTCCCAGGCCAGCGGGGAGCCGGCCGTGCGGTCGCGGTACGAGGTGATGCCCGGCCACATCGGCACCGGGGCACCGGCCTTCACGAACAGCGGCAGCGTGTCCAGCGGCGCCTGGTAGCCGTCGACCGTGGTCGGACCCTCGTAGGTGCGGCCGGACCAGTAGTCGACCCAGGTGCCCTTCGGCAGGTAGATGCCGTCACGGACGGCCGTGTCGCGGTAGACCGGCGCGACGAGGAAGTGCTCGCCGGTCATGAACTCGTACTTGGCGGCGTCGGACGCGGCCACCGGGTCGTCCGGGTACTCCAGCGCCAGCGGCCGCACCGGGCCGACACCGTCGCGGTGCGCGCGGGCCGCGTAGGTGTACATGTACGGCAGCAGGGATTCCTTGAGCTTGAGGTACTTGCGGTTGATGCTCGTGTACGGCTCCCCGTACCGGAAGGGCTGCTTGTCGCTCGCGGCCCAGCCGTCCATCGTCATCACGGCCGGCAGGAACGCCTTCCACTGCAGGTCGCGGACGTACGTCTTGGCGCTGCCGCCGAAGATGCCGTCCACGTCACCGGTGGTGTAGGCGAGACCGGACATCGTGGCGCCCGCGTACGTCGGGATCTGCCAGCGGATGTAGTCCCAGCTGCCGGACTGGTCGCCGCTCCACTGCACCCCGCAGCGCTGCGCGCCCGACCAGCTCTCCGGCGCCCAGGTGAAGCCGCGCGCGTCGCTGTTGTCCTCGATGCCGCGGTGGGCGGCCTTGCAGCCGTCGAGCGCGAACTTGTAGCCGTCGCCCACCCAGGCCACGTCCAGCTTCGCCACCCGCTGCCCGGCCTTCACCTGCTCGGCGAGCTTGTCGAGGCCGTCCTCGGTCCACAACCCCATTTCCATCTTGCGGTCGCCCAGACCCTTGGCCGTCTCGGCGAGGTTCTCGTAACCGCAGCCATAGCCGTCGTTGACGAGCATCCAGCCGAGCGGCATGTCGTGCTTCACGTACTCGTCGGCGACCTTCAGCGCGTCCAGCGTGTGCCGTTCGCCGCGGTTGGCGTTGTGCAGGTAGCAGTCCGAGTCGCCGATCTCCAGGCCGTAGATGGGCGGCATCATGGGCCGGCCGGTGAGCTTGGTGTACTGCCCGATCACGTCCTTGGCGGAGCGGCCGGCGACGTAGTACGCGTCGAACCGCTTCTCCTTCTCGGTGGTGGTGACCGGGTCGGTGAAGGCGTACGTGCCGGGGGAGTAGGTGTTGCGGTACACGCCGTACCCGGCCGAAGACAGGTAGAACGGCACCGAGTTGGGGTGACCGCCCTCGTTCCAGTTGTAGTCGACGCCCACGTCGAGGGTCTTGCCGCGGTGCGAGGTGTTGCCGCTGCCGTTCTGCTCGCCCAGGCCGTAGAACTGCTCGTCCGCGCCGCGCCGGAGCGTCTGGGTGGTGGACGTGCCGGTCCAGCTGATGCCGCGGGACTCCTCCCACAGGCGGGTGCCGTCGGCGCGGTACAGGGCGAAGCGCAGCGGTGACTTGTAGGCGCGCAGGGTGACTTGGTCCGTGGACAGCTCGTAGCGGTCGCCTCGGTCGGCCCACCGCGTGGCGGGCGGCGTGCCCTGCGGCAGCACGATGTCGTCGCCGACCGGGTCGGTGAAGGTGCCCTCGGGTGCCACCTCGATCCGGAAGGTCTCCTGACCGACGAAGCTGACCCGGGCCTTGGCCGCGCCGGCGGTCAGTGTGTAGGTGGCGCCGTTCGCGGAGAAGCCGGTGACGTCGCCGATCACCGTCGCGGCCTCGGTCTCCGCCTGGGCGGCTTGCGCGGCCTGCGCGGCCTGCGCCGGGAGGGCCGGGCCGGTCGCCGCCGCCAGCAGGGCGAGCAGCGTGGCGCCGATGAAGGCAGCCGGGCGCGTCGTGGGTCTACGGGGTGGAGCGGTCATGTCGATTCCCTTCGCAAGCGTCTGTCGGCACAGGTCGCGTTGACGGAAGGTGCTTGAAAGTCGGTCGCATCGAGCACAATCAATCAGGCGAGGAAGGTATAGCGCATCGGCGCATGCGTTGGCCAGAGTGCGTGCCGGGGCGGAAGGGAGACGGCGGACAGGGGGACGGGCCCGCGTCCGAAGGGCGGTTGCCCCTGTGGTGGGCGCGGGCCCGGGGTGGTGTGGGGGATCGGTGCAGGTGTGGCGATGCGGGAGTGTGAGGGGCGCGGTGTGTTGGGCGGGGCGGTCGGTGTCAGGCGTTCCGGCCGCGCAGCTCCGCCCACCGGGTGCCCTCCACGAAGTGCACGTCGTAGCGGCCCTGTTCCGGCAGCAGGCTCTCCGGCGGTTCCAGGCCCTGGGACACCCGCCCCAGGTGACGGAAGTAGCCGAACCGCTCCACGCTCGGCGCCATCACCACGAGCACGTCGGCCCCCGTCCCCGGGGCCGCGCCGAAGGCGTGCACCAGGCCCGGCGGCACCACGACCAGACCGCCCTCGCCCACGGTCACCGAGCGCTCCCCGAGGAGGAACTCCATCCGCCCGCCCAGCACATGGAACAGCTCGGCCGACCGCTCGTGCCGGTGCGGTCTCGCCCCGTCGGCCCCGGCCGGCAGGGTGAGCCGGTTGGCGCCCAGCGCGCCCGCGGTGGTGTCGCCGTCGACCAGTAGCCGGAACGCGCCGCCGTGCGCCAGCTCCACCACCTCGGCCTCCTCCGCCGCCACGACCAGGGCCTCCGTCATCTCGAACTCCTTCCGTCGAACAGATCGAACAGATCGAACGGGTCGACAGATCGATAGGTCGACAGGTCGAACAACTCGTCCGCGACCATTCGACAGCGGGAACAACCGCCGAACCAGAAGCAGTTGGCGCACACAGAGATCAGCGATCGTGATGAATGAGGCAACGAGGAGGGGGACGGCCGTGGAGCTGCGCCAGTTGCAGTACTTCCTCGCCGTGGCGGAGGAGGGCGGCTTCGCCCGCGCCGCCGACCGCATCGGCATCGTCCAGTCGGCCGTGAGCCAGCAGATCCGCAAGCTGGAGCGGGACCTCGGCGTGACGCTCTTCGACCGCTCCACCCGGCATGTGCACCTCTCGGCAGCCGGGGAACGGCTCCTGCCGGAGGCCCGCCTGGTGCTCGAAGCCGCCCGGCGCACCCGGCAGGTCGCGGCCGACATCACCGCGGGCGCGGCGGGCGTCCTGCGGCTCGGCACGATCCACGGTCCCGGCGAGTTCCTGTACCGCGCCCTGGCCGAGCTGGCGGAGACCCACCCGGGGCTCCAGGTGCGCCTCAAGCGGCTCTCGGCGGCCGAGCGGGTGGCCGCCGTACGAGAAGGCGGACTGGACGCCGCCCTGATCCGGGCGATGACCGCCGAACCCGGCCTGCGGCTCATTCCCCTGCGGACCGACCCGCTCCACGTCGCCCTGCCCGCCCGCCACCCCCTGGCCGCCGAGCCCCGCCTCGCCCTCGCGCAACTCGCCGACCTGCCACTGAGGTTGGCGCCCCGAGAGAAGAACCCGCCGTTCCACGACCTCGTCAGCGACGCCCTGCGGGCCGCCGGAGTGTCGCCGCCACCGGGCCCCGAGTTCACCAGCCTGCGCGAGACCCTGGCCGAGATCGCCGTCGGCCCGCCCTCCTGGACCGTCTTCTACGACGTCTCCGGACTGCCACCCGCCCCGGGCATCACCATCCGACCGCTGGACGAACCGAGCGTGCCGACCTCGTTGGCCGTGCGACAGGGGGAACTGCCGCCTGCGCTGCGGCACTTGACGGGGAGCCTTCAGCGGAGCTTCACGGACTGAGGCCGGGTGAGCTCACTCGTCCCCCTCGCGGGCTCGGGCAAGCCCGTCTTTCCGGCGTTGTCAGTGCCCCCTGCCATGATCGAGGCATGTTCGACGCCCGGGTGACCGTACCCCGCAGCAGTGACCTGCATGGCGGCAGGACCGCCGCCGTCTTGGCCGACGCCTTTGTGTCGGGGGGTGCCCGGTGACGCCCGCCGAGCGGTTGAAGCGTGCGCTGACCGACGCGTCGTACGAGATCGCGGACCCGTACGGGGACGCGGCCGAGGTGTCCGAGGCGGAGTTGGGTGCGTTGATGCCGCTGGCCTACGGTGTCACGGCCGGGGGCGGGGCGCCCGGTATGACCTCGGCCAGGTTCGCGGTCGAGGAGGCGGCCAAGGAGCGAGCGCCCCGCTACACACCCGACACCTGCCGCCGGCTGTTCGAGGCGCTCGTCGCGGGCACCGAGCGGCGGAACTGGGCCGATCTCGGCCTCACCGCGGACGCGTTGACGCGCTGCACCGGACCGCTGCCCGACCTCTCCGAGCCCGCCCGCTTCCTGGTGGAACACGCCCTGCGCGAGAGCTACGCGGACCGGCGGCAGCTCACGCTGCTCGCCCTGGGGGCGCTCGCCGGAGAGGAGACTCTGCGCAGGGTCGTACAGCATCTGCTCCGGGCCGAGGACCCCATCGCGCGGGACGAGCTGGAGGTCCTCCACGCGCTCACCCCGACCGAACTGACCCTGTTCTCCCAGGTCGACCGGCACCCGATCGCTGATCCGCCGGCGCCGCCGGAGGCATGGCGGGCCATCGCCGCCCTCCCGGCCTACGCCGGCCTCGCCCACCGCGTGCTCCACGCGGCCGCCGACCGCACCGACGCCATCAGGGCAGGCACCGTCCCCTACCGGTCCGACAAGGCCTTCACCTCCCAGGAGGTCTCCACGCTCGGGCGCGCCCTGCGGGTGGCGCTGGTGCGTGACGAACCCTGGCTGCCGGACCTCCTGGACAGGCTGCTGCCCGGCATCGCCCTCGCACCGACGGCCGCCAGGACCCTGCCCTCCCAGGCGCTGCTCTACGAAATCACCCGCGCGGCACAGGAATGGCCGACGCCCGAGCTGGTCACCGGCCTGCGCACGGTCCGCGGGACGGTCCGGCACGCCGGTGTGCCCAAGCAGCTCGACAAGTCGCTCAAGAAGATCGAGGCGGCCCTCGCCGAGCGCGCCGACGTGGCGCTGCGCCTGCCCACCCTGGGCTTCGCCGACGACGGTGTCCTGCGCCGGCAGGCGGGCGCGTACACGGCCGTCGTCACGGTCGCCGAGAGCGTCGAGCTGGCCTGGGAGAAGGACGGCCGCCGGCTGCGCGGCCTGCCCGCGGCTGTCCGCCGCGACCACGCCGACGTGCTCAAGGAGACGCGCGAGCTGGTCAAGCGGGCGGCCGCCCATCTCGCCACGCTGGCCCGTGCGTTGGAGGGCTCCTACAGCGTCGACGCCACCCACTCGTACGGCTGGTGGCGCACCCGGCTGGCCGGACATCCGCTCGGCCGGTCCGTCGTGGGCCGGCTGATCTGGGAGATCGAGACCGCGCCGGGCACCTGGCAGGCCGTACTGCCGGAGACCGACGCCCTTCCCGAGGCGCCCGAGGACGCGGCCGTGCGGTTGTGGCACCCGCTGCGCTCCGACCCGAACACCGTACGGGCCTGGCGGGACCTGCTCGTCGAGGCGCGGGTGAGGCAGCCGTTCAAGCAGGCGTACCGCGAGATCTACCTGCTCACCCCGGCCGAGGAGGAGACCCGCGTCTACTCCAACCGCTTCGCCGGGCACCTCGTGCACTACCACCGGATGCGTGCGCTGTTCCGGGCCCGCGGCTGGACGAGCGGGCGCCCCTGGCACCCGGGCGACGACGACACGGCCGAGCGGATGCTGGGCGCGGGGGAGTGGTGCGTCACCTTCCGGCACGCGCTCGCCGACCGGGCGGACGAGGACGCCCTGGCCTCCACCGACCAGGTCCGCTTCACCCGCCGGACGGACGGGGCACGGCAGGTGGTGCCGCTGGCCGAGGTGCCTTTGCTGGTGTTCAGCGAGGCGATGCGGGACGTGGACCTCTTCGTCGGGGTGACCTCGATCGCCGCCGACCCCGACTGGACCGACGGCGGTCCCGGACACGCCTACTGGCGGCGCGCCGGGTTCGCCGAGCTGCCCGGGACCGGCGAGGTCCGGCGCGAGGCCCTGGCACGCATCCTGCCGAGGCTGAAGATCGCCGACCGGTGCACGCTGGACGGGCGTTTCCTCGTCGTCCGCGGCGAGCTGTGCACCTACAAGATCCACATATGGTCGGCGAACATTCTGATGGAGCCGGACGACCGCTGTCTGTGCGTGGTTCCGGCGCGCCGGCCGGCCGAGGGGAAGATGTTCCTGCCGTTCGAGGACGACCGGCTGGCGGTCATCCTCAGCAAGGCGTTCCTGCTCGCCGCCGACACGGAGATCACCGACCCGACCATCCTTCGGCAGATCGAGCGAGGGGTCTGAGGGCGGATGAGTTGCTGAGGTGTCGACCGGCTGCTGAGCACTGTCCGGCGGGGTCGGTGGGGTCGGCGGGCCGGCTGAACCACCGTCAGCCCCGCCCGCTCCCGAGCCGTACCACCCGGGCCCAGGCCGGTGGCCGATCAGGCGCATGGTCCGGGTCGTCCTCGTCGCGCGGCCCGGGTGACCACAGGCGTGGGAACAGGCCGACCACCGTGCGGCACGGCGGGCGGACGGACGGCCAGGGCGTCTGACCGTCGGTCAGGGCGACGATGACGTCCGGGCGCGGCTGCGCGGCGAGCGCCTTCGCGAAACCCGACCGCAGATCGGTGCCTCCGCCGCCCACCAGTGGAATGTCCTCGGCCCGGCACAGCGGATGCACCACCCCGGCCGCCGCGTCGCAGGACAGCACGCTGACCAGGTCGCGCCGGCCCCCGACGGCCCGGGAGATCGCGGCGACCTCCAGCAGCGCGCTGCCCAGCTCGGCGTCGCTGACGGACCCGGAGGTGTCGACCACGACGGCGACGCACGGCGGCGTCCGCCGCAGGCTCGGCAGCACCACACCGGGCACCCCGGCCGAACGCCTCGCCGGGCGGCCGTAGGTGTAGTCCTCACCGACGCCGGGGCCGGAGACCGCCGACCGCAGGGCCGCGCCCAGCAGCTCCCGCCAGGGCTGCGGCGGATGGAACGCCTCCTCCGCCCAGCGCCGCCAGCCCAGCGGCGCGTTGCCGGGCCGGCCGTTGATGCCCTCGGCGACCCGGAACCGTACGGCGTCCTGCTCCTGCTCGCTCAGTCCGTGCGCGCCGTCGGGGCCCAGGTCCCAGTCGCGGTCCAGGCCGTCGGCGCCGCTGCCGCAGTCCAGCCAGGCCAGGTCCCCGGTGAGCGGCCCGACGCCGATCCGCCGTGCGTACTCCTCCATGAGCAGGCCCTCGGGCAGCAGCAGGGAGGCCGGCCGCACGACGTCCTCGGGCAGGACGAGGCCGTCGCCGGCGATGTCGTCGTTGATCTCGAAGTCCGCGGCGATGTTCATCCGCAGCCGCCCTGCCGGACCGTTCATCCCCAGCTCGCGCGCCAGCCGGTCGCCCCGGCCGTGGTGGTCGCGCAGCAGATGCGACACCTCGTGCACCCACACACCCGCCAGCTCCTCCACGGGTGTCGCCGCCACGAAACCCGGTGAGACATAGCAGCGCCAGTGCCGGTCGACCGCCATGGTTGGCACCCGGCGCGACACGACGACCCGCAGGGCGAACAACGCGGTCGCGAGATAGGGCCGGGCCCGGGCGGCGTGCAGCCGGGCGGCGTACAGCTTGTCGAAGTCCGCGGCCCCTGCTGTCCGCTCGTCACGGTTTACGGCTCCTGCTGTCCGCTTGTCGAGGTCTGCGGCTCCTGCTGTCTGCTTGTCGAGGTTTACGGCTCCTGCCGTCCGCTCGTCACGGTTTACGGCTCCTGCTGTCTGCTTGTCGAGGTCTACGGCCCCTGCTCCCCGCGTGTCGAGGTCCGCGGTCCCTGCTGTCCGCGTGTCCGGGTGAGCGCGGGCCGGGCCGCACTCGGCAGGCCCGCTGTCCGTCGCCTCCGCGTTCATCGGGCGCCCTGCCCGGCGACGGCGGCGGGCCGGTTCGCCACGCGGTGGGCCGCCTTGTCGGCGCGCCGCGACAGGGACACCGCTCCGGCGAGGCGTTCGATGGCCTCGGGCACGTCCCAGTCCTCGCGGCGCAGCCCCGCGAGCGCGGTCGCGGGGGCGACCACCAGATCGGGCGCCCCCGTCTCCAGCGCCCGCACCAGCAGAGCCCATGCCGCATCCCAACGGGCCCGCTCCGGGCGGGCGTTCACGGCGGCGACCACCGCCTCCAGGCTGGCCTGGCGCAGATCCCCGCGCTCGGGCAGCTCGGCCCGCGCGGGGTCGGCGAGCAGCAGCTCCGGGTCGGGAAGCTCCATCCGGTCCATCGCGGCCAGCAGCTCCAGCCCCGGCCCGTCGCCCACGGTCCCTCTGACCAGCAGGGCCAGCACCTCCCGGGAGGAGCCCGCGGCGGTGGCGAAGGCGATCAGGGACAGCGTCATGTCCCAGCTGCGCGGCGAGGGCCAGGCCCCGCCCCGGCGCGACTCGCTCCCCGGCAGCCGGTGGACGAGGGTGGGCCGGGTCGTGAGGAACCCGCACACCGCGCGGCGTGCGAAGTCCACGGCCTCGGTCAGCCTTGCCGGGTCCAGGCGGGGCAGGGTCGCCCGGGGCCAGGTCCCGCCGAGGCCGCGGACGACGACCTCGTGGTCGTGGGTCCACTGCAGATGGACGAAGCGGTTGGCCAGCGGCGGGCTCAGCTCCCAGCCGTCGGCAGCCGAGGACCGCGGATTGGCCGCGGCCACGATGCGTACGCCCGGCGGAAGCCGCAGGGTGCCGATCCGCCGCTCCAGCACCAGCCGGAGCAGGGCGGCCTGCACGGCCGGCGGCGCGGTGGACAGCTCGTCCAGGAACAGCAGGCCCCGCCCGGCTCGCACCAGGCGCACCGCCCAGTCCGGCGGCGCCATCGGCACGCCCTGCTGCGCAGGGTCGTCGCCGACGACCGGCAGCCCGGAGAAGTCGGACGGCTCGTGCACGCTGGCGATCACGGTGGTCAGCGGCAGGTCCAGCGCCGTCGCCAACTGGGTCAGTGCCGCGGTCTTGCCGATCCCGGGCTCACCCCACAGCAGCACCGGCAGATCGGCGGCCACGGCCAGCGTCAGGGCCTCCAGCTGGGTGTCCGGGCGCGGTTCGGTCGTCGTGTCGCGCAGCAGGCTCAACAGGTCGCCTGCGACGTCGAGTTCGGAGTACGAGGAGGTTGTGGGCATACGTCATCACCTAAGGGGTCTGGAGAAGTCCGGGGGAGGGGGAAGGAGAGTTCAGCGCGCGGTCGTGTGGCGCGGACGGTAGCGGTGGGCGCGCGGGCGGGTCGGGCCCGGGAGCAGGGTGCGGCGCGGTACGGGGTCGGCCAGGTCCGCCCTGAACAGCCCGTACGCGATGCGCCGTTGGGCGGCCGCCTCCAGTTCGTCCAGCAGCGGACCGCTGCGCAGCACCGCGCCGGGCCCGAGGAGACCCTCGACCACGGCGAGCGCTCCGGCGATGTCGCCGTGCAGCAGACGTTCCCGTACGCCGGTCAGGCAGTCGGGGCGGCGGTGGGCCTCGTCGATGGCCCGCAGACAGGGCAGTGGTGGTCCGGACAGCGCGGCGAGGAGTTCCTCGCGCCGGACCTCGCCCGGCTCGTGGTCCAGCGGGGCCAGCACCCCGTCGACCAGGCCGATCCGGTGCTGCCGCCCCCGGCACTCCACGACGTGCGGCGCCCCGGGCGGCTCCACGGCCCGTGCCGGTCCGGGCGTGTGCCCCGGCACCAGGGACTCGGCGACCAGCGGATGCAGCAGCCCGGGCTCGGCCAGACCGGCCCGCAGCAGCTCCAGATCGGGCAGCACCCAGGTCGCCGCGTCCGGCAGCACCGGCAGCGCCGCCACCCGGCCACCGGCCGACACCCGCGTGACCTCGACCTCGGGCGGCCCGGTGCCGTCTCCGACGGGGGTGAGCAGCAGCCGGTGCCGTGCGTCGAGTCGTACGACGACACCGTCGGCGGCCGACCCATCCGCCCGCAGCAGCAGCCGGGCCTCGGCCGCCCACAGGTCCACGGCACAACGCCCGGGGCCCGGCAGAGCCGACCACGTCTCCGTGGCGCAACGCCCTGCGTCCGTAAGGGAGTCCGGCAGAGCCGCCCACCAGCTCGCGGCACAACGCCCGTCATCCGTAAGGGAGTCCGGGGGACGCGGAGGCGCGTCACGCGCGCTCGGCGCGAAAGGTGGCGGTCGGTCCGCGCCGGACCGTGTTCGCAGCTCCCGCGTCCTGCGTACGTCCCACAGGTGCCGGTGCAGGTCGAGGCGGAAGCGTCTGCTGGGGCGGGCGTGCGGGTGGCTGCCCGCGCCGGTGCCGGGGCGGGAGGCGTCCCACAGGGCGAGGCTCATCCGCTGACCGGCGTCCGCGCGGGCCGGCGGGGTCCGCACCACGAGATGCAGCGGGCTCACGCCGTCCCGCCCGGCGCCCTCGTAACGGGCCAGGGAGACGGTCAGGGCCGGGCGCAGCAGTCCGTCCGGGGCGATCCTCGGCATGTGCCAGCGCAGCAGGTCGGGCGCCAAGTGGCGGAGGTCGTCGCGCAGTTGGGCCGCCGCTTCGCGTCCGTGGGACAGTGCCACGGAACGCGGGGCGAGATCCACGTCGATGCCCGCGGCGGCACATGCCCCGGCCCAGTCGCCGGCGCGGCGCCGGGCGGTCGCGGTCTCGACCATGGACGGCGGCACGGCGTACTCGCGTACGCGCAACCAGAAGGAAAGTCGGGAGTCCCCGTTCGCGAGGTGAGAGGCCATCAGCACTCACCTTGCGCGGACGGTGCCCCCAATCTCTGAAGAGAGTGAGTCGTCATCGCCGTGATCGTGGCACACGCCCGCGGGCCTGTCAGGTGATTATCCGCGCGCGGCCCGCGGGTGCCGTGGTCACTCGGCGGGCAGGGCCGCCCGTACGGCCTCGGCCGTGACACGCGGGTCGTAGCCCTCGGGCACGCCCGGCACCAGGACGATGTCGCCGACGATGTGCCGCGAGCGCAGGGGCGCGATCTCCTGGTAGGCGGGGGAGTCCCACCACGCCCGCGCCTCGGCCATGCCGGGGAAGCCGATCATCACGACGGCTCCCGGCCAGTCGCCCTCCAGCACCTCGTGCGCGGTGCCGTGCACCAGGAAGCGGCCGCCGTACGGCTCGAAGGTGGCGCTGATGCGGTCGATGTACTCGGGGATCTCCGGGTGCGGAGTGATCTCCCGCAGATGGGCTATGGCGTAGGCGGTCACGATGGTCCCTCCGGTCGGTCGAACGGCCCTGCTCACACCGACGATCGTGGCACCGCCCGCCCGCCGGGGCGATTACCTCCGGGGTAAAGGCCCGCGGCCGGCAAATGCGGTTGACCGCCGTCGCCGTCCACCGGTCGGATGGCGTCCCATGAGCGCAGGACAGATGCATCCCGGCCGGCCGCCCCTCGACGACGATCTCGTACGGCGGTTGGTGGCGGGGCAGTTCCCCCGGTGGTCCGGCCTGCCGGTCCGGCGGATCGCGTCCGGTGGCACGGTCAACGCCATGTACCGCCTCGGCGACGACATGGTCGTACGGCTGCCGTTGGTGCGGGGTGGTGCGCCGGACGTGACGACGGAGCAGGAGTGGCTGCCGCGTCTGGCGGCCCTGCTGCCCGCGGCCGTGCCCGAGGTGCTGGGGGCCGGGAAGGCGGCCGAGGGGTATCCGTGGCCGTGGTCGGTGTACCGGTGGCTGGACGGGGAGAACCCGGAGGCGGGTGCGCTGGCCGAACCGGTGCTGCTGGCCGAGGACTTGGCGGCGTTCGTCACGGCGATGCGCGGCATCACCCTGCCCGGGGCGCCCCCGGCGTACCGCGGCGGGCCGCTCGCCCTCCAGGACACAGAGACCCGTGCGGCGATCGAGCGACTGCGGGCACTCCCGCAGGAAGGCGTCGACTGCGACGCCGTGACCGCCGTGTGGGAGGACGCCCTGCGGGCGCCCGAGGGCGAGCGGACACGGGTGTGGCTGCACGCCGACCTGATGCCGGGCAACCTCCTCCTGCGCGGCGGCAGGCTCGGCTCGGTCATCGACTTCGGCTGCATGGGCGTGGGCGACCCGGCCTGCGACCTCTTCCCGGCGTGGAACCTGCTGCCCGCCGACGCCCGCCAGGTCTTCCGCGACGCGCTCGGCGTCGACGAGGCGACCTGGCGGCGAGGCCGGGCGCGCACCCTCTCCCAGGCCCTGATCGCCCTGCCCCACTACCGCGACACCAACCCGGCGATGGCGGGCAACGCGCGGCATGTGATCCGGGCCGTGCTGGCGGAGACGGCGTAGCGGCCGATGGGCTCAGGCGTGAGGTGGGCTTACGGGTGCGGTGGGCTTACGAGTCCGGTCAGCTCACGCTCCGCTGGGCTCACGCGTCCGGCGGGCTCACGCGTCCGACGGGTCCACACGTCCGGTCGGCTCAAGTACGCAGGTACGACGCCCCGTTGAGGTCCAGAATCGCGCCCGAGGACCACTCGGCCTCGGGTGAGGCCAGCCATAGTACGGCCGCCGCGATCTCCTCCGGCTCCGCCACCCGCCCGAAGGGGCTCTGCGCGCGGATCGCGGCGCCCTCGGGCCCGTCCAGGCGCGGGGAGACCCGCTCGGTGGCGAAGAAGCCGGGCGCGACGGACGCGACACCGATGCCGTATGGGGCCAGGGACACCGCGAGGGACTGGCCGAGCGCGTGCACCGCGGCCTTGGTCGCCCCGTAGGCGGGGTGGTCCGGCTCGCCGCGGAAGGCGCCCCGGGAGCCGATGTTGACGATGCGTCCGCCCGTGCTCTGGTCGATCATCCGGCGCGCCGCGAGATGACTCAGGTTGGCCGTGGCGAGGAGGTTCACGGCCACATGCCGCTGCCACACCGCCACCCACTCCTCGTACGGTGTCTCGGCGAGCGGATGCCGTACGTTCACGGCCGCGTTGTTCACCAGTACGTCGATCCCGCCGAGCGCGTCGGCCGCCGCGTCCACCACCGCCGCGGCCCCGGCCGGGTCCGCGAGGTCGCCGCCCGTGAGGGCATGCCCGGTGCCGGTGAGGGAGTCCAGGGTCGCGCGGGCCTCCTCGGCGCGGGAGCCGTAGTGCACGGCGACCCGGTCGCCGTTGGCCGCGAACGCCTGCGCCACCGCGCGGCCGAGCCCTCGCGAGGCACCGCTGACGAGGACACGGCGGCCCGATGCGGGCAGGTTCATGCGGATGCCTTTCCGTTCGGCGACGAGTCGGCGAGAAGCCGTCCCCACGCTACGCCCCGCCCCCAGGTGCCGGATCATGGGACCCACCGCCCCACGGCCGAGGAGGGCTTGGTGCACCTGCGCAATGTCACACCCGACGACGTCGACGCCTATCTGCGGATGCGCTGCGACCCCGTGATGATGGCCGACCTCGGCGGCCCGCTGCCGCGCGAGGGGATGGCGGACAAGGTGCGCCGCGACGCCCTGGATGCGGCGGCCGACACGGCCTGGATCAAGGTGATCGTCCCCGACCCGGACCGCCCCGACGTGGCCGGGCTGGTGACCCTGTGGTCCCACGAGACGGACGACGGCCCCCTGTCGGAGATCGGCTGGATGATCCTGCCCGAGCACCAGGGCCGTGGCCTGGGCGGACGCGCCGCCCGTGCCCTGCTCCAGCGGGCCCGCGACGAGGACCGCTGGGGCACCGTCCACGCCTTCCCGGCCGTCGGCAACACCGCCTCCAACGCCATCTGCAGCTCCCTCGGCTTCCGTCTGCTCGGACAACGGGACACCCCCTTCGCGCCGACCGCGTCCTGCGCACCAACCACTGGTCGATCGACCCGCGCACCGACCTGACCTGACGCCCGCCCGAGCCCGGGAAATCCCGTTGCCCTCCGGCACCCCGCCTCCTAGGGTCCCGATCATGCTGCCTGTCGTGGAGACCGATGCCCAGTGGGACGCGATCGTCCCGGACGAGGGTGTGATGCGGCCCGGCGTCGAGGATCTCTGTGCGCGCCTCGGGCTGGCGGGGGCGTCGCTGAGCCGGTTCGCCGACGGGTCGCAGCCCGTGTACGCGGTCGGTGACGACCTCGTCCTCAAGCTGTTCCCCGCCGCCGCGGCCGCGGACGGGCTCGCCGAGGGCAGGGTCCTCGCCCACCTCGAGGACCGGCTGCCGGTGCCGACACCGCGGGTGCGGGACTTCGGGACGTACGAGAACGGCTGGCGGTACGTGCTGATGTCCCGGCTGCGCGGCGAGAACCTCGCCGGAGTCTGGGAGCGCCTGTCCCGGCCGCAGCGCGAACGGGTCGTCACCGAGGTCGGCGAGACCCTCGCCGTCCTGCACTCCCTGGACCCGGCCCCGCTGGCGGACGTGCTCGGCCCCGGGGACTGGGGCGCGTTCGTGGACCGTCAGACGGCCGGTGCGGTGGAGCAGCAGCGCCGCAAGGGGCTGTCCGAGGCATGGCTGGAGCAGATCCCGGACTTCCTCGCCGCGACCCCGCTGCCGCGCGCCCCGCGGCCCTCCTTGCTGCACACGGAGGTGATGCGGCAGCACTTCCTGGCCGAGATGGCCGAGATGGCCGAGATGGCCGACATGGCCGACATGGCCGACCCGGCGGACGGCCCGCGCCTGACCGGCCTGTTCGACTTCGAACCCGCGATGATCGGCGACCCCGCCTACGACTTCGTGGGCGTCGGCCTGTTCGTCACCCGCGGCGACCCGGCCCTGCTGGCCCGGCTCTGCCGCGCCTACGGACGCACCTTCCGGCCGGACGAGCTGCTCGCGTACACGCTGCTGCATGTGTACAGCAATCTCCCCTGGTACATACGGGAGTTGGGCGTCCCCGCCGAGGAGAGCCCGGCCGCGCTCGCCGAGGCGTGGTTCGGTACGGCGTGAAGGGCGGCTGGATCAGCTCTGGGGCTCGGTGATGTCGATCATCCAGCTGACGCCGAAACGGTCGGTGCACATGCCGAACACATCGCCCCACATCTGCTTGTCCAGCGGCACGGACACCTGGCTGTCGGCTGACAGCTTCTCCCAGTAGCCGCGCAGCGCGGCGTCGTCGTCCCCGCTGACGGACACCGCGATGTTGTTGCCCGCCTTGACCTCCATGCCGGGCGGGGAGTCGGCGCCCATCAGGGTGAAGCCCGCGGAGGTCTCCAACATGGCGTGCATGATGTTGTCGGGCTGGGGGACGCCCTCGGGGCCGAAGTCGGCGTAGGTGTTCAGCGTGAGGGTGCCGCCGAAGACCTCCTTGTAGAACTCCATCGCCTGGCGGGCGTCGCCGTCGAAGCTGAGGTAGGGGTTGAGGCGCGAAGCCATGAATACCTCCCGGAACGGGCGGATAGGTCGATTACGCGCAGACTAGCGCGGGGCACTGACAGCGGCCCGCC
Organism: Streptomyces sp. NPDC096205; assembly: GCF_044763135.1. Taxonomy (NCBI): domain Bacteria; kingdom Bacillati; phylum Actinomycetota; class Actinomycetes; order Kitasatosporales; family Streptomycetaceae; genus Streptomyces; species Streptomyces sp. NPDC096205. The sequence goes on along the minus strand of NZ_JBIWFS010000001.1, from coordinate 17,917 downwards.
GGACGGACCCGGCCGCCGGACACCGGCCACGCGACATCCGGCGTCAGGTGCGTGAGCGGTGCGTGATAGTCCTTCGGCCATGACGTCGAACCAGTCGAACCACACGGTCCACGGCGGTGACGACCCGCAGGTGGCGGAGGCGATGGCCGCCGAGTACGAGACGCTGTCGCCCGCCTGCCGGGCCGACGCCGACCGGCTGAGGAGCTTCCTCGCCCCGGACTTCCACGAGTTCGGCGCCTCGGGCCGGGAGATCTTCTTCGAGGGGACCGCCGAGCGCGTCGCGGCTTACACCGACCCCGAAGGCGAACCCATCGGGGTGGAGGCCATGCGGGGCGTACGGCTGGCCGACGGGCTGGTCATGCTCAAGTACACGGCGTGCATCGACGGCCGCTGGTCGCACCGGACGTCCCTGTGGCGCCGCGTGGCGCCGGGTCGCTGGCAGATGTTCCACAACCAGGGCACGCCCACGCGACTCTGACCAGGGCACGCCCACCCGACTCCGACCAGGGCACGCCCACGCGACTCCGACCACGGGGCGCCTGGCCACTTCATCTGTAGTAGTCTGCGGCCGTCGTACGGCAAGCGGAGTGGATGCAATGGTGCGCAGGAACGATCAGCGGCGGGCCGCCCTGGTGGACGCCGCCATCGAGGTGCTGGCCCGCGAGGGCGCGCGCGGCCTGACCTTCCGCGCGGTGGACGCCGAGGCCGACGTGCCCGTCGGGACCGCCTCCAACTACTTCGCCAACCGCGACGACCTCCTCACCCAGACCGGCGCCCGCGTCTACGAGCGGCTCCGGCCGGACGAGTCGGTCCTCGCCCGGCACCGTACGGCCGCCCGCGACCGGGAGACGTACACGGAACTGATGCGGGAACTGGTCTGCCGGGTCAGCGCGTTCCGGGCCGGCTACCTGGCGCTGCTGGAGCTGCGCCTGGAGGCCACGCGGCGACCGGGGCTGCGCGCCCTGCTGACCGAGCAGGTGCGCACCGACCTGGACGCCAACGTCGCCTACCACGAGGAGTCGGGACTGCCCGGCGACGCCACCGCCGTACGCCTGCTGTACCTGGCGCTGAACTGGCTGATCGTCGAGCAGCTCACCCTCCCGGACGTGCTGTCGGCGGCGGAGCGCGACCAGCTCGTCGCGGCGGCGGTCGACCGTCTGGTGCCCGGCGTTCAGTAGAGCTTGTTCACCGCGTTCAGTAGAGCTTGTTCACCGCCGTCCTGGTGGTCTTCCTGAAGTCCGCGACCTGGGCGTCCCGGAAGGTGCCCATCTGCGCCCACTTCACGAACGTCACCGTACGGCCGTCCCGCCCGACCGAGAGCAGGGCGATGTCCGAGGCGCCCCAGCTCGACGCGGTGTGCAGACCGTAGACGTCGGCGCCCTCCTCGACGTTCAGGCGGCCGTAGTACCTGCCGGTCGCCGTCATGTCCGGGTCCTGCCGTTCGAGCGTGGTCGCGCAGTCGCGGATCTTCTTGCGCAGCAGCGCGGCGAAGTTCTCGGCCCGCTGCGCGCTGCGCTCCACGACGGTCACCTGCAGCGCGTTGGTGTCGTACTCGGTCCAGAACGTGCGGTGGGAGGAGATGGACGGCAGCGACTCGCCGACGCAGATCGGCAGCGGGTCCGGCTGCCCGGGGGTCACCCGGCCCGCGTACCAGGGTGAGGTGGGGTGCGGGGGCAGCTCGCCCGGCTTGAGGAACGCCGGGCCGCCGGAGGCGGCGGTCGCCGCGGGCGCGGCCACGCCGACGGCGAGCGCGGTGCCGGTCGCAAGCGCGGCGAGGGTCGGTCGGATCCGTCGAGAACGGTGAGTCATGGTGCCCCCTGGGAGGTGTGTCGTCGCACTGGGAGGTGTGTCGTGGCAGTGACTGTGACCGGTACGACCCGTGGCCGTGTCGGTCCGTTGCCCCGTGTCCCGACACAAAGTGGTCTCATTCGTCACGGAACGGCTACATCCGCCCACTTCGGAGGCCGGCACGACCCTTGACTCCTCGCGCGCCCCTGACGATCCTCGTCGGTAACTTTCCCTGGGCATGACAACAACCTGCCCGTTACGACCGAGGGACGTGGGTCGATGGCCAAGGTTCGGCACCCGTACGTCGCCGCCGTCACGCTGCTGATGCTCGTGCTGGCGATGGCCCTCGGCCCCGCGCCGAGCTCCGCCGCAGGAGCCGACGACTGGTGGAACCCGACCGCACGGCCGGCGCCGGACGCGCGGATCGGCGTGACGGGCGAGCCGTTCCAGGGCATGGACTCCCGCGGCGAGGTCCGCGGATTCGTCGACGCCCACAACCACCTGTTCTCCAACGAGGCGTTCGGCGGCCGCCTCATCTGCGGGAAGACCTTCTCCGAAGCCGGTGTCGCCGACGCCCTCAAGGACTGTCCCGAGCACTACCCCGACGGCTCCCTCGCCGTCTTCGACTTCATCACCAAGGGCGGCGACGGCCGCCACGACCCCGTCGGCTGGCCCACGTTCAAGGACTGGCCCGCCCATGACTCGCTCACCCACCAGCAGAACTACTACGCCTGGGTGGAGCGCGCCTGGCGCGGTGGCCAGCGCGTCCTCGTCAACGACCTCGTCACCAACGGCGTGATCTGCTCGGTGTACTTCTTCAAGGACCGCTCCTGCGACGAGATGACGTCGATCCGTCTCCAAGCGAAGCTGAGCTACGACCTCCAGGCCTACGTCGACAGGATGTACGGCGGTCCCGGCAAGGGCTGGTTCCGGATCGTCACCGACAGCGCGCAGGCCCGCCAGGTCGTCCAGCAGGGCAAGCTGGCCGTGATCCTCGGCGTGGAGACCTCCGAACCCTTCGGCTGCAAGCAGATCCTCGACATCCCGCAGTGCAGCAGGGAGGACATCGACAAGGGGCTGGACGAGCTGTACGCGCTCGGTGTGCGCAGCATGTTCCTGTGCCACAAGTTCGACAACGCCCTGTGCGGCGTCCGCTTCGACGAAGGCACGCTCGGCACCGCCATCAACGTCGGCCAGTTCCTGTCGACCGGCACCTTCTGGCGCACGGAGAAGTGCACCGGCCCGCAGCACGACAACCCCATCGGCCTGGCCTCCGCCCCCGGCGCCGAGGCGAAGCTCCCGGCGGGCGTCTCCGTCCCGTCGTACGCCGCCGACGCGCAGTGCAACGTACGCGGGTTGACGGAGCTGGGGGAGTACGCCGTGCGCGGCATGATGAAACGCAAGATGATGCTCGAGATCGATCACATGAGCGTCAAGGCCACCGGCCGGGCCCTCGACCTCTTCCAGGCCGCGTCCTACCCGGGCGTGATCTCCTCCCACAGCTGGATGGACCTGAACTGGACCGAACGCGTCTACTCCCTCGGCGGGTTCATCGCCCAGTACATGCACGGCTCCGAGGGCTTCAGCGCGGAGGCGAGGCGCACCGACGCGCTGCGCGACAAGTACGGCGTCGGCTACGGCTACGGCACCGACATGAACGGCGTCGGCGGCTGGCCCGGCCCGCGCGGCGCCGACGCCCCCAACCCCGTCAGGTACCCCTTCCGCAGCGTCGACGGCGGCTCCCTCATCGACCGGCAGACCACCGGCGAGCGCACCTGGGACCTGAACACCGACGGGGCCGCCCACTACGGACTGGTCCCCGACTGGATCGAGGACATCCGGCTGGTCGGCGGCCAGGACGTGGTCGACGACCTCTTCCGGGGCGCCGAGTCCTACCTCGACACCTGGGGCGCGACCGAACGCCACCAGGCCGCAGTGAACCTCGCCAAGGGGGCCGCTGCCACGGCCAGTTCGGCCGAGTGGAACCCGTTCACCAGCTACGCGCCGGGCCGGGCCGTGGACGGCTCGCGCGACACCCGCTGGGCGAGCCACTGGAGCGACGACCAGTGGCTGCGCCTCGACCTCGGCACCACCCACCGCGTCGGCCGCGTCACCCTCGACTGGGAGCGCGCCTACGCGCGTGCGTACCGGATCGACCTCTCCACCGACGGCACCGACTGGCGGACCGTCTGGTCCACGACCACCGGCGACGGCGGCCTGGACACGGCCGACTTCACCGGGACGCCCGCCCGGTACGTGCGCGTGCAACTCCTCGACCGGGGCACGGACTGGGGGTACTCGCTGCACGAGGTGAGCGTCCACAGCGGCTGACGGGCCGCATGTCAGTGCCGTCTGCCAGACTGCCGTGCATGGATGCCGGTTACGCTCGCTCGGTCTGGCAGGTGCTCGAACCCCTGCACGCCGTCACGTACTTCGCGCCGGAGAGCCGTGAGGCCGCTCGCGCGGTGGGCCTGCGCGGTTTCTGGATGGGCTACTTCGCCCTGCGGGCCGCACCGCTCGGCGCGGTCACGCCCGGCGTGGTGGAGGCGGCCTTCTACAACTTCCACCCCGCGATGGTCCGCCGCGCCCTGCCCGACGCCTGGGACTTCGCCTCGCCCGAGGCGGTTCTGCGCGCCCGCGCCGACGCGGCCACCGCCGCCCTGCGCCGGGTGGCACCCGCGGTGGCCGAGGGGGCGGCGCCGGTCGCGGAGCTGCTGGAGCGGGTCGTCGCGGCCGCCGACGGAGCGGGACGGCCGCTGTTCGCCGCCAACCGGGACGTGCCCGCGCCCGAGGACCCGGTCGGCGCCCTGTGGCAGGCCGCGACCGCGCTGCGCGAGCATCGGGGCGACGGCCATGTCGCCGTCCTGACCGCCGAGGGCCTCGACGGCTGCGAGGCGCATGTCCTCTTCGCGGCCGGCGAGCAGGTGCCCGTGGAGGTGCTGCGGGACAACCGCGGCTGGTCCGCCGAGGAGTGGCAGGCCGCCCTCGACCGGCTCACCGCGCGCGGCCTGCTGAAGGACGCCGACTCCCTCACCGCCGACGGAGAGGCCATGCGCGCACACATCGAGGCCCGCACCGACGAACTCGCCGTCCGGCCCTACCGCGTCCTGGCACCGCACGAGGCCTCCCGCCTGGTCGAGGAGCTGACCTCCCTGGCCGAGCAGGTCCTCGCCAGTGGGGTCATACCCTTCCCGAACCCGATGGGACTGCCGCCCCGCAGAGCTCACTGAGACCCCGTCCGCACTGCCCCCGCGCCGGCCGCCACCACCATCGCGACGGCCGCGCACTGCACCCCGGACAGGCCCTGGCCCAGCACCAGCAGACCCGCCAGCGCGGCCAGGGCGGGCGCCAGGCTCATCAGCACCGCGAAGGTCGCCGCGGGCAGCCGCCGCAGCGCGAGCAGCTCCAGGGTGTAGGGCACGCCCGAGCTCAGCACCGCGATGCCCAGGCCCAGCACCAGCACGCCCGGCTCCAGCAGGGCCCCGCCCGCCGAGGCGACGCCCAGCGGCAGGCTGACCAGCGCCGCGACCGCCATCGCGACGGCCAGCCCGTCCAGCCGCGGGAAACGGCTGCCCGCACGGGAACCGAGCACGATGTACGACGCCCACATCCCGCCCGCGGCCAGCGCGAAGCCCACGCCCGCCAGGTCGAGCCCGCCCACGCCGCCGCCCAGCAGCGCGACCCCCGCCAGCGCCAGCACGGCCCACAGCACACCGGAGGCCCGGCGCGCGGCGAGCACCGACAGCAGCAGCGGACCCAGCACCTCCAGGGTCACCGCGGGGCCGAGCGGAATCCGGTCGATCGCCTGGTAGAAGAGGACGTTCATACAGCCGAGGGCGAGCCCGTACCCCGCCGCCACCGCCCAGTCGCCGCGCGAGAGGCCCCGCAGCCGTGGCCGCGCCACCACCAGCAGCAGCACCGCCGCCAGGGTCACCCGCAGCGCGACCGTGCCGAGCGCCCCGGCCCGAGGGAACAGCAGGGCCGCGCAGGCGGAGCCGAACTGCACCGACACCGCCCCGGCCAGCACCAGGCCGACCCCGGCGAGTGTGCCGGGCCGCGCGGAGGATCGTAGAGAGAGTGCAGTGGCCGTAGTGTCGCGCACCGGAGTCGTCATGCCCTCCACGCTAAGGAGCGCGCTGCCGCCCGTGAAATGCCGATTCCGCTGCGGTTATGCTCCTGAAGCATGACCATCGAGCTGCGGCATCTGCGGGCCTTCCTCGCCATCGCCGACGAAGGCAACGTCACCCGTGCCGCCGCCCGGCTCCACCTCGGGCAGCCCGCCCTCTCGCGCACCCTGCGCCAGCTGGAGGACCACCTGGGCGCCCGGCTCGTCGACCGGTCCACCCATCACCTGCGGCTCACCGCGGAGGGCCGGACCTTCCGGGACAAGGCGCGGGCCGCGCTCGCCGCCGTGGAGACCGCCCTCGACCCCGCCGGACTGCGCGGCTGGCCGCTGCGCCTCGGCCACACCTGGGCCGCGCTCGGCGATCACACCGTGCCGCTGCTGCGCCGCTGGGACGAGACGTACCCGGACGTGCCCCTGGAACTGCTGCGCGTCGACGACCGTACGGCGGGACTCACCCAGGGCAAGGTCGACGCGGCGCTGCTGCGCGGCCAGGTCACCGCTCCCGGCGTGCGCACCGAACTGCTGCTGTCGGAGGAGCGGGTCGTCGTCGTGGCGGCGGACAGCCCGCTCGCCGCGCTGCCCCGCGTGACCCTCGCGGACCTCGCCGCACACACCATCGCCCTGAACACCGTGTCCGGCACCACGACCCTGGACCTGTGGCCGGCCGGGCGGCGGCCGGCCGCGAGCGTCGAGGTGACCAACACCGACGAGTGGATCATCGCCATCGCCGCCGGCCGCGCGGTCGGCGTGTCCACCTCGGCCACCCCGAGCAACCACGCCCACCCCGCACTCGCCTACCGCCCCCTCGCCGACGCGCCGCCCGTCCCCGTCCTCCTCGCCTGGCGCGACGGACCGGGACACCCCGCGGTACCGGACCTGCTGGCACTCGTACGGGAGGTCGTCGCCCGCGCCGCGTGATCCGGAACACCCGCATCCGGCAACGTACGAGCACAGGACGGGTGCGGCCCGGAGCGTGTGACCGGAGTAACGGCCGTACGACCCGTGCCTCTCCGACCCCGTCTGCCACGATGGGCGACGCCGTCATCCGGCACCGAGGAGTGAGCCGCGCAGCGCAGCCGGTGTTCCCACTCCCGCCGGAACACCCCCTCCGAGTCCCGCCGGACTCCTCCCGAGTGACTTCACCGTGCCTTCCTCACCTGTCTCCGCCGTGTCCTCGTCCGCCTCCCACTCGCCGTGGCGTTCGCTGCGCCACCGCAGCATGCGCTGGTGGTCGCTGGCCAACTTCGTGTCGAACGCCGGCACCTGGATGCAGCTCACCGTGCAGAACCTGCTTGTGCTGCAGATCACCGGCTCCGCCGCCGCCACCGGCCTGTCGATGTCCGTGCAGGCCGCGCCCGCGCTGCTCATCAGCGTGTTCGGCGGCGCCGCCGTCGACCGCTGGCCCCGGCGTCTGACGGCCGCCGTCAGCCAGGCGCTGCTCGGCCTCGTCGCCTTCGCCACGGCCACGCTGGTCGCGCTGGACCGGCTGGACGTCACGACCCTGATGGTGCTCGCCGCCGTGACCGGTGTCGTCGCCACCGTCGACGGGCCCGCCTGCGCCCTGCTGGGCAACGACCTGGTGCCGCCGCAGGACGTGCCGTCGGCCATCGGCGTCGGCTCCCTGGTGCACAGCGCCGGCCGGCTCGTGGGGGCCGGGCTCGCCGGAGCCACGGTCGCCTTCGTCGGCACGGCCGCGGCGTACGCGGCGAACGGTCTGTCCTTCCTGTTCGTGGCGGCGGTCATCCCGTTCCTGCGGCCCGTGCGGCACACCGAGCCCGCGTCCGCGAAGGAGCGCACGGAGCTGGCGCCTGCGAAGGGGCCCGACGCGCCCGGCGACGCCATGACCGTGCGCGAGGGCCTGATGTTCTTCCTGCGCCGGCCGCGGCTGGTCGCGCTCGCCGGAATCACCGGCGTGAGCGCGGTCTTCGGCCGCAACTACGGACTCACTCTCGCCGTCCTGGTCACCGGCCCCCTCGCGGGCGGCGCCGGCGCTTTCGGCACCGTCTCCACCGTCCTCGCCGTCGGCGGCATCCTCGGCGCCGTCCTCGGCGCCCGGCTGCGCCGGCCCTCCGTACGCCTCGTCGGCATGCTCGCCGCCGGCGGTGGGCTTCTCCAGGTGGCGGCCGGGCTGTCGCCGTCGATGACCGTACTGCTGGCGCTCGTGCTGCCGATGGCCATCGTCGAGTCGGTGTCCGACACCGCGGGCACCTCCGTTCTCCAGACCGACCCGCCCGCCCGGATGCGCGGCCGCGTGCTCGGCGTCTGGGGCACCATCGCCACCGTCTGGGGCCTCGGCGGCCCGCCCGCCCTCGGCTTCCTCATGGAACACGCCGGAGCACGCGGCGCCCTGGTCACCGGCGGCCTCCTCATCGCCGGCGTCATCGGCACCGGCTTCCTGTTCCGCTCCCGCCGCACTCCGGTCACCGTCCCGGTGCCGGCCCTGCACGAGGATCTGCGCGAGCGGGAGGCGCTGGCCCCGGCGGCCTGACAGCCACCGCAGTCCCGCCGTTCGCCTGTGCCACGGGCAGGCGAGGACCGAGGATGGGGCCGTGACGGGAGCCAGTGGGGGCGAAGTGCGGTCGGAGGACCCAGGGCCGCAGGACCCGGCGCCGGGGGAGGCGGGCGGTGCGGAAGAGGTGCGTGGCGGCAGGACGGCCTCGCTGCTCACCTCGCTCGCCTCGCAGACGGCGCTGCTGACCGCGCTGATGTTCTACTTCGGCTGGGTCTCCACGCGCGCCGCGTACCGCTACTTCCGGGTCGACACCAGCCTGTTGGACTTCTCGACGGTCGACTACATGGTGCGCGGCGTCCGGCTCGCCTATCCCACCCTCCTCACGCTCGGCCTGGTGGCCTTCTTCTGCGTGCACGCCCACCACGTCGTACGGCAGCGCGCCGAGTCCGACCCGGAGCTGACGCGGCGGCTCGGGCGGGTGCTCGAACAGGCCGGGTTCGCCGGGGTGCTGCTGGGCCTGGCCGTCGTGGCGCTGCTGGACAGCGGCAGCGGGACGGAGCCGCCGCTGGGCCCGGCCTTGATGACGGCCGGCTTCGCGGCGGTGGCCTACGGCGATGTCCTCGCTCCCGGGCAACCGCGCGCACGGAGCCCGCTGTGGCGGGGCATGGCGATCGTGCTGGCCATGCTGTCGCTGTTCGCGGCGGCGGCCGGGTACGCGGAGACCGTGGGCCGCCGAACCGCGCAGACCACCCTCGGTGCGCTTCCCGACGCCCCCGACGTCGTCGTCTACAGCAAGGACGACCTGTTCCCCGACCCGGCCCCCGGAGTCCGGTCGGTGCGGCTGAAGCGGCCCGTGGGAGCCGAGCCGCTGTACCGCTACCGCATCACCGGCCTGAAGCTCCTCATCAGGTCGGGCAGCCGCTGCTTCCTCGTCCCGGAGAACTGGCACCCCGAGCGAGGCCCCGTCATCGTCCTGCCGAGCGACCCGAAGGACCTGGAGGTGCGGATGGAGTTCCGGGAGCCCGGGAGCTGACGGTGGCACGCGGGTGTACGAGCACGCCGTACCGGCAGTCCCCGGCGACCATCGTGAACTCCCGCGTCTCCGCCTCGGCGCGCACGCAGAGGGTCGCGACCCAGGGCTCGGTGGCGGACCTGCCGGAGGCGTCCACCAGCGTGACGTCGAAGGTCTCGGGCTCCCCGGCCTTCAGGAGCAGCGCACGGGCGGGCGCGAGCAGTTCCGTGTCGGCCCGTGCGGGGAGCCGTAGCGTCGGCGGGGCCGTACCGGCCGGTACGGCGGGGCGCGTGTGCCGTGCTTCAGGACGTGGCCGCAGGGTCAGAGCGGTCACGAATACGTCGATGCCGCGCGCCTGCACGGTGATGTGCAGCCGCGCCGTGCGCACCGGCGTCCGGGGGCAGGCCGGGGACGCAGGGCCCGTGTCCCCGGGGCACGGAAGCACCGTCCACTTCTCGGCGGTCGGCCTGCCCACGTCCACGGTCAACGGGTCCGCCACGGGGCTCATCGTCGCGCCGATGCTCAGCAGACCGCCCAGCACCACCGCCACACCGAGCAACAGGGCCAACAGCCCCAGCCAGATGGACAGGCTGCCGGGGCGCGGGCGGGGGACCGACGGCGTGCCGTCCTCACCTCGCGGCTCTTCCTCCGGGGCGTCGGCGGCCGTCATGCCCAGCACCTTGGCCCAGCCGACGCCTCAGGGGCAAGGGAGGCGGCGACGACAGGTGCGTAATTCGGTGGAGCCCTGACGAGGCGCCGGGATAGCCTCCCCGCCGTGAACCACGCCGCCACCCTCGCCTCATGAGCCTGTCCAGGACCCTGCTGGACGTACGCCCCCTGCGGACCTCGCCCCTCTTCCGGCGGCTGCTGATCGGGCGCACCGTGTCCACGCTCGGCGGCTTCATGACCGCCGTCACCGTGATGTACCAGGTGTGGGACATGACCCACAGCGCCGTCTGGAGCGGAGCCGTCGGTCTCGCGCAGGCGCTGCCGCTGGTCGGAGTCGGGCTCGTGGCGGGCGCCTTCGTCGACCGGTCCGACCGGCGCCGGGTGTACCTGGTGGCCACCGTCGGACAGGCGGTGTGCTCGGTGCTGCTGGCCGTCCAGGCGTTCGCCGGGACCGTGCCGGTCGCCGTGATCCTGGCGCTGGTCGCGGCGCAGTCGGCGTTCGGCGCGCTCGGCGCGCCCGCGGCGGGCGTGTTCCTGCCGCGGCTGCTGCCCCGTGACCAGATCGCCGCCGGACTCGCCCTCAACCAGGTCACCGGCCAGGCCATGATGCTGCTCGGCCCGGCCGTCGCGGGCCTGGTGCTCGGCTGGTGGGGCATCGGCGTCTGCTACGTGATCGACGCCGTCAGCTTCGGGGTCGCCTTCTACGGCGCCTTCGGCCTGCCCGCGCTGCCGCCCGAGGGCGAGAAGTCCCGGGCCGGGGTGCACGGCGTCCTGGACGGGCTGCGTTTCCTGACCGGGCACCGGGTGGTGCGCGGCGCGCTCGTCACCGACCTCGCCGCCACGCTCCTGGCCATGCCGGTCAGCCTCTTCCCGGTCGTCAACGCCGAGCGCTTCGGCGGCGATCCGCGCACCCTCGGCCTGTTTCTGTCCGCGCTCGCCGTCGGTGGCGTCGCCGCGACCGCGTTCTCCGGGCCGCTCACCCGGCTGGCCCGTCCCGGCCCGGTCATGCTGGTCGCGTCCGGGACGTGGGGCGCCGCCCTCGTTCTGTTCGGCATGACCGAGGCCGTCTGGGCTGCCTTTGCCACCCTCGCGCTGGCCGGGGCCGCGGACTCCGTGGCCGTCCTGTCCCGCACCACGATCATCCAGACCCACACGCCCGACGCCCTGCTGGGCCGGGTGACGGCCGCCGAGCTGATCGTCGGCCAGGCGGGACCGCATCTGGGCAACCTCCGCGGCGGCGTCCTGGCCGGCTGGACCTCCGGCGCGACCGCCCTGATCACGGGCGGCCTGATGTGCCTGGCCGCGGTGGTGACCGTGGCGGGCACGACCCCGGAACTCCGGCGCGATGGCGGCGCCTCCTCGGGGGGAGCCCCGAAGGGAGAGCGGCCCGGGCCTGCCGACGTCGAGCCGCAGCGTGGACCTGCGGAGGAGGAACCGGCGGGGCCGTGACCCGGCTCGGGACAGCTTGCCCGGGTGGGCGCCCCTCCGCTCCGGCACCGACCTGAGCCGCGTCAGCGGGCTCCGGTCCGAGGCTGAGCCTAAGGGCCCTTCCCGGCTGAGCCCGAGGGTTCCTTCCCGGCTGGGCCGCCCGAAGCGCCTGCCCGGGGACCCGAAGAAGCCCGAAGTCCCCTCCCCGCCAAGCCGACCCCAAGGCCCGCCGGCCGTGTCCTCACCCCAGCTCGACCAGCAGGTCACCACCCTCCACCTGCTGGACCCGGTTCACCGCGAGCCGCGCGACCCGGCCGGACCTGGGCGCGGTGATGGAGGCCTCCATCTTCATGGCCTCGATGGTGGCGAGGGTCGTCCCGGCCTCCACCTCGTCGCCCTCGGTGACCACCAGCGTGACCACGCCCGCGAAGGGGGCGGGGACATGGCCGGGGTTGGTCCGGTCGGCCTTCTCCGTCACCGGGACGTCGGTCGCGGCGGCGCGGTCGCGGACCTGGATGGGGCGGAGCTGGCCGTTGAGGGAGGACATCACCGTGCGCATGCCCCGCTCGTCGGCCTCGCCGACGGCCTGGAGCTCGATCAGCAGCCGGACCCCGGGCTCCAGGTCGATGGCGTACTCCTGGCCGGGCCGCAGCCCGTAGAAGAAGTCCTTGCTGTCGAGCACGCTGGTGTCGCCGAAGGCGTGCCGGTGGTTGTCGAACTCCCGCGTCGGCGCCGGGAACAGCAGCCGGTTGAGCGTGGCCCGCGGCTCCTTGACCAGCCCGGCCCGGTCCTCGGCGGACAGCTCCGCCATCGGCTTGGCCTCGGCCCGTCCGCGCAGCGCCTTGCTGCGGAACGGCTCCGGCCAGCCGCCGGGCGGGGTGCCCAGCTCGCCGCGCAGGAAGCCGATGACCGAGTCCGGGATGTCGTACTTATCGGGGTTGGTCTCGAAGTCCTTCGGGTCGACGCCCGCGCCCACCAGATGCAGCGCCAGGTCACCGACCACCTTGGACGACGGGGTGACCTTCACCAGCCGGCCCAGCATCCGGTCGGCGGCCGCGTACATCGCCTCGATCTGCTCGAAGCGGTCGCCGAGCCCGAGCGCGACGGCCTGGGTGCGCAGGTTGGACAGCTGCCCGCCGGGGATCTCGTGGTGGTAGACACGGCCGGTCGGCGCGGACAGGCCCGCCTCGAAGGGGGCGTACACCTGGCGTACGCTCTCCCAGTACGGCTCCAGATCGCCGACGGCCGCCAGGCTCAGCCCCGTCGGCCGCTCCGAGTGGTCCGTGGCGGCCACGATCGAGGACAGGGACGGCTGGGACGTCGTACCGGCCATGGAGGCCACCGCCCCGTCCACCGCGTCCACGCCCGCCTGCACCGCGGCGAGATAGGTGGCGAGCTGCCCGCCCGCGGTGTCATGGGTGTGCAGATGCACCGGCAGGCCGAACTCCCGCCGCAGCGCCGAGACCAGTGTCGCCGCGGCCGGTGCCCGCAGCAGGCCCGCCATGTCCTTGACGGCCAGCACATGCGCGCCCGCCTCGACGATCCGCTCGGCCAGCCGCAGGTAGTAGTCCAGCGTGTACAGCTTCTCCGACGGGTCCGACAGATCCGACGTGTAGCAGAGCGCCACCTCGGCGATCGCCGTCCCCGTCTCCCGTACGGCGTCGATCGCGGGCCGCATCTGGTCCACGTCGTTCAGCGCGTCGAAGATGCGGAAGATGTCGATGCCGGTGGCCGCCGCCTCTTTCACGAACGCGTCGGTCACCTCGGTCGGATACGGCGTGTAGCCCACGGTGTTGCGGCCGCGCAGCAGCATCTGCAGGCAGATGTTCGGCACCGCCTCCCGCAGCGCGGCCAGCCGCTCCCACGGGTCCTCGGCGAGGAACCGCAGCGCCACGTCGTACGTCGCCCCGCCCCAGCACTCCAGGGACAGCAACTGCGGCAGCGTACGCGCCACCACCGGGGCCACGGCCAGCATGTCCTTGGTGCGCACCCGGGTCGCCAGCAGCGACTGGTGGGCATCGCGGAAGGTGGTGTCGGTGACGCCGAGGGTCGTCGACTCGCGCAGCCATCGCGCGAAGCCCTCCGGGCCCAGCTCGACGAGCCGCTGCCGGGAGCCCGCCGGCGGCTCCCCGGAAGGCAGCGGCGGCAGCTTCGTCACCGGGTCGATCAGCGTAGGCCGCTCACCGTGCGGCTTGTTCACCGTCACGTCGGCCAGGTACGTCAGCAGCTTCGTACCGCGGTCGGCGGAGTGCCGGGAGGTCAGCAGATGCGGCCGCTGCTCGATGAACGCGGTGGTGACCCGGCCCGCCTGGAAGTCCGGATCGTCCAGCACGGCCTGCAGGAACGGGATGTTGGTGGCCACGCCACGGATACGGAACTCGGCGACGGCGCGCCGGGCGCGGTTCACGGCCGTGGTGAAGTCCCGGCCCCGGCAGCTCAGCTTGACCAGCATCGAGTCGAAGTGCGCGCTGATCTCCGAACCGGCGTGCGTGGTACCGCCGTCCAGCCGGATGCCGGAACCGCCGGGGGAGCGGTAGGCGCTGATCCGGCCGGTGTCCGGGCGGAACCCGTTGGCCGGGTCCTCGGTGGTGATACGGCACTGCAGGGCCGCACCGCGCAGCGTGATGTTCTCCTGCGACAGGCCGAGGTCGGCGAGCGTCTCGCCGGAGGCGATGCGCAACTGCGCCTGCACGAGGTCGACATCGGTGACCTCCTCGGTCACCGTGTGCTCGACCTGGATGCGCGGGTTCATCTCGATGAAGACATGGTTGCCGTCGCGGTCGACGAGGAACTCCACCGTGCCCGCGTTGCGGTAGCCGATCTGCCGCGCGAACCGCACGGCGTCCGCGCAGATACGGTCCCGCAGTGCCGGGTCGAGATTGGGCGCGGGCGCCAGCTCGATCACCTTCTGGTGCCGGCGCTGCACCGAACAGTCCCGCTCGAAGAGATGGATGACATTGCCCGCCCCGTCGGCGAGGATCTGCACCTCGATGTGACGGGGCTCGACGACGGCCTTCTCCAGGAACACCGTCGCGTCCCCGAACGCCGACGCCGCCTCCCGGGAAGCCGCCTCGATGGCCTCCCGCAACTGCGCCGGCTCCTCGACCCGGCGCATACCGCGCCCGCCGCCGCCCGCGACGGCCTTCACGAACACCGGGAAGCCGATCTCCCCGGCCGCCCGCACCAGCTCGTCGACATCGGTGGAGGGCGCCGACGACCCCAGCACCGGCACCCCGGCCGCCCGCGCCGCCGCCACCGCCCTCGCCTTGTTGCCGGTCAGCTCCAGGATCTCCGCGTCCGGCCCGACGAAGGTGATGCCCGCCTCCTGGCAGGCCCGCGCCAGCTCCGGGTTCTCGGAGAGGAAGCCGTAACCGGGATACACGGCGTCGGCCCCCGCACGCCGGGCCGCCCCGACGATCTCCTCCACGGAGAGATACGCCCGCACCGGATGTCCCGGCTCGCCGATCTCGTAGGCCTCGTCGGCCTTCAGCCTGTGCAGCGAGTTGCGGTCCTCGTGCGGGAAGACGGCAACCGTCCGCGCGCCCAGCTCATAGCCGGCGCGGAACGCGCGAATCGCGATCTCGCCACGGTTGGCGACCAGCACCTTGCGGAACATTCCGATCCCTTCAGCCTGCCGGTGGGACGAGCCCATGGTGTCGGCCATGCCCTCCGTACGCCATGTGAGCCGGGCCACTGACACTCTTCCCCTCCGCGTGCGTTCCGACCGCAACCGCGGTGGCCGAAAATGTGTCTCTGGACGCATGAATGCTTGGGCGGTGCCCGGATACGCCGAGTCACAGGAACTCGGCTCAGGCGCGAGCGGCCGGGTCGTCCTGGCCGTGCACACCGAGACCGGCGTGCCGGTCGCGGTCAAATACCTCAGCGACTCGCTGCGCACCCGGCCCGGCTTCGTCCAGGAGTTCCGGGCCGAGGCCCGGCGCCTGGGCGGACTGGCGAGCCCGTACGTCGCCGGGTTGTACGAGTACGTCGAGAGCCCCGACGGCGCCGCGATCGTGATGGAGCTGGTCGACGGCGTGTCCCTGCGGGCGCTGCTGGCCCGGCAGGGGCCCCTGGAGCCGGAGGCCGCCCTGGTCGTCCTCAAGGGCTCACTGCTCGGCCTCGCCGACGCGCACCGGGTCGGGGTCGTCCACCGCGACTACAAGCCCGAGAACGTCCTGGTCCGGCCCGACGGCACGTCCCGTCTGGTCGACTTCGGCATCGCGGTCGACTCCGGCATCAGCGCGACCATCGCCGGGACGCCCGCCTACATGGCGCCCGAGCAGTGGACCGGCGCCCCGGCCTCCCCCGCGGCCGACGTGTACGCGGCGACGGCCACCTTCTTCGAGTGCCTCACCCGCCACAAGCCCTACCAGGGCGACAACCTCGCCGAGCTGGCGCTGCGGCACGTCGACGCGCCGATCCCCGCGGAGGAGGTCCCCGAGCCGGTCCGCGACCTGGTCCGCCGGGGCCTGGCCAAAGACCCTTCCCAACGACCCACCCACGCCGAGGAGTTCGTCCGCGAACTGGAGGCGGCCGCCGGTGCCGCCTACGGCCCCGACTGGGAGGAGCGCGGCCGGGGCCGGCTCGCAGCCCTCGTCGCCCTGCTGCCCCTGCTGCTGCCCCGCCCCCGCACCGACCCGCGCACCACCGTCGACACCGCCCGCACGGTCCTGGCCGGCCCCACCGCCCCCGGCGGCCTCCGCGCCTGGCTGCCGGGCCGCTCGGGACTCCTCCTGTCCGGCGCCCTGGTCCTCCTGGGAATCCTCCTCGCCTACGGTGCCCAGCCGCCCGCTTCCGAGGCGGCCCCGGGCGAGGCCGCGCGGGCCCTGGCCACGACCAGCGCGAGTCCGGGCGTATCGGCCTCGCCCTCGGTGCCCGGGACGGCCTCCCCGTCGGCTTCGGCCGAGACACCGACGGCCTCGGCGACGGAGACGGGGTCGGTCACGGAGACGCCGACGGCCACGTCCGCGCCCTCTGTGTCGGCGCCCGCCACCACCCCCGCGGAGACCACGGAACCGCCGCCTCCGCCGCCGCCCGGCGACACCGAGGCCCCGCCGACGAGCGCCCCGCCCACCAGCGACGCCCCGACGGCCGTCAAGTACGTGACGGTGACGGCCTTCCAGCAGACGGGCCTGCTCACCGCGAGCGCCACCTTCACCGTCACCACCGACGGCACCGGGCCGGTGTCCGTGAACGTCGTGTGGTTCACCGGGGACACCTCCGGACAGCCCGGCACCCCGGACGGCGCGACCGAGACCGTCCAGCGCAGCGGCGCCACCAGCTACACGGTCACCGTCGAGCACACCTTCCAGAGCCGGGGCTGCTACTGGACCGTGCAGGCCACCACCACCCCCGCCTCCGCCGACGGCGGGGCCTCGCAGCAGCTTCTGACCAGGCAGTGTGAGCTGAGATGACGACGCACGACGACAGCACGCCCCCGCGCGGTTCGGGGCCGGAGCCCGCCGACGACGAGTACAGCGCCACCGTGCTGGCCAGCCACTGGATCCAGGGCCCGGAGCCGGGGGAGACCGGGACCGTGCGGATGCAGGGCCCGGAGCCGGGGGAGACCGGGACCGTGCGGATGCAGGGTCCCGAGCCAGGAGAGACCGGCACCCTGCGGATGCAGGACGGGCAGCCGGAGAAGACCGTGCCTGAGGCGTCGGGTCCGGGGTCCGGTGAGACCGGGACGGTACGAATCGGGGGTCGGGGCGCCCAGGCCACCGTGCCCGCGGGGGATCGGAGCGCGGGGCCGGCGGAGGCGGGGTCCGGCGAGACCGGGACCCTGCGCATCCAAGGCCCGGGGCCGCATGCCACCGTGCCAGGGGCACTGGAGGGCGGCCCCCAGCCGGATCGTGTCGAGGGCACCGTCCTGCGGTTCGGTCCCGGCGTCACGGCGGCTCTCGCGGAGCGGACGCTGCGGCAGGTGCCCGTCGTGGCCGAGCCGCCCGCTCCCCGGCCCCGCACCGGGCTGCGCCGATACGCCCTGCCCGCGCTGGTGCTCCTGTGCGTGCTGGCGTTCCTCGCCTGGCAGCGGCTCGGCTCGTCCGTCGAGGTGCGGTCGGTGAGTGTCGCGGCACGTCCGGCGGTGCTCGGCTGCGACACCACGTCGGACATCGTCGCCCGGGTCACCACCGACGGCAGCCCCGGCACCCTCACCTACCGCTGGATCCGCAGCGACGGCACCGCCTCCGGCGTCCTGCGCGAGACCCTGGCCCGGGGACAGCGCGAGGCGCGCCTGCACCTGCGATGGACCTTCGAGGGGGAGGGCCACCTCACGGGACAGGCGGACCTGCGCCTGCTCACCCCGACCACCCACACGGTCACAGCCCAGGTGACGTACGACTGCTCCTAGGGCCTGTCGTTTGGATCATGCCGGCGTCGCGGGGCCTGGCACGCACATCTGCGGCGTTGTCGTCGGTTGCCGACTCCCCCACTCTCGGCT